>JAKQTP010000198.1 GCA_029563035.1 archaeon | reverse complement strand
GTTTGCATCTTCAACACTAGGTGCTGCTGTAATAGTATAAATAGCTTTGCTGTTGACATCAAGAGAATGGTCATCCTTCCAGTCATTAGGTAATCTATTTTTCAACCAGAATATTTGTGCTATAACATTAGGTGGAACATGTTTTTCCCTTATTATTACATCTTCTTTAGGGACTTTATCTTCAAACCCATCTTCTATAAGTTTTGCATCACTTGCTGTAATAGTATGAGTTTTTCTTGTTATTTCTTTTACTGTATATCCAGCAGCATTTTTATATAATGCACTCACTATTTTCAAATCTACAGGCTGCTTGCCTTTTTCTATAGCATTTCTTACTTCAGGAAAGTTTTTAGCCCAATATCTGTATATTCCTGGAGTTATCCCTAACTTCTTTATTATTTCATTAGCATTAACACCATTCTGTAATAGACTTTCTATCAATAATGGATGTAAATCCTTATTATAACAAGCTTCTGCTTTTATCCGAATATCTTTTTTATCCTTATCCATATTATAACTCCTATCATTGCTTTGTCTCTTTTAATAGACTTCTTATCCGTTTCATATTATTAGATACATCAAAATGAACAACTCGTTTAAGACTCCCTTTTGATTTACAGACAGGGCAATCTTCATTTTCATGATTTATATAAGTATCTTTATCAGTTAAAAGCATATTCTTTTTACAAACAGTACATACATATTTGCTATTATTTTCTTTCATAAATTTTTCTGCTTCTTCTAATGGATTTTCTGATTCTACAAAAGATAAGCCTTCATCTGATTCTAATACGAAGCAATGCTGCTTAGCTAAATATAAATCAGCTATTCTATTTATTCTTTTCATACCAATTTTTGGAAATCCTAAACCTTGCTGTTTTATTACTTTTTCTATAGGAATAAATGGAATTTCTGTAACAGCACCAAAATCAGTTGAATATACTGTTTCACCTAGTAATCTCCAAGCACTAATAAAATTCTTTTTATAATAAATATGCATTCTTTCAGCCTTCAATCCATTTGATGTAATAATTATATCATTTTCATTAAGTGCTGGAAGAGGATGCTCTATTGGATACCACATATTTCCCCATTCTTCTTCTGTATATTGGTCTTTCCTAGGGTCTATACCAGTATCTTTAAGATATTCTTTTTTTACTTTCCAATTTGTAAAACGCTCTTTATCAAAAGTAAAAGCAAAATCAATACCACAAGTAAAAATAGGATCATACCCTAATAAATGAGCTACAAATAATTCTAATGGAGGAGAGCAAGCAAATATAGAAAAATTTGTTACAATCAGTCTTTTTAGTGGCTGATCTCTTGTTGCTAATTCAGGATGTATTCGTTCTGTATACATAATAGGTTGTATTGTACTGTAAAAAGCCATAGGATCACCAGAATTTTCAAGATATAGTAACATTTTATTAGGCCAATGTTCTACTAAATCAGGATAAACTCCAGGATGTAATACTAATTTTGTTTTAGTCTTAGACCAATCTATATCACTTATATCAGACCATGGACAAATTGGGTCTAAATCTATAATATATGTAGGTTCTACTCCAAATCTAATAAGTGATTCAGCATGACTTGTCGTACAAAAAGTTCCACCTTTCCAGTCTTTCAAATAAGGTAATGATTTATCTAATGAAGCACCAGAACCAAAAATAATAGCAGGAATTTTATTTACTTTAGGTTCTTCTGATATATCATATGCTCTTCCCTCATGAACAGCAGAAATTATATATTTGTGATTGTATACAGATGATATGATTTCATGTTTTAATTGAGATTTATTAGTAGCTTCATTGTACATATTACTGTAAGTAATTGTTTCATTTTCTTTTATAGCCATATACCCATCCTTTATTGTTGATTTACATTCCCAAAATGTTTCGATATTTTATTAAGAAATTTGTCTTCATTATTTTCTATCTCAGTATTTTGCCATGAATCTTTATAATCTTCATATACTTTTGCACCTTGCCCTTTAAGAATATAGTGTTCCATAATTATTTCTCCTAATTCAAACTCTTCTTGTGTATCTACATCAGCATACTGCCATAATTCTGTATGATACACATATGTTTCTATAGATGGCCATACTTCAGGATTTACTAATACTGAATCT
>JAKQTP010000185.1 GCA_029563035.1 archaeon | reverse complement strand
CGCCCCATATTGTAATATTTTAAATTATCCATATATACCACCTTTTATTTTATAATTAGACTTTGTGTCTTTTCTTTTTTTGTAAAAGGAACACTAAACATAAGGTCTTTTACTGCTTTTAAATCAATTGTTTCTTTTGTTTTAACACACCATTTTGCGTTATGTTTTAAAAACTCAATAAGTTGTTCCTCATCTTCGATTATAAGCTTTTCAGCGTTATTTCTCACAGTAACGCTGCATGTTGATGTTTCAACTTTCTTTTTGTCAACTTTTTGCATAAACTGTTTTAAAAATTCTTTTTGCCTGTCAATTTTATTGTCTGCTACTTCCTTTCTTTTTTTTAAAGTATCAATTTCAGATTTCAACGCATCTGAAAATACCTGATTTCTTTTTATGTTTTCCACATATGCAGATACGCAAACGTCAACGTCTATCTGCATAGACTCGAGTGTATCACGGCATGCGGTTAATGTGTCCTCGTCATTTTCTTCTATTGCATCGTTCATCATGCTTATGATTTCTTCTATTTCTTCATTTAGTTCATGCAGTTTCATTTTTTTCAAACTCCTTTGTTATCCAATATTCAGCGCCTTTATAATTCACAACTTTTACTTCTTGCACTTCGTTTTCTTCAAATTTAACCAATTTTGCATTTGGTGACAACATCAAATTATAATAATTATCTTTATTTAGAGATATACAATTTAAACAAGATAACTCAGCACCCATTTTTTTTAAATCTGCATCAAAAGCTTTTCTTCTTTCGATTTCTGCGACTATCAAGTTCATTAATTCCATTTTAATAACCTCCTTTTAAAATTATCTAAAATTCCATGTGCTACTTTTGCCCGCTTTCGCCATATCAATAACCGTAGCTATTGTATATGACGTTTTTGGGATATGATATTTGACTTTTTTTTCAAAGTCAAATAAACTTGGCTTGTTGCTTTTACACTCACTAAGAGTGCAGTTTAAACAATCCTCGATAGATTTTGGACCCTTACACGTCTCTTGCATCACTTTTCCCTCCTTTTTGCGTAATACAGCAACCCCGCGATTGCTACTAGTCTCATTATCAAGCTTTCACTTGATAATAAAATCAAGCTAATAACTAATATATAATCTTTAATTATCATCACCTCATTTTAAGTTATTACTTAA
>JAKQTP010000148.1 GCA_029563035.1 archaeon | reverse complement strand
ATAAAATCCTTATTCTTGACTATATCATTATAATCAATTGTGAGAAAATATGGCAAATTAGGATTTTCATTGATAGACCAAAGTATGCAATTACTTAATATTTTAGCATCATTTTCTAACATTACATATGACTTACCTGTTTTATCTATAAGTTGTTCCTGTACCGATTCTTTTATTAAGTTAAAATTTTTATCTTTGTGAAAATTTTTTTCTATAGCAAAACTAAAAAATGATCTTGATTCGATTTCAACAATTCTTTCAAATTGAGATTTTTTTCTCATTATTCTCCTTCGCTCACTTCTTTTCTTTGTAAATTCTTGTTTTACTTCGATACAATAATAGTATTTATTTTGATTAACGGGATATTTTTCGAAATGAATTTTACAGTTTTTAGAAAAGGAATCAGGCAAACCATAAGCGATTGGTATGCCAGAGTCACAAAAAAATTCCATTTATATCCCCTAGGACAAAAGAGCCTTTTCAATTTCCTTTATTTCCTGAGGTTTAAATTCTGCAGATAATTTTTTTGTATATTCGATCATTTCTTCGTGAGATGGCCACAATGACTGTTTTCTAAGATCTATCTCTAATTTTTTTAACTCATTTGATATACCTGATATTTCCATATTTCTATCTTTTATGAAATTTTCAACAACAATTTCTTTCTTTGGACCAACTAATGTCTGTGTATAAGGAGTTAAAAAAGTATACAATCTATTGTGAATTGAAATCAATTCATCAAAGACATTGGATATTTTTTGTTTATTCTTATTATACCTAAGGCTTATGTTCATAGCCTCTAAAATATCTGTAAAGTCACAAAAAACTGAAAAAGTATCTTCATCAACATGAGTTAATCCCTCATAATAATTTGTGATATCATTATCAATTTTGGCTAGATGGTTCTCATTAACTTGTCCTTTAGTAAGTATTTGTGATAAAATTTTCAGATCATTTGTAAATTTATAATAATTAGAGTAAAATTTTCTATATTGTTTTGGACTTTTTACCCTATACACCCAATCAAAGAATCTTTCTGCATCTCTAAGAAATATATCTTTGTATTTGGCTATCGCATTATTCACAATTTTTCTCTGTTTATCATTAGATTTTACATGTTCACAAACGTAACTACTTAGATTATTAATATTTTTTTGAAGAAGAATATCATAAATACTTGGACAATAATATCCGTTTCTGTACCAGCCATATGTTAAATTAGTATACCCAACTTCTTCAGCAATTAAAACTATGAATTTTATTAATCTAGTCTTACCGAGTATTTCTTGTTCTCGTTGATTTTTTATTTCATACTTTAAGGAATCAAGTGCAAATTTTA
>JAKQTP010000016.1 GCA_029563035.1 archaeon | reverse complement strand
TGCTTGGTCAATTTTAAGCCTTTTTGGATCGGTTTGTTGTATATCCGGAATTGTGATTTTAATAAAAACAACATTAAAATAAAAAAATATGAAAAAACAAAAAATTAAAATGAAACCTAATCCTGATGATGTGAAAAAAGTTGTGGATAATGTCATTAAAAACATGCGCGGCAAACATTGCCGTTTTGAGGGTGAATGTGATTTGGCCGGAAACCTCAAAAATACGAGGTTCTGTGCCCCATGCAGTTATTATAGATAATTTTTAACAATTAAAAAATTTAAAATTATGTCTGGTTTATTTTTAATCTTATTTTTTTTACTAGGAATCGTTTTTGGTTTATTATTTTTCAATTCGGATTCTGAACCGTGTGGTGTTTTATCAATACTGGCTTTTATTGCTTTTGTTTTATACATGAC
Organism: archaeon; assembly: GCA_029563035.1. Next base: position 3,520 of record JAKQTP010000016.1, on the reverse strand, counting down.
GGCACTTCCAATCAGTAGAATTCATTCTAAAGTAAATGTAGAATATATCAAACAACTACAAATAACAATTGAACATAATCGAGAAGTTAATAATGATCTCTCAGTATTGGAAAGAATTGAAATCATAAACGAAATTAATGAATGTAATCACTTAATTTCCAAATGGAAAATAACAGGCCAGAAATGGTATAACAACAAATGGTATTTTCATCCATCAACACAAACAGCTGAATACATAAAATAAGTGAATCATTGTGAAAATAGATATAAGAAAAGGGGGGATTAACCAACTACAACAATGATATTTCACAAAATTACACGAAAATTAATATTAATTGACAGAATTTTTCGTACTTTTACAAAAAATATACAATATCAGGTAAATTATACGAAAAGTATAACATGAAAAGAAAAAAAATTGAATGAATAAAAATTGGTTTGAGGGTCGTGGTCTTAGAGTTCTGAATTATCAGGAAGACGCAATAACAAAAGTCCTGGAAAGTATAAATTTGCGTGAGATAACGGTTCTTGCCGCAGCTCCAAGTGCAGGAAAAACTCTGATGACGATTTATGTTATCGAAGAATATCTTAAACAGAATCCAAATCATAAAGTATTAGTTTTGGCTCATGGTACAACTATTCTTCGTACACAATTTCACGATGTTTTGGAAGAAATCAAACCAGATTTCAGTTTTAATCTTGTTGAAAAATTCGTTGAGTACGATAACTTCATAGATGTTAATGTTTGTTTACCACAGACTCTTGTTGGAAATGATTTAAATAAAATCGACTTACTTGTTGTAGATGAAGCACATCAATTTTATTTTGCGGAGAAGATGATGAAGGAAATCATCAAGAAAAGTAAGCCGAAAAAACAATTACTACTTACAGGCACACCATCACCATTCATCAGAAAAGGTTTTAAAATCATTCCTGTTACGCTCAACACTATTTTTGACGAAGGAATGATAACGGACTTGTTTGTTGAGATCGCAACCAGTTCCTATTCCTTTGACCCGATGTATGATTTCAATCCGAACACCGATGAACTTAAATCTTCGGTGCATATAAAGGAATCGGAAACCAAGAAAACACTTGATGACCTTATTGGTAAAATTGTTGACAGACTCAAAAGTATTAAAGATAATCCATATCAGAATTTGCTACCTGAATGGTTACCAACCTTAAAGAAATTACAGAAAACAATGATTGCTTGCAAGAGTCAACATCAGGCGATTCAAGTAAAATCATATTTTGATAAAATTGGCGTGGTTTCTGCTCTCAGTATCTCAGACATCGATTACGATAGTAAAGAGATTGAGAGATTTAAAAACGAACCAGATTGTCTTATATTAATTGTAGTTGGGCGTGGTATATTGGGATTTAACTATCCTGAACTTGTAAATGTTGTTGATATGACGACATCACAAAATATTGACAGGATTTATCAGTTATTGTGTCGTGTTATCCGTAAACATCCCGATGGTCATAAGAAATTGTTTTTCAAAATTGCACCAAATATTCATAGTGATTATTACAAATACATCATGACAGCAGTTCTATCACTTGCTGATGAAAGTTTTTTTACCAAATTCAATGGTAAGAATTTTTCGGATATGATAATCCCCGTTATAAAGACAAAGCATGAACACCATGAACCAAGTAATAATAGTGGTAGTAAGCCAAAACCGAAAACATTAAAACCGATAGATTTCGAAGGATTGCCAGTCTTTGAATTTTTCAAAGACCTTTATCATAAGAAAGATGCCTTACTTCATATATATGCATATACAACAATAAGGGATGTTCGTGGTGAATTTTTGAATTTTAAACCAAATGGATATTGGAATAACAAAGAAAGATGTTTGAAGAGTGCGTTACAATTTATTTCAACAATTGATTGGTTTAAAAATGAAAGTAGTGCTTATAATGCGGCACGGAAAAATGGTTGGTGGGAAGAATGTACTGGTCATATGAGCAACAAACATAAATCTTGTAATTTTTGGACAAAAGATAAATGTATTGAAAATGCTTTGAAATATTCCACAAAAACTGATTGGCGCAATAATAATGGTTCAGCATATGTTATTGCTAAAAACAATGGTTGGATAGATGATTGTACAAAACACATGCAACAAGGAAGAAAACCAAACGGATATTGGACAAAAGACAAATGTTTGGAGTCGGCGTTAAAATACAACACAATAAAAGAATGGTCCGAAAAAGATTCGTCAGCATACACAACAGCAAAAAAATATAATTATATTGCTGATTGTACAAAACATATGAATAAACTTAAAGTACAAGTCCCTCGTGGATATTGGACAAAAGACAAATGCTTGGAATCGGCATTAAAATATAATACTATAAAAGAATGGAAGAAAAATGATAATGCAGCATTACAAGCAGCAAAGTCAAATGATTGGTATGGTGAATGTATTAAACATATGACAAAATTAAAACGAGAATCAAATAGTTGGACTAAAGAAACAATTATCGAATTTGTAAAAAAATATAAAACACCGACAGAGTGGAGAAAAGATAATCAATATAGTTATAATATTTCTAGAAAAAATGGGTGGTATGATGAGTGTATTAAACACATGACCACAATTAAAGAGCCAAAATGGACATACGAAAAATGTTTAAATTCTGCATTAAAATATTCGTTATTATATAATTGGAGAATGGGTGAACGAGCAGCATATAATGCAGCAACAAGAAATGGGTGGGTAGAAAAATGTACAGCACACATGAAAAATAAATAAATTAAAAGTTAATATTATGGAAAATGAAAATTTTGAAAAAAGAAATTTATTGAGACCTGCTTGGCAACCAACAGAACAAGAGCAAACAACAAAGAAAGTAATTGTTGTTGATACTCCGCAACAGCCAGAACCACATAATCCGGGACAAACTAACGAAGAAGATCAAAAGTAATGAAATTTATCAAAAATGTAGTTTGATGTTCTGTACAAAAAAAAGAGGTTGGAATTAACAATCATTCTCAATGAATATATTGAAGGATTGTTAATTCCTTATTTCATAATTTTAACTATGTTAATGATACGAAAGGTATCATACTTTGACAACTTTTTTTATAAAAACATACAAAAAAGTTCTACAAACACAATTAATCACAATATGTGTTCAAAAAATATCGAATAAAAAAATTGGAAATTAAAATAATCTGTTTATATTTGTGTTGTAATAAAATTAATTGGTTTATCTTTTGATTTTAATATATTTATTGTTATAAAGTTTAAACAAAAAAATTATGAAACTAATTGACACAGTTTTTACGATGCTTAGTGAGCAGTACTTAAAGGAATTAAAAAACATAATTCAAGAAGCTGAAGAACTTCAATTACAACCAACCAGTGAAGAATACCTTGAAAAAATTGGAAAAATGTTCGGAAAGGGATATGCCCGATGGTTAATTCTTAGAATGAAAGATAAATCATTAAAAGAAGAAGACATTTACAAATATATGAATTTCTTCAAATATTTCGAACAGGGT
>JAKQTP010000006.1 GCA_029563035.1 archaeon | reverse complement strand
CGCTTGTATGCCTCCTGCTTTCTCAATATCTTGTTCAATTTGTGGAATAAATGGCTTAACCCCAAGTGATATTTCTAAATTTTGGATTCGTTTTAAAACGTCTTCATAATGTTCCAATTCAACAATTAAAGATTTAATTTGTATGGTATTGTCTTTTCCGTTTTCTACTTGTTCGGTTTTTAGGTCTTCTAATAACGTTTTGGCTTTTTGTATTTTTGCGTTTAATGCATCAAATGCGCCTACTACCTCTTTGTCAATTCCACTTTTTATTCCTTTTCCTATTTTTTCCCCTGCCTTACTACCTCCACTAAATAGCTTACCTACATCTATTGATTTTACCTTTTCTAATTGATTTGGTAAATCTTTTTCAGTAAAGTTTTTTACTATTTTTTTTCCTGTTTCTTTAAAATTATTAAAAATATCATCAAACCCTTGTTTTAAAACAGTAAATGGGTTTTCCCCACTTAACCCTGCCTTAATAGCCTTAAAAACAGTACCTATTGCATCTCCTATATTTTTAAATGCTAATACTCCTATGTCTTTTATTGATATAAATAAATCTGCAATACCCTCTAAACTGTTTCGCAAAAATAAAGACTTATTATACGTTTCGATAAATCCATTAACTATTGATAAAAGACCCTCATTAACAAATGTTTTTATTTTCGCTCCTAATCCATCAAGTTCTGGAAATACTGATAATATCGCCTTTTTAACTTTGTCAAAGTTTTGAATTAATAAGGCTAACCCTGCAATAATTAAACCTATTCCAATACTCGCTAAAGCTGTTCTAAGTACTTTCATAACGCCTGCTGTTTCACCAACCGCAATAGTCCACAATCTTTGCGCCTTTGTAACTATTGGATAAAGTAAGCTATCTTTTTTTAATGCTTCGGTAAAAAATTGTTGCGCACCGCTTGTTATTGCCATTACTGCATTAAGTTTGACTAAGGTTTTTTGTAAATCCTCATTTTCGCTACCAAATAAAGCTGTAATGCCTATTCCCGCCTGAAA
>JAKQTP010000067.1 GCA_029563035.1 archaeon | reverse complement strand
TTATTTTTTTCATTTTTTATTGTTTATTTGATTTTATTTATTATATTTGCATTTGAGTTTTGATTTTTAGTTGTTATTTAGGCGGGAGTGATTACCCGCCTTTTTTTTATCTAAGTTTATTTATATCATCTTGTATCTGCTTGTATTGATTTCTAATATTGATTTTTTCGTGGTCAATAACCTTACATTCTACATCTAAATTTTTGTCCAACGAGATATTAAAAGAAAAATTGTCAGGCACAAACACTTTGCCACTTTGTATTTTTTCACCATACATTAAATAATATCTATAATTGATATTTCTTAATAAATCAATTTCATGATGCATATTAATGATTAAATGCTCCAAATCTTGAAGCAGTTCTCTTTGTTCGTTTATTTTTTTCATTTTGATTGTTTTTAGTGTTATTTAATTTGCAACAATATTATTTTCTATCCACATTTTGCACACATTATATGCAAATACTCTATTTTTTGATTTTATACTATCGTCATTTGGAAATTCATTATTGTTATTCCAAAAGTCGTTTTCCCATTCAGAAGCTAATCTTGTAAAGCAACCTAATTTTATATAAATCATTCCATCATTTGAAACTATTACCCCACATTGATATATATATAAATTATCAAATAGTACTATCTTTTCTATTTTTATATTTTCTCCATCAGCATTTCTAAGGTCAGCACCTCCAAGGTCAGCACCTCCAAGGTCAGCATTTCTAAGGTTAGCACCCGAAAGTAATGCTTGTTTTAGGGTTTCTTTTATTGTATTGTTTTCAGTTTCAAACTCAAACAAAACTTTACCTGTAAATCTGTTTTTAATCTCTAATTTAATTTTCATTGTCTTGATTTTTTAATTGTTAATTTAAAATTTTGATTAATTTCATTGTATCTTCTTCGCTCATTCCCTCAAAGAAAAAATGAGTTGAATCGCAAATTTTGCTCCTAAACATTTTTTTAATTTTGGATAACCTACCACCTTTTCTGATTGATTTAAAAGGCGTAAAATGGTCGGTTGATTGGCTAATTAAAGCAATTTGGTCGGTTCTTTGCCCGATGCTAATATCAAAACCTTTGGTTCTGATTAGTGTGCCTGTTTTGATTGTAGTTGTCATTTGATTTGTTTTAGTTGTTAATTGATAGTACAAATATACAACTATTTTTTAAATAAACAACTATTTATAAATTATTTTCAAACTTTTTTTCAATTAAATCACTTATATAAATTTTTTAAATGCGTTTGTTTTGCCATTTCGTTATATTCTTTACTGGCATGGCATTTTTCATGGCATTCCCTACAAAGTGCTACTAAATTCTCTATATAGTCTAATTTCTTAGAACCTCCCATGCCTTTAAATTTGAGGTGGTGAATATCCACAGATTTTTTTCCGCATACCTCGCATAAAATTACATCGCTGGTGTCATATCCAAAATATTGGAAATATACCTTAGTATGGTTTTTCAAAGGTCTGCATTAAACGGTTTTCACCGTTCTTTTTTGACAAAACGGTACATTTAAATTTTTCAGCCAGATATAAAGCTGTATCATAAGTTGCTGTAGTGGCTATTTTTTTTCCACATTTAAAAACCTTGTAATTTACTTTTTTCTCTTTTTTCATATTTTTGTTTTTTAAGTTTTGGAATAATGGGTTAGATAAGTTTTGTATAATTTCTTTTTTTGGTTCTACTTTTGGAATTATTATTTTATAAAAATCTTTTATATCTCCACCTACAACCCATTTTGAATTAAATATTTTAACATACTCACAATTTTGGTTTTTTAAAAACCACTCAATAAAAGTATCATCAATAGCTTTAACTCCATCATTGATTAAATCTAAATCTGTTGTTAAAATTATTTTTTTGCAATTATGATTATGCCATAACTCTTCGTTGTATCTGTCAACTTTGACAATTTTATCTAAATCGGTTAAGGCAAAACAATCTTTAATTTCTTCTTTATTCGTAATATATAAATTTTGTTTATTCCTTGAATGTGAATATTTTAATTCACAAGTTTCAAGCCTTGTGCCGTTTTCATCAGTCCATAAATGTAACCTTGATGGGTTATCCGTTGGAACTATATATATGTTTTTCATATTTTTATTTTTAATTATTTAAATATTCAATAGATATTTCAGCATATAAAACATCCCACTCATACCTTTTGCCTTTTGGACTTATTGCCCATTCTTTTTCACCAGTCTTGGTTGTTTTCTTAATTCCATAATACTTTTTAAGGTCGGTAATTGTATGAAATCTTTCTCCTTGTTTCCTAATCTTTATCCTATGGTCTTTTGGATATGGTATTAAACTAATCCTTCCATTTTCGTGCAAACATCCTCCAATTCTAATTGTAAGTGTTTTTTTGGAAAGTAATTCTTTCATTTCTAATTGTTGCTTTTCGTATTTTTCAATAATTTCTTTTGCTTTTAGGTATTCGTTTTCTGTTATCATATTTGTGTTTTTTCATATCTCAACCCCATGCAATAGGATTGATAATTTATCTGTATAGGAAATTTGTATTTTATTGCATTATCTACGCTGTCATTGTACCATTGAAATATAAACCACTTATCCTGATTAGTATTTAAATCGTGCAGTATATCGCTAAAATTTAGGTAATAATCGCCTATTAAGGCTATCTCGCCAACTTTGTCACCAACCCATGAATCAAAGTCCATTTCCTGTTTTTTGCAAAATTCTGCAACTATCTCGTTGCAAATCTCGTAATATCTGTTTTTTAGCTTTTCGATTTTCATACTTATTTATTTAAGTGGCACTTGTGGTCTAATCTATATTTTTAGCAAAGTCGGTTCACCATGCATAGTGCCAACATTCCCAACAAGTGCCACCGTTAATTATTCGTTTAATTTTCTTTTTCCGAGCCTTATCAAAAATTCTGTTTTTCGATATTCTTTTTTCGCTTCACTTCCGTAAAATTCCTTATACTTACCGTAAGTCCTTTTAATAAATCCAAATTCATTTTTGGCATCTTGTAGTATTTTTTTTGATTTTACATCACCAATATTCTTTAACCCTTTAATATTGTCAACTGAATCCCCTTTTAATATTTGCAAATAAACTAACTTTTTGGCTTCAATTTCATCTATATAGGTTAATCCCCTAAACTCTTTAATTTCCTTAAAGTATTCATCTAATTCCCCTGTTTTTTGTTTGTAATAATCAAAATAAAGACCGCCT
>JAKQTP010000080.1 GCA_029563035.1 archaeon | reverse complement strand
TCCATATTATTGCGGAGCTTGTCAGCCGCCGCCCATAAAGTTTTTTCTAGTTCATTATTTTGTGCCATTCATCACTCCTTTAATCATTAAAATTCAAACGCCTAAACACTTATTTTTTGTCTTTCCATCATATGTCAAATCTGATGATTATTCAATTTCATCTGACGATAATCTGACAATTAACAACACGTATTCTGAAAACTTTTTATTCTAACGACCTTTTACAAAATACCGCTTGATTTTCTTTAAAACACCTTTTATACTTTAATTAATCCAAGCAATTGGAGGTGGATCGCCTAAGCGATCGGAGCCCTGAGGAAACCCAGGGCTTTTTTATTTATATAATCACTTCTCCATACCCCTGAATTTTACCTGTAGACATATTACAATTATATTTATCTTTAACAGCCTCCTTTTTAGGCGTGGTCTTTGTCCGTTCTTTTCTATCTACCCGTCATGACAGTATCAATAGATGTTTACGATTTGTCCCACGCCGACTGCCGAGAAGTGTGCTTATAGACGCTTGGCGACTATAGAGGCACCCCGACTAATATAAATTACTTAATCTTTATAATTAGATTTTAACAGCTAGTATTTTTTCTTCATAAAATTCAACGCCAGGGATCTCGATTAATCCTTTTGTGGATGATGCTATTCTATTAAGAACAGACATCAATTCATCATGCTGTTTTTTATTTTCAATTAAATATTTTCTTGGGATTAAATCTAATTCTTTTATTCTGGCTTTCCATAAACTTCGTTTTATCTGGTCTTTAGAAATTTCAATCGTATCAACATTCTTTATTGGAACAAAAACATCTTCCATCATTTGCCTTTTCTCTTTGGCTTTTTCAATGTTCCCTTTTTCTTCCCATTTTTTTGCTTGAGCCTCAAGATCTGATTTTCTTTTTTCTTCAGCTTTTCGAGCTTCTTCTTCTGCTTTCCTTTGGAGTTCTTTCTGAATTGCCTCTTGCTCTATAATATAATCAATCGATTTTTGTTTTATTATCTTTTCAGCCTGTTCAAGCGGATCATAATATTCTTTTTTCTTTGATAATAATCCTTTCCAAGTTTTATGAGCATTCTCTATTCCCTCATCATAAGCTTCATCAATTTGTTTTTTTATTTGTTTTACCCTTTTTAAGAACTCTGCACAAAAAAGGTATTGATCCTGTGTTTTAATAACAAGGCTTTTAGCTTTATCCAGCACTTCATTTGTTTCTTTTTCTAATTTTACTATTTCATTTTTCGTCGCCATTTTTTTGTCTCCTTTTTAAACATTGTATAAAATTATTTTATTAGTTTATTTCTTACTTTCCAATCATAAACATCTGCAAGATATAAAAATATTCTTTTGTCTGATATATTTTCATGTTTAACTAATTCAAATTTATTAGGAAATAGATGCAATGTATATCTTTGAGCATTATCTTTTATATGATTCTTATAATTTTCCTCAATTAAACATTTATATCCAGCTAACTGTAATGCGTCTGCAGGCTTTTTAACTCCTGTTTTTATATCTAAGACGCAAAATTTATTTTTAATAATCCCTGCCCTGTCTGGAGTTCCACAGATATTATATGATTTGAAATATAAATTCTGTTCTATGATCTCCCATTTTGGGCATACTGCTTCTTTAAATAATCGATATTGATTTAAATAAGGCTCTATTCTTTCATCAACATTTTTAAGATCATTTAAATCGTCTAATTGACATGCTTTATGGACTTGTTTCCCAAAATCAGACGCATTTTTTAGGATTTCTTCATTTACATTTGAAAAATCCATCATTTTGAAATGATCTAATATTTGAGTTACTGAAGGAACAATTTTTAAATCATCCCCATTTTTTATAAAATATTGATGATTTATTTCGTCAAATATTAATTCGCTCATTTTTTCACCTTCTTTTGGCATGAATAACAAAGTATTTTACCATATTTTTTCTCGCTAAAATCTGCGACTTTATCAATCACAACAGCTCCACATTCACATTCTTTATATTTACTTAAATCGTTCTCAGATTTTGATTCTGTTGCTTTAACCGCTGGTTTTTTAGATGTCATGGCTCCATCATCATCTTGATCGTATGTTGCAAGACCGACCATTGCGAGAAGAGTATATCTCTCAAGATATGTAATTGTGCTTCCTAGTGCTTGTATGTCATTTTTTGACCCAGATTTATCTCTTCCAGCCGTCAAAGATGTTTCTTCACTGTGACCCAAGACATGTGTTATCTTACAAGTTACAGTTATTGATTCGTTTGATTGGTTTGTTTTCCAAGAAGCTGAAAGACCATATTTACTTAATTCTGAATTAATTTTTTGAGTGACATTCGCAAGAGTTGCGTGATTATAAGATGTTGTTCCTTTTTCAGTGTGAAACGACACCTTTTTATCTTTGTTTATTTTAGGTGGATTTACTTTAAAATCAGCCATAGCTCTATGGTAAGCTTTCTTCGCTTCATTTGCTTCCCATCGTTCTTGTAATATTAACAGCTTCTCAATCTTCTCTAAATCAGCACCATTTGATACTGCGGTCTTTATCATCTCTGATGGAGATGTTTCTTCTTTTACAGTAATGTTTTTTTCCATTTTACACCCTCCCTATTATTAGTGAACCGATTAAAATTAAAATGCAGATACAAATACAAGAGAAAACTATTAATGCACTTTCCATAATTTCTTCGTTAGGAGTTAAATCGTCGTCGTTATTTTTATTATTCATTTTTTCCTCCGTCGTCATTTTTTGGAATTATAACATAATGCAATTTAAAAATCAAGCTTTAATTGTATATCTTTGTCACTTTGCCATTAAACATTTTTAAGACTTTTTTTAATTCATCCCATCCCTCCTTTCCAAATATTAAAATCGGATTAATCTTCCAAATCTGCTCTTCTTTTTTCTTTTTTTGGTTCATCATCATCCCATTCTATATCATCGACTGATATTGGTTCAGGTTCGCTATTAACAAATTCTGGCTCTATTTGATTTTCATCCTCTAAAATCTCTTTTATTCTATTATTATGATAATTTTTTGTTTCATCAAAAAGACTTAGAGCGTCTTTAATTACATTTAAATCAATGTGGTTCTCATCGTTTAATATTGATAAACAATCATTTAAATGATGCAAGCAAGACATGTTATGAACATAAACTTTATTTTTTAATTTTATATACATTTTTATTTCTGGTTGTTTCCAAAACTCATCTGATATTTTTGATCTTCTTATTCTGTCTGCATTATAATAATCAATCATCTGTTTTGGCATTTTAGGAAATTTTAATGGTTTATATTGATCAATCATTTCTGCTGTCCATATAGCAACCATTAGTTTCCTTTTTTCTATTGGAAGTTTTATTATTTCAATCATTCTTGATGAATCTTTCGATGCCTTCTTCATATTTGTCTCCTTTTATCTTATTAATTTGTGATTTAAAGACTCCAATAGTCCATCCAGCTTTTCTTACGAACTCACTTTCTATTGAAAAAAAAGCATTTACTTTATATTTGAATTGTTCTAGTGTTAAAAAACTTAGAATTTCATTAATAGAATCAACATCTTTTTCTCCTAAAACATATTTAGATCCTGTTTTTTCTTCATATTTCTTATAAAAATATTCAATAGCTTCTGAATTTGTTGGTTTTTTAATTATTCCCTTTTCCCATGTCCTAACAGCCGCCTTCCAATCTTTCATCTTATTCTTGCCTATCATCCAACCTTTAGATTCATAGAAGTTGAACCATTTTTGAGGATCTACACAATTATTTCGTTCATTACAATAATCAATAACATCTTTAATATCTGGTTTTACAAAACGCTTTATCTTATTATTTAACTCTTTATCTTTATCTATCTCTAACTCTATCTCTAACTCTTGCTTGGACAAGTTGGACAATTGTTGGACATTGTCCAATCTTTGCTTCCTTTTTCTTTCTGCCCAATATGTCTCATGTCCAATCATTTTTTCAATTTTATTCATATAATAAGTGCCATCATCAAGAATATCCATCATCTTTAGAGATGTTAGTATTTTTATGGCACTTCTTACAATATCAATATTAGTATTAGTTATTATTGATATCATCTCTTCATTGTATGGTATCTCTTCATTAAATCTTAAATTACCTTCATGATCTACTGATTCGCATAAAAGTTTAAGATAAAATAAAATATAATCTTTCCCATTTGGCATTCCTTCAATAATTTTTATGTCATGTTTTTTGAAAAAATCCTTTTTTAGCCTAAGCCAATAAAACTGTTTATCTTTTTCTTCCATATTATCTCCATTATGATTAGTTTGTGGAAGTGGAAGGGGGAGATTTTACTCCCCCACCACATGTTTTGTTTAGTTTAGCATTGATGCAAATTCATGTCCTATATTCTGGATTTTTTCTGTGTATAGGATATTTTCTTTTTCATCTATTAACCGATTGAGAGGATCTGTTATTGAATTAAAAAGTCTCCACAAGCTTCTTTCTTCATCGTTCTTTCTGATTGGAGACTCCCAAAGCGATGTTGCTGATTCCATAATTTTCTTAGGAATAATTAATTCTTTATGGAGATCATTTATGATGTCCAGTCCTTTTTGTGTTGTTATTTTTCGACCGTTTAGAGCCTGTGCTAAGATTACTTGATGTTTGACAAGTTCATCGACTTTTTCAAGAATCTTTACATCTTTATTAAATATCTCGATTCTTGATTGTATGTGTTTATAGTTCAAATGAATAAATGCACTTTTCTTACAAAGAACAAATTGATTTTGACACGCCACCCTTACAGGTGAGACAAGAAGACCTATTGGAGCAGATCCATCCAATGAATTAAGAAGATTTACATAAGTCTTAATTTTGTCTCCTCCGACATCATAGTCTTTGTTTGGGATTTCAATTGAAATCATTGTTCGAGTCATTCCTTTATTAGTAACAGCTGATGTTGGTATGCCATCTGGAAGATACTCCATAACTTTTGCAAGAAGGTCTCCATAAGGAATTGGCACATATTGGTCTCCAACCACTGAATAAAATCTTTCATCATCATGGACAATATTTTTTCCTGTTTCTTGACCTTTCCATTTAATAGGTTCAATCTTTAGATTTTTGATTGATTTGATTTGGTCTAATAACTCTAATCTGTTTTTCATTGTCGTCTCCTTTTTTGTTTGGTTTAAATTGAATCTTTTTCAACATCCATAAAAACTTCTCTGTGGGATTTTTTCCATTTATCATTTTCTGGTTCTTTATTGAATTTTATTTGATCACTGTAAACATTCTTATAATTAATTTCAAGCTTTTTATTTTTCATAATTTCTCCTTTAAAGTCCTTAGATAATCGAAAGTGATTAGTTTTAATGTTTTATTCTTTGCTCGGACATCTTTCATCTGTTCAACTATGTGACGCTTTACTTTATACACTCCATCAAAATATCTTGATCCATCTGCGTTTTTATGTGTGCATTCGACTTCAAATTCATCATCGTGGCATTTATCTAAGTCCACGCTGATGCCTTTCTCTTTCCAATAAGGGATTTTAATTGAATATCTAAACATATTATAGTCCTTTTTTGATTGATTTGTTTAATGTTTCTGTTGGTATATTTCCAAGTTTATCTTTAGAGCCCCATCCACTTTTCCATCTTTCAACAGCTTTTGCTGTTATTTCTTTTATTGTTTCTGGAGATGCTTTCTCATCAAGAACAGCTGTTAATTCTTCTTTGTTTAGGATCCTGAAATTTTTAATTCCTTTTTCTTTTGCATCTAACATTAAATCGTTTCTTGACTTCCCTTTTAATGTTGTTTGTCTCTTTGTTTCTTCGAAAGTCCCATTCTTCTTTGCTTCGATCCTTTCTTGGACTGATTTTGGTAATATAAAATTGAGTTTTTTGAATGTTCTTTTTTTCATTTTAGTCTCCTTTTTTTATTTTAAATGTTTATAGATTTTTAATCCTATTTTGTTATTGATGTTCTTCTTCTAATCTCTTTCGCTATTTTAGCTAATTTTTTACCAAACTCTGCCATTCCAATGTAATCTCTATCTTGTTTGTTATAAAAATCGATTAGTAAGAACAATAAATCGTCCGATGACATTGTTGTTAATCTTTTTCTTAATTCTTCAACCTGTTCTTGTGTTCTTTTCATCTCGTCGTCTCCTTTTTTTTTATTTTGTTTTTTGTTTTATTTACACCTAATGTTATAGCTGAAACAAGATTAATTCAAGGTAAATTAAATTTATTTTATTTTTTTCATCGCTTTAATTTTTAAAGCGAATGATCTATGTCACATTTATGTGTAACAATTATTTTATAAAAATATTTGACAGAATATTTAAAATATACTATAAAGATTTTTGAGGTGGCATTTATAAAAGCGTTCATCATAAGCATTCGTGCGGATAATGAAACAAATATTTTTTTTAAACCACCTCAGAAAAGAGAAAAATGAAAAAACAAAAAAGCATTTCCTCAAATGGAAAGATTTATTGGACGACGGAAAAAAGAAAGATTTCAGAATTAATACCTGCAGATTATAATCCAAGAAAAATTAGTGAAAAACAAGCTAACGAATTAAAAAAGTCTTTGGAAAGGTTTGGTCAGGCTGAACCTCTCGTCGTGAATTCAAACAACAGATTAGTTGGAGGACATCAAAGATTAAAAATTCTCGCATTGCTCGGAGATGAAGAAGTTTCTGTTTCAGTTCCTCATCGACCACTTACTCCAAAAGAAGAGATGGAATTAAATCTCAGATTAAATCGCAACCTTGGAGATTGGGAATATAAATTATTAAATTCTTTTGATCATGATATGTTGAAAGATTGTGGATTTGAAGGATATGAAATAGATAAAGCTTTCTCGGAAGTTAGGATTGATGCAGAGGATGATGTTCCAGATGTTGATGAGGGAAATTGTAAAGTTAAAGAAGGAGATATTTATCTTTTAGGAAATAACAAAATAATGTGCGGTTCATCAACGGATATAAATTGTGTTAAAAAATTATTTGGAAATGAATATGCAGAATTATGTCTTACAGATCCGCCATATAGCGTAAAATATAAATCTCGAAAGAATAAGACAAATAAAACATTAGATTCATATCAGGACCCAGATGATCCTCGTTCGTTGCTTAATGGATTTATGTCTATAATGCCGACAAATAACATTATTATGACTTATGCAGGAAAACAAACAATTCATCTTGCTCTTGTTAGTGAGTCTTTAGGATTTAATCTTTTAGAGCTTTTAGTCTGGAAAAAGCAAAATTTCTGTTTTCACATGGGAGCAAGATATCAGTATCAGCATGAGCCAATATTTATTCTTTCTAAAAAAACAATTAAAAATAACACCCCATCTAATCAATCTTCTGTTTTTGAAATAGACAGGATGATGAAAAACGACATCCATCCAACGCAGAAACCTCTTGAGTTATTTGAGAGACTCTTATTAAATCATACAGATGAAGGTGATCTTGTTTATGAACCTTTTAGCGGATCAGGAACGACTCTTATTGTTTGTGAAAAGCATCGTCGCAAATGTTATGCGATAGAGATAAGCAATTTATTCGTTGATGTTTGCATAAGAAGATGGGAAGAATTCACGGGAAAGAAGGCGGTTAAATTATGAGTTCAGGTGGACTTTATGGTTTCAGGAATGGAGCACAAAAAAGACCTCAGACATTTAAGACTGGAAATCCTTACAGAATAAAGCCTGGAGAAAATAGAGGTGCTGGTAAGAAAGGAAGACCAAAGGGTTATGTGATGTTTTCGACAGTATTAAAACGGATATTTGAGAATGAAATTGATGTTTTTGATCCAATATCTCAAAAGACAGGAAAAAAGTCGATTTATGAGATTTTATGTCTCCAGCTTATTGCAAAAGGTCTTAAAGGAGATTTAAGGGCTTTAGAGCTTATAATGAATAGGACAGATGGATTACCAAAACAAGAAATTGACGCTCGCATGTCAATGGGAAATGAAAAGTTTTCTGATATTTCTGATGAAGAAATTTTAAATAAAGTTAAATTATTAACAAGTTCAAAAATAGAAGCTAAAAAAGAATGAACGCTTTATTAAAAGAAATTGTTGATGAACTTAAAGTCAGATCGAAGATAAATCCATTACTTCTGCATTCATTAATGCCTATGCAGTCTCTTTTTGTTAATTGTCCATCTAAAATAAAGGTCGCTCTTGGAGGAAATAGAAGCGGAAAGAGTGAAGGAGGAGCTTATGATGTATTGTCTGAGATAATAAAGTCAGATAAATCTTTAAGAGTTTGGTGTTGCGGACTTACTTTTTCAGACAGTGTCAACATACAGCAAAGGAAGATTTGGGAGCTTCTTCCGAAAAACAGAGTTACTTATGCAAGATATAATCCTATAAACGGTTTTTCAAATAGAAAAATAGAATTCGACAATGGGACTCTAATGGTATTTAAGTCTTATGACCAGGGATTTGAAGCGTTCCAAGGTGATGATGTTGACATTATTTGGTTAGATGAAGAGCCTCCTAAAGAAATATGGGATGAATGTAAAATGAGGCTTATTGATCGTTCAGGAAGATTAATTCTTACAATGACATCATTAAAAGGCATAACAAATCTTGTCGAAGAGGTATTTGAAAATTATATTCCGATAAAGGTTCAGTATGCAAAAGATGTTAATAAAGACCTTCCGAGAATAGCTGAAAAAGGCAGTGCAAAGATATTTTTTCTATGGACTCCAGAGAATATCTATATTAATCAGCAAAGATTAAAAGACGAAATTAAAACGATGGACGTTCAAGAGAGGTTATGTCGCATATTTGGCATGCCGATAAACCTTGCTGGAAGGATTTATCCAAAGTTTTCAAAGGATATTCATGTTATTTCAAGAAATGATTTAGATTTGAATAATTGTCAGATATGGCAAGTTACAGATCCTCACGACAGGAAGCCGTGGGCTATGATATGGGCGGCAGTTCATAAGACAGGCTCTGTTTGCATATTTGACGAGTATCCGAATATTGATTTCAATTCGATGTTATATGATGACAAAACTTATGATGATTATGCTTCTTTGATTAAGAATAAAGAAATTCCTATTTTGAAGATTGTGTCTAATAAATATGTTAAGCGTATTTTAGATCCTAATTTTGGGACAAAGACAATTCAGTTGGCAGAGAGGCAAGGAGGACAGTCAAAGACAACTCCAAAGGAACAGCTTAGAAAAAGAGGTTTATTTTATGATGATGGGATTGATTCTTTAGAAGCTGGGCATATTCAAGTTAAAGAATATTTGCATTGGGAGACTAAAAAGGGTTCATTTACTGTAAGCCCTAAGATATTTATAACTGATAATTGCATTAATACAATAAGCCAGCTTTCAAAGTATAGTTACAGAGATATAGAAACTGCTGATGGAGACATTCGAGATGGAGTAAAGCCTAAGGAGAAATATAAAGATTTTCCAGATTGTGTTAGATATTTAGTCATGGCAAACCCTCGTTATATAGTTCAACAAGAGTATGAAACTAACGAAAGGAAGGTTTACTAAAATGGGAGACGATCAAGAAAAGCATATAAATAAAGACAATATTGTTTTCGCAGTTTTTATTGAAGACGGAAAACTTATAACTTATGGGAAATATGATAATTCAAGATTTCTTCCTCAATCGTTGGGTATTGCTATGATTGAAATTCCTAACATGTTCAGATATTTTAAGATACAAGAAGAAAATAAAAAAATTTCCATTAATTCTGATTTAGTAATTCCAAGATCAAATTAAAAAAGGCATATAGATGACAAAAGAGAATCCTTTAGAAGAAAAAGACATTAAAAATGGAAGATTAGACCCTCAAATGGAGAGTGACTCTTTTGCTGGAGTTGATAAAAAAGCGATTGTAAAGAAGATTTTAGAAGATATGAGGGATGGAAGGGCACAGATGGCGACTTGGCTAAATGACAGGGCATTAGACATTGCCATGTATGAAGGAGCTCCGCCATCTCAAATTGAGAATTTAGATAAAGAGAGCTGGCAATCTGACAGAAACTTAGGGTTAACATCTGCGACATGCGATCAATATCAAGCTACTTTATTATCAACTTGTTTTAATCCAGACACAATTCATTTTATTGCGAATGAAGAGAACGATTTTGACAGAAGAGATAATATAACAAAATTTGCAAAATGGATGGTGTCTCCTTCTGAGTGTAATATTTTCCCAGAGATAGACGACTTTATTCATAATCGCATTACTCAAGGAGTTTCAATATTTAAAGGGTCATGGAGAGTTTGGTATGAATGGGTTGATCTTCGAATTCCGAGATATAGTTCTATTGTTAAGGTTATTTCTAAAATAAATCAGAATGCAGGTGAAAAGGTTGGCAAGTTTCTCGGATATGATATAAAGACAGTTCACAAGAGATTTGAAAGAGCGTGTCTTGAGAATATAGATAATCTTGAGGACATTGTTTTGCCGACATTCGGCTCTACTCTTGAAGAAAAGCCTTTTATAATTCATGTTATTCATAAGACTCCAGATGCATTAAAAGTCTTAATCGAAAGGTCTATTTTTAAAGGAGTTGACGATGATTTCTTTAAAAATCTAAAAGGATGCATTTATGATAAAGATAATATTATATTGAAAGAGAAGTCAAACGCTTTAGGATTATCTCTTCCTGGTTCAAACAGTTTGAATTTTGACAATGTTCCTTTAGACATTCTTGAGTGGTATGGGACATTGACTATTGGTGGTAAGACTGAAAGATTTAGATGTCATGTTGAACCGATAACAGAGACATTATTATCGATAAAGCCTTTAAGAAAGATAACAAGAAGCGGAAAATATCCTTTTAGAGGTGGTGCTCTTATAAGACGACCTGGTTTCTTTCAAGGCAGGTCATTGCCGAGATTAATTGCTCCGATTTCAAATGCATATAACAATATATGGAATCAAAAGAGTGATTTTCAATACATTCAGAATGTTCCGTTTGGGTTTATGAAGCCAGATGAGAATTATCAGAAGCAGACATATAAAATTAAGCCTGGAGATATTTATCCTTCTGATGATCCATCAAAGGTTTATTTTCCAAATTTATCTCGTTCAATGGCGTGGGCTCAAATAGATTTCTCGATACTTCAGGAGATGTTAGAGAAAGTCACAGGAGTGGCTTCTTATTTTATGACAAATCAAGCAAACGCAAGCGGAACAGCTACACGAGATGTTTTGATTAATCAGAAGAGCGAAACGAGGTTTAGTCTTTGGGTTTCAAGAATAATTGAAGATATATGTTCTGCAATAATAATGTTGCTTGAGTTTTATCAGGATTGGGCTCCGCCAGATTTAGGAGAGAGGATTTTAGGAGATAATGGAAAGAGGTTATTTGAACAATTCACGCTTGAATCAATAAGAGGCGGATATGATGTTCGAATGACTCCAGATATTATTTCTGGTTCAAAAACTCTTGAAAGACAGATCGCTATATGGGGATTAGAAGTTCTTCAGAATACTGTTTGGTTTAATCCGCAAATAAATCCAAGAGGCAATTGGCAGTTGGTCAAGAATGCGGCTAAAACAATAGGAGTTCCTGGAATAGACAATATAATGCCTCCACAGCCGCCTGCTATGAATGGACAGCGTGAAGATGTTAAGGCTAAGTGGCAACAAATAGCTCAAGGAGAAATCCCAGAGGTCAAGCCAACAGATGATGCTATTAGTTTAGTTGCAGGATTAGATCAATTAAAATCTGAGAAGTATTATGAATTGTCAGAAGAGGTTAGACCTAATTTAGATAAATATATGTTTGATTTATCTATTGCAATGATTGATCAGGTAAAAAGAGCTTATCAAGATATGATGGCTAATCAATTAGCTCAAAGAATGATTATGGAAGGTCCTAATGTTTTAGCAAGAGGCGTTAAAAATCCAGATGAAATTAATGTTCCTGGAAAAGATCAACCTCAAGGAAATGGAGAATTAGATGTCAACTCAAGACTCAATGCTGGCAAGGTTGGAGCTGGAGCAATGGCTGAGGCTGTTTGATAACAGCGATTTTTCTTTGCTGGTTAATTTTATAAATGAAAAAGCTGAGAATTTTAAAGTTGAAGCATTGAGATTAATTCGTGACAGCAAATGCGATGAAAGTAAGGTTGCATTAGCCAAGCACGACGCTCTAATAGGGGTGTTGTCTGCGATAAGACAACGGATGCAAATGTTAAAGGAGGAAATAAAAAATGGGAATAACGAGTGATTTCAAACAAAAGAAGTTAGCTTCATCTCCGATTTTAATTCCAATGCCGCAGAATCGGAATCGTTTATTTATGACGAAAGCTGAAGCAATTGCAGATGAGCAGAAGATATTAAATGCTCGAGCTAAAGCTAAGCAATTAGAAGAGGAGCTCCTAAATCAAGAAGATGATTTAAAAACTGTTCAAGCGGATGATATTACTCCAAGTGATCAGTCATCATCTCCAAAAGAAGAAGAGGTTGATAATAATCCTTTTATCAAGAAGTCAAAGAAGAAATCTAAGACTAACTCAGAGGAAACCGTTTAATCGATAAGGAGAATAAATGGAAACCATTAATAATATAGACCCTTCAGATAGAGCGGTAAAGGTTGCTGAGGAATTTATAGCTCAGCAGGAAGCCGCAAAGAAAGCTGAAGCAGAGTCAAAGCTCACAGAAGAGCAGAAGAAATCTTTAGCTGAAGAAGCTAAAAAGAAGGCAGAACAAGAAGCAATTTTAAAGCAGGAAGAACTCAAGAAACAGCAAGAAGAAGAAGCATTGCTTGAGAAAGAAGAAAACTTGTTAACCGAAGATGAAAAAAAGAAAAAAGAAGAAATTCTGAAAAAAGAAGAATCTCTTCCAGACAATCAAAAAATCCTAAAAGGGTTGAAAGATGCTTTAAAGAGAATTGATAAGCTCACAGGAAAGAATAAAGAGCTTGAATTCAATCTCAAAAAGGCGATTGAGGATAAAGAAAGAAAAATTGCAGAACTCGAGAATAAAATTAAGTCTATATATGAACCTAAAGATGACATTAATTTAATCTTAGATAAGCAAGAAGAAGAGAGAATCGCTAAATATCTTGAAGAAGATGTCAAAAAGCCACGAGAGCAAAGACGAGAGATGTCTAAGGATGAACTTGAGATATGGTTTGCCGAAGATCCTGTTGAAGCTCAAAGATGGATGATTCGTCAAGATAAGAGGAGAGATTTTGAAAGAAACGAAAATCTCAAAAAGATTAAAGAATCTTCTGTTGCAGAGGAGTTCTTGCAGAAACAAGCTCAATCTGTATCTCGGTTAATTTCAAAATATCCCAATTCCAGGCCAGATGCAAGGATTATGGAATTGAAAGGACAAGGATTATCTGAAAAAGAGATCGTCAAAAAGCTCGAAAGTGAGTTCGAAGAATATAAAATCGTTAATGATTTAGTCAATGAGAATCCTAATTTATTGGAGAGAATTGATTTTGGCGATTTTGTTATATCAGAACTCGAAAAGAGGCTTAAACCTAAAGATCAGAAATCAGATAATAAAAACAAACCGTTTTATACGGAAGAAGAAGTTCAGAAAGCCGTTCAAGAGGCTCTGGATGCAGAGAAAAAGAGACAGGCTTCTGTTGATGAAGGAGTGAGGTCTAATATGAACAGAAATGAAAATAATGATGGTTTAAAATTAACAGCTGAAGAAGAGGCTTTGAAGGTGGAAGTCGAAAAGGCAAATGCCAGAGGATCTAAACTTGATTTCAATAAGGTTTTAGAGCGACATAGGTTAAGAGCTAAAAATCCTGAAATGAGAGTTGGTTCTATTGGCAAAATGAGTTAAAGATGACAGACCGCAAACAAGACAGAGTCGAATTATATTATATCTGTGGAAGCTGTAAGACAGAGCAGACATACTTAAAAGGCGAAATGCCTCCTGTTCCTTGCAGATATTGCGGATGGAGTCATAAGAATACTCGACCTGAAGATATTCCTTCTAAAATAAAGCTTCCTCTCTCACAGTATGGAGGATAATATGGGTCGATATTATAAAGCAGGATTTACCCTTGATAATTTAATCACAAATCAAGGTTTAATTTATGTGCCTGTTGCTGGGACGACAAGCATTGCTAAAGGATCTGCAGTGTTTGATGATGGTAATGGGTATGCAGTAAATGGGACAGCTTTTGCGGCTACTTTCTTAGGAATTGCCGCCGCAGACGCTAATAATAACTCAGGTGCCGCAGGAGCAATTGAAGTTCCTGTTATCCCACCGAATGATCAATATACATTCTGGGTTCCAAATGGTTCTTCAACTAAAGCCGCACAAACCGACGTTGGTGAGATAGTCGATTTAGAGCATAACTATGATATTGACGTTACGGATACAACTTGCGTTCAGTGGGGTTTCCGTATTGACGAAATAGATATATCCGCAGAAGCTGTTGCTGTAAATGCTGGTGGATATGTCAAAGGTCGTTTCGTCCGTATCGGAGCTTAATTTACACTGAAGAAAGGAGATTAATATGTCTACAGTAAGAGCAAACGTAGCCGAATTATACACGTCAATTTATGATAGTTTTATGTTATCAACTTTTGAACAGTATAAAGGCGGCTGTATTGAAGCATTTAATGAAATAACGACAAAACAAAAGAATTTCATCGTTGATGATATTTCTGGTTTTGGAGAATGGGAAACAGTCGATGAATTATCTGCGGCTAATTTTGAAGATCCTGTTTTAGGATACCCAAAAACATATACAGTCGGAGATATGACTAAAGGGTTCCAAGTATCCTTTCAGGCTGTTGAAGATGATGAGTATGCTTTAATTCGCAAAGAGAGCGATGCAAAGAATATGGGTATCGGTGCTGATGCTAAAGTCAAAAAAGATTTATCTGGAGTTTTGATTAATGGTTTCAGCGTCGCAGGTCCTGATGGTGTTTATTTATTTTCTGCGAGCCATCCTAAAAATCGTGAAGAAAGCGGAACTTTATTTTCAAACTTATTGTCTGGAGCTTTCAGCCATGACAATTTAGAATTAGCAGAGACCCAAATCTCAGCTAATATGTTTGATATGAAAGGCATTCCAATACCTATTACTCAAGATCCTCTTTTACTTTACCCACCTGCATTACGAGGTCAAGTTCAAAGAGTTTTGAGTGAAAGAGCTGTTGAACGACCTGGAACGACTAACAGAGATGTTAATCAGTTTGCAGTTCGTAAAGGTATGTGGAATTATAAACCTGTTGAAGATGTTTACCTTGGTGCCGCTTTAGGCGGAAGCAACACAGCTTGGTATATTGTGTTTCCTTGGTTAGGATATTTCAAAATGGTTTGGAGAAAGAAACCAGCTTATTATGCATGGATTGATTACTCAATCAGAGCTTATAATTTCTTAGGCGAGATGAGATATGTCTGTGGATATGATAACTGGCGTGCCGCTTTTGGTTCAACAGGTCTTTAATAGCTAACAATGATGGGGGATTTAATCGTCCCCCATCTTATCAAACGGAGGAGAGAATGTTTAGAATAAAAAATTTAAGAATTATTATTCTAATGCTGTTTGTGTTAGCTTTATCTGTGAATGTTTATGCCGCAGATGGAGACGAGTTTTCTACAAATAGTTTTAGGATTAACAGTTCTGGGCAGGTTATATATAAACAACTAAATGAAGTTGTTACGGCAACACTGGACACGATTACAGCCGCTGAAACAGGAAAAACTTTTATATATAAGCCAACAGCAAACACAACTGTGACTTTACCGAAAGCCGCAAATGGTCTTATATATAAATTCGTTCTTGCATCAAGTGGGTCATCTAAAAAAATAATCATTGATCCTCAATCGTCAGATACTCTAATGGGATGTGTTTATGGAGCAGACACATTTGCCACAGGAGATAGCTTAATATCAGCTGGTTCAACAGGAGATTCTGTGACTTTAGTTTCTGATGGTTCATTTTGGTATTGTGTAGATCGTGTTGGGACTTGGGTAGATAATAATTAATTATTTTATTTAAAAGGGTTATAATGACATTAAACTTGATTTTTATAGGATTGGTTGTTATTCCGTTTTATGAGATAATTATTAAATTACTACCTTTCTCGCAATGTATAACAGCCGATACGAGGGAAGCAAAAGCTTTTTTATTAATGCTTTTCTCTGTCGGCTGTTTTTGTTTACATTTGATTGAAGGAAAGAATATCCGTTTAAGTAAAAGATCTAAATTAATTCCGATAATGGTGTTTTTCATATTTTATGTTTCTCATTTATGGTGGAAGATGCCATTTCAACTAAACGACGTTGATTATACGAGCTTCTGGAAATGGAAACCGATGGTTGAGGTCTTATCTGCGTTTCTATTGTTTATAACAGCGAGCCAATATTATAAATATATAGATGAAATTTTTAATATTATTATTAAATGTGGGTTAATTCTTTCCATATATGCAATTATTCAATCTTTCGGCGTTGATCAGTTTTATTTACAATCAGAAAATCCTATAATAAAAACCGTTCCATCTTTTTATATAGTCGGAAATTTAGGTCAACCGACTTTATTAGCACCTTATTTAGCATTGTCTGCTTGTTTGGCATGGATTGTTGATAAGAAATATATATCTATTATATGTGCCATATCTTGCATTTTAACAAAGAGTATGGTCGGAATAGGATCAATGATATGCGGTTATATTTTCATCTTTCTTGATCATGTAAGACTAAGTAAATCGTTCAATATCTTAAGAATATTATTTATATTCATATTAATATCAACAGCTATTTTTGTTATTAAAGATGGTAAATGGATGAGCGGAAGAAAAGAAGTTTGGAAAAGGACAATTATAGATGTCTCAACAAATCCTTTTAAAGAAGATAACCTTAAAAGATATTCTTTCACAGGCGTTGGTTTAGGTTCTTATGCTGTAATATTTTCTGCAAAGAATGACGATATTAAGACAAAATTTAATCAGGCTCATAATGAATATTTAGACTTTTTTTATGCTTGTGGATTGTTTGGATTAATTTTGCTTATAATGTCATTATTCAATTCATTCAAAATGAGTTCTGATATTAGGACTTCGACTTCTATGGTTGTTCTATGCTTATGTGCTTTTGGAACATTTATTTGGCAATTGGGCGTTTATCAATATATAACAACAATAATAATAGCTTTAATACACGGAGGAGAAAATGAAAAGAATCAAGTTTATTCACTTAATTTTAACGATAGCGTTTAGCTTCATATTATGCGTTAATGCTAACGCACAATTTAGAGTATCAAACAGTGCAAAATCAAGCAATAATACATCAATTGTTGTAACTAGCACAGGAACAATATATTCAAAATCATTCAAAACCGCATCATCTAATAAAATAGGTCTTATTTATAAAGTCACTGGGACAACTCCAGATGTTAAGATTTCTTTTCAAGAGTCTTATAGGCCTCCTAAAATTGAGGGATCAATCGATACATCTTATATTGTTACAGATGTTATTTCTACATCTGCGACATCAGACACATATTCTTTAGCGACAATAGAGTCTGTTAATTTGACTTATGGAAGATTTTTAATTCAAGGAAATGCAGGAAATGGAATTGCGACAGTAGATTTAATATTCGCTCAATAATTTTAGGAGGCCTAAAAAATGAAAACTGCCCATTTTTTAAGATCAGATTTAACAATAAGCCAAGATTTATCTCTTGCTCCGCTTAATCATACTTTTAACTTCGGAAGAAAAGTTAAAATAGAAAGCATTAATGTCGCTTCATCTATTCCAATATCTGAACAGGTCTCTGCGACAATAGATATGGGAGTTGGATCTGCATTTGATACTTTAATATGGGATGTTGTTTTAGTTGCAGAATCATCAGCAAGATATAAGCCTCAAGGAGAGGAGAACCTTCAAAGTTCAGATAAACTAAAAGTTCAATGCACAAATGCAAATTTTACAGGAACAGTTTATGTAACAGTTAAAACATCGGAGATGTAATATGGAAGATAAAAAAGAATTAGAAAATAAAATAATTTCATTAAAACAAAGAATATCTTCATTAGAATCTACATTACAAAGCAAACGTCAAATGGATTTATCTTTTTCTTCTCAAATTAATGAGAAGAATGAAATTATAAAGTCTTTGAATGTGTCTATTGATTATTTGACAGATAAAAAAGAATCGTCTCAGAATATTTTATCGAAGATAAAAGAAGATATTGCTAATGAGACATCAATACTAAATAAGATAAAAAGTGAGCAATCAATAATTATTGCAGATATAGAAAGAAATAAAGCTGAACAGGAAATTTTAGTCAAAAAGAATTCAGATTTTCTAAAAGATATTAAATCAAGAGAGCAGAAGCTATTAATAGAGTCTGCTGATCTAAAAAAGAAAATCGAGTCTGTTAATTTTATTCAAAACGCCGCAAATGAAACTTATAATTCTAATATTCAAAAACAAAAAGAATTAGACTCTATGTTAATTGATTTAAAAAGGAAAGAAGAAGAAGTCAAAGAGTCGATGGAAGATGTTTTGTCTGAGAAGAAAAGAATTGAGTATGATAAAAATGTTATTTCTGCTCAAATATTAGAAATTAAAGAAAAGAAGAAAATTCTGGATAGCGAAATATTAAAAGCTCATAACATTCAAGAATCTTTGATTGATAAAATTAAACAATATGAAGAAGAGAAGTCTTTATTTGAATCAAGACAAAAATCAATCGATGCGAGTCTTGCGGCTATTAAAAATCAAGAGAATAAACTTCTAATTAAAGAGCTTAATCTTGTTAAATTGCTGGATGAAAAAAACACAGAAGAAGCCCTGAGGAAGTTAAAAGAGGATCTTAAAAATAGAAATGCGTAAATTTTTATTATTAATATTATTAATTATAATGCCTATTGTTTCTTTTGCGGACAGCGAAACAACGATTGGCGGAAAAACTGCACAAGCAATTATAATTCAAAATAATGGTGTTAGTTTAAGACCTCGACCTTATCTAAACTTCACAACAGGATTAACATGTTCTGATGTAAATGGAAAAACTGAATGTGCAGGACTTCCTGGATATAGTGATGCAGATGCTCAAAACGCAACAGGATGGACAAAATCAGGATCGAATGTTTATCTAACTGCAACTTCTGATTCTGTTGGTATTGGTAAATCTAATCCTTCTTTTAAATTAGATGTAAATGGGATAATCAACGGCACAGCTTTATATGTAAACGGCGTTCCTTACATTGGAAGTCAATGGACAAATAACGGAACAGATATTTATTATAATGCAGGAAATGTCGGAATAGGAACAGGATTTCCTTCTACAAAGCTTGAAGTCTTTGGTGTAATAAAAGCAAAGACATCACTTATTGTTAATGATGTTTTTGATGCTTCTAATTATGGTGTTGGTGGCGATATAGTAACAGACATAAAAGATGGAGATATTTATTATAGAGTTCATCAATTTACTAATGTTGGGACATCGAGTTTTACAGCTCCAGCTATTCCTGTTAACAATATAAGCATTCTTGTTGTTGCTGGCGGTGGAGCAGGTGGATATGGTTGGGGTGCTAAAGGTGGTGGTGGCGGCGGCGGTGGAGGATTATTAACTGCTTCATCATTAGTTCCAGGACAGACATATCAAGTTGTTGTCGGAGCTGGCGGTGTTAATGTTCTTTATAACCAAGGAGGAAATGGTGAAAATTCCTCTTTTGGAGATTTAGTAGCTGTTGGTGGTGGTGGCGGTGGGAGAGGCTACGGCACTTCTACAACTAAGAATGGTAAAAACGGTGGATGTGGTGGTGGTGCAGGTAGCAATATGAATGAAACGGCTTACGGAGGTTCTGGCTCTCAAGGTTATGCAGGTGGAAATACAAGTGTTGCTGGATATCCGCCATTTACAGGAGCTGGCGGTGGTGGAAATCAAAGTAAAGGGCAGGATGGGTTTAGAAATGACGCTGGGACTTCACGAGCCGCTGGAGGAAGTGGGTTATCTTCTTCTATAACAGGAACAGCTATTATTTATTCAAAAGGTGGTGATAGTGGTCGAAGCAATACGACAACTGATGATGGAACAGTAGGAACGCCTAATACAGGTATGGGTGGGACAGGCGGAAATGGAAGACAAGATACAAATGGATATAGAGGTCGAGATGGCGGATCAGGTATTGTTGTTATTAGGTATCAGATTCCACCACCTTATTACATTCCAAGCATTGTTCTTAAATCAAACGAATTTCAAAAAGCTAAACTTTGGGTTGATGGAGAGAATGAAGTCATAAAGATTGATGGCGAGGCGTTAACTTTATTAACAATGGATTATGCAAATGGAAATTCTGTGTTTTTAGGAAATGTTAAATCTCCTTCTGTTGACACTAATAAAATTTCTAATTTAACATCTAACGGGTTTGTTAAGACTTCTGGTGGCACAGGATTATTAAGCGTTGATACAAATAGCTATTTAAATTTAGATCAGGCTACTCCACAAATAATTGCTAATGATACGTTTAAGCTCGACACTCTTAAAAATAAAACAATACTCGGGACGGATGCTGATGGAAAAATAATTGAAGGAACGCATCAAAGTCTTGATGGTTATGTCCCATACACAGGAGCCACAGGAAATGTTGATTTAGGCTCGAATGATCTCTATGTTGGAGGCAACGTCGGCATTGGCAGTAGCTCTCCACAGGCTAAGCTCGATGTTGCTGGTGGAGCGTTGTTTAGTGGGAATGTTAAATCTCCTTCTGTTGACACTAATAAAATTTCTAATTTAACATCTAACGGGTTTATAAGAACTTCAAATGGAGATGGAACCTTAATTATTGATACAAACTCTTATTTAACATCT
>JAKQTP010000262.1 GCA_029563035.1 archaeon | reverse complement strand
CTAAATTTTCGTCTGAACCTTTAATGCAGGAAGAAGTTTTAAAACTTTATACTCAAAGATCAGACATATTATGGGAATTAGTAGTAGATTATTTAAACAGTGGGATGAACGAAGAATATAAAAAAGTTGTAACTGAGTTTGAAGAAAATAACAAAGCAAAAACAGCTTTAGAACAACAAATCATACAACAAGAAATAAAAACAGCTGAAGATGAATTAAATAAATTATTAAAAAATTTTGACCCTAAAAAATCAGATGCTTTATTTAATGTAGAAAAAATAAAAGATCTTTATAAAAACATTTCCGGATTATACAGAAAAATATCTGATGAAGCAAGAGCTTTTGATTACGAACAATTATTAAAAGCATGGGAAGAAAGTTATAATGATTATTTAAAAAAGATTGAAATAGAAAAAATGATTACTTTAAGCAATGAAAGTTTTAAAAATATAAATAAATATATTGAAGGTACAGCTGAATGGGTATCAGCTGTTAAAGATTATTTAGAATCATTAAAAAATTTAGATAAACTAGCTGGTACCGATAGCAGTGAAACTATAAAACAATGGGAAATGGAAATACTTGAAACTGAAATACCAAAATTAGAAGAACAATATAAACAAAATTATACTAATGAATCAAAAAAACCATATATACTTGAAGAATATAGGAAATCGTTAGAAACATTAAAACGGTATTATATCAATAGAAATGAGGACAAATTTTACAAATATACTAAGGCTTTAGATGCTTTAAACTTTTTGGAAGCACAATATGAGAAAGATAAACAACTTGCTGAAGAACAAGAAAAAATTGAAGCAGAAATAGGAAGAATAGATTTAATGGCAAGTACATTAGATGAAATAGAAGATCTTAATGAAAGATTATCTAAAGCAAAAGATATCTCAAAAAGTTATGAAAAACTTGGAGCTACAGAAAAGAAAGCAGAAACAGAAAAAATTATAAAAAAAATAGAGACTCAAATAGCACAACAAAACTTTGAGGAAGCAAAAGCAACTTTTGAAAAAAACAGAGAAATTATGGATACAGTTCTTTTACAAATATATGCAGATAATTATATTAAAGCATATGAAGCTATAGCAACTGATCCTACAGCACAAGCTAATGTTAAGCGCCTTTCTGAGCAAATAAAAGAAGAAAT
>JAKQTP010000258.1 GCA_029563035.1 archaeon | reverse complement strand
GTAACAAAAATAGCTATTATCGAATAGCTGTTAAATATGACTGCCCATACATTGCACAACGTAACGGAGGCAACAGAGAGGTGGACAGCCATTTATCCTTAAAATGTGCGCAGCAAAGACTGCTTGAAATGTTCAACGAACGATTTGACGAAGGATATGCCAAAAATTGGGGCATTGCCGTTATTTCATCTAAAAACAAAGGATATATTCAAGCCTTCGCTACTGATCCTAACGGAATGCGATCTTTTTACTTTGACAGTCGTACATTTTACATCGAAAAAATGTCTTTAAAAAAGTAAATATCATTTTTATTAACACAAAATAATTTTAAATCCATGAAAACAATTGATATTAAAAACACTGACGGCGAAGTAGTTCATTCCTTTACTTCTAAAAATAACAGTTTTAGCAAAACACTAAAAAACTACATGCAAAAAAAACTACAAGAAAACAACACCACAACCGAAAAAGTAGAACTATTTAACCTTGATCTTTCAAATCAGACAATTGAAAGATCATTCTTGGGAACGGTGGGTGTCATTCATTTTAATTTTTGCACGTTTAACAACACTTCTATTGTATCTTCAACGCTTGAAAATATAACATTTAACCAGTCATCCTTTAATGGAGTAAAAATGATAAAAAATGATTTCTATTATTGCAATTTTATTAACTGTAATTTTACAATTACTTTCTACGATGATTACTCCTTTCTTAAAGGCAACGTTTTTAATCATTGCCGTTTTTTTGAGTGTGATTTTACAGATGCAATTATACGTCATAACAGACACTTTTACACATCTCTAAATAACACCATTTTTAGTAATACATCTTTTACAAATAATCATTTTTACGATTGTACACTTTTAGATAATGATTTTTATTCTGCTAATTTTTATAATACAGAATTTCGTAACTCTTCTCTCGACGGTAATCATACTAATAGCCAAACATTGTTTTTTAATCTACAATGCCCTGAAGAAGGGGCGTTTATTGGATGGAAAAAATGCAGTAATTACATCGTTAAACTCCAAATCACTGCCGATGCTAAAAGAACGTCGGCAACCTCTCACAAATGCCGTGCAAGTAAAGCACTTGTATTAGATATTCAAAAATATAACGGCGAAAAAGCTCCAATAAATAGCGTTGCCTCAAATTACGACCCCTCATTTATTTACGAAGTAGGAAAGATAGTCAAGGTTGAAAACTTTAATACTAATAGATGGGATGAATGCTCGACAGGCATTCATTTTTTCATCAACCGAGAAAATGCAAGTTATTATTAATAAAACAATGGTTTAAAGAAAATAACCTATCATTGGTTCGTATAGGTTATTTTCTTTAAACCATAACATTTTTTACTAACATTAAATTTTAATACAATGAAAACAATTGATCAAACATTTGACGAAACCATTGGATTAGTAAAATTTCAAATCGAAAAAAAAATTTTACTTAATGAGTTAAACCATTTAAAACACTTCACACACTTGCAAAATGATTTAATCACACAAAATCTTTTCTTTACAGTTTCTAACAATAAATTACAAATAATAGCTACAAATTTAGATAGCTGGTTAACTTCAATAATCCCAATTAAAAATTTATCAATTGAAAAAACGGCTATTTTTACCATTGATGCTAAAACACTAATTAAAATAATCAAAACAATCAAAAGCAACGAATTAATTTTTAATTATTCTATTAATGATTTTAAGTTACAGTTAGCCTTTGAAGAAACAATAATAACAATGAATTGCCATGAAGAGCAAACCGCATCCTTTCCACAGCAACCAATAGCCAAACAAAATGATAACTGTTCATTTTATCTCTATAGTCAGGAACTGTTTCAAGCACTAAAAACAACCTCCTTTGCAGCAAGTAATGACGACCTCCGTCCTGCATTAAATAACATAAATATTAACAATTCAAATAATGATAATGATAATGATATTAAATTAACATTCGCAGCCACTAACGCCCATAAACTCGTCGTTTACGAAATAAATAACCCTATTTCTTTAAAACATCCGTTAAATGTTAATGCAACAGAAATAACAAAGTTTTTAAACGTCCTAAAAAAAGCTAATAAATTATGTATGATTAACTATAACACTGAAATTATTACCTTTGCATTTAACAATAAAATTTTTACCACTTCTTTATTTCCTGGCCAGTTCCCAAACTACCAGGCGGTTATCCCTAAAAATCAATCTTACAAAATAAGAATTGATAAAAATTTACTTATCAATATAATTGAGCGCCTAAAACCATTAACAACTAAAAAAACAAATAGTGTTAAATTCATTACTGATAATGGGAGGCTAAATGTCTTTACATTTGATGAAGAAACAAACAACAGCGGTTGTGATTTTATTCCTATTTCGGGCAACTTTCCAAACGCTTACTCCTTCATTTTCAATTATCACTATTTGCTTGAAATCCTCAAAAATTGCCCAAGTAATTTTGTAATGATTTACTTCTCTGAAGACAATAATAAACCTTTTATTATAAAACCTATAATAAACAACGAGGTTACTAATAAAATAACTTATCTTTTAATGCCAATGGATAATAACTAACAATTAACAATTAAACACAATGAAAAAA
>JAKQTP010000248.1 GCA_029563035.1 archaeon | reverse complement strand
AAGGCGGGTCACAATAAATAAGTGCACCAATTGGATTTAAATCAAGATAGTTCTTCCATTCAAAAACAACATCATTCATAGTTGACATTTTTTTAAGAAGGGAATTTTTAGATGTCAAACAATAATTTTTATTT
The DNA here is from genome assembly GCA_029563035.1 of archaeon. Next base: position 1,328 of record JAKQTP010000248.1, on the reverse strand, counting down.
TGGGCATTTCTTGCATAGCCACCAAACCACTTACCTGCAAAACTACACCCAAATCCAACAAATCCTGTTAAAACTTTATCTTCATCTTTATTATTTTTTATATGTTTATATTGTTCTTCCGTTATTATGGTTGGCAATTCGTAACCGTTTTGAACACCTTTATACATTTCCATAAGGTATTCATTGAAATCATAAGCATATCGAACGCCGCCCATTTTTGACACAATGTTTGCCCCACCAACAAATGGCTCTATAAAAACTTGCTCTTTGTCTCTTTGTTTTTCTAAATATGGAACAAGAACTTTTGCTATTTTTGATTTTCCGCCTAAATATTGCATATTATTCTCCTTTGCCCCGAGTGGGGGCACTTTATAGTTTTTATAAGTAGATTATTAATTAATCCACTCTATTACTGGTTTACCTGTAAAACCCTTTTCCCAAACAAACCAAGCGTAAGCCATTGCACTACTTTTATAAGCATCAAAATCTCCATTTTTTGCACAGTTAAGTCTAGCACTTGACACATAAACTACTTTAGGTGGATTTTTTTCAAAAAACTTACGTCTTTTTTGCCCTTCTAAGAAAGTTAATTTTAAAAAGAAAGCAACTTTATTACCAACTGGAATTAACTCTAATGCCTTTTGTGTAAATTCTAAAGCATATTTATAAGGGGGGTTTGTAACAATATCACCATCAAAAGTTTTTGTACAAGTGAGAAAATCAATAATCTGTGTATCTTTATACCCTCTATCAATTATATCACTACCAAAAATAGTATAACCATACTCCTCTAATTTTTGTGCAAGATGTCCGCCACCAACAGCACATTCCCAAATATTATTGCTAAATTTTTCTACACCCATTAGCAAATCTACGGCTTTACTTTCTGTAGCATAATAGTCTTCTGCCTGCCTCTCACCTTTAGAATGATTTGTTGCCCCAATTACCGAAAAAGTTGAATGTGAACTACCCATAATCAGTCTCCTTTATTTTTTATTATAATATATTATAACACGTTTTTGAACAAAAGTCAAGCCCTTGACAAATCTCTAAAAATGTGGTATAATAAAAAATAAAGGTATATTAACAGTTCCAAATAAGTTATAAAAACGCTTGACAAATGAAACAAAATATGCTATAATATAATTAAAGGAAGTGATAAAAATGAAATATCATAGTATACATGGGTTTTTCAAATTAATTGACAAAGGAAGTGAAAGTTCTGATTAAATCAATTAAAGTAATGTTATTGCCAAACAATAAACAACGCACAAAATTATTTCAATCTGCAGGAGTGGCACGTTGGGCATATAACTGGACTTTAGCAA
>JAKQTP010000073.1 GCA_029563035.1 archaeon | reverse complement strand
TTAACATGTTTTATAACAGGCTGTTTTGCGTCATTGTCCTTAAACGCCAGTGTGCTCAAAAGCGTGAAAAACTAATTGACCACCGTGCATTTGAAACGTTGAAATGTACTTTCGACTTATTCCCATATCATAAACAATCGGATGACCAGTTCCAAAAATTTCAATATTTCGTGCTTCTTTTTGCTGTTCATTAGGATTAACCAAAGCCCACATAAAAGCGTTTTCACCTTGTGCTTGCACCGTTAATATTTCTGCCCAAATTGGAAGTAATACTTCTTGAAAATCTGTTACCGCTAATGGGTATTTGTAAATTGTTTTGTTCAATTTGATATTTATTTATTTAATTATTAAGAAATAAATGCAAATTTACCATTCCTTAAATGTTTAATTGCATTATTTCTGTTTATGGCTTCCACATAAATACAATTCTTTTTTACGTCTAATTTTTTATTCTCACAAGAACCTATAATATAAATTTCAGAATATCTAAATTCTGCTAATTTAAGTTCTTTGGTATCTATGTTGTATTCCCAGATTTTACCACCGTCAATACGTTTAGAATATTTACCAAGTAACTTATATTCTTGTTGCTGCTTTTTAACTATTGATATTTCAATATCTTCATTAATGTTTGATTCTAATTCAAATTTCATTTTTTCTGTTTATTTCAGTTTATTTAATATCTGCACATTTTAACAGTTCTACATCTGCGTTACCATAAATAGTACCTATACTACCATTTTTCTTTGGCACTAAATCCTTTCTTAATTCTATACCAATATAAGTAGGTCTTGGAAGCGAATATAAGACAGAAACGCCATACTTTTGAACTTTAATTATAGTTCCAGTGACATTTTTGATTATATCTCCTATATTATATTTTCTTTGATAATTTGCGTAATCAATATATAATTGCTTTTTAGCTTGCTCATATTGATCTTCTATAACCTGTATTTTGTTTTTGTATTCTAACTCTGTCATTTTTTTTATTCTATTTGATAGCACAAAGATACAATTATACTTGAAAATATTCAAGTATTTTAATAATTATTTTTAGATTTTTTTTCAATAAGGTCTATAACTACCCAAAACAGTTGTAACGCTTCTCCTTCCCCTATCTTCTTTTAGAAATTCTTTGTGTATTGCCATTCCTAAAGTATCTACTGGTTCATCATGTGCACCATTTGGGAATACTGTACAGCTTTCAATAAATGATCTATTCCAATGTCCTTTTATTAGGTAAACTC
>JAKQTP010000231.1 GCA_029563035.1 archaeon | reverse complement strand
TGGAAAAATAATTGGTCAATATGGATCTGTAAGTTATATTGAATAAATAAAAAACATCATGGAAAATTTACAAAAATATTTAAAACACCTCCCAACATGTTGGACACAACAAGACTATAGAGAATTGGATGATGCATTAGCGCACACACCAGACATTTTCAGAGATGAGAATTGGTTAAAATTTTATGAAGATGTAACAAAAAAACGCAACACATGTAATTGTGGTTATGATGAAACTATTGGTTATTATTATCCACTTCCTTTTATTGAATGGTTCAGAACGATAGAATTTTATAATATATTCAATGAAGAACTTCATGTAAATGGAATGGTGTGGACTACTGATGACGGAAAAAAATTTACTACAGTTAAAGAAATATATGAGTTCTGGCGGGAACTAGGTTATGATAAACCAGTAGTGAAAAATTCTGAGTCACAACCCGAAGAATCTGAAATAGTAAAACCATATATGACAGTAATTATCAAATTACATCCCAAACAACAAAATCCACAAACTGCCCAATGGTACATGACAACCAATGGTCAAAAGATGTTAACTAATGGACCGGTGGTTGTTATTCACACAAATAATTTAAACTATATATTAGATGATATAGACCTTCGGGAAATAATAGATATTAAAATAGAACGAAAAAGATGTGATTATCAAGAAAATATAAATTCACCTTTAAAAGATTAATTTTTAAATATGAAATTTTATAGATATGAAACTGTTCAATATGCTGAACACGATTTTGATGGTGATTTTATGAGACCGTCATTTCCCAATCCGACATTAGAATGTCGTGAATATGTTTTAATTAAAGAAACACCAAAAGGTTATTGGATTGGTTTTTATTCTTATAAACCGCCATACGATAATTGGAAGTATATTTGGAAAAAATGGGTGAGCAAGACATCAAAAAAAAGGTTTGCTTATCCTTCACGAGAAGAGGCTTTAAACAATTATATTAAACGAACTGAAAGACGAATTAAAATTTTGGAGTGGAATTTAGAATTATGTAAGGGAGGTTTAGAAAAGGCAAAAATTAAAGAAATACAAATTCAAAATGAATATAAATTAAAATCACAAAACGAAATTTGAAATTATTTATAAAAAAAAAACATGGAAGTAGTTAAAGTTTATTCACCAGTAGAAGACAAAAAAATTCGTGAAAATCTTGGGAAATCACCAATTTGGAGTGGTCAGCGTTATCATATTGATGAACTTGCTGAAGCAAAGAAAAAACATTCTGTACTTTTTGAATATACATTTAAATTCGATGGACTCAAGGTCGTTCAATTCACAGGTATGAAAAAAATTACAAAATGAAATTAACTGCGATATTTTTTAAAGATGGTTATGGGTGGTTTAGAATTCTCGGTAAGGGGCTGTATTGGAAAGACATTAATCGTCATCCATTAATTTTTAGTGAACAATATGGATTTAAAAAAGTATTTACCATTGGAAAATGGAGAATTGGATTATTAAAATAAAAAATAAAATTGATTTTTTTTTTTCAAAAATATTTGGTAATTTAAAAAACATTACTTATATTTGTATTCTGAACATAACAATAAACATAAACTTCTCATCATGAAAAAGAACTCACTCACACCGAACAAAGGATTAAGTCTTTCACAGGCACAATCAATCTCTAATCTTTGTTATCAAAAATCAATTGAAATCACTAAGAAATTTGAATCAATTAATAATGCCACCAAAATAGTTGAAATCGAAGGAAAGGGGGAGGTTGAAATAGTTAAAGGTCGTCCAATCCCATCTAATGTCGTTGATCTCATTAAAGAGAAAGCCGAACTTCATGCTTGCCAAGCATTTCTTATGGAAAATATTAAGGCAAAAGATGAGATGCTTTTAAATGCAAAAAACGCAACCGTTGATCTTAGTGGTATTGAAATTCCTGAACCGTGGGTAAATGAAGATCCGGTAATACTTCCCCCGGTAAACGAGGATTGGGGTTGGGAACAATTATCTGTTTCTGAGATAAATGAATTTATTGAAGCAGAGGCTTATGCCGCACATATAGGACAATTTATTCATGGTGGATCGGTTCTTAATGAGTTAAGAGAAGAACTTCCTAATATACCTGACATTGAATGGATGGTTATTAAAGATGGTGAAAAGAGTCCGGTTATGATTAAAATTCATCACACTTCTGAACAACTTTTACATATTCATGAACAACTAGCCGAGTTACACCGTGTTTACGAACAAAAGGTGAATTACTTTAAAGCTAAAGTTAAAAATTTGGTGACTAAAGAAAATGCTCGGATTGCAAAAATTAATGCTGATGCTCAGGCTAATGCTGAAAAGATCAATAAAGATAGATATGAGAAATATGAGGTCGAATATGCAAAGGCAACTGAAAAGATGAAGACAGCTAAAGCTAAGTTTGAACAAGAACGTCAGCGGGCTATCGAAGAAATCGCATCGATGAGAATAGAAGTTGATCCAAGATTTGTGAAAACTATTGATATGTTTTTGGGTAATTCCCCCGGTCCTGGTTGTGTATAAAAAAAAAATAAGGTGAAAGAAAGACAGAGCATGAGCCGAAGTTTTTCTTTCTTTATACTTAGTGGTGTGGTTCTTTAAAATGTAACCTTTAGTTCTTCATCTAAGAATGATAGGCTAGAAGTTTATCAAATGGAAGTTAACGCCTCTTCCACAAATTAAGTTTTTTATTTTTTTAAGACTTAGTTTTTGTCTTTGTCATTGTGTGGAAGAGGGTCTTTGACCTTGACTTGGATTTTAACTGAGGCTATATACCACATCACTAGGTGACTTATTTTTTTCATAAAAAAGTTAACATGCTAGAAAAGAGAAAAATAAAAGAATATGAAGAATTGGAAACCGTTGCTCTTACATGTAATGAAGAATATGTTTCCGATACATGTCAATGGGTTGTAGATGACAACAGTTTTTTTAGTATCGGTAAAACAATTCAACAACTTCCGCCAGGATTTTACAGTTATATTTTTGATCATTCAATCAATAAAATTCGTTTAACAAGGATAAAAGTCATTACTGATAATATTCTTACTTTACCTGATCCCGTACTCAACAATATTTTACTTGATTTTCAAAAATTCTGGGAGAATAGAGAGCGTTATCAAAAATATGAATTCGTCTATAAACGAGCATATTTAATGTATGGACCGCCAGGATGTGGTAAAACATCCTTAATTGCCTTATTATCCAAAGAATTAATAAAAAGAAATGGTGTTATCTTAAATATTAATACTGTCGATCAAATTGAGCTATATGACCGGGTAATTAAAGATATAAGAGACATTGAAAAAGAAAAGCCACTAATTGTTATTATTGAGGATATTGACGGATATACCGAATTTGGAAATATTTCAAGATTATTGAACATTTTAGATGGTACATATCAAACCGATAATGTAATTATAATTGCAACAACAAATTATCCGGAAAGGCTTGAAGAAAGATTTTCATCAAGGCCATCAAGATTTGATGTTCGTGTGCTTATTGATGTACCCTCACCAGAAGTTAGAGAATTTTATATAAAATCAAAACTTAAGCCAGAAGATCTTGCAAGAATCGATATAAATGAATGGATAAGAAATACTGAAGGTTTTACTCTCGATCATCTTAAGGAATTAATATTGTTAACGTTTGTTTTGGATAATCCATTTGATGATTCACTCATTCAAGTAAAAGAAATGATAAAAAATGTGAAAATAAAGAATGTTACAATTAAACGAGGATTACCTACACCCGTTGGATTTTCAAATCAGAATGAAAAAATAAAACAATAAAATTATGGCATTTGTATATTGTAAAAAATGTGGTTGGGATCAGGACGATTTTTGGTATTTTAAAATTCAATGGAAAAAAATATTCAAATGGTCGTCTCGTCCGTTTGGATATAATCCATTGTCTCTAGTTTTGGAAGATATTGCAATATGGGGGAAACCAAGATATATTAATCTTGACGTTGGACGAACACATTCGTGGAAATTACTTATATTTGATGTTAAAAGACATTTAAAATTATTATTTACTCAAAAATGGTGGACAGAACACTCGTTTACAAAAGATTATTTTCGAAAAAAAGCAAAATGTCCCAATTGTGGTTCAACTGACGATTTTATTATTGATTAAAATAATGTAAAAATGAATGAAGAAAAATTGGTAACATTTAATACTGCAAAATTAGCCAAAGAAAAAGGCTTTAATGTGAGCTGTTTATGGTGGTATCATTTGGATACTCGTAATTGTTACCCATTACATGATGTGAATAGAGTGAGAGAAAAATTTCATGGAAAAAATATTCATGCACCAACACAATCATTTTTACAAAAATGGTTAAGAGAAAAACATAATATTAATGTGTTAGTACAGGAGTCAAATATTTCTGATTTATATAAATGTATGATTGGTAAAAAAGATCGTAGGAAAGATATTTCTACTGATACTTTATATACATCTGATTATAAAACGTATGAAGATGCAATTGAAAAAGGGTTATATTTTGCATTAAAAATGATATGAAACAAAATTTTCTTAATCGAATTGAAGAGTTTGGAAAACCCATGTTTGATTTATTGTTCGATTTAGAAGACGAACAATTAAAAAAAATAATTTTTAACATCCTCGGAACTGATTTGATGGAATGGGTAAAGCAGGGTACAGTTATAAAGACAATTATAAATAACATACCATCAAAAATTGAAATTTGTCGACATAATTGTATTGAAATCAATTATTTTGGTATTTTGTACGTTCCTAAAAACGGACGTAAAATAGTTTTGAAAGAATTTGATAATGACTTTAAATTACTAAACAAATTATTTGCCGAAGATTGTCGATATTTTGATGAAGCACAAGGAAGAAATAAATGTACACATAGAGAAGTGAATATAAAAAGATGTTTAGGTATTTGTGAAAAATTTGAACAAAAATGAAAACAACACATTTTATTTTATTGATAATTTTTTTAAATCTTGTGGTTTTTATACCGATCGGTTTATTTTTACCAGCAATACCTACAGAATATAAATCCATTGGTTTTTTTTTAGTGGTATTATTAACAATAATGATGTGTGTATTAAATATAACATTAAGCGTAATTCATAAAAGACATGGAGATAACAAACGAAATATGTGATATTCAAAAGTTACAAACCAGAATAGAAAAATGGTGTAACGATTCGTTCGGTCAATACCGAATTAGTACGTCTATCATTCATAATCTTAAACCAGAAATTGATAAACTCAATAAGGATTTAAAATCGTTGCATCAAGGCGTTTATTCTTATGACAATGAAATAGCATTGAAAATTTTAAGAGAAAAAAAAGATAAGATTTTAAATGGATTTGCTGAATGTTTTATGTTATTATTTGACGCAGCAGCACGTGAACAAATCAACATCCAAATGTTATATGATACAATTGATAAAAAAATTAACACATGAAAATAGATTTTATACATAAAATTAAAGGTTTTGGTCACTATCCGTCTGAATATAGAATTTGTATTTGTACAGAAAATAACATGACGTATATATGTTTTATTGATCTTGATATTGGTGTTTCAGTAACAAATGCATCAGAACATCTTGCAACTGAAATTGTTGGAAAACTTAAATTAGATCCATTATATTGTCGTTTTTTTGAAACATACAGCTATCAGAATCAAGAAACACTTGATGAGATCAAATATGATTGGAAAAAAGTGGGGGGAGATTGGGTTGCTGTAAATCCACAATGGAGCTTTAAAACTAATGATGACATAAAAAAATTATTTTTTACATAAAAATTATACCAAAAAATTTGGTTATTTAATATAAAGTTTTTATCTTTGCATAGTAAGAAAATGCAAAAGAAATGAAAAAACCAACAAAAATACAGATTAAAGGATTTGTAAGGTTAAAATTGGCAACAGATCCGGTATGGGCGGCAAAAGCACTCATTAGGATATACCAGTGCCAAACTCTTGACGAACAAAACTCTTTATCTACTAAGCATTATAATGGTATTGGCTTTACTGGTGTTGATGGAAAAATTCTTTCCTCTATCGCAAAACAATTATTAAGATATGGAAGAATTTCAGATAAACAAATGAATATAGTATTAAAAAAGATGCCAAAATATTGGAGTCAAATTATCGAACTATCAGATAGAGAAAAACTCTTATCTTTAATACCGACTGAAATATGAAAATGAGAGTTAAACCATCACAATGGGCTAATATATTGTGGTTTATATTGGCAATTATAGGCGCCGGTCAATTTTCATACACAGGCCAATATTTTTATCTTTTACTGGTTATTTGGTGGTTATGGAAGTTTGCAGTAATCGAATGTTGGGTATTTATATTTGACGAGAATAGTGAAACCATTGTCGAAAGAAAAGGTGTTTTTTATGTTCGAAAAGTGGAAATACAATATTTCAGAATAAAATCAATAAGAGTTATGAAACCATTGTGGCAAAGGATTTTTGGTTTATCAACAGTTCAAATAATAACATCAGAACCATTTAAACCATTTCTTACTGTTTATGCAATTTCTAATGGTGAGGAAATAGCTCGACATTGCAAGGAGATGGCGGTTTACTGGAGACAACAAAAAGGTGTCAAAGAAACTGACTTTCACCATTTTTAAATGTTATTTATTAATATGAAAAATGAAACAAATGAAGTTGTAATTTTAAAACCAAAAGAACTTAGTCAAGAAGAAAATAAAATATCGGAATGTAAATACAATAAAATATGGAAATGTTCCCACCCAAAACAATGGGGAATAAAATGTGTAAAAATGTGTGAATATTATGAATCCTTGTTTGAATTTATTCAAAAAAAATAATATTGCAACGCCAGTGCCTATTGAGAAACCTCAACCAACACCAACAATGTCATCCACTACAATACCTGATGTTCCAATTAATATTTGGGAAGATTTAAAACCATTGAATTTGAGTAAAATACAATGGTATATATATCCGGAAAATAAATATTTCAAAAACGAATATCAAAAAAAACAAATTGTTCTTCATCATACGGTATCTGGTCCACATATTGATGGTGATGTAAATTCATGGATACGAAATAAACATAATGTTGGGACTACAATAATTGTTGATCGGGATGGTACACCGTGGCAATTATTCAGTAGTAAATATTGGGCATATCATCTTGGTATTGGCACAAATAGTCACTATCTTGACAAACATTCTATAGGTATTGAACTTGACAATTGGGGTGGTCTAACCAAAGGAAGTGGTTCACTTAAATTCTTCAAAACCAAAAAATATAAGTTGGGTAAATGGAATCTGAAAGGAACTGACACAAATAAATATTATAATGATTATGGTGGGGTGGTTGATACCCCAATACAATATTATCCAGAAGGCTTTAGGGGATATTATTATTTTGAAAAATATACTGAAAAACAAATAAGAACCGTTGGTGAATTATTGTTGCTTTGGAGAGATAGATATGGTATTCCTCTCACATTTAATGAAGATATGTTTGAGTTTTCATCAGATGCGATAGATGGTAAACCCGGTGTCTGGACACATGTTAGTTTCAGGAAAGACAAATCTGATTGTCACCCACAACCCGAATTGATTGATATGTTAAAAACAATTCAAAATTTATGATTAATCTGCGGGAAAACCCACTTCTTTAGTTGTGGGATGAAAGCAGCCTTTAAAAAAAGATTTTGTTTTTTAAAATATTTTTAATGTATTTTTGTAAAAATTAGTTTAGCGACTATTTAACCACCGATAAAGAACATAAAATATGAAAGAACCGAAGCACAATAAACAATAGGTTCTATAAGTGAAGAAACTGTAAGGAAATATATAGAAAATAAAAAGAATGCTTAGAGCCATCAAATATGAACTTAATCCTACCAAGGCACAGAAAACCTTGATAAAACAATCTTGTGGTTGTTGTAGAAAGGTGTATAATGTGATGCTTGATAGGAAGATTGGTGCATATAAAAAAGATGGTACAACGCTTTCAGCATTTGAACTCATTAACCAACTACCCAAGCTGAAGTCTGAATTAGAATACTTAAAGGAATGCCCAAGTCAAGCATTACAACAAGTAATCAAAAATCTTGATAAAGCATATCAGAACTTTTTCAGAAAAGGTGGTAATGGTTATCCTAAATTTAAGAAGAAAGGAATAAAAGATAGTTTCAGAATACCAGTTGCTTGTGCAATTGATTATGATAATTGGACTGTCAAAACAGCAAAAATTGGAACTATTAAAATATACAAGGGACATAACAAACAAATTAAAGGAACAATTAAATCCTATACTATAACTCATACAAATACTGGTAAATATTTCATTTCAGTACTATATGAGACTATGGATAAACCTAAGTTGAATAATAACAAGTCAGTTGGTATTGATATTGGCATTAAGGACTTTGCAACATTAAGTGATGGAACTGTGTTTGAAAACCAAAAACACTTGAAATCAAATCTTAAAAAATTAAGAGTATTGCAAAGAACTGCAAGCAGGAGATATCAAAAAAACAAAAAAAGAGAAGAACAGTCAAATAACTGGAAGAAGTCTGTAAGACAAGTTGCAAAATTACATGAACGCATTACCTTTCAAAGAAATGATTATTTGCATAAAATAAGTACATGGATAGCAAATAATTATTCTATAATATGTATAGAAACTTTGAATGTAAAGGGAATGATGAAAAACTATCATCTCGCACAAGCAATATCAGATTGTGGCTGGAGTAAGTTTGTTAATATGCTTGAATACAAATGTGATAATCTTGTCAAGATAGACAAGTGGTTTGCAAGTAGTCAGACTTGCTTTGAATGTGGATATAAAAACACAAACATAAAAGATTTGTCCATAAGAGAATGGACTTGTCCTGTTTGTGGAACATATCACAACAGAGATTTGAATGCTGCTAAAAATATAGAGAGGGAAGGACTATCCCTTTGTGGGCATAAAGTAAGTGGTTGCACTATGCTTGCCCCAAGAACCCCACCACTTTAGTGGTGGAAGTAGTCAGAGTTCATAGATGTAGTACTTTTAAAATTACAAATCATGAAAAATAAAACTTTACTTATTATATCAATTCTTTTAGGAATTGGTGTTATTGCAATGGCCGTGGTTGCAACTAAAACTAATAAACCAAATGATCCACCATCGCCAATAGCTACCGAGAATTTATTTATGTCAGTGAAATCAACACATAATCCGTTTGATCTTCAAGCTATTGAAGTTGAAGCTGCAAAGGAACGAGCTAAAACTGATACCACAGTAAATACGAATTATATATTTGTCACTGCGGTAACAGCAATTAGTGGTGGTGTTATAAATGATATGGTAACCCCAAAGGTGACTGCTTTGGCCAGAGGTGTTTGTTGGGACACCAATCCCGATCCGACAGTTGAGGACTCATTTACTATTAATGGTAGTGGTAATGGTTCTTTTTATAGTGTAATTACTGGTTTGTCTCCAAACACACCTTATTATGTACGATCATATGGAAAATACATATGGAATGAAAGTCAAAATGTGTTTTATAGTTATGGTCCTGAAGTGACATTCACAACAACCAATTGGATGCCACCATTTACTTGTATACATAAAACGATCGAAAAATTAACTCCCGATGTTATTGAAATGATATATAATTATAATGATTTGAATAATAAAGGATTTAAAGTGGACGGATTTCAAGTGAAAGTTAATGATATCAATGTGAAAATAAAATCAATGAAGATCGTTAATAATGTGATGTATTTGACAATAAATAAAAGTGTGGGGCCATCAGATGTTGTTATGATAAAATATATTAAAGAACCATCAAGTGATGAAGAAACAAATCCATTTATTGGATGGACTGAAGTTTTTAATAATATACTTTAATATCGAAAACAATGAAGTCACTTAACGAAATGAAATGTGGTGGTGAAGATGTCACATATGAAAAATTAAAACAAAGAACCATAGAAATACAACAAGAAAGAATTGCTAATTGTAAAAAACATAAACTTGTTTTTGTTCGAAACATTTACAACGACTCTGAACCAAAAAGTGAATGGCAATGTTCTGAATGTGGAAAAATTAAATACAAAAGATACTACAATAAAAGAGGTTGAAAATGGTATTTATTTTATGTGAATACCATCAGTAAAATATTTTTTGTTTTATTTTTAATTTTATTAGTACAAGAAAACCCATATTATAATAAATTTAAAAGACCATCGACTTATGGAATAACACAATATGTGGAAAAATTCCAAGACATAATAATCAAGGAGTACACCGATAATGTTGATAGTCTTTTTCATATTGATGTCTTTACTGAAAATTTAAGTCTTTATGGTGGTAAAAATGATTTAGGTGCTTTTTTTCCGGGTGATAACATTATCATACTCACAAATAAGGAAAAATACATTGAATATGAATTTAAAAATTTAACCAAATCAAAACAACGATTAATAACATATCGTGATCGAACAGTCAAAGCCGTTTTATTTCATGAATTAACGCACGCTTATTTTTATCAAACAGTTGCACAAATGAAAATGAGTGGTTTATATGTGTCGTCAGAATATTCCTTTCTTAATCTTTTTCCTCAGTTGGATTTACGATTAGGTGCTGAGTTTATAGAAGAAGGAATTTGTGAATATGTTGTTTATTATTTAAAAGAATCCTCACCACTGGTAAATCCGTTCATACCAAAAACAGTAAAAGATGTTGTGGATTCGTCTAATGAGATATATGTAAAATATCACTATTCCGTATATTTTCTCACCGATTTCCTTGATAAATACGGTATAAAAAAAGGAATTGAAATACTCGTAAGTAACAAACCACCAAGTTATGAGGAAATGGTCAATCCAAAATTATTTTTTGAACGGTTAATCTATCCGTCATAGTAAAAAGTCGCGCGATATATTTATATTAAAATGTGTGTATCATGCGACTATTTTTTTTAACACGAACATTTTTATTAACCTTATTATTACTTGTTTGTGGTAATTTAAATGCCACCAAGTATTTTATTTCTCCAAATGGAAGTGATGGATATAGTGGTACATCTGAACGCCCATGGAAAACATTATCATACGCAAGTACAAGGGTTGTTAGTGGTGATGTTATTCAATTTGTTAACGGTATTTTTCCGTATGATGAAAATGTATCTTATATACCGGCAGGTGTTAATATTGAAGGATATCCGGGGAAAACGATATTAATAAGACCCCGTATTGTCTTCATGGGGATTGGTGGTGACCAACATATTTCGGGGATTGTTTTTGATGGTGATAATGTTCCGAATCATAACGCAATTTTAATTTTACATAGAAGTCATATTAGAATAACTAATTGTAAATTTATAAATTTCAAAGATGGTAATCTATATTATGCGTCAAACGAATATAAATACGCAATTGAAATGAGATGGACACATGATATTGAAATTGATAATAATATCTTAGAATGTGGTATTCGTTCGTTATATGATAATCGTAATTTAAATATACACCACAATAATATAGGTAAGCCGGTAATGAATACCGAACCCGAAATTGGAATTTATTTGTGTGATGTGGATTATGTTCGAATATGGAACAATAAGTTTAAAAATTTGGCCACATTTATAGAATTTTCATCTTTTGGTGAAACAAAACTCTTTAATATTTATGTTTTCTGTAACTTGATGATAAATTCGGGTGTAAGTTCACCAGATAAATGGGGTTATGGTTGTGGTGTTGACTTTGCAGGAACAACCAAAGGTATTGTACGAAATATCAATATTGTTAATAATACCATTGTTGGTGAACCAGATGATAGATATACCATGATTGGGATTTTTTTACCATCTGTTAATAATGCAAAACAAATAACAATCATAAACAATATTATTTTTGGATTCCAATACGCATCAATTTTTGGTGCTGGTGAAGGCACTAAAATTGATTCGATTATTGTGGAATCAAATATTTTATATGGTAACGCAGTGAAAGATCGTACATACGCACCCAATAATTTACCATTTTTTCCTGATATGAGAAAACCAACAAATAGTATTCAACGAGAGAATATAATTGAAGATCCGGAATTTGTTGGAAACGGTGATTATCATTTAAAAACATCTTCACCCGGAATCGGAATTGGTATTTCTGTAGAATGGATCGATTCCTATCTTGATGGTGATAAATATTTTGGGTTAATAAATATTGGAGCATATAATGGTTATCCTGAGACAGACCCAATACCAAATTATGACCCAAACGATGGTCTTTTTATATATCCGGTTCCAGTTGATGATAACATAACTGTTATTGTTACGGATCCAGATTTTACACCAACACAATTACGAATTTATGATATGAATGGCAGAGAAATATTATATATAAGAATGACATCAGAAACTATTTTAAATTATCC
The DNA here is from genome assembly GCA_029563035.1 of archaeon. The sequence goes on along the minus strand of JAKQTP010000231.1, from coordinate 10,522 downwards.
AGTTAATTTATTACCTGGTATTTATTTGGTAAAAGTGACAAACGATAATAATAATATATTGGTGAAAAAAATAGTTACGAAATGACAAAATATTTTGAAAATATATAAAATTTTCTTATTTTTGTTTCATTAAATAGTAAATATATGGAAGTATTTTTGGCTAAGGCAAAACAAAGAATACCGTTAGAAAAAGTGGTTGTAAAAAAAGGTGAAAAAATAACTGTTATGAAACAAGAAAAACTAGTTTATTTATGGCACCACACAGGTATTTACAAAATTGATGACATATATGTAGGAAGAATAATTAAATATTATAAAAGAAATTGAAATGGCAACTGTGGTAAAAATTCCAGCTCAAATTAAAAATGTAAAAGATAAACACATATCAGAATATTTTGGATTTGTGGCGACAAAACAAAAGAATTTGAGTATTGCACTTATGACAACGCAAGCGGGATGGGAAGAAGAACCACAGACAGCTAAATTTGATGAATATATTTTTGTCATTTCTGGTGTTTTATATGTAAAAACGAAGGGAGATGATCATATTATTCGAGCCAATGAAGCTATTGAAATTAAAAAAGGAGAAATAGTTCAATATTGTACACCATTTACATCTGGTGCTGTTTATTTATCTATTTGTTTACCAGCATTTCGTCCAATATTAGTGAAACAGTCAACAATAAAAAAACAATGAAACAATTTAAAGAATTTGATTTAAGAGAAAGAGGTGAAATCGTTCTATTAGCAAAAGAAAGTTCAAAAACCTTATCTGCACAGCCATTAATTGATTATTTTCAGAATATTTTTTATCAAAAAGAGAATCTTAAAGATTTATTTATTGATTTTTTTATTTTCCATAATCCAGATAATCAAAAAGTAAAAAAAGAAATTGGTGATTTTTTTGATCGGTGGTACGAATCGTCACAAACTGTTCAAAAATAATTACCATATGAAAAAATCCTATACCAAATATCTTATTGAAGATTCTGTGCCCGATCTTCAAAAAATAATACCCCAAAAACGAGGTTTAAGAGAAATCACAATTGTGGTAATGATACCAACAGCAATAGTTGGTCTTGGCGTAATGTCGATGATGTTACCCATGACGATGACTATTGATAGTTACAAAAATTTAAAGGACCAATATAAAATTAAAATCAACAAATGAATGAACACGAATTAGTTGCTGCAGCTAAAAGACGCGAAAATTCTGCATTTACTACTATAATGAAAAGATATCAAAGTCAAATGTATTATATGATATATAATATGGTAAATGATCGAACACTTGCTGAAGATTTAACCATGGAAGTTTTTGAAAAATGTTTTCAAAAAATTGATATGTACACACCAACATACAGATTAAGTACGTGGTTATTTAGAATAGGTCGAAATCACACAATTGATTACATAAGAACACAAGTAAAAAATAAACCTACATTTGTTGAGTTAAACAACACATTTCATGACGGTAATTACACACCCGAGCAAGAGATGATAATGAAAGAGGATGATGTCAGATTAAATCTCGCGGTAAATTCATTAAAATCTATGTATCGGGATGTTTTTTTATTAAGATGTGATGGAGATTCATATCAGGAAATATCAGAAAAACTTGGACTACCTATTAATACCGTAAAAATTCGGCTTAAAAGAGGAAGAGAACAATTAGAAAAAAAATTAATATTATAATTTGGTTAAAAACGAAATTTTATTTATATTTGTAAAACAACATAATAATTTAATTTTATGAAAAAATACATAAGTTCGGAATATGTGGGGATTGGTCATCCCGATAAAATTGCCGACCAAATTTCAGACACAATATTAGATAAATTTTTAAGTGTTAATCCAAAATCAAGAGTGGCCGTTGAAACACTTGTATCTGATAATAAAGTTATTGTTGCTGGAGAAGTAAATAGTGATATTACAATTAGTGATGATGATTTAAAAGAAGAAATTATTAAAACGGTTTCTAGAATTGGTTATAAAAAAGATATTCCATGTACTTTTCGTGAAGATAATCTTGATATTAGTATTTTTTTAAGACAACAGTCACCAAATATACAGGAAAGTGTTGATAAATCTAATGGTACTATTGGCGCGGGTGACCAAGGTATTATGTTTGGATATGCAACATCCGAAGAATCAGCTTTTTATCTTCCGATGCCATATGTGTTGGCCGCAGAGCTTCTTATAACATTAAATTTTAAAATCAATACTGGTGAACTTGACGGAATTTATACGGATAACAAATCACAAGTTTGTTGTGTTTATGATAATGATAGGATATATATTGACAAAATAATTCTTTCAACATTTCATAATAAAAAATTAAATGTTAATGATGTTCGAAAAATACTTAAACAAAAAGTAATAGATGATGTACTTAAAGGGTATGAACGATTTATTTTAAAAGATCATGATATTAAATTTCTCATTAATTCAGCCGGACCATTTTGGGTTGGTGGTCCTGAGGCTGATACTGGTTTGACTGGTAGAAAAATTATTGCCGACACTTATGGTGGTTTTGCACCACATGGTGGTGGTGCATTTAGTGGTAAAGATCCATCCAAAGTAGATAGATCTGCAACATATATGGCTCGACATATTGCAAAAAATTTAGTTGCGAATGGTTATTGTAATCACGCAACAGTACAATTGTCATATGCAATTGGAGACACACAACCATTTAGTATATCAGTTAGCAGTGATCAAGTAAATATTGATAAATCATTAGAACAAAAAATTTTTGAAACATTTGATTTATCACCACAAGGAATTATTAATTATTTAGAATTAACAAATCCTTTACGAGTTAAATATAAAACAATCTCATCTGGTGGTCATTTTTTCGGATTAAATACCCCGTGGGAAAAAATCATATCTTTTTAAAATAATCAAATGAAAAAATTTTTAATTACAACTCTATTATTAGTTTTCACATTAATATCTGTTAATGGACAAAATAAATGGAAGGGTTTTTGGAAACCAGTAGAAGATGATCTTTTCACCAATCCCGAAATTATGACATTCCGTGGTATTGAGGATCCCACCCGTGGTATTTGGTTATTTAAATTTGATGCACAAATAACCGCAGTTCAATTATTATGGAGCAAAGAAAAAAAGAAGTTTTTGGCAACACCACTTAGTTCTACTGGTTTAGGTATTGGATATCGCCATTATGTTCAATACAATAGTGAACCTTATTGTGATTTTGCCATCAATCTCTTATGGTTGGTTGGATTTGAATGGAATGAACCAACAGAAGCTGATTTTTCACTAGCTAGTACGGTGACAATTCTTGAATATGTTAATATTGGTGGCGGTTATAATTTTACAGAGAAATCACCATTATTATTAATGGGAGCTATTGTCAAATTTTAAAAAAAAATGAAATATAAAATAAAACCAGATATTAACATGAAACTCCAAGTTTGGACACTTGAAAAACGACAAGGTACAAAATGGATAAAAGTTTTCACCTCCGAAGATCTATATGAAGTTAGAATTATGAAAGATCATCTTTTAAAACCACCCACAATTTACACAAGAAAAAATAATATACCAGAAAAACCGATACGTGTAAGAGGAAAGGGAATAAAACCCAAAACTCAAAGAATAAAAATGAAAAGATCGGAATTACCACCATCATTACAATAAATTGATAAAAAAATATTTGGTAATTACAAATAAATAACATATCTTTACCCACGGAAAACATAAAACTCGATTTAGATGGACGAAAAATTGAAAAAAAAGTGGCAATCTTTGACCGGAAACTCCAAAATTAACATACCCCAGCCGGGAGATAAAATTTATGTTCCGACGAGTCTTTATCTTGGTCATGGTATGGATGATTTTGTTGGTGGACTTGCAACAGTTTCAAAAGTAGAAACATGTGATGACCTTCCAGAAGATCATTATAATCATTATATGATTGAAATCGAAGAACGACCAGGTACATCATATAATCTTAGATATCTCCTTGAATATCAAAATGAGTGGGAAGAGAAATATGGTGATGCAATTGCACATCCAGATCCGGATGATAGACCAGAATTTAACACATGGTATTAACAATAAAAAAAAACAACTATGTCACATTTCACAGTCCTTGTAATAGGTGATGAACCAGAAGAACAATTAAAACCTTTTAATGAAAATTTAAATGTTGCGTTTAAGGATAGGTCTGATGAATTCAGAGAAGAATACGAGACAAAAATTGTGAGTGAATTTTATTGTGATTCAAATTCGTCATGGGGTTTTAGAATTACCAAAGAATTGTTTGATCTTCTCAAGGAATCAAAACCGGGTCGTATTATTCCATATAAAGTAGAAAAAATAGACACATTATCAATTCTCAGTTTACACAAAAAATATAAAGGATATTATAAACTAGAAAATGGTAAACGGTGTAGGGGTAGTCAATGGTTTGAGGTTGATGAAATTGTTTCTACTGTACCACCAAAACCTAATCCAACAACATGTGTAGAAGGTGAGGTTATAATAAGAAAAATATCACCACCAAAAAAGATTGCTCTTAAGGATAAATTCATTAGTTATGAAGAATATCTCAAACACTGGGTTGGTCTTGATGATATCAATGAACAAGGATATTATTATAATCCAAACGCAAAATGGGATTGGTATGAACTTGGTGGTCGTTGGGGGGGTTATTTCAAACTCAAGAACGGTGATCGTGTAGATCGGGCATATAAAAAAGATATTGATTTTGACGGTATGTTACTTGAAAAGTATGAGAATTATTCAAATTTTTATGATGAATTTGAAGAAAATTATAAAAACGGGGAAATTAATTTCAATCGTGCATTTTTTGAATTTGGTGTTCATAATATAGGAAAAGATCAAGAACATTTTATCCCAGAAACCCGCGAAAATTATCTTGACAGGTGTGTTTCAATTTCAACATTTGCTATTATTAAAGATGGTAAATGGTATGAAAAAGGTGAAATGAGCTGGTGGTGTGTCGTTAATAATGAAAAAGAAACAAAAGATTGGAATAAAGAATTTACACAACTCTTGAAAGATATTCCAGATGAAACATTATTAAGTGTGTATGATTGTCACATATAAAACATATTTTTAATAATGAAAAAAAAAGTAATTTATATAATTGGAAGTCTTAAAAATAAGAAAATTCCATTTATAGCAAAAGAAATCAGAAAATTAGGTTTTGAGGTATTTGACGATTGGTTTAGTCCAGGTCCAGATGCGGATGATTATTGGAGGAAGTTTGAAAAAATTCGTGAAAGTACATATAAGGAAGCTTTAAACAATTGGGCTGGAAAGCATATTTTTGAATTTGATAAACATCATATTGACAGGTCTGATATAGGTATTCTTGTTATGCCGTGTGGGAAGTCCGCCCATCTTGAACTTGGATATATGATTGGTCAAAATAAAACATGTTATGTTCTTTTTGATGAAGAGCCCGAGCGATGGGATGTAATGTATCAATTCGCAAAAGACGTGTTTTTCAAATTAGATGAACTTATCGATGAATTAAAAAAATTACAATGAAAAATTTTATTAAGGAACATTATTGGTGGTTTTACATACTATTATTAATATCTTCATTAATTATAATAATAATTGATTACACATTAATTAAAATGATATTACTCATATTAAATTTTTTCATACTGGGTATGTTAATATATGTTTTAATTCTGGTAAACAAAGAATATAATGAATTAATCAGGGAAAATGAAAAATTAATTGAAGAATTAATTAATAAATTAAAAGAAAAGAGAAAATAAATTATAATATTTGGCCAAAATTGAATAATATTTACTTAAAAAAAAATGAATTGTTAAATGAAAGGAAGTAAAAATTTTCCAAAGGTTTCACCGAAAGAATTTTCTACTGCTCGAAATACTGTAAAAATAGTTAAGAGGAAAAGTAAAATGAAACCCATAAAATATAAACACATAAACAAAGGTTTAGACGATAAAAAAAATTAAACAAGTAATAAAATGGCACTCTCAAATTGGGATTTATTGGCAATTGGGAAAGACGGGAAAAGTTGTGATGGCACCGTTAAAGGAAAATTCGCATCACTTGAAATTTACAAAAACTGGGCTTATTTGTCATCAGAAGAGATGTATAGAGAAGGTGGACATTTTAGTAAACCAGTTATTGGTTCAATCATAAGTGGAGATTTTGAAATTGCTGGATTATCAATAGTAGCAATCCGTCATTCTTTACAAAATTCAATTTTTGTTTTTGTTGATGCGTCGACATATAATAAAAATAATAAACAAATTCCGAATTATTTTGCCGGAATTGGTTGTTGTGCGTTTTATTCCAAAGTACGAGAATATCTTGAATGGAAAGGTATTAACATAGAATTTAACGATGTCATTACTGGTAGTCGTAATTATACTATTGGCCCAAATGATGAAACAATTCTATTAGAAAAAACCGTTCAAACTATAATGTTTGTTGATGAAAATGATGAATATATAAAAGAAATTGAAGTTGACGATGAGTTTGGTGAATTAACAGATTTTGTTGGTGTGATGCCCGAAACATTAGAAGCCTTCAAAAATTGGCTATTAAAAGATATATCCAAAGAATATGAATATACACCAGCATTTAAAAAATGGATTGACAGTATTGATTGGGAATCATTATATCGGTTCAATCAGGGAGATAGATTTTTTGTTGGGCACAAACAATCCGGAACTAAAGTTGGTGAACAAAACGATACAATAATAATGAAAATGATAAAAAAATAGATATGGGAACATTAAAAAGAAAATCGTTGAAAAAAGAATATGGTATAGTTGATGATGACGTGTTTTTTGATTATACTAAACAGTCAAAACCATCAAAATCAATAGATAATTTGAATGACGAAAAAATAAGTGAATTACCAGATGATGACCTTGAAATACTTGATAAATATGGTGTTAAATCTGTTGGTAATAACAAAACGAAACATAAAATAAAAAAAATGAGAAAATGAAAAGAAATCCCAAAAGAAAGGAATGACCGAAATATACTCGATGGTATGAAAAAATACCAGTAAATAAAGAAATGGAAAAATTGAAGAAGCAATGCTGTGACTTAGGTATAAAAAATATTATTTGGTGAAATTGATATCTATAAAAAGAAAGAATAATCATGAACAAAAACATATCGTCAAAGAAAATATTTGTTGTAGATAAAAATAATAATAAATTTCAATTATTTCTTGATAAAATATTGGTGGCTGAGGCACAATATACCATTCAAAAACCAGACTGGCTTTACAATGAGGAATATTTGGGTTTATATAAATTAGGCACAAAGATTCAATATAGAGGAAAAGGATATATGAAATTCCTTTTAAAGCAAATTTTTGATTACACTAGAAATAAGTTTAATATAAACACAATTTTATTAAATGTTTATAAAAGTAATGTAAATGCGTTAAATTTATATAAAAGTTTGGGTTTTGAAATTTTTAAAAGTTTTGATGATGATGAGGACGAAGATCCTTATTTTACCTTAATAATAAAATTAACAAATGGCAACATTACTTAAATTATTGGATAATGGTCAATGTGAATTGAAAGATGGTGGTGCTAGAGTCGATGCAATTAGCTGGGACAAAGATGGTAATTTTGAAGAAATAAAAGGACACGAACCCATTGTTGGTTGTTCACTCCTAGTTGGAAGTATCACCGCACGTTCATTTAGTGAACAGGACTATTGGTTAACAACACCAATTATTGAAATTGTGGAAAAAACTGATGAATATTGGATATTCAAAACAAATAATTCGACATATAAATTATTAATATGATTTTCAAAAAAAATAAAAACAACACAAGAACATATGGATGAGATAACAATGATCGAAAAACAACGAGAAAAGTTAACAATAGCATATGGTGTTTTGGAATTCCACCGTCAATTACTTACTCAATTGATGTCTAGTAAAACGGAATTTGAAATTGATATTATCCCGCGACCTAGTGGTGGTTTTGTGGTTCTTGATGTTGAATCTAATTCTATAGTTGCACCTCTAGACGCTTGTATTGATATTATTTTGAAAAAAGGATATTTGGTTAGAAAAGATTTTTTTAACATTAGCATATAACGGTAAAAATGTTTGAATAACATGGGACTGGATATTATTGTTGGTAAACCAGAAAAATTAAATGGCAGAGATTTGACCATACTTAAGAATATGATTTATGAGTCATTTTCTAACACCACGCTTAGGTATGTACGAATCGATGAAGATGAAACTGAATTTCTTGAGGTTTTCAAAGATTTTATAATTGATACCGAAGAAGAAGTATATGACATTAATATGTTGTTATCTGAAAAGGGGTATACATATGAAGATGTGGATTATCAAGATGATTCATATTCATATCGAAATGACGATTTCCATTGTGGTGATTTCCGTTTTGTAATGAAAGATGGTAATATTCTTACATTTAATAATGTATCAACAATAAGTATTCCATGTAAAGGTATTCTTTATAATAAAATTGGATCTCAAAGAAAAGGGGCTAATCGTGATTTTTATGCCGATGGTATGTGGTCATCAAAAATTGTTGTGAAAAAAGATGTTCTTATCGATCACTGGAATCGTTATTTCTCTGGTGATGGGAATATTGAACAAAAAGGATCAGATCTTCAAGTAACAGAAACAGGAAAAATTATTGTTAGCGGAGACGTTCCTTATGGTTTTGGCGTGGAATATAATCTCACGGCAGAAGAAAATAGAAAACGATTTAAAGAAAATATTATTGATGTTTTTGTTGAGGGTGAAACATTTGTTGTTTATTGTTAATATTAAAAAACATGAAACAAAATAACAATCGTTATGTGATTGATACTCAAATAAGTGTCAAAAAAGAAAAAGAAGATCATAAAAAGAAAACAAAAGAAGATTTGATATCTGTTATTACAAGTTTAATAAAAAAAATAGAATATCTTGAACAATTAATTTAAAAGATATGAGTTACATAAGAAGTGGAAGTAATCCCGAAAAATTGTATATATGGGGCGATAAACAAAATGCTAATATAATAGCATTTAATGAAGAAGGAATCAAAGAAAATTGGTGTATTCCATTGGATATTTTTAATGGTTTAATAAAAAAATTCCATTGCCACTATCATGATTATCCTTGTAAATATAAAGGAGCACAAGTTGAAGAAGTGTGGGTTTATGAAGGTGAACTTGAATTTACAGATGAGGTAAATCCTTTACTAGATGCCGAATGTAAAATTAAACTTTCATATAAAGAACATTATGTAATAATGTACGAAGTGACATGGAAATGTATTGTTTATTCAAATTTGAAAAGATTTGAAGTCAAATCCCCAGTAATATCAATGCTATCATCCGATCTTCAGAACGCAATAAATAAAGAGATTCGTGAAGATTTGAGGTATGAGGCTATGACAATTCTTCTATTAACAACAGATGAGAATAGAATGGAATTTCTTAAATATCATAGAGAGGACAAAGGTAATCTGTGTTGTCTGGTCATTGACAAAGCAAAGGAAGAACTGGTGAAAGAAAAAAAATTAACACAAAACGAAAATGATGGATTCGGATGGCGAGGATAACAGATTGTCGTCCACATTATTTTGGCTGGCATTTAACTAAAAAAATAAAAAACAAATGGAAATAAACGGATACGTATTAGTTTCAACCGATAAAAAAGGTGAAAAAAGATTTTTATCGGGTAATAGATGGGTGAAAGATTATTTAAAATTAAAATTTTCTGATATTACCCTATTACCAAGAGTAATTGATATTAAAAAATGGCCAAACATTGGACCAACATATTTTAATGCACAAATAAAAATTGACATATGTATTTAAATAAAACAGAAAAAATGAACATGAATTTAAATGAAACAAAATTTAGAATTGGGGATCTAGTATATAAACCAAAAGGTTATAAATTCCCCGGAATTGTTGTGTCTGTATTTAAGAACACCAATGGTGAAACTCGAATTGTTGCAGAATTGGAAAATAATGGAATGCTTCATATCTTTACTGAAGCACAGCTTGAACGTAGACCAAATAAAGAAAAAAAATAAAATGGAAGAAAAAGAAACACTGGATGAATTTCATTATCATGAAGCACTCGATAGATCGTATCTTATTGCTGAAATGATAGAAACCATACTTTTAACACATCCTGTCATTCAAAAACATAGAGACTTAAAGAAGAGAGTTGCCAATGCTCAGCAGTTGATCTATAATGTGTATCAATTAATTGGTGGGTTGGAACTGGCACTTTTTCCTCCTAAAGAATAAATAGTTTTCTCATCTTTTTTCAAGAAAAAACGATTAAAAAAATTTGGATTTCTCGTTTTTTTTACATATTTTTACCGTGTAGAGATGTTTTCGAAAATCATTAACAATTTTGAAAATTATTTTCAATTACTTGGTTTTGATATGTCTGGAATCTACAAAAAAATATATATCAATTCTGAAATACAATATCATCTCAATGAAATTGAAAAATGTGAAG
>JAKQTP010000217.1 GCA_029563035.1 archaeon | reverse complement strand
TGGGAATCCCAACTCCCATTCCGTTTTTTAAAATATTGGGGCTTACAATTAAATCAGCAGAGATAATTGTATCCTTTAAAACACTTGAAGCATAAGCTCCTGCTAAAGCAACAGCTGCCGGCTCAGTACACCCTAAAGCAGGAGAAACCTCTTGTTTTAAGAGTGCCAAGATATTTTCCGTATCCTTCATCACCTATCCTAATATTCATTTTTGCTTTTATACTATTCTTTACATCGGTTTTATTCCGTCAAGCAAAAAAGGAAGAAGCACTTACTGTAATTTATTTAGAAAACAGGTTTCTGAATTAAAGTATTCTATAAATTTGCTATAAAGTATGATATACTAAGTTCCCTCATTAATTTTGGTTTCCAGTTAGTGTCTCAAAGGTTGGTGTAAAATTGTTGAACGGAATGAAAAAAAGGTTGAGCCAGATCCCCCTATATGTTTTGATGGTTTAATTAAAATTAAAGAAAAAGGAGCAAATCATGACTCAACAGAATATTATCAAAGATGAGAAGGAGGAATTTTTCAAGTTATTTTGCACAATGCTTCCTTGAGAGTTAGTGAAAGTGCTGGAAATTGGCATCCAAAGTATCATTTAAACTGAGATTAGCTCAATCTTTGGAGCGGAGCATTATCAGTGTGTGGAAGGTAGAACGAATTACCACAATGCACAGAGCAAGGTGTCCAAGAGGGACCTTCTGTGGTTATTGCTATTCCTAAAAGACCTGGTAGGATCCAGGACGAAAGAATATTTTCTATTGGTGTGGAAAGAGCTTACTAGGATAGCCCAATCCAAAGGAAAGGACAAACTTCTGGATTGGCATGATAGCACTTACCATAAGATATAGGTATATCTTGATTTCCCTGTAGTACATTAGAGTAGAATCAAATGCACAAACTCACTGGAGCGTATAAATGAAGAGTTCAGGCGAAGAGACTAATGCAACAGGATCTTCACAGATGAAAAGAGTTGTCTGCGGTTATTTTTTGCTTTCCTGCAAGCTATTCAGAGGACTGGATAAGCTGGAAACTTTATCTTTAAGAACCAATGGAATGAATCAGACAAAACCAGAAAAGGGCTATACCATTTGAGGCAACTCAGCAAGGTAGCTTAATTTTGAAAAAGAACTTGACATTGATTTATCAGATGAAAAGAATGCAATCAGTCGCTTTACCTTACATAGATTGTGAGTAACAAGGGATAACAGATGTCCTCAAAGAACCTGAGAAACAACGAGTTGGAATTTACACCAACATTTGGGACTAAACATAAAGGAGGTAATTATCAATTTCATTAAGGGGATGTCCATACATTGCTCTGATGTTATAATAATTGGAGTAAGTTTAACCAGAGCTAGATCAAATATTATTATCATCAATTTAGGCAACCAAAAATATAACGCTATTTTCAAAAAAATTATCTGAGGTTCGTATGAATAAATCAAATAATCAAAAAACAAATCCACCTATTAAGAATTCCGAATATGAGAAATTGCATGCTAAGTTTATGAATTATATGGAAAATAAACAATTTAAGGAAATATTAGATTGGATGAAAGAAGCTCTTAAAGAAAATGAGTATGATTTTTATTACAGATGGAGAGCTTTGGCTATTTCCAAAAATGAAAAATCTCTTCTTGAGGATTATTATCAAGCTTTAGAAGATGCTAATAGAGCATTAGAACTAAATTATTGTGAAAATAATCTAATTTTAAAATGGCAAATACTTAGTGTATTGGATGGTGCACATGCAGATTTTGGCATAAGATTGTATTGTTATTATTGCTTGGACAATAATAGTGAAGAAATTTGCATTGAAGAACCCCTTGATAATAATACTATAGTAAAACATAAATTATCAGAGGAGCCAAAACCCTTAATTCCAGAAGATAAAAAAAAATATATCACCGAAGAAAAATTTAAAACCCTTTATGAGTTAATACAGCTCACTGATAAATTAGTATATTATAAAGAAATGGTAAAATCAATTATATATAAAGCTGAAGCGAATCTCAATAATTTGCTATTAGAAAAGTTACAACAAGTATATCAAGATATTTCACACCATATAGATTACGAAAATAATGCGGAATGGTATAATCTAAAAAGAGAAATTGAAGTAAAATTAGAAAAATGGGATGAAGCTCTCTTAAGCACGGAAAAAGCATATCAAGATGATAATAATCTTGAATCTTATCTTCGACATAAGTATGAGATTTATCTCCAAATTAAGGATTATCACAAAGCAATTGATGTTCTTGAGCAAATGATTAAAAACTTCCCTCCACCTGTTGTTAATCCTAGCGACATTTTTGAAACTAACATACCCGATTCCTCTTATGCTCATAAGCTGGAACTTTTGTTTATTACCGAACAATATGATAAATATACTAAAGAAGTGTTCAATCTTTATAAACAAGGACTACGAATATGTTTATCCTATTATTTACAGAAACTTATCCAGATAAAGCAATATAATGCTATACTAAACAACCTTGATGAGGTATTGTTAGCTAATCAGGTTATTGGTTGGTTTGCCCTTTGCACATATATTGAAATAAATAATAATGCAAAAGCAAGTAAAATTATAGATAATATCAATTTTGACACTTTACTTGAAGAGATTGCAAATTTATATTCCTTTTCATTATTAAAAAGGTTTAGCTATGTACAAATTTACGATGATTCCTATATCAATCTCTTATTTTCCAGTTTGAACTGGCAAAAGATGAGTGACTTATTATACATCAGGTTTTTAGCTAAACTATTTGAAAAAGGAATTTGTGATTGGAGTCCACAACATAACATTATAACTAAATATCTTGAAATTAAATCACCTAATTATAAATTTAAGGAAGTGGCGGAGGAATTGGATACTTTTTCTAATAATCCGGATGATCTAAAAGTAAAATTGGAGTTATTGCGTTACACTTACCAAGAAATTGATAAAGACAATAAAGTACAAAGCTATTTACCTTTTATTCGTGGTTTAGATAATCAACTTTGTAACCTCATCTTTAAGGAAAATGAGAAAAAAATAATGCAGGCAAAACTGGATGAGCGTAATCGTATTTTGTCTAATTTATCTCATAGCATTAAAAATTTACTTAAGGCAGTTATTGATCCGCTTATCAACTTAAGGGAAGATGTTCCAGAAAAAGGAGTTGTTATAGACAACGCTATAAAAGGCGCAAACCTGATTAGGGAAATTGTAAATGCAATCAATTATTCTTATACTACTTCTTTAGAAGATTTACGGTGGGATATATCTCATCCTGACAAAGAAAGAATGTCTCTTCAGGATATGATCTATGACAGTTTGAAGTATTCAATCAGTAATATGTTTGACTTCCGTTATTTTTCTCCGTTTGCCCTTAATTATTTTGCTTCTACCTTATCCAATGAGGAATTTAAAAATATTCAGAATAATTGGAAAACCGTTTCTGAAAATAATTCCAAAGAAGCATTAGTGAAATTTGCGGAAAATTATCTATTTTTAATTGATATATTTATAGATGAATCGGGAGCTTATTTAATAGGTAACAGCAAAAGTTCGGCTATCAAAATGATGATACTTTTTCAAGAAATTATATTTAACGCTGTAAAATATGTTTCCTATATACCTCGGGAAAATAGAATAATTAGTATTACCCTAAAAAGCGATATTGATAAGCTTATATTTTCTGTAAAAAATAGATTTAATCCCAATATTACAGTAAAAACAACCGGAATTGGAAATTTACTGATAGACAATTTTGCCAGAGCTCTTAATTGTATTTCTGAAGTTAAAACAGATAAACAATACTATACCGTTAGTTTGGAATTTATGAATTTATGGAGGAACAATGGCTAAAGTTTTATACATTGAAGATGAAATAGCTAAAAACATCTCTACAATTATAAAGTTCTTTCGTCCTATTCTAAATGACAAGAGAATTACGAACAAATTGAAAGACCTTGAGAATAGCGATTTATTAAACCCTCAAGATATAATTGATGCATGTCGCTATAACAGTTCCTTAGATATTGCTTATAATTTCCCGGATGCTTTAGAAAAAATTATTAAAAATCATCAAAATTATGATCTTTTTATCATAGATCGTAATCTTAGCCTCTTTCCTTATGACAAAGACCTTGAACGGATTTTTAATCTATTGGAAAAATATGATTATAAGTCAATAGATGAAATTAAAGAATATTATGAACGGGAAGGCGATTTATTGTTATGTCTTTTATTAAAATTAAACTCTGATTATCAGAAAATAATCTATTTTCTTACTGCTAATACCAATGATGGATTAAGAGTGCTTGATGATATGAAATCCTTGATTCGTTCTGGTAATTTTAATGAAGAGCATATAATAGAAAAGGGTTCTGAAAATGAGGAAAAAATCGGTATAATTTTATCAGATTTGAAGTCCTTTAAAATCCAGAATCAATACCCAAAACAATGTGAAATTCTTAGAAAGCATCTTGATGAAGATATAGTTAAACAATATATTAATATGATAAAAGATAAAGAAGCGAATAAAGATAAATGGAAAGATTACCTATCTAAATTAAGGAATATTCTTGAAAATATACTGCTCGATATAGCATATAATTTAAAGGAACCAAATGCAGAATATTGGAATAAAAAATATAAAAATGAGCTAATAATAAATAAATTTATCAGTAATGACGGATTATCCAATTATAATAAAAGAAACAACATCGGATATAATTCCATAATTAAAAATGCGTGCTATTCAATATACGGGATTTCAAGTGAATTTGGTATTCACAATATTAGTAAAGAGGTGGACATAGAAAATATCAATACCTATAATTTAACTAACAACACAGTTAATTCCTTACTATATCAGTTTAATGATGTTGTTTTATGGTATGATAAAGTATTGGATATAATACAAAAGCAATAGATGCTCAGTTTTACCTAATATTACTTTTTGAATGCAAGTTACTTGTAATTCCTACGAAAGCAGGAATCCATATATTATTAGTCAAGTATTTATGTCTTTTCAATAAATATCGTATAAATAATGCATTATGGATTGGCAAATTCGGATTTGCCCAAGAAACTAAAAATCTATAAATAATTAATACTTCCACTATCTGCCAAATCTTAATTTGAGAACCAAATTTCGGTGTTATCTATAATATATTTCTTCTGTATAAGTTGGATATAATATTGTAGCCATAAGCTCTCTCAGAATAACTTTTCTCGCATATTTTGCTAATTACTGCCACAAGGTCTTTCGCATTTAATAAGTGAAACATACTTAGTAAACTGAATATTGATTGGTATATATAATAATGAGAAAAAAAATCACAGCTAGTAGAATAATTATTACAATAGAGCAATTTATCATTTTGCTTCCCAATTTCTTCTCACATTTTTGTATTCTATCCATCATATTCTTTTCCAGTTCACTATTTGCTTTATTCTGATTCTTTGTAATAATATTTAAGTTTCTATTTAAAAACTGAGTACTTACATCCATTTTTTGGGATAATGCTCTTATTACTTCATCATTAATCTTACCAGATACTTCTTCCATGTAGTTATGCAAGTTTTCCATATCCGCTTTTTCTTGAATCGTTAAATCATGGATTGCAGAATTATGTTGAGCAGCATATTCAGCTTGTGTTTTTCTAAATGATTCCATTATCCCCACGATTTGTTCCTGCTTTTCTGTTAACTGTTGATACTGGGTAGATAGATCGGCAATAGTTTCATTAAGGTTAGCATCGGTTTTATTATACAATTCTGCCAATACCCCATATTTCTTTTCCAGTTCAGATATCTCTTCTGTAGTTTTAGATGCCTGGTTTTTCATCCTTTCTAAATTATCAATAATAGCTTTGATATCCTCAAACTTGGCTCTCAGTGAAACCAAATTATCTTTGTATTCAGCAATAATAGAATTCAATTCGTTCATAATATTTTCATATTGTTCCATTTTTTCCTCCCTAACTGGTTAAATATTTATTAAAATCTTGAAGCATTGCTTTTACATATAAAACTGATAGTTTTTTAAAGACCTTTTCATAATCAGTATCGGATAAATCCTGTTTTAAACCTGTCAAATAAGGTAAATATACTTCATTGTGTAATAACATCTTATCCAGGTTTTCATAATCAAGCAACATTTTATACCACCCTTTCTCTAAATTTTCCACGCCGGACTCCAGTTCTTTTTCATTGCCCTCAGCAGAACATAGTTGAGCATAAGACCTTAATATACATAAAACATAGTTATCAGGACTTTCTTCCAATAATCTGGCACAAGCACCTTGCAAATGATTGAGATTCTCAATTCTGGAGCCCCTGGATAAATTATCCACTTCTTGCAGAAATTCGGCTATTATACCTATATCCTCAATCTTTCCGCTATCCGTTCTTGAACTGAGTTCTTCCATAAACTTGGAATTGAAATAAAGGTCAAAATGCTTTCTAATTATCTCAGAACTTCTTCCTTGAAAGTTTTCTGCTATGTTATACATCTCATTCAAAGATTGTTTCCTTTTTTTATAGACCGTATCATCAAAATATGCAGAAAGGTCATTAAAGATAACTAAATATCCTGCCATCAGGCTTTTGTCTTTCAGCTGTTCACTTATCTGCCCAATCCTTTGTTTTAATTCTTTTTCAGATAAGTATTTTCTAAGGTAATCTTTATAATGCTCAAGAATTTCTTTTAGCTGTGGAGTTCTAAAATCAAACTCAAATATATTATCTGTGTAATTTCGGCTATATGTTACTATAATGCCTAATAGTTGCATCCTATAGAGTACATATTCACATTTAGAAATTAATATCTTATATTCTTCATACGGTTTTTCATTATTCTTATATCTACCATTAGTTAGATATGCTTGTATTTTGGAGTTACCTCTTAGTTCTTTTATTAATAATTGATGAGGAAGCTTTAAATGATATATTATATTGCTGTTTGATTCAATTATGTCCTTTAAGCTATATTGTCTTTTATTCTGCATTAATTCAAGAAAATTGGTTCTTTTTATTATTTCATCTATTTGATTATAAGTATATTCATCCATTGGTTTTTTTTCTACTTGAATTAACTTATGCGATGATAAATTATAAAAACACGATCCTTCCATATTTGAATCAATTCTCTTATTAAAATATATTCCTTGCTCGAATTTATAAGTACCTTTATTATATTTGATTTTTGGCAAAAGGTAACTTATTTCTAATTCATTATAATCTGTCCTTAAATCCAATATTGAATTAAATATTTCTTCTGCTATCTCTTTGTTTAAGTAATCATCAGTTAATAACTTCTTTTTAAATTTATAATCTCCCTCAGTATAGATTAAATAACTGTTGGATTTATCTTTATCTCTTCCAATTCTTCCGGATTCCTGAACAAATGTTTCTACCGATTTAGGTAAATCAATATGGAAACAATAGCGTATATTAGGTTTATTGAAACCCATTCCAAAGGCCTGAGTAGCCACCATAATTCCGATCTTATTTTGTTTAAAGTCAGATTGGTATTTTGTCATCTGATTCACTTCTTCCTCTGTAACACCGTCAGTTCCACAAAAATAGCCAACTCCGATATTGCTATATTTATCTTTAAGCTGATAATAATATCCATCTTGGTTATTTCCCTTAACTCCATTTTTCCCCGCTTTGTAGGAACAGAATATCAAGGCGGCATTATCTTTGGACAAGGGTTTGGATTGAGATTCTGAGGTTAGAGATTCAAGTAAGCTATGCAATTTATCCTTTCTTTTGTTTCCATCGTCTTGTTCTTTAAAGATAAAATAATCAATTTCTTCTCTGATAATTTCATCGGCAATAATTTCTGGCTTATTATCTTCACTGGAAGTCATTTCTTTTTGCACATCATGCTGAACATCCAAAGAGGCAGTAGCTGTTAAAGCAATTATTGGTAAAGTTATATTATTTTTAGGTTTCAGATATTCACGGGCATTTTTTGCCAGAGATAAATAACTGGGTCTAAAATCGTGACCCCATTCTGAAACACAATGAGCTTCATCAATCACAAAGTAAGAATGGTATCTATCATAAATATCCATACAAGCAAGTTGCAGTTTTACATCTTTCATTTGCATTCTTTCTGGAGATATCAATAAAAATAAGGATTTACCTCCTGTAAATTCATACAATCTTCTTTCTTTTTCCGTTGCATCCAAATCTGAATTAATGTAAATAGCATCTATGTATAATTGTTCCAGTTCATCAGCCTGGTCTTTCATCAAAGATCTTATGGGCTCAATAACCACACAATATCCTGGTTGCATCAAAACGCTGAATTGATAAAGTAAAGATTTACCTGCACCAGTTGTTTGAACCGCCATAATAGATTTTAGAGATAGAGTATTTTGTAGAATTTCTAATTGTTTGGGCCAAAAATCCTCTTTTCTAAAGATTGTTTGTAAAAAATACTGCAAGGAGTGAAACACATCCTGTTTTATCTTGTGCTCATCTTCAAAGAACTCACCGTAGTTTATTAGTCCGCTACTCTGGAATTTTTCAAGGTCATAATAATCCGTAGTAAGGGTTTTAATATTTATGAATTTCCTATGATTTTTGTTTTTTATCATTTCTGGCAGTTCATCCCAATAAACAATAACCTCATCAGATAAATCCTGTTCATTTATTGTAGTTATGTCTTTAATAGCAAATCCAAATTTATTATTACAATCAACTAATGTTGCATTGGAAAAGTCGCAATATACTGTATAATCTATTTGGGGTAGCTCTAAATCCGGAATAAGAGACATAAAGTTATGAAAAATGTTCTGCAGGTTTAGCATAGAAAAATGGGCATAAAATTTATCCGTTTCTAATAAAGTGAATTTAACAATATCTGGATGGAAATTGGCTTTTATGTGTTGAAGGATAGCATATTGGGTTTGAGCCATATAAATTGGTGCATCAATAAATACTGCCTGTAATAAAGGATCAAAGAATATATCTGGTTTTATAAAGCTATCCTGAATACTTTCGTATTTAGATTCTCTTCGGATTAGATCACTGAATTGGTTCACTAACAGATTTTCAATATCTATAGGAAGATAAGTTGGAATTCCTCTTACTATTTGGTTTAAAATCACATTAAGAACAGATAGTTGTATTTCATCAGGTTGAGAAGTTCCGGAAACAATTTCATATTGAAAGTAGGATTTATCTTTTATTTGTTGCATTAATTCCATATCTTTTTTTACAGGATCACTAAAATAAGCTGCCTGAGCTTTATGAAAAACTTCCTCTACCCATTCTTCCTTTTCCGGAATGATATACACAGGTTTAATTGTCTGATGTTTTGTCTTTATCAGGTAAATATATTCTATCCGTTTAGTATTTCTATTTTGAATACTTATAGAACATAATCCCTTGTTCTCTTCAGAACAATCATTACAATTGGTTTGGTGGGTGCAAATTCTTACAGATATTTTTTCTTTACTTTTATCAGGAAAAGTATCTATAAAGTTCTTTAACCTATCTTCTTTCAAGGGGCTTATGGCAATGATTACATAATCCTGATTGTTTTGGGATTCAATAATCAATTGGGACAAATTGTTTAGATCTATTGCATCAATATCCAATATATTGGAAAAAATATGAATTCGTAATGTATCAGCATCTCTTCTTATTTCCTCTGTGGATAGCTCTTTAAATTCCTTTATAATTGGAGTAAGTTTAATGCTCTTGTCTTTATATCCGATGAATTTTTTGGCTCTTTGTATGGCAATATCGGAAGGATCAATCAACATAATTTCCGAAACTGTAATTTTTAAATGTCTTTTCTTTATTTCATCTAAAAAAAGCCAACTCCCTAAACCCTGTCCACAAGCCCAATCATAGATAATAATATTATTCAAATCATAGTTATATAGACCTTTGTAATCAAATAGTTTAGCTAAGCTATCACACATTTTGTCCTTATGCTTAACGTAATATCCAACAATGTATTGATTACATTCTTCCGGTGTTTCAAGGATTTTTTTACCTCTGTCGGTTTTTACTCCTTTAACTTGATATTGTTTTGCTTTTTCTACAATATCTTTAAAAGTAACAGTTTCTATCTTATCCAGAGCAAGAAATAAGGGATCATTATTTATGTCATACGATAGTGTCACTTTGTTTCCTTTGTGCTTTGTTCCAGTTTTTCCAAGCCATTTCAGGATTGGAATTGGCATAACAATATACACAGCCATTAGGGCAGGTATTATATTGACCGATATCTTTACTTTTTATGCAACCGCAGAATTTGCGTTGTCCTTTATCTTTCAATTTTTCATAGCTGTAGGCAGATTTTTCATTTTGGTCAGTTAAAAAATCTGTCTGGTCAGTGGGTCTATAGCCCAAGAAGTTCATTAATTCAGTATCGGCAGAAAAGAGTTCAATAATCAAGCGGTCATCAATACAGCGATTATGTTCAATTCCATATTGTTGCAGGTCAATTTTTTCGGCACAGGTAGCTATTTTTAAGTTCCATTTTTGGTTTAGTTGCATCAGTTCCCGGGCAAAATAATGCATTGTGTTAGTATCAATTTCCTGAATATTATCGGGTAAAGCATTTAGGTTGCGTTTCACTTTTTGGTAAATTTCTATATCTATGAAGCTGATAACTAATCTATTTGTATAAGGGAAAAGCTGATCACCAATATTTTCTATGCGTTTTAAGAGTTCATCCGGATGCAATTTAGCACTGAGAATAAGAGGATCAAAACGCCAGATAACTTTTTGTTTGCCAATAAGTTCAGAAAGTTCAATAAAGGTATTTAGGCGTTGCTGCAAAGAAGGCAGATTTTTCTCCCAATTTTCCT
>JAKQTP010000199.1 GCA_029563035.1 archaeon | reverse complement strand
CTCCCTATAGACCATTGACTAAAACATCCAATTTCCATTCTTATGCTAAAGAAGGTTTTACCGATAATGACCAAAACAGATTAGCTAACTTTTTTAAGGAAATGGATAGACCTAATGTCTATCAGATTTTATCTAACTCTGATCCCAGAGTTACAAATCCTGATGATAACTTTTTTGATAACCTTTATAAAGAATATAAGATAAGCCGTATACAAGCAAAAAGAATGATCAATTCGGATGCCCAAAAAAGAGGTAATATTTCTGAAATACTCGTGACTAATTATTAAAGTGATGTAGTATGACTCAACTTCAAACTAATGAGAATTGTTCTTTATTTTATATATATAATGTTTATCATAGATTGGGAGGTTTAACTTGAAACAATTACCCGTATATAAAAAATTACAACTGAAAAGCCCCGATAAAGTATTTAATTATTTAATGAATACTATGTTACCAACTATCAATGATTGGTCTTATCTTGTTGACTGGAAAAAAGTATCCAAGCATATAAAGGATATTGAAATTTGCCTCAATACAATGAACTATCTTATAGGCAAAAAGAATATCACCGATGAATTTAAATATCTTCTGAAAAAACATCCGGAAATTAAACATATTTTACCTATTCTTGTTGCTTGCAGAAAGGATAGCATTAACCTGTTAACTTCTAAAGATGATAATAACCTTCAAACAAAAGAGTTTAATTTTCAAAACCTCTCTGATGAAGATGCCTTAAATTTTGCTGACAGAGCTGGCTTATTACAGTTACTAAGTTCAAATAAAATAAAGAACTTGGTTGATTATACTTTCGGAATTGAAGTAGGATTGGATTCCAATGCCCGTAAAAACAGAGCAGGAAAAGCAATGGAACAATTAATAGATAAGCATATTAAAAGGATTTGTAAAAAGAATAACTTTGTATATTTAGCATCTGCTACAAGGTCAAAAGTAAAAAAACAATGGGGAATTGACCTTCCTGTAGATAAAACAAATCGTAAAATTGACTTCATTATAAAAAAAGACCGTCAGTTATTTTTATGTGAAGTCAATTTTTACAGCGTTGGCGGTTCAAAATTAAAATCAACAGCAGGTGAATATAAAAATATCTATAACTTTTGGAAAAGTCATAACCTACAATTTATATGGATAACTGATGGTTGGGGTTGGAAAACAACGCAAAGACCATTGCAAGAAGCATTTAATGAGCTTGATTATATCCTGAATATAAAAATGGTTTTTGATGGTGTTTTAGAATATATCCTTACTAATTGATTATGAGCTATAGTAAATATTTTTCTGCTGAAGGTTTCTGCTTATATTGGGGAAATTGTATGGAAATTTTAAAAGAACTTGAACCCAACTCAATAGATATGATTTTTGCCGATCCTCCCTACTTTTTATCGGATGGAACCATAACTTGTAAAAGCGGAAAAATGGTAAGTGTGAAAAAGGGTGACTGGGATTTGCTTGATGAATTTAATAACAAATCAGAATTCCACCATAAATGGATTTCTGCATGTAGACAAATATTAAAACCATCAGGAACTATTTGGATTAGCGGAACCTACCATTCAATTTATCAATGTGGATATGAGTTACAAAAACAAGGGTTTAGAATTATTAATGATATTTGCTGGTTCAAACCTAATGCAGCTCCAAACCTTACCAGAAAATGTTTTACTGCTTCTCACGAAACAATTCTTTGGGCAATTAAAGACCCCTTACAGAAACAAAAATATCATTATGAGCTAATGAAAAATAATGACTGGATGGGAGATATTATCAATAAGAAAGGTAAACCAATGAGAAGTGTTTGGTGTATTCCAACTACACCTGCAAGGGAAAAAATACACGGAAAACATCCAACTCAAAAGCCCATAGCATTATTGGAAAGAATCATTTTATCTTCTACCGATGAAGGAGACCTTGTTCTCGATCCCTTTAATGGAAGCGGTACTACCGGTGTTGTTGCTAAAAAATATCATAGAAATTATATAGGAATAGATATCAATATTGATTATTTGAAATTGACGATTGAAAGGATAAAAGATACTCTTTAACCTTGTGGAAACTTTGAAGTTATATTTACAAT
>JAKQTP010000196.1 GCA_029563035.1 archaeon | reverse complement strand
CTAAAACTTCTTTTACCGCAACTTTCAAATTAACTTGCTCAACATAATCATCTTTTGTCATAAAACTTTCATCAAAAATAATTGGTTTACTAACCCAAATATTCAAAATTTCAATCGCACTCATTTCAACAACTCCTTTTTTATTTTCGATATTAGTGCATCTATTCAAAATTAAAATAATATTTTCAGTTTTAATTTTTGTTTTAAAAGAACTAATACAAATACTTTTCTTATGACTTTGCTTACCAAACTCACAAACACTAAAACCAGTATCTTTCAAAGCAACATTAACTTTATCCACAATTTTATCAATCTCACTCATTCACAATTCCCCCCAGACACCTTTTCTTCTACTAAACAAATAGTATCATTATGGTCACCACCATGGCACACCAAACATAAACCAACCTTTCTAAAACCTCTACATTTTCCCATACCAACACTATCATACCCAAAATGAATAATCCTTGAATTATCATTCATTATTCTTGGTAATTCATTTTTAATCTTAGTTAAACTACCAATATACACCCCACCATACTTCTCTCTTGACTTTCTTAAATTATAAGGCGGGTCAAAAATAATTGTATCAAACTTCATATCAGTAGTAGTAACAAATTTATAAGCATCTCCATACCAATCAGCTAACATATCCTTATTATAATCAACTCTAAACTCATCACATTTCATTTTTGTTTTTCCAGCAAATAAATTTAAAACTTTTCCTTTACACCATGATTCACACCATGATTTTAACTTTGGTTGCTCAAAAGTAAATCTTTTTGGTGGTTGAGCTAAATAAACAAAATCAATCATTTCAACAACTCCTTTAGTATTAATTTTACTACATTTACACTTTGTCCATTTCCAGCTAATTTATACTTTTGAGTATCACTTAGACCATCTAAATTAACTTCATCTTTCAAAAAACCCTGCAAACGAAAACACTCAACAGGAGTCAAACGCCTAACTTGATTACTCACTTCTGCAACTCTATTAACATGTTCAATATATTCTTTACTTGAACCAGCTCTATTACCAGTAGCTTGAGTCAAAGTAGTCATAACCATTGAATCTTTTTGAACATTAGTAATTGAATTAGCACATTCTTCTTTCCCAATCTCTAACTGCTGAACTCTATTTTCATCATTACTTCCAGTTCTTGGAAAAGCACGAACAGCACAACCAAATATTAGTTGAGATGTTTTTCCAGTAATTGTTCCTGTTGATGTACCTATTGTCCCACATTCTGTTTCACTATTCTTCCCATTGTATGGATTTAAAATTAATGGCGTATTCCCACCGCCTTGAGCAGTATTAAGAGTTCTACTTATTTCTTCATAAACTATAGGTTCCCCTTCTCGTCTTATCTGGCTAACATCAAACATTATTGCTTTTGGGTCTTTATAATCGCTTGCTTTCAAAGCACTACAAAAATCTTTCTTTTGTATTAAATTCCTTCTGGAAACAAAAGTAGAATTTAATAATTTATCAACTTGTTCTTGTCGCAGAAAATACTTCATATCAACATTTGATTCTAAAATATCTTTCAACTTTAATTTCAATTCAAAAGGTTCAGGAAACTCAAACTCTTTTTCAACATCTTTTCTTATTCCAATAAACCATACTCTTTCTCTATTTTGTGGGACTCCAAAATCTTTAGTATTCAAAACTTTATAAGTTACATTATACCCTGCATCTTCCCAACTTTTGATAAATTTTTCTCTAGTTTCTGTAAACTTTTTAGACATAAAACCTTTCACATTCTCAAATAAAAAATATTTAGGTTGCTTAGCAATTAAAGCTCTTGTTAATTCCAAACCAAGTTGTCCTCTAAAATCTGCTTCTCCTAATTGTTTTCCTGCTGTTGAAAATGCTTGACAAGGAAAACCACCAGTCAATAAATCAAAATCTGGAACTTCACCCCAATCAATTTTAGTAATATCTCCAAAATTTTTCCCACCATGGTTCTGTTCAAAACATTGAATAGCATATTTATCTATTTCTGAAAAACCAACCAACTCAAATTCTGCACCTAATTCTTTTAATGCAAATGACGCAGTTCCATAACCAGCAAATGCCTCAAACAATTTAATCATTTTTGTTCAACCCCTTCAAGCTCTTTAATTCTTTTTAAAATCATTCTTTTAATTGCCCTTTCATCAACTTGTGCTTTATCACAATAATAATTTAATTTATAAAGTTCTTCCAAAGCACCCTCTTTCCT
>JAKQTP010000147.1 GCA_029563035.1 archaeon | reverse complement strand
TCCACCATCTCTTGTGGAATCATCTTGTTTACTGTCATATATTTTTGTATTGTTAATTATTAATTGCTCCTCAGCTGGCAATAGTTTCGCCAGTTTCAAAGCATGTTTGACTACATCTGCTTGAGCAGGGGTTAGCTCATCAGTATCTTCTGTTTTGGAAGTTACCTCAATCTTATCTTTAAATCTCGGATTGCGATGTCTAAGCCAAAAGCTAATAGCTGACCAGTTTTTCTCTTTGATTAAAGTTAAAAGCTGGCTTTCGCTCATATCGTTAACCAGCGCTTCGCCTTCCGCTAAAGCCTCGTCCATCACTTCGGAAAACTTTTTGTCCTCTCGTTTCCAACGATAAACGCTATTGCGAGATATACCTGATTTTTCACAAGCAACCAATACAATGGGGACTTTTTTAAGCTCGGTAAAGAAAGCTTCTTGTAATCGGCTTTTCTTAGACATGCTCTACCACCTCCTTTCTGCCTGTTAATTTTCGGTATCTTGCTATCGCCAGGTCACAGAAAACTGGTTCAAGCTCCATCGCATACACTTTTCTTTTTAATTGCTCGCCCGCTATAATTGTGCTGGCTGATCCCGAGAAAGAATCAAGGATAATGTCACCTGGCTTAGTACAGCGTCTTATAGCCTTTTCATAGAGCTTTGGTGGCTTACTGGTAGCATGTTCGTAATCTTTACCTGAAATACGCTTAGTCAGCCAAATATCTAAAGAATCATAAATATCTTCAAACATATTATTTCCAGTGCCCAGCTCTTTATTTAGAACCTCGTTGTAGTTTTTAATGTCAGGATTGATATATGGTTTGCCTTTAACACCATAGACGGCTGGTTCATAACACTTATTAAATGCTATTTTTGGAGTAGGGTTCTGCGAATTTTTTAGCCACAAGCAAACTCGTTTATTAATTATTCCTAGTTCTCGATATAATTCTTGGAAAAGCCCGATATAAGTTTGATCGCACCAGTAGAACACATGACAGTCTGATTTTGTGTTAGGCAAAGCGGCTAGCAGGGAATTTCTAATAAACTGCTTGTATTCTTCATAACTGCGATTATCGTTAACTGCTCCGCCATAATCATTTTTTCCACCAATGCCTTTTGAATAATCTAATTTGATGTTATAAACAGGGTCGGAAAATATCATTGCGGCCTTATCATCGCCGAACAGTCTTTTAAGATTATCGGGATTAGTAGAATCGCCACAAAGTAGGCGATGCTCACCTAAATGTATTAAATCACCCGGCTTAGTTATTGGTGTCTTAATCTTTTTTAGCTCTGCCTCAACATCAAAATCTTCTTCTTTAACTTCTAATTCCTTGTCCCAGAAATGAGATAAATCAACTTGGTCAAAACCTATATCAATTAATAGATCTAAATCAAAAGTTTTTAACTTTTCAAAATCCCAGTCACCGCCTAAAGCGTTGCTGGCGATTAAATATCGTTTAGCCTCATCTTCGGTTAGTTGGCGGTTAGGAATCCTCACGTCAATTAGCTCTTCGCCCCTACCAAGGATTTGAAGGGCTTTAATTCTCATGTGCCCGGCCAAAATTTTGCCATTTAAATCTATGGCTGGTATTTCGACAAGATTAAACTTTGCCAGGCTCTTTTTAAGATCTGACATTTGCTTGTCGTTGATTCTTCTCGGGTTAACTTCTTGGGGAACGAGATCGTTAACTCTTTTTTGCACTGTGTGCCATTCTAATTTCTTCATAGAATTTTTAATTAAGTTTATTAAGCCTTACATTCTTAATAGTGAAAAATCGTTTTGGATAACAAAAAACGCCGTTTTATTGGCGTTTTTGTGTATTATATTTTCGGTGAATTCACCGAAATGCTATTCGTTGTAGTCCTTGTATGATTTTTTAATCCAAGAATCATCTTCTGTGTCGTCGTCAGGGTTGTATACTGGTAAATGTTTGTTTATGGATTCTGACTCAGGAACTAGAGTTATCTTAATCTGATATCCTAGTTTTTTATTATACTTATGAAAGGGGTCATCACTGATATTAAAATATTCTCTTAGTTTGATTGATAATAGTTGCTTCTGTTTTTTTACTTTATTATTAGCGTTGCTTTCTTTCCAGGATACTCCGCCATTTTCTCTTGATAATATCTTTAAAAGAGCCCATTGAGAATTTGGTTTTAATTGTCTAGAATCTTCAAATCCCATTTCTTTATAGTTTGCTGTATAAACATATTCGCCAATTGCTATTTGCACATTGTGCCCATCTAAAAATTTAACAATAATGTCCTTCCATGAAATATTGGCTGGCAGTTTATATGGAAATCTTTTAACAATATCAACATTAATTTCTTGGTTTTTAGTTTTTTCTGCTGTTTGGTTGATGGCACTTTGTATCATTTCTTCAACTTCTTTTTTGGTGATTTCTCTTTCTGTTTTATGATTAATGGTGATAGTTTTTTCAATTCTCGGGTAGATTATCTCTGGCGCATATGTAAGATATGAGCCCCAGTCTCTTATTGATTTAATTAATTCTTGTTGGACTCTCATACTTTCAAATGCTGGCTCAAAACTCTTGGCTGCAATTTGTACCATTTCTTGTATTCTTGACTGGTCTTTTATGAAGCTTTGTAGGGCCGAACTATTAGCAAATGATTCCATAGTCTTCTTGGCAACATTAACCGCCTGATTTAATGACTCAAGATAGCTTTTACTTATGAAATTATTTGGATCAATCAAACTTTTATGGTCCATATCATTTTTTCTAATATTATGCTAATATTATAGTATATTTAACAAATTTTTTCTAATATTTTGTTGCTATGGAAGAAAGCATATTTTTTGGGCCAGGAAAACTTAAAAAAACAAAACCTGACAGCTTAATTAGCGCCAATGGTAAAGTAAATGATTTTGATTCATTCTTTTTAATATTAGCCCTTATATTTAATGATATAAAGGGTTTAGTTTATTTTGATAGATTTGTTAAATCCAAAAAACCATCTAATCTAAATATAGTTTCGGGTGAAAATGGAGAATACTTTGGTTTAAATACTCAAATATTTAAAATGGCCGCATCAAATTTATTTGAGTTTATGATGCTATTAGAAAAAAACAGAGATATTATTGATAGTGATAAATTTCTTTCATATCTTAGAAAATTGTCAAATGATAATAAAAGTTTATGGAATCTTTTGTATCATGTCGTTTTTTCTAAAAATGAAGTATTGGTTCCAGATAAACTAGATTTTAAAAATATTTTAACACAAATAAGATCAAACGTTTCTTTTCATTATTATCAATCGGGAAAGCCTTTGGCAAATGGCTTTAGGGAGCATTTTTTCAAGAATAGTAAAATAAACAAAGATTCGCGTGATTATGCCTACTACTCTATTAAGCAGTCTGCGTTTGATGAAAACAGATTCTATTATGCAGACGCCGCAATCACTGCTTACATCAGCAAGGTTTTAAATGATGCTGGTGACACCGAGACTATTAGTGGGAGGATAATACAACTAAGTGGATTTGTTTCTTTGGTTATCGTGGGCTTGTTAGATATTTATCTGCAAGAAAAAAAATGCGTTTAATATGAATAGTTATAAATTTAAAATTAAATTTTCTGGTTGGCATTTCTGGGGAGATAAAAATAATTTAAATAACAT
Source organism: archaeon (assembly GCA_029563035.1). Next base: position 4,763 of record JAKQTP010000147.1, on the reverse strand, counting down.
TGAATACCCCGGGATTTACATCTTAGCCAAATTTAAATCAAATATATCTAAAAAAGTTGATTTAAATGATAAGAATATTGTGTATATTGGAGAAACTTGTAGTTCTCTTAAAAAAAGATTAAGACAATTTAATAGATCTGCATTTAAAGGGCTTGGAGGCCATAGTGGTGGAATGTCTTATAGAAAAAATTTTAATGACAAGGGGGACGATTTATATGTTGCTATTTTTCCAGTAGTTGATTTAGTTGATAACGAAAGGCACCTGTTTATAAGATATCTAGAAAGAAAAATTATTTTAGATTATGCACTTCAAAATGGTAGCCAACCAATATTAAATAAAAAATAAATATATGATAAATAAAGAGTTCGATATTATTAATAATTTAATTTATAAAAATAAATTGCAATTTATACGTGATGCGAAAAAATATTTAAATGGAGAACATGTCAATCAGGGAATTATCGATGTTTCTAACGTTGCAAGCATAGATAAAGAAAAGTGTCTCAACTTATTAGACAAGTTTGATAATATCAGCCTTCTTGAAATTAGGGAGTTGGTAAAAAGTTTTATTTTTATTGGAGAGGCAGCTTTCGTTTTGCAAAATATAGATAAATTCCGTGGCGTTGAGCCTGATGATGTTTTTTATTTTTTGATAAAAAATAAAGATTATAGAAGCATAGTTATATATACCTATGGTCTTTACCCGCATCCGTATAGAAGTGCCCCTAAAATCTTTGAAGATAATGATTTAATTCTTAGCTCTATTAGAATCAATTATGAAAATAGTTATTTAGAAGACCTTTATAACAATCTTTATCTCAGTAGATCTACGGTTTTAGAAATAAGTGAGAAGGGTAATTTTGATAACCTGTCTGATTTTATAAGTAAGTCACAAGTTTTATCTGAGACAGAAGAAAAAAAATATGAGAGCGATATAAAAATGTTTGATGCATTATTGGATAATGATTTCAGTTTTAAATTTAATAAGCTTCAATATTATTCAAAAAAGCAAGCAGCTATTAGATTAATTAATAATGATTATGGTGCAATTGTTGAGAACGGGTTCTTAAATAGTGAATTTAAAAATTGTGACGCTGATGATATATTGGATATTTTGCTATATTTAATTAATTTTAATAAATCAGATTTAGTGATAAGAATTTTAAAATATAGTGATAGATTATTCCCGAAATTAAGAGGCGTAGATTTTTATAATAGAATAGCTATAGAATTGATAAAAATCAGAAAAGGAGGATTGGTTTTAAATAACATAAATATATTTAAAGGGTTAAAGGAAAATTTTGTTATCGTTCAAATGCTTAAGTATGGGTATAGAATAAATACTTATCCTGCTAATTTTTCATATCAAACGAATTTGAATAACCTCGAAAAAATTTTGAAACAAAATAAATTAGGAGATTTAGATCGTTATTTATCAAAAGATGGTAATTTAGAAGATAAATTTATAGCTAATTTATCAGAAAAAGTAAGTTTGTTATTTAAATATTATAATGATTCGAGTTTATGCTCTTTTGAAGAAGAAGGTATTTTGTGGGAGGCAGCATTTGCGCGGGAGCATAAAATTCAGGGAGCTGTTTTTTCATTATTTTTGTTAAGTTCAATATTAATTGATTTGAATGAAATTATAGACTATGGAAAAATGGGGATGGTTTCGGAATTATGTAATTTGAGCATTCCTTGTTTGCCAAGAGTTGATTGGGTGACATGTGGTATTAGCACTCCTGAATCAGGTCTAGATTTTACAAAAGAGTTTATAAAAAAATTAGCAGATTCCAATAATTTTGAGTTTATACTTAATAATATAGATACTTTTAATGGCTATTTAGACGACATTATTAATTTTATTGCTTATTCGCATTCTAATTTAATTTCTTTTGATAATATTGAAAAACTAGAAAAGATTAATATAAAGAAAATAGATATAAAAAATGAAATAGCAACAAAATTATTTTTTTATAATAGATTAAATGAGCTAGCTTATTATTTACCAGAACTTGGTTATAATTGCGAAGATATGTTGACAGAGTCAGTAAAAAAAGATATGCAGGATCTCCGTGAAGAAGGTAAGGTTGATGATGTGTTGGATAGCGGGGATTATTTGCATTTGTATAGCCATGATGAATATGAGGATGGCGTTGAAGTTAATCAAGATGAAGAAATTCAGGAAGTTATTCGAGGTGATGAATACGAGGATGATGTGGCGATGCCAGAATTAGAAAACGACTATTATTATTTAGGATAAAGAAAATAATTTTATAAGCATGTTTAAATAAACTATAGTAATCTTATTTTTTGATAATTAAATTAACATAATATGAGTAATGTAAATTTTACTAGGCAACTAGTTAAAGGCAAGATTGCTGAAACAATATTTTCACAAATGTTTAGAGAATCAGGTAATTTTACCGTTTTAGAATTTGGTTATGAAAAAGTAATTCCCGAAATGATTCAGCAGGGGTTTAATGAAAGCAACCCGATGATTGAAACATTAAGAACCGCCCCCGATTTTGCAGTTATTGATAGGGATACTAGACAGGTAAAATTAATAGAGGTTAAATATCAGCGTTCTTTAAGCTCTGAATATACACTTAAGGCGGCTAACAGAATGAGTCAATCTTGGAATCCCTCTTATTTATTTATTGCTACACTTGATGGTTTTTATATGGATGAAATAGCTAACATAATAAAAAATCATGGTGAGATAACTCAACTAAATCATCCTAAGATTAACAGTGATCTTCAAAAAGATTATTTACAGATATTAAAGAGGTTTGAGCAGGATAATTAATTAAATAAATTTTATATTATGTTTCCGCAGGCAACTCCAAAAATTACACCAGATGTAATACGGGATCAAATAGCTGATAAGCTTGATATTTTAATTAAATCAAATGAAAGAAATGACAAAAAAACAAATGTAATCATATTTTTAACACTAATTACAGTAATTTTTACTGTATTATTATTTATATTTTCTTTTTAATATCAAAAGTATATGAATTTTTTTAGATCTTTGTCTCGCAAATTTACGCAATCTAGTGTGATTGCAAGTTTTAACCGTTTGCAAGATTTAGGAAAATCAAAAAAAGAATCTATTCTTATTGTATTGAATAATTATAGAAAACATGAGCCGTTTAACGAGTTGACAGATGAAAATATACAGACAATCTCTGAAACTTTATTTAAGTTTGGAGAGGCTAGTTCATATTTAGAAGCTGGCTCAATTTTAGGTGGCTTGATTTCTGATTGTAGCTGGGAAAAGAGTATTAATAAATTAAAAGATAAAAATTTATTTGCTTATATTTTTATGTCGGAGACCTGTTCAAAAATTAAAGAAATTATTGAAGATAATAGAAATGTAGCAAGGGAACAATCTTTGAATTTAAAAGAAACATGTATAAACATAATAAGAAGTAGAAAAAACTGGATTTTTGTGAGAGAAGATGAGTTGGCACTGCTTTGTGAATATAATGGAGAAGAAGTATTAATAGATTTCTCAAATCAGGATAACAATATATTGGATGTATTTAAAAAGATAATTTATTATGAAATTTTATTTGAAAATGATGGAGCTTTAGATAAAATAGATAATTTTGACAGCTTTTTCCTAGCTTGTTTAAATACCGTAAAAGATGGAGATAAAAAATAAAAACTAAATGCCAAAAGTAACCATTGTAAAATCTGATATAACCCGATTAGCAGTTGATGCTATAGTAAACTCCGCTAATCCGTCTTTGTTGGCCGGCAGCGGTTTATGTGGCGTTATTCACAAAGAAGCTGGTCCGGAGCTAGAGCTTGAATGTAAAAAGATTGGCGGCTGCAGTAAGGGTGAGGCGGTTATAACAAAAGGATTTAATCTTAAGGCTAAAAATATTATTCATGCTGTTGGGCCTCATTATATTTTAGATGGTCAAGATAGGGAGAAATTATTAGAAAACTGTTATCTAAGTATACTTAGATTAGCTGACCGTAATAACATAAAATCCCTTGCTATTCCGGCAATTTCTACTGGAATTTATAAATACCCCGCAGAAGAGGCGACAAAAATAGCATTAAAAATTGTGAGTGATTTTATTGAAACGGAAAATAAAAATATTGAGGAGATAATTTTTGTTTTATTTTCTGACGAAGTTAAAGAGGTTTATAATATTTTATTTTCTCATTATTTTTAGAAATATCAGATTGAGAAATTTTTATTACACTCGCCTGCAACCTTTTGATCGGTGTCTGTGTCACTTTTGTCACTTTTTAAGAAAAACCTAGCGCACGAGGATCTTATTTATTAAAGACTTAAAAAATCACCGAAAAGCCTTGCTGGGCTTGCCGAAATTACGGTTCCAGCCCGAGGTAGCCCGCTAACAAAAATAACCCAAACTGCTTTGGGTTTTTTTGTTATACGACGACAGAAAAGGGATTTGAAAGCCGGAGGCGATGTGCACGAAGTGCACCGCCGAGGCCGGGTCGGGGAGCTTAGCGAGTGATTGAGCATAGCGAAAGAACGAGGCTTAGTTACCGTGACCAAATCCCTATCTCTCCGCAAACAGAATAATCTGCTTCGAGCAGATTTATTTTATTTATACTAGTCTTCCTTTTTTGCATTTCAAAAGCTATAATTATTAAACAGAAATAAAAAGATTACTCTCTTCGTATAACTAGTAACACCGATGGATTTAAATAATCAAAAAACATCAGAATATAGCGATGAAGAATTGCTTGAATTATCGCTAGAAAACACTGCTTA
>JAKQTP010000060.1 GCA_029563035.1 archaeon | reverse complement strand
CGACTTTTTTCATCCTCCAATTTAATTTTTAGATGCTGATTGTTTATTCTAACATCAGGGGTTTCGGTAATAAGTCCTTCAAAAGTTACTTTTTGATTAATGGCTTCCGAAAAAAGCGTCTCATCATTATTAGAAAAAATAAATCTCAATAAAGAGACAGTGATCAAGATTAAAATAATTATAATTTCTCTTTTTTGCATTGACTAATTAAAAAATCACTCGCTAGGAGTGATTTTTCTGTATTTCGGCACAAGTGCTAGCTATTTCATCAGCTCTATCATTATAAATATGACCAGAATGACCTTTAACTTTCTGCCACGACAATGAAGCGGGACACTTTTCTTTTAATAGAAATAATTCCTTCCATAAATCTTGATTCAAGACTGGTTTTTTGTTGGCCGTTTTCCAACCATTTTTTTGCCAATTATAAATCCAAGCGGTGATACCCAGTAAGACATAATTAGAATCTACAAAAATAGAAACCTCCTCGTTTAATTTATTTTGATTTAAATATTTTAGAGATTCTATGACTGCCTTAATTTCCATTTTGTTGTTTGTTGTGTTTTCTTCATAGCCACCAAGCTCTTTAATTATTTTTTGATTCTGGGTAATGACAACACCCCAACCTCCTCGTCCAGGATTACCAAGCGATGAACCATCTGTGTATATTTCTAATTTTTCTTGCATGATTATAGTATATCAATAATTCTTAATCTTAGCTCAGACCGACCAGCAAAATTATTTTTTTCAAGAGTGGCAATTAGATCTATTTTGAGTCCTTCGGATAGTGACCTATTAAAACTATTGGCTGTCTTGAAAAAAGCGATGGCCTTAATTTGTCGGCCACGGCTATTTTTAAAAATTAATTCTAGGTGATTTTTTTCTTTACCAAACTCTTTAACTCCGAAAATTGAAATATTTTTAAACATAAATTTTGGTCTGGGGTTGGCCATACCAAAAGGAGCTAATTTTTCTATGGCTTTATAATTTTCATCAGTTACATCATCTAGGTCAATTACCAGCTC
>JAKQTP010000135.1 GCA_029563035.1 archaeon | reverse complement strand
CAGGTTAAGCAAATGTTAGATTGACGCCTTCGGCGCAAAGGAATATATATGATTCCGATTTATAAAAGCATGTTCAATACTGCAAATGGTTTAAATAAAGGATTTCACCTACTTGTTAGTAATTTTTCACAAGATGGTGATTATATTCCCCCGTCAGTGTTATGTTCAACATTTTGTTTAGAATTATTATTAAAATGCTTACAAGTAATTAATGAAGACACTGCCTACACTAAAGACGATTTGAAGAAAAAAGGTATAATAATAGACGCACATAAATATACAGATATTTTTGATAAGATTGACAACACCTTAAAACATAAGGTGGTAGAACAATATAATAGAATGTACAATTCAGACATTTCTGAAAATAATTATAGAAACATGCTGATAGATGTAGGTGATAATAATTTCATTGAATGGCGCTATGTATATGAAAAAAATGAAGATAAGGTGCTAAATATCCCATTACAAACAAAGCTGATTGATTCACTTGGAGAAACAATAAGTATCATATTAAGACAAAAAGAACATGAATGACGTTGTATTAAAAATAAACTCGGCAATTAAAGAATCAAAAAGCTTAATTCCATTAAGTGAATATCCATATTGGAATTATGTTACTCAAATCTTTAATTATACGCGATCATATGATCTCGCTCTTATTTTTTGCAATAAATTATTCAATGAAATTGAAAACCGTAGAGATCAATTCTCTGAAAATGAATACTCGAATAAACTATGCTTAATTTACACATATGAACTACTGAATCTATATAAGTTAGATTTATGGGATGATTTTGTTACCAATTGGGATAACATTTTTCAAAATGTTAAATATGGCCATATATATTCACTAAGTAAGAAATCAGATAAAGAGATACTGCCGTACATTATTTCCGAAACAGAACAATCCATCGTTGTTCATTTTCTTTGGGGAATACATTTAAAAAGAAAAGCTGTTGATAGAAAAATACTCAAAAGAAATTGCGGTATGAAAATTGGTAATTTATTACATGCAAAACAATCTGAATTAACAGATGCAGAAATAATGGAAAGGTTTGAATGGATGCTTAATTATCGAACTTCAGGAGTGTATAATTTTGATCCGCCAGCTTCCCGTCAACAAAAAAGAAGAAGAGGGAATTAATCTAACAACTGCTTCAACCTGACTCGGCTATGTCACGATTCTTGCTTGTCGTCGCTTCGCTCCTCGGCAAGAATCGCGCCATTACGCCTCGCAGGTTAAGCAAATGTTAGGTTTATAAAAGGTATTATCAAAATAATTTGTAACTATAAATGGGATTAATATGGAAATATATTTACTATCAAATGAAGAAATTGAAAATCAAGATAATTTTGTAAAATTTAAGTATTTTATAAAAAGCAAATCAAGTATAGAAGATTACAAATGGATTATTATTAGTGAATTTATGTACTTACAGGGCTTAATGATATCTGGATTAATGAGTTCAAATCCGTCCAATCTTATAAAAGGCCATAGTAAAATTAGGTATAAAAATATTGATATCAAAATAAGTAATAATTATGAAATATTAGATAAATATAAAGTTGAATT
>JAKQTP010000130.1 GCA_029563035.1 archaeon | reverse complement strand
GTCACATCCAGATGGCAAATTTAACTTGGAAATAAACACAGCCAAGCGAATGTTCAGATGTTGGAAGTGCGATGAACCACGTTTTTCTGGTTCATTAGGCAGACTTGTTAAAATGTTTGGTTCTCATATTGATTATGATGTTTATAAATCATATGCGGGTATTTTTCATGACTATGATTTAAACGAAGATGAAAAAGTATATGCACCTGTAAAATTACCTGAAGAAATGATTCCATTTTCGCAAATGGAAAGTGGTAATCTTGAGCATTTTGAAGCGTATACGTACATGGTTGCTGACAGAAAGATATCGAGAGAATTGATATTAAAATTTCGGCTTGGTTTTTGTACAACCGGAAAATACGCTAAAAGAATCATAATACCATCATATGATGCTAATGGTGAAATAAATTATTTTGTTGGAAGAACTTATGACCCCAAAGAAAAGAAAAGAAAGTATCTGAATCCTGTTTCTGATACGAGTAAGATTATTTTCAATGAGGGTCTTGTAAATTGGGATTCTACTGTATATCTTGTTGAAGGTGCGTTTGAGATGTTATCATTCCCGGCAAATATTATACCGATGCTTGGAAAAACATTATCACCCACATTATTTTTGAAACTGAAAGAATTAAAGCCTGATGTTGTTGTTTTATTAGACCCTGATGCATATAAAAATGCAGTGGAACTATATTACATGCTTTACACTATTTATGTAGGCTGTGAAGATAGGGTCAAGATTGTTAAATTACCGACTGAAGAAGACTTAGATGAACTTCGTAGGAATAAAGGTGTTGATGAAGTGATTAAGAGTCTTCGAACAGCAAGGGGTTTAACCATCGATGATTATTTTATTAATAAGTTGCAGAAGCCGTATGTTGCGAGAAAATCAGGAAACGCTTACTCTAATTCAAGAAGTTTTAAATAAAAACAGAGTAGCTGAAGAAAAGTTTTATAGTAAATATAAAAAGATTATTGAAGATTATATTAAGTACAAACTCCCGAAGATTCAAAATAAAGAAGACTTTGAAGATTGTGTTTCAACTATTTTAATTAAAATATTTCTAAGTCTGGATAAGTATAATCCAGAAAAGTCAAGTTTTAAATCGTGGGTTATTGTAATTACACGGCACTATATGTGTGATTGGGCAAAAAGCTGTACAGTATCGTTTTCAGGTGCAAGCATACCGCTTTCTTTCACATCATCGTTTGATAGTACATTTACTATAAATGGCACTTCTTGTAATTATTCTGTAAGCAATAACAGTAACACTGGTGATGGTTTTGATACTGTAACATACACATCAAGCAGTAATGATGGAGCATTTGTGGCAAATTCGTCTTATTTTACTTCTCCAAACACCGTTGATTTCGAAAATTGCAATTCGTTGATGCATATTTCAAATCAAATATCGTCTGCAGATTATACGTTGTTGAATATGAAGTATATTCAAGGATATGATTATTGCGAAATCGGGAAAGAATTTAATCTTTCAAGCGATACTGTAAGTAATAGAGTTAATTACTTGAAGACCAAATTAAAGAAAAATAATGTTAATTTAGTATATGAATAAAAAAGGTTCGCCTATTATGACGAACCTTTGCGCATTGGGACTCTTAACATTATTACTTAATCTCAATTTGTTTCGCTTCTTTTTTGATTTCAACTTCCATTTTTGGAATGCTGAGTTTCAATATTCCATCTTCAAATGAAGCCTGAACATTTTCTTTATCAACAGATTCTGGCAACGTAAATGACTTTACATATTTACCATAAAATGTTTGCTTTTTGTTATATTTCTGGTCGCTTTCTTTACGTTCCGCACTAATTGATAATACATCATCTTCAACATTAATTGAAATGTTTTCTTTCTTCACACCAGCCAATGATAATTCAACAACATACTCTTTATCTGTTTCAATTACGTCATGCAATGGATTTCTGATTGTTAAATCATTCCAAACTGGAAGTCTGAAGAATTCATCATCAAAAAATCTGTCAAATAATGTAAGGGTCGGAGTTGAATTTCTTAATATTGGTAACATAGCTTTTAAATTTTTATAAATAAATGTAATTTTTTTTATTTCCGTATTTACAAAAGCAATACCATTTCACTTATTGTGACAATTTGTCACAACATTTTTCTTTGAAATGACATTATGACAAATTTTAAAAATCCTTGCATTTATTGGGGGTTTTAGATATATTTGTGAAAAATTATTCTTATTTTAAAATTATTGTTTATGAAAACGAACGAACAAACCCAAAATGAACAATTCGTAAAAGAATCGTTAATCCTTAAAGGAGTTGCAAACAGCCTTCTTTCAATGCAATT
>JAKQTP010000119.1 GCA_029563035.1 archaeon | reverse complement strand
AACGTGCGCTTAACCAGCGAGCCGCAAATTGGCGCAAAACTTGCCAGGCGTAGCCTGAAAGCAAGTTTTGTGACAACAGGCGAGTCTGGTTCAAGCGGTTGTTAGATACCCATTTTTTTCATTTTGCAGTCAATTATTATGTTTTTTATATGATCTTTTACCCACTCATTCTTTTCAATTCCTAGATACATATCTTGCTCTTTGATGAGTGATTCCCATTCTTCTGCGTTTTCTATTCCAATATTTTTATATCCATTTATAAAGTAGATAAATACTATTTGAGCTCTAATCCCTATGCTTTCGAGAAAGCTAATAAATAGAATTCTATTGGCTTTTTGATAATATTTTTTAAGCCAACTACCTTGTGGCGTAATATTGTATCTTTTTATTAATTCCATCATTCTATATTCAATTACTTCTTTACTTTTTTCTCTTGCAGTACAATCAGATATCATTTCCTTCGAATGAGCTTTAGCTTCAATTAAAAGCCAAGTATCTTTAGTTTTAGCTATTGCATCCCAATGTTGCGCCTTTTTCAGTGAAGGCCAAAACTTTTTCCATTGAGCTAAAATATCACTATATGAATCCAAAAATTCTATACCAATATATTCACCATCACCTGAAAGTCTATTGTCATCATATGGAAAATCTAACCATTCAATCTCAGATTCAATATTTAGTGCTTTTTTGATATACATATTTAATTCATTTCTATGATGCCCAAGAAATCTTAATAGTTGGTATTCACTTCCGTATCCATTCCCCATTTCTGCCATGATCATCTCCTCACTTATTAGTTTTATATTTGACCAAACAATCTATGACTCTTTTTCCATTTAGCTTGGCTTTCTCTCTGTACAAAACAGACAATTAAATCAGCTTGGCTTTCACGTTGAGCAAAATACACTTTACTGCTTGCGCGATATTCCCTTTCTGTCATGTACCATATTGAGTCACCTTTTGCTCTACTTTCATGCTTTTCTATGAATACACATATGTCCGCATGACTTTCTCTATCTGTTACAAAAACATTAAAATCGGCCTGTGATTCTCTTTCAACAACAAATATCAATGCCATAGTCACTCCTTTTATATTATCTGGTGTATCTAACGTGCGCTTAACCAGCGAAGCGCGACCTGCGCCAGCAGGTTGGCGCAATGCGTGCTGGTTGAGTGGCAGTTTTAGTTTGCTAATTGCCTTTTCCCTTTTCTCGGTGCATATTCTCTTGTGGACACTGAAGCCTGCAAGCATCGTGACAAAGCGCAAGTCTGGTTCAAGCGCTTGTTAGGTGCTTTTTTCTTTGCTTTTCTTAACTAAATCAGCTATTGCATCTTTAAATAGATCATATTCTGTTTCTATAGGATCAGCTCCATAATTAAGTTCTTTTAATATATGTAAACTTTTAAAATAATGATAAACAACAAGTTTTAATGCACAAGAAGACAATTTTATCCCTTTTTGCATCTGTTTTTCTTGGCAAAAAGATGTAATAGGATGAATGTCATATTCACATATCGATTGAATTAAGTTATATCTTGCAGCACTTTCCTTGTCTAATCTATAACCAAGGTTAATTGATGGTGGCATATAGAATCTAAAGGGACTATTTAAACATTGATCATTGATCACATAATCAATATTATGTTTACTTTTCTTATATGAGAATATTGGTAAAACAAGCCAATAGTTATGATTTTTATAATTATTTGGATTAAGAAATGAATCTTCAATTTTTGTAAGTAGCACTACAAATCGTAATTTTGCACGTCTTATAATAATTCTTTCATTTGTTTCTAGATCAAAACCTTGTATTCTTTGCTCTCTTATGGGAAGCCTAGTTTTTAGAGGTTTTAAACACCAAGTAGATGAAAACTCATCATCTTTATTATAATTCTGTATGTCGAGTTGATAGGTTTTATCATTATTATAATTAATGATGCAATCACAAATTTGTCCTGGTTCTAAATTATTACATGCATCAAGTTTAAATTCATAAAAAGTCGTCTTCCATAGTTGATTAATAATTTCATCATAGTATGAAGGAATTCCTTTATATTGCTCTGACATTTTTTAATTTTTCCTTATATTTATCAAGAATTGTATTGATTTCATTTTTTCCCAGAATTTTTAATGGCTTTTCTTCCGGCATTACTGTTAAAAAATCTAGAATTGAATGTTTTGAGGAAACATATAACATTGGTTCTGTATCAAAGTATATAAAGTCTAGTATTTCATTGAGATCTTTTCTTCCATATTCTCCAATAATTCTTTTGATTAACATTTTAATTTCGAAATCTGTTATATGTTCCTTCTCAATATAAGCCTCATCCCGAATAATTATTTTAAAATCTGAGCTTTCTTGATCATAAAATTCTATTGAAAAGGGGCACTTTTCTAAGAATTTTTCATAATCATATATATATGGTCCATAATATAGAAAAACCCACTCAACATCGGTTAAGCGTACTTGTTCTTTCTTGTAATAAAAATATTCAACTAAGTATGTAAGCTTTAAGAGCTTTGTCTTTGTGAGGTATTCATTATAATCACAATTATCTAAAAATTCTTTTGCAGTAAGAGTAAGTAAATCTAAGTATTTCATAAAAAATCCTTCAAAACATAAGACAAGCGCCGAAGGCGCCCACCTAAC
>JAKQTP010000100.1 GCA_029563035.1 archaeon | reverse complement strand
TGTTAGCTGTTTTTATTCTTTCAAGTGCACCATTAAAATAAGTTTCGTTGATTTCAATACCAACGACATCAAAACCAAGTTCAATACAGGCTACTTCCAATGAGCCAGAACCCATGTGAGTATCTAGAATTTTATCACCTTTTTTAGCATACAAAGAAAGAATCCATTTATACAATTCTACTGGTTTTTGTGTAGGATGAATCCTTGGTTTTGATTTTGAACCATTTGCTCCATACTTAAAAACTTTGGCACTTCCAGAAAGATTAGTCCATGCATATTCAGCCATAGCCATAGAAAAATTTTCAGGTATTGTTGTTTTATACCATATAAGGAAATTTCTTGTAGGTGGTAGAGCAAAATAGTTTCCTCCCCAGATAACCTGATACTTTGAGATTCTGAATAGTTGGTTAAAATATTCTTCTGAAGGCGGATAGTCCCAATTAAGTGGGTTTTTATCAATATTATATTTATCAAATTTACCACCAAATCTTGTATTGTTTTTACCTTTCCATAAATTGCATCCAGCCCCTCCATAGGGTGGATCAACAATAGCAATATCAAATGCTTTATCAGGATAGTCTTTCATCAAATCCATACAGTCAGCAAGATACAATTCAGCTCTGCCCACCTTTTCTGTTTGCATAATTATATCCTGTTATTAACTGTCTTTAATAGAACTTCCTACAGCAAAATCAATATTTCCAAGCATTGTTTTAGCTTTAGACAGACACATAACTGTTTTCTGTACATATTTAATCATGGAAGAACTAAAATCCTGTTTATGGGTACCCAGCAGTTCATTCAATTCAACTATTATACTTTCCAGTTCAGCCTGATGTTTCTCAAAACTACCTTCCATTTGTAACTCCTGTTAAAATTGTTAATCTTTTATTTTACTTATTCCAAAGGAATTATTATTTATGCTTTCAAGTTCCTTTGTAACTGTAAACACTTTTGTTTCATCATCATACGTCAGTGCTTCACCATTATTGGTACTGTTCGTGATAATGATAAACTGTAAATTCAGCTGTTGTGATAGTTTTTGTATTATGTTCCATGCTTCCATCTGTAATGATGCTGGTTGTATATTCTTTATTGGTTCATCCAATACTAATACATTATCTGTTTTTCCTATAGACCATATAGCAACCCGTAAAGCCAATGAAGCAATATCAACAACTCCACCACCAGCAGCTTTCATTATATCAATTTCATACCCATTATTTTTGAATATGAGATTACATGAAGTTTTACCATATTTGACTTCAAAGTCGATAGAAAATCGATATTCGTGCGGAAAAATTGAATCTAAAGCTAATTGTACAATATCCTCTATATGATACTTTAATTGTTCTTGTGTCTTTTTTGCCACATTCTGTATGAATGCTTGTGCTTTTTCTAAATTAGCAAGATATTCAGTTTTTTCTTTTACAATAGATTCTTGTTTCTGCAATTGAGATTGTAATAAATTTAATTTACCTTTAGCTTGTTGTATTTTTTCTCTATAATTCATACTGAGTCCCAGTCAATAGAAGATTCAAGTTTCTTTGTAAGTTCATCAAGCTTTTTATTGAGTTCGTTAAGCTTATTTTCTAATTCATTCATTCTTTCTTCTATTTGTTCATCAGTTTCTATATTGAAATCTTGTTTCAACTGCTGTTGTATCCTATCTAAAGCACCTTCAGCCTTCATAGCATTTTCTTGTTCTTTTGCTATTTTATTCTTTATTTGTTCAAATTCACTTGCAGTCATTCTATTATCCTCCATCCTAATTCATGAGAAATCTTATGATTTCTATTACTTTATTATCAAGTTGCTTTCTATTTAATTCTATTTCTTGTTCAATATTATCTTCAAACGATAGACTGAAATCATCATGAACTCTTAATTTTTCTACAAACGCCTGTATCTTTTCTTCACGTTCTTCTTCATCTCTTATATATTCATCAGTAATTAAATTGTATTTTTCTTCTAATTCTATTTTTTCAATTTCTTGTATTTCTGTATCTACAAAGTATATACATGGAGTAGTTAATTCATTGTTTTTTTGGATGTTTATATGCCCTGAATTGATAACAAATCTGTTATCCTTACTGTATACAAATGAAATATGGCAATCACCAGTAATTATATATTTATAATCTGGATACATAGTAAGCAATTCTTCTGCTGATAATGCTTCTGTATTCGGTGGTATTTTATTTATATCAGGAAATGTAAGCTGATGAATAATAAGCACTTCTTT
>JAKQTP010000051.1 GCA_029563035.1 archaeon | reverse complement strand
CTCATTTTTTTGTCTTCTCCTCTTCTTTGAAAAATCTTTGTCCTATAAAGCACTTATTGTGTCAAGAAGTTTTGCAAATGTAGCCGGAGGACGCTGTTCCTCCGCATTCTTTTTTTTCCTTTTCCCGCTCAAAAAAAGCCCATCAGGGCGACATAATGATAGCGATGGATGCGTAAGCCCCTCGTAAATAATTAAAAACATTACATCCTAATAACGATTTATTATTCTATATTCTGCATAAAAATTGACCATAAATTCCGGCATTTATCTCACTAATAATCCACCACCAAAATTTCTATCATATCTCCCTAACATCTTATATCATAAGTGATTATCTATATATTTTGCCTTTTCTATTCCTAATCGCTTAATTACCTGAAACATAATCTCTTGCAAGAAGACCCCGTAACACATCCGTAACACTTCCCTAACACTGCAGTAGTTCCGTTACTTGGTCGTTACTTGAATGTTACAAGATTATTACTTCAGCAAGTGAACGAGTATTTTATTCCAAATAATGCAATTGCGTGAAAATAGGTTGGCAACTTCCAATTTGCCAAAGAGTTCGTAGAATCCTACAAAAACATTTATACTTTTTTTTGCTGAATCAGAAGTTGGTAACCCAAAAGGTAAATTTGTCTTATCTTCTCAGAGTTAAAACCCTTTTAAAATATCTGTCTTTCCTATGTAATTATCTCACTTTCTTAGCGATATTTTTTCGTCAGTTTTACACACTTATTTAGCTAACTGCCATTTCTACGGAATTTTTGCTACAATATATGATTAATGAATATCAAAATAATATTAACCATTATTTCTACGGCATAATTTGAGTTTATACATATTTATTTCCATAATAGGATATTAAGAGAGAAAAATATATAAATAAGGTTATCATAATTTACAGGATTGATGGATAAAAAGGAAAAAATCATATAATCTAAGAAATGGAACAGGTAAACCATCAGAGCAATCATAACTTTGATAATTTAATAAATTTGTTCCTTATATCAAATGATAAAACGCTTGACTGGAAATGTAATTATGAAAAAAGGAATTAACAGAAAAAGGAGAATGAATGTGTGGAATAGCAGGTATCTACTGTTTTAGTAAAGAAACAGTTATTTTAGATAAAAAACAGGATAATTTCAGCAAAGGAAAGGATAACCCGGTTAAAAATGGGGTCAGTTTTAAGCAAAATGTTGCTAATGCACTGCTATTAAAAGAAATGACGGATGCTATCAAGCATCGGGGTCCTGATGATGAGGGCTATTTAATTAAGGATAAAAACGGAATTAGGTCTTTTTCTGGAGTAGATTCACCAGCAGAAATACAATCAGTATATCCTTTATTCAATGTTGAAATAGACAGCACTTTTCCTGCTAAGGGATATTCTTCGGTTAATTCTTTTAAGTTGGGTAATTTTATTTTAGGAATGGGTTTCAGGCGCTTGAGCATTTTGGAATTGAAACCTATTGGTCATCAACCGATGTATGATAAAGAACTTGGCATAGCAATATGTTATAATGGTGAAATATATAATTATCTGGAACTAAAAGCAGAGCTTAAGGCAAAGGGCTATAAATTTTTCAGCAATAGCGATACAGAAGTAATAATTAAGGCGTATCATTTTTGGGGTGAGGATTGTGTGCTTCATTTTAAC
>JAKQTP010000044.1 GCA_029563035.1 archaeon | reverse complement strand
AATTGCTATTATATTTCCTTTACTTAAATTTGCTTGTTCGTTTGAAGATACAGATAATGCATTCATATTCTTTAAATTATTAAACATTTTTAAAGTATTATCATCATACCCAGTTGATGTAGGAGATGTTCCAGTATTTATATTAACTCCAGGTAAATTTAAATTTATGTTTGGAAAATATTTTTTAGTGTTATCCCCAATATAATTATTTATGTCTAATTTAGTAAGATTATCAATTTTATCATTTTGTATTCTGGTATTTACGTAATTTTTAAACGTACTTGAAGTTAAAAGTTTATTTAATGCTTTTTTAAAATACTCACTTTTGCTACTTATAAGAGCAAAATATTCGGCAGGATTAGTAAAGAATGTATTACTAAAATTAGACATTAATGAAGCATATTCACCACTATTTATTTCATTTACTTTTAATGCCTTAGCAGTTAAATCTTTAAATTCTTTTCTATCTATTAAAGGCACTAAATGACTCATAGTTTCAACAGGTTTATCTTTCATTAAATTATTCCAAACTTTATCGAAGGTTGAATATAACAATGGTAACATTGGATCTTTTTCTTTAATGTCTCCCATTGCTAAGTAAGGATCTTTTATAAAAGAAGCTATACCAAGATTATTAAGTTCTTTTTGTATAAATGGTATTGGTACATTTTTACCAAATGCAGAAGTAGTAACGAATTTTTTCATTGCATTGTTAAATACTGCATTAGCTTGATTACCAGATAACACATCTCCAAAAACACTTACTTTAATACGAGGTTTAGTGGTTTCAGAACCTTCTTGGTTATATCTGGCTGGAATATTTTTAATATTTTCATCATATTTATATGTAGATAAATTAATAATCTTGTTAGGTACAAAATCTCTTTTTATCCAATTTTTTAGATTTAATTTAAAATCTGCACTTTCTACTCCTTTTTCATTTCTCATCTCTACTAATTCTGGAGGTAAAACTTCATCATCATATCTTAGTATTGGTTCTACCTTAGATATAAAATCATTTAAAGCTTCATCAGTTAATTGTTGTTCTACAAGTCTTTCTTCACCAGGTCTCCAACCTGTAGTTTGTACATTTTTTAATACTGGGATATTATCCACTGAAGATATTTTCCAAGCACCTCCTCTATTATGTTGTATTACTCCTTTAAATATTGAAGAAATAATATCACTATAATTTGGTCTTTCATAAAATTCTGGTGGTGTAGTAATCTTAATAGCTTTAGTACTTGGATCATAATAAGAAGTTTGTAACCATTTATCAAATCCTTGTTGTTTATTTTCTACTAATGCACCTTGTTTTTTTAAGAGTTCATATTGTTGTTTATATGTATTATAATCAGCTAATTTCATACTAGCTGCAGTCCAAAATGGATCTTTTCTAGCATCTACAATAGATTTATATATTATATCACTAACTAGCCCAGGATTATCAGCCATTTTTAATTGTTTATAAGCTCCTTCAAAATAATCATTAATTATTTTATCCTTTATTTCCATATCAACTGGTAACATAGGTAATGAACCAAGCTCCATTTCTTGTTGTGTAATGGCAGACATAAGAGCATTATAATTACTTTCTCTATTCTGTATTATATTATTTAATAATTCAAGTGGAGGAGCTACAAAAGAACTTTTATATTCTATTGGTGTAGGTTGTAAATATCTATATGCCATAATTAATATTAGTTTTATATAAGTTATATGGATATTTATATCCAAAATATTTATTAAATGGAGGTTTATATCCAAGTAAAGGAGCTTTTGAAAAATTAAAATAACTAGTAGGATTTTCAGAAGTTGATGTAGTCGACGTAGTCTTTGCTGTATTTATTATTTTACCAGTTTTTGGATCAAATTTATATCTATCTCCCATATTTAATAAACCTATAGCAGACCATTTAGAACTAATTAAATCTTTTGAAAGCCCTGAAGTAAAATTACCTATACCTTGATATAAATTTTGCTTAGCCATTTCATAACCAGCTTGTTCTCTGGCATTTGATTCATTAACTTCAGCAGCAGCTCTTGCATTAAATTCTTGAGCTCTGTTATACAAATCCATATTAGTCGCAGCTATCTTAGTTCTATAATCAGAAGCTTGTTTTCCAATCTCACTATATATCCTAGATACAGCTGTACCTATATCTATTGGATTATTTCTTGAAGCAGCTATAACTGTATTTATGGCTTTATTACCTTCACTATATATATTTTGTAAATTTTCAGTGTAATCTAAATATCTTGGAGTTATATTTTGTGGTAAAACTGTTTTTGGTTTATTAGTTAATAAATTTATTCCCTGAGCTAATAAAGATGTTCCTTGACCTATTGCACCTGGTAATAAATCTTTTTTTATATCTCTAGTAAGATATTCTATTTCACTAAGACTAGCTCCTTCTTGTAATTTAGGTAACTTCGATAATTTTGTTTTTGGTTTATTCATTTCTTGTTCTAATCTTAAATTTTCTAATTCCCTATTTAAATCTTTAATATGTATAGGACTAAACTTATCAAAATTTTCACCAAGATATATCTTATATTTACTAGCTATATTCATGGCTTTATCAGCATATCCTAGCTTTTTCGAAAATACATATTTATTCCATATAACTTCTCCATCATCAGTTAAAGCTATGCTATTTTTTAATGTGGGATTTCCATTAACATCTACTGGTATACGATCAGTTCCTTTATTTGTATTTATATTTCTTCTCAAAGATAAATCTCCACCATATGCAAATTCTCTTTGATAACCTTGTTTAGGTTCTATGGGAGGCTGTCTTAATAATAATTCTTGTTTTGCTTGTTTTTTAGCAATATCTTCTTGTTTACTACCTAATATTCCTCCACCAATTAATCCTAAGGTTGTACCAACAATAGCACTAGCTGGTCCAAACATAGAACCTAATAAACCTCCTGATAAAAATCCACCTATCTTTTTCATTTTACAAATTTAATAACATTTAAACAAATATATGTAAAATTAACATATAAAATAAATAACAAATTAAGTTATTATGTATTAAAAATTGTATCAAAATAAACAGATAAATCTTCTATCCTAATATAGTCTTCTATAACAGAATCATTTAAAATTATTTCTATAAATAAATAATTATCATATAATTTCGGCATTCTTTTATCATCAGGATGTCCTTTTATTCTTGGAAATATTAAATTCTGTTTATTAAATCGTTTTCTTACAATACAATAATCTCGTTTTAAATCTGCTGGATGTATATTAGATATATTTGGATCATTGTAAGCTATTAGCAATCTTTCAGTATGTTGATAAGAAGTTTCTAACTTAATTTTTTTAGGTAATATTTGATTATCGTTTAAAGAGAAATCTAATCCAACAAATTCTTTTGGTTGTTTATAAAAAGGAGAAATAAGAAATTTAATACTAGATACATGATTATTATTATCTGTAAATTTATTAAATGTGGTATCATTATTATGTATAAATAATTTTAAACCATTTGTAATATATAATTTTCCATCAAACCTACTACAAAATTCCTGTATAATATAATCATGTCTCGATACAAATCCCTTAGTTTCAAAATTATATGATACAATAAAACTATTAATAGAATTATTATTTATTACAAATAAACGTTTATCATCTAAAATACATTTTATTTTTGAACTAAGTGTTATATTATTTTTAAATAAGTTTGTTAGTCCAAGAATTTGTGTAAATCCATCTGATAACACAGTTAATAGCTTACTTGATGTATCAACAAAAAATATATTACTATCTACATTAACTACTGAATCTGTATATATAGTTCCAAAATTTGAACTTAAATATTCAAACTCTATTTTTTCTTTTTCTTTACTTAATGATACTAACCCAGTAGTAGTTTGGGTCATAATATCAAAATTAACTTTTAATAATCCAACAGCGTTAGCTTCAAATAATAAAATATATTGTTTATAATTTGTAACTGCAAATAAATTATTATTTGTTTTAAGCATAAATTTATTTGGAAATCTTATGTAATTATCTGATATATTTGAAGTTAAATAATCTGATACTTTTATAGTGTTTTTACCAAGATATGTTGTAGGTTCTGATAATTGTTTTTCTAAACCTATTATTATATTTTCTTGTGAAGAATAAGAATTATTATAAAGAAATAAATCGTAATCTTGAGAATAATTTAAACTAGAACCGTATCCTACTTTACCCGCATAGTTTCCAGCAAATTCCTGTAATAACTTATTACCTTTTGCAGCATTTAATAAATAACCTCCAGTTTTAATGTAACTTTTATCATGTCTTAAAGCAAGATTTATAGAGGATTCTATTGGAAATAAAACAAAAGAAGAATAAGTATATTCTTCTGAATAATCATTCTCAGTTCCACCAAGTGTATCTTTTCTATAATAAGCTGCCGTTGGATAACACCAGTTTATATCATATAAAGATATATATGTATCTCCTCCAAATACTAAATCAGAATAATTATTATTTATAATACTTGATCTAAAATGACCACATGTTTTATATATTGTAAATTTTCTTTGATAATAAGT
>JAKQTP010000043.1 GCA_029563035.1 archaeon | reverse complement strand
CAAAGTAAAGGAGTGTTTTATATGGATTCTTTGCCAGAATGCTGAAATATATAGCACAATTTCAATAGATTTATAGCCAATTTTTTCATACGCTCAAATGGGGCGTTAATATCTTTTAATTCTACTTTTAATTTATTTTCCTTAAATCCTAATTTCCTTAAATCCTCAATGTCCTTACTTTCTTTTACTTTTTTTAGGTAAGTTATTAATTGATATTCATGCGGTTGTTTAGGAACATTTGTTTGATTGTGATAGTACCTAAATACTTTCACAAAATGTAATTTCTTAAAGTGAGAGAAAAAAACAAAAGTCGTTTTCATGTTTATATATTTTTGTTTAATAATTATGTCAATGAAAACAAAATTAATAAAATTAATCAAAGATTTAATCAAAAGTGGAAATAAAGATGCTTTTGATTTTCAAGTGTTTCAAAATTTTAAATCTGAAAGCCTTACATTATCTGAGATACTAATTAGAATAGCCACTTATAGCGGTTTAAATAGTACCGATTATGAGGTAATAAAAAAAGGAATTGAAAAAGCGATTGCAAAAAACGCTACAAAAGAAGTTAAACAATAAATTAAAAAATAAATATATGCCAGTAGTATGTGCCAATAATTGCGTTACCTCTCCATTATCGGAGATAGTCTATGATAATTGTCAAGCGAACAATATAAGACGATTAAAACCTTATAAGGTTGTATTTTTAGACTGTTCTGCCGTTCCATTTGGAGCAATGACAGACCTTACAAGTAATTCTCAATGGGTTACAGCATTAGCAACAGCGAACCCTGTTAGGTTTGGTGAATTAGCAACTTTTGGAATGCCACAACCTGAAACTGAAAAGGTAATAAATTCCATTTGTCAAGCGACTGAAACAGTTGTAGAGAAAATCCAAAAGTTTACGTTCAGTTCGTTTTTTATGGACAATACCACTTACACCGATGGCGATTTTGTATGCGATTTTTACAAGGCTATTCAAGGTAAGACAATGGTAATGTTATCATGTGATGGTAATTGGATGCTTTATTCTAAATCGTGGACAGCAGGCGCAAATCCAGGTGTTGGCGGTTTAGTTGGTGATGCATGGTATGAATTTGAAAACAAGGCAAACTTAGGTATAAATGTGGAAGTGTTTACCGACATTACAAACGATTGTTTGGCATGGGTGAAATTACCTACAAATACATTTAACACAATCGCAGGGTAATAATGACAAATAACCATTCTTATGGTAAGGATTTAAAGGCATTTGATTTAAAAACAGATGCCTTTTTTCGTGCGTCTATACACTTATTGAATGAAG
>JAKQTP010000039.1 GCA_029563035.1 archaeon | reverse complement strand
AATTGCTCTTCTTCTGCTAGCTGTAATGGCAAAGTGTTTGAAATTGTGGTTGTCTGCTTTGAAGTTACTTGCTCAATATTTATTAAGTTACCAGAATCTCTGCCACTCAAATCTATTTGAGCAAAACCATATAATTTCGGATTTAGATTATTATTACAATTTGAAAGCTCGGAGATTAGCGACCATAGTTGAAAAGCCTGCTCTAAAGAGAGGTCATAAGCTTTGGCTACGCGGAAGATTGTGTCGGTATATTCGTCATTGTCTTTGCGAAAACAAAAATGTTCGCGGGTTAAGGACAAATCAACCAATAATTCTTTAGTGTTTATGTCCTCAAAGGATTGATCTTGAAAATCTGATACTACATTGAAATTATTCAGAATACTATTTAATACACCATCAATTACAACACTTTCTGAAGATTTTATTTTTTGAATATTAAAGTTATCAATATCTTTTTGAGTAATATAACATTGACCAGAAATTGTAGGATTCTCACAACCTTTTGGAAGAGCATAAATACTACTTAATTGTATTGGGTCTTTACGAAATAATATCATGAATTTTTGGGTTTCAATTGGTGATAAAAATTCAGGCTCGAATTTTACTTCAAAATTAAAACCATTACCTATTTCTTCTTTTGTGCCAATCAGTTTTGATTTTAGAACAAATAAAATCGGAAAAGAATATAAATTTTTATTGTCTTCTAAATCAGCAATACATTTTTCTGGGTTGTGCACATTATTTTTTGAAAGATAAGCCACTAAACTACTTTTGGTTCTGGGAGCAATTATCTTTTCAATAACATAATTTACATTGTCTAAGTTGATATAATTGACTGCTATTAAATCCTCATTTTTTTTAGAATAGTAGCTTCTAATGGCATTAGAACAAGATGAATCAACACCATACTTGGTATTATAAGAATTAAAATATACATTTTCAAAACCTGCAAAAACATCTATATATTTTGCTTTGGAATTAATAACATACGGGACTTGTCCAGGATTTGGAATAAATATATTTTTATAAACAATTTCTTTTTTTTCGATTTCATTATTTTTATTAGAAATAATATAAGATAAAATATTGTCAGATATCGGTCCTTTTTGTTTTGAAATATAATGATTAAATAACTCACGAACATGATTTATCTCAACTAAATCGGAGGGCAACTCAAAAGAATAAATAGGGCTAAATAATAATATTAAAAATAAAAAAATCATAAAACCTTTAATTTTTGATTGCATAATTTATTTTCCACTATCCACTACCATAATCTTCTATTTCTTCAGGACTCTCCTGATTTTCTTCATCAAATTCTCCTGGCAAATAAGGATTTTCATAAAGTGATTCATCTATTCCTGTTGTTCTAAGATCAATTAACTGTAACAATTTTTTTGGGCTCATAATGACATATGTTGGCGGGTATTGATTTCTTAAAGAATAAATATCTCTGATGTTTTTAATATTTGTGGTCTTAGGGACATAAATCCTTTTTATTTTTTTTCTTAATTTATCATTTAATAAAGAAATAGATTGACCATTTGAAATACTCTCGGCAACTAAAGGCACGCCAATTACGCTTTTGCCAATAGTTATCACAACATGAGTATATTCTCTATTTCTAGTATTATAACGACTACCGGAATTATAAATGCCAATTATCGCTCCATCAATATAAAGCAAAGGATCATTATAAACACTAGATGTTTGTAATTTTTTTGTTTCATAACAACAGTCGCGTTTTGTTGGAACTGAAGAGCATTTATTTTTATTATCACAAATGCCTGATGCTTCCCAAATTAAAGTATAATTATTTATTGCTTCAGCCACTGTGTCATACCCCCAAGCATTCGCACCCGAATTAGGATAATTTTGGAACCCATTTAGATATGCTTTTTGTCCAAAATCCTTGACATAACGAGCACAATAGTTTGGTGTGCCTTTTATAGCATACAAATCATTAAAATTATAATGCTTTAAATCTTTTTTTAGCATTAATTTTATGTTTTTATTTTCCAGAGTTTTAAGATAGATATTCTTTTTAGTGTCCCAGTATTTGTGATCTAGTTTCTCGTAGGCACTTAATTTAGAAGGTGAAAGACCCGTACTTAAATTATATTTTAAAAAATATTGTGGGTCTCTAAAATATTTCCTCTTTATTGCTAGATAATTAATTAATACCCTTACCTCTTTTGTGCTCTTTATATAATTACCTTCTTTTTGGAAAAAAGATGTCGAAGCAAATATTTTTGAATGGTTTCCCACACTATATATTTTCTCTTTATATTCATTGTTATTATTAGATAAACTTGCTAAAACATAAATAGAATTAATATTTACTGGGCTTTCAATAATAAAGTCTTCAAAAACAAATGGTTTTGTAGATTTTTCACGACTGTTTTTTATAAGATAATTAAGTTCTTTAATATAATCTGATGCAAATAAAACAGTAGAACTAAAATCATCTTTGTTCTTCTTTATAGCATTAATTAAGAACCCAAAGTAGCCATTGTCGTTATTGATTATGCCATTATATCCTAAATTATAAAATTTGTTTTTGTTGCCATTATATACATTATTAAGCAAATGTGTGTTGATTTCTTTAAAATCACCT
>JAKQTP010000033.1 GCA_029563035.1 archaeon | reverse complement strand
TGCAAATGCTACATAGATAGTGCGGTTAGACATTATTTAAAATGGGTATTGGGAGAGATAGACGAGGACCACGAGTCAGCATTTTATTGGAATATTATGTGTTGCATATGGACACATGAAAATATTCCTGAGATGCAATCTTATAAAAGAGAGGTGGATTAAATGAGGTTTGACTACATAATTCCTTTTATACCGCCGAGCAACAATCAATTCATTGGCAAAGACCAAAAGTTTAGATATCAAAAAATCAAAAAAGAGTGGGAACAAATTATAAAATTATACACTCTTAAAAACAAGCCTTTTAAGCCAATTAAACAATGTAAACTTACTTTATTTTATTACTTCAAAGATAAAATAAGGCGAGACCCAGATAATTACAGTGGCAAATTTATTTTAGATGGTTTGGTAAAAGCAGGGATTATATTTGATGATAGTTTTTTTAATATTAATTTAATATTAAAAGCTAGCGTGGACAAAACTGATCCGAGGTTGCATATAACAATTGACAGTGAGGGGTATATTAATGATTAAAACTATAAAGAGACTTGCAAAGCATCATGATATTAAAATCAAAGATGCTGCATTGATTTTGATAAAAGTTAGATTTGATTATAATTTAGCTAAGCAGATAGTAAAAGATATAAAATACAAAATTGTTGTATAAAAAAAATATGGAGGTATAAAATGAAAAGTAATGTAAAAACAAGCTGTGCAAATTGTCAATATGATATGTTTAACAGCATATCAAATGATGTAGCAAAAGCAGTTATAGCAGTATATCTATATGATTTATCGCTAAAAGGGTATGGTAAAAAGCGTATACAAAAAACCTTTGACATATTTAAAAGTTATATGAGTGGCGAAACGCTAAACTTTTTAGGGAAAACATTAAGGTCAGACGAGATGATTAATCTAATCTCAAATAAGTTTGATATAGATTTTAATCAAATCCAAACGGTAAATGAGACTCGGCAGGATTTTAAAAGGAGATAATTTATGTGGATTGAGGTGTTGACAGATATACAAGATATCAAGGTAGGAGACACGATTATTGACAACGATGGCAAAATAAAATTAGTAAGCAAGGGCAATATTAAATATAACGAGTTTATGGGGTTAACTCTTTTTGGTGATTGCTATAAACTTGGCACACAAAAGGTACGTAAATTAATATATAAAGGAGTGGTTTAATATGATTAAAGACAAAGATAATTTTACGTGTAATAAGATGTACTCAAATATATGCAGCACAAATTTAGCAGGTCAAAAAAACTGTGATTGTTGTGATTGCTTTTATAATAAATGTGACAATTGCAGTTATCAAAATACTGGAATGTGCATAAAATGCAAGTTCCAAAAAGAGGGTAATAAAAAAAATTGATGCAGTAAAAAATTTTTTGAAAGTATACTAAAAAGCATGTATAAACCTTGATATTTTATCAAAAGCATGCTATAATATAATCAGATAATAAATTATATATTCCGATTTTAGGGGTGTAGCACAAAGTTACACAATGTCATCAAATATCATACAAATATTAATGACATAGCACTATAATTTTAAAGGAGATGAAAGTTTGGAAAGATTAGAAATAGCATTTAAAAACGGTAAAAAGTGCGTTTGGGATAAAGAAGAATTTAACGATTTTAATTATGATGGTAAGTGTGTTATAATTAAAAAAGATGATGGGTTAGTCGGCATTTATCCCGTAGATGCTTTGTTGAGCTTTGTTTATTTTGATAAATAAATAGCACTATAATTTTTAACTCTAGCAATTTAATACAAAACAATCTGTACTTAACAACAGTAAAATGTTAAGAGTGATAACTACTAAGTGTTGTGTAAATTTAACGTTGTATGCACAGTACAGCGTTATTTTTATATGTTG
>JAKQTP010000020.1 GCA_029563035.1 archaeon | reverse complement strand
AGGAAGCACATTTACGGGTAATAGTTTTGTTCAGCATGGCGGAACTGGTAATTTAAATATAACACACGCTGTTTTAGATGGATTATCAGGAATTAACGTGATCTCAGGAAATAGAAGCTATACACTCAATCGAATATTGGCAACTAATGTTTCAAGGGCAAATCTTTCGGGAACTGGTGCGGTTACTGATAATTTTAACGAAGTAGAACTAAAATACAGGGGTGCAATTACCATTTCATGTAGTGGTGCAGCAAACAATATAAATTACTGCACAATAGAAGGGTTAAGCGGTGCATTAGTTTTATCTGGTACGACCGGCAACAAAGCATTGAATAGAATTAAACTACGTGACGGGAGTTTAGTAATAGCAAATAATGCAAATGCAGCCACGTTTGCTATGTTCAGTATAAACGATCTTGGACAAATAAATATTCAGGCACAACCAGCGGGAACAACAATACAATACGTTGATGTATCAAATGGTTCAAGTTTGACAATCAATAAAACAGGTGCAGGAACTTTACAATATATAGCTATTAGAAATGGCGGCTCATGTAGTGTTACAGGTGCAGCAGGTTCGGTAAATAAATTAGACGTAGAACAAGGCGTTTTTAATATTTCAGGTGGTTCGGCTACCAACGTTTCAAAGAAAATGCAAAGCACATTTACAGTTACAGGTGGTGTACAAACAAACGTATGTCACTGGACAACTACAAACAAATCAACAGCAGTTTCAAATTCAAATAAAGCTGATTATTTAGGTCTTACTTCAACAGTTCCAATTTTATAAAATGAGAAATATATTATTATTTTTATTGATACCTTTTTTTGGAGTTAGTCAAAAAGACACCATCGATTATATCGACTATTCGGAATGGTCTGAGTTGCAATATGCTTTTAAAGAAGAAATAATGTCTGAAGAAGATGCTATTAAACATACTCAAATAATCGAAAAGTACGAAAAATTGAGTTTTGCAGCTCTTGAACGTGGCAAGCATGGTAAAGGAAAAGGTAAAATTAAATCAAAGGCAGTTATCAGAAAAAAAAGAACTAAAAAGTGAACATAAACCTGAACACCGATAGAGTTTTAAAGGCTATAAAAGATAATCCAATATCAGTTTTGATAGTTGCTTTGTTTTTGATTGCTTTGATGTTTGCTTATCTATTTAATACAGAACGGATTAGAGCAGTTCAAAATTGCGATATTGAGTTAAACGCAATGAAAACAGAATTTACTCAATACCAAATCGAGTGTAATAATGAAATAATAAATCTAAGAAAAGACTGTCGAATGAAAATAGATAGTATTGAAGATGATTATTATCGAAAATTCACAAACCAAGAAAGACAATTGATAAAGATAGAAGCGGAATTGGATCGAATTAAAAATAAAATAGAATGAAAGTGTACATTCAAATTTTCCTGATAGTATTAGTTATTTTTGGAAATTCAGGAAAAGCAACCGACAAATACATTAAAACCCAAAACCAAATTAAAAGAGTTGAATCAAAAATTATAGAAGTTAACCATAAAATAAATGAAATTTCTATCATAGTTGATAGTTTAGGATTTGTAAAAAATTATTAAAAACATGAAGTATATATTATTATTTTTTCCTTTTTGGATGTTTGGGCAAACGCTGCCTGATGGATGTGTCAAACAAGTAAATGTTCCTGCCGAATACATCGAACAAACAGAAACTATAAACGTGGATGCAGTTGTCTATTCAGTACCAAAAATTGAATTTAAGGAGCAAAGAATTTTAGTCAAAGAAAAGGCTTATGAAAGTTACTATGAATGTGGGCTGGATGGAATTATCAAAAATTGTACTCGAACAATTGAGCCAATTTATGAGATAGTAAAAGTTCCTTTTGTTGTTGGATATGAAAGTATAACAGCAATTCCAAGTTCCACAATAACAAAAACAAAAAAAGTAAAAGTAAAGGACGGCTATATTGCAACCGTTCCATGTGATAAAATTCTAATAAAATAACCATGAAAAATATATTAATATTTCTATTTATATGTTTTGGATTTGCTCTAAATAGCCAAATCACAATAACATGTTATGAGTGTAAAAAAAATACAACAGTAGATTGTAAAGGATGTAACATACAATCGAATCTTTTTACAGGAATTGTAATCAAAGAAAAAGGTAAACCTGACATTCCTTTATATGAGCCATATAAAGTTTCTAATAAGAGTAGTGTGTTTACTTTTGAAGATGCTTTTGGCACAAAGACAATTGTAAATGTAACAAGTGTTTTGAGTTATAATACGCCTAAAAAACTTTATGATTACTTATCAAACTGCCTTTGTAAACCATCAACAATAGATACTGATACTGATAGATATTCGGTTTTGATTCAAGATTCAATATTAGTGACATATGATATTAATGGAGTTGAAATAGATAGAGATACAATTAGACTTTTTGATATTGATACTGACACAAAAACATTTTTAGTTCAAGATTCAATATTGGTTTATTATGACATCCAAAATAATGAAATAGGTAGAGATACAATAAAAATTCCTTTTGTAGATACTGACATTCAAACATATTTAACTCAAGATTCTATTTTGGTTTATTATGATGAAAGTAATACAGAAATAGGAAGAGATACGATAAG
>JAKQTP010000003.1 GCA_029563035.1 archaeon | reverse complement strand
TTCACCAGCTTTTGTTTGAAATGAGTAACTCTTTAATTTTACCTCTCGCTTCACTTTTACAATTAATCATACGAGTTGCTTCAACTCTTTTTATGTTATGCGCAGAATATATATTGTCAAAGAAATTATCTTCTGAATCAGAGTTTTTTGGATCAGAATTACTTATCACAATTTTTGCACCTTTTTTGTTCATTTCTTCCATGAATTGTGCAAGCTCTATTTGTTTATTATCATTAAAGAGATTTTCGGTATAAGCCGTAAAACTAGCCGTGTTAGTCAACGGGCGATA
Source organism: archaeon (assembly GCA_029563035.1). The sequence continues at coordinate 1,724 of JAKQTP010000003.1, read as the reverse complement.
CGGAGGATCAAAATACACAAAAGTATTTTCATCTATAAATTTTTCTGAATTTCTGTAATCACCACAAACAATTTCTACATTCTGAAGTTTTTTAGATACTGCACGAAGATTATTCTCATCACAAATCAACGGGTTTTTATATGCACCCATAGGAACGTTAAATAAGTTTTTTTTGTTCACTCTGTAAAGCCCATTAAAACATGTCTTGTTTAGGAATATCATTAAAGCAGCTTTTTCAATATTTTCTTGTTCATTGCCATTCACTTTCAGTTCATTGAAACGCTCTCTTTGTGACAAATAATAATCTTTACGATTTTCTGTATCTTTAGATATAAAAATGTTCTGCATTGCAGATAAAATGTCTATCAAAGCATCAACATCATCTTTAATAATACAATAAGTATTAATGAGCTCAGCATTGATATCGCTAATATAAACTTTTTCTAATTTGTATTTGTTTAGAATATCAAATAAAACCGCTCCCCCACCAACAAAAGGTTCTGCATACTTTGTTATTTTGCTATTAGCAAATGGATAATACTTCTCAATTTCTTTGAGAAGTTGACCTTTTCCACCAACCCATTTTAGAAATGGTTTTGCTGTTTCCATCGTTTCACCGCCTTTTACCATTAATGATTTTGCTAAATTAAAATTACTAGGTTGACCATATACTATCATCGTACATAATTGATTATTATAATAAAAACCTAATGCATATGTAGATTTAGGACATGATTTTGTATAATGATATTTTTGCATAAATTGTTTTGCTTCGTTGTTTGGAATAAGTTTTATTTCTATTTTACTAAAATCAAACATATTTCCTCCGATATTATTTTAATATTCTATATCCTGCAAATTATTATCTATAATATGCTTGTTTATCCTATTTTTTGCAATTTCATAATACTCTTTATTCAATTCAAAACCTATGTAATTTCTGTTTGTATTTATACAAGCAATTGCTGTTGTACCACTTCCCATAAATGGATCAAGAACTAAATTATTTTTATCAGAATAAACTTCTATTGCCCACAATGGTAATTCTACTGGAAAACATGCACAATGAATATTTAATCCAGCTTTAGAAGCCCAATCTTCGCCTAATACACCACGACAACTTAATTTTATATTGCGAACTTTTTCTTTTCCTATTCCGTCTTTTTTTCTAAATGTCCATATGTGTTCATAATCAAATAAATTTCTTGGAGCAACTTTTGCTTGACCATTAAAAGAAACTTTTGTAAATTGTTTTCTCCAGATTCTCGTTGCTTGTAATTCTAAATTTCCTTTTATTTCCCAATAATAATGACTCATTGGATATGTAGATATACATTCTGTCTTTAAATTATCTTTTCCAAATCCGTTATCTCCAAAATTAATTACAAAGTATCCTCCTGGTTTTAAAATTCTTTCTACCTGTTTAAAAACGCTTTTCATTAGAAAATCAAACATTTCCCATGTCCAATTTTTTTCATAAGTTTTCTTTAAAAAATATGGTGGCGATGTAACAATTAAATCAATACTATTTTCAGAAAGTAATTTCATTCCTTCTAAACAATCCATATTATATATCCTATTTATCTCAAGCAATTGATGATAGCACCACCTTTCAATTTGCCAAGTTTTAAATGAAGCCAATCTCCACTCCCGGAAAGCTTCATCGATTGGCGTTAACATGACCGGGGATTAAGCTGATTTATATATCTTCGGTGAGAAAACCG
>JAKQTP010000279.1 GCA_029563035.1 archaeon | reverse complement strand
TTTTGGTCGTTGCCGGTATAACGTATAAAAAAGTATTTATTGATGCTGTGATAAACTCTGGCTCAGAAAGAAATATGGAATTAATCTTTTTTTATCTGTTTCTAATAGCGCTGGTTTATTTAATTCCCGGTATGGTTAATTTTATCAGCTTTTGGATGGATAAGATCATGAAAAAACTTTTGTCTTGTGAGTTGAATAAATGTATTTTAGATAAGACCATAAAAATAAAGTATCCTGTTCTTGAAGATCAAAAGACACAGGACTTAATCTCAAGGCTGGACGGTTCCCACGAAAAGATAATCAGCACTATGAATATTATTACATCTCTTGTTTTCAGCGCTGTTCAGTTTTTTGGAGTCATTTACATGCTTAAGCAAGTTAATCTGTTTATTATGCTGAGTATAGTTGTTTTCATATTTTTAGGTGTTTTTCTGAATATAAAGTCGGGCAAAGCACTTTACGGATTTTGGCAGAAGTATATAAAAAATGCACGCAGATATAATTATCTTTCTGAAATACTTACAGAAAGGTCTTACGTTCTGGATAAAAGTATTTTTGGCTATACAGAGTATATAAACGTTGAGTATAACAAAGAGTTTTACAAGGCTCAGAAGGAGAATAAAAAAGCCGGGCTTAAAAGATTTAAAATACAGTCTTTATTTGAAACAACTGGAATAATTTATATGGTGGGATGTTTTATTCTTTTGGCTTTTCCGCTTATTGGGAATACAATTTCACTTGGCTATTATGTTGCTGTTACGCAGGCTCTCGGAACGGTTTTTGCCTCTGTTAATTCAGGATTCGAGAAAATTCCAGAATTAACAGGATATAGAAAATTCCGCAGGGACTTTATAGAGTTTATGGAACTTGCTGAATATGAAGAAAATGAAGGTAAAGAGATAAGTGAAGTAGAGATGGTTGAGTTTAAAAACGTCAGTTTCCATTATCCAGGGAGTAAAGAGCTTATATTGGACAGCTGCAGCTTTAAAATTGAAAAAGGCAGGCATTATGCTGTAGTAGGTGAAAACGGAGCAGGCAAGTCCACTATAATAAAGCTTCTGTTGGGTCTATATGAACCGGTCGAAGGCCAGATACTTATAAACGGTGTTCCTATTAAAAGTATTTCAAGCAAAGAGCTATCGAAAAACATTTCTGTGTTGTTTCAGGACTTTGGAAGATTTCCGCTGACCGTTAAAGAAAATATTCTTATAGGAAACTTATCAAAAAAGTCTGATGATAATCATATAAGTCAGCTTTTAAACGAAGTAAACGGTGAGGATATACCGTCAAAGCTTTCGGGAGGCATCAACACAACACTTTCAAAAAAATTTTCTGGAGGGTCTGATCTTTCGGGTGGAGAGTGGCAGAAAGTTGCCATAGGAAGGCTGCTTTTCGCAGATAAAACGTTAAAAATATTTGATGAACCCACAGCTAGTCTTGATCCTATAGCGGAATCGGAAATATATGAGATGTATAACAGAAAGTTAAAAGGAAAAACAGTCATATTCATTACGCACAGACTCGGCTCAACCAAATCTTCGGATGAGATTCTCCTGGTTAAAAACGGCAAAATCTTTGAAAAAGGTTCCCATGAGAGTCTTATGAAATTAAACAGAGAGTATTATAAACTATATGACAGTCAAAGGAGTTTATATGAAAAACAGAAAATATAATCATGAAATAATTAAAAAGTCATTCAATATCGGTTTTCAGATCATGAAAAAAGAGTTTGTTTTAATGCTTGCTGTAAGTATTGCATATTATTCTCTTCCTCTTTTAGGTATAATGCTGAATGTAAAAATTTTTAATATGGTTCAGGTACTTCCCGGAAATACCCAAAAGATCCCGGAATTTGTTGTTTTGCTTATATGGTACGGGGTATACTTGCTGTTTACTAAGTTCCACCTTATTTACTACACAAGATACTTTCTACAGTACGGGCCGTTGCTGAAATTTGAAAGACTTGCACGGTTGATGCTTCATAACAAATGTGATGAGATAAACGCCGTAAATTACGAAAATCCTGAATTATATAATTACATAATTCAGGCAAGAACGGCAAGCACTAATGTATACAGAATTATAGAGATAAACATCTATCTTGTGGGCATTTTGTTCGGAAGCATCGGAGTACTTATTTATATGAAAGATTTTAATCCGGCCTTAATTATTTTTGTTATTATAAGCAACATCGCGGTACTTTTAGAAAAAATTTACTCAGCAAGACAGTACGGTAAGACCAGAGAAAAGACAATGCCTTTACAGCTTGAAGAAATGGCATATAAGGAAAGTCTTACCTCCCTGAATTTTAATAAAGAAGTCAGAATACTCTCTATTGAAGCTTTTCTCAAAAACAAATGGCTGGGACCTTTTGAAAAAAGAGTAGCAGCAGAATGGGGTGCAGATAAAAAAGTTATTTCAGTCAATGCCATTGCCGAACTTTTGAAATTTGTGGGAAGCTTCGGTGCGTATGCGTATTCGGCATACTTGTTGATAACAGGCAAAATAAGACTTGGAGAGTTCACAGCAAGCCTGTTTGCATTTACCAGTCTTTCAGAGTACACACAAGAAATTTTTGAGCTGTATGGCTATCTGGATCAGTTTACAACGTATGTAAAGCCATTTTTTAGGTTCATGGAGATATTTCCAGATAAAAGAAACGAAAGATGTGACTGTGGGTTCACAAGTCTCAGACTGGAGAATGTTTCTTTTAAGTATCCGGGCTCAGAGAAAAATGCATTGGAAGATATAACTCTGGAAGTAAAAAAAGGAGAAAAAACAGCGATAGTAGGAAAAAACGGAGCCGGCAAAAGTACGCTTGTAAACATGATACTAGGACTTTATGACCCTATAAAGGGAAGAGTTCTTTACAACGGCAAAGAGGCCAAAGCCATAGAAAAAAAAGATCTTTTTGCAGGAAAGAGTGCTGTTTTTCAAAACGTAAACAAATATAAAATGACAGTTGCAGAGAATGTACAGCTTGGAAACCCTCAAAAAAAAGATCTCCAAGAGCAGATGAAAGCATTAAAAGAATCCGGATTTCCCTTAAACCGATATTCTATGGACGAAAAACTGGGAAAAGAGTTTGGGGGAATAGATATTTCAGGTGGAGAATGGCAGAGGTTGTCTATGGCCAGAGGAATATATAAAAACGGCAGTTTTGTTGTGCTGGATGAACCGACAAGTGCAATTGATCCTTTGCAGGAAGCAGAACTGTACAAAAAATTTGTACAGCTTTTCAATGATAAGACGGTTTTTTTGGTGACACACAGACTTGGAGCTGTAAGTATAGCAGATAAAATAATCGTGTTGGACGACGGAAAGATAAAAGAACATGGAACACATGAAGAACTGATTCGGAAAAACGGGTACTATAAAAAACTGTGGGATTCGCAGGTGAAATGGTATCAGTAGCTTATAATAACAAAATCATGTTTGCAGAGATGGGAACAAAAAAAGTTATCGTTGATATTGATACTTTAATTTGTGCATTTAATAGGGCAGGAAGTTGGTTAATATCTATGGAGGCAAATTGTGACTGACGATATTATCAGTGCTACTAATTTAAGCAAAACTTACAAGGTCTATCTTAATAAAAAGGGCATTATAGGAAATATAAAAAATATATTTATTCGTCGTGAAAAAATTAATATTGCAGCAGTAGACAATATAAGTTTTATTATAAAAAGCAATTCGGTTACAGGTTTACTAGGACCTAATGGGGCTGGTAAAACTACAATAATAAAAATGCTTACTGGTATATTGTCCCCTACAGACGGAACCATAAAATCCATGGGATTGAATCCATTTTCTGATAGAAAAAAATATGTTAAAAATATTGGAGTATGTTTAGGTCAAAAACCTCAGTTATGGTGGGACTTACCTGTTATAGAATCCTATAAAATGTTATCGAAAATATATAGTTTAGAGGAGGATAGTTTTAATAAGTATTTAAATTATTTAATCAAAAAATGGAATTTAGAAGATTTATTATTTAAACCGGTAAGAAAATTAAGTTTAGGGCAATTATCAAGATGTAATCTGATTGCTTCAATACTTCATAAGCCAAAACTTCTTTTTCTAGACGAGCCAACTTTAGGTTTAGATATATATTATAAAAATATTTTTTTGGAAATGATAAAAGAAATAAAAAAAGATTTAAATACTACAATAATACTTACTTCTCATAATTTATATGAAATTGAAGAATTATGCAATAATATTATTCTAATTGATAAGGGAAAAATTATTTTTAGTGATACTCTCCAAACTTTAAAGAATATGTATGAAAAAGAAAACGAAATAATCTTAATTTTATCAAAACCCGCCAATGATTTTGATGGAAATCAATTAAAAGAAAAATATAATCTGTTTAACATAGAAAAATTAGATAATAATTCAAAAATAAAGATATCTTTTGACAAAAAGAAAATTAATTTAGAAAACTTAATTTCTGATCTTTTAGTCCTTTTTAAAAACAATATAAAAGATATTGTCTTTTCAAATTCTTCTTTAGAAAAAATTATTCAGAATATTTTGATTAAAGATCATTCCAATAACATAGATAGGTGATTAAATTGCTGAAAAATAAGTTGGAAAAGTATTTTTCTATTATAAAGATTAATTTTTCAAAAGTATTGGTTTATAAGTACTCATTTCTCATAGAAATTATTTCTTTATTGTTTCAATTTACAGCTTCAACATATATTTGGAAATATATTTTGGAAAATAGCCCGCAAATAAAAAATTATTCTATTAGTTCACTAACTAATTATTTACTGTTTTCTACAATAATAAAGTCAATAACTCAAAATACTACAAGTATGGATATTGAAAAAGACATAAGAACCGGGAATATATACAACTTTTTAATTTTACCTATTGATTATATTTATCTTTATTTATTTAGAGATATTGGTTTGTCGCTAGGAAGAATATTTTTAAATTCATGGTTAATCATTATTTATGGTGTAGTATTTTTTGATATTAACATATGTTTTAATATATTAAATTATTCTTTGTTTTTTATAAGCATTATTTTTTCGATAATAATATATTCAGAGATATCAATACTAATAGGTTTACTTAGTTTCTGGACAATATCTCAGAATGGTTTAAGATATGCAAATAGTGTCATAAGTGCTTTTTTTTCCGGAAGTTTAATACCATTAGATTTTTATCCTGATATTTTAAAAAACATATCGTTATTTTTACCTTATAGATCAATTATATACTTACCGATATCAGTATTACAGACAAATACTATATATTCAAACTTGTTCCAATTGCTAATACAATTTTTATGGGTTTCTATTCTGTTTTTTATAAATAATAAATTGAAAATAAAAGCTTTTAACTCTTTGGAAGTTGTAGGAGGATAATATGATAAAAAAGGCAGTAGACTATATAAAGCTATATTTTAAATTTAATGTTTTGTATATAAAAACACAACTAATGTATCCAAAAGATTTTATACTCTGGTTTATTTTCGGTTCTTTCTCAACTATAATAAATATTTTTTTTATGAAGGTTATATACTATAATACACCTCTATTAGGAAA
>JAKQTP010000271.1 GCA_029563035.1 archaeon | reverse complement strand
TCGCTCGCTAAGGCTCGCTGCGGTGCTCGGCCTCGCGCTTATCCCGCCAGTTGCGGCGCGGTTTGGGGGAGGTTAAAGCGCGCCTTGCTGGCGGGGCGCTTCGGCAACCCGCTTCGCGGGTTCGGTTATGCTTGAAATGTTAGGTGAAATTGCGCTTAAAATAAATTTGAGTGGAGTTAATATGAAATATTTATTATTTGCTACTTTACTCTTCACTTTTTCATGTAGTTCTAATAGCGATAATTTTTATTTAGTAAATGGAAAATTCCATTTATTTAAGGTCTATACACCATTGAATTGGGTCAATAATATCGAAATTGCTCATAAAAATGGAATTGCCACATTTTTCCATCCTGATAATTTATTAAATGACCAAGATGCAATTTCAAATGTTTATATTTACGCAAACGGTTTTGACTTCAATTCACCTAGTGCAAATTTCGATGCCTTTGTTAACACCGAAATATCGAATATTAAAAAATTATCTAAAGATGTAATAGTTGAAAAAGCAAACTACATCATTGCAAATACTAAACACATTAAAAATATTCGTTCATATAGTTTTATCAATATTCCAAATCGCTACAGAGACGAATGTGTTTATATCGAATCTGACAAATCTGTCATTGCTGTTATATATTCCACAAAAACAAAAAATGCTTACAATGATAATATTAAAGTATTTATAAATTTTATAAATTCGTTTTCATTTTTATCTTCGAATCCAGCCGAAATTAGTGAGTTAATTAGAAAAGATAAAAGTGAAAGACCAAATACAGTTTACTCAAAAGTACCGAAACAGTAGTTTAAAAGAAGCGCAACTTCACCTAACATAGCGTAAGCCGCTTCGTCGCTGCGCTCCTCGGCCTCGCGCTAAGGCGCTCGGCACACCGCTACGCGGCGTCGGCTACGCTTGAACGTTGTGCGAAACTGTCGCGATTATTATAGAAATAAATGGTTATTATGAAACATCTTCAGTATAGAACTATCGCTTACATTTCAATAATATTATGTTGTACTACTTGTACTAGTTTCAAAAGTATATTTTCTGATGAATCAACAAAGAATCTTCTGAAACTTGATAATTTAATCACTGAAGAACTTCAAAACCAAAATTATGATATCATATATTCTATTCCCAATAATGGTTATTTTGTAAAAGCAATAATCAATAATAATAACATCCCAATGCTTTTGGACACAGGAGCATCTTTTACATCTTTAAAATTAGAATATTTTGATAAGTATCAATTAAAACATATTGATTCATTAAAAGATACTACAATTACAACAATATCTGTTTTCGGTAATTCATTAGTATCATTCCCAGCTAAAGCCGATACATTAAAAATTGGTAGTATTACATTAAATCCATGGCCGTTTCTATTAAAAAATACATTGGCGACAGATGCAATTTTGGGATGTGATTTTTTACATTTTACCAAGTCAATAATAATTTGTAATCCAGGAATACTAGGTATTTCATTAAATTCAAAACCTGCAAATAATCTAAGTAATATTATAAGAAATGAAAATTCATATAAAGAAGTAGATCTGGTAATGGCACACGAACAGAATTATATTAAAATTTTACAACAATATGGAGATGCATCTAAAACTCTTGAAAGTGGTGTATTGATGGTTCCCATCACTGTTAATGAAATTAGTGGTTTTGCAATTATTGATACTGGTGCTTCATATAGTATGTTAGATTCACATAAAATAGATATAAACAAAAATAAAATAACAATATATTCTAGAAATTATTTGCAAGATGCTAAAGGAATAAAAAAAACTTTACATTCAATAACTCTTGATAAATTTATAATTGATAAATATAATTTGAGTGATAATTTCAAAATAGCTTTTCATGAGATGAAAAATCCAGATTATATTGTAAACAATAAATCTGTGCCAATATTAGGACTAATTGGATTGGATATTTTGTATAAAAATAATGCCATAATAGATTTTGGAAATCGTAAGTTATATTTGCAGATATAATAAATATTTGAAATTGCGACAGCTTCGCACAACAAAGCATAACCGCTCCGCTCCTCGCTCGCTAAGGCTCGCTGCGGTGCTCGGCCTCGCGCTTATCCCGCCAGCTGCGGCGCGGTTTGGGGGAAGTTAAAACGCGCCTTGCTGGCGGGGCGCTTCGGCAAACCCGCTTCGCGGGTTTCGGCTATGCTTGAGATGTT
>JAKQTP010000259.1 GCA_029563035.1 archaeon | reverse complement strand
GCGCACCTTAATTTAGCACCGAGCGATGACCGAGTCCGCCCGCTTACGTTTATTTGCTGTTACCACTAGTAGCTTTTTTGTTCTTTGTCTTATACTCAAGAATGTCGCCAGGTTGGCATTCGAGAACCTTACAAATGGACTCAAGAGTGTCGAACCGAACGCCTTTAGCTTTACCAGTTTTTAAAATAGATAAGTTTACCGTTGTAAGTCCTACACGTTGTGAGAGTTCATTTAGCGACATTTTTCGTTTCGCCATCATTACGTCCAAATTAATTACTATAGCCATAACTAAATGAATGATTCGTTTTCTTTTTTAATAAATAAAGCTCTTGTCACGAATTGTTTAACAGACCATAAAATAATTGCCAAAAGAAAATACATTGTCTGCGGACTTTCAAAAACAAATAGCTTTGTAAATGACCTAAAAAATAAATTCATTGAGCTTTCTGTAGATGTCCAGTCTGAAATATGAACCTCCGAGAAATTATTGAACAATACTTGTATCGCGCCTAAAGTCGCTAACAAAACACAGGAAAGTATAACGCCATCAAATACTTTTAAACTAGTCTCATCAAAGAACCCAGTCAGCGTATATCTTTTGAAAAGTCGTACCAATAAGAAGCCAACATACAAAAAGATAACATTGCTAACAATTTGTGTAACAAACCAAATTGAAGGTGCTTGATTTGTCGGCACAACATAAGTCGAGTCATTGATTAAAAATGAAATAAACCAACGAGTATGATATATTAACGCTAAAAATGAAAAAGCAATTGTTGTCCACAACACTGCCTTAATTAAATTGAGTTTTGAAAGTTTTGTCCTGTCCATTGTCTTAAAGTTTAAATAATTATTGTACAAACGTAATAATTAATTTAATTAAAACAAATAATATTTATCGTTTTATTTTAAATAATAGTCTTAAAACGATATTTGTCAATTTGAAGTCACGGAAGTAGAAGGCTTAAGTGTGGGTGAAATGTCTAAATATTTGTCCAGCGGAAAATTGTCGACCGATAAAAATATTGTCTTGGAAACGAATGATTGTCCGTCTTTAGCTATTAGTGGTAACATCTGTGTAAACTTACAATTACGTTTATATCTTCATTATCCATAGTCGCTTTGTTTCGATAAAATGCTGATAATGTGAGCAATAATATGTGTCTAAGATAATTCATTTTGTAACTACGCGTACAAATTTATACTT
>JAKQTP010000253.1 GCA_029563035.1 archaeon | reverse complement strand
TGGAACAGGGAAAGGATATGCCGAAAACGCAAGTGGAATAGCATCAACTGGAATAATAGCAAGTTGTTTTAACGACTCAGGTAACGCCTCTCGTTTCTTTAAATCTATTATATACCAAGCTAAGGCTAGTAAGAGTGAAAGACAAAAAGGTTGCGAAGACTTATACATTTTAAAAGACGGAACACCAGAAGACATCAAAAAAGAGATTGAAACTTTACTTGACATTGCTATATAGAAAGAGTATAATTAAGATATGAAAAAGAAACTCTATAAAATTAAAAAATGTATATTGTGTGGTGCTGACATAAAAAAGGGTGCAAATGTTAGTATTGCTTCTTATAACAAGAGAAAATTCTGCTGTCATAAGTGCCAATCAGAATGGAATGCTTTAACTAAAAGCTCTGATATTAAATGCTCTTTTTGTGGCAAGAAAATAAGAAGGAAAAATAGTCATATTGGAAAGAATAATTTTTGCTCATTAGATTGTAAAAATAAACACAAAACACTAACCCATAATAGAACTGTTGTTTGTGCTTGGTGTGGAAATCAATTTAAAAAGAAATTGTCTGACAGAAAAACAAAACGAGTATTTTGTTCAAGAAAGTGTATGGGCGAATGGCAATCAAAATTTGCGATAGGAGAAAATTCTTATAATTGGAAAAATGGTGTATCAAGCGTAAATGACAGAATTAGGTCATTAGTTAAATATAGCGGTTGGGTAAAAGATGTTTTTAAAAGAGATAATTATACTTGTCAGAAATGCGGAGACAAAAAAGGCGGTAATTTAAATGCTCATCATAAAAAACAGGTTTCAGATATTATAAAAGAATTTAATTTAAAAGAAATGGCAGATATTTTAAGGTGTAAAGAGCTTTGGGATTTAAACAACGGTATAACTTTATGCGAAAAATGTCATCAAGAACTTCACAAAAAAATAATATAAAGCAAGTATATGCAAATATCACAAGAACAATACAATAAATTACCAGAGAGGTTACAGAAGCATTTTGGAAAAGGTAACACTCACCCGACTATAAAAAATGTGAAACTTATGGAATATCTTATCAAAATGGTAACTCCTAAAGGTGGAATAGTGTTAGACCCATTTGCTGGTTCAGGTTCAACTCTAGTCGCTGCTAAGGAAAATGGCTTTGGGTTTATCGGTATTGAATTAACGCCTGAATACATCCCAATTATTGAAGCTCGTGTGGGAGTTAAAGCTGAAACAATCAATAAAAGATATTTGGCAGATAATAAGATATTAGAACAAGAAATCATCTATCAAAAAGAAGACAATGAAGCGTTGAATAAGGCTCTTGATAAAAAACAAAGCATCTGTTCTTGTGGTGGTAAAATTAAAACATTATCAAGTGGAGAAAGATGTTGCGAATGGTGTATGAAAGATTATAATTAAAATATAATTTTATGAACTACGATCCAAACTTACCATTAGATAGACAGTCAATAGATGACTTTGATACTG
>JAKQTP010000036.1 GCA_029563035.1 archaeon | reverse complement strand
AAACTGCTGTAAACCATAATAATATATTAGTTATACTAAATATGTGTGAATAAATAGAGCATAAATAGTGAATAAACTACTTGCGTAATTCAAAAAAATTTAGTAACTTTGCCGTACGGAGTATAGGGGAGCTTTTTTTTTATTATTATTATATATTATATATAAAGTAAATATATAATTCTTTCTTTGCTTCTTTCTTTCTTTTTCCCTGACTACACTCTAAAGATAATTTAACTTATTCTTAACTGCTTGACTATCACAAATATATATATGCCGTAATTACATTTTAAAAGACTTGTTTTATAACTATTTGATTATTACTGCTATTACATTGTAGAATAAATCTATACAGTTATTACATTGTAGAAGAACTCTATACCGTTATTACATTGTAGAATAAATCTATGCTGTTGTAAACTTTTTTTAAATTTTTTTATTTTTTTTAACCCTGTGACCTGAAGATAATCTTCTAAAATTTTTTTATTTTTTTTGAACCTGTGATCTGGAGATACCCCCCCTGATAACCCCCGTGAAAATATGACAAACCCTTTTAAATTTAAAGACATGAAAATTAAAGAACTGGAAGTATTCCAAACCTGCGATATAGAAATTATAGAGCAGGTAAAAAGGTACAGTGAATACCTAGCTGTATACCTAGCTAAGGATATCAAGTCTAATGAAATTATTCCTATTGTACTATGGGATAATAATTCAACATTAACTCCTGGTAAATATTTGTTAGTTCCCTCAAGCACGGGAAAATCAGCAAGTGTTGTAAAGAGGGATTAAGTTCCCTCTTTTTTTTATTTGTTGTTTACTGTGGTTTTCCAAACCAATAGCAGGCAACAAATTTTCAAAATCTCAAAAAGTTTAAAACCATGAAAACAGAGCTACAAAAGTTGGAGAGTCAGCTTATTTATCTAAAATTAGAAAAAGCTGAAACACTGAACGAGATTCTCAAGGAATATAATAAGTTTCTTGAGAAATACAATAAAGATATTAAAGAGATCTATGATAGGATTGAGCTGTTAAAAAAACAGTCTCAATAAAGTATTAAAATACCTTGTAGGTTGGAGGTTAAACCTACATTTTTTTTATTTGTTGTCTGTTATGGCTTTCTTAACTCATAGCAGGCAACAAATTTTTAAAACATTAAAAAGTTTAAAACATTTAAAAATTAGAAAAAATGAGAACACATCGAATTGTCGAAGAGCGTAATTGTGGTATTGTATATACCAGGTTCACCGGTAGTTTGGAAGACTGTAAAAAATGGTTGAAGGATAATTGTTGGTATGATGAGGATACCAACGATTACTACAGTAATGTTGTCTTCTGTAATCACAGTTTGATTTACATTGATGATACCTGCGATGATCCTGAAAATGTAAATGGAAATAACGATCCGTTTACATATGATATAGAAGAGGATGAATAATCCTCATCAATCCTTGTAGGTTGGAGGTTAAACCTACATTTTTAATCGCACCATATAATAAGTAAAATTAAGAGATAAAAA
>JAKQTP010000204.1 GCA_029563035.1 archaeon | reverse complement strand
ATAGGAGAATCGGGAATAATAACTACAGCATTAAGTACTTATGGGTTTACGATAGATAAAACAAAAATAGGTAGCACACAGATTTACAGAGATATAAGCTTTGATTCTGACAACTATCTTTCAGCAATAAACAAAATATGTGAAACTTATGGAATAGAATATTACGCGGAAGGAATGACAATATATTTTTGTTTTGAAGCTGGAAAAGAAACAGAAGTATATCAAGTATTAGAAGGAAGTAATGTTGAAAAGATTGACAAACAAGAAGATATATCGGAGCTTTGCACAAGCGTTATTCCTTTAGGTTCAAATGAAGGATTACCTTTTTCATACGGATATAAAAACTTAAGGCCTACAAAATATTACTATCAATCAAAAAATCACGGAGATATTAATCCTTCTGGTGTTCCTTTGAATCTGAGAATTAAAGTTATAGATTATCAGACAGGTGAGATACATATACAATACAGTACAAACGGTGGTACTTCTTGGAGCGGTGATTTAAGCTTTACAAATACTTATCAAAATGAGTATGAATGTACAACAATTATATCAGGTAATTCAAACGATATACGATTTAGATTTACAGGGAAAGAAAGTATATATACTGTTTTGATAAAAGACAATAGCTCTGTTTACTCTGATAATACTGTTTATTATATAAAAGAAAAGATACATTTAGGTACAAGGATATCAAATCCAGCAACCAATTTAACTTATATTATTGATTTATCACAATACAAATTTACTTCTGAAAATCCTCAATTATCGATATCAACAACGAGCCCTTATGGAATAAAAGAAAGAGTTATTGTATTCAATGATATCAAGCCTGAGCTTTATAAAGGAGTAGTAAAATATGTACATTTCAATGCAGATTTAAGCGGATATATAAAAGTAAAAGAATCAGATCTTTTAAACTTGATAAACTACAGACAGCTTCAAGAACAAGAAAGCACTTTGATGTTTACTGACAATTATTATTTTACGGAAGTCTCAAAGCTAAAAATAACAGAAATAAACGGAGACACAATATATTTTGCTCCATTATCATCTGAAGAATATGCAAAGATAAAAGATAAAACAGGAGCATTCAGATTACGAGTTGACACAGATATAAGCAGTGAGCTTTTACAAACGACATGGACAATAGAAAATTATGTTTATGCCGAACAGTTAGAGGAAGCGTCATACAAGCTGATAATGGAAGCAAACAGATATCTTGCTGAATA
>JAKQTP010000031.1 GCA_029563035.1 archaeon | reverse complement strand
TTCAACTCAACAATTGAAATAATAAAAGAAAACATGCTTACAATAAAAGAAAGCAAAACAATAGAAGAAATAATGGCTCAGGAAGCAAACAGCAGAATAGCGTATTATAAGGCATTTAATAATATAATAAAAAATCCAGATTTTTACTTTGAAAAAAGAACTAAGAGACCGCCCAAAGACAAGATAAATGCACTCATAAGTTTTGGAAACTCAATGATGTACGTTACAGTTCTTTCAGAAATATATAAAACAAATCTTGATCCGAGGATAGGATATCTTCATTCTACAAACGAAAGAAGATTTACGTTGAATCTAGATATAGCTGAAGTTTTTAAGCCTATAATAGTTGACAGAGAAATATTTTCATTGCTAAATAAAAACATTTTAACTACCGGGGATTTTAAGGAAGATCTTAACGGAACGATTTTAAAAGAAGATTCTATGAAAAAATTTGTACAGGCTTACAATGAAAAGCTTATGACAACCATAAATCACTATAAACTTAATAGAGAAGTATCATATAAAAGACTTATCAGAATGGAGCTTTACAAATTACAGAAACACATTACCGGGGAAGCCACGTATGAAGGATTTACAGCCGAATGGTGAGGTGAAAAATGTTTGCTATTCTTGTTTACGATTTCAATGAAAAAAGAGTAGGAAAAGCATTAAAAAAATGCAGAAAGTATCTTAACTGGGTACAAAATTCTGTTTTCGAGGGAGAGATTACAAGAGGAAATTTAACAAAACTAAAAATGGAACTACAGTCTATAATGAAAAAAGATGAAGATTCAATAATAATATATACAATGGAAAATACGAAATACTCTGAAAGAGAGATAATAGGTCTGGAAAAAAATGAAATATCACAAATAATTTGATCTGTCGACCATAAGTGTGGTAAAATATATAGGAGTACGACAGAATTTGAAAATAGGATTTTTTAAGCTTTGCAAGGAATAAGAAACAATAAGGAAACAAGATGGCAATTTATATAAATCTTGTTTATAAGATTACTTGAACGTCTTCCTAGCATACCTATAAGGTTTTGAAACCCTAAATGACTGAATAATGTTGTATTAAAGTTCAACTTCCTAGCATACCTATAAGGTTTTGAAACAATGTATACTGCGTTTTAGGTTTGAATTTTTCCTTCTTCCTAGCATACCTATAAGG
>JAKQTP010000194.1 GCA_029563035.1 archaeon | reverse complement strand
TTAATTGGTCAAATAGTTTCTAGAATGGATATCGGTGGTAATAGTCAAAATAAATCACGATATTACGCTATTGCTGTTCCATCTGAATGGGAAAAAACATTTCAAAATAAAATAAAAGAGATGCGATATGCTTGGAAACTTTTAAAATTAAAAGTATTTTTAGTTGATCAGACTGGTGATGTTGTAGAAAAAAGTTATTCTAAATTTTTATAATATGGAAGATATACAAGTTTTAGTTAATAGGGCGGTTGAATTAAAAAATGAAGGCAATTTGATGGCGGCTTTAAGTTGTTATAACGATGCTTTTGACATGCTTATTCATGAAGCAAATAGTTATGCCAGGCAACAAGATGGTTCTGTTAAGGACATTGGTTCTGTTAGAGCAATAATGCCAAAATTATTCGATGAATCAAAAAAATATCTTAAATCAGATATGACGGCCGCAATAATATCAAACAATATGGGCACGCTAATGGCTAGGCTTGGTGATTTTGATGGGGCTAAAAAAATGTTTGAGCAATCTGTAGACTTAACGCCAGATAATAAGGTTTATGATGACCCCATTATTGGTTTAAAAGAAATAGAAAAATAATTTTACAATTATGGACTGGAAAACAATAATAAGTGAAAAATCAATGGATATCGTTGTTAAATATGAAGAGTCAAATGGAAGAAAAACGAAAATAGTTAATACGAAAGGCGTTGGTTATGACATTTTATCAGAAAAAGAAGAAGAACAGAGATTTATTGAAGTTAAGGCTACTAGCGAATCATGGAAAACATATAATTGGCTTCCTTTATATTACAGTGAAGTTAACTGTTTAAATAAATATCCTAATAAATTCTATTTGTATATTATAAAATTTAATCTAGATAAAAATAATAGAAATAAAGAAAATCTCGATGTGGCTGATTACGAAATTTTTGTTATTAATGGCACTGAGTTATTAGAAAATTTTAAAATTAAACCAGAAACATTTAGCTTGTCGCCAATCAGCCAAAGAAAACTCGCAAAATACATGTTACAAAATAATCAGTAAATCAAAATAAAACTATGCATAAAATACAAAATTATTCTAAATTTTTATAATATGGATAAAGTAAAAGAAAATATTTCAATAGCCGAATTTTATCAGACTAATCAAAACAAATATCCGAGCGGTCAAATTTCTGAAACTCTAAATAATTTAATTAGCGATTTTAGAATTCAATATCCAAAAATGTTTGAACCAGTTAATAATACTTTAGTGGCGGTTAAATCGATCCAAGAAGTTTTAAATAATATAGATTTTAATTGGGAAAGTAAATACAAAAATCATCCTTTTTTATCTTTTTATAAACAAAATGAGCCAATTAATAACCTATTAGATTTTTATCAGGCTAATAAAGGTTATTTTGATGGTTTAGAGCTTAAATATAACGAAATAATAAGCAATCTACTTAATTCTTGGCAAGAATTCTCTGGAGATACCGTGAAAAACACAGGCAGTTTTTATAACCAAGCACTAAATTTGGAGAGAAGAATTATTTTTATAAAAAATAATGACTTAAAAGATTATTTAGCTAATAAAGAAAACTTTGATCATAAAATTTTTGGCGATAAAACATCTCATGTTTCTCTGATTTTTATTTATAAGGTTAGTGATCAGGAATTTTCTTCTGATAATCTACAAAAAATTATTTTAGCTCATAAAATAGAAAAATATGGCAAAGAATAATTTGGAAGATGTTGTTGATAAAAATACTAAGATATTATTTTGCGGTATGGCTCCTGGGAAAAAATCTTGTGAAATGGGCCATTACTATGCAAATACTGGTAATAGATTTTGGCGCATTTTATACGAAGCTAAGTTAGTTAATGATTTGATCCAACCGTCTAGAGAGTTAAGAGAATCGAACTATAATAAGTTAAAAAAGGCCGGCATTGGTTTGACTGATTTAGTCAAAGACCAGTGCGGAATGGATTCAAAAATTAAATTTATAGAGAAAGATAGAGAAAGGTTGTTAAAATTAATTAAGGATAATAAAAAAATAAAAATATTAATATTTAATGGCAAAAAGCCAGCCTCTAAATTCCTAAAAATTCAATCAAAAAAATTAGAATCTGGACATCAAAAAGAAAGCAGTAAGGATCTAGGAGTAGATATCTATATTATGCCTTCTACTTCAGGCGTAAATACTAGATTTACAACTAAAGATTTAGCTAAGTTATTAAAATCCTACATCAATAATAAAATTTATGCATAAAATACAAAGAGCCATATTAAATCTCTCAGAAAAGGGTAATATTGGTTCAATGACATTAAGAGCTATCAGTCAGGCGATAGGAGAGGGGGATGCTCCGCAGAAAATCAAGCATCATTTAAATCAATTAGAAGCTAAAGGGTTATTAAAAATTATTAAAGAAGAAAACAGAGTTGTCGGACTGAGCAACAGCTCAAATAGCAACATTATTTCAATACCTATAATGGGGGCGGCCAATTGTGGCGAAGCAAGAATATATGCCGATAATAATATTGATGGCTACTTAAAAGTTTCAAAAAAAATATTAAAAAAGAATAAGAAGGAAATATTTGCTATTAAGGCTGTCGGTAATTCAATGAATAGAGCTAAAGTAGACGGAGAAAGCATCGAAGATGGTGATTATGTAATTATCGACTCCTCAATTAATAAGCCATCTGATGGGGAATATGCCCTATTTGTTCTTGATGGAGTTGCTAATATTAAAAAATTTAAAGAAGATAAGAGTAGGCAATCAGTTATTCTGATTTCGGAATCAAATCGAGATTATCCGCCAATAGTTTTACATAAAGATGATATTGGTTGTTTGTGTGTAGCTGGGAAAGTACTCCAGGTTATTAAATCATAAGATTTTAAATATGAAAAAAATTATTTTTATATTCTTATTAACCTTATTATTATCAGGCTGTAGCTTAAACGATAAAAAAGTTCCTGAAATTAATACAGAAATAAAAAATGATCATCAAGCATCATCTAGTGTTAATTTAGAATATGAAGATGATGACGCAAAAATATACTCCTTTAGTCAGGGTCTTAATAATATCGATTTAAATTCGGATGGCTTAGATGATGCCGTCTTTGTTTCTCATATTATTGGAGCTGATTATTATGATTATCATGTTTTTTACGATAGAGATATTTATAGTTTTTATATTAATAATAAAAGAACTGAGCCAAGCTCTGATTATTGGAGTTTAGTAACCAAGGAAATTACTGGTAAAAAAATTGGTGATTTTGAGAAAGACTTTGTTATACCAGAAATATTAGGATGTAATGGTGGTAAATTATTAAGATTAGCTAAAATTAATAATGTAACTTATTTATTATTAATATCACCAGTTGAAAATAATAAGTCAGACATAAATATACAGGTAGAAATATATAAATTAACTTTATCTGGAAAATTAAGAGGATCTGATCATATATTCTCTTATGTTGATACCTTTATTAGTAAAGATGCGGATTGCGGAATAGAAAGTGTTTATAAAGAAGAAGCTCCTAATATTGTTGAATTTTTGAAATTAAAAAACAAAGAAGAAGATAAAAAACTAACTTATAATCAACTCATGTCTTATAAGTTAGAAAAGTCCGATGTCCCTGGCTACTTCAATACCGAGAAAAAAGGAAAGGAAATAGAATGGCAAGCTAAGATAAGTGATTATTATTCTCAAATTACTGGCATTAAGTTCTGTGTTATTGATGACGAACATCAGAATGTTGACATAAGTCAACCTTGTGATATGTTTTGGGCTTTTGCCGATGAATTAATGGACGCCGATAATATAGCGATTAACCCAGATTGGGATGGGAATTGGGTTAAATATATATTAAATTATTATAACGTTCCTTTTGATGAAAATACCAATTACTTTAATAATATCTATACCGTAAGAGGTATTGTT
>JAKQTP010000178.1 GCA_029563035.1 archaeon | reverse complement strand
AAAAAAGGAATTTTTAATAAAAAATTTATTAATTTGATTAATTTGATTTCTTGAATATCTTCTGTTATAAAATAAATTTTCTTTAATTTAGTATTTTTTCTTAATCCTATTAAAATAGATTTGTAAATTAAAGTATTATTTTTAATTTTATTTTCTGATATTTTTATTTTAGGTTTAATTATACCTAATTTATTTATATTAACAACATCAATATATTGTATTAATTTATTTATATTCTTTATTGAATTATCAATTGCTAATAAATTATTAGGATAATAGACATTTGCTACAATATAAGAATCTATATTATTTTCAATACCTGAGCAAAATAAAATATTATCTTTTTCTAATGTTCTCTTATCTTTAAATTGTTTATATAAGAATTCATCTTCATTTTTTATAAGATGTAATATCTCTTTGTCAAATAACCTTATTTTATCATCTGTCCAAATTACTAAAGAATTTAGTTTTACATTTTCTATATTAAAAGGACTAATAAATTCTATCTTCATATCATATTATTTTACACAAAAATAAACAAATATAGTTAATAAACAAATATATCTAATACAATTATTCATTTTTAAAATATAACTATTTAAAAGAAAATAACTATATAATAAAATGTGTTTAACCAAATTATCAGAAAATGAATTAGATGAAATTTATAGTTATATAAAAGTTCTTTTAGGCGCAGGCGGTGATGGCCCAAAAGTTAATGTACAAATATCTAGAAAA
Organism: archaeon; assembly: GCA_029563035.1. Next base: position 40,180 of record JAKQTP010000178.1, on the reverse strand, counting down.
GAAATTGAGGTTATATTATGCAGAGCTTCTAAAACATATCAATCTTATATTGAACAATGGTTTATAGAAAGTAATTTTGGTAATATCATGGGCACAGATTCGAAGAGAAATTTTACCTCTTATTTTGTGCAAGATAATTTTTTAATGGCAAGTAGGATTTCTGATTGGTTTGCATCTATGATGAGAGTTGGCGGTAATATACCTTGGAAGAAAGATTATGTTTTATTAGATTCAGGAAGGCAAATATATGATTTATCCCAAGAATCGAGTACTCCATACAATCCGGGTTCTAGAAAAATACACAAGATAATGTGGTACACACCTCCTGTGATGTTAAATACAACTTTAGCAACAAGGCCCTCAGGAATATCTTCATTTGAGAATACTTTTAATATAAATAATGTGAATGTGGGAATGCAAGGAGTTACTTATGGTACTCATCCTTTGTTTGCATTAGGAAATGTGATGGATTATGTTTTAGTGAAACAAGCCATAGAAGAAAGAAATAGAGTTGTCTTTGGAGAATATTATTACAATATAAGTGGTGATATTGTTGAATTAACACCTATTCCTGGTGTTAGAATAAATTTACCTAAAGATGCAAAATTAATTTATTATTATTTTGACAAAGATGATATGTTGGGTTTAGATGGTCAAGGTTTAGCTGGAATAAATTCTCTTATAAATAATCCTACACAGGTTAAATTTGATATGATTCCTTGGGAAGATTTAAACCAGAATGCTAGGACTTGGATAGAAGAATATACCGTTGCAGAGTCAAAATATATATTAGGTTCTAAATGGAGGACCATTAGACAAATAGCATCACCTGAATCTGAATATCAAATAGAATTTGATTATGCATCTCTTATAGATGAATCAAAAGAAATGAAAGAAAGCCTTAAAACTGAATTAAAAGAAAGTTTAGATAAATTAAAGACAAGAAATATAATGGAAGATAAGGCAGCAATCATAGAAGCTACCAAAACTATCAATAAAGTATATCCAAAGAAAATAATTTTTAGATAATAAAATGCGTAAAAATCCTAAATCTGTAGATAATCAATGGTGGGGAAAGGATAGTCAAGCTTTTCTGGAAAGTGTTTCTAGAGATGCAATAGAGGTATATAATGAAAATTTTGTATTATATTTTCAGGTTGATTATACAAAATCAAAAAGAAATTTCTATGGGGAATACGAAATAATAGAATTTACAGAAAAAAAAGGAGTAGCTATAAAAGGCATTGTTACGGTACATGACCAAGAGACAGAGGAGATTGCTAAATTGATTAATCAAAATACAATTTTATCTTTTGGTTGCTATGTTAACCATCTTAAAGATTTAGGAATAGATATAAGATTAGGAAATTATTTTAGTTATAAGAATAAATTTTATTATATTTACAATAAAGTAGCTTTAGATGCAAATAGAAATGTTGTAGCTTCTGGAACAGATGTGGTTTGGAATAAATATGATTGTTATCAAGAAGATGATGAAGCTATATATGGAGATGGATGGAGAGAAACAAGTAATGAGGGTTCACAAGATAAAATATATTAAAAATGAAAATAAGCGAGGCAATAAAATTAATAGAGGCAAAGACAGGAAAGAAAGTTTTATTAGAGAATAGTTACTATAAAAAAGATGAATTTATCACAGATATATTAAAATTAAAGAAATTCGATAAATATATAAATTTGTCTTTTTCATCAATTGATGGTTCTAGTTCTAAGATAGATTTTAATAATTTAATTAAAAAAATTAAAAAAATATCTACAGAAAATCCTGAAACTATTTTTATTTTATCTAAAATATCTACAGATAATATTTCATCTACAGATAAAATTAATTTTGATAAAGAATTTACTTCTAATATTCAACCATTAAATATTAAGAAAGATAAATTAATATCTGAAAAAGAAAAAAACGAGGCAGAAAATGAAAAATTACTAGCACAATTTAAAGATAATAAAAGTGAGATATTAAAGAAATTAAATCTTAGTTCTGCTGATTTAAAAAACAAAGAAAGTTTTGATATTTTTCAGAAAGAATTTAATAAAAATAAATCTTTTTCTTTAAACTATAAAAAAATTAAAAAATTAAAAAATAGAGAGTTTGAAATTGATGCCGAATTAATAAAACTAAATAAAGAGATACGAGAAAAATTTAATTCTTCTAAAAGAGATTTAATTCAAAATGAGAAAGATTCTTTAGACGCAATAAAAGATAAATTAAACAACATAAAACCTAATATTGGAGAATCTTATGATTTAAAGAAAGTTTATAATATATTATCTAAAGCATCTGATAAAGAATTAGATTGCCTGGATAATTTTCATATAGGATTTTTAAATAAAAACACAGAAAGTTTTAGTAATTGGATAAAAAAACATGGAGGGAAATTAGACTAATGAGTATATTAAAAAAAATAATAATTAAAGAATCAAAAGGTAAAAGTAACAACATTGCAGGACTTTTTAATTTTGTTAGAGAGATAAATGCTTCTTATCAAAAATCTCTTTCTGAAACTTTTGATAAATATCAAAAAGTTCATAAAAAATTAGAGCAATTAGAAATAGAATTATCTAAAGATTATAAATTATCTAAATTAGATTATGATTTTCAATTAATTAATGATGAAGATAATAACAATTTTAAAGAAATACAATTAGAGATTGATTTTGTTTTTGAAAACGATAATATAGATGAAAATAAAATTGATAAACTTTGTCAAACACTTTTTGGTAAATTTTTTACTAATGGGGTTCTCTCAAAAAATAAATATAATTTGTATTTGGTTATAAAATAATGGTCAAAAAGAATACTCCTAATAGAAACACTTATAATACAACAGGGGCAAATAACCCTTCTCATTTTGTTGATGAAGCAACAAATCATATACCAAGAAAAATAGAATTGGTTGATTTGGATAAGGCGGTATTTGAAAAATTTAATAACAAGTTTCAATTAAAAAATAAAACATTAGAATTAATTAAGTTAGATGGTGAATTTACCGCAAAAGAAATAGAGAATCATAAATCTTTTGATAACATAAAGGGATTTATAGGTATGCCTTATTTTACTTATACAAGATTAGATTCTATAAAAAAAACAAAATCTTCCCCTACAAATAAAACAATTATTTATTCTATTAGAAAACAAAAAGAGAATGGTATTGTTATAGAAGATTGGATTATGCCACCACCTTTTAGGGTGGAATTACAATATCAATTTACCTTTCATACTTCTTATAGAATTACATCTAATGAGTTTACACAACAATGGCTAAATTTATTTAAAAACAAGAGGATATTATTGGATGTTGATGGAGAGAGATTTGAATTGAGACCTGACGATTATGAAAATATAGTGAGAACTTCTTTTGAATCAGGGGATGATATAACCAAAAAATTAATTTACAATCACGAGATGATAGTGATACTTGAGGGCATGTTGAGGTTAGAAGATGTACAAAAAAAAGAAAGAATAAATAAATTAAGAGTTGATATAACAGAGAGGTGTGTTCGCATAGATGGACCTCATGATATTTATCTAAATAGAGTTTAACATAATAATTACCTAACTATTTAAAAGTAATAAAATTTTATTTAGCAAATGGCAAGAGCATTAGGTTATTTTTCAAGCGGAATATATGATAAAGAGACAGATTTAACTATTGTAACAAATCAGGTAGCTAATTTTTCTATAGCTTCAGTTTCTATAACAGAAAAAGGTCCGGCATTTGAAATTGTACAAACAGATACATTCGGAGATTATTTATCGTATTTTGGAAATTTAAATCCAGAATATAAAAATACTTATTTGGCAAAACAATATCTAGAACAATCTGGAGGTTTAAAACAAGTGAGGGTTTTAGGTTTAGATGGTTATAAAGATAATAAAGCATTTATTATTCAATATGATATGCCTGGAGCATTTAATACAATATTAGACCCTCTGGGAGCAATAACAACTCCTCTAGTTTCTGCAGAAGGAACAGTTACTGCAATTTTAAAAGAAAGAAGAAATTATGGTAAAAGTATAAAATTTGTTGAAGTTAGAGAATACACAGATATATTAACCAGCTTATCTTCTGCAACAGATGAAAAGTTTGTTTTATACATAGAATATATTGATGCTACATTTATAAATGTTGTTTGTTCTCTTAGGGAAGATTCTAGAGAATATTTACCTAAATTATTTGGAACACAACCATTACAAAACAAAAAATTATTTGATGAAATTGCTCCACTTTGGGTAGATTTTGTTATTCCATCAAAAGAACAGAAATTAGATGCGGTACCAACAATAATAAGACCTAAATCTTATTATTATCCTAATGATACAACACCATTAAATCAATTGAATGTATTACAAGGTATAATTAATGTTGATACTTCATTTACATATATTCCTTATGCCTTGGTTGGAATTTCAAATACTTCTCCTATAATTATAGAAACTTCTACAGCCCATGGATTAAACAACAGCGATTTAGTTTCTATAGATTCTGTTTTAGGAAACACAAATGCAAATGGTATTCATTATGTTAATGTTATCGACTCAACACATTTTGAATTATTCTCAGATGTTTTATTAACAACACCAATAAGCGGGAACGGTACTTGGACATCAGGCTCAGGAAATGTTAGAAAACATTATGTAGCTGATTGGGAGAAAGAATTTTTAGATTTAAGTGCAATAGAATACAAAACACCTTCAACACCTTGGTTTGTTTCTGATATAGATACGAATGGTCACTATAAGAAATTATTTAAAATATGGACTATAAGTGATGGAGAACACGCTAATAAAGAGTTAAAGTTAGAAATAACTGATATTGATTTAAATGGAAATTTTGGCTCAGGTTCTTTTACTTTATATGTTAAAAACTTCGATGCTCAAGAAGATAAAGATAGAGGAATTTTAGAAGCTTGGGTAAATTTATCTTTAGATTCAGAATCTGATAATTATATCTTAAAAGTTATTGGCGATGGTGACGAAGAAGAATTAAGAAGTAATTATATATTAGTAGAGTTAAATAATGATATTGAACCTGAAGATTTAAAGGGTGAATTACCTTTTGGTATAGAGGGTTATCCTATTTCTACAGGTAAAGTAATGGAAGATATTGTTTGGACAAAGGAATACAATTTAAATTTTCCAATATCTAAACAAACATTAGGTTTTGCAACGAATAATATTAATATGTTTAAATCACTTAATTTTGAGAAATTAAATTTTAGAAATTGTGATATAACAACTTTTACAACAGGTAAAGGTTTCCATTTAAATGAAATTGCAGACCCTAATAAATTTTCTTCGGCTCCACAAACATTATCTACACAATTAGATAATGACAATAACCCTCTGTTACAATTTGTATCTAACCCTTCAGAAAATAAAAAGAGATTGAAATTTACTGTTCCTTTCTTTGGAGGTTTTGATGGTTTTGATGTTTACAAGAATAGGGAATGGGGAAATACAACATCTAAAGATTATGAAGCTTTTGTAAAAGCAATAGATTTATTAAATGATAGAGAATCTTTATTGGCAGACTTCACATTATTATCAACACCAGATTTGGTAATAGAATCAGACGAAACAGCAATACAATATGCATTAGAAATGGTAGAATCAAGAGGTGATGCATTATATATACCAGATTTTGCTTATGATAAAGATGTGATTATTCAATCACAAACATCTACATTAGATAGCTCAAATTTAAAATCTAGTTACTCGGCGATTTATACTCCTTATGCACAAATAAAAGATGTTATCAATAATAGAAATCTTTGGGTAGCACCTTCTATAATAGCTATTTCTACAATAGCATATATAGACCAAAATTTTGGAGTAGGTCAACCACCAGCAGGAGTTATGACAGTATCTAATGATATTATAAGAACAAGAAGAAGAATCAAATTAGATGAGAGAGAAGAATTAAAAAAATCTAATATCAACCCAATAACTATTTTTCCTGGAGTTGGTTTGGAAATAACAGAGTCTAGGACTACACAACCTTATTTTTCTGCTTTGTCTTTTATACATAATAGATTACTTATATCTTATGCAAAGAAGACTTTAAATCAATTGTTACACCCTTTATTGCATAAATTAAACAATGATGTATCTTCTCAACAATTTATAAATACTGTTCAACCAATATTTGATAGATTAAAGAAAAAATATAGAATTAAGGATTTTAATATTTATGTGAAAGATGTTCCTGAAGATAAAGTTACATTATATGGTATAATTGAAATTGTATTGTTATATCCAATAGAAAGAATCGTAATTGATTATACATTGAAGAACAATGCTTTTGAATTTAGTATAAGATAATAAAATAAATTAAAGAATGAAAACACAAATTCCATTAAATAATACAAACTTAAATATTGTCTCTAAAGGTAATGATAAAAGCGGAAACTTTTGTATAGGTTTAAGATTCAATAATAGTGCTATGCCATTCGCTATACAAACAAATAATAATCTTAAAAATACCGGGAATATCATCAAAGGAAAAGATTTATCTAAATTAACCGAACAAGATTTGTTGATTATTGAGAATGAAGTTGTTAATTATATAAAAAAATATGGAAGTTCTAAGCAAAAAAGTTCTTTAAAAACATATTTTAATGAAATGAACTCTGGTGATATTAATGTATATGATGCTCCAGGTGGAGGTATTGATTGGAGTGAAGATTTAAACGATAAAAAAATGATAATAGAAAATGAAATAAAAATAGGAGATTCTATAGAGTTTAAACATCTCTTATCTTCTAAAACTTTTAAAGGAAAATATAAAGATGATTATGAGAAAGGATGGATTATGGTAGATTGCGGGAAGGATGGTATGGTTGTTGTTAAAAAAAATGATAAGAGTATTAAATTGCTTGCAGAATCCAAAACAAAATTAAAATTATCAGAGGCTATTAAATTAATAGAAAATAAAACAGGTAAGAAGGTTATTTTAGAAGCAATAGGTGACCCAGGTATATATTATAAGTTTACTTCGACTGGTATTAAAATAATTCAAGTACTTTATAAATTAATAAAAGACCCTTCTTTTAATATTAATGAGCCATTTGATGTTGATTATCTTAATGAAATGAGAATTAAAATTAGTACTGATAATTTTTTTAAGACTTTACTTAGAGCCTCTATGATTGTAGAAACTAATTTAGATTAAAATTTAAACTATTTAAAATAAATATTTAAAATAATGGCTGTAGAACAAAAAAAATTATTTAGCTCAATGCCAAATGAGTTTGAACCACTTAGAAAAGATATGTGGTCTCTTGAATTTCCGGTAGAGATGAATATACCATATACGTTTGAGATAACTTGTGATAGACCTACTGTTACAAATAATGAACAACCTGTACCATATAAAAATCTTACTTTTTATTATAAAGGAAAGACAAATGTTGAAGCTATTAATGTTTCTTTTAGAGATGTTATAGGACCACACGTTTATCAGAAATTATTCCAATGGCAAAAGCAACATACAGACTTTACTACAGGTGCCGGTGGTTATGCTAATCAATATAAGAAAACAATCACACTTAACATGGAAGACCCTGCAGGTGTTGTTATGCAAAAATATATTTTATATGGTTGCTTCTTAACAAATTTATCAGGAGGAAGTTTAGATATGAATGATGATGGTATTGCAGAAGTAAGTTGCACAATAAGATTTGATACATTTGATTTAATATAAGATGAATTTAAAAGAAAATAAAATTATTGGTGGTTTATCAGATAATCTTACTTTAGAAGATATAGCGAAGAAACACAATGTATCTATTGATTATCTTGAAAAACAATTAGAATTAGGTATTGAAGTAGAAAGTGAACATACCTCAGATAAAGAAGTGCAAAAAGAAATTGCTATGGACCACTTATCAGAAAAAGCAAATTATTATGAGGATTTAAAATTAATAGAAAAGAAAACAATGAAAATAAGCGAAGCGATAAAATTAATAGAAGCTAAAACCGGTAAGAAGGTTTCATTGCAAGAAAAATTCTCAAATAAGATAGAATTAGACTATTCTAAATATAGAAAAGGTAATGGTTTTCCAATGACTCCTTGGTCTAAATTTATGTCTAACTTTAATTTTGATATAAATGATATGGATAGAATTTGTAAACATTTAGGTTATGATAATATGGAAGAACTTGTACATAATAATATCACTCCGGCAAAAATTAAAAGTGATAAAAATAAATTGCAAAAATTAAAACAAGCTGTCCGTTCTATAAATACAATGACAAGAGATATGACTGATGGCGGAATGGATATGTTGGTTGAAAAAAATAAATTAAAAGAAAATGTTACCAATGAACAAAGAATGTTGCTTCCAGAAAATATAAGAAAATGTATTCCAGCAGTTGTTTATCCATTATTAGAAAAAATAGAAATGGGGGAGGGTTCATTTATTTTAACCATAAAAAAAGGTAGGTTAATTGGTTATACACTTTTTTATAGATTGTTAAAACAAAGAATATTATTTGGAATATCATCAACAATGAAAGGACAAACTCAAATTTTAATACAAGAAGATTGATATTATCAACTATTTAAAAAAACAAATAAATGAAAATAAGCGAAGCAATAAAATTAATAGAGAATAAAACAGGTAAGAAGGTTATCTTAAGAGAAAACGATAGTGAGGCATATATTTCGGAAATAACAAAAGCTTTTAAAAAAGTAGGTTTAAAACCTCAAAAGATTGTTAAAGATGAAAAATATCTAAAAACTTATCTTTGTGAATATAAGAGTCCTGGTAATTATTCAATAAAGACATTCTTAGATATGCAAAAGTTATTAGATTGTTCTATTACTTTTAGACCCAAAGATAATACCACCACATATTTCTGGTTTAATTTTTATTATAGCTAGGAATAAAAATAAAAATCTAAAAAAGGTTATAGAATTTATTTACTATAACCTTTTTTTATTTAAAATACTTTTATATATTTGTAGAAATTTAAAATTAAGTATGTCAGATAAAAATTATGAATGGTTGGAAGATATTAAATCAACCATAAAAAATCCTTTAGAAGAATCTAAATTTTCAGAAAAATATTTAGAGCCTAACAGAATTTATGATGATAAATTAAATGTTAATCAAGATTACATAGATTCATTACCAGACTTGCAACAAGGGCCAAGCTCTTTAATACAAGGTTCTCCGGTAGCAATACACCAAGTTGGTATTCACAATTTCAACTTACCTCTTAATTTTAAAAAGAAAGATGGAGGTGTTATAAATTTAAAAACATCTATAACAGGTACAGTATCTTTAGACGCTCATAAGAAAGGAATTAATATGTCTAGAATTATGAGAACTTTTTATGAATATAAAAAAAATGATTTTACCTTAGGTACTTTGGTTGATATCTTATATTCTTATAAAAAGAAATTAAATTCTTTTGATGCAAATATCTTAGCGCATATATCTTATCCAATAGAGCAAAAAAGTTTAAGAAGTGGAAATGTGGGTATTCAATATTATGAAATTACTCTAGAGTGTGATATTGATAAATATGATAATATAAATAAAATTATACATTTCGATTTTGTTTATTCTTCAGCTTGCCCTTGTAGTTACGAGTTGGCAGAACATGCTAGAAAATATAGAAATGTAGCAACAGTTTCTCATTCTCAGAGAAGTGTAGCAAGGATATCAGTAAAATCTGAAGACACTATTTGGTTTGAAGATATAAGAGATATAATGGTAAATGCACTTTCTACCGAAACTCAAGTAATTGTCAAGAGAGAAGATGAACAAGCATTTGCAGAATTAAATGGAAGTTATTTAAAATTTGTCGAAGATGCTGTTAGGTTGGTGCATGAAAAATTAGATAACAATTCACAGATAGAAGATTTTAAAATTATTTGTTCGCATCAAGAATCTTTACATTCACATGATGCAATATCTGTTTTAATAAAAGGAGTTCCTGGCGGTTTTACTTATAAAACTTCAAGAGCAGAATATAATTCATTAATTCACAGACCAAATTAACATGAGAATAAAAGATTTAAAAGAGATTTTATCTCAATATGACGATGAACTCTTGATTAATAGATTTGAGATAATAGATAATTCTATAAATATTCAATGTGTTAAACCTGTTGAGTTTATAAAAATAGAAATAAAATTCAATAATAGAACAGAAGATTAATTATGAAATTTATAGTAATAGACATAGAAACAACAGGGATAGATATGGTAAAAGATGATGTTTTGTCAATTTCTGCAATTATTGAAGATACAAAAGAATTAAAGCCTCTTGAGGAATTACCTAAATTTAATTATGCAATATTACATGAGAGAATATCGGGAAGTCCTTTTGCAATTAATATGAATAAAGAATTAATATCTAAGATAAGTAAGAGATTATTAGAAATTAAAAACAATAAGTTTTATACCGAAACTGATATTGATTTTATTCACCCTGATATGATAGCAGATGCTTTTTATTCTTGGTTATTAAATAATAATCTTGATTATAAGACACAAACTTATGCAGGTAAGAATATTGCATCATTTGATATACCATTCTTAAAGAATAGAATATTAGGTTGGGAAGAACAAATACTTATGAAACAAAGAACAATTGACCCTGCAATATTATGTGTAGATTGGGAAAATGATAATGAATTACCTAATCTTAAAGTTTGTATGAATAGAACAAAAAGTGATAATACAGAAGTGACACATATTGGATTGCAAGATTGTTATGACACATTACAAATTATTAGAGAGGTTACAAAAAATTATACTGTTAAATTATTTTAATGCTAGAAGAAAACTTAGAACCTATAAAAAAAATAAAGAACCATATTTCATTTAGTGAGTATTCTTTTTTTAATTCTTGTCAACACAAATATTATCTTAGTTATATATTAGGCATTAAGGGTGCAAATAACGAAACTTTATTTCTAGGTAACTTAATACACTCTTGCTTAGAGATAATAGCTTTAAACAAAGGGTATGATACTAAAAATGTGTTTTTAGAGTCGTTTATTAAAAACTTAGAAAACCAAGAGGAAGATTTTCGTGAAGAAATGAAATTAAGAGAAGGTTATTTCTATGAAACTTTTTCAAAGATAGAGAATTCACTTGATTTTCATAATAGATATAAAGATTTTAGGGTAATAGATGTAGAGTATAAATTATTTGAATTCTTGTTTAATTATGAGATGGATTGGTATTTTAAAGGATTCATAGATTTAATTTTATATTCTGATAATGAAGAATGTTTTTATTTTATAGATTGGAAAACTTCAGGTAAACCTTGGGATTTAAAAAAGAAACTAAAAGATAAGAATTTCATTAATCAATTAAATTTATACAAATATTTTTATGCTAAGGCAAATAATATTCCTCTAGATAAGATAAAAACGAAATATGTAGCCTTAGTTTATAACACTTCTGAAATAATGGAACTAGAGGTAAATTCTTCTATAAAAGAAATTGAAGATGTGATATTAGATATAAAACAGACGATATTAAATATACAAACTATAGATAAAAATAAGCTAACAAAAATGAGGCATGGTAATAATAAATTTTTGTGCAATTGGTGTAGCTTTTATAATACTAATTTGTGCAATGATTTTATATTCCAAAAAATAAAAATATGAAAAAAGGTATAGTTATAAAATTAGATGGTGTTCTAATAGATACAAGAGAAATTTTTTCTGAATTATATAATGACAAAAATAATAGTAATATTAAATGTTTAGATTTTGATTATAGAAAATATTTTGAATCAAATGAGACTTTCACAGAGTTTTTTGATTTTCATGGACAACAGCTTTATAACAATAAAAATATTTTCAGGGAAGAATTAAATGAGTTAATATCAATAGCGAATGAATGTTTATTTCCAGTTTATATATATCAAGAAAGATATTATTTAAAACAATCATATCATATAATTAATTTATTAGCTAGGCAAAAGAATTTAATTATATCTGGTTTTATTTTAGATAAAGATATTGAGATAAATAAAAAAGAATATTATATTTACGAAGAGAATTTAATAATTGATGAAGAGTTTAATTTATATGACAATTCTTTATGCAATTTTTTTAAAAAAATAGAAAAAGATATAAAAAAAGAATTAAAATAATTATGGGAAAATTTAGCGAAAATTTAGACGCATCATTTAAGAGAAAAAATATACCTCTTGAAATAAGAAAAGAAAACGATTTAAATTTAATAAAAGATTTTTTAGGAGAAATAAACAACAAAGAAAATAGATATATTTTCTATTGTCCAGATTTAACATTTCCTCTACAATCATTGAGAACAATTTACCAAACAGTCTCTAAATTAAAGGAATTAGGTTTTAAAAGTTATGTTCTACATGAAAACAAAGGGTTTAAAGCAGATTGGTTAAGAGAAGAATATAATGTAGATATTTTATATGTAAATACAGACACGAAGAAAAAAAGTTATTCGTTTCCTTTTAAACCTAATGATACATTTATTGTCCCAGATGGATTCATTGGAATTATGGAGAGTGTTTATGACAATGTAGCTATAACAAAAATTGTTTATTTAATGTCTTATGAAGGTATAGCTGTTATTAAACAACATGATTGGTCGTCTCTGGGGTTTAATAAAGTAATTTCTGTTTCTCAAGAATTAATTGATGATTACAGAGCAATTTATCCTCAATTAGATTATTATTACTTACCTTTTTATGTTAATACACAAAATATCAAACCTAGAGAGGATGTTGAGAATTTAAAACCTATTATAACATTATTTTCAAGAAACAAGAAAGAGGCTTCACAATTAATAAATATTTTCTATAATAAATATGGATTCTTAAATGTATTTGATTTTAGAGTTATAAGAACTCTTGATTCAGATGCTTATTATAAAGCAATATCAGAAAGTTGTTTAATGGTTGTTATCGATGGCGAATCAGGTTGTATGGTGCCACCATTAGAAGCTTCATATTTTGGTGTTCCGGTTATTATGTATGAAAATAGAAGTGTTAAGCATTTAGATTTTTATGCAGATAAAATTACAAAAGTTCCTAAAGATATATTTTTTATAACAGAAGAGATTGCAAGCTTCTGTTTGGCATATTTAGGGAAATCAAACATAGGAGCCTATATTCCTATAGAAAATAAAGAATATTCAATTAAAAATTTTAATAAGAAAATTCTATTATTCGAGGATTTACAACAACAATTAGAATTAAGATTTAATAATGTTTTAAAAGCAAAAGAAAATGAAAATAAATAAAATAGAATATAATAAGCCTCATGAATTAAAATTAGGTTTAAATTTATTAATAAATACCGAAGTCGTATCATTAGAATCTTTTAATGAAAAATTATTAGAAGATTATATTGATGAAGAAACAGATTTTTATATTAGTTTCTTAACAAATCCAGATGATTTAAAAATTTACAATAAATTATATTATCAAGGATTAATATCACAAAGCCCTGAGATAAATAAGAGAGCGTATGATTTATTGCCTATTATTATATTCAATAATAAAGAAAATTTAAATCAGTTTCCTCTAGATAATTTTCCAGATAATAAATTTTATTTCTGGAATAAATATTTCGAATCAAATAAAGACAAGAAAATAAAATTCATTTATAAAAATCTTGGAACAATTAAAATAGATTGGGAATCTCAATTAGAAGACAGAAAAAAAGAATTGGAAACAGGAATATAAAAAATTAGGATTAAGGATGCTTACTTAATTGCTAAGCAGGTGAATTACTCTATATTATATTTATAAAAGAATATATTAAAGGTAATTTACAAATAATGGAAAAAGAAATAATAAAAACAAAAAAAGGGAAAAAAGAATATTGGACCAATATACATGAAGAAGCTATTATTGAATACAATAATACAGAAACAAGCGAAAGAAGGAAGAATTTTATTTTTAAAGAAATAATTAACCCAGCAATTCTTGAGTTGATTGAAGGTGTTTCTCAGATGCCTAAGTTTCATACTTTATATTATTTAACAAAAGACCAATTAAAAGATTTTGCTTATGAAAAAATAATAGAGGCACTTCCTCTATTTAAACCTGGTAGGTTTGGTAAGAATGGATATCCTGTTCGAGCTTATTCTTATTATGGCACAATTGCAAAAAATTCAATGATTTATATAAATAAGAGAGCTAATAAAATTGGCAAATTGTTTGTTTATGATTTTGATATTTCTTATCAAGAAAGAAAAGATAATGATGTTTTTAATTTAGATGAAGCTTTAGTCGATTATATTCAAAAAATAAATTTTGTTTTATTGAATAATAAATTAAAAGATGATGAGGTTTATTTTTTTAATGAATTAAAATTAGTTTTATATAGATGGAATGAAATTGAATTTGAAAAAGATAAAAATAATTTTGAAAAATTAAATGTTAAAGAATTTAAGAATTTTTTATGTAAAGAACTCTCTATGAGTAGAATGCAAATTAATGAGTATTTTAAAAAATTTCAAAAATTAGTATCTTGAATTACAGAATAATAAAACTATTTAAAATAAAATTTATATTTTATGGAAAATTTAATTTCTGAAGAAGGTTTAGACCAATTAATTAATGATTTGTATGACGGCGCAAAAATAGATATAGGCGAAGTTGATAATATGTTAAAGAGGTATTATGACCAATTAGGAGCGCAAGATAGTACAGATAATACAGCATTAACAGTTTTAGGTGAATCTATAAATAATTTATTAAGAAATAAATATAGTGCTAGAGACCAATTATTTAAAGTGGCAAACCTTATAAAAGATAGGGTTAAGAAAAAAAGTGAATTAAATGGTGAAGATGAAATATTTAGCATTCATGAATTAAGAAGAAAGTTAGAAATTTCAGAATGATAAAAGAAGAAGAATTTTTAGAAACAAAAAGACAATTATTAAAAAAAATAATTGAGTTGCAAAAAGAAATGATTCTTAAAAACACAGAAATTGAATTATTAATTAAACAGCTACAAGAGTTAGATAAAAATGAATAAAACCTCAGGTTTTAATATTGAATCAAAGATAAAACAAGGTATTTCTGATGCAACTGATTTTTCGCAAGATAAAAAGGGTGTTAATGATTTAGTGATGCCAGGTATAGTTGTATCTAATAAAGATTCTAAAAATAATAAGAGGATTAAGGTTAGAATCCCGGTTGTTGATGACCATTATTTCATAAATGACAAAGATGGTATAGATGATTTGCCTTGGTGTCTGCCTATAAATAAGAGATTAGTAGATATACCGGATGAAAAAACAACAGTTTTAGTTTTAAATTTTTCAACACAAGATAATTCTAAATGCAGAATTTATTTAGATGTATTTGATTTATTAGATGATAAAGATATTTTTGATAAAGATAGGTTATCTTTAGATAAAGAGGATAATTGGGCAGATGCAGAAAAATTAATTGGGAGAAAATATGATGTTTCTGAAAAAATAAAAGAAAAAAAATATAAAACAAGAGGTAGCAATCCTGAGAAAAGAACAGGTCTAAAAGGTAAAGGAAAAAATCAATTAATATTTGATGAAAAAGAAATTGATTTAACTCAAAATAAAGGCGAAAAAGAAGAGAGTAATTTAAAAATAAATGAAAAAGTTGAAATCACACCATATAAAGAAATAGAATTACTTTCTAAAAAAAGTAAAGATAAGAAGAAACCGATTTTTGCAGAAGATTTTACAGATTTACAAGATGCTCAAATAGCTTTTTTTAATTCTTTAGAAAAGTTATTAACTACCTCTCCTGCCACATCGGCTTCACCCGGTTCTCCTTGTGCGGCTGGTGCAGCCGCACCAACAATATCGGTGGCTTTAAAAAAATTAAAAGGTCAATATGAAAAATTTAAACAAGAAGGAATTTCTAAAAATATTTTAATCAATTAATTTATGCCAAAGACTGCCTCATTATTATTTCCTTTTAAGAAACACATTATAGATGATGGCTTAGAGAGGTGTGATACTGTAGAAAAAGCATTAACATCTGCTATTAAAGCATTTTTAATGACCAATAAAAATAGCAGAATGGGTAACCCAATTGGTTGCTCTCTCACAGATATGATACAAAACATATATACTGATGAGAATTTATCTGATAAAGAAGATGAGATATTAATAGAATTAGAAAATCAATTTCCTGAAGTTAAATTTATAGAATTTAAATTAATTCAAAATTTTACTGATTTATATGTCAGGATTCAATATTTTACACAAATAACTGATATTGTTGATTTTGAATTTAAAACATAAAGAATAATGGCAAAAGGGATAGATTATATAAATAGAGATTTTGATACTTTCGTAGGTGATTTAAAGAATTACATAAAAACAAGATTTCCTGAAGATTTTAATTATTTTAATTCAGCATCACCTGATATGATGTATTTGGAGATGTGCGCCTATATGGGAGTTGTTTTAGGGGAAAATATAGATAAGGCATTTAATGAAAGTTTTATCTCTGAGGCACAATCAAGAGGCTCGCTTGTTAGAAGTGTAAATGATTTTAATTTTAATAATTTTGGCAAGACAGCATCTCAAACACAATTAAAAGTAAAGTGCAATGTGCCTTATATTGTTGACAATGAATTAAATAAACCAGACCCAACATTATTTATGCACCTTAAAAAAGGAATGATTGTGTCTTCTAATTCTGGAACAAAATTTGAAACTTTAGAAGATATAAATTTTGCAGACGAGAGGAATAGACAAGTTATACCTAATTATAATAATAATGGTGAGCTCATAGATTTTACTATTATTAAGAGTGTAACTATAAGAAGTGGTATAACAAAGGTGCAAAGATTATATATAGATACAGAACAAGCCACTCCTTTTTTAAAGGTAACAATTTCAGATACAGATGTTACAGAAATTTCAGGAGTTATTGGATTACCTGGAAATCAATATCAAATAGCAAATGATAGTATTTTTGATAATTTAGATTATCAATATTATCATGTAGATTTTCTTAGTAGGGATAAAATATTTGTAGAGTTAGAGGATAATGTAAATAACCCTAATCAAATAAAACAAGGTGATTGGGTAGAAATACCTAAGAGGTTTATAATAAAGAGAGATGTAAATAATATCGTAACATTAATCTTCGGAAGCTCTACAACAAACTTTGATTTATTTGAAGACTTAATAAAAAACTTTGTAACAGATATTAATCTTAATCAAGTTTTAAATAATACAACTTTAGGTGAAATACCTACAGTAGATTCAACATTATTTATAAAATATAGAACAGGCGGAGGCTTAGATTCTAATGCACAACCATTTCAAATAACAAATATTGTATCTAAAGAATTTTATTCTTTTCAATTAGCTTTTGATGCAGATAAATTAGCTAGAGTTAGGAGTTCTCTACAGGTTTATAATGAGTTACCTGCCGTCGGAGGCTCTGAAGAAATGTCTAATGAGGAAATAAGATATACTGCACCAAAAGTATATGCTGCACAAGATAGAGTGGTTACTTATGAGGATGTTAGATATTTTATAGCTAATTTGCCTTCTAAATTTGGTAGACCATATAAATTGGGAGTGGAAGAATTAAAACCTGGTGTTCTAAATTTAGATTATATTAAACAAGATATTTTTACAGAATTAGATTTGATTGATACAGAATATTTATATTTTAAGAGAAAAGAATTAATTCAAAAAATAAAATCTAAATTAGATTCTTATCAGCAAATATCTTCAACCATTACCTCAAATAACACATCTATTATTAACCAACAACAACTTAATAATTTAATTGTAGATAATAATACTTTATCATTATGGTTAGGTGAAAAAACAAGAATTTATATAATATCACAAGATGAAACAGGTAAGTTGGTTTCTGTTTATAAAGATACAAATGGTATATGGCAATATCCACAAGAAATATTAAAAGAGAATATAAAAAAATGGTTATTAGATAAGAGATTAATTGGTGATTGGTTTGAGATATATGATGGTAGAATTGTGAATCTACAATGTGAATTTACAGTTATCGTAGACCAAGCTAATAAACAAGAAGTATTATCTAAATGCCTACAAGCATTAAAAGATTATTTTAACATAAATAATTGGCAAATAGGGCAACCTATTTATGTTGCAAATGTTCAAACAATATTACAGCAAATAAATGGAGTTACGAATGTTGTTGATTTAAAATTTTATAATATATGGGGAACCAACAATTCTACAGGTCGTAAATATTCAGATTTAGAACCTGGCAGATATAGAAATATAATTATTCCTACAAATGATTATACCTCTAATCGTTATGAAGTTCAATTATATAATAATACAATATTAGGTTTTCCTTCAACGATATTCGAGTTTAAATTTCCTGATTTAGATTTTATCGGGAAGGTTTTATAATTATTGTTTTATATTTTATTAATTATCAATAGGTTATAAGTTTGGTTCTATAACCTACTTTCTGTATATTTGTACTATAATTAATAACAATAAAAACAAAACAACATGAACACAATTACATTTTTTTTAATCGGTGATAGAACAAAGGAATTAAACTTAGTAAATGAAGTTAAAGAATTCTTTAAAACAATACCAAACTTTCAAGAAACTTATAATGAGAATGACATCTTGTTTATATATGCAGATAAAGATGAAGATTTAAAATATGCTTTCGGTAAAACAGATTATGTTGGAAATGAAGATAGTGGAGATGGACATACGAGCATTGATATATTTAATGTTGAAGTTACAAGAAATAATTCAGTAAATTTAAGAAATTATATTGAAGTAGTTGGTTATGAAAAACAAATAGATTCACTTGGGGATGAGGATGGTTACTTAATCGAAGGAGATGAAATTTCTCAACATACAATGGAGTTTTAATTATGCAAGGAATAATTACATTAGAAGAATTTAATTATATAAAAATAAATTTACCAATTTGGGTTTTCTTATTGATTATTTTAATTTTCTTTGTAACTTTGTTGACAACATACTTTTCAATAAACAAAACATACTTAATAAAATGATTTATAAATACTCATTAATCTTATTTTCTATTTTAGCTTATGTATATGGAACTATTTGGGCTTTTAATCACATTGATGCTTGGATAGGTATAGCATTATTTATAGTTGGTTTAATATTTCTTATCAATCAAATTTCAAAACAATTTAAAAACAAAAAAGATGCGTAAAATTTCAATGGTAGCTATTACCTTATTAGCGGCAATTATTTTTATTTCATGTGATAGAGTTGCTCCAAATTATTATGGTGTAATGATGGAAAATTATGGAAAAAACGGCAAATCTGATTATTCTAAACAACAAGGTAGAGTTAACACAATGTCTCCTGGCACAGAATTATTTCAAGTTCCCGCATTTGAGCAGAGAGCTGAATTTACAACTCAAGGCTCAGATGGTAATGAAACAAAAAGAATATTACAATTAAAAGCTTCTGATAATACTCAATTTTCTGCAAGTCCTTTATACTCTTATAAAGCAATGTCTGATAAAGTAGTTGATTTGGTTTTTCAAAATTCAAGACTTGGAAGTGGCGAAGACTTTATGAGAGCGTTAGAAAACAATGTTTTAGAACCACATATTTATGATTTAATAAAAGAAGAGAGTCGTAAATATTCAACCGACACTTTAATGGCAGCTGGAGGCAGTTTGATGTTTGAAAATAAAGTTCAAGCATTAGTTAAAAAATCATTTGAAGACAAAGGTTTGGAATTAATTACATTTTCTGCAAATCTAGATTTTAGTGATAAAGTGAAAGCGAAAATTGATAGCAGAAACGAAGTAAATACAAATGTTTCAGTATTAGACCAACAAATAATTGAACAAAGAAAAATAAATGAACTTGCACAATTAAGGGCTGAGCAAAATAAAATTATTAGCTCAGGTATTACTCAACAATTATTGCAACAACAATTTATTGATAAATGGGATGGAAAAACTCCATTATATGGAAATATGCCTATAACTTTATTTAAAAATAATTAATAAAATTAATTAAATATATGAAAGAAATCGAAGAAGAAAAAATTAATCCCGTTTCAATTGTAACCATCAAGGAGAAAATTGATATTTTTAAAGGCGAAGAAAAAGCCGAAAACATTGAGCTGATTCTATTAGAAGAAAATGGATTCACTTTAATCTCACAAAAGGATTTATATCAAGTAGGAGATAAGGCGGTTTATATACAACCGGACTATTGTTTATCTGATATTTCTTTATTTGAAGGTTTTCTGAGACCTCTTAATAAAGATGGAATCCCTGATGAGTCTAAATCAATGTTAGGGAAAGTCGGTGGGTTACCAAGAAGAATTAGAGCTAAGAAATTTAATTTCCACAGAGGTGATGGAGAGGTTATTTATTCTAATGGTATTTTATTACCTTATGAAGATGTGCAACTTTATTTATTTTTTGACAAAGACGGAAACAAAACTACACAAAGAGTTTTAGAACAAGAAGAACTTGATATATTATTAGATATTACCAAATATGAGGAACCTGAATCAAATAAAGGTGGAATTAACACAGGCTCTTCAAGAGCTTTTCCTGAAGGATTATACAAAACAGATGAATCTAATGTGAATAATATGTGGAATCATATTGAAAATAGAATTGGATACCCTTTAATACTTATTGGAAATGAAAAAATTGACGGCTCGAGCGTGACAATTGGTGTTAAAAACGGAGAAGGATTTATTTGTTCTCGAAATTTTTTAAAACCTATAAAAGTAAAGAAAACGGTTGGTCGCAGAAAGAAAACTTTTTTAGAAACAATTATATTTTGGTCAAAACCTGATTTAAATATTTATGAAGAAAAAGATAATGATGATGACTTTGTTAAATATGGAAAACCTTACTTAGACTTACTCTTAGCAAATAATCAATTTAAGAATATTGTTCTTAGAGGAGAATTAAACGGAGCAACTCTAAAAGGCTCAGGTAATAAAAACAATCCATCAAAATCTCTGCCAGCAAATATTAAATTTTTTGGAGCCGATTCATTAAGTGAAGAAAAAGGTATATTTGAAAAAGTTGATTATGATTCATTTAAAAAAATAACTAATTCTTTAGGAGTAGAAACTGTTAAAGAAGTCTTTAACCAAGAGTTTAATTCAAGAGAAGAAATTGAGAAAGCATGCAATAATTATTTTAAAACAAACATGATTGAAGGCATTGTATTGAGAACACCAGATAGTAAATTATCAGTAAAACTTATGAACTTAGAATACGACTCAAAAAAATAATAATATGAAATTAGCTTACAAAGGGTTTAATAAAGGTTTGGTTTGTAGCCTAGGTACAATGACTGCGCCTACTAAATATGAATTAAATAAAATTTATATCAAACAACCTATACCAAATGAGAAAGAAAAATATGAGATGGTAACAATTAATATCTTGCCTAATCCCAATGTATCATTTGCTTATACGCCAGAAAAGAAAAAATTAAAAACATGCACAAACCAAGGGTTTCATTATTGTAATACTTTAACTGATGTTTTTAAACACTATTCTAATATTAATGGTAATGAGTTTGCAATTATTGAAGTTTTAGGAAATTTTACTGATGGCCCTGCTAAATCAATTACTGATGCTTTTAGAATTGTTAGAATATTAGATGAGATTGAAATCAAAAAAATCATTAATAAGGAAGAGTTAGATAAGATTGATGAAAACATGAATCTTAGATTATTGAAACAAATTCAAACCGAAAATCCGGAATTAATTATATCTGGTTCAACAGCACTTTATTTGTATGGTGTTAAATTAGAAAGGTTTAAAAATGCAACATCGGATTTTGATTTTATTATTCCTTATTATAAATTATTTAGAAAAACAGAAAAAGTCAATTGGATAGAATCATCTATCTCAGATAAGATGTCTGGTAATGATTTTGATTTATCAATTGAGGTAAACAATAATATAAATGAAGACTTAGAAAAATTAAATCAATCAAAAGAAAACAAACATATATCTGATTTTTTTGAAGAAATATTTAATTCACAATTTTCAGGAGAGAAAACAGAATTAAAGAACATTAGGTGCGATTTAAAGATTGACCCAAAAGCAAAATATACTTATATAAATTATAAAGGTTTCGATTATAAAGTTGGAATTTTCGAAGATATATTAGAAGCAAAATTAAAATATTCCAAAAACGGTCAAAGCAAACATTTTAAAGATATTAGAGAAATGTGCGGAATTTAAATAACAAAAAAATATAAAACTATATTTAAATAATAAAACAATTAATGAAAAAACTTTTTATTTTAATTTTGCTTTCTTTTTATTTTTTATCTTACAGTCAATGCCCAAGAATTAAATCTATAATGATTGATGCTTGCGGAACAAACGAAGAAAGAAATGAGTTTATGGTTCTAACCACACCAATTGCAATTACGGTAAACAATCTTAAAATAGATTTTGATGCAAATAATAATTTAAGTGGAGCAACCAATTTAGATATTAATGGTACAAGTTGTTCTTGGAGAATTCCTCGTACAAGCTCTATTGATTCTTTAAAAAAATATACCACAAATAACTCAAGAATTATATCTGCAAATCCAGGATCAACAATCCCAGCTAATTCTACAATATTAGTTTTGACATCAGATTTAGAAACATTTCCTTATAATATATCTAATTTAACATATTACGGTGATGTTTATGTTTTACAATCTAATTGCACCAGGACATTAGGTGCTTTTACAAATTTAGGTAATGGTGCTAATTATAGAATAACAAAGATAAATTATAATTCTTGTAGAGATTCTGTTTGGCATTACATAGGAAATTCAAATATAAATGGAGATTATGGTATTAGAAATACAAATGATACCATGAGAAAATCAAACCAAACAATTAAGACAGATGGGTGCAATACTTATGAAGTACTACCAATAGAATTATATCAATTTTATTCTGAATGTTTAGATGATAAAATAAAAATTTATTTTTCAACACTATCTGAAATAAATGTTGATTATTTTTATTTACAAAAAAGTAATGATGCAATTAATTGGATTAATTTTGCATGGTTTCAAGGCTCTAAACTCTCAACTAATTTAAAAGAGTATATTGCTTATGATGAATATTCAGATAAAAATTATTATAGAATAATGGAAGTAGATTTAGATGGCTCGGTTACTTACTCAAAAATAATATATTCTAATTGTAGAAATAAAGAAGATATTTGGTTTACACAATCTAATAATTTTTTATATTTTTATAATCAAGATAAATATGAATTATATAATATGCTAGGACAATTAATAAAAGTAATTAATGAGCAAGAATTTAATATAAATCATTTATCTACAGGTTTTTATTTATTGAAATATGATGATAAAATAGTTAAAATATACAAGAACTAAATAATTCTAAATACACATACTTGATTATTAATGGTTTATAGGTTTGTTTTTATAGACCATTTTTTGTATATTTACACTATAATTAATAACAAAAAATAACAACAATATGAAAGTAGTAATAATAGAAGAAGGTATTAAAAATAATCCTTTTTATGACGAGGCAAAAGAATCACTTATTTCTTCTTGTTTAGAAGAGGCAAAAAAAAGATTCTAATTGGAATACTTCTAAAGAGGTAACTATCACATTAGAATCTTTCGGAGCAGATATTGATGAAATATCTTGTGATTATGAGTTTACAAAATAACAACCATATGGAAAATAAAGAATTTCTAACTAGAAAAATAAATGAATATACAGATAAATTAAAAATCTCTTCAGAAAGACAAACATTTTATCAAGTTTATTTAAAAAATATAATTTTAGATAATAGTGAAGAATCAAAAATTTTAATAAAAGGTTGCAAGCATTTTATAATTGATTTTTCTGCACAATGCAAACACAATAAAAATCAAATAAAAAAGTGGTCTAATTTATTAAACAAATTAAAATAAATAATTATGATTGAGAAAATATATTCAAATTCTAATCAATATCAAGCAAATATAATTTAAAATAATGGCTTTAGATATAGAAGAGTTTGAAAAGAAATTAGATGATATTTTAGCAAAAGAAACTAAAGAATCATTAAGTAATTGGTTGGAAGATAAATATTGGGAAGAAATAGGGCACAGATGCTCTGTAAATACTTACAGTTTTTGGAAAGATTTAAAAGAGCAATTAAAAAAAGAATTTATTTTAAATAGAAGATAATGAAATTATTAGCAAAAATGTTAGCTTTAGTAGCTACAGAATTTAAAAACAAACAAGATAGACAAGGTAAGCCTTATTTCTTTCATTGTTTTCATGTAATGCAAACTTGTGGTTTAACAGATGAAAATTCATTATGTATAGCTCTAGGACATGATTTAATTGAAGATACAAATATCACATTTGAATATTTAATGGAAGAATTTAATGCAGAAATTGCTAATGGGATTAATTGTCTTACCCATAAATTAGGACATTATGATGATTACATTAAAACAATTCCTGTATATCCATTTGTAGGAGAGAAATGTACTAAGATTAAATTAGCAGACCTAAGACATAATATGGATGCAAGTAGACTTAAAGGTTTATCAAAAAAAGACATAGACAGAATGGAAAAATATATGAGAGCTTACATTTACTTATCTGAAATTTAAAAATTTTACAATATTTATAACACATTGTTTCTTATATAATAAGAATATATCTAAAAAAAAATAATTAAAGAAATATTATTAACCTATAACTAAATACCCTGTCATAAGCTCTCCGAAGTCAATACTAATTGTTGTAGGATTAATTATATCATCAACTTCTGCTTGTATCACCACTATTTGTTTTGTTGTTGAATCCCAAAATTGAATAATAGGTAATTGTCCAAACATTTTAGAATTATAAGGAACAATAATTGTTGAAACATTATTAACAAGAGTAATAATTTTACCAGGATTAGGATTATAAACTTCAATATTATTAAAGTTATAATCCTTTAATTGCATCCGATATAAGAAAGATATAAATAAGCTATTTACAGAAGTAAAAGTATAATTATCAAAAGAAGATGTTTGGTAGTTATAATATTTATAAGCAATTGTCCAAACTAAACCAGATTTTGATAATAAACCAAATATTTGAGAACCATTATCGGCATAAACAGGAGTTTTCTCTGTGTTATAGAAAATTTCACATAAATAACCATTATCAACACCTTCATTATTTAAACCTGAAGAATTTTGATTTAATAAATTTAAAGTTGTTAATTGAGAGTTGATAATAGTGGTAACAACATCTGATAAAACTAAAGTATTTGTGAAACTATTGCTTTTTAATTTTGTCCCAATAACTTTATTGATTTGTTTAGGTGCTAATCTTTGCATTTATTAATTTTTATTTTAAATAGTTTTTTATTAAATTTTGTATATTTAAACAATATGAGCATACTAAAAAAAATATTAAGAGAATCATTAGATTTTGATTCTATCTTTAAAATGCCTTTTATTTCTGTTATAAAGAAAAATGGAGGTGAAGTTGTTATTGTGGGTGGTTCTGTTAGAGATAAATTTTTAGGAAAAGATTCTAAAGATATTGACCTTCTTTGCCGAGGAATTGATATGAATAAATTAATTTCTATATTGGAAAAATATGGCAGAACAGATTTGGTAGGTAAATCATTTGGTGTTATAAAATTCATTCCTGATGGATATGATTTAGATGAGCCAATAGATATTGCATTACCTCGTACCGAAAGACCACTCACTGATTTTGAGAAAGATGAAGCAGAAAAGAAAACTGGCAAGAGACCTAAAGGTTACCAAGCATTCACAACTGATAGTGACCATAATTTATCTATTAAAGATGATTTATTGAGAAGAGATTTTACGATTAACGCTTCCACGGTTACCTCAGACGGAGATTTATATGACCCATTTAATGGTAAAGAGGATTTAGATAATAAGATAATTAGAATGGTATCTCCACAATCATTTTCTGACGACCCTCTTAGAATACTCAGAGGAATTCAATTTGCTTCTCGTTTTGGTTTTAATATTGAAAAGAATACCTGGGAAGAAATGAAAAAAAATTCTTCTAAGATAAGAGGTATAAGTGGTGAAAGAATATTAATAGAGTTAGAAAAGATTATTAAGAAAGGAGACCCTATGATAGGATTTAAGTTATTAATGGATTCTGGGGTATATGATGTTATCTTTGGTACACATTTTACAAAATTTATCGGAGATGTTTCATTAATTAAAAAATCAAAAACATTATCAGAGTTCATTTATTCTATTGTACAAGACTCTGTTAAAGATATTTCTAAAATACATATAGAAAGATTAAGAGGGACAATAGATACAGCAAGAGAAATTGATTGTTTAGAGTTAGCTTGGAATAATAAAAATACTTCAATACTTAACTCTAGGCTCACTGCTTATAAGATATATAAAACAACTGTAAAGGGGTTTAATTTACAATTATATCCTTCTAACATATCAAAAGCTATTAATGATTTAAAATCAAAATACCCTAAGTCTATGAGCGAATTAGAAATTAATGGAAATGATTTAATGGAATTAGGATTAAGAGGCAAAGAAATTGCAGAAGCATTCAATAACATATTCATAGAAATTTATTCAGATAAATTAAAAAATAAGAAGATTGATATTATCAACTATTTAAAAAAAACAAATAAATGAAATTATCAGAAGTAATAAAATTAATAGAAAACAAAACAGGTAAGAAGGTTTTGTTAGAATCGACAAGTAGCCGATATTTCCCCATAGATGAAGTTTTAGAAAAATGTAATTTAAAAAAATGGAATACTGATGCTGAATTATTAAAAATAAGAAATTATTTTGAAAAACAAATAGGCAAAAATGAAGAAATAGTAAAATGGTCTGTAAATCGAGAATTTGAATTTGTTTTAGTAACTAAAACAAAATAATATAAAAAGTTTGACCTAATTAATTATTTAAAAAATAATTAGTATTTTCTAAAATTTTTAATTATATTTGTATTATAAAATAAATTCTTATTAAATGGAGATACCAAAAGATTATAGAATAGAAATGTTAGAAGGTTATAATACTGCTTATACCTTCTCATCATTATTCGATAATGGATTAAACACTTTACATTTAGCAGATATAATTAATAAGAATAATGAGCAAATAGATTTACTTAGATTTCCTGGAGGTACACTATCATTTGACTATGACATTTCAAGTGATGGCTATGGTGAAACAGGCAAAAACAAACATTCTGTAATTCGAAACCCTAAGAATTTTATTTATAATTATATAGATTTAGTACAACAATTAAAATTTAAACCTAGAACGGTTTATTGTTTAAATTTACATCCATTTTTTAAAGATAAAAATTTAAACAAGTGGGAAAATTGTTTGTTGCCATTAAAAGTCTTAAAAGAAAAACTAGGCGAAGATAATATTTATTGTGTAGAATTAGGAAATGAGATTTTTATGCATTTTGCAAAAAAAACAGGTTTTTATATAGAAATATGTAATTTTTTAATTCCGAGGATAAAAGAAATATTGCCTAATGTTATAATTTCTGTACCAACAGAAGGTTGCAATAGCAACCGAGGAAATGATTGGAATAAGCGTGTTTCTAAAATAAAAGATATAAGTGCAATAAACCCGCACTTCTATATAAATGATTTGAATTTAATAGATAGAGAATTTATAGGAAAAACTTCTATTTTAGATATGGGAACATTTAGAGGTTTAACAAATCATTTAAAAGTTATTTGCACTGAATACAATTATAAGTTTCAAGAAGGCTCAACAAAATTATTTACCAGAGAAATTCAAAATGAAATAGTGAGCAAAATGTTATTTAAAGCAAAAGAGTTAAATTTTGATTCAATGTTGTATCACTCACTCTTACAGGAAGATAAATATAAATATAGTAAATATTCAATTAGAAATAAACAAATAAACTTAAGATAAAAAATTATATGAAATTATTTTTAGTATTAACAATTATTGCAAGCTTCTATCATCCTAAATTTGAGGGAAAAAAAACAGCCAATGGAGAAATATTTTCCAACGATAAATTGACAGCAGCTTACAATCATGTTCCTCTAGGCACAATGCTTGAGATAACCAATTTAGAAAATAATAAAAAGGTTATTGTTAGAGTTAATGATAGGTGTGGAGTAAATGCAAGAGTAGATTTAACAAAGTCGGCATTTTTAAAAATATCAAAATTAGAAAAAGGCATTCTAAAGGTAAGCATAAAGAGTTTATGAAAGATAAAATATTAAAATGGTGGAACAGAAATTGGAGTAATTGAGAATTTGTATATCATTTACATACATATAATTCTGAATCTTGGAAAAAAGCCCCAAAAAATAAGCATTTAATATTTAAAAGAGTATCAAATGATGGGTTAGAAGAATATAAAAAAATAAAAATATTTTAAAAATTTATATTTTATTAAAAAAAATATTATCTTTGTTTTATGATAAAAGAAGAGTCTTTAATAAGTTTAGGGTTTAAAAGGAAATATCTAGATGATAAATCAGGTTATTGGTTTGAGTTACCTTTTCAAATTGGATTTATAAAAGGTAAATTTATGGCAGACTTACCTAATTATTTTTATATTGAAGTTAAAACAAAAGACAAAGAGGGGGAAAAGGGTTCGGAAATATTTTGGGATGGTTCTTATAGAAGATGGAAAGAAAAAGTTGACCATTACATAAATGGCTGGGCATCATTACATATTAAAAAGAAACAATGAAAAAAGAAACAATGAAAAAAGAAACAACTGAAATGAAAAAAGAAACAATGGATAAAATCTTTGAAATTCAAAAGCACAAAGATTTTATAACCGAAGAATTATTAATATTGATAAAAACAAATAAAATCAAATATTTTAATTCCAAGATAGTTTCTAACACTAAAATTCAAAAAGAAATAGATAAAGAGATAATAAATTTAAATGAGTCTCTATCTAAATATGCAATAGCAAAATTTAAAAAAATATTATTCAAATTAGATAAAAAATTAAAAGAACAATTAAACAAAGAATAAATTATGTTTACGACAGGAGATGTTATCACAACAAAATTAGGCATTAAATTTACAGAAGGTGAAATAGGAGATTTTCCTCACCCAGGACCTAAATATATAAAGGCGCCAGAAGTTCAAGAATTAGGAGAACAAATTATTAGTAAATTTAGACCAGATTTAAAAAATTGGCAAATTGGTTATTTATTTAAGAGAACTGCGGCTAAATCAAAAACAGGCGAAATATTAGGTACAGCAAATAAAGAAAATGATAAGAGCAAGGCTTATTCTGAAAAAGATGCTTATGTAACAATTGCTTTTGATAAATGGATAACAATGGATAAAGACCAAAAAGCTAGATTGGTTTATCACGAGTTATTGCATTTAACTCCAAACCAAGAAAAAGATATTTTAGAAATTGAAGACCATCCTATAAATGAATTTCCGGAGGTTATTGCAATTTTTGGCCCAGGGCAAGAATCTGATATTTCATTTATAGAAGCTTATGAGAGATTTAAGAAAGATAATTACACACTTTTAGACAAGATAAATAATGAAAGAGAGTTAGAACAATAATTTTTATCATAATGTTTTTTATTTAATAAGATATATTTTTATGAAATATATCTTATTTCATTTTTGGTAAAACTATTTAAAATAAAAAATACTAATGCTAAAATGGATTTCTAAAAATAGAGATAAAAATACAAATTTTTCTGGCTCTACAAATACACAAACGATAAATACTGGAGTTTTATCTGGATTAACTTCTTTAGATATTAAGACTCATGTTGTAAATCAATCAATAGCCGCATGGAAAAATGGTGATAGGATTTTTGTTTGGCAACTTTCTGAGATAACAGATGTTCAAAAAATAACAAATAGATTAATTATATTATCAGATGATAATAACCCTATAACATTATATTTTTTAAATATAAATGAATGTGAATTAGCTTCTCAGAAATTTACAGATGCAGGTAATGGTCAAATTGTTTAAATAAAATATAAAAATAATGGCATTTAATCCTTTAACATTTATTCGTACTTATCAATCAACAGATAAGTTTATAACATTAGAAGATACTGATAATAAATCTTTCCGTGTTTTAAATATTTGTCAACATAAAAAAATAAGTATAAACAATAGGACATTATCTATCTTACAAGAAGGAGGAAATGTAATTAATTTAGGTTTCCAAAACTCAAGTGATGCTATTGTGGCTCGTAATACTTTACAATCTGCTATAGATTTGTTATCTGATAATTGTAAAATAGACGCAACAATTATACCGCCAGGTACTTTTATTGTAGAAAGTATAACTTATAGCCAATATAAAACACTACAATCAACAAATACTCTTGGTGTTTTACAATGGTATGATGTGAGTGATATAAATAATGATTTAGGATTAGGTGCTATTGTTTATAGAGTATTATCAATTAACACTCATGATTCTCAACCTAAAGGAACAATCTTTTTAACCAAAGAAACAATTTGTTTTAATTGTATAGATGATATAATTGTTTTTTCTGAGGATGGAGAGAATAAGAATAATACTTATAATAATAGTAGGGTTATACAGACAGATTCAGAATATTTAGAAGCTAAGAATAATTCCACAATAACCTCAAATAATAGTTTTTATATAACAGCTAATAATGATTCAATAATCGAATCAATTAATTCTACACATATTCAATTTTTTGATAATTGTAGAATGATTGTTAGAGATTCAAATAATTGTTCTTTTCAAAATATTATATCTTCAAATCCTTTATTTGAATATTCTAATTATTCAGAAATTATTGTTAACAAGAATGAAACATTAGGTAAACAGGGTAAAGAAATTTTATCTGCAAATGGTATCATAACATTAACAGCTTATAAAAATAGAATTTTGCAAGTGATAGATGGTATCACAGGTTTATACACAATAAATTTTTTAAATGAGTTTAAGCAATGTAATTCAGAGTTTGAATTACAAATTAAAAACATTAATTATGATGTTATTATAAAAGATTCAGTTTCGGGAAATACATTAATAACATTAAACTCAAAAGATTCTGATACAAAAGTTAGAGTTAAATGGAATGTAGGTACACAATTATTTGAAGCGGTTCAAGAGGTAAATAAATTACCAAGAAGAGATGTTGTTTCGGTTACATCAAATGGACAAACAACATTTACGAATGCTTTTTCAAAACTACCTTATAGTCTATCAACTGTTTTATTATTTATAAATGGTAAACAAGAAACAAGTTTCTCAATAAGTTCAACAACAATGATTTGGACAAATACAGATTATATTTTAGAAACGACAGATGAAGTAATCTTACAATATATATAAAACATAAACAAATAATAAATGAAATTAAGTAAATTAATAGAAGCAATTGAGAAAGTAACAGGTAAGAAAGTTTTATTAGAAAACAATAAAATTAAAGTTGGAGATACGGTCTATAAAAAAGATTCCAAATATGCTTGTAAAGTTTTAAAATTAAAAGGAAATAAAGTTCAAGTAAAAATAAACTTCAATAATAAGACAGAATGGATAAACGTAAATGATTTACAAACAGATTCATTTTTTAAAGATAGATAAATGGCAAGATTCCAAGCAAAACAAATAAAGAAATACATTTCGGCGCCAATTAGAATTAATAATTTAAGTGTTTCTGGTACCTCTTTTGATATAACAGCTTCTATAACTTCCGTTCTAACAACATCAGGTTTTAATGGTGGTTCTATTGCATTATTACCTTCTGCCTCAGAATTGGTAACAGGTATTATTGTATCTGGCACAAATAATAGAGTTGAGATTTATAAAAGTTCTACAAAATTAAAAATAAAAGGACCTGGCGGAGAATTATATGGTAGAATTACATTTGCATCAAGCATTTATACTTTGTCTTTTTATACACTTGTTTCTGGTGTAGAGACAGCATATAATTTACCTCTAGATTCTATTGAATTTGAGTTTAATTATAGGTATGAATTTAAAGATTTACCTACAGATGCACTCATAGGAATTGTAACAAGGAATATTAATCAAGACTTACCTTCATCAGGAGATTTAGTAACAGAATCATTAACAGTAAGTGGAATTAATTTAGTGTCAGATTTATCTTCTGCTCCAGATACTTCATCAAATATAACTTTAATAGTAAACGGGCAAGAATTTAATAACCTAACAGTATCTTCTGCATTCTCAGTTGTAGGTACTGCGGTAACTTGGATTCCTCTAAATGCTGGTTTTGATTTGGAGATAACAGATAAAGTAATTGCAAGATATACAACCTAATAAATAATGAAAAATAAAATTTTATTCATCAGTAAGAAGAAAATGTTAACCTATAGTGATTGTAATACAATACCAGATGGTCCTATATCTTCCGGACTAACAAATTCAATCAATTTTGTATTAGATTTATTAAAAGAATTAAAGATAGAATCTAATTATGAAATGGCAGTTGACGGTAATTGTATAGATAAATTCTTAACAATACATAAACCTACAGTATTGATATTAGAAGCTATATGGGTAACACCGGAGAAGATTGCTCAATTACAAAAACTTCATCCTAAGGTTTTATTCATGTGCAGGATTCATAGTCAAATAACTTTCCTTGCAAATGAAGGAATTGCTATGGATTGGTTATATCAATATAGAGACTTAAATGTAACTATTGCATGTAACCATAAAAGTGCGGTAGATGATTTATCTAAGGTAGGAATAAATTCTGTCTTATTACCTAACTATTATAAAATAACAAACACACCAGAGATTTTAGAAAGAGATGATAGATATATAAATATTTCTTGTTTTGGTGCAATTCGTCCTATGAAAAATCATTTAGCTCAAGCTATCTCGGCAATGTATTTTGCAGATGTCATAGGTAAGAAATTAAGATTCTTTATAAATGTAAACAGAGAAGAACAAGGTGGAAATAGTGTATTAAAAAACCTAAGAAACTTGTTTAAAAATAGTGAACATGATTTAGTTGAGTGTCCTTGGATGACTCATGTACAATTTATTGATTTAGTTAAGACAATGGATATAGGTATGCAAGTTTCATTATCAGAAACATTTAATATAGTTGCGGCAGACCTAATAGATAATAATATACCAATGGTTGTTTCTAAAGAAATATTTTGGTTGCCGTTTTACACTAAGGCAAAAGCTACGAGTATAGATTCAATTGTATTTAAATTAATGATTGCTTATTATTTTGGAAGAACAAAAGTGTCTAAGTTTATAAACAAATTATCTTTGAAATATTACAATTATAATAGTAAGAAACTATGGAAAGAATATTTCCAAAACTATTTAAAATAAACAGTAAACAAATAAAAATTATATAAATGAAAAAAATGAACAAAGAACAAGTTATTGGTTTGGTAAGACAAATATTAACTTTCGTATCGGTATTTTTAATTACAAAAGGAATTATTCCTCAAACTTTAGCAAATGAAATTATCACAGGTGTTATTGTTTTAGCAATGATTATATGGTCTTGGATAGATAAGACAGATAGAAACCTATCTGTCTGGATGATTTTTGTTCGTAAAGCTTTAACAATCACAGGAGCAATAATTATGGGCAAAGGTTTAATAAAAGAAGAGATGTGGAATGAAGTAATTGCTATAGCAATGACATTAACTTCTATTATTTTATCTTATTTTGGTAATGGTGAAATAATTACCGAGGAAGTTATTGTTGATAAGGAAATAAAAGAAGAACAAATAAATTAATTTTTTATTAGAAAAATTAAGAAAGGAGATAGTTGATTTTATCTCCTTTCTTAATTTTATAAGATTACTCTATTTTATATCAGCTATTTTTAATCCTTGTTTCTTAATATTTAAATATGCTTTACCCACAATAAGACTATCAATAATATCTTCTACCCATTTATAACATTTTACTTCTCCTGTTTTCTTATCAACATAAGTAAAATTATAAATATCTTTATTTAATGTTATATCATCTAATACCTGAGATTGATATTGCATTTTAACTGTGATACCATTTCTCTTAACCTTGTAAGCAGGATAAGAAAGTTTTTTACATAAAGACTCATCTAACTCTTCAACATGAATTCCTCTCTGGTGCAAAATATATTGATACCCAAAATTTATTTGGGATAATACCTTTAATGTTTTTGCAGAAGTAACTTGCTCTTTACCTGAAAACATATTCATCATTGATAATTTAGGAGCTTCTATGCAAGCCTCAATAATGTTATAATCATTAATAATTATTTTTAATTCCTCCTCAAAGAATTTAGCTTTTTCTAATAATGTTAGGCTTGCCTTAAATGACCAGCCCCAACATTTTATTAGTTCATAATTATTTAAATCCCATAGAGATAACCCTACTTTCGAAGTAGAACCATCTATTGCTAAAAAATATTTTTGTAATTCCATAAACAAATTTACATAAATATTTTGTTTTATCACATTTTTTTATTATTTTTATACAAACAAAAAACAAAAATTTTATGAAACTTTCTATTAATGAGCTAATTAGGTTTTTAGCAAAAACAAACAAAAAAGAATTACTTCTTGGTTATTTTCAAATCAGTAATAATGATATGAATTTAATTAAAAACAACCAAGAAGTAGATTACATAACTTTACTAAAAATAAAAAGAAAATTAAATTTGCAAGGAATTATAGATAAAGATAATAGACAATATTATATTATCACAGATGATGTTTTAATTAAAGATATTTGTAATTATATTTCTAATAATTTAGAAAACTCTGAAACATTCAATAAGAAATATCAATCTAAACTAAAAGAGGGGTTATTAACTTATAAAACTATAAATAAATTATGTGAAGAAATTGGTATAGGTTTATCTACTTATTATAGAATATTAAATAATCCAAAGCATATCATAACCGAAAATGTCAAGAGAAAAATTAAGGCGTTGTAAATCAACGCCTTATAACTTTTGTTATTTGATTATTTTTTTGTAATTTTGTATTATGGTAATAAAAGTTTATGATAAGAACAATAACATCTTAATAGGTGAAGGACGAGAAATTTCTAATAAAATTATCTCATTTACATTTAATAATATTAATGGTGACTTTATAGTCTGTCCATTTAATTTATTAGAATCTAAGATAATAAAAAAGTATAAAAAAAGTATTTTAATTAAAACAGAAGAATGAATTATATATTAATAACATCGAACCATTTACAATTGCATTATTTAGAATCTATTTTATATAAAAATATTAAAATTGATGATAAGTATGAATTAAATTCTGCAACAATATTTTTTAATACCGAATCTACTTATGAGGAAATAAAGACCATTTTATATAATAATAACAACATGGTAAATGAATTATTTTTGCAACCGGTCGAAATTGAAATGAAAGCTTTATTTACGAGCGGAATAAAAGATTTTTTGTGGGCAAATACTAAACAAAATTTTTCTCTTAAATTAACCAAGAAAGAAATTTATAAAAAAATTGAAGAATTTGGAATTGATTCTATAACAGATGAAGAATCTTCAATATTACAAGATGAAAAAGTTAAAGAATAAAAAAAAGAACATTTAAATATTCCTAAAGAAAAATATTAATTGTTCTAATTCTTTTGTGTTTAAGAAACTTTCTTTCTTATCATCCAATTCCCACTCTATTATACTCTTAATAAGTTTTTTATGTGTAAAATTAACAGTTTCTTCTTTATAATTCTTATAATAACAATTAAGTGGGTGAAATAATAAAGATGAGATTAATAAATTATTTTGTATGCACCAATAAGGTTTAATAGAAAATAATATTATATCTTGTCCTTTATTTTTAGAAGGGTACTTTAATAAAGTATTATTAAACTCTTCTAAAAATTTTCTCTCAGCTATTGTTAATCTATTCATTTTTTATGTTTTCTATAATTTTAAATAGTTTTTTTTGTTTTTAAAAAATAATATTATAAATTTACACTATGATTTGTAATTGCAAAGTTTGTTCTCCGGGTTTAATACAAAATGATATAATTTATAATAGGCCTTTTGTTGAGGTGCATGCACACTCAACATACTCTATGCTTGATGGCACAGCTAAATTTAAAGAATATGTTGATAAATTAAAAGAATATAATTTGCCTGGCATGGCATTAACCGACCACGGTAACGCTAATGGTATTTATCAATTCTATAATGAATTAAAGAAGAATAATTTAAAACCTATTTTAGGTAGTGAATTTTATGCTTGCACAGATAAAGAATTAAAAATACCCAACTCAAAACGAGAAACAATAAATAAAGATTGTCATCAATCAATTTTCATAAAAGATAAACAAGGCTATCAAAATTTTAATAGATTACATTACTTAGCTAATACAGAAGGTTATTATTATAAACCAAGAATAACTTTTGAAGAATTATTTCATTATAAAAAAGGTTTAATAATGACCACAGGTTGTATGGTAAATATTGTTAATCAACTTGGAACAAATGATTTTAATAAAGAAGCGGAAGAATGGTTTAAGCGTT
This sequence comes from archaeon, assembly GCA_029563035.1. The sequence goes on along the minus strand of JAKQTP010000178.1, from coordinate 3,648 downwards.
TCTTAAGAGAGTTCGGAGATAATTTTTATGGCGAGATACAATTTAATGAAATATTAGATAAATCAAAGTTTGGTGTTTCTCAAAAAGAGACAAATGATAAGATAATTAGTTTATGCCAGAAATATGATGTGCCTATATTAATTGGCGGGGATGTTCATTACTTAAATAAAGGGGATGATAGATTACAAGACATTGTTATTAATGTAGCAAGAAACAATGATAGTGGAGCAGAATCTTTTATTCACGCAAGACATCTTTATTTTCATAATAGCGAGGAAATATTTGAATTTAATAAAAAGTGGAATTATAATTATTGTGAAAAATTAATATCAGAAGCTCTAGATAATTCTTTAACATTATTAGATAAAATTAATTTTGAATTTGAAACAGTAGATAAGACAGGTTTTAAATTTCCAAAATTTTATAATTTAGGAGACAGAGAAGCTAATGAGGTTCTAAGAGAAAATTCTGAGAGAGGATTATTTCAAAAACTTAAAGCAAGGAAAGAAAGAGGTGAAAAGTTCTCTAAAGATAAATTAGAAGTTTATAAAAAAAGATTAACATACGAATTGGAAATCATAAAAGAAAAAGGGTTTGCAAATTATTTTTTAATATTTGAAGATATTACCAAAGCTTCAAATAAAAATAACATTAGGACAGGTCCAGGTCGTGGTTCATGTGCTGGAGCATTGTTGGCATACTGCCTAGATATAACAACTGTCTGCCCTATAACACATGAACTTTATTTTGAGAGATTTCTTAATCCAGCCAGAACAGGAGTTGTTGATATTGACCAAGATTATGGTCAAGGCGGAAGAGATTTTGTATATTTTTATTTGCAGGAAAAATATACCTCAGATTGTGTTATTGGTGTTGGCACACATCAATTATACAAAGCAAAGAGAGCTCTACAAGATTCAGCCAAAGGCTTAGGTTTTGATACAAGCTTTAAAAGTTTCTTAATGACAAATATTACAAAAATAGATGGAATAGAAGAATACAACGGAGACCTAATAGAATATTTTGATAATATCAAAAAAACAACCTCTGATTCTATTATAAAGGAATGGATAGAAAATAATACAGAAATTATTTATTATGCTAATAGATTAATGGGCCAAGTTAGACAAATAGGAACACATGCTGGAGGTATCGTAATAACACCAACACCAATTTGGGAGCATATTCCGGTCACAAGAGCAGCTAAAGAAATTGTATCTGCTTTTAGAGAGTCTGATGGTAGTGGAAAAGATTTATCGGATTTAGGATTATTAAAATTAGACATACTTGGCTTATCTTCTTTATCAATTATACAGAATTGTATTAATGAGATAAAGGAAAAGGAAAATATAGATGTGAGTGATGATTTATTATATTTAGATTTTGAAAACAAAGAAGTATTAAGAAATCTAGAAAACAATAATTTATATAGCATCTTTCAGTTGGATGGCGGAGCAAAGAGATTGGTTGATGATATTAAGCCTAATTCTTTTGAGGATATTTGTTCTATATCAGCATTAAATAGACCAGGTCCATTAGAAACTTTTGGAGATAAATTTGGTGATTGGAAGAGAAAATATGTATCTAATAATAAAGAAGATTTATATGATGACCCATTATATCCTAGATTAGAGTTTATGAGAAAAATTCTAGATTCTACTTATGGTATCTTGTTATATCAAGAACAATTTATGTTTATGGTACAAGAAGCTTGCGGATTAAATTTAGGTGAATGTGATAATTTTAGAAGATGTATTGCTTGGAAGAAAGACCACCCTAAATATTACCAAGTAGAAAAATATTTTAAAATATTAGAAGATGGTATGATAAACAAAGGTTATGGTTTGGAAGATGTTAAATATTTTATAGAGTATTGCCAAAAATTCCTCGGATATTCATTTAATAAATCACATTGTGTTTCCTATTCTTATGTTTCATGGCAAATGTTATGGTTAAAAACAAATTATCCAGCTTATTATTATGCTTCATTATTTAAATTTGAATCTCAAGAAAAATATACAGAATTAATTAATGATATGGCGAAAAATGGGATTGAATTATTACCACCGACAATTAATAAATCTGAATGGGAATTTAGAGCTCTTGATAAAAATAAAGTTGTTATGGGTTTTAATGTTATAAAATCTTTCGGAGATAAAGCTTATGAAGAATTATTAAATAATAAAAATAAATTAGAAGAATTAAAAGATTTCTTATCTATAGATTTTAGTAAAATAAACAAATCTGGTTTTGAAGCATTATTAAATACAGGTTGTTTTGATTGCTTTAATATTGATAGAGATGAAATTAAAAAATTAAAAGAATTATTAAATGATGGAAAAATAGAAACTTGGTTCACAAGAAAGAAAAATTCTCTTGAATTAAAGCACAGACCAGAATCATTAAAATCTCTTGATGATAATATGCTATTAAAATTATTATTTAAATACAAGAGTAAATCTATAGAAAGTAAACCTTGGATAGATTTTATATTTGAGATAAAAGATTTCTTAGAAATAGAAAAAAATAATTTATCTTTACAAGAGAAGGACGATTTATTCTTTAATAGCACTCAATTTTCTCTTTATTACATTGATAGGCTTAAAATTTTAAACGATTATAAGAAAAACATAAACAACTATAATAATTTTGAAACATTAAATAATTCGTACACTAAAATCGTTTTTATAGTTTCTAAGCTAGAAGAAGCGCAAAGTAAAAAAGGAAAGAAATATTTTCAATTAGAAATCTCAGATGGTTTAAATGTTAAACAGGTTAGATGTTGGGGAGATAGATTAGATTTAAAGAGAAATGATATTTGCCTTGGAGCATTCCATATAGATAAATTTGGGGTAACACTTAATTTAAAAGAAGGTATAACCGTATTAAAAGATTAAAAAAATAAAAATAATTTTTTTATTAATTTTAATCTTTATATATTTGTAAACTAAATTTTTTCACCAATTTAATAAAAAGTATGAGTACAAGAAAAGATGCAATCTTAGAGAGATTAGCAAAATTATCCAACAATGGAAGGGCACCAAAAGCGCAAACGGGAGATTTTGAAAAGAAAGAATCTATTTATGCAAAATTTGATTATAAAGGAAAGAATGAATTTCTTTTTCTTCCTTATAAATCAACCGTAACAGAAACAGAACCCGAAGGCGATATTTTTATGGCGTGGAATTTCCATAAGAATTTAACCGATAATCCTAAAAAAGAAATTCATGCAATGTCTAATTTTTTAGAGATTGGAGAAAAAAATCTTTGTCCTATTAATAAGGCGATTGTAGAGTTAAAGAAAGATTTCATGGCAAACAAGCCTATTTGGAAACCAATTGAAGAACAAACAAAATTTATGGTTCCGGTTATAGACTTAAATGATGTTGAGGGTGGAGTAAAATGGTTTTCATACAAAGTTTCTGTTAAAAAACAATTAGAGAATGAGATTTCTAATATGGAAGACGACGAAACTTTATTTTGGGATTTATCAGCACCTAAAAAGGTTATAATCACATTTGACGGTGATGCGCCTGCGGCTACAATGTATGCTGTATCTTTTAAAGAAATAAAAGACAAAGAATTATTAAAAACAATTAAAGCATGTAAAAATGATTGGATTGAACAATGTGTTGACCCAAAACAATT
>JAKQTP010000177.1 GCA_029563035.1 archaeon | reverse complement strand
GTAATTTGTACTGAATTTAATTTTAAATTTCAGATAGGAAATAGAAAAACAGCAAATAAAGAAACGACTAAAAGTATTGTCCAGGCCATGGAGCGTAAAGCGGTTGACATGGGTTTCGATGCTATGCTATACCATTCTTTATTACAAGAATCTAAATTTTCATACTCAAAATATATCATAAATCAAGATTATGCACTACGATGAATTAAGAGCGGAAATATTAAAATTAGACTTAAACAAGCCTATACAAATAGGAAGTTTTAAGGTATTAAATACACATCATTTTATTGACACACATATTAGCACATTAGATGCCCATCGTGGGAACGGTAATTTTAGCGCATTTTATCACAGATTGTTGGAGGCGTACAATCAGTTGAAATAGGGTTTTTTGCTATATAGCCATTATGTAATACATTTTTAGCGCAAATTTATAAGTTAGCGGGCATTGTATTCGACCACCTTACCAACTAAGTTTCTTTGTGGATATTTTTGCACCGCCTTTTTTATGGCTTTTTCTGCAAGTGCTTGTGTTTTGAATTGTTTAGCGTTTACTTTGAGCAAGGTTCGCCCAGGGTCACCTTCCCAATTAGCCAAATAAAAAGGCTCGTTCCCATTCTCGAACATTGCGAGAAAACAACGATTTGCTAACACATTATTTGCGTCAGTTGGGGTTTCGTACTTTTTTGAATCTGTGTGCATATTTTGAAATTTATTTTGTTAAACAATCTTTGGTGGTGTAACGCCCCACCGAACGCAAATAATCGGAACGTTAGTAGCAAGACTACGTTTTCGGTTCTTTTGAAATTTTGTTCCAATATTTTCTATCTATCGTGCTGTAAACTGGCTTTTCGCAATATGTGCAAAAGAAACCTTTACCGACTGTGTTTTTTATAGAAAATATTGGTTTTTTGCAACATAGACTTAAAGTTAATTTCCATATTCTTCGTTCATATTTTTTTGGTTTAAATTCTTTAATTATTCTATTTTGTACTGCTTCATTTCTAAAAATATCAGCAATATTAATACTCAAATTTCCTTTTTTTTCTCTTATAAGTGGCATTGGTTCATGTGGCATAAGGTGGATTTTTAATCAAAAAATCATTTTCATGTTTTTTTATATAGTCAATAATATTTTGTGGCGTTTTATACACCAACAATTTTTCAAGTGCAATTGCTAAAAAGTTATTCATTATTTGTTTTTTTAAATATTTCTAATTGTTGTAATAAAAATTCAAGTTGCTCAATATCGTTTTGCATATTTATTCGATGTTGATTTTCTTTTGAATTATCTCCACCTAAAACATTTACCAAGTCTTCATAATGGTATGAATTTTTAATACTTGATTTTGAATCTGCAAGGCGTTGTTTTAGCATTTTATGTACTGATATTCTTTTCATTTTCTAATTGTTTAATTTTTCGTTCAATATACCATTTCGCTTTTTTTAAATCCTCCACCTCGTTTTCCTTTTTATCGCTCCTTAAAACGTATTTTAAGACATTACCCAAATGAAAACCTAACTTATAATGTTCGATTATTTT
>JAKQTP010000165.1 GCA_029563035.1 archaeon | reverse complement strand
TGGTGTGTTTGAAATATACGATACTGCCACATTACTTCGACCAAGAACATTTAAAGAATACCGAAAGCATGTGTTTGATGTGATTTGTTCTGACATTTCAAAAAAAGTAACAGGAAAACTTTATGTATATCAAATTTATGTCACACCAAAGATATATGATGCATTAAATAATTTTAATCCAATACGTAATATTTGTATAAAAAGTGTTGAAGTCTAACAATAAAAGTAAAAATTTATGGAAAATAAGAAAAAAATAACAAGGGAAGAACATTTGCGGTGGTGCAAAGATAACACGCCAGAAGAGATGAAAAAATTTATTGAAGGATTTAATTAAATTTATAATATTTGTTGAGCCATGTCAAAAACAATTTGGAAGTTTACTATGGATATAGATGATAAAGTTACTATCACTATGCCTAAAAATGCTGAAATCTTATCAGTTCAGGTGCAACAAGGAGGTCCTGTTATGTGGGCAATTGTAAATCCCGAAGAAGAAAAAGTAGAAAGACATTTTGAAATGTTTGGTACTGGCCATCAAATTCCAGAAGATGGAATTAACAGAAAATATATTAGTACCATCCAAGTAACACCCAATATTGTTTTACCTCCGCTCTGTTTCCATGTGTTTGAACGGTTTGAACGTATTGATTAAATAACAATGAAACAATTATAAAATAATTATTGAAGAAAAAAGGGAGGAAAAACAATGAAATATATGGGAAATAAAAATAGAATAAGTAAGTATATTCTACCTATTATATTGAGAGATAGAACTACTGAACCTTATGTAGAACCCTTTTGTGGTGGATTGGGTACTATGGACAAGGTTTTAACTGGCAGGAGAATAGCTTCCGATTATAATAAATATCTTATTGCGATGTGGCAAGGACTTCAATTAGATTTACCAAGACCAAGAGAAATACCAAAAGAATTATACGATAGGGCAAGAACTGAATTTAACAATGGTACAAATATAGAATTTAGTGATTTTGAAATTGGTTGGATTGGCTGGATGGCATCATTTAACGGTAGATTTTTTGATGGTGGTTATAGTGGTACTTATAAAAATAGAAACTATATTGATGAACAAATAAGAAATACCGAAAAACAAATACCATTAATTAAAGATATTGAATTTATTTATTCTAATTATTTAAATTTGAAAATACCACCCAAATCTATTATATACTGTGACATCCCCTATAAAAATACAAAACAATACTCTATATCTAAAAATTTTGACCATGAAAAATTTTATCAATGGTGTATTGAAAAACATTCTGAGGGGCATAAGATTTTTATTTCAGAATACGAAATGCCCGATGAATTTGAGTGCGTATGGGAAATGGAAATAACAAATGCAATGGCAACAAAAAATACGTATAAACCAATAGAAAAATTATTTATTGTTAAGTGAAATAGACAATTTAGAAATCATAAAATAATCGTGAAAAAAAACATCAAACGCAAAAATTCATAGAAAAAAATAAGTTAATGGGCAAAAAAAAGAAGAAAAAAGATCCATTTAAGGATGTTGAAATCGCCGATAATCAATTAATACTTCCAACTGGTGTTATTATTACATTTAATGATGAACAATATGAGGGTGTAAAAAAAATTCGTAAATGGTTAAAAAATGGTCAAACGTTTTTTACTCTTGCCG
>JAKQTP010000155.1 GCA_029563035.1 archaeon | reverse complement strand
CATTTAAGGATGTTGAAATCGCCGATAATCAATTAATACTTCCAACTGGTGTTATTATTACATTTAATGATGAACAATATGAGGGTGTAAAAAAAATTCGTAAATGGTTAAAAAATGGTCAAACGTTTTTTACTCTTGCCGGGCCTGCTGGTTCTGGAAAAACAACAATGATAAAAAAAGTACTTGACAATTATCATTTTAGTGTTGTTGCTAGTGCACCAACTCATAAAGCGAAAAAAGTGATAATGAGTACGACAGACCTACCAGCACAAACTTTGCATTCTTTGCTTGGCCTACGTCCAGATGTTGATCTTGATAATTTTAATCCAAATCAACCTGAATTTGGTCCAATTGCAATACCAAAAATCGGTGATTATAATTTTGTTATTATTGATGAAGCATCTATGATTAATCTCGATCTTTATAATTTGATAGTAGAGAAAACAAAAAATACATACACAAAAGTTTTATTTATTGGTGATCCAGCACAAATACCGCCAGTCGGTGAAAAAGAAAGTGTTGTTTTTAATCAAAAATCAAATGAATTTTATCAATTAACAAAAATTGAACGTCAAAATGATGGTAATCCAATATGGACAGTTTATGATAATTTAAGAAACCATTTAACTGATATTGATGGTGGATTTAAAAGACAATCTGTAATTAATGAAAAAGGTGAAGGTATTATTTTCACTACCGACAAAAAAGAATTTCGTCAGGCAATTCTAGACAAATATAGATCGGATGAATTTAAAGAAAATACAGATTATGTGAAAGTTATTGCCTGGAGAAATAAAACTGTTATGTTATCCAATGAGATTATTCGAACAGAATTATTTGGAAAAAATAGTGATATTGTCGAAGTTGGGGATATTTTGATGGGTTATAGAAGCGTTAGAACAGCAAGTGCAACACATAATATAATTGAAAATTCTGCCGATTATAGAGTTGTTGGTAAATCCGAATATCAGACGAACAAATATAAAATTAAAGGGTGGAATGTGAAAATTCGTGAAGATTTACCTCGTGGTAAATACAAATTCAAAGATATTTTTATAATAGATACTAGCGATCACGAAAATCTTCATAAATACGCTCAATTACATGACAAATATAAAGAGCAGGCAAAAAAATTACAAGGACCTGGTGCATGGACAGAATATTATAAATTCAGACGATTGAACATTCTTATGAAAACCATAACCACATATGAAGATGGTAAATTTCGTTCAAGACCAGATATTATTGTTAAGGATATGGATTATGGAATGACAATAACAGCACATAAAGCACAGGGGTCCACATATACACATGTATTTGTAATGGAAAACGATATAGATGCGAATTGGTTAATTAAAGAACGCAATCAATTAAAATACACATCATTTACTAGACCAATTATATCCGCAACAGTATTAACAAATGAAATTGATTAAAAATGACAACAAGAAAGAAAAAACCAACGGTAACACAAGTGATTCCGACACCAACGCCGGAAAAAAAGAAAGTTAATTTAAAAGATCCTCAAGGTATGAAGGTTTCAGTGCCAGATAATATGGTAATTAATAAAAGGGAAGACTATACGAATTTATCTATTGAAGACGATTCTGACGATTTCTTATTATATAACATGAAAACGTATATTAAAGAATGTTCAGAATGGGGATCGAATATCCAAGTATCAAAATGGGCAAATGAAACTGGTTTTGAAATAATTCATCAGAACAAAAATGGTGCTTTTCAGCATTTATCAATTGCAAAAGAAGAGGCGCAACTTCTAATTAAAATGATAAATAAAATGATTGATCGTTAAAAATGATTGAAGATTATGTAAAAGATAAAGTAATTGCAATTACATCATTTTGTGATACTGATGAAAAACGTCAAGTGTTAATAAACAACATTATTTTATTACGTCAGAAATTTCCCAATACAAAAATTGCACTTCACGCCAATTATCCGTTATCAGAAAGCATTCAAAAATCCGTTGATTATTATCTTTATCAAGATTTAAATTTTATTGGTGATGATAAATGGACATATTATTGGCATCAAATAATTAATGATAAAACAGGAAAACCATATTTTAATAAGAGATTTTATTATTCAATTCTAGATACGGGATTTTCTGTTTTTCAACAAATTAAATCTTTAACAAAATTTTTAATTGATTATCAATGGGTTTTGTTAATAAATTATGATCTTTCAGTTGAAGAACTTAATAAAAATGATTATACCACAAATTACGATTTGACTGTTCATCTTTTTCCTGAAGGTGATGCTTATTCAATGATTGTTATGTTTTATAAACCACAAGTTTTTTACGAAAAGGTGGTAAAATATTTCACATATGAAAATTGGATGAAGCCAGAGAGAGTTGATCAACTTAACGAACAACGATTTTATGATATTATACACGAATCAAATATCAGTGTGTTTGAACATAAACATAAAATTACTGATAAAATAAGTGGTATGCCAGATTATGTTTATCCCGATTGTAGCCCTGGAAATAAGCCAAATGCACCACATAACAATTTTTTTAAAGGTTATCTTTTGGTTCAAACAGACGATTTTTTTGAAATTTATTTGTGGGATCTTTTATCAGACATATCAAAAATAGTTTTTGTTATGAATGATGAAATTTACATTGTAAAAAATCAAAATCGTGAAGGGGGATTTGAATATTATCTTCCATATGTGGGTCAAAAAATTGATGATATTAAAATTAAATCAATTAATGATGTTCCGGTAGATATAGATTTAGTGGTAAAAAAAGGATATATAACAAGAGATGTTTAAATATTTTTTTGTTTTTTTTAAATTTTTTTTTATCTTTGTGTTGTTAAAACAAAATTAAATAACATGAGAAGAGAAATGCTCCAAGTGACGTGGAAAATAATAAGAAGAAAGGGAAACGGGAGAACACCAGAAACATATTGTACTTACATCGCCGAAAATGAAAAATATAAACATAAATTAAAAACTATTGAAGGAACAAAGTTATTTGATTTATTATCAACACATAAAATATCTAAAAGGCCGGAATTTGAGAAAAAAGTTATGATAGATGGAATGTATCGTGGTGATAAATTGATTTTTATTACTAACCCAAGAATCTTTTAATTGTGGAAAAGACGTTAATATTAGTTAGAGGATTACCCGGAAGTGGAAAAACCACATTTAGTGAATTATTTGGTAAAACTAATATTTGTTCCAATGATGATTATCATATGGTTAAGGGCAAATATGAATGGAAAAAAGAAAAAGAAGCTTTAGCACGTTTTGAATGTCAAAAAAAGTGTGAACGGCTAATGACGACAAATACACCAACGATAGTGGTGGCAAACACATTAACAACATCAGATGAAATGTCACCATATTATATTTTGGCCGACAAATACAATTATAGAGTTTTTTCTGTCATTGTTGAAAATCGTCATGATGGAATAAGTTTACATAACGTTCCAAATGATACTATTCAAGAAATGAGAAATCGTTTTGAAATTAAATTATAAAAAATGAGTTATATAGAATATAGTAAAGTATCAGACGATCTTAAATACAAATATAGATTGTTGATAGATACAATAAAAGAATATGGTGAAAAACTACCGAAAAAACACGGATCATGGTATCGAGTGAAGGCATTTGACGATAACTGGCTTGTATATGATTCATGGAACGGACAGGTTTATTTGTATCGTAATGGTGCAGAACCATCTAGTCCTAACAACATGTATCATGTTGTTTATGTGTTTTTTGATAAAGACGGAAAAGTTAATAATTATTCGACAGTTGAACCACATATGGCAGATTTTTGGAGAGCACATATTATAAAAAAAAAACAAAATTAAAATGAACACCGAACTTCTTGAACGAATTGAAAATAAAAAAGCAAAACTTGAAGATGTTAAAATTGCCTTGAAAGAAAAATTTATTGGTATTGATGATGTTATTGATAAAGTAATTAATAATATTTCTTTATGGTATTTAACACCAGAAATCCAATTTAAACCATTAATTATATCATTATGGGGTATTACTGGTGTAGGTAAAACCGATCTAGTTCGTACTCTGGTTCGTCTTTTGAATTTTACAGATAAGTTCATTGAAATTCAAATGGATGTGAAAAATGAATATAGTCGAACAATTGAAAGTTATTTAGATAATAGTGGTATTGAATCAAACGAGCCGGCAATACTATTACTTGATGAAATTCAAAGATATCGTACAATTGATGAAGCTGGCCGTATGATTGAAAATAAATATTTTAACGATGTTTGGGTTCTACTTTCAGATGGAAGATTTCAAAACAATTCTCGTCGTAGAGCTGATTTGATTCAAATGTTGATGGAAGAAATGTATTGGATAGATAGAAGCGATGATGATAATAACGATAAAGATACACCAAACATAGAAACCGAAAACCCCAAAAAAAATAAAATTTATAAATATCACACATCATACTGGACTGCAAGTAGATTTAAAAAAATGTTAAATCTACAAATGTCTACTGAAGAAATTATGAAAATGACATTAGGGGAAAGAATGAAAATCATGGAAGACACTCTTAAAATTGGAAATGTCAATGAGGGAAAATCATACGAAAAACTTTTGATTTTTATTTCTGGAAACATTGATAGCGCATTTAAAATGTCTGATGATGTTGAAGATAGTGAAACTGATGCTGATGTATATCATGAATTATCAAAAAGAGTTAATATTGTAAAAATAAAAACCGCGTTGGCCACACAATTTAAGCCCGAACAAATTGCTAGATTTGGTAATAATCATATAATATATCCTTGTTTGGACAAAAAAAGTTATTATACTATTATTAAAAAAAATTGTCAACAAATTTTAGATAGAATTAAAAAAGAACATCATATTGTAATTACACTATCTGATACAATTTATGATATAATATATCGTAATGGTGTATTTCCAACACAAGGGGTTAGACCCGCAATTTCTACTGTTTTTAATGTTCTTGGTAGTAATCTACCTTATTTTATGTATCATGCACTTATAAATGATGTAGACTCGTTTTATTTGGATTATAAAAACAAAAAATTATTTTCAACAATAAATGGTAGTAAAATTTCTAAGGAAATTATCTTGGATTTGGATATTATTCGTGAAAATAAGTCCATTGATGAAAAAATGCTCATAACTGTTCATGAATTGGGTCATGCATTAGTATACGCATTACTTTATAAAACACCACCCAAACAAATAAACATTAATAGTTCTGGTCTTTCAGACGGGTTTGTTATTAATCACAGTGCGGTTGATAATAAAACTTTCATAAGGAATCAGATTGCCATTTATTTGGCTGGACAAGCAGCGGAAGAATTGGTGTTTGGTGAAAATTTTAAATCTAGTGGTGCCTCAGCAGATATTACATTTGCTACCGATGTTGCTGGTAGATATGTTAGGGTATATGGAATGAATGGTACCGTATCAAGAATTGACAGAGAAGTGCAATCAACGTCATTCCATATGAATTATGATGTTGATGCTACTAATATTGAAATTGAAAAAATTCTATCTGAAGAAAAGAAAAGAGCCACAGATTTATTAAATAAAAATATAAAAGTTTATAAGGAACTTATTCGTTTTACAATTACCACAAACGATATTACTATTAATGACTTTCTCATTATTTGTAATAATTTTGATATGGGTATTGTACCAAAAGAAATTAATGAAAAATTAATTTATTCATATGATGAAAAAGTCAGACATTTTTTAGAGCAATGAGTAACAAATAATAAATAATTTTCGTATCATTGTGAAAATTTAAAAACATTATGAAAGCAAAGAAAGGAGATAGTTTGGGGTCACGTATGAAAGAGTTTTATGAAAATAGAAGTCGTATCACCCTTCCTCGTAGAACCTATACGATAATTCGAAAAGGAAATAATTAATAATTTTAATTTAAACAAATTTTAGTATTATGAACGAAGAAAACAACGTAGCAATGGATGGGGCATTTTATGGCTCATTAAAGAGAAACAACAAGCAAATACGGGATGACCGTGCGCTTGCGATTGCAGAAGATACCGAATTGGTATACAAGCGTAAAATTGAAGATTTGGAAACAAGTCTGAAAAGAATGAGAAGGGAACAGGAAAACATGCTTGACCTTTCTCCAACTAACGCTCAGTCACTTATACTGGCAAGTGACTTCGATTCAAATAAATATGCCGATAAGGATATTGAATTGGGTGTAAAAATTCGTAACACCGAAATTACACTGGAAATTGCCAGAAAGAGATACGAGTACTTATTTAGCGGTGGAGACAAATAATGGGTGGTGGTTATTATTCATTAGAAAAACGCTCGTTTAGAGCAAGAACTTTGGGGTATACAACCAAAGCTACACATGAGATTTTTCAAAGGCGTTCAATTAATAACGCAATGAACCCTCATGGAATTGTGATAAGAGAATCACGTGATTCGGATGAACATCCCAATTCATTGTCAATCATATTAGGATTGGATGTAACTGGCTCAATGGGTACTATTCCACATTTTCTCGTGAAAGATGGATTACCAACCCTCATGGGAAAAATTATTCAGGGTGGTATTGTCGACCCCCAGATATTATTCCTTGCCATTGGTGATCATGAATGTGATGATGCACCACTACAGGTTGCTCAATTCGAATCAAGTGATGAACTGCTTGACAAATGGCTTACCGATGTTTATCTTGAAGGTGGTGGTGGTGGCAATTACGGGGAAAGTTACCTTCTTGCGTGGTATTTTGCAGGATATCATACATCAATTGATTGTTATGAAAAAAGAGGACAAAAAGGTTTTCTTTTCACAATTGGCGATGAACCCACGTTAAAGGAAATACCAAAACATTATCTTAAAGCAATAATGGGTGATGGTCAATATTCTAATATGAGTGCAAGTGCTCTTTTAGAAAAAGCAAGTGAGAAATATCATTGCTTTCATTTGCATATTAAAGAAACGAATGCTGGTAGCCGTCAGGAAACTATTAATGGTTGGAAGCAGTTAATGAGTGACAACCTTATCGTGGTTGAAAACAAGAATGATGTTGCAAAAATAATTGCAAACAAAATTCTCGAAATTCACGGAACAACTTCAACAATATTAGAAGAAAATTCCATGACAAAGCAAGATGTAATAACAAACGATGATAATAAAATCGATATTATTTTGTGATAATGATTGGTAAAGCAGTTATTGGGATTGGGTTTGGGGATGAAGGAAAGGGTATAACAACCGATTTTCTTTGTTCCCAATCCCGTAATCCTATGGTAGTGAGATTTTCGGGTGGACATCAAGCAGGTCATACTGTTGTATTAAACGGTGTTAGACATGTATTCTCTAATTTCGGCTCAGGAACATTACGTGGTGTGCCAACTTACTGGTCTAAGTATTGTACCGTTAATCCAATTGGAATTATTAACGAATACAATAAATTAATAGATAAGGGTGTTATACCCAAACTTTATATTGATGAAAAGTCCCCGATAACAACACCATATGATGTATTGTATAATCAAACTGTTGAAAGAGTTAAATTACACGGTAGTTGTGGCGTTGGTGTTGGGGCAACTATTGAAAGAGAAGAAAATTATTATTCTCTACTGTTTGGAGATATATTTTATCCGTCTGTTTTTAAAATAAAATTAGAGGAAATAAGGAAATATTATTCTTTTAAAGACGAAAAATTTTTATTCGTTGATGTTGATGAGTTTATTAAATGTGTTGAACTTATCAAAGAAAATAAAAATATACAAATAACTAATGGAATACCTTATTATTTACCATATTCATATCATAAATATGACGAATTGATTTTTGAAGGTTCCCAAGGATTATTACTGGATGCATCTATTGGCTTTTTTCCCCACGTCACAAGAACAAATGTCAGTACAAAAAATATCGTTGATATGGGTTATTCTCCAAAAATATATTTAGTGACAAGGGCATACCAGACACGACATGGAAACGGTGCAATGACTAATGGGCATATTCCAAATAACATAAAAATTGATATTAACGAAACAAATCATAAAAATAAATATCAGGGTGAGTTCAGGCGTGCAATTCTTGATTTGGACTTGCTAAAATATGCAATTTGTAAAGATGACTATATAAGAAATCAGGCATACAAATCTCTTGTCATCACGTGTCTTGACCACGTAGTTGATGAATATAGATTTACTTATCAAGGAGAAATCATAAATTCTCTAAACCAAAATGAGTTCGTGGAAAAAATCAGTAAGATTTTAAAAATCAATGATATCTATATCAGTGAAACAAATGAAGCTGATAATATTAAAAAATTTAAAAACACGTAATTACTATGGGATGTGATTTTAGTTCAATTGGAAATTTTTCTGTATCAGTACGTGATTGTCATATAAAAGATGGGCAACCAAAGGAATACTATGAAAAATTCATGGTTTATTGTGAATTTATGGATGAAAAGAATAGTGATAAATGGGATGTTGCAATTCCTTTGCTTAAATTGGGTAGGCTCGAAAAGTTAAAAAAGAATTATCGTTTTAAACCCGAATTCAACCTCATGAAAATATTATGGGAAGAAATTGAAAAAAGAGAATTTATCGTTGAAGGTTATATTGGGATTGTAAGCTACTATCATGAACATGAAACAGGTAAAAAGATTTATAAACATTATTATTTAGTATCTAATATTGGTGAAGAACCCATCGAATTGTCATCACCAGCAAGAAGCGTTAACATACCATCCCATCATGTTCATGATTATAATGAACATAAATGGATAATTGAAAACGGATTAAAATTTTTGGTGATGTTATAAATAATAATTAAAATATGGAACACAATGATTTTTTAAACAGAGTTTTTGATGAAGGCATTAAGGCCGCAACTGCAGATTATACTAACCCTGATGATAAACATCGACTAAAGCCAAAAAGATTTGAACTTAGAATGTATTTCTTTGTAGCACATAATCTAAGTTCCATTCAACAAGGAATTCAGGCAGGTCACGCCGCTTTGGAATATGCCGATAAATTTGGTAATGATGAAACATTCATTGATTTTGTAAGAAACTGGAAAACTTGGATAATACTTAATGGTGGTACAACTAATAATAAAAAAGATGTTAATGGAATTGCGTTAGGTACTTTAAATCAAATTGCTGATGAATTGGAAGATAATGAAATTTCTTATGCATGTTTCCATGAACCCGAATTAAATAATGCACTAACCGCACTATGCTTTATCGTGGATGAAAGAGTGTTTAATTATGTTGATTATCCTGATTTTGTTAACTGGCTTCATGACATTAAAATGACTGATGAGGCAAAAAAAGAAATAAAAAAGAAAAATCCCACATTTTGGTTGACACTAAAATTACAACCAAAAACACAACAAGAAATGTTTCCCGAATATTATAAAGAATGGATTGAATTTTTTGGCGGTAATAAAAATGTGTATCTTCGTGAATTGTTGAAAAATAAAGAATTAATACAATAAAATAATAAACAAATGAAACAGTTTTTAGCATATGATGGTATAAACAATCATTGGGAATTGTTTAATACAATTGAAGAAGCTCGAGATTATTTAGAAGAAATATTTCTAGATCCAAATAATGATAGTTATCATCCGGATTTGGCCAGTTGTAAAATTTATCAACTTGTCGAAACTGTGGAATATGAAATAATTGATAGTAAAAAAAATTATAAATATTTTCATGATGATGATATACCAATTGATGCTGAAGATCATGAAATATGGCCTTATGATGATATGTTTGACGAATTATGGCAACATAAGTTCGTTCCTATAGCGCAAAAAGAAATGAACGACAAAAAAATCGAAAAATGAACAAAAGACAAAACGCTTATTTTTGTAGAAAATGTAAAAAAGCAACGATCACTATTGATGTACATGAAGGAACAACACCAATGTTTATATCATGTCCTAGTTGTGGTGGTGATGCAATATCTTTTATGTATCAATTACCACGAATATTACTTATGGAAGAACCCGAATATGAATGGTACATGCCAGATGTAAATGAAACTAATGTTCTTTCTAATCAAGAAAAAGAACATGTATTAAATGGTGGTTTGTTATTAAGAAAACGCACAAAAATATAATAACATGGAAAAATTGATACAAAATTTTATAACACATAGAGAACAAACAATAGAGGAGTTAGCAATAACACACCCTGATTTTGTTTTTGATCTTAATAATCTTTTCGAAAATCAAAAAAAAGTGATGAAAAAGAAATTAAAAGATGAGTTTAAGAAAGGTATTGAAGATGGAAAAATAATTGGTCAATATGGATCTGTAAGTTATATTGAATAAATAAAAAACATCATGGAAAATTTACAAAAATATTTAAAACACCTCCCAACATGTTGGACACAACAAGACTATAGAGAATTGGATGATGCATTAGC
>JAKQTP010000018.1 GCA_029563035.1 archaeon | reverse complement strand
AATACCTTTCTTCTCTCCGCTATCAATTTTCTTTTCTATAGCCTTGGTAGCAAAAAATTGAGGATATCTCATCACATGTTTTTGTAAGCCATCAAATTCTTTTACATAAGCTATGCCATATCGCAAAAACATTGCTAACCTATCTTTGCTAAATATTGAAGTTATTATTCTATTTGTAGGAGATTGCGGGTCCTTATTAATTATAAACTCTGGGCTGTGTTTAATTACATTCAAATTATTGTCCGCCAAAACAATATTTTCTATATCTTCATCTAATTCTTCTAATATTTTATCAGTATCTAAAACTTCGACACTTTTATCTTCTCTAAAAGCATTAAAAATGGCCTTTTTAGTGGAGGTGCTGGAATAATAAGCCCCCTCGACTTGATCGATTGATTCTTCATCATAATTCATATTATTGGAAAAAACCAACAACTGAGTTATGTTAATAAACTTTCGGAATTTACTATTTTGAAATCTAGAATTAATTCTATTTCTTTCTGCCAAAATACCTTCTTTATTATTTGGCTTTTTAACCTCAATAAAAGCTAATGGCATTCCATTAATTAAAAGAGTGATATCTGGTCTAAATTCGTCATCTCCATTCTTGCAAGTTAGCTCTGTAACAACATGAAAAGAATTATTACTGAAATTGTCAAAGTCAATAATTTTAATATTATTTGAAAGCATTATTTCATAGAATTGCTTTCCTAAATCTTCATTATCCAAAGAAAGACTTATTTTGTCATACAACCTTTTTATATCCTCACCATCAACATCAGTGTTAATTTTTTTAATGCTTTCATTAAAAATATCAACAAAAATATTTGTTTCTATATCCCATTTTGCCTTTTTCAGAGATATATATTTATACCCCAACCTACACAAATGTAGTATTGCTGGTATTTTTACTCTTGTATTTTCGTTAAATGCCATATTATTTATTATTTTTATTACTAGTTTCTTCTAAAAATAAATGCACGTCAGATTCCTTAATTCTCCAAACACCTATCTTAGAAGCTTTTAATTTTCCAGATTCGATATATCTAACAATAGTTCTGGTGCTTACCCTTAAAACATCGGCTACTTCTTCTATGGTTAGAAGTTTTTCTATTCGGTCGCTCATATATAGTTTAGATTTTATTTATCTTTTCTTTATTTAAATTTTAACATATTTTATTAAAATGTCAAAAAATGACATAAGTTGTCAAACGGAATATTTTAAAGAAAAACTAGCTTTTTCCCAACTAAAAACAGAGCTTCAAAAAGCTCTGTTTTAAAATACCTCGTGCTAGCACGATGTTGCGGGCTACCTCGGACTAGAACCGTAATTTCGGCAAGCCCAGCAAGGCTTTTCGGTGATCTTTTAAGTTCTTAATAAATAAGATCCTCGTGCGCTATGGTTTTCTTAAAAAGTGACAAAAGTGACACGAGTATGAATATAAGGTTACAGATAGGTGTAATCTTTATTCATCAGCAATAAATTCTAATATTTCTCTAGTTGTCTTGATTTACTTACCATTTGGTAATTTGATTATAGTTTCTATTCTTTCTGTTACTTCTTCTGGGGCCTGTTGGTTATCTTCAACTCTTATCTCTCCGGTTACACCATCAATTACTATATGCGCCTTACTTCCAAATCCATCTCTTTTCCCAACTAAAATATGTTGGTCTTCTCCCTGAATCCTTGATTCAATAAAAAATTGATCGTCGCTTATTCTTTTTTTAATAGTTTTTTCCGCCAAATACTGTTGGAAAATATCAATATATTTTTCTATTTTTTGCCAGGCATTATCAGCTGGAAAGCCTGCGGAATTAGACCACCAAGAGTCTGGTTTTGCATTTGAGGTAATTTTTCTTAGTCTTAATCCTGGCAAAGAACTAACATCTAAAACTGAATTTAAATATTCAAAGATAGTATCACGAATTTTTACAGCCTCACTAGTTAATAATAAATTCTCTTTTAAAGCAGTTTCATTACTCCAAATTAATTTTGATATTTCTTTGTCGTTCATATTTTATAAGTCTTTGTTTATATAATGAAATACCGAGTCTTCTAAAATAAAAGCTTGATTATCTTCTAATTCAATAATCGGATATCCAGTTCTTTTTTTAAACTCATCTAACTGCGGCTTTAATTCTTTTCTGTAATGAGGGTAAATTATATAATCAGTTAAACAGAGGCCCTTTAAGTCTGTAAGTCCGATATCATTAGGATCTTCGTCTCCAGCAATGGATATATCTGGTCCCGCTAAAATACTACCAGCACTAACACCAACGTAAGTGCTATTTTCTTTTTTAGCAAAATCTAATATAAACTTATCGAGTCCAGTTTTTCTTACTCTATCTAAATAATCAAAAGTATTACCTCCACAAACAAAGATTACGTCATATTCTTTACTAGCGGTAAATTTTTCATTTCCTAATCTAAAAACATCAATATCCTGAGCCCCCGTATTTTTTATTTCACTTAATGTTTTCTCTAAATAAAAAGCGTCCTGCTCTGAGTCTTGAATTGAAATAACTAAAAAAGATAAATCTTTAGGCTCTTTTGGCAAAAAGCTTGTTTCGAAATGACGTGAAATATCTATGTTTTCTAAACCGGTTGATGTTAAAAACAGTTTCATATTTTAAAAACTAATTATAAAGATTTGTAAAATTATTATTATCTAATAACTCTCTATGCATTGCAAATAAAGCCTTATCAATATTTCTAGGGGTTGTATTGTTTTCTTTAGCTAAAAACCTAATCACAGCCAAATAATCCATCCAAGTATTTATACTTATATTCTTGCTTTTTAAAAGTTTTAATTCAAATAAAATCTCCATGCATCTTATATCTATAATTGCATACTTATCTGGAAAAACTATCGTTAAAATAGCGGAGGCAGTTGGAATACCAACCCCTTTCATGGAGCATAGTATATTTATTTTCTCCTTTTCATCTTTTTCTAAAAATGCTTTTTTGGTTATTCTCTCAACTATTTTTTTATTTTTAATATAATTAGGTTTTTGACGTGATGATTTCCACATGCAAATTTTATAAAACTCATCAAACTTTACACAACCTCTCTTTTTAATTTGAAAGCCCAAAATATCAAAAAGATAGTCTTCTAAGTTATATAGTTTTAAATATTTCTTTAAATCAATTTTCATTTTTTGTTTTAATAACTTACTTGAACTCTTTAATAACTTTTTCAATTTGAGAATTTTTTTTATCATTATTAAATTTAACTAAATAAACATGACCGGGACGTAGACAGTAATAACTATCAATATTATCCATACATCCATAAAGCTTATTTGTTTTCGCAACCACTTCATATTTAATTCTATAGATTTTCTGCTTTAAATATTTTGAAACAACCACCCTTATTTTTATTTTTTGACCACTTATCTCAACCTTATTGTTATTTTGTTTTTTAGAAAATTTTCTTCTTCTAACAATAACTATATCAATTGGACTGTTAACCGGATTATCAGAAGATCTTTTTGCTAAATTATCAGCTTTTTTGTTTTCCTCACTTTTATCATGACCCCTAACATACTTAATATCGACAGAGCATTTTGTGTCCTTTATAGACCTAATTAAATCCTTCCATAAACCATAGTTATCTATTGGCCTACCATATTTATTATTACCACCACTTGGCATCCATTCATAAACGGCTCTTTTATAATTATCACAAACATAGGAAGAGTCTGTATAAATGACTATTCGACTCCACTCTTTTTTAAACTTCAAGCTTTGCTTTAGAGCCTCAGAGCAAGCCTTTAACTCCATCTGATTATTTGTAGTATTTTTATATCCGTATGGGCAAAATTCAATATTTTCTAAATTTAAAAACTCTGGAAAAATAAACAAAAAACCAAATCCTCCTTTTCTTTTTTGAAGAAGATAGCACGAGCCATCAGTAAAAATATTTAAAGCATTGCTATCCAGTATCATTTAAATAAATAATCTAATAATTATTTTTTATATTATTATATTTTTCTAAGATGCTTATGCCATCCATGTACAGAGATTCTAACCTAGATAACTCCTCTTTAAAATTGCTAGGATTTTTTTCACTAAAAACTTCTCTTGCTGCCACCTCTAAATCATCAATATTTAAACCCTTATCATTATTAATATAAGCCCCGACAATAAAATCAAAAAATCTTTTATCATCTAGTTCATGACCAGAACTCCAAGTTGAATGATTAAAAAAGTTTAGTAGTATTTGCTTTGTTTCTTCTTTCATAATATTAAAATTAATTATAAAAATTAGTACTTTTTTTATTTAAAAGCATTAATTAATTCTCCAAAAGACTTAGGTTTGTATTTATCCCATTCTTCCTGTTTTACATAAAGCATTTTATATTCAATTTTACCCTGTCTTTCGCTTGCGTCCTTGCACCATTGCTCCAATCTTTTAATTTTTTCTATATCATCTAAATCCTCCCTGCCTTTTGTTTCAACTATATAAATAAGTTTGCTATTTAATTTAACAAAAAAATCCGGATAATAACTTGAAATCGCTCCACTAGCATTTTTGTAATCAATCTTAAAATGAATTTCTAAATAATTCTTAGCAAAAGAAATTACATCATCAGATTTTTCTAAAAAATCAGCAAATTCTAATTCAAATTGACTATCTCCAACTATTTTATTGAAAACACTTTTTTTAGGGAGTAAATAAGCTTTATCAGTGACTACAAAAGGTCTAGCGCTACTTACTTTTATAAAATTCTTAATTTCAGTATCGCCCACATCTTGAACTGTTAAATTATTTATTTCTTTTTTAAAAGTTTCTACTATGTTTTTTACCGCTTCTAATTCTGATAGATTTCTTAATATATTAGAATCATTTAAATCAACACCCTCCTTAAAAAGATATTTAGTAATAAATTCCTTTACCTTACCAAATAAAATATCATAACAACCAAAGAGTCTTAGCTCTTTCATCATCCTTTGCACAAAGAAGCCAACAACACTTTGATAATTAGGCTCAATTGAGCTATTTAATATTGTAGTATGGTGAGTTTTATCCTCAATAACTTCTTTAAAAATAATTTCTTTTTGCTCTTCTTCGGAAAATTCTTTTATATTTATCTTTTCATGTT
The DNA here is from genome assembly GCA_029563035.1 of archaeon. Next base: position 7,468 of record JAKQTP010000018.1, on the reverse strand, counting down.
TAAATTTAGAAACATCTAATAAGCTTAGATTTTTATATTCCCTTTGAATTCTTGGGGTTAAAACTGGCAATTCAATATCTAAGCTCTCAATATCTTTCTTGACATTTTCATTATCTATTTCAATAACAGTTGGAGTGATTGGAGATCCACTTCTATCCATTTTTCTTTTTTCTAATTCAACTCCCTCAGCTTTAATTGACTCAACAAAATCCATAAAAGCTGGAGTTCCAATAATGCTAACATATTCTTCAATATCTTGACCAAAAAACATTCTACGTAAACCCCTACCAAGAGTTTGCTCTGGAAGTATTTTTGAATCAGCAGCGTAAGGTCGTAAACCAACAATAGTGGTAACATTTTTTACATCCCAACCTTCTTTTAACATTAATACTGAAACTATAACTTTGTATGGACTTTCAATACTATCAATATCATTAGCCTTTTTTCTTAATTCCTGTAATTCTTTTTCTTTCTTGCCTGAAACTGTTTCTGATATTTCACCGCTCTGATTTGTATGAATGGTTAAAACCGCTCCTTTTAATTTTGGGTAATTATTTTCTAAAAACTCAGCTACATCATCGCAGTTCTTAGTATCATCAGTCATTATAAATAAAATTGATTTTTTACCAGTAGGCTCTAATTCTTTATAAGTTTTATCCCATTCTTCAACACCTAGTCTAATGAAGTCTTCGTATTTTTCAGCAAAAAGAGAGCTTTGTTTTTCTTGCAACTTAGCTCTACTAGGCTCATCTGGCAAAACTGGGTTTTTAACAACTCCTTGATGAATAGCTTCGACCAAAGGATAGTCACAAACAGTCTGAACAAATATTTCTCCTCTATTATTTTTAGGAGTTGCTGTCACATCAATTTGCAAGGCTATCTTTTTACCTTTTTGTAATAATTTATTATTAATATCTTCAATTGATTTAAACCAAGCCATTTTAGGATCATGAATATGATGGGCTTCGTCGTTTATAACCATAAGTTCATCAATATCTCGAACTATTTCTCCCAAATCTATTTTTGAATCATTAGTTTTTCCAACTACTTTTCCTCCTAAAAAATAATCGGAAACATCATCGTCGTTAAAACTTGATTCATTAATATTGCCTTCATAAACTCTATGAATATTTGTTAAAAAAATATTGCCTGTTTTAGATATAGTTCCAACTTCATCTTGTAAATGCAATTTAATTTGAAAATCATCGCCCCAATTTTGTCCATTATAACCATTTTCAGGTAGAATAGGGTCTTCATAAAAAATTTTTAAACCCTCAAAGTCAGATTTAATTCTATCTAAAACAATGATATTGGGAGTAATAAGTAAGAAATTCTTAGATAATTCTGAATCTTGCTCATAAAGTTTATGAAAATATGACCAGACCAACAACAAGCTCATTACTTTTGTTTTTCCAGATCCAGTAGCCATTTTAATAACAAAACGTAACCATTCCTCAGTAAACATATTAGGACTAACCCTTCCTAATTTATCAAACTTAATTAAATCATATTTATTTTTTACACCTTCAACATCATATAACCAGATAACTGTCTCGACAGCTTCTCGCTGAGCATAATAATATTCAAAAGAATTCGCATTACCATCTTTATCATAAATAACATGAAGCTCTTTAAACCACCAATTCAATAAAGACTTAGAAGTTTCACTGGCTCCTTCATAATTTTTGCTTCTCCACTCAGCTATTTTCTCTCTTAACTCTGGAACAAAAGGAGGGAGCAATTTTTCATACCCCTTTTCCCTTAAATCCTCTTCTGCCGGAAACCATCTTATACTAGGATCTAATATTTGAAATTTATCTTTTGGAAAATCTTTATGTAGTGCCATATTATTTCTTAAAAAGTCTCTTAAACCAACACTGATCTATGTAATTAATTGTTAGCTCCATTTCATTGTACAAATTTTTATATTCTTCACTTCTTGAGTCTAACCATCCTTTTAATATTCTTTTAGTGACAGGAAAATACCTTGGATATTTCCTTAATTCATAAACTATAGCTATTTGTCTATATAATTTTATAGCTTCTCCTGGAGTATCTGATTGATTAAGTTTTTTTATTAAAGAATGATAATTTTTGAAATTCCATTCTTTTTGATATTTACAATACTGCCAAATACCAGTAATTAAAACTACAATAATAGCAACACTGCCAGTATTAGATCCTAAAAAATTATAAATTTCATTAAAAAAATTTAACATAAATTTAAATATTAATTTCTATAACCTTTGTAGTATCATTTCCAAAAATATCAATAACTTTAACAGCAACTTTTGTTTTTCCTTTTGGCATTTCTTTAAAAACTGAAGTTAATTCTAAGGTTCTATCTTTTTTAGTTCTAAAAGATTGCCACTCATTCTCAAATATATATGATCCAGTCCATTGATTTTTTTCTTCTCCTGTTTTTTCATCAAGCACTCTAATAAATTCTTTCTTACTTTCAAAATTAAAATCAACTGACCAATAATCAATCCAGTCCGTCCATTTTTTTGTTAAAACCTCTTTTTCAATTAAATCCGTATCTTTATCTTTAAAAATTTTAATAACCTGACCATCTTCGATAACAACTTTGCTACCACCAGATTTTAATTTTTCTTCAACCTCTCCAGTATTGTCCTGATTATAAAAAACGCTAAAATCGGCTAGCTCAATAGCCACCTCTTTCACATTTCCTCGACCACGAACAATGGGCTTTATTTCAATATAAGCGACATCGTAAAATTTGATTTGTCCTTTTTCTATGGCCTTTCTATCAAAAACCTCTCTAGGAATTACTCTAAACTGAATATCAAATCCCTGCTTTTTAGTTTCTTCAAAATCTATCCCCATTTCATAATCAAATCCTAAAACATCAGCTTTAGTAATGCCTTTTTCTCGACATTCTTCTATTATATTTTGCAAAAAATTACTAGTTATTGGTGTGTCAATTTGACCAACAGCAACCAAGCGATCTCTTTTTTTACCAACAAAAACATTAAAAGAATTAACTGATTCTGCTTTATAAGCTGATAAAATTAATTTAATAAATTCTTTTTCCTTTTTTTCTTTTTGTAATCTTTTTTCTTCTTCCCTTAGATTTTCATTTACTTCTAAAAACTTTTCTCTCTCATATTTACCAATATTTAAAATTTCAAAAGCTCTAAAATCTTTACCATCTTTCTTTAACTCCCTCTGCGCTCCAATCATTCTTTTTCTAGTGGTATGGATTGAAAATTTTCCCAAATCAGTACCAATCCATTTTCTATCAAGTAATTCTGCATTATACAATAAACTACCTGATCCACAGAAAAAATCAGCAATAAGGTCTCCACTATTTGTAGATGTTTTTATTATCCTTTGTAATAATTTATTTGGCTTTTCAGTCGGGTAACCAGTTCTTTCTACACCATCAACCCTTAGTCTAGCGGCAACAGCAAACTCCCACCAATCTTCTGGTATCTTGCCTTTATTTGTATAGTCAGAACTATCATCTATATTCATTCCTGAACCAAAACCTCCGGCATGAACTTCTGACTCCATGCGAACATCATCCCCATTAAATACCCAATTGCTTGATTTTGTATACCAAAATATATTATCATGTTTTCTATTAAACTGTTTCATTCCTGGTGAACCGGGCCCCGTATAAGCCCAAACAATTTCATTTCTAAAATTATCCTTACCAAAAACTTCATCCAGCACCATTCTCATGCAGCCAGAAAGTCTCCAGTCACAATGAACATAAATACTTCCATCATCAGCAAGTAAGCCATGAATTAATTTAAGTCTTTCATAGATCATAGAAATAAAACTATCAGCCCCCTTGCCCCAGGTATCACGATAGGCAATTTCTTCAATAACCGATGGTTTTTTAGTAAAATTTTCCTCGCCGATTTCTATATTCATAGAAAAATCAGCTCCAACATCAAAAGGAGGATCTATATATACTAATTTTAATCCACCTTCAGCCTCGATTTGTTTACGAAGTGGACCGTTTTTTAAACTAGATAAAATTAATTTATTATCTCCCCAAATTAGTTTATTTGTCCATCCTTGAATTTGTCTGCCCGAAGTATCAAAAAGAGAACTTTGAAGATTAATCTTATTTTCACTCCTTGGTTCATCAATATGTTCTATTGTTTGAAAAGGCAATACTATATTTTCAATCTCATCAGTTTTTCCATTCCATAAAAGCTCAACTTCTCTACTATCATCAAAAAGCAAAAAACGATACTTCTCTGGGAGAGGTTTACCTTGTTCTAGGTATTTAATAATATCCCTCTTCTCATTGTCTGTTAATTTGAGTTTATTATTCATAAAATTAGCCAAAATTTTAACAAAATAATTTATATAAACTATATCTACTTTATATTATTTTAAGCTAAAAGTAAAGAAAAAATAAAATTAATTTATCTCCTATTTATCTACAATTTATCTCTGGACTTCTTCTCCCTTATCCGTCATTAATCTACTACTAACAATTAAGAATCTAAATTATGCTAGATTACAAGCAATTAATGACAAATAGCTCTCAAATAGGGACAATTTCAAGCCCTAATGGGGCAAATTCAAAAGATATTGAGATTCCCTTGAAATATTGCCTTTATGCTAGAAAATCGACTGAATCAGAGGAAAGACAGGTATTATCAATAGATAGCCAAATCAAAGAAATGATGGATTTAGCAGTTAAAGAAAACCTAAATATAGTAGATATTAAACGAGAAAGCCATAGCGCTAAAGAAACGGGACAAAGAGCTATATTTAATGAATTAATAGAAGATATAAGGAGTAACAAATATAACGCTATACTTACTTGGGCTCCTGATAGAATATCTAGAAATGCTGGAGACTTAGGAAAAGTAGTAGATTTGATGGATCAAGGAATACTTCAAGAAATAAGAACCTATGGGCAAAAGTTTTCTAACAATCCTAATGAGAAATTTCTCTTAATGATACTGGGTTCTCAGGCTAAATTAGAAAACGATAATCGAGGAGTAAATGTTAAAAGAGGTCTAAGGGCTAGAGTAGAAATGGGTCTATGGCCAGGCATGGCTCCACTTGGTTATTTAAATCAAAAACTAATGGATAAGAAATGTCAGATTATAGTTGATCCTGATAGAGCTCCAATAGTTAAACAGATGTTTGAAAAAGTTGCTTATGAAAAATGGTCGGGCAGAAAAGTATATAATTGGCTTAAATTTGAATTAAATTTTAAAACCATTGGAAATCATAATATGGCTCTCGGCGGATTACATCGAATGTTAGTTAACCCAATTTATTATGGAGCATTTGAATATCCAAAAAAGTCAGGTAATTGGTACCAAGGAAAACATAAGCCAATTATTACTAAAGAATTATATGATAAAACAGTAGCTCAACTGAAAAGAGATAATATTCAAAGAGAAAGTAAAGAATTTGCCTTTACTAAACTTATGGTCTGCGGGTTATGTGGCTCTATGATATCCAGCTGAGGAGAAGTACAAGCAATTAAAAGATGGAACAACTGCTAAATATGTTTATTATGGATGCGGTAGATCAAAAGATAGAAATTGTAAGAGTCATTACTTGAGAGAAGAAGATTTGATCGAACAATTAACTAAACTATTTGATAAAATAGAAATAAATGATTTTGGAATTCAAGTAAAATTTGAAGATGAACTAAAAAGATTTAATAAATTTCAAAAAGGAGTACTGGGTATCTCAAACAAAAAACAACATCACGAGGATGTTGAAATGAAAACTTATGCTATTTATATATTAAAACACGGAACGAAAGAAGAAAAACGAGAGCTGATGAGTTGTTTTAGAAGTAAGATAAGAATTACTAAGGGGGTGGTTGAGATTAATTAAGAATTTAAAAAATCTTGAGGAGTATATAAAACATGATCGTAAACTTTTTTATGGGTTATAACCTGTCTATCTATTAAATCAATAACTTTTTTACATGCATTTTCAAAATCATCTAAAAAGTCTTCAAAAACTAAGGTCAATGAATTGTTACTTAAAGATAGATGAGTTACATTGTTCGCTATTTCTGATAATCCTATATTATTCCCCGGCCTAGAAGAATGAACCATGGAACATCTTAAATTAGAATATAAATCAAATTTACCACCTTTATTATAGGGTTCGTATCTTTTATCAAATAACTCTTTTATGGCAAGTTTAAATCTTTTTTCAGACATATTTCTCTCACTCCAATCATATTGATCTAAGCATGCCCCTAAAAACTCTATAGCAGAGCTTAACAATTGAAAACCAAGATAAGCATGAGTTTTATTATCCCCATTTTTATCTTTATAAAAAGTCATCTCTCTTATTTCAGATAAAAAAGGGCCCTTTATGAAGTCTTTGACTAACATACTACAAAAATAAATTATTTTTTTCTAAAAATCTCATCTAGACTTTCTCCATCGGAGTTTTTCCAAGCATTCCAGCCATTAACATTTAAACCCAAGACAACGGCGGCAGCAGAACTAGGAGATTTAAAAGTATAATCTTCTTGAAAAATATAAACATTATTATTCAATTTAATTACCTCCTTTTCTATTAATGAATTTTTCAAATTCAACATTGAGTTGCTAATACTAGGAACATTTTCCATTTTTGCCTGAGATCCACTGAAAACAGTCATCCCATCTTCAGAATATTCACCCTCAGCATCAACTCCCTCTCTTTTACAAAAGAAACGATTTTCTATTTTTTTCTGACTTTCCTCAAAAATTGGGAAACCTAGAGTGGCTATTAATATTTTTAAATCGTCAAAGAAACTTAAAACAAAATCAACATCTTGTTCGGTTAATGATGATTGAGTTGGAGTAACCCCATTTTCCAGTTTACATTTATTTATTCTCTGAGCTTCTGAGGCGCAATAATTTTCTAAATACTTAACATGTGCCTTATTGATATTCTTTTTTTCAGAGACAAAGCAAATTGCGGTATTCCAAAAATCTTTACTAATATTATGTTGCTTTATTCTATTTAATAAATTTTCTGCCTCACCAATATACACCTTGGGCTTACCAACTTCATCCTCGTTGCCAAACAAAAAATAGATACCCGGATCTAACATATCTGGCCTTTTATAAACATCCTCTAGTTTATTTCTAGGAATAAAAATAGCTTTAACTATAGAATCTTTAATATCACAAATTTTAACTCCCCTAGGATTACTGTCTGGTATAAATATACTTATTGTTTTGCCCCTCATATTTTATTAAATATTATCACAAATTATTACTAATATTCTATCACAAAAAATCAATCTAGACAAAAACAAAAAAACCCAGCATAAGCTGGGCACTCGGGTCTTCCGATACTAAATATTCTTGGCGGAGAGGAAGGGATTCGAACCCTTGAAGGGGTTTCCCCCTTAACATCTTAGCAGGATGCTGCTTTCAGCCGCTCAGCCACCTCTCCAATAAATTCGAAATTGTTATGTGAAGCAATTTATGCTACAATATAGACATAT
>JAKQTP010000138.1 GCA_029563035.1 archaeon | reverse complement strand
TTCTTTATAGCATTAATTAAGAACCCAAAGTAGCCATTGTCGTTATTGATTATGCCATTATATCCTAAATTATAAAATTTGTTTTTGTTGCCATTATATACATTATTAAGCAAATGTGTGTTGATTTCTTTAAAATCACCTAATGCAAGATACTGAAATTGCTCTTCTTCTGCTAGCTGTAATGGCAAAGTGTTTGAAATTGTGGTTGTCTGCTTTGAAGTTACTTGCTCAATATTTATTAAGTTACCAGAATCTCTGCCACTCAAATCTATTTGAGCAAAACCAAAATATTTAGGGTTAAGATTATTATTACAATTTGAAAGCTCGGAGATTAGCGACCATAGTTGAAAAGCCTGCTCTAAAGAGAGGTCATAAGCTTTGGCTACGCGGAAGATAGTGTCGGTATATTCGTCATTGTCTTTGCGAAAACAAAAATGTTCGCGGGTTAAGGACAAATCAACCAATAATTCTTTAGTGTTTATGTCCTCAAAGGACTGATCTTGAAAATCTGATACTACATTGAAATTATTTAGCAAATCCCTAATTTTATTGTCTCTTGCAATAATTTCTGGAGTAGTATATTCTCCTACATTAAATTGCAAAACATCTCTTGTTGTTATATAACAAGAATTTAAGTTTGGATTTGTTTTACATTCAGGATCTGGCAGAGAATATTTAGATGTTATTTTTATTGGTTCTTTTTTAAATAAAATATTTCCTGTTATTGGCTTAACAGGATTTATAAACTCAGGAGTGAATTTTATCTTAAAATTTAGATTCTGTGATAATGTCTCTGTATTCCCAATAAACTTACAATTTATTTCTAATATCAAAGGATATTCTACCAAAATTTTATTATTTACTAAAATATCAAAAACACCATCTGGATTAGAAACACCTTTAGAATGCATAAAGTCAATTATCTTTTCTTTAGTGATTGGTAATAATATCTTGTCAAGTAAAATGTCTTTATTGTTAAAATTATCACTGCTTTTAAATGGCAAAGAATTATAATATTCTCTTAGTTTATTTATAGTATCCTTTTGAGAATTAAGAATGCTTTTTTTTAAAAAATAGACCTTTTTAAATTCTGCAGAAACAGCCAAAGACTCTGTATTTGGATTTATAACTTCAGGGGTTAATTCAGCAATATCACCAACAACAACATCTCTATACCTTATATTCTTTGTTATCATTTTTCCTTGGTCATTAATTGTGTATACAAAATAAACGGATTTAGGAACTTCGCTTTTTTTATAATACCTATTTAATATATCTCTAAATTCAGATTCGCTATAAATATCAGTAAATTGAATAGGGCTAGCAAATGTTTGATCTATAATTAATAACACAAACAATAAAAACAAAAAATATTGATATTTATGCTTCATCTTTTTTTCCTGCTTGTCCGTCTATTTTTTTTTGGTTTATTAAAGATTATCATTAGTATAATTAAAACAATTATAATAATTAACATAATTAAAAAAGCATTAATCTTCTGTGGTTTTTCAGAATCTTCAATTATCGGAACAGAAGAAGGTCGCTCATCTACAGGTGGTTGTTCCTCTATTATTTCACTATCTTCTTCTTGATTTGCATTTATTTCTTCTTGTCTATTTATTTCTATCAATTGGTTCATTATTCTTCTGTTTTCTTCTTCTGTTATTTCAGATAAAGCAAAATCTATTCTTTGAGTATATCTTTTCTCTTTAACTTTATCTAATATTTCTATGGTTAATTTATATCTTTCATACCCAGCGATTGTCGTGTTTAGAATCTTATATGGAAATGTGATGTTGTTATCTGTTAGAAGCACTATGTTGTCGCTTGTTTTGTCTGTTTCAGTAGTTATATTATATGTAAATTTATCATAGTTTATTTTATCAGAAAAAACAAAAATTTCTTCATCAAACCAAAAATCATAATTATCAGGTATAGAATTTTTACAATCTTCTGTATTACATAAATAAAAATCTCCAATATCTGTGTTTTCTGTTATATCTATCTGAAATTCTTTTTCTTCTATTAGGCTATCATTAGCACCCATAAACTTATAATTTATTTTTAAATTAGAGGAGATTTGGTTATCAAGATATACAGGAATTTCAGTTATTTCTTCTATTGTGTAATTATTATCTAAAAGGGTTTCAAAATCTGTATTTATTCTTATATTTATATATTCTATGTTAGGATTACTAATATCAGAAATACCAATATCTATTACTTCCCCATAATAAAACTCATTGTTATAATCTGTATTATAAGCATAGATATTAGAGGCTAAAAATACAAATATACCAAATAAAAACCACTTATTTTTCATTTTATCACTGAAATTATTAAAGAACAAAATATTTATAAATTATACAATTTCGCAATCTAAAGTAAATACCTTCTTTGGGCATGTTCCGTTTGTTAAAATTATGTCTGTTATTGTAGCAACATCTATACTTTGATGTTCTACTTCTCCTTTGACATATGTGAAATCTGTAGCTGTTGAAAGACTTGTTATTTCCCCCGAATCTATGACTTTTTCAAAGGCACCTGAAATAATAGTTTCATTTGCATGTATTGTTAAAACAAGATTAAATATCTTCAGATTAGAGTTATTTACAAAAACAAAATTTATTGTTTTTGTATCTGAATCAATATTACAAGAAGTAATTTTAAAGTTAGCATTAATACAAGAAAGATCGCTTGCTTGCTTTAGTTGGCCAGAAGTAACATCCATTTGCTCTTTAGAATAGTTTTTGCTCCAAGCAAAGAAGATAACAGATAAAATGACCACAACTACAATTATTAAAGATGTTACTAATATTGCAGATGCTCCTTTTTGATTCATTTATTTCTCCATTATTGTTTTGAAATTACTGAAATGTTGTTTGCAGGAATTGTAGCAAGAACATTACCTTTTCCACCAACTATATCAAAGTGAGAAATATTTGATTTTGAATAATATGTTAAAAATAATTCAGTATCAAATTGTATTGTAGATAATGCTTTACTATCTAACACATAAGGACTTGGTGCGGCATTGCTCATTTCTGAAGCAGTTGTACTTGGATCTGTTTGTATAAAATATTTTTCATTATTATCATAAACTAAAAATTTCATGCCTTCTTCTGTAGTGATATCAGAATTTAAAGTAATTGTAAGTTCTCCACTGATCCTATTATAATCTACAGAATTTCTACTTTCACTGCTATCATTTATAGTATACTCAAAAGAAGAAATTGTGCTATCTCCATAACCTGATTTTACACACCTTGCTATCACCCTTTGGGTATTTTCACTTGGAGATAATTTTATTGGTCCAGTATAAGGAGTATTAGGAAGGGGTGGCGTTGCTGAGGGACCTTGTGTAACAATATAATAAATATTTGCATCTTCACTAGAGCCTAATGTAATTTCTGTTGCGCCAGAATATGTTCCTGCTGGTGGTGTTGCAGTTGGAGGATTTAATTTATGTGTAACATTATAGACCCAGGTGTTTACATCGCTTGCTAAAAAACCCTCTGCACTAGCTATGGCTTTAAGGGTCATTGTTCTGTCTTCTGGAATTGTTATAGCACTAGAATAAACAGAGCTTGCTGTTGTTGGTGTAGACCCATCTATTGTATAGTAGATTGTTGTGCCATTTTCAGCAGAGAGAGTAACAGATTGTTCAACATAATATGTTCCAGAAGCAACACTTGCAGTTGGTGGCCAAAATGTATTAACTACAGTACATCCACTAATATCCAAAATCTCTTTTGGGCAGGTGCCATTTGTTAAAGTAATGTTATCTATTGTGTCTATATCTATTGCATGAAGTGTGCTTTGGTCTCCTCTTGTAAAATTGAAATCTGTGTCTGTTGATAGAAAAGCCATTTCTCCTGGATTAATATTGTCTTGAAAAACACCTGCTACACTAGTGTCTCCATTTATTGAAAGATTTAGATTAAATAATTTTAAATTAGAATTATTAATTATTGTTAATCTTATAGTTTTTGTTGTATTTAAGATAGTACAAGAATCAACAAAAAACTCTGCATTCAAACATTCTAAATCACTCGCAGATCTTAATTCTGCACTAATCTCATCCATTTTATTTTTGGAAGAGTTTTTTGCCCAAGCCAAAAACATTCCTGTCAGAATTACAGTTATAGCTATGATTATGGTAATTGTTATAATTTCAGAAACGCCTTTTCTTGTAAATTTCATATTATTACCTAATTTGATCTCTTTCTTTAAGCTCTCTCTTTAATATACCTTTTACAACTATATACAGATAAATTGTAGTTGTAAGATTTGTAATAAGTATTACTAAAAAAACAATAGACACAATCTTATTTGATAAAACAGGATCTAGCCCCATAGTTAAAAGACTTGTTGCCAAAACTGCTGCTGCAAGTCCTCTAGCATGAAGCGAACAAATAATCTTTTGATCATCTTTACTTAGTTGCCTAGAAAATAATAATTTAGTTGTTAAAAATCTTACTAAAAGCAAAACCAAAATAATGACTAGAGCAATTAATGTGGTTTCTAAGGTAATTATAGATAAATCAATAATCACACCCATGTACACAAAGAAAAAAGTCTTAATAAGCAAAGAAATTTCAGTTTGAAAATGTGCCATTGTTTTGTTTATGCTGTAGTCTTTCATATTAAATGCCTTTAATATTGTTGAAGAATTACCCAACACCAAACCAAACACCAAGGCACAGAAAGAACCATTGCCATTTAGATATTCTGTTGCAACATACAATATAAATAAAAAGGCCAAAGTCAAAAGATAATCAAATTGCTTTGCCTCTGTGTAATCTCTTAATACCTTTATCCAAATAAACCCACCGACTACCCCGATTACTGTAGCAATAGCAAATGCGGAAAATATCCCTTGTGCAATTTGGGTAGTACTAATTGTTTGGGTAATAATTAAGCCAGCAATAGTCATGGTAGCAACAACACAAAAAACATCAGTCACTGCAGATTCTAATGTTAATATGATTTGGGTCTTTGATGTTGCTGTTGATTTGCTTGCAAGTGGAATAACAATTGCAGAACTTGTGCCACCTATTATTGCACCAGTTAAAAAACCATAAAGCCAACTAAACCCAAAGATATAATGTAAAAGAACACCACTAATTCCTGCTGTTAACAAGAATACAATTAAAGTAAATAAAAACGAATTTTTAATCTCGTTTATTACGCTATTAAAATTTAACCATAAACCGCCATCAAATAATAAAATAATCAAAGCAACTGCTGAAAAAATAGGAGTAAAAGATTTCAATAATTCGATAATATTACTTGGTATCAAATGAAATACAGGCCCAAGAAGCATACCTACTATAATTAATATTAAAATATCAGAAATCTTTGTTTTCTTAAAAAAGATATTTCCAAAAAAGCCAAGAAGAAATATTCCTGAAATTAATAATAAAAAAAGCAAAGGATTGACCATTATTCCACCGAAATATATTAATTTTTAAATTTTTATAAGATATATATTAGTAAAATATTTTATAAACTTAACTAAAAATATATAATATAGAGGTTGGGAGAAAAATAAAACATGTTACGCAAAAAAAGAAACGGAAACTTTAACAAAAAGGTCATTTCACAAGTTACTCAATTGGTTAATGAAATGGCAAACAAAAAAAAAGGCTCTTTTTTTATAATTACTAAATCAGATATATCAAATAAATATGAACGACTATATCCAGATTTATTTTCAAAAAGAAAAATAAGTATTTTTAGAAAAGAAACACAAACTCTTTTGCTTGCTCTTCTGGAACTTGATGGTGCAATCGTTGTTGATAATTCAGGTATTATTATAGATTATGGAGTAAAGGTTAAAAAAACCAAAATCCTTTTGGGACACGGAACTAGACATTCTGCAGCAAGGGGAATTTCTAGTGTTCCAAATGTTATGTCAATAATCTCTTCAGAAGAAGATGGCAAAGTAAGAATCTTTAGAAGTGGAGAGATGGTAGCAGAGATAAATCCTAAAAGTGGGAAATCAAAAATGTTTTTTGAAAGAATAGGAGAACTATTTTCTAAACCTGAACTTCAAGTAGCTACTGCTGGAGGAGTTGCATCTATACTTTTAAAAATAAGTCCATGGATTGCAGGAATTGTGTTTACTGGCTCTTGGATAGTAACAAAATATGGGATTGTAAGTCTACAGGACTTTTTAAAAACAGGGCATCTTGTTGTTAAGAAACAAACAAAACAAATTAAAAAGAAAATAAATAAGAAAAAGAAAAAAACAAAAAAGAAATAAAATGAACAATACAAAAAAATTAACCAAAGGGATGTTTGTTTCTTTTAAAAAAGTTATTAAGAAATTGACTGTTGGCGCTGCAATTTCTTTATTGATTACTCTTTTAATTAGATTTATTGAAATTTCTTTTGGTTATGCTTGGGAAGAAGGGCTAACTTATCTTTTCTTATCTTATGGTTATCTTGTTGCAACAACTGCACAGTCTGTTTACATGGCTTTTAAAGGATATCTAAAAGAAGGGATCTTTTATATTATAGGGTGGGCATTAGGTTCTACAATATTATTTAGTTTTGGAGTGATTTCTTCAGAAACATTTTATGATTCTTTAATTATTCCATTAGTAGTGGTAATAATTAAGATACTATATATTCTATTGGTTAAAAAAAAGAAAAAAATAAGAGACTATCAAAAAACAAAGCCCTTATAATTAATTCTTACATATTTTTGTAGTTTTTTTTGATTAATCCCTAATTCTGCTAGTTCATTATAACCATATCCTGCCTTTATAAGTTGATCTGGACTATATCCTGCCTTATATAATTCTTTTGCAGAAAAGCCAAGTGGTCTTAATTCTCTTGCAGAATATCTAATTACTCTTAGTTGTCTAGCATCTAAACCTAATTTCCATACATCTTTTGCAGGATAGCCAGCATAGTAAAGTTCTCTAGGATAAAAGCCAACATCATGTAGCTCTTTTGCAGAATAACCTGCATCTCTTAAAGATGCTGCATCAAAGCCTGCGCCTCTAAGCTCTTTTGCAGAATATGCTTTTTTTAAGTCATAAGCACTATAACTTGCAGCTCTCATTTCTTTAGCTGTATAGCCAGCTTTAGCAAACTCTGTTACGTCGATATCAAGATCTGCAAGTTCTTTTGCTAAATATCCTGCATCTTTTATAACCTTTAGATCAAAGCCAGCAAAATAAAGCTCTCTTGCTGTAAAGCCAAGATTATGGAATTGATCTGCAGAATACCCGACACCAAGAAGCTCTTTAGCATCAAATTCTGCATCTCTTAAATCATACAAACTATAGCCTGCCAAATGAATCTCCAGAGCAGAAAAACCTGCTTTCTTTAATTCTTTTACTGAACAGCCTTTTGCTATAAATTCGCTTAACTCACAACCACAAATTTTTACTTCATATAATGGACAGCCAGCATCCATTAATTGTGCACAGGAAAGACCTGCTTGAGATAGTTCTCTAGTTGTAAATCCAGAATAATATAATTCTGCAGGAGAATAGCCAAACAACAGCAAGTCTTTAGCAGAATAATTAAGATATCTTAATTCTTCTAAACTAAATTCTTCTTTTTTCTCTTTTGCTGTCAAAAGATCTCTTAGTTCAAAAATCTCTATTAGTTTATAGCCAGCATCTTTTAGATCTCTTACAGAATAGCCAGCCCTATACATGTCTCTTGCAGAAATTCCCGCCTCTCTTAATTGCTTTAAGGTTACACCTAATGGCACTAAATCTTTTATTCTAAAACCTTCTCTTAGAAGATCAGTAACTGTTATTCCTTCATCAAATAGATCTTGAATATTTATTTTTTCTTTATCTATCAGGTCTAAAAGAGTATAACCAGCAAGTAATAATTCGTTAATGGTGTATGCCTTCTTTAAATCATCAAGAGTATAGCCAGCTTCTATTAGTTCTTTAGCATTATAGCCAGCAACTTTTAGTTTCTTGACTGGGACATTTAGTTTATATAGGTCTTTTGCAGGATATTGTGCATATGCGACAACATCTTCACTAAATTTGGCTTTTAATAAGTCTTTTGCAGAGTAGCCTATATCCTTTAGTTCTTTTGCTGAATAGCCTGCTCTTTTAAGCTCAGCCAAAGTGTATTTTGCTTTCTTTAAATCTTGAGCAGAAAAGCCTAAAGTAAAAAGATACTTAGAACTAAATTTCATTTTTTTAAGTCTTGTAGCTGTATATTTTGCTTTCTTTAGTCTTGTGTGGTTATAGCCTAATTGTAATAATTTCTTTGCAGACGTTTTTTTACTTAATAACTCAGAAAGCTTTAATGGTTTTTTCTTTTTCTTAACTATTTTGGATTTTTTAGGTTCTTTCTTTTTTTCTTCTTTAAAACCTAGAGCATTTAGTTCTGCATTAGTAAATCCTGCTTTTTTAAGATCATTATAAGTATATTTCATTCCTAAAAATATAGTGCGATTAGCTTTTACTTTTTGTAGATCTTTAGCATATCTGTGGATATTTATTTTTCTCTTTTTTAATAACGATACATCGATTGGTGAAATTATAAATCTTTTTGGAGAATTAAGTTGCTTATCTAGTTTTTCTAGAACTTCTTTTTTGGTTAGGCTTGCTGTTGCTTTTATTGGTTTGTTTTCTTTAGGTTTTGCTTGTTTTGGTTTTTTTGGCACATTAAGAGTAAAACCTAGTTTTTTTAATTCTGGGTTAGTAAATCCAGCATTCTTTAAATCTTTTATTGTGTATTTTAAACCTAAGTAAATGGTGTGATTAGCATTTACTTTTTGTAAATCTTTAGCATATCTACTAATGTTTATTTTTTTCTTCTTTAATAATGATATATCGATTGGTGAAATAATAAATTTAGTTGGAGAATTAAGTTGTTTATTTAGTTTATCAACTACTTCTTTTTTGGTTAAACTAACTGTTGCTTTTTTTATTTTTTTCATGTTTTTTAACTCCTAGAATTATTAACTGAATACAGTTATTTGTTATATATGTTATGTATGAAAAGCTTTATAATCTTTAGGCAAAAGAAAGCTTTATATACTCTTTTTTTTATAAATATATATAGTGAGCTTAATTTCAGCTCAAACCATTTCTATTACAAAAAAAATTAAGGAGGTATATAAATGGCGAAAAAGGAAACAAAGATAGGAGCCTATATATTCATTGCAGGAATTGTAATTGCAATAATTTCTGGAATATTAATGAATTTTATGGATCCAGTAATAATAACATCTGTGTTAATGATATTGGGTCTTATTGTAGGATTCTTAAATGTAACAGATAAAGAAGTTAAAGACTACTTACTTACAGCGGTATGTCTTGTAATTGTTACAGCTCTTGGAGGGGCATCAATACAAAATTTAATGATTATTGGGCCATACTTAGCAGGAGTTTTGCATTCAATTATGATATTTACCATACCTACTGCAATAGTAGTTGCATTAAAAGAAATAGTTTCTATAGCTAAAAACTAAAGAAATTTTTCTTTTTTCTTCTTTTTCTTCTTATTTTAAATAGATTTTTGCTATTTTTTTTAATCTACTAAATTTGAAAGAATAGTTAAATTTTGTCTAACAAATAGTATTTATTTTGGGATTATTAATCCGCCAATATATTCTTGTTTAAAAATTTCTTTTTTTTTTAAAAATATTTTTTCTATTCCTGAAAAATCAGTTATATTCCCTTTAATATTATTAGTATATTTATAATTTTCAAAACTATAGCTCTTTGGTCCCCTATATGGCGCCTTTGTGTTTACTTGAGCCAAAGCCAATTTTAGAAAACCAAATGTTTCTTTTGCAAAGTCAATATTTCCGTGATATTTCTTACTCATTCCTCCAGAATAAGCCATGGCCCACACTGGTTGTTTATTAAATCTTACAATCTCTTGACCAGGGGCAAAGAAAAAACCACAATAACTATCTCTATATTCCCAATTTCCTCTTTTATATTCTAATTCTTTAAAGTGTGGTCTTTGTGCTTTTACCTCTTTTGCATCAATATTTGCATATGTCTTTATTTTTGCCTCAACTAAAAATTCAGCAAGTTCTTTTAATTTTAAATTATTCATTTTTCCCTCTTATTCTACAGTTACTGATTTTGCAAGATTTCTTGGTTGATCAATAGGACAATTTTTTAAGTCAGCTATATAATAAGCTAAAAGTTGCATAGGAATAACATTAACAAAAGGCGTTAAATTTGTACAGATTGATGGAACAAAGATAACATGATTACATAATTTTTCTATCTCTTCATCTCCTTGAGTAGCTAACGCAATAATTCTTGCACCTCTTGCTTTTGCCTCATGTATGTTAGATAAAACTTTTTCATAGTTTAAATCACTGTTTGCAATAACCACTACTGGCAAGCCTTCATCAATTAAAGCAATGGGTCCGTGTTTCATCTCTGCTGCCGGATAGCCTTCTGCATGGATATAAGATATTTCTTTTAGTTTCAAAGCGCCCTCTAGGGCGATAGGGTAATTGATGCCTCGTCCAAGATATAGTGCGTTTTTACAGGTAAAATATTCTTTTGCAATTTCTTTTATTTTATTTTCATTATCTTTCTTTAACTCCCCTCTTACTATTTGTGGCAATTCCAAAAGGTTATTTATCAATTTTTTTGCGACACTGTCATCTATGCTTTCTATTATTCTTCCAATATAAAGTGTTAAAAGATTCAAACACACCAATTGGCTTGTAAATGCTTTTGTTGAAGCAACCCCTATCTCTGGCCCTGCTCTTATGTAAATTCCGCCATCACATTCTCTAGCAATAGTGGAACCAACAACATTAACAATACCTATTACCTTTGCTCCTTTTTTCTTTGCTTCCCTAACAGCTGCCAGGGTATCTGCAGTTTCTCCTGATTGGCTTATTGCAATAACCAAAGTATTATTGTCAATTATTGGGTTTCTGTATCTAAACTCAGAAGCATAATCCACTTCTACTGGTATTCTTAAGAAACCCTCCATAGAAAACTTAGCAACAAGGCCACAATGCCATGATGTGCCACAAGCAACAATAATTATTCTTTTAATATTTTTTATTTGCTCTGTAGTTAGGTTTATACCACCTAATTTAGCAGTATTATTTTCAAAATCAATTCTTCCTAATATTGCTTGCTTAATAGTTTCTGGTTGTTCATGTATTTCTTTTAACATAAAATGCTTATAGCCTTGTTTTTCTATCTCTTCTAGATTCATTTCTATCTCTGTGGTTTCTTTATCCAAAGTTATATTATCAAGAGAAGTAATCTCACAACCTCCATTAATACAAGCAATCTCGTTATCTTCTAAATAGATTACTTTTTTGGTGTGTTCAATTATTGCAGAAATATCGCTTGCAACAAAATATTCATCTTCTCCAATTCCAATAATTATTGGAGAACCACATCTTGCAACAATTAGTTCTTTACCTTGTTTATCCATAACCACAAGACCAAAACTTCCAACTACTTTTTTTAAGGTTTTTTGAACTGCTTTTTTTAAGTCTCCAGAATAGAACTTTTCAATTAAGTGTGCTAAAACTTCAGTGTCTGTTTCTGACTTGAAAACGTGACCTTCTTTTTCTAAAAATTTCTTTAAAGTTTCAAAGTTTTCAATTATGCCATTATGAACTAGAGCGATATTTCCTTTACAATCTGTTTGAGGATGGGCATTTACTACATTGGGCTCTCCATGTGTTGCCCATCTAGTGTGTGCAATTCCTATATTTGCCTGTGGGTTGTTTTTTTTAACTTCTTCTTCTAGATTTATTATCTTTCCTTTGGCTTTAATAATTTTAAGCTCTTTAGTCTTGTTATCAATGACAGCTAATCCACAAGAATCATAGCCTCTATATTCTAGTCTTTTAATTCCATTAATTAATATAGGAACACAATCTTTTTTTCCAAAATATGCACTTATACCACACATAATTATAAATTAAACAACGAAACAATTAAAAAGAGAAAAGAAATTAACAATATTTTGTATATTTACAACAACCACTAAAATCTTTAGATACTGAAATATAATTTTTACTACAATCTATATTATTTATATCAACACCGGTAATCCTTTGATACTGGAAAGGATACTTGAGTGTTCCTTTACTTAATTTATCTTCTAAATAATCATATTTTACTGATCCTGCAATTTTTTTACTACCTGAGGCGTGAATATATTTGTGTTTCCCAGATTCTACCCCAACATATATTGCAGCATGTCCAAAAATTCCTGCACTTTTTGTATTTAAAGACAAGAAATCTCCTGGTTTTAAATTATCCAAATCAGACTTATTTTTTATATTTCCAACAATCCCTTTTATATGTCCTTTGTTATTTTCTAAATAATCTGCAAATGCACAACCGCTACTAAACATCTGCAAACAACTTGCAGAATCATCTAAATATCCTAAATCTCTTAATACTACATATTTTAAACCAACACAATCAAAATCAGATTTTAATTTTCCTATTCCTTTAACAGTATATCCATTTCTTCCTTCCCATTTATATTTTCTGCCAAGATATTTTTCTGCTTGATTTAAAATTTTTAAACCAATTTGTGAATTTATGGTTGAATGATACATGGTTGGTTTATCTGATTGCTTTTCTTCCGTTATTGGCACAGGGTCTTCTTTTATTACTGGCGCTCTTGTGAATTTAATTGCATCAAAATCCCACCTATCTAAACAACTTTTTTGAACATTGCATTTTTTTCCTTTACAATAAAAATCAACTATTTTTTTATTTATTTTACATAAATTAAAAATAGAATGTTCTTTGTTATCTAGAACATAAAGATTTACATATGCTAAATTTATTAATTGGCTATCATCAGAGAACTGCATAAATATTAAAACAAACAGATTATTTTCTGTGCCTTTTTCTATATTAAATTCAAACAGATTTTGTGTACCAAAAATAAAATTTATCAAATCCCAATAGTCTATTTTAAAAGTATTATTTATTATATAATTTGATTGATTTGCATAATTTTTAAAAGAATGAGTTTTTGCAGATTCTTTAATATTGCTAGCAGGATTGTTTAAATAAAAATTATTAATTTCATCTAAAATATCATTTAGTTCAGTATCTATATCATATAGTTTTTCAGGAGTAGTAATTATTGCAAATATTGGCTGATCTTTATTAAACCCTGATAAATGAACTTGTATGGTTTTGGTTTTATTCTTGTAATCAATAATGTATGATTCTGGAGAATCTATTGTTTTTGCTTTATGCCAGACATTATCTATTTTATAAGATACATCTTTAATTTCTAATAAATTGTAGTTATACTGAGAATAAATAGTTTCGCTGGCATTAACTTGTTGCAATAAGAATAATAAAGAAAATAAAACAAAAATTATATTTCTTTTATTCATATTTTTTCCTTAAGAGAATGATGGTTTTTTATTTTATTTTCCTGCCCAAACATAGGTATCTGCAAGATATCTTGTTATGCTTGTTACATAACTATCGTGTCCATTCCATGTTTTTGCAACTTGTGCAAATGATTTGTTTTTATATATGTTTGGACTATTTGTTGTGCCTTTATCTAAATTTAAATAAAATGCCTCTATTCCTTGTTCAAGTGTTGGATAAGAACAATATTTAGAACCCACAACTTTTTTACCCCCACATCTACAAACCCTTGTAACTCCAGAAATATCATTATGAGATATCAATGTTTGAGTAACACTTCCTGAATTTTGGTTATATAAAGATTTTTCTGCTCTGAAAAATGCTAAAGAATATACAGGATCTACATTATATAATAAACCCAAATTGTAAAATGCTGGCGAAGCATCTTTTACTTTTTGTGGAATATTTAATGACGGTCTATTAAATACATTCTTTATTTGATCAACAGTTAAACTAGGATCATCGTCTGTTCCGTTACTTGTGCCTGGAAAGACAATACTGCTTTTTGTTCTTTTCCCAGCAAATTGTTGTTTATTAATACCTATTCCACCTTCTTGTCTTATTTTTGCTAATGTTTCTGGATTGGTTGTATAACAACCATCTGCTCCTTTTGCTAATGTGGTATCTTGACTTACTGGAGGTGTAGGTGTTGCTGGTGGAGTTTCTAAAGGTGGCTTAGGAGTTGCTGGTGGAGTTTCTAAAGGTGGCTTAGGCGATGTTGGTGCTACAGGTATTGCATCTACAGGTATTCCTGATACACCATCTAATTTACTTGGATCAAAGTCCCATCTATCTATACAACTTCCTGGAACTTTACAATCATATCCTTTACAATAGAAATTTACTATGTTTCTATTTATCTCACATAATTGATATATTGATTGAGCATTATAATCTAAATTATATAAATTTGTATATGTTAAATTAATTAATGAACCATCATCTGATAACTGCATAAATATTAAAACAAACTTGTCATTAACATTAGGAGCTATTGAAAACTTGAAAGTTTTATCAGAACCCATTGTATACTTCATAGCAGCAGGGCTTGTCGCTAGAGTATTAGAATTTACTGTAAAATTTGTTTGCAAAGTATAGTCTTTAAATTCTCCTGTTGATTTAATATTTGCCAAATAACCATATATCTTATCAGATTGATCAGGAGTTGCTATAATTGCATAAACAGGTCGAGTATAATTTAAGCTTGATAGATTTACACTTATTTCTTTTTTGTTATTTCTATAATCTATTAGGTATGCTTCTTGATCATTTACTTTTCTTGCCTTATATTGTGTAGCTGTAGTTGTGCTATAACTAATATCTGGGATTGAGGAATATACAGTGAAATCCAAGTTGACTTGTTGTGGAGCAACAGGTTCTACTTGCTCTTCTGTCGTATCCGACCCAACATCACTTGGAGCACTTGGCACATCATTTATGCTTGGTGGTTGTTGACCAATATCATTGCGATTTTTACAAATGTCATTTTTGAATTTTGTTATTTCCAACTCATCTATTTTTAAATTCAATAATAATTCTGCTGTATTTAATGGCGCACCATACAATTTTGCTTTTGCTATGCTTATATATATCTCTAATGCTCTTGTTTTGTTTTTTAGTTCAGAAAAGGTAATTTCCTCTATATTGCCTGTTTCTTTATAACATAACCTATAGGTGTAATCATCTACACAGTAATATAGAACTTTATTTTCTCCATTATATTTTATTTTTTTAGTTAAAGCAGACCATAATGGATCATAATCAGATTCTACAAAATTATCAGGACATTTATTTATCATTGAATCTTCATTTTTAATATTTAATGAAGCTACTTTATAACCAGCCTCTATGTTCGGTCCACTAAACATATTATTTTTAGTAAGAGTTAAAGTGACATCTTCTTTAAACCCATCTACTGTATCTGTTGTAGTATTTACTATTACTTTTCCTGTTGTTATAAGACCATCTAAAGGTAAAAAAGTAATTTTCAAAAATATTCTTGGAGCACTTGTATGTGAATGAACAGTTTCTTTAACTAAATTTTCAAATCCATTTCTCACAAAGTTCAAACCAGTTTTAAAAAATAAACCTATCTTTTTCAAAACATTATCATCAACTCTTTCATATCCTGAGTTGTCTGATGACATAGTTTGGGTCGCTTTATTTCCTATCCACCCAGTTTTTGAAGAAAAATTATCTGTTGAATATTTTGTTATATATAGTGCTACTCTATCATATTTAGACAGATCGTTTATTGATAATTGTGATATAATTCTGTCAGTTGAAATTTTAAAAGAAATATCATCTGATTGTGGTTCAGACAATACACCAAATAATGCAACAGTGTCAGAATCATTAAATAATTTACTGTTTTTACATGAACTTTGTAATGCTGTACTTCCATAGTTTAATATACAATAAGATTTGTTTTTAATTATGTTTTTAATAGTGCTTTTATCATACATTAAGTCAGACATCTTATTTGTTATTCTATTTTCACTATCTGTTTTGCTATTATAAAAAACTATTGCATAATAATGGACATCTTTAGTACATTCCCCTGTAATCCCAGAAATTAGATAATCACTATCTATACTGAGAGATTTTACCCTTAAACCAACTTCATTTGAATTCAAATTTTCGTAATCAACAACTGTTTTCCACATTTTTTCATTTTCACAAGCAAATAATGGATTAGCAATTAAAATTATTAACATTATTATAAGAAAAAATTTAAATCTATTGATATGCATAATATTTTTTGAATTCATTTTTATTCCTTCTTTTTTTAATTTGATTACCTTTTTTGATTTATTCTTTTTTAATTATCTTTTTTGATTTGATTACTTTCTTTTTTATCTAAATTAATTTCTTAACATTAATTGTTGTTATTGTGAGTTTTTGTAATATATTATAAGAATATAACCTTTATAAATATATCTAAATGGATTCGATAATTTGACTGGTTTTTAAAAGACTCCCTTTTTATTTACTTAAAAAGGATATTAAAACTTGTCGGTCAATAAATATATTATATCCATATATATGTTTTCTTGTTTTAAAACTTGCTAAGAGGTGAAACTACAATGATTGAAATTCTAAAATTTTCAGAATCTGGCATTCAAAGACTTAAAAAACCAAAAAAAGATGCATGGATAAATGTAGTTAACCCCGATGCCTACGAAATAAAGTACTTGGCAGAAATCTGGAAAATCAAAGAAGTAGATTATCAAGAGTTTAAAGATGATATTAATTCCTTACAAGATATGGAAGAAATACCATACATGGAGAAATACAAACGAGAATATTTTATAATTACTAGAACACCACACAAACTAAAATCAACAGACCCAGAAAGTAAATATAAATCTGCTGCTGAATATATTACAATACCTTTAGGAATAATGATTAATAAAGATTACATTATTACTATAAGCTTTAGAGAAAATGAAAATGTGGATATCTTAAAAACAAAGAAATTTAAACATGAAAAGGCAATGGTTCTTCTTAATCTGCTTTTGGTTTCCTCAAAAACATATATCAAATATCTAAAAGAAATAGATACAAAGATTAAAGCAATTGAAGAAAAGTTTGAAAGCGTTCAGAGAAACAAAGAAATTTCTGATCTTTTAGATCTTAAAAAATCACTTGTTTATTTTAATACTTCTTTGCAGAGCGATCAAATACTTCTAGAGAAGATCGAAAGAAATAAAGATTTTGTTAATTCAGAAGATGATAAAGATGTTATTGATGATGTAATTGATGAAAATAAACAAGCAATTGTAGTTACTGAAATATATAATAACATTATTGAAGATGCAACTAATCGTTTTAATTCTGTAATTTCTAATAATCTTAACAAAACCTTAAAATTACTGACTTCTATTACAGTTGTTATTACAATACCAACAGTAATTTCAAGCATCTACGGCATGAATGTTAGTTTGCCACTTGAACATCATAAATATGCTTTTATTATTATCATGGGATTAACTGTTATTCTTTCAACATTGTGTGTATTGATACTTTGGAAATATGATATGTTCTAAGTAACAAATATCAGATACTAGAAAAAGAAAAAATATTACCCTGTGTTTTTTGTTTTCTGGTTTTCACAGGGTAAAATATAATTTTATTGCCCTTTAAAAAGAACAACCATGTCTTTTTGCTTCTGGAATAGGTATATTGATAAGAAAAGAATAAACCCATAGAAAGCAAACAGAATTAAAGATATTAATCCTGCAACAGGCGCAGTAAATAAAAGAACAATTGATGGAATCACTCCTGCAATTACAAATAATACTGCAAAGATGTATAAAGGAATTAATACCATAATTCTTGCATAATTTTTATATTTTCCAAAACCGTATGCAACTATAAATGAATAAATTGCAAAAACTAGCATCATAATCCCCACAAAACCCATCGCTGGACCTGCAACGCTATTTGCTTCTCCCATTTCAGAAAACAAAGGGCTTGCTGATGTTAAAGAATTTAGCATTGTTGGCGCAATTAAAAATAATAGCCCAAAAATTGCAAAGATTGCTCCTGCCCCCCAATGGGAAAAAGAAACTATTTTTGCAATATATTGACTTAAAGATAACTCTCCTAGTTTTTTCATAAATTTCCCCCTTTTTATAATTTATATTAATTTAATGTAACTTTTAGTTTAAATAACTTTCTTTTTTCCAGAAACAAAGAATATTGTCTTCTTTTCGATTAGATTTGCAATTTCTAGTTTTTCGTTTTTTATGTTTTTGTAGCCAAGTAAAGAAACATTGTTTTCTTTAAACCAGCCTTTTACTTCTCTTAATGTGTGATAGCTTTCATGTGGCACAGCATAACGATCATAAAGAGTGGATTTTGGTGCTCTTATATTTTTGTTTATCTTGTAAACAAAATCAATTATTTTATCAGGGTCCTTGGAAACTAGATGATGAAGCAAAAACCTGTGTAAACGATATTTGGCTCTGGAGTGTTTGTGATATAAACCAATAATGATGATGCCGTTTTGCTTTAGCTGTCCAAGAATTAATGCAAATGCTTTTTTTGGATTTTCTGTATGATGAAGCACACCAAGAGAAACAATAATATCAAATTTTCCAAGATCAGAAAGATTATCTTTTAAAATGTCTTTTTCTTTAAAAACTATGTTTTTAACTTTGTCTTTATTTACCTTTTTTCTTGCCTCTTCAAGCTGACCCTTAGAAAAGTCAATAGCAACAACTTCTTTTGCTCCTGCTTTTGCAAAAAAAATAGATTTCTCACCAGTGCCACAACCTGCATCAAGTATTCTCTTGCCTTTCAGGTCTTTTTCTTTTAAACCAGCAATCCTTAATATACCTAATATTATTTTTTTGTTTGTTCTTTTCTGATTAGAAGTATATTGATTAGCCTTGGGATATTGGTATTTATTATAGAACTCTTTTATTTCTTGCATCTTTTCCCTATATTAAAAGAATAAAATAATTTAGATACTATCTCTTCTTTTTTCTAGCAATCTCCAAAATCTTTCTTTTATATAACTCATACTTTGGCTGTAGAGATAACAAATACCAACCAAATCCTAAACTCCCAAAATGCAAAAGAACATTTGTAGCATTCACATCAAATTTAGCACCTTTTTCTACATATGGTAAAATATTTGGATTGTGGGTTTCTATACTTTTTGTTAATCTATTTAATCCGTTTACAATTTCAGGATTATTACCAAATCTAGTAACAAATTCATCAACAGTTAAACGTGACAAAAATCTTAATTTTGCTGAATCGCTTACTTCTTGCATAGCCTTACTAACCTCTAATGTAAATTTATTATTTGTTCTTAAATTTTTTACTAAGTCTGCATATATTTTGTCAAGTTGTGCTTTTTCAGAAGGTCGTAGGTTTTTATAAACATATCTTAATTCCACATTATCGAATTTCTGATTAGAAATTTTCTCTCCATTCCAAAAAAACACCTCTCCAGGTCCAGCAGTTTTATTCAATTCAATTACTTTTCTTCTAATAACTTCTTCTAATCTTCCATAATTTGCCTTTTGTTTATTTAAAATTATATTTGCTCTTTTCGCATCCATCTCCACATATACAATTTTATTTTGTTTTTCATCCAAAAAATATACTTTTTTTTTATTATTTTTATTTCCAAAGGTTTTCAATCGTGAATTTTCCCTTGCATTTAACTCTGTAAGTCTTTTACTAACAGACTTAACTTCAGGGATAGTGTGGTGTTGTGCATTAGACAAATGCTTTTGTGTAAAATGAGGCTCTGTAACAGAACGCACGGTTTTATCTATTGGAGCTGCTGATGTTGCAAGTGCTCCGATAAATAAAGCTGCTGATGCGCCTTTTTTAATATTGCCTTTTGCTTTGTTAATTTTCCAACGCAAAGCTCTCATTCTAGCAGCTGTTCTTTTACTACTCATAGTTCCTGTTCTACCTGCAATTGTGCTACTATTTACATTTCCTGTTCTACCTGTCGCTATTCTTCCAGCACCACCTGTAGAAACTCTATTCATATTTCCTGCTTTGCGTGTAATAATCCCCCTGCCACCCACTACCTTGCCACCCATAGTTATTTTTGTTGGTGATTTTAGTCTATATCTTGGCATTGGTTTTGGTGGCATAATCATTTACCTCTTTTTTTGTTTTTATTTTTCTCCTATAATTCTTATATTATTTCTTCTTCCTTCTAGAATAGGCCTTAATTTGTCCCCACAGAGATAATAAACCTATGGCAGTTACTGAACCTGCACCAACTGCATTTATAGTGCCATCTATTCCAGATTCTCTCTGTACAAATTTCAGAACTTCTCTTGAATTTCTTGGGTTTTTTGGGTCTTCTTTATAGATTTCTAAACTTTTTATTACCTCATTTAATCCTCTTATAATTTTAGGATTATTACCAAATCTAGTAGCAAATTCTTCAACAGATAAACTAGCTAAATAATTTACTCTGGCAGTATCGTTTAGTTCCCCCATTTTAATAGCAACTTCGCCTGAAAATTTATCATTTGTTTTAACATCTTTTATAATTTCTTTGTATATACTATCTAGCTTAGCCTTTTCAGATGCATATAGTTTATCATATACATTTCTTAATTTTGCAACACCTAAATCAATCTTAGTAATTTCTTTTCCATCCCAAAAAAACACTTCTTCAGGTCTTGCTTTTTTATTTAATTCTGTTACTTTCTTTTCTACAACACCATCTATTCTTTTAGAATTGGCAATTTGTTTTTTCTCAATTTCCATTGCTTTTTTAGCATCCATTTCTACAACTATAATTTTATTTTGTTTTTCATCCAAATAATGTAGCTTTCTTTTAATATCTTTATTTTTACTTTTTTGTAATTTTTGTGAATATTCTCTTCTAGCTTTGGCATTTAACTCTCCAATTCTTTCACTTACTGACTTGATTTCAGTAAGATAATTGCCTTTTGCTAAAATTAAATTTCTATTAATGCTATGCGATCTTACTGCTGATTTCGCAGCCTTACCTACAAAATAAGGAGTAGTTGCTATTGTTCCGATAAGTGCTGCAGTTGCTACTTTTTTCCCAAATTTTGTGGGTCTCTTTATTTTATTACCTAATTTGGATCTTTGTTTTCCCAAATTTATTCTTTGTCTATATTTTGGTGGCATAATTATCTACCTTTTTTTTAATTTTCTACAATCTAAAAGTAAAAGAACAAAACACTTTATATTTGTTTTCTTTTTTAATCAGTATATGACCTTACAAAACAAGCAAGAAAAACTATCTTGGCTTCTTGAAAAATCAATTATAAGTCTTACTAAAGACAAATCCAAAAACTACGGTCTACTTTTTAGTGGAGGCATTGATTCTTGTCTTCTTGCTCTTCTTCTAAAAAAACAAAAAGTTAAGTTTACTTGCTTTTTTGCATATGTAAAAAACAATACTGAGCCTAAAGACTTGGCTTTTGCAAAAAAGGCAGCAAAAGAACTTAAATTAAAGCTTGAAATAGTTTCTATAGACAAAAAAGAAATACCTAACATTCTTCCAGAGATTATTAACATAACTGATAACACTAGTCCAGTTTCTGTAGGTGTTGCAATACCAATCTATCTCTCATGCAAAAAAGCCAAAGAGAAAAAAACAGATGTCTTGTTGTCTGGTCTTGGTGCTGATGAGCTATTTGCAGGATACAGCAGATTTACTATACAAAATCAAAAACAGGAAACCAAAAAATGCCTTGATAATATTCAAAAGGATAATTTAGATAGAGATAAAGCTATTGCAAAATATTTCAAATTAGCAATTAAACACCCATATCTTGATAAAGCAGTCATTGATTTTGCTTTGTCTTTGCCATCAAGCCTTTTGATTTCTTCAAAACAAAACAAAATAATTTTACGCGAAATTGCAGAAAGCCTAGGGCTCTCCAAAGAGCTTGTTAAAAGAAAAAAACTTGCATGCCAATATGGCAGTAATTCTGATAAGATACTAGAAAAGCTAGCAAAAGAAAAAAAATATAAAACAAAAACAGAATATCTTTCTTCTTTTAGAAAAGAAAAAGTAGGTGTGCTTTTCTCAGGTGGAAAAGACTCTAATCTTTCATTATGGCTTGCACAAAAGGCAGGAAAAGAAATTTCTTGTCTTCTCTCTATGATCCCTGAAAATGTAGATTCATATATGTTTCAAACACCAGAAGTTAATTTTCTCAAAATGCAGGCTTTTGCTTTAGATATGCCTCTACTAATTACAAAAACAAAAGGCGAAAAGGAAAAAGAACTTGTTGATCTTAAACAGGCAATTGTCTTTGCTAAAGCAAAGTTTGGATTAACAGGAATTGTTGCTGGAACCCTTTATAGTAATTATCAGAAAGACAGAATTGAAAAGATATGTAAAGAATTAGATTTAAATCTGATTACTCCTCTTTGGCATGTGAAAGAAGAAGAGGAGATAAGATTGCTTTTAGATAATGACTTTATGTTTGTTATATGTAAAATTGCAGCTTTTGGCTTTTCTGAAAAAATGCTAGGCAAAGTCATTGATTACAAAGATTTAGAGGAGCTTAAAAAACTAAACAAGAAATACCATACAAACATAGCTGGAGAAGGCGGAGAATATGAAACTTTAGTTCTTGATTCTCCTGTTTTTAAGAAAAGAATTTCAATAATTGAAAGCCAAAAAATAATGAAAAATGAATTTACAGGAAACCTAATAATTAAAAAGATAAAACTAGAAAAAAAATAAATTTATAAACTATTTGAGATTAATTTGATAGAATATGGCAGCAATTTTAGCACACATGCAATTGGTAAGGGATATTGTTAAAGAAAATCCAAAACTTTTCTCAAAATCTGATTTGAGATATCTATTACAGGGTGCTACTTATCCAGATGTCTATTATATTACTGGCCTTAGAAGCATAACTAAAAAACCAAATTTTAGTAAATTTGTGCATGAAACTATGGATGAGGATTATAGTTTTGCAAAATTAGTGCTGGAGAAAGCAAAAAACAAACCAGAAAAACTTTTTGCCATAGGCTTTATATCTCATTTTATTCTTGATAAACATATTCATGATTATATTAATAGTACTGAACTAGGGAATAATGTAAAACATCTGGTTTCAGAATATTATCTAGACACTAAATTTAAAAATCAAAAAATACCTACCCCAAGATATCCTTTAAAGCTGATTAGAACTTGTGTTAAAAAATATTATCCAAAAGATTATGATACATTTAAAAAAAGAATTAAATTATCAATAAACAGCTTAATTTTCTATGATTTAGTAAATAGATTTATAATTAAGAAAATAGTAAATGCTAGATACAGAAAAGAAAAATATAAAACAAAGCTATCTATTCTTAATGTTCCTTTTAAAATTGCAAGGCTATCTAAACATCAAAAATTAGGGTATGATTATAAAGCACTATTAAACCCTGATATTTCTATTAAAAAGAAACATACAGAAAAAATGTATAAAATATATCTAAAAGCAAAAGAAGAGTTTATAGATTTTGTAATTGATTATGAGCTTCATATCTCTGACTATACTTCTAAGCAAAAGAAAATTGTAGATTTCAAATAAGGAAAATGATTTTTTAGATTAGATGACTTTTATTGTAACAATTGTTTCTGTTTTATCATCTATGACATTATAATCGTTATTATGTTCTCCAACTCTTATTTTTATTTTTTTGGTTCCTGGGTATGTGCCTGCCACAGGAAAAATATGATATCTTAGTTCTTTTACTTGCCCTGGACCAAACTCTCCAATTCTTTTGTAGTCTGTATTTACAGGTTTAACAGAATTAAAACTTATGTCTTCATCTATAACTATATCAATACTTAGCAGTCTTTTATTCTGGCCATTTGTCAATTTTATATAAAATTCTAAAGGCTCTTTACTTTTAGAATCTAATCTATACGGGAAAGTTCTAGTATTTATTCCAATCATCTTTTTAAATCACCATTTATAATAATACAATAGACAAAAGAAATTATAAATGTTATCTTAAATTATTTTCTTTTATAAACATTATCTCTATGTTCAAAATCAAGAAATATAATGTGATTCTTTTCTTTTTTTACAGAAAATAACAGAACAAAATTGTTTCTTATATGCACTCTTTTTTTATCTGAATAATCATATTTTAAATTTTTATAATGTTCTATATTAATTTCATCAGAATTGATTATTTCTCTAATCTTTCTATATAACTCTTCTGCTAGCTTTTTATCTTTTTTATTAAGCTTTGCAATAATTTTCTTTAAATTGTCTGTAAATTCGAATGTAAATGTCATAAAATTCAATAGAATTATGAATTTACTACTTTATATGCTTTTTGAGGGTAGATGTCCAGTGCGAATTATTTATTAAAAAGCTTATCTAGTTCTTTTTTGCTCATTTTCTTTAGACCATATTTCTTTAGATGATCTGATTCTAGTTTGCTTATCTTTTCTAGATATTTTGAATCAATCTCTGGCTCAACTTCTGAAACACCATAGATTTCTACAAACTTATTTAGAGCTTCGCTTTTATCAGTTAAATTATATTTTGCCTTAATCACACCAAGCACTCTATTTGTATAATCTGTTAATTTCACTCTTGCGTGAATAAAATTATCTTGTGTATTTCGTGTGTATTCCATATGTATATTATATACACATCTATTTATATATCTTTTTATTTATTTGTTTGCTTTTGAATTGTTTGCTTATCTTTTCATATTCTAAATACCTTTTAATAAGTTCTATTTTTTTAAGATGTTTTTCTTTTTTATATTTATTATATGCAAATTTATAGCATTCTAGTAGGGCTAACAAAGAACTGATATTTACTTTGTGATTTTGTATTTTTATAGTGTCATAATCTTTATTTTTCAAAAATAAATAGGATTCTTTATTATATATTGGACTAATTCCTACAAATTCAACATCTGTTTCTGAAATAATTAAATTTAAATAATTTTTTTCTTTTTTTTCAGAAGGCACAATATATTCTGCAAATATTTTTTTTAATTTTGTAAAGTCTTTGTAATTTACAAAAAAATCAACATCTTTTGTTTCTTTAATAATTCCTTTAAGTAAAAGGGCAGTTCCGCCAGTTATAAAATAATCAATCTGATTTTTATCTAGTTCTTTTACTATCTTTAAAATTACTTGTTTTATCTTTGTGGTTGATAGTTTTGTTGATTTCATTTTTATTTTGCTCCGTATTTTTGAGTATCATCTATGATGTCTTTTTTCTTCCAATCTTCTACCCAATCTTCAACATTAAAACACATGTATTTACCATCTGCTGTTGAGCACACAACTCTTTTTAGTCCTGCATTTATTATCATCTTTTTACAAATAAAGCAAGGAAAAGCATCAACGAGTTTTTCTATACCTAGATGTGTTTTTTTGCCAAATATGTATATTGTTCCACCAACAATGGAAACTCCTTCTCTTGCTGCATTAATTATTGCGTTTTGCTCACCATGAACACTTACGCAAAGTTCATATTGCTGACCAGAAGGGATGTTTAATTTTCGTCTAAGACAATAACCTTTCTCAAAACAATCTTTTGTACCCCTTGGTGCACCTGCATAGCCTGTTGATTTTATAACATTGTCTTTAACAATAACTGAACCAATCATTGCTGATAAACAATTCCCTCTTAAAGAAACAACTTCTGCAATCTTTAAGAAATATTCATCCCATGATGGTTTGTTCCTGTTTTTTATTTGTATCTTTAAAAGCAAATCATCTACTTTCTTTTCTAAGTCTTCTAAAGTTCCATTATTGTCTATTGTAAATTCTGCTAAAACCTTACATTTTTCTAAATTTTGAGAATTTGGATCATTACTTGTGAGTTCTTTCTTTTCTGAAGCCATAAACTCATCAAAAGAAGATATCTGTTCTTTTTCTCTTAGTCTTTTTTTTGCTCGCTCATACCTTGTCATCGCCTCTGCATCTATAAACACCAAAGAAAATTTAGGAAGTTTCTTTAGTTCCTCAATTTCTCCAGATGTCCTAATTGATTCAACCACATAGTTTTTATCAAGACCTTCTCTTTTTATTCTATCAACTAGCCTTTTTGCAAGGACATTTGGCCCAAACTTTTCTCTAAGCTCATTGCCTACCTTTTGAAGGTTTTCTCTTGTTAGCTCTATATTGTTTTTTCTGCATTCTTCTCTAATCTCATCAGAACAAGAATAAACAATAAATCCTTTTTGTTTTAAGATATCAGAAACTGCCCCTTTTCCACAAGCTAAAAAACCAGTTATGCCTATTATCATTTTTTCACATCCTTAATGTATTGAAGATATTGGATCGTCATAATAATCTTTTAAATTATTTCCAATATTTGGTGTTTTCTTCTTTATTTCCTCTACACAATAATGCACAAACAATCTATATGAGAAATGAGCATGTTCTGTTGTTCTTGTTTTTGAAACATGATCCATCTCTCTAGCATTTATTGTATACAATATCTTTGCATTAGTTCCAAGTGGACAAACACATTGGCAAAATTCTTTACTAAATCCATTTTTAAGAAGTTTAATCCACAAGCCATATGCTTTATTTAAACCAGAGATATATTCTCCTTCTGCATCTTTTGGCAAAAAAATAGGAATTGCAAATCCATATTCTGGAGAAATAAAACTACTAATCCATGTTAGCATCCTGTTTCTATGAAGATCTCTCCATGCTCCAAAGTCAATAATTCCTTCAAAATTATAATTTGCAAGTTCTGTTGCTCTGTGTGGGCGATAGCCTGTACAATCATATTCAAAGGCTTGTTTTATATATTTGTCTATTTTCTCTTGTGTTAATTTCTGAGAATTAAGATAAACTTCTTCGTTTTTATATTCTACGGTGTGTCCATTATCAAGAAGATAGTTATAAACTAATAGCTTATCTGAATTATCTGTGTGTCCAATAATCTTAACTTGGCTTTCTATATTTTCAAAAATAAGATCATCTATTTTTATGTTTTTTTTATTGCCAAAAATCAAAGGAGTGATAGTGTTTGATGTGTTTTTTATTTCTTCTCTTTTTTTATCAAATATACATGTGCTTTTTTCAAGAAGTGTTGGATAGACTTTTTCAAGTTTTTTTTGCATTTCTTCTCCAATCTCATTAAATTCCTTAATATTACTTGTAAAAAGATCAACAATTAAGGATCTAAAAACTTGAGAATTTGTAGTCATTGCAAAATTAGTATATGCACTTGCAGGTAGAATATATCTTGCAGAATCAAAGGCTTTCTTTTTTATTAGTTTTTCTTCTACAACAATGTTTCTTTTTGAAAATTCATTTTTTATTTCATTTATTATTTTTGGAAGAATCTTGGAATACACTTCAAAAAGATAATCCATTGTCTCAATATATTCTTTTTTCAGTTCAGGCTTGCCATCAAGTTCCTTAGGAATAATATAGCACGGTTTAGAAAAGTCCTGATATCTTGTTGATTTTTCCAAGTATGCTGCAAGTCTTTTATTTTCACAATATTTGTTTGTTGCAATCATGCTTGTGTTCTCAAAACAAAGAGTAACATTACCATGTTGTTCAATAGAATGGTGAGCAACACCAAGAGTAATGCTTTTATGAAAGTTACCTATCTTTTCTCTGTTAAATCCTTCTTCATTTAATATTTCTCTAACAATCTGCTCAAAAGACTTTGCACTTTGGCTAAGTCTTGCAACAGTTCTACAATGAGCTTCTGCAAAGTTTTCTGTTGAAATAGAACAAGGGATATTTTCTTTTTCTATAACTTCATAAACTATATCATCTAACAATTTTATTTTTCTTTTAAATTCATCCATATTTTTCACCTGTTTTTTAATTATCTATATATTATCTATTGGATATTCTTTTAACATCTCTATAATTTTGCCTTTTAGATTTGATTTTAGTTTTTGGTTTTCTGGCTCACAGATTACTTGGTTAATATAGTCTGCTATTACTTTTATTTGCTGTTCTTTAAAACCACGAGTTGTTATTGCTGGCGTTCCTATCCTGATACCAGATGTTATAAATGGCTTTTGCGGGTCTTTTGGTATTGCATTTTTATTAATTGAAATATTTATTTCTTCTAATACCTCTTGAGCAACCTTTCCAGTAATGTTTTTGTTTCTGAGGTCTACAAGGATTAGATGATTATCTGTTCCATCTGTTACTAGCTTAAAACCGTATTTTTGAAGCTCTTCTGCCAGAGTTTTTGAATTCCTAAGAACCTGCTCTTGATAAATTTTAAAATCTGGTCTTAAGGCCTCTTCAAAACAAATTGCCTTTCCTGCAATTATGTGCTCTAATGGACCGCCTTGAAAACCAGGAAAATTATTTTTGCTAATTTTACCACCAATTTCCTCATTGTCTGTTAAAATTAGTCCACCTCTTGGGCCTCTTAAGGTCTTGTGAGTAGTTGATGTTACGATATCTGCATAAGGCAAAGGCGATTCGTGAAGCTTTGTTGCGACAAGACCAGCAATGTGTGCCATGTCTGCCATAAGATATGCACCAACAGAATCTGAAATTTCTCTAAATCTTTCAAAATCAATCTTACGAGGATAAGCAGAAGCACCACAAACTATCATTTTTGGTTTTTTGGTCCTTGCAAGTCTTTCAATCTCGTCATAATCAAGAAAGCCATTGTCATCTGTTCCATAGCTATAGCTTTCAAAAAGTCTTCCTGAAAAATTTAGTTTAAAGCCATGTGTCAAATGCCCTCCACTATCAAGAGACATTCCTAATATATTGTCTCCTTTTTCAAGAAGAGAAAAATAAGCAATAAGGTTTGCACTTGATCCAGAATGAGGCTGAACATTAGAATATTTACAATTAAAAAGCTCTTTTGCTTTCTCTCTGGCATAGTCTTCTATCTCATCAACTACCTCACAACCAGAATAATATCTTTTACCAGGATAGCCCTCTGCATATTTGTTTGTAAGAACAGAGCCACATGCTTCTCTTATCTCTTTAGAACAAATATTTTCTGAAGCAATCATCTCTACTGTTTCTTGCTGTCTATTTTTTTCTTTTTTTATAAGCTCTAAAATTGTTGTCATGATAAATCTTATTTAAGTATTTCATCAAGCTTTTCATACATTTTTTTCCTGACTTTCTCTTTTGAATCATAAATATTAAATCTATAGATTACTGGCAAATACCCTGAACTATTTAGCCTACAGCCCTCTTGATAAAGCTTGTCAAGCCAAACACCAGCATATCTTTTGTTAACAAACAATTGATAATCTGAATTTAGTTCATGATCATCAAGTATTCTTCCATTACTTCTTTCTTCTTTTAATTTAAGATATTTTTCTTTTTTCCAGGATATCGGCCCACAAACCACAAACAAATGTGTTGGAGGAAACCCAAAGGCTACTTTATGACCTGGAAGAGAAAGATATTCTTTTAGTTTTATTCCTTTCTGGTTGTTTTTCTTATCATAAACTTGATAACAAGCAGATTCTTCGCTTCTGCTTCTAATAATTATTTTATTATTGTCTCTTAAAATTTTTCTTATTCTATAAAACTCGTCAATTCTGTATGCCTGATGAACAAGAGCTGCAGAATACCCATCAATTGTTTCTTTAAAATCAAATAGGCTTCTATTCTGCTCAATTACCCTGTTTACTTGCCCAGCTCCTCTTCTTGTTGGTTCTTCAATTATCCAGACATCTGCTGAGTTAGGGTCTATATATGTTGTTATCTTATTTTTTTTAAAAGACGCAACCAAAAGATCAGATGACTTTTTATAACCAGAAAGAAGAGAATAAATCTCTAGAAGAAGATTATTTTTTTCATCTTTTGAAAAGTTATCAGAATCTAGAAACTCCTTTAAAGACATAAAATTCTTATTGTATTTCTCAAAAACTTCTGCATGAAACAACAAGTCCATTTCTGTTCCGCGAATATCTCTTATTATTTTGCCTTTTTCTTTAAAATAATTTATAAAATCAGAAATTTGTGTGCTTGTTCCAGACATGTCAGGACCGCAAATAACAATATCTAAGAATTTCGTGTTGTTCATTTCAGATCACAAAATATAATAACTAGTAAAATGTTTATAAATTGTTTCTATAAATAATTATGTATAGACAAAAAATACTGATTTATATGAATATCTTGCTTATTTGTTCAAAAACCGATCTTGCAGCCATTAATTTCTTTGAAACTCTAACCACACCAAACTTTGGATTTGAAAAATTAGAAGATAATCTTTGGGTTTTGGATAGAAAAAACAAAATATTTCTGGCTTTGACTGAAAAAACACACCTATATATGAGTGACAAAGATATTTTAGAAATCGAAAAAAAAGCAAACATTATATTTGAACAGATTATCTTTCTTTCTAGGCACTCCACACTTGGAGATCAAAAACCTCGTTCAATTACTGCTCATTCAGTAGGCAACTGGGGAAAAGCAGAGCTTGGTGGTCTTGATGAAAAGCTTGTAAAAACAGATGCAATTTTGATTCGCTCTTTGCTTTTGGATTTACATAATAACAAGCCAAAAACACTAGAATATGAAATTAAGCAAGAAGCAACACATCACGGACCATATCTTGAAAAAAGCACAATATTTTTAGAGATTGGATCAAATGAAAAGGCCTGGCAAGACAAAACAGCATCTGTGTTTGTTTCTAAAGAATTAATTAAAATAATTTCTGAATATGATAAAGAAAAAATAAAACAAGAAAATAACTGGATAGAAGTGGTTGGCTTTGGTGGTTCACATTATTGTACAAGATTCAATCACTTGACTTTAAATTCTAAAAACAAATATTGCTTTGGACATGTTATTCCTGATTATGCATTAAAGCAAATTACAGATAAGCAAAAACTAAAAGAGCTATTGAAACTTGCAAAAATAAAAAGCAATTCTTTTTTGGTTTTAGATGACAAGCTAAAAGAAATTACTTTTTAGAAATCTTCTTTGGTTTTTCTTTTGTTTTCTTAAGATATACTGTTTCTATTTTTGTTTTTAATTTCTGATGTATGGCAAATATTGTCTGAATATTAATGTTCTTAGAATAGTATGTTTTATCTTTAAGTAAATCTTCAAATAGTTTAAAGAATAAATTTTTGTCTTTTGTTCTATTATAGTATATGGCCTCGGCAGAAAGATCATAAGCCATTTGATAAAGTAACGGATATGTGCCACCTTTAAGCAATGCTTTTGTTGCTAAATCTAATGATTTAATTTCTTTGTCTAAAATCTTTTGTAATTTAATATCTATTACTTTGTCTAAATTTGAATTTTGTGTTTTGAGATTATCAATAAAATAATGATTGTATATTAATTCTTTATTGTTGTTTGCAATATTAAAAATAGTACATCCATTATTCAATTTAAATATTAAGCTTAATGAGGGTGTGTTTGATTTATAAAATTCAAATTTTTCTAAATCTAGATTGTAAAAATAACTAAAAGCAATTAAGTGCCTTGCAAGCCACATTTTATTCTTAAAATACAGTATTTTCTTAAATTCTGACAATGGCCCTGAAGGGTATGTGTAATTATCCAGATTTTCCTTTTCATATTTACTTTCAAAATCTGTAAGTATCACTTTGTTTATTGATTCTTTATTGTGTTTTTGAAATTGTTCAAAAGAAAAGAACTGATGAGTTACGAATTGTATTTTCACTCCTTTGTTTTTTACTTCATTAATGATTATTTTCCCTGAGTATATTATAGGTTCAAGATTTAATAGGCAAAGATCTTTATATTCTCCAATTGTTGCTAAAATTAATTTTATTGAATCTATTCCTACCAGATCAGAAATAACCAAGTCACAATTGCTTGCTTTTAGAAATTGATTATATTGTGTGTAATCATAAAAACACCTAATATTTAATTCTTCAATTATTTGCTCAGCACCATCTTTTGTCGGGAAAAAAACAATATCTGGCCTTATTTCTTTAATTTGTTTTTTAAAAAAATCTAGTTTTTTCTCATCACTACACATTAGACCAGATATTTTATATTTGCTTGGATATTTAGAGAAAAATACTATTGCCTCTTGTGATTTCTTTCTTTGACTTGCAAGCACTAAAATTCGTTTTATCATAATTATATATTAGAAGAAAAATCTTTTAAAAAAGTTGTTTTTGTGATTTTTAAAAAAATAGAAATGAAAGTAAAAAAAGCAAAAATTAAAATCATCCTTTTTTACTTTCTAGTTGATTAATTTATTTCTTCTTTTTTGCTGCAGGTTTCTTTGCTGCTGCTTTCTTTTTCTTTGCTGCCATTTTCTTTCCCCCCTTTTAATGTTAATATTAAAATTATCTATTTATATATGGAATAGATTTATAAACCTAATTATTTTGGGTTGTCCAAGATTTAAAGAGTGTTTTTGAATTGATTTTTCACAGGGGTTGCTGAAAGAATAGATGTTTGGCTTAACAGGAGTTAGTGAAAAACAAATAGTCCAAGAAATTGTGTGTTGTCCAAGAAATAGTGAATAATTGAAAATCCGTTGTTTAGAAAAAATTAAAATAAAATAAAATTTTTCTAGGATAAAGCAAAGCTTTAATCCACTAGAAAAATAAAATATTTTTCTGCATCTTAAAGTCAAAAATGACTTTAATCCATAAGAAAAATAAAATATTTCTCTGCATCTTAAAGTCAAAAATGACTTTAATCCATGAAAAACTCTGCAGGCTTTGGCTCTGGTTCTAAGCCTTTTCTTGTTCTTATCTCTGTTATGGTTGAGTTAAGAATTGATTTTGGTATCTTTTCATAACCTGCATATTCAGCTGTCCAGATTGCCCTACCTTGAGTTTCTCCTCTCATATCTTGACTTAATCCTATCAATGACTTAACAGGAATTATTCCAATAATGATACAAGAGTCGCCTTCCATATCTATTTTTTCTATCTGTGCTCTTCTACTAGACAAAACCCTGTTTACTGCGCCCATGAAATCTTGAGGAACAGAAACTGAAAGCTTTTGCTTTGGCTCAAACAATGTATAGTCTGCTGAAAGAATACAAGCCCAAATTGCTCTTGTAATTGCAGGAAGAACTTGAGCAGGACCTCTGTGTATTGCATCTTCGTGAAGAGTTGCATCTTCTAGATTAACAATAATTCCAGAAACCTTTTCTTTTGCAACAGGCCCTTCTTTTGTTGCATCCATAAAAGCATCAATTATAAGTTCTCTAGTTTCGAAAAGATTTTGAATACCTTTTGTCCTATTAATCAAGATACAGTTATTATGCACTGCCCAGATATTTTTAGATTCGTCTTTTGTAAACCCTGCATCTACAAGTTTATTTTGTATTTCAACATCCTTATTAATTCTGATTCTGCCATCAAATCTCATTGCTTTAATCTTTGCTAGCATCTCTGGTTCAATTGGCTCAACAGAAATTTTAAACTTGTTATGCTTGTTTGGAGATTTTCCTTCTACTGTTAATGATTCCTTTTGTATTGTTTCATAATATAAAACAATTGGAGGACTTACAGTTATTGGAATATTATTATCTTTCTCAATCTTATATTGAGTTATTTCCAAGTGAAGCTCTCCCATACCAGAAATTAAGTGTTCTCCAGTTTCTTGATTTAGTTCAGCTCTAATATTTGGATCTTCCTTTGTTATGTTATGAACAACTTCAATTAATTTTGGAAGATCTTTACTATTCTTCGCTTCAATTGAAACTGTCATTACTGGTTCAACATCAGACATAAAGCTTTCAAATGTTTTTATTTCTTTATTTGATAATGTTTGGCCAGCATAAACTTCTTTCATACCTATAACACAAACAATATTACCAGCAACAACTTCATCTAATATTACTCTTTCAGGACCTAAGTATATACCTACTTGCTGAACTTTTGCTGTTTTATCTGTGCCGACAACATTCAAATCCATCCCTTTTTTTATTGTCCCCATATACACTCTTCCAGATGCAACGTCTCCAGCATGCTTATCAAGAACAACATCTGTAACCATCATTGCAATATTTTCTTCTGAGTGATTACATTCAGCCATTGCTTTTCCTTCTACAGATTCCATATCTCCACCCCAAATTATTGGAATTCTATATTTTTGTGATTGAATAGGGTTTGGAAGGTGTTGTGCAACCATCTCTAAGAATACTTCGCTTACAGGAATCTTTTGTGCAAGTTCTTTTTGTTTTTCGTTTTTACAATAATTTACAATATCACTAAACTTCATATTGTATTTTGTCATTGCTGGAACTGATAAAGCCCAGTTATGATATCCAGAACCAAAACAAACAGAACCATCTTTGATATTAACTTGCCATTCTTGTGCAAATTCTTTTGGTGCATTCTTTGCTATAAGATTATTAATATCCATTACAACCTTTATGAATCTTTTTTGCATATCTTCTGGTGCAACATTCATTTCAGTTATTAATCTATCAACTTTATTAATAAATAGAACAGGTTTTACTCTTTCTCTTAATGCTTGTCTTAAAACAGTTTCTGTTTGTGGCATAACCCCCTCAACAGCATCAACAACCAAGACAGCACCATCAACAGCCCTCATTGCCCTAATAACATCTCCACCAAAGTCAACGTGTCCAGGCGTGTCAATAATATTTACAAGAAATTTCTCTCCATTGATTTCACAAGGAACAGAAACATTTGATGAATTTATTGTGATTCCTCTTTCCTGTTCTAGAACATAAGAATCCATATATACTTGTTGACCAGCTAACTCTTTAGAAATAAGTCCAGCTGTTGCTACAAGATTATCAGTTAAAGTTGATTTCCCATGATCAATGTGAGCAATAATAGCAATATTTCTAATGTTCTTTGTATTACTCATTAATTTTTGTGCAAGTTCTGCAACAATTTCTTTTCGTCCCATATTAAATTCTCCATTTTTAGTTTATATAAGTATAAATCATTGATTTTTAAATTAAAAAAGAAAAACAAAGCAAGGTTCTTTTTTATTTATCTAGAACCTTGTGCAATTCTTTCAATTTCATCTTTTCTTTTTACAGAAAAGCTTTTTGGGTCATTTTTTGACGCATCGATTATTTCTTCTGCTAAAGCAGTAGCAATATCTTTCTTACTTTTATATGTGTTCTTGAAAGCAGCAAGAGCTATATTTTTTAAAGCCTCATCTAGTCTTTTGATTGGAGACAAATCAACTGATTGTGTGTAAGTTATATCTCCTTTCTGAAGCTTTGTGATATCTTCTCTTGGTGCAGAATATTCAATTGCAGTTACAAGAACTTGAATAGGATTTTCCTTTGTAACCTTATGAATATGCTCAAACGCAGCTTCAACAGTTTTTAATATCTGCTCTTTCTTTCCACAACCCATTCTGTGTCTTACAAACTTGCCAGAAAGCTTTTTCTTTCCTTGTCCAGATCTCATCATCTTGTTAACTAATCTTTCAACAATATTGATTTTTGTTTTTCTAGAA
Source organism: archaeon (assembly GCA_029563035.1). Next base: position 563,612 of record JAKQTP010000138.1, on the reverse strand, counting down.
GCTTCTTTGTTTGTTGCACCAAATGAATGTGGTATAACTTTGTCTTCTAAATTCATATATTTAGCAAGACCTGCATCTTTGAAGTTTATTCCTTTTGTTTCCCATTTATCAAATAATTTCATTTTTAACACCCTATCTATCTCTTAGTCTTTTCTTTCTTACCTTTTCTTAACATTTCAAGTGATTGGTCATTTACCTTAACAACCTTATATCTCACACCCCAAAGATCACCAATTGGTCCGCCTTTTCTTCCACCAATTCCTTCAACCGTTACTTGGTCGTGAGCATCAATATACTTGATTGCTTTGTCTTTTGGAGCAAATGCAGTAAGTTCTTTTCCGTTTTTTATCAGCTGAACTCTTACACATTTTCTAATACCAGAGTTTGGCTGTCTAGCTGTAACCCCTTTTTTATCAAGAACAATTCCTCTTGCTTGAGGCGCTCCTCTCATTAGCCCTTCCTTTTTATCAACTTTTAATTTTCTTTTGTTTCTAGGATCTTTCTTAACCCATTTCTTTCTATCCTTTATTAATTTTCTTGCTGAAAATTCTCCATTTGCCATAATATTTCACCTTAATTATTTTTTCTTTATTTTGATGATATCCTTAAACATCTTATCCTCTAAGATTGGAATTTCATCTTCTTCTTTTGTCTCTTCAGTTTCTGATTTGACTTTTGTTCCTTTTGCTGCTTTTTTAGCATCTCTTTTTTTCTTTAATTTTAATTCATCTTCTGAATAGTCATCATCAGAGTCTTTCTTTGATTTTTTCTCTTTCTTAGCTAATTTTTTCTCTTCTTTCTTTGCTTTCTTTGCAATTAATTTCTTATCTTCCTTTGTACCTGAATCTTTCTCATTAATTACTTCTAAGATTGAAGATTTTCCTTCATTTATTATTGCAATAACTGAAATAGAGAAAGGTTTTCCACATACAGAACCAAGTTCTATGCTTCCTTCAGGATATTCAATTACTGGTATTTTTAAAAGCTTTGTATAGTACTTGAATAAGTCCTCATCTGATTTATTAATTGTAGAACTAATAATTATTAATTTTGGTTCTCCAATTAAACATTCTTTCTTTGCTTTATTACTACCATAAATTATTTTACCAGTATCTATTGTATTTCTCAATTCTTGATTGAATCTTGTCCAATTCATATTTTGTTCACTTTCCTTTTTAATTTACTTTGTCTTGCGCATCTTTTTAATATCTAAAACAGTATATATTTTAGCTACAAAAATATTATAAACTACTCCTCTTTTTTCTTATCCTGCATTGCCTTAGCTTTTATCATCTTTTCAAGGCCTTTAGCATCTAAAGTCAATCTGACCTTTCCTGTTCCTGCTGAAATTGGCTGGCCAACAATTATGTTTTCAGTAATACCAACAAGGCCTTCAACTTCGCCATTAAATGCAGCAGAAATAATATGTTTAATCGTCTCTTCAAATGCAGCTCTAGCAAATGGACTTTTCTTCTTGCCTGTAATTCCAGTTCTTACAACTCCTTGTATTACACCTGAAGAAGTCATCAAATCTGCTAATATGTAAATATGTCTAATATTAACAACAATACCATTAACATCAAATGTGTTTTTTAATTCTCTAACTATTGCTTCTCTTGCAGCCTCTACACCAAATGCCTTGTATATTTCAAAGATATCGTTTGTCTTTGTTCTAAAAGTATCTACTCCTTCTGTTTTTAAAACTTCTTTAAGGTTTGAACCTTTTGTTTGTATTAGTTTTTCTCCATTCTCTTCAATTACAACTGCTTTTTCTATTCCTTTAACACCATATATTGGTATTTTGTTCCATTTTAATATTGCTTTTCTAATATTATATAATGGGGTTTTATTAGAAAAGTGGAAATTTATCTGTTGTTTATTATTTGTAAATCTTTTAGAATCGTAAGTATCTTCTATTTTCGCATAGATGCTCTCCATTACATCTTCTTGATTTACTCCCAAGATGCCTGCCTTCTCAGAATCAAATTTAAATGAAACTAATCTTTCATTAAAATCTTCTGCAAAAAAACCAACATCTCCAACTTTGACATCCACTAGGTTTTTACAAAAATCATCAACATCTTTTTCTCTCTTTAATATATTTCTATCTAAATATATCTTCATTGACGGATATCTTGCTTGTGACCTAGCATCAACAATTTCAATAACTCTTTGTATTCCCTGACCAACAGAAACTTCTAAAGAACCAGCATAGTGCTTTGTTCTAAGTGTTAGCTGCGTTCCTGGCTCACCAATTGACTGTGCAGCAATTAATCCTACTGCATCTCCTGGAACAACTAAGCCATCATTATATTTTTTTGTAACAACATCAAGAAGTTTTTTCTTCTTATCATTGCTTAGTTTTTTCATTGAGGAATATTTTTCTACTTTTTCTACAATTGCAATTGGTAATGCTTTCATATTATCACTTTTTTATTATTTATTCATTAAAGAAATTAATGTTCTTTCCAAGATATGCTTTTTCAGGAGATAAACCGTCTTCTCCATACATAAACTGTATTACTTGTCCATCAGCAGTGGTAACCTTTAACTCATCATTAACAACAAGATCCTTTAAAGCATTTGACAATCTTCTATAAAGATAACCAGATACTTTTGTTGCAACACCAGTGTCAATTTCACCTTGTCTACCACCTATAGCGTGACAAAAATATTCTCTTGGACTCATACCATCAAAGAAATTACTTTGAACAAATCCGTAATCCATTACTTGGTTACTGCCTTTTGGACTTGAACTTAATAGCCTTTCAGAAAAGCCTGCTTTTGGTCTTCCTGTTCTAACAGTTACCTGCCCCCAAAGTCCAAGCATATTTACAACATTTAATATTCTTCCACGACTTCCGCCAATACTTGCAACAAGTGCGGTGTTATTGTTTGATTCCTTTACTTTAGAAAACAATTCATCAAGCTTTATTTCCAATATTTTATCAGAAATCTTATCTTTCATATCTCCTGTTACCCTTAAAATCTCATTTTCAAAAGTTTCTTCAAGGTTCTTTCCAGGTATCAATGGTAAGCTTCTGTCTTCAAATTTCTTAACTATTGAATTTGAACTAGCAACCATTCCTTTTATTTTTGCTTTTATATCTTTTTGTAATTCATCACTTGCTTTATACTCATCAAGAGCAACTGTTAAACCTTGTTTTGCAATATTTAAAAATACAAGTTTTGAAAACTTATAATAGAAATCCGCAAGTTCTTCTGCACCATAATATCTATAGATTGTTTCTATCAAACCTTTGTGCATATCCATTTTTTCATCCATAACTCCGGAAATAATTTTCCCTTTTTCTATCTTTAGATAACAATCATAAGGACATTTTTCTTTTTTACATCTTTTACATTCTTTTGCTTTAGAGACTATGCCACAAAGTTTATTCTTATATTCAACATTTAGACCTTTTGGTAAAATCTGACTAAATATTAATTTACCTGAATAACAACCCCTTCCTCTATCTGCTGGTGGAAGCTCTGTTATTCCAATAGCATATAATAACTCCATTGCTTGTTTTTTTGTAAATTCTGTTTTTTCTCTTGTTAAAAGATAAGCACCAGATATTAGATCATGATCAGGAGCAATAACTGGTTTTCCTGTTCTGATGCTAATTACGTGTTTATCAGCAATCATAAGCTCCTTGACTTCAGTATATGACTCTTCACTTTGTGGAACATGAAGATTCATATCATCACCATCGAAGTCAGCGTTATATGGATCACAAGATATAGGGTTTAGTCTAAAGGTTCTTCCTGGAAGAATCTTAGCATAGTGCCCCATCATTGAAACTCTATGAAGTGTTGGCTGTCTATTAAAGATAACAACATCTCCATCTTGTAGTTTTCTTTTAATTGTCATTCCTTCAGTTAATTGTTCAGCAATTTCTTCTTTGTTCTCAGGTGTAACAATTTTTCTTAATCCTTTCTCTGTTAAAAGGTATGAAACTTTATCTTTAAGTATATAGTCCTTTAATCTATCTTTATTCCAAGCAGTTACTCTTTCTGGAACAGTCAAAGTATTTGCAACTTGTTCAGGTATTCCAAGTTCATTAAACTTAATATCAACACAAGGTGTAATTGTTGAACGAGCAGAAGCATTTACTCTTTTACCAATAAGATTAAATCTAAATCTTCCTTTCTTTCCTTTTAGTCTTTGTGCAATTGTTTTTAATGGTCTTCCTGATCTTTGCTTTGCTGGTGGAACTCCTGCTGTGTTATTGTCAATATATGTTGTAATATTATATTGTAAAAGATCCCAAAGGTCTTCAATAATTATTTGTGGTGCTCCTGCATTAATATTTTCTTGTAACCTAATATTAATTCTTACAATGTCAAGCAATTTATGTGTCAAATCATCTTCAGAAGTTATAACGTTTTCTAAAGACAAAGATGGTCTAATTGAAACAGGAGATATTGGCAAAACAGAAACTATAAACCATTGTGGTTTTAGCTTATTTGAATAACCATACAAGAACAGATCCTTATCTGGAATCTTAACTAACCATTCTAAAATCTCAGAAGGATATATCCTATCCCCGTTTTTGAAAAAATTTGTTGGTTTATCTAAAACAATTTTATTTACTTGAGCTTTACAATGTGGGCATTTCTTTTCTCCCTTTACTCTATTTAATATTTCTTTTACACATTTGTCTGTATCTTCAGAGATTAGCATTAACTCGTTTATTTCTTCTTCTTCCAGAAGTATTCTTCCACATTCTTGACAAGTTGAAGCAAGAATATTATATAGCTTATCACCAAACTTTGGATGGATTACTGGCCTAATCAGTTCTAAAGAACCAAAGTGACCTGGACAGCCTTTCATTGTTTGGCCACAGGTTTTACATCTTAGTCCAGGGGAAATGATTCCAAGATGAGGATCCATAAGCCCTCTTTCAATTGGATAGCCATCTTTATCATAGGTATCTGCTCTTGTTATCTCTACAGCAGACATCTTTCTGATCATCTCTGGACTTAAAACTCCAAACTCAATGCTTTTAATTTTCTTTGATGTATTCATCTTATCTACCTTTTAAATACTCTAGTCTATTTTATCTCCAATATTTAACTTTGGATATACTCCCATTGCTTTTAGTTCATCAAGCAAAAGCTTGAAACCATAACTTATTTTTACTTGGTGTACATTTGTTCCATTACATATTGGACAAAATTTCTTGTTTCTTATCTTATCATCAACAGCAGGGATACCACAGTCTTCACACACCATGATATTCATCTCATCTGCATCATCCATTAATTTTTCCTGAAGAGTCATTGCTGCACCGTGAGCAACCAAAGCTTCGCCTTCCATTTCACCGAATCTTAGTCCTCCACCTTTTTGCTTTCCTTCAGTTGGTTGTCTTGTTAATAACTGTACAGGTCCTTTATCTCTTGCTTGTATTCTATTAACAATTAAGTGTGTTTGTAATCTCTCAAAACCAAGAGGCCCAACAAATATTGGCATCTCTATTTTCTCTCCTGTCTTACCATCATAAAATGTTTCTTTACCATCTGGTCTAAACCCATACGCTTGTAACATTTTGAAAACTTCATCTTTGTCATTATAGAAAGGGGTTCCATCAATTGATTTTCCACTTGTAGCAACTGTTTTTCCTGCAATACTTTCAAACAAATGACCAAGAGTCATTCTTGAAGGAATAGAGTGTGGATTTAAAATAAAGTCTGGCTTTATTCCTTGACTTGTAAATGGCATATCCTCTTCCTTGATTACTGCACCAACAACGCCTTTCTGTGCGTGATGTGAAGTAAATTTATCTCCAACTTGTGGTTCAAGATATGTTCTTACTCTTACCTTACATAACTTTGTTCCAGAAATTGTTTCTGAAAGCATAACTCTATCAACATAGCCTTTTAGATGTTTTCTTGCACAAACAGAAGTATCTCTTCTTTCTTCTGTAACAACGCCAAACTCAGAAACCTCTTCTACAAATCTTGGAGGTGATGTCATACCTATAACTACCCCACCTTCAGATACTTTTGATTCTACATTAACAATTCCGTTTTCATCAAGATTAGCATATGCATCAAGCCCTCTATAGCCACTTGCATCTTCTGTTGGAACACAAAACTTGTCTGTTTGTCCAGAAGGATATCTTGTTTCAGATTGAGAATATGATCTATAATATGATGATCTTGACATCGCTCTTTGTATCGCACCCTGATTAATAATAAAAGCATCAAGCATATTAAATCCTTTATAAGGCATAATTGCAACAATTGCATTCTGTATCATTGGCCTTTTTTCCATATGTAAAAGCTTTGATGTTCTAGTATAAACTAAAGGCTTTTGTGGGTAATACAAACAATGCATTTCAGTATCAAACCTTAAATTATAATTAGAAGCAGGAATACCAATTGCCTGTTTATAAAGTTTAGCACCATGAATTGCTTTACCAGCCATGTTGTGCTCAATGAATGGAATCATAGAAGAAACAATACTGAAGATTGCAGTTCCTGATATTTCTAAATGTGTGTGATCAGGGGTTAGTTCTTCTTCTGTTAAAGCAATATATGCATTTTCCTCTTCTTCAGCATCTAAAAACTCAACAATTCCTTTAGAAAGAATATCTTGCCAAGACAATTTCTTTGATTTTAAGTCTTCTACAATTTCAGGTGTTAATTTTGATTGTCCTTTTTCTACAACAATTACTGATCTTTGTACTCTTCCAGCATCTGTGTTTATGTAAAGTTCATTTGTTGTTTCATTATATGCTATGTTTACTTGTGGATCGATCTGAAGAGATCTTCTTTTCTTAAGTAACTCTGCTCTTAATTTTTCTGGATCATCATGAAATCCAACAATTCCGCCATTAACATAAATTTTTGCTTTTGATTTTGCCATATTGTTTCACTTTTAAAAATAATTCTAGTCAGAGGTAACACCCTCATTCTTTAATATGCCTTTAACATCTTCTGGATCTGTATCTGTTGTAATCTTTGCCATCATTGAGAGGTTCTTAACAAGACCACAATTAGGTCCATCTGGTGTTTCTATAGGACAAAGTCTTCCCCAGTGTGTTCCGTGAACATCTCTTGCTTCATAAAGTTCTCTTGAGGAATCTAAAGTTGATTTTACTCTTCTTAAATCAGTAATTGATGTCAAGAAATTATCTCTTGACATATATTTACTAACGCCCGTTAATTGCCCTATCCAATTACCTGTGCTTACAGCAAACATAATTCTTTCAGTAATAGCATCTGGTCTAATTACTGTATTAATATTTAATTTTCTGTGTCTTGATATTGTTCTGTCAATCTGGAATTTTAAATCTTTTGTAAAATGTTTAAAAGAAAATCTGAAAAGGTTTTCCATTAACTTACCAGAAAGCTCAAGTCTTTTGTTAGCATAATGATCTTTGTCTGCTTGTGTTCTTAAGTTATAGGCTTTTTCAATAATCTTAACAGCCATTGCCACAAGAAAGTGTGCCTTCATTGTTCTTGCGTCTTTTTCTTGGCCTAAGTGTGGTAATAAGAAAGAATCGATTACTTCTTTTGCTCTTCTTAGTCTGTATGTTTTTGTTTGAGATGGTGCAACAGATCTTCCAATCTTATCTAATGCCTCTTCCTCTGATTGTAGTTCCACTTTGTCAAGGTTAAGAAGAACTTCATTTTGAATAATTTGCTCCTTTGGGAAAAGATCTAGAATCTGACTTGGTTTTGTATAACCTATTGCATTTAATAATTCGATAAGCATTAGCTTTCTTGGAGATGAAGGAAATGTTACTGAAAATAATCCATCTTGTGTTCTTGAGATTCTAACTTTTCCTTTAAATGCTCCTTTAACAGAAATTACTTGAGCATTAATCACGTCTTCTGTGTCATTAAGTAGAATTCTATCAAATGCTAGAACTTCTTGAGTTATTAATGCTTTTTCTGAACCATTAACAATCATGTAACCTCCTCTATCCATAGGATCTTCTCCATTCTCTATTAGTTCTTCTGGAGACAAACCATAAAGGTTACATCTATTTGATTTTACAAGAATCGGTATTTCTCCAACATATGCTCTTTTCTCATCTTGAAGAACCCCTTTTCTGTAAAGCTTAATATCTAAATAAATAGAACCAGAGTATGTTAGATTTCTAAGTCTTGCTTCCATTGGCATTAATCTAAATTTTGCTGTCCTGTCTGCTTCAACAATTTGTGGGTTTGTGATTTCTACATTTGACAATGTAACATCTACATTATTTGTAGAACTAATAAATCCATTTTCTTCAACAATCTCTGAAATCTTTTCATCAATAAACTGATTAAAAGAATTTATTTGTTGTTGAACTGGACTATACAGCTCATAATATGACTCAATTACTGACCATTTATCTAAATTTTTCATAATCTTTCACACTCTGTTAAATACAACATAATTTTTATTTTAAAAAGAAAAACCGTTATACAGCAATTACTCTTCTATAATAGATTACTTCGCCTATTATTCTGTTTACTCTAGTAATCTTAATCACATCTCCAACTTTTATCTCTAAGTGAGCGATGCCAGGATCTGTAATATAGATTAAAGGAAGTTTTTCCGGATTTATGTTTTGTTCAGAAATAAGTTTTTCTAATTCTTCGCTTGAAACTAGTTCATGTTTAGGTATATAAGAATGTTTTATTTCTTCTTTTATTTTTCTTGCTCTTTTCTTTACCTTCTTTCTTTTGCCTTTGCCTTTTGTTTCTTCTTCTTCATCATCAGAGGTATCAAAAGTAACTTTAATTTCTTTTTCTTCTTCCTCTTCTTCTTCGTTTGGTGTTTTAATATCTATATCATCATCAAAATTATAATCATCTTCTAAACTTATATCTGTTTTTATTTTTGGCATGACCTTACACCTTTGATTGTAATGTTTTTGCTTTTCTGTCTTTAAGTTGTTTGCCGATAGCTCACGCTAAACAATGTTTCTTTAATATGGGCTGATAGATAGGCTCAAATTAACGCCCTTATATTTACAAAAATCGTCAATAGTATAAATGTTTTTTGTAAAAAATATAAATATAGCTAATAAACTAGACAGGAGCATATTATATTTATAATAACAAAAGATTTATAAATACTTTGCTTTATCTGGTTTTTCTCTTTTTCTTTGTTTCTTGTGATTTTTCCGTTTTCTGTGTATTTATGCTTTTAAACAGTTCTTTTTCTTTGTTTGTAAGTTCATCAATTTTTTTATTTATTGTTTTTTCTTCCTTTTTTAACCCTTTCTTTAAATCTTTCACTTCTCTATACATTTCAAGAAGTATAACTTCCCCTTCTGCTTTTGTAAAATTTAAAAATTGAGTTACTCCAAAAATTATTGGCCTTTGTAAAATTATGTTTTTTGGAATGTTGATTTCGTCTTTGTTTTTGTCTTCTATTTTATTAACAAAACCAATTGTAAATAATCTAAACAAAATGGATATTCCAAAAATAAGTAAAAGACCATAGGCTTCTAAACCCATATACCAAAATTTAGGAGTGGTGGATATTATCCCACCAATAATTGATCCTAACAACATTGCTGTTGATTGAAATATCATAAAGAAAGACACGTGGTTTATCATGTCATATTTTACATTCTGATAGAAGTACCCATATATAGAAAGAGTTAATCCTGCCATCAAAACACCATCAAAAAGATTTAGTAAAAATAACAACAACACATTATTTCCAAACAAAATCACAAATAATGGATAAACTGGCAAGAATAAGATTATTGCTTTAAGTACTTTTGTTGCCCCAAACTTATCACAAATCTTGCCCCAATAATAAAAGCTTAATACTAGTCCTAAAATTGAACCAATTTCTAAAATGATGTACTGCTTATAATCAAACAAAAGAATATTCAAAAAATAATATCTATAATATGGTGCAGCAATATACATGCTAAAATATATTAGCGAAACAATAGTTATAAAATAAAGAAATTGCTTGTTCTTCAAAACTAAATTATTAAAAACCTTAAAAACAGGTTTTGACATCTCTTGGGATTTTTTGGTAAGGTGTTCTTGGTTCTCGGTCTCGCTCATTTTACTCATCACTACTACAGAACCAAACCTAAACAATCCAGCAACTATAAAGATAATACTAAACCCATAAGCTGCATTGTTTTTACTTATCGCATCCATTACAACGCCAGCCAAAAACAATGGCAAAATAGAAAACAGGCTTTGTATTAGTTGTTTTTTCGAGGTATATTGTACTATCTTGCTTGTATCAAATAACTTGCCAATCCATTCTCGATATACTGGATAAGGCAACTGCTCCATAATTGTTATTAAACAATAAAAAATAATTACTAACCAAACAACAACTTTGCTTTTTATTATAAAACCGACCAAGGCCAAGGGTATCCAAAAAAACGCTTGTAAGGCAATAAAAAAAATAACAAAATGCTTTTGTGATTTAAAATATTTAACTAAATCATATGAAAGCAAACCAAAGAATGAAGCAATAAATATTGGCAAAACATTTAACAGGCCAATTTGAAAAGTACTTGCCTTTAAAGATATAAGATAAGGAACCAAAAATACTAATCCAAGATAATACATCCCTGCCCAAAATATACCGTCTGTAAGATAATACTTCAAATCTTTTTTTTGCTGGTTAGCAGTTTGTTTGAATTCCATAAGTGTTCTATAAAATAGAAAGAGAATGTGTTTTTAAAGGTTGTTTAAAAATAGAAAGTGCTCGAAGGGGGATTCGGACCCCCGTTATTAGCGTGAGAGGCTAATGTGATTACCGGGCTACACTATTCGAGCAAAGGTATATATTTTAATTCTAAAAACATTTAAAAATAGGAATTTAATCTAATCCTAAACTAATCTTTATTGCATTATCAACTTTATGCATTGTTTCTTCAGATAGGCTTCCTAATTTCTTTTTTATTCTAGTTATTGAAATTGACCTAATTTGATTAAGTTGTATATAACTATTCTCAAGTAAATTCCCTTCTCCTTTTAAGACACATACTAAATAAGGATAACTTTGATCTAATTTAGAGGTAATTGTGGCAATAATTGTAGTGCTTGAAAACTTATTTCCTATATTGTTTTGAATAATTACACAAGGTCTTGTCTTTCCTTGTTCAGAACCAATAATTGGATCTAAATCCACAATTACAACATCTCCACGCTGTATTAACATTTTTTACCCTCTAATCAGAAGTATATTTCCAATCCTCTGCAGTTTCTAAATCTAATTTTGATGTTTTTTTATAACCATCAATCATTAATTTTTCTTTTTCTTTTTTAGATAATGGCTTTTCTATAACTATGTTTTGATTTTCTATTTTTACTATCAATCTTGATTTGGGTTTAATGTTTGCTTTTTCTCTAATTATTTTAGGCAATGTTATTTGACCTCTTTCACCAACCGTTGTATAAGATTCGTACAATTTAGTTCCCCCCCTTTTAAATATGTATTATACATATTTATTCATACCATTACATATTTAAATAGATCATATATATCTTGTATTTTCTCATTATTAAAATGCATAGTTTACTTTTTTTGGAAAATCACAATAAAATAAGCTTTTTTAATAAATACACAAAAATGTATATGCTTCGAGGCGGATTCGGACCGCCGATTTCCAGATTATGAGTCTGGCGTTCTAACCACTAAACCACCGAAGCAAAAATTAGTTTTCTATATATATTTAAAGTATAAATATATATATAAAATGTGCTTATTTTTCTGCAACTATTCGATAAATATCACATATTTCTAAATGAGTAGTATAAAGGGTTCTATATTGTGCAGGGATTTTAGAAACATCTACCCTCTCTGTACGATAAGACAAAAAATTGCTTTTTTTTAAAGCAGTATCTAAATTTCTTTTAAAATACAAATTGCTACCACTTCTTTCTACAAAATAATATGCAATAAATTTGCCTTTTGGTTTAAGCTTTTTATAAATTAAATCAAATGTTTTTTGAGTATATTCTTCTGAACCAATATTAACATACTGTTGACTTATGTCTTTAGCTGCTTTTGCATTTTTTTTAACTTTTCTATAAGTTTTTTCTTCTTTATAAAAGCCTACTGCAAAATCACTTGTAATGATATCTACTGAATTATCTGGAAACCTAGAAAGACCTTTATTAAAATCTGCTTTTATCTGTTCTAAATTTTTTGGCTTTTTTTTCTTTAATCTGCTTTTTCTTATTACTTTAAGTTTTGGATTTTTTTCTGCATCAAAATGTAAAAATCTTTTACTTCTTAAACCTTTCAAATCAATTCCATAAAAATTAAAATTAGAAAATCTTTCAGCTAACATTTTTGAACGATATGCCCTATCGTCTCCAACATTACCTAAATGAACTACATTTTTTTTACCTAATTGAACTTGAGCTGTTTTTGACCTTCTAATCCATCTTATTGGTCTTTTCTTAGGTGTCCTTACTATCAAAAAAAATCACTATTTAATATTGCTTGTGGTTTTTATGTTTATTTGGTCATGGGCATCAATAATAAAGAAAATATCTGCTAAACCAATAAACACACCTGTTTCCAAAACTCCAGGTATATTTTTAACAGAAAACTCAAAATCATCAAGAGAGATATTTTTATCTAAAGTTATTCTTGCTAGAAAATGGCCTGTTTCTGTCTTAACAAAATTGTCATCTGTATCTTTAACAACCCTAGCAAAACCAAAGCTTTGAAGATTAAGTATTGTTCTTTCCCAAGCAAAAGAACTAATCTCAACATAGACATCTTTATCTATTGTTTCAACAACATCTTGATATTTGGAAACAACAACTAGGTTTAAAGCAGACTGAGCAATCATCTTATCTCTAATAAAAGAACGAGTATCTTTTTTTATAAAATTATTATAGGTATCTACTTGGCTAGAAAACTCTATAGCCACATCTATTTCTCTTTCACTTAAAGAAATAATCTGTTGTCCAAGATTATATAGTTGTGCTGCTTGTTTTGCTGTTGTTGCGACAAAAATTACTTTTTTATTTTTTGCATGTAATATCTTTACTAATTCATCAACAAAATCAGAATCCTGTTCGCTTGTGCCTATGGCAACGATTGCTCCTTCTTTTATAAAGGTTTCAAACTTTTCTACAATTTTTGGAAGATTCATATTTTACCTTTTTTATAACTTAATTCTATACATTTTAATTTAAATATATTTCCTTTCTTATGTTATTTAAGACAAATGATGAAAAATGAACACCTGCTGATTTGTGATGATAAAATGGGCGGGCTGATGTCTTAAACTTTTTTCTTTCTCTTATATTTTGTTATTGGGTATTTTGTGGTTTTCTTTTTTTCTTTTTTTACAATTGCCTTTACTGTTTTTGGCTTCTCTTTTTTTCTTTCTTTTTGTTCAAGACGAGATACTCTTTTATTTAATACGTCCACTTTAGAATTTATTATCTCTTGACTTGCAGAGCCAAGTGGCAATCTCTTTACTGCTTTTTGCTGTCTTTTTTCAAGAACCAACAAAAGTATGTTTCCTATTAAAAACACTCCAATAGCAAACAAAAGAACCGTTGTTAATGTTTCCATATCTTTTTCTTCTCCTTTTTTTATTTTTACTTGTTTTTCATTTCTCCTTTTCTTATACTAGACAATAAATATTTTTTCTTTTTTCAATAATTACTCCTTCTTCTTTTAGAAACTCTATAGCTATTTTAAGAAGATCTATTTCTTTATTGAGCTTTTTAGAAAGATCTTCGATTGAGAAGTTTTTATCAAGGCCACTAGAAAGTATTTGTTTTCTTATATTGTTATAAAGATACACATCAATAACATAAAAATTACCATCAAATGATTTCTGGCCTTTTATTTCATTATTCTTAAATTTAGAATAAAATTCTTTTGTGAATTTGTTAGCAGTTGTTATAGACTTAATTAATGCAAATTTCTTTTTTAGAAATTCCTTCATTATTGCTTCTGCATTTTCATCAACCACTGTTTTTGCACTCGTAGTTGTTGAAACCGAGGTCGCTGGTTTTCCTTGGTTAACAACATAAATTGCCTTTTTGTATTTTTCTGATTGTTTGTAAGTAATAACTTCTTTGTTTTTTAACATCTCTTTAAAGACCAAAAGATCTTCTGGTTTAAGAAGGGTTTCAAACTTGCCTTCGACTTTGTCTTGGAAAGGAAAGTTTTTATCTAAAAGTATTTTTATAATCTTATTTTTGATTTGTTCTTTATTTGTTTCTGCTGGTTGTTGGGTTGCGTTTTTAGATACAAGTTGCGTTTTATCTATAACAGAAAAAGCAATTGCCTGAGAATTTATTATTTTTATCTCTAATTGTTTATTTACATAGTTATCTATATCTTTGCTTTCTGTATCATTATCAAAATTCAAAAAATATGTTTTGTTCTTTTTTACTATTTTCATTATTTCTTCTCTTTTTTCTTTATTTTATATTAATTAAATATTCTTCAATCTCTTCAAAAGAAACTGCACAGCCATTAAATTTTAAAGAATACAAAGCAGATCTAAGATATTCTTTATTTGTTATTATGCCTTTAAGAAGATTTTTCTCATAAGCGAATGCTAAAAGATCAACCGAGCGAATTACTATTGGGTTACCTATCAGTTGTTTAAACTTATCATATCTTTCTTGAACTAATTCTATTCTCTTATTTGATCTCTTTCTTTTTAAAATGTCTAAAAGCGCATATGGATCTTCAATCAAAAGCCTTGTTGTTCTTTCATCTACAGCTAAACAGTTAGATTTACTAATAGATAAAAGTGCCATACACTCTGCTTCTCCAAAATCTACAATATGAAGTGGCGTTCCATTTATTAGAAAAATGCTGTTTGTTAGATTAAGTATTTCTTTTGTCATATCATCTAGTTCTTTGTCGCTTTTATATACTGTGAAAATAAATTCATTTAATTGATCGTTTATTCTTAAAGAACTAAGCTTAAATCTCATATTGTTTCTGACCCTATCAATACATTCAAACTTAACTCCTGTTGTTATTACGAATTCACCAATATCGTCTCTTATATTAGAAAATACAGGCAAAAGGCAAGTTTGTGAAAAACTTATTAAAACCCCCGTGTCAAAAACTATCTTCATTTCTTAATCACATTTTTATGCATTGTCATTTCTTTAAGTAAATTTACTTTTTCTTTTAGTGTTTTGCCCTTAATTATAGAATCTTCATCTGGGATCTTTGTTTGGCCAATTACTGCCATAACGGAATCTTTATCTGCAGATAACAGATTGGTTGCCTGAGATAATGACAAACCATAAGCATAAGCGCTTGATGCTATTTTTGCTCTTGCATTAAACACAATATCATGTATAAAATGCCCCAATAACTTATCTGTATTCTCAATATCAGTTTGTATCTCTTTTATTTTTTTAGTAAATTCAGTTAAGTCTGGTTTTTTGGATAACTCACTGGCAAGCTTTAAATCAATTATTGTTTTTTCTTTAAATTTCTTCCAGTTAGGACTATAAAAGATGTGTTTTTTAGAAATTAATTTTCTATAAGAATAAGCAATTACTGCCATCTCTGCAATTAACTTATTGTTTGAAATAATTGCTTCATCCAATAATTTTTCATCAATGGCATGCAGTTTTTGAAGATCTACATTTTGAAATTGTTCATTTATTGCAAGCAATATTTGGGACCAATCTTTAAAGTTAAGACTTGAAATATATTTTATAACATCTGGATTTTGAAACTTACCATGTTTCTTTGGAAAATTGAATTGCTGATTATTTTGGTTTTGATAATTATTTCTATTATTGTTTTGTTTGTTATTGTTTTTGTGTCTGTTGGGGTTGTGTGTACGAGAATTTATTTGCTTATTAAATCTGTTTGCATTACGCCCAAAACTAGAATTGTCTTGTTCTTTAAAATTTCTTGTGTTTCTTCTAGCATTAATAAAAGAAACATTTTCGTTATTATCTCCTACTGCATAAAATTGTTTAGAATTATCTGGGTTTTTTACTAAGCGATTCTTACCAGAAAATTTGCGATTTTTTTTCATTTTGTGCATTACACCTGCTCTTAATTATATAAAGCTCATAAATATATAAATCAAATATATTTAAATATGTTTATTTAATATATTTATTAAGACAATAAGGATAAATATGTGAAGTATATGGGTTTATATGATGACAAAATTAATTCTATAATAAAAAAAGACAAAAAATATATAGTCATAGGAATTGTGGCTTTTGTAATTGTTATTCTTTTGGCAATTGGAATTTTTTCAATAGATTGGTCAAAATTAAGTTCAGGATTAAAGGGCAGTAATATTTCTGTAAAATTTAGTAACAACCCATATGTTCTTTCTAAGGATAAAGAGTTAAAAATAAATGTTACTGTAAAAAATAACAGCAAAGTTGATGCAACAGATTCAGTGGTTACAATTATTCCAGTAGAAGATATTTTCTTTATTACTTGCGGTGCCTCAAATTTGGAAAACAATAATGTTGTTATTGCTATGATGTCTAAAGACAGTTCTAGAATTGTTAGTTGTGATGTTAAAATTGCACCAACATTAAGCAAATCAGATATATTAGCAGGAACGTATAACTTTGATGTACATTATACACTTAATAATGAAAATTATGAAACTAGGGCAACTTTAAAAGTTAAATAAAAGAAGGTAAAAACATGTTAGAAAGTTTAATTAAAGGCTTTAAAATTTTTGCAAGTAAAAAAACATTACTAATTATTGTTCTTTTTTTAATTTCAATGTTTGGAGTGAATTACATAGGTAATTACATTGTTGATACAATTACATTTTCTCCATCAATTTCAGAATATCCTACATTCTTATTTAATTATTATGGTTATATTTTGTTATTTATTGTACTAGGGTATTTCGTTGCATTTTTTATAAGTAATTATGTAACTTATCTTATTGCCCACACAATGTTGAAATCAAAGAAAAATTACAAAAAAGCAATAGCTAATGTTTTTGTTTATACTTTATTTTTATTTGTTATCTTTTTGTTTTTTATATTTTTTATTTATTTAATTGCATTGATATTTAAATTTGGATTTATCTTTATAATATTATTACTTATAATTGCAATATCTGCATTTGTTGTTTCGTTAGTTTCTGGACTAGCAATTATCTTCTTACCTGTTTCTAAAACACTAAATGAGAGCTTTGAGAGAGCTTGGTTGTTTTTAAAAAAGAAATTTTGGGGACTGGTGCTGTTGATATTGCTTCTTGCAGTAATTAATTTTATAATTTCTTATGCTTTAACTTATTTAATATATTTGGCATTTACTAAAAGTTATTATTTAGAATTAATATTAGAATCTGTATTAAGCACTATATTAACAATGTACAGCGTAGCAGTAGTTGCTTGCTATATAAAGAAAAAGAAAAAATAGTTTTTTACTATTTCTTATATTTTTTTAATTCTTGAACTAATATTTTTACCTGTTCTGTAGATAAACCAAGTGCACGCCTTGTTGGGTCAAGGCCAACATGGCGAACAGTTTCTATAACTCCATTATATTTTGCATATTCTCTTACATCTTGTAATGCATCATAATTTTTTATCTTAGAAAATACAGCTTGTGCAGCACGATTTACTTCTTCTGCTCCTAATATTTTCATAATCTTTCTTTTCCCACCGTATGCATCATTAATTGTCTTCATCCCAAATACACGATAGGCATCTTCAAGACCATATTTTTCAACAATTTTCATAAATCCTACTTTAATAACATTATCTTTTTCAATTATACGACGAGAGCGAGATTGCTCTTTTTCAACAACACCAACAGAACGAGCTAATTCTTTATCACCAAATAATAAAGCAGCTTTTTCAAGACCTCCGACTTCACTTATTACTCTTTTTGTACCATACGCTCTTGCAGTATCTTCAAAACCAAATACCTTTAAAGTTTCGTTAACAGGAATTCCCTTTGCTCTTAATTGTCTAGCATCAATTCCTCTTTCTAACAGCGCCATTTTTCTACTTGGTTGAGTTTTTGAAAATTTAAGAGCAACATCAACTCTTGCTTTATCAAAAGACCTTATACTTTTTTTAAAAGCTCTTGTTGTATTTTTCCCTTGTGCTTTCTTTAATGAAACAACTCCTTTAGGACTTGTTTTTTTAACAATATTAGGATTTAATATTCTTCCTGTTTTTGTTCTTATCATTGGTCTTGGTTTTGGTGCTCCTGGCATATTTTAATCATCTCCATTATTATTTAATTATCTCTATAATAATAAAAAACAATAACATTTAAAAATAGTGTGATGACAAAAAAAGATTGTAAATTTTAAAAAAAGAAATCCGTTTTAAAAGTTTTAAATTTAATTACGGATAAAGAAAGTAAGTAATTTGTGCTACGAAACTGTCTAGCTATAAGATTTGACCTCTTTATATTTGTTCGAATCATATTTTAGTTTGGTTTTTTCTCGGACCCTTAGTATCAGAAAACTTAAACAGTCACAATTGCTTGCTCCCGTCTTACATTACTGACCTATCAAACCGGTGTTCTTCCGGAGTCCTCGTCCTGTATCTCTACAGAAATGGCTGTCTCGTCTTAGGGATTGCTTCGAGCTTAGATGCTTTCAGCTCTTATCAATTACGGCGTAGCTACCCGACAGTGCCTTGTCAGACAATCGGTACACCAGAGACCGCGACGCGCCGTTCCTCTCGTACTAAACGCATCTTCCCTTCAGACAACCTACGCTGCCAATAGATAGGAACCAAACTGACTCGCATCGTTCTTAACCCAACTAACGTACGGCTTTAATGAGTGAACACCTCCACCCTTGGCTAATTATGCCCAGCCAGGATGCCGTGAGCCGACAGCGAGGTAGCAAACCGCGGGGTCGATGTGAACTCTTGCCCGCGACGACTCAGTTACCCCCAGGGTAAGTTTACTGTCAGACTAGGCCCCCACTAATAGGGACACTAGCGTTCGCTAGACCCATATTTCTATCCAGCGTTTCGTGCTTTGAGAAACACTGTTAAGCGTGCTTTTGGTCTTGTCCTCTACAGCAGATTTCTGACCTGCTTGAGCACACCTTTGGACACCCCTGATATTCTTTCAGGGGTGTACCGCCCCAGTCAAACTACCAGATCAAATGCTGTCCGTTTATTCAACGTAGAGTTGCATTTTTTCTACTAGATGGTGTTACATTGTTGTCTATTTACCCCCTAGCGAGGATAACATCGGCGACTCCCATCTACTCTCTATAGTAGAAAGAATACAACCACATCAGACTGTAGTAAACCTCCATGGGGTCTTATCCTCCCATTGACAGTTCGTGGCGTATTCACCACGTGTGCAAGTTCACTAGGCTTAAACTTGGGACAGCGATAATCTCGTTACTTCCTTGGTGCAAGCCGGCAATTAACCGGCAAGGTATTACGCTACCATGAGAGCCTCAGAGTTAGGCCCGCTCTTTACCAGCGCTTGGACCAGTTGGACCTGGTATTCACGTACTAGCAGTGAGCAGAGGTCAGTGACTATACACACCGTTGCCGGCTAGCAGTCACCTGTGTTTTTGATAAACAGTCGGACTATCCTTGTTACTAAGACTTACAGTTTACTGAACCGTAAGCACCCCTCATACCTAAGATACGGGGCCAATGTTGCCGAATTCCCTAAGTTTAATTATCCTATTACGCCTGAGCCTACTCAGCTAGGGACACCTTTCTCAGTTCTTGGTACGATTAACAAAACACTGCATAGTTTTCTTTTCAGGGGTCCTTGGCCTCGATAAAAGATTTCTCCCATTCATACCTTTAATCTGCTTCTCATCATTATGATTCTCCACAGATCTGTAGTATTTAGATGTGCAAGACAAGCACACTCTACCTTGCCAAAAACGTTAAAAACTATACTTGCGTTACCACACGTGTTTTATCAGTACAGGAATATGAACCTGTTTCCCTTTCGATCTCGTCGTCTTACGAAAGATCTTAGGATCGACTTACTCTTAGCTAAAGATTAGTGCTAAGAAACCCTTGCCCCTTCGGCGGAAAAGATTCTCACTTTTCTTTGATGTTACTATCGCGAGGATCCATATCTTTGGCAGATCCATAGGAACTTACGCCCCAACTTCTACTCTACCAAAGCACCTATCTATCAAATCACATTAACATGTGCTCTATGATATCGGTGACTAGCTTAGCCCCGTTAATTTTCAGGGCATCTATCCTAGATTGGTGAGCTATTACGCACTCTTTGAAGGGTGGCTGCTTCTAAGCCAACCTCCCAATTGTCTTAGGATAAACACTCCCTTCCAGTTAACACTTAGCCAGTACTTAAGGACCTTAATCATAGTCTGGGTTTTTCCCCTTTAGGAAGATCAGATTACCCGACCACCCCGACTCCAGCCTTCAACGACGATAATACATTCGGAGTTTGACAAGAAAGCCGAGAATTTCTTCCCGATACTTTCTAATCAGTATCTCTACCATATTGATCAATCTCCAGCTAGGCTATCCTTAGGGATATTTCGATAGGAGCCCGCTATCACCAGATTAGATAACTCTTTCAGTACTATTCCCAAGTCACGTGAACAGTTAGACTAGCACCACTTCGGACCTCCAGCAACCAGTTGGCTGCCTTCATCCTGCTCAGGAATTTATCATCTGGTTTCGGGTCATTTCCAAGTGACTATTGGCACAGTTAACACCAATTACCTGAATCTAAAGATCTGCGTAAAATCGGTTTCCCTTCGGCTCTGTGAATGACTCACTTAAGCCTTGCCACTCAGAAATACTCCCTCGCCCGTGCTTCGTGACGGATAGTGTAACCCTGTTCCAGAAAAACTCGCTTTTGCAGTTACCCACAATCGCTCACGTCTCTCCTTCAACACTTCCAGGCCACACCCGATCTGTAGCTAATTAATTTCAAGTGCTTTTTACCCTCCGTTAGGAGAACTTTTCAACTTTCCCTCACGGTACTCATTCTCTATCGGTCTTGTAGAATATTTAGAATTTGCAGTAAGTGCCTGCAAAGCTTCCTACGCGATATCCAACGCGCAGTACTCTTGATACTCAAAAATCTTCTCAAAAGACTTATATCTACGGGACTATCACCCTCTATAGTATAGCTTTCCAGCTATCTTCGATTTTGTTTTCAAGAAGTAAATGAGTCTACAACCCCACATCTCCTTTATATCACTATAAAGGATTCGGTTTGTTCTCTACCGTTTTCGGTCGATCTTATTCACGGTATCACTATTGTTTTCTCTTCCTCTAGGTACTAAGATGCTTCAATTCCCTAGGTTCCCACCCAAAGCTTTCGCCTTGGACAATTCGAGCATCTTGGGATCAAAGATTGCATGCATCTCCCCCAAGCTTATCGCAGCTTGCCACGCTCTTCATCGGTCTACAAGCCAAGTTATCCATTAATTAGCTCTACAAAAAACCAAAGTTTTTGTAAAAATACTTTTCTCTCATTTATAATAGGTCAAAAATTATGTTTAAACTTGACACATGGCACAAATTACTACTCTCTCATCCCGTAAACATAAAATGCGAAAGATATCCATATAGAATATTTTTCGTCAAATTCTGTTCTAAAAAATTTAAAACGGTCGAATTCCCTGCTAAAATAACTTAGCCGGAATATCTAATATATGTTAGCATAGGTTTATAAATAGATCGTCAGTTCTCCCCGATTCTCGCTTTAATTCCAAAATAAAGCAAAATTCTGGCTTATTTTTATTTAGAGGATGGATTAGCCCCTTTTACAGAAAATAAAGTGTTTAAATTTAATTTTGTGGCAAAAAAAGCAACCAATATCCTTATTTTATAGTTTTTTGATAATCTAGTTATAAAAAAATTTATATTATTTAATAAACATATTGTAATAGATATTATATATCAGATAAAATAGAAGTGAATTTTATGATTATTGGCATTGTAGGAAAACCTAATGTTGGAAAAACAACTTTCTTTAAGGCCCTTACCTTAATGGATGCTGAAGCAGCAAATTATCCATTTACAACCATAGACCCAAATAAAGGTATTGGTTTTGTGAGAAATCCTTGTGTAGATACTTTCTTTAATACCCAATGTAACCCAAGACATGGCTATTGTAAAGAGCACACAAGATTTTTACCAATTGATATTATTGATGTTGCAGGTCTTGTTCCTGGTGCAAGCGAAGGAAGAGGCCTTGGTAATAAGTTTCTAACAGACCTTTATCAAGCAGAAGCATTAATACAAGTAATAGATATCTCTGGAAGCACAGATGAAGAAGGAAGACCTGTTGCCCTTGGTGCATATGATCCTGCCAATGAGATTTCTTTTCTTTTAAAGGAAATAGAAAATTGGCTTTATGGCATATTTAAGAAAAACTTTGAAAAGCTTGGAAGAGAACAGCAACTGCGAAAAATTAAAACCTTTAATACTCTTTTATCTTTCATGAGCGGTATGGGCATCTCTGAAAAAATTCTTGAAACAAATCTTAAACAATTAAATCTTAATGAGAAAGAAATCATTAACTGGACAGAAGATGAACTTTGGAACTTTACAAGAAAGATTAGAGAAGCCACAAAACCAATTATCATTGCCGCAAACAAAATAGATATGCCAAACTCTAAAGAAAGACTTGAAAATTTAAAAGAAAGATTTCCTGAGCTTTTAATTGTTGGTTGCTCTGCTGAAAGCGAACTTGCTTTGAAAAATGCAGACAAAAACAAAATAATTGACTATTTGCCAGGCAGTAATACTTTTAAAATCTTAAAAGAAGATATTCCTGAAAAACAAAAAGCGGGGCTTGACTTTATTCAAAAAAACATTCTTGATAAATTCGGCTCAACTGGTGTTCAAGAAATTCTAGATAAATGCGCATTTGATATTTTAAAATATATTGCGGTATATCCTGGTGGAACCAAAAGCCTAAAGGACAAGAACGGAAATGTTTTGCCTGATTGTTTTTTAATGCCACCAAATTCAACAACACTTGACTTTGCTTATAAGCTTCATACAGACTTTGGTGATAACTTTATCAAAGCAATTGATGTAAAAACAAAGATGCTTCTTGGTAAAGAACATCAACTAAAGAATAATGATGTTATAGAAATAGTTTCTGGAAAATAAGTTTATCTAACTACAGGTCTTCTTACCATTGGTCTTTTCATCATTGGTTTTTTTGGCTTTGGTTTTGGCCTAGGTTTTGCTTTTTTAACAACTTTTTTAGGTGCAACTTTTTGTTTTTTTTGTTGTCTTCTTACTTTTAATCTTTCTATAAATTTCTTTTTAAGATCGTCTGAAATAAGATCAGATATTTTTTCTAATTGTTCTTTTAGTCTGTCGTCTTCCTTTTTATTTCTAGTATCATCTATATCTAATATTTGATCTATACTAGTGATTTTGCCAAGAAATGTTTTAATTTGATAAACTGATAAAGATTCTAAATCTAATATTACTCTCTTATCAAATGGGTTTTTATAAAATATAAAAATTAGTTTGTTCTCGCCATTTATTTTGGTATTAAAGATTTTACCAGACCTGTTTTTTAATGCATCAAAAAAAATAGAATATATTTCTCTAGCGCTTAAATCTCTAATTCTTTTCATATTATCCTATTTTTTAATTTTATTTTTTTCTTTTACTTAATTTTGACTTTAAAGAAGTTGCATAGTCTTTTACTGTCTTTCTTCTAAAATCACGAGTAACAGGATCAAGCTCATAACCAGGCATTGACAAATGTTTAATATTAAAACCAAATGCCTCTTTTAGTGCAGCCTCATAATATATTGCTGGGCGATCTGTCTTTCCTATAAAGTTATCGATAAAAGAATTAAACTTTGCTTCTGTTTTATAATTGTAGTTATTTTTATGACTTTCTATAGCTGCATTAGAAACTCCAATTACTGTATAACCCATTACTTTTCCAGTTTTAGCATCTGTTACTGCAATTGCAAACCTATTAATACCATTTTGCCTAATTGCATTTAAAATCCCAAAAACACTACTCCTCCTTGGAAGCGAATTTGGTATGTGTGGCGCTCTTGGATCTCCTAGGTTATTTTTAATCTGAATAAGTGTTGAATTTCCAAATTTGTTTTTTGCATCTGCATGTATTGTTTTTTTAATTTGTTCAATCTTTCCATAATCTGTTTTAGATTTAAATTCGTTTGGTTCTAAAGTTACATCATAATATGCGTGTTTGTTTCCTGTTAATTCTGAATATTTTAAATCTTTCTTTGAAACTCTTAATACAGTAGCTACATTTTTATCTATACTTTTTTTAGTCCTCCCCTCTATTATTTTTCTTAAGGGTTGTTGCCTTTTTATTTTTGTAGATTGTGGTTTTATTCTTACACTTCTTGCTTTTAATACAGCCATATTATCACCATTTCTAATAATATAGTTAGTTGATGGATTTATAAACTTTGCTTTACTCTACAAGTATACCAACTTTCCCTGGAAGGCAGGCTTTGGCCTTTGGGTGATTACTACCTTCTGCTTTTATAACCTCAATATTACATTCTAAGCATTTTGAGAAGAAATCCCTTGCAAACATATAAATTGAAAACTCCTTATTTTGACAATCTGGAGCAAAAAGCAAACTAGGATTTTTAATTGCAGAAGTTATTATTTTACTTACTGTTTCTTTGTGATCTGGATATTTGTCCAAGAAATAATGCATTAGCTCTTTTACATTTCTATTTTGTTTAACCTCTATTTCATTTTTTAGTTCCTTGAAAAAATCATAATGCCAACTTTCTGAAATAAAAAGTGTGATTTTCTTTGGGTTTTCAACTCCTGACATCTTCATTACATTTCTAATTTCAGATATTGTTTTTTCTACCCTTTTTTCTTCTTCTATTATCTGATCATTTATCTTCTTAATGTCTGCTTTTGGAAAACTTGATAAAGAGACTAGTTCTTTTCCACCAAGCATTTCATTTAGTTCTTCTGCTAAATGAGGAGTGAACAACCCAAATGTTAATGTCCATTGCCCTAATATTTCCTTTAGAAGATCTTTATTGCAACCGCCTCTATTTCTATACCATGAAAGATCATTATAAAAATTAAAATAAATATCATCTGTGGTGTTCTTGAACTCTATTATTTCCATATTTGCAATTATAGACTTTAATCTTGTGTTCCACATAGACTCTAGCCAAGAATCAAGTCTTGTATCTTTGTTATTTTCTTTGTCTTCAATTATTTCTTCTATTAAGTTATAAATTTTATCAAGTCTTTGCTTGTAGTTAATTAAGTCTTCTTTTTCAAAAGAAATATCAACAAAAGGATTTGCAATGTTTGCATAGAACAGTCTCATAGCATCTACTGAATATGTTTTTGCTTCATCACTTAGACTTCCTACTCCCCCTTTTGATTTTGAGATTTTCCCTACTTTTGAGACTACCCACCAATTAACAAATATTCCTTTAGGGTAATATTTCTCAGGTAGTACGGCAACATGGTTCATCAAGAAAACAGGGAAATGAACTGTTTGATGTTCTTTTCCTCCAAGATTAATATCTAACGGATACCAATATTCTACATCTTTTCTTATTTGTTCAGCAAGAGACTTATCAACACCTGTGTCTTCAGGTTTGCCTTTTCCAAGATAAACATAGTCAAAGAAACTTTCTGTCAATTGTTCGCTTTTTAGTTTTCCTTCATTAACATATTTGCTCACCAAGTAATAGATTGGATAAAGCGTGCTGTCAGCTATTGGTTCAATAGTGTAGCTTTCATCAAAAGGCAATTTTGTTCCAAGCCATCTTCCTTGCCTTGCACAAGCCCTTGGACCAAACCAATCAAGAATGCCTGGAAGGTTTTGCTTGAATTGTTCAGGCAAAAGTGTCATTTTTTCTACATATTTCTTTGTTTTTTCTGTTAACTTCTCATTATCATAATCTATAAACCACTGGTCAGGAACTTTCTTGATAAACACCTTGCCACCACATCTACAAAGAACTTCTTCTGATAAGTCATAGAAAATATCAGCTTGGCCTTTTGCTATCAAATCTTCTTTCATTTTGTTTTTTGCATCTTCTACTTTCATGCCAGAGAATTCTTGGCAACTAGAAAGAAGCACACCTGTGTGAAAGCCTTTCTTGTAGACTTCTTTTTTAGCAAGCTCAAGTTTTTCTGTATCGTCTTGTGACTTGATTCCAAACTTTTCACAAATCTCAATAGCAGCAAATTCGCCAAAGTCTTTTGATTTGATTATTGGTATTGGCTTAATGTTTTTGATTGTTTCCCAATCAAGTCCATATTTTTTACATTCCTCTTCTGAAGACTGAAGATCATGAAGACCTATATAATCTGCTGGTGCATCAGAAGGCACAGAAGTAACAATGCCTGTTCCTACATCTGGATCGCAAAATTTTGATGGAAGGATTATTATCTCTCTATTGACATATGGGGCAAGACAATATTTACCAAGCAGATCTTTTCCAGACACCTGTCCAACAATTTGTACATCTTCGTCTTTTTGATATTTCAACTTGTCAGCAAATTCCTTGCTTGCTATCCAAATTTCCTTTCCAACAGCAACCTTTACATAATTAACATTAGGATCTAGCCAGATATTTGTTTGCCCAAACATTGTTTCAGGTCTTAGTGTCGCTACAACAATAAACTGATTAGGCTGTTGATATTGAAGCTTAATTATTGTATACTCGTTCTTTTCTGCATTTCCGCCTTTGGAAAGATCCATTTCAGAAGGGTCAACAGCAACAGGCCCACATTTTGGGCAGTATGTTGCGTAATAGGGTGCTTGTATTAGAAGGCCAAGTTCTTTTAGCTTTTTAAATTGCCACTCAATAAATTTATTATAATCAGGATAAGTAGTTACAGTAAATCTTCTCCAGTCCCCAATAAACCCAAAATTTTTGTAATCCTCTACATATCTTTTAGAAAAGAAATCTACAAAGCCTTCTGCAGGTGATATTTGTTTTATATCTTCTTCTGTTAATCCAGCATCTTTATAATATTCTATTGTCTCTTTGTCTTTTTCAGAAATCTTTTTAGCCTTAGCAACTGCTGAGTTTCCTGATGCGTGTCCTCCTGCAGGAAGCAAGACATTATAGCCATTCATTCTCTTAAATCTAGCTATCGCATCAGCATAGGAAAAACCTCTCATATGCCCAACATGATGGAATCCAGAAACAGTAAGATATGCCCAAATTATAAAGTATTTTGGTTTACCAGAGATTGGCTCAACCTCGCCTATCTTTTGTTCTTCCCAAACATTTTGCCATTTCTTTTCTGCTTTTGAAAAATCATAAGTACTCATTAATAATCACTCTAAAATATAATATATAAATAATAGAGTAAAAATATATAAAAAGAAATTGTTTATGTAAATAAACAATTTATGGCACATCTGAAAGATCTTTCTTTTTCCTAGAATACATAAACAATGCCAAAACAACTACTGCTAAAATTCCAGCTCCAATTATCATTAGATTTCTTGGCGAAAAGGTAAGTAATGCAGTTGCCTTGCTTTTTAAGCTGTTTGCTTTTTCTGATAAATTTTCTTGATCTTTATTTTCTGTGGCTTTTTCTCCTGTCACCACGTCTCTTGTATTGTAATTAGAATTTGCTTTTTTGTAGGTTACTCGGTTATTAAAAGAATCAAAATCTTTAAGATCTTCTGAATTTTGTTTTGTTGCCGTTGTTATAGGCATCTCTTGTAATTCTTGGGTTTCCTTTATCTTTATAGAATCTGTAAACTTTAAATTTGAATTTTCTAATGAAAGTGTAGGTGTTGTTACAAACAATATATATTTCTCATTAGTTCCTGGCTTTAGTGTCATATCTAATGTTAATGTTCCTGAATTAAAAGTATAGCCTGTTGTTAATAAAACATAACACAAATATTTTTCTTCTTCATCTGTATTTACTTTTATTCTGTTGCCATTATATACTAAAATCTCGCCATTATTAGAAACACAATCATAATCTGACAAAGCATCTGCAACAAAAACTCCTATTTTTTTAAGTTGTTCTTTATCTATTATTCCTGTATCTAGCTCATATCTGCCAATAACAGAATAATCAAGTTTATTAGTAAAATCATATCTTGAAATCAGTGATTGTCCACCTACAATGCTTATTTCTTCATTTGTTCTAATCTTTATTGAACTTGGAATTACCTTGTAGTCACTTAATAAACGCATTGATAAAGGCGATTCTATTTTGACATTATATTTATCAGTTTCTAATGTCACATAATCTTGAGCAAAAACTGCTCCTGAAATTAAGATTATTGCCAACACACTTAATATTATTTTTTTCATAATCATCACATCTATATGTTCTTCTAAACTATAGAATATATTACAATTAGTTATTTAAAACTTACCTTTAGATTATTTGTGTTTTAGAATAAGTATGTGTTTTTCTTTCTTTGGATTTCCTTTATTGTACAAGTATTCTTCTGCATTTAAACCTACTCTTTGAAAACTAGAAATTAGAATTTCAGACATTTCCTTTCTTGGCGGGTAGTATTGTATGAAAATCCATCCCTTTTCTTTAAGCATTGATTTTAGGTCTTTTCCTAAAGTCTTTATTTTATTTTTAATCTCCATATCCTGCTTGTTGGCTAATATCCATTGAAGAGCAGATATTGATATTATCAAATCATATTTACGGTTTTTTATTACTTTAGGGATGTCTTCAAAACCACCTAAAAGAACGCTAAAGCCTTTTTCTTTAGAAAGCAAAAGCATTTCTTTCGCAGGTTCAATACCTTCTAGATTATTATAGCCAATTGCTTTGAAAAACTCTAGAGAAAAGCCAGTTCCACAACCAATATCTAGAATAGAAATATCTTTTGAGTAGTTTTTTGTTTCTTCTAGAAAGAGATTCAAAATAATATTTGTTAATTCAGTTTGTGCTTTTTTCATGCCAGAATTAGAATCATATCTTTTCGCTTCAACTTTTGTATAAAAATCATTTGGATTTTCAAATTCTGTTTCTGGAGTATTATTTGCCATAATTATTTTTACCATAATTAATTGTTTTATGCCCTAATATTTGCAAGTTCAATCTTTGCTTTATTTAGCTCTTTTAATATTTCTGAATTTACTGCATCTTTAACCAACATCTGATCCCAATAATCCAGATTTCTATTTATCCAAATAACATAAGTAATATCCATAGAAAATGCAGAAAACTTATCAAAGAAAATATGATATTCTTCCATTAGTTCTCTTGTCTTTTGTTTTTTATGTATTGTTTGTTCTATTATTTTTTTTGCCTTCTCTATTTGTTCGGCAGTTGATTTGTTTGATAATGATAATGTTGCAACAATTCTTCTGCCAGGCATCATAGATATATTTTCAAGGGTTGTTCCTGAAAGCTTACTGTTTGGAACTGTTTGTATGGTGCCATCAAAGGTCCTAACTTTTGTTGTTCTTATTCCTATCTCTTTTACTGTGCCAAAAACAATACCATCGTCTGCCTTAATCAAATCTCCAACCTTTAATGGCCTTTCTGTGTAAATGACAATACCACTAAAGAAATTCTCAAGTAATTCTTTAGCTGCAAAGGCCACAGCAATACCACCTATTCCAAGACCAGCAATTAAACCATTAACATTATATCCCAAGTTTGAAATTATTAGTAATATAGCAATTGCCAAAACAAATATTTTAATAAGTGTTTTAATCAATGGCTTAAGATAATCGTATCTTTTTATTTGATCATTTCCTGCTGCAAATTTCCCAAGATATTTTTCTATAACAGTAATTAACACTTTAATTATGAACCATGCAGTAAACAACACATACAAGGAAAAAGTTAGTTTTTCAATAACAACAGCAACTGCGGTACTTGTCTGAAATACCTTTGCAGAATTTCTTAAAATCCCAACAAAAATAATGAATAATATTGGTTCTGGGTTTCTTAAAATATGAAACAATACTGCGTATCTCTTTATTTTATCTTCTAATTTCTTAAAAATATAATCAAATGATTTTGCAGTAAGCTTAATAAAAACAATTCCAAAAATAACCAGCAAAATAAACAATAGATATGTGGATACTGGATTTCCCCAAATCATTTTATCTAATATCGCAAGTCCTGTAATCATAGTGATCAACTAATTATTATTTTTAGCACATAAATCTTTTAAATATATTCAAAATCAGAAACCATAAAGCGCCCTAGACGGGAGTCGGACCCGTCCCGCAACCTCGACAGGGTTGCATCCTAACCGATAGACTACTAGGGCTAAAATTCGATTTAATATAATATATTTAGTCTACAAAATATTTATATATATTAATGTTTGTTTGCTTTTGATATCTTATAGAACGCAAAAACACCAATAACAACAACTACAATAAACACCAGTATTATGTTTAATGTATGCACTATGCTTTGTGCAGCAGATTGCCCTACAGAATAGCCTAATATTGTTAAAAAGGTAGTCCAAATACCAGCACCCAGTCCTGTAAATAACACAAATTTTCCAAAATGCATGTTTGCAAAGCCTGCTGGCAAAGATATATATTGCCTAACAACAGGTATCAATCTTCCAATAAATGTGGTTTTTACTCCATTTTTTTTAAAATAATTTTCTGTAGTGCTTAGGTGTTTTTCATTTATGAAAAGAAATTTTTTATGTTTAAGGATAATTTCTCTTCCTAGATATTTGCCAATCACATAATTTACAACAGCTCCTGCAATAGAACCAAGTATTCCAAAAAATATTACTATGAAAATATTTAACTTTCCTGTAGACACAAGATATCCAGCAGGTATCATTACAACTTCTGAAGGAAAAGGGATAAACGAGCTTTCAATAGTCATAAGTATAAATATAGAAAGATAGTTTATGTTATTCAGAAAATATGCAAAAAGTGATTCAAACATGTTTACCCTTATAAAATAAAGAACCAATAATATTTTAAACTTAAATTATTGCAGGACTTATAAAGAATATTCCAATTGCTGTTGGCAATAAAAACAAAAGATAGATTATTGATTTTTTCAGATCAGATTCTAACATTCCTAAATAAATAGAAGAAATAATTACATATTCAATAATATAAACAATACAACAAACATAACAAACATTAAAAAGACCAGAACTTGCTATTGCTTCTCCTTGAATAGATTGCAATAAAGAAAAATCAAGATTGCTTGTTAGTTTTTTTACTAAACTTATAACTATTCCTAAAATTCCAGGAACTATTAAACCGCCTGCAAAGATAATTGTATATTTCTGCATCAATAGGGCAGACGCTCTTTCATCTATCAACTGCTTGGATTTTATGAAGTTGCTTGCAAATGACCTATAGTCTGCTACAGAAACTGTTCCTGTGGTTATTGAATTTAGTAAAAGTTCAAGAAACCTATCAAGTATCTCTGAATTATATTTTTTTGAAAATGCTAAAAATAGTTCTCTGATATTATGCCCTGCTTCGACTTTTCTTTGTATTTGCTTAAATTCTTTTTCAATTATTTTGTGCTTTGAATCAGAAAGCTTACTTAAAATCTGCTTTAAGTCGTTTGCTTTTGGCAGGCTAGATAAAAGCAAAACCTCATCAATCAACGCATTTTCTAGTGCTTTTCTTCTTTGGTTAAAAAAGTATTTTTTTAACATTGCTTCTAATAAATAATAAACCAGATTACCAGAAACAACAACTATCAAACACAAGTAAATGCTTTTTAATACAAATAATAATATCAAAAGAAGCACTATGCTTAGACTTGCTTGAATAATTATTTTTGTTTTAGTCATTTACACCAGATTTGATCTCATAAACATTAAAATAAACATATCAATTATTGGAAAAAATACTACAGTTATCATAATCACACCAATTTTAGAAATACTTATTTCAAAGAAATTACTGCCCACAAGAAAAAACATCAAGAACAAAGCAGGAACGATTGCAGAAACAACAACAAAGATCAGGGAAATAAAATTTAATTTTGTTGAATAATTTTTGATTGCAATGCTTTGTTGTTCAGAAAAATTATTTGAAAGTATTCTAAAGGTTTCTGCTTTGTTTGTTGTGCCACTTGACAGAATATCATTTATTTGATATATTACTTTTTGTAGTTCTTTATTATCTTTTGTGCTTTCTTCAAGAGCAGATTCAAGATTATAGCCTTTCTTTACTACTAAATCCATCGCTTTTTTTATTTTCTTGCCAATTGCAGAATCCTGTTTAGCCCTGTTTTCTAAAGCCAACTTTAATGGCATGTTCTTTTCTATGTCGCTTGCCAGATTATTCAGAAAGAACGGTAACTCTCTTAATATTCTTGTTTTATTATCCTGTGCTTTTATTTTTTTTATAAAGTAAATTGTTGAGAAATATAAAACAAAGAAACCTACCTGAGCAAATATCAAATAATCAATTTCGGTATCTATTACCTGACTAAGTAAAAGATAAATTACGGTAATTGATATAAACACAATTACATAATATCTTATTATTTTATTTTTTAACATCTTTTATTTTACCTTTTGTTTTAGGCATAGAAAAGATCTCTTGCTCTTCTTGCCTTATTCTTTCCTTTAGCTCTTTTGTAGATGAAATATTAAACGAAACTTGAAATTTCTGCATTAGCTTTTTTGGAAAGTTCTTGAAGATTAATTTTTTTGTTTTAAAATCATATTCAAAGATTTTGTTTATTTTTATTTTATTATCTTTAAAATCAATTTCTGAGATTTCAAAGACCTTTCTTTTGTCTTTTGTCTGTATTGTTTCATTTTCTTTAGAATATTCATTGTATCTTCTTTGGGTTATTATCAGATCAATCGCACCAATATCTGATTCTAAAATTCCATAAGAGAGCAACCTTAAAACAGCATCATTTGCTGATTGAGCATGAAAAGTAGTGTAAGTGCCTTTTGCTTGACCTGAAAGAAGGGAATCAATAAGAGAAAAAGATTCCTCTCTTGTTCTTACTTCTCCAATTACCACTTTGTCTGGTCGCATTCTTAACGTGTTTATTATTAGATTGTCCATGTTTATCCCAAGCTCTTTATTAACACTTGTTAGAACCTTGTGTGGATGACTAATATTGATTTCATGAACTTCTTCAACAATAACAATTCTTTGATCTGTTGGTATGAAATTAAGAAGAGCATTTAGTGTTGTGGTTTTGCCAGAACCTGTGTTGCCAACAACAAAGACATTAGCATCAGTAAGAAAAACTAGCTTAAGAAAAGAAAGTGCTTCTTTTGTAATGGTGTTAAATTTTAAGATATCATAAATTGTAAGTGGTTTTTCAGAAAACTTTCTTATGGTTAGAGAAACGCTTTCTGTTATTGGCGAGATTAACGCATTCAATCTGGTGTGATCTTTTAAAGTTGCATCCATTATTGGGTTTTTTAAAGTTATATATTTATTTGAATACCAGCCAAGCTTGTTTATTAGGTCCTTTACCTTCTGTTCAGAAACATATTTTAGGTTTGTCTCTAGCCAGCCATAATGCCTATGATAAACAAACACAGGCAAGTTTATACCAATAATACTTATCTCTTCAAGATTAAAATCAGCAAGAAGTTGAGAAAGTGGCCCAAACTCATAAAGATTATTGTATGCCATGTCTATAAGGTATTGGTATTGATCAGAATCAAGCTCAATATTATTTTTCAAACAATAATCTACAAGCTCATCTTCTAAATCCTTTTTTACTGATATTTCATTTGTTGCTTCTTCAAGTGTTTTAAATTTATAAGAATCAAGAATATCATTGATTACTTTTATTTCTTCTCTTGATAATCTTTGATATCTTAAAATATATTTCTGTTTATTTTCAAAGGTTTCCATCACCTTGCCATCTAAAGACAGGCCTCGCAGATATTTTTCAGTAGTAATGATATATCCTAGGTACTTGTCCAAAATTGCTTGAAGAGAACTAACTGAAACATCATCAATAAACTCTAATACATCTTTGTTTGCATAATAACATGGCATAAGAAAAGAATTGTTTACGCAAAGGTCGCATTTTCTTGGGCTTCCTTTTTTCACAACAATCGCGTTATTTGGACAGGCACTTACACATTCAAGGCAATTGTTGCAGATTTTGGAATTGATAACCACTATACCATTTTCTGTTCTTGTTATTGCTCCTTGCTTACAGGCCGTAACACAAAAGGCATCTTCACAGTTTCTGCAATTAAATACAGTCACATCTTTTTTATCAAAATTTTGATAACAATTATTAAAAAGACCTTCCTCTTTACTTAAATCTTTTAATTTCAGATACATCTAATAGATTTTTTGATTTTTGTGATTTATAAAGCCCAATTATCAGTTTTTTTGTAAATTTTCAGAAAAACACATAATTTTAAAAGGATTACAAAATAATATAGATATATGGATACTGACTATTTAATATTTGCTACAAATAGAGACATGTCTCTAGCAACTGTTATTGCTTCTGATACTAATGTACCTTTAGGACACATGGATGTTAAGAAAATAAATGATTCTGAAACACTGGTAGATATAAAAAGCCATGTTCAGCAAAAAGAGATACTTTTGTTGTTTACTATTGTACCACCAGTCAATGACTCTTTAATGCAAATTTTCTTGATTTCTGATGCTCTGACAAAACTTGGTGCAAAGGGTATACATTTAATTTTACCATATATGCCATACACAAGAATACCAGATGAGCAAGTTAATAAAATTAATTTTAATCTTATTGTTAGATTGTTCCAGACCTCTGGAGTAACTTCAATCTATACTTTTGATATGTTTTCTCCACAGCTTGTTAATGCATTTAAGATACCAGTATATAATATAAATATAAAAAAGATATTTTCTGGGATAATAGAAGAAAAATTCAAGAAAAACCCAAATCTTGTTGTTACAACAGTAGACTATGAACTAAAAGAAAGAGCAACAGAAATTTCTAAAGTTATTGGTTGTGATTTTGTATATGTAAATAAGATTGATGAAAATAACGAAAATGGCTTTGAAATTAACAAGAGTGTAAACAACAAAGATGTTTTAATTGTTGGAAACAGAATCGCTTCTGGAGAAATAATAATAAGGTTTGCTAATTTTTTGGCTTTAAAGGGTGCGAAAAATATATATCTAATTGCAACACATGGACTTTTTAGTGAAAATGCAGTAGAGAGATTAAATGGTTCAATAATTAAGGAAATCTATGTGTTTTCCTCTCCAAAAAGCAAGCTTTCTTCAAAAATTAAGATTATTCCTTATGCCCCGATCTATAAGGAAATTATCTCAAGAGTTATTGAAAAAAAGAACATAATTAGCTTTATAAACTAATTGCTAATATATTATATATAGTATTTTAAAATGTGATAATATGATAAAAAGTAGATTTGCAGATACTGCAGAAACAAATAACACAATGCTTGAAATAATTCTAGATGATGGCGATGAAATTGTGGAATGTGTAGAAAACGCATTTATTCAAAATAATATTAAAAAAGCAAGTCTTATCTCAGCAAAAGGAAAATTAAGAAATATAAAAATAGCAACAACTAGAAGTGGAACTTTAAGGCAAAGAGAATATGCAGATCCTTGTGCTATTAAAAGCGTTTCTGGAGACTTTACAAAGATTAAAGAAAACGAGTATATGGGTGATTTCCATATTTCCATTGCAAGAGATGAAATACACACGGTAAGTGGTGTTTTAATCAAGGGTGTTGCTGATGGGGAATTAACCATAGTTTTTAAAATTATTGCTGAGCTTAATGAAGGAACAATCTATAGTCCTGAAGGTCAGAAAGAAGTAACGATGGTAAAAGAAAAGATAATTGAAGAGACTGCTCCTAAAAAACCAAAGAAGGAAATGATTATTGCTTAAATCATTCTATTTCTTATCTTTCGTATTTTATTTTTGGAAATCCGCTATCTGGTTTTCTTTTTCTTTCAATAATCAAAAATAAAACCAATAAAATTATTATTATTCCAATTATCCAAAATACCCATGAGAAGTCATGTTTAACCTTACTGCAAATTCCATTAACACAATCGCTTTCTTCTAATATCTCATTTAAGTCTTCTTCATCACGTAATAGTGCCATGTCTGTCATCTTGGCATTTGATATGAATTTGTTATCTATCACTTCTTTTTGAGCTACTTTTTTAATTGTGTAATTTAAATCAATGGTTTGGCCTGGGCTTATAGAAGGAATTAGCCATTCAACTATTGGGTCTCTAGAAACTATCCTTGTTGGATATGTTGTAAAGTCTATATCTGAAACGTCATTTGCTATTTCTTTAGGGATATATTCAGTTATCAGTACATTTTCTACTATCTTTGTGCTTGGGTTGTATATTGATATTATATATTGTGCATTTGCTTTGCTTATTGTTCCATTTTTCTTAGTTATTGTAATTTCTGTTGTTCTAATTATGATTATTCCGTCTTCTCCAATTTTTGAATCTGAATAGACAAGAGTGTAGGCATCATCATCTAATATTTCTGTGCTGTTTTGTGATTGACTATCTTCTGTTTCTTCATTGTTTTCTTCTGGAACATATATAATCTTTTTACTTTTACTGCCTCCGCCTGATGAAGAACTGGTTATTTCAAAATTAACGTCTTTGTTTGTGTTGTTGTGTGCCCTATCTTTACAGTAAATAAAATATTGGTAATTGCCAATAGAAAGATTATCAAATGTCCAAGATAAATTTGTTCCTTGCTTTTCATTATCGCTTGAAGCACCATCAAAGTTATCATTTTCTGTGTTTGTGTCTATTCTACAAGTTACATGTTCATTAGCATCTACAGAAATAATTGCTGTTCTTCGTACAATTCTTTTTGTTAAGTTTATCTCTGGTGCATTTTTGTCAATCTTAACAATTGTGAATTTTATGGTTTCATTATTGTCTGCATTATCTTGAGAGAAATATCTGATATATTTTACACATGTTCCTTCTGGACAATTTACTGAAACATTTGTTCCTATTTCGGTTGGAATACAAGCATTTAGAGTATCCACACAATAATATGTGTGTTTTACTCCGCTCCAATCATCAGTTGCTGTTAAAGTTATAGTCCTATCGTTTGCATGCCAATTATTATCAGAGTTATCAATTGTTATTGGTGCATCATTATCAATTGCAACATATGTTGTTTTTTGAACTTCATAATTTCCCACCTTGTCTTTAGAATAATAAGTTAATTCATGATTTCCATCACTTGATAAGATAATAGAGTCATAATATTGGTAGGTTTCATTATTAAAGTCATAATAGCTTTTATCGCATCCAGAGCCATTAAAATCATTACAATCAAAATAAAGTGTAAGTGGTCCTTTTCTCCAAGTATTTGGGTTGTCATTTACTATGCTTGTTGTTGGGCTTTTGGTATCGCCTGTATAAGTATCTGTTCCTAATGCATTTCTTGTATTTGATAGATTATCTGTTGCTCTAAGATTAAAAGAATATTTATTGCCATCTGTTATTATTATTGATTCACTAATACACATGCCATTTGTTGCATTCCATGTTGCTGGTTGCCAATTATTGCCATCAATCGTGTAATTACAATCCCTTATGCCTGAACCAACATCGCTAGCATATGCAAAAATTGTTCCTGTTCCATTAATAAACAATCCAGAAACATTAAAGTCTTCAGATAGTGTTGTGCTACTAATTGTTGGGGGCAAAGTATCTCCTGTGTATTTGATTGTAGGAATTCCTGTTGCTAATCTATTAAGATCATCTTCTATTCTTGTGTTAAAAATATAATTTGTTCCATTTATTATTGTTATTTCATCAGACTCACAACGATTTTCATCAGCATTCCAATTTGCAGGATACCAGCTTAACCCATCTGTTGTATATTCACAACTGTTTGTATCAAGTCCTGCACCGTTAGTATCTGTTATTTTACCACCTATTACTCTGCCAGTGCCTGTGATATAGTTTTCAGATATTGAAAAGTCTATTGTTTCTGTTTGGCCAACAGCAGGATAATTTTTATCTATTTTTACAAGATTAGATGTTTTTGGGTCTTCTTCGTTTCCTGCATTATCCACAGAATAATATACCACATATTTTTCACAAATTGAATTTTCTAGACATGTGATTTCAACAACTGTTCCTTCTTTATTTGGAGAACAGCTGTTACTATCATCAACACAATACCTTGTATAATCGATTCCACTTGTTGCATCATATGGACTTAAAGTGATATTTAGATCAGTAGCATGCCATTGATTATCTGAGTTATCAGTAGTTTCAGGAGGTGTCTTATCTATTGCTATATATGCTGTCTGTATATTTTCATAATTATCAACATTATCAACTGAACGATATTTAAAAAGATGATTGCCATCAGATGAAAATACAATTGTACGAGTATATTCTTTTATTTCGCCATTGTTTATTCTATAATGACTACTTTTACAGCCAGAACCATTACCATCATCACATGTTAAATTTATATCAATGTCTGTGGTGTTCCAACCATCATTTATTTCTGTTGCTGTTGTTGTTGGAGCATTACTATCAACAATATAACTTTGTGTGCCTTCACCTGTTCCAACATTGCCCAGATTGTCTGATACTCTTGTCTTAAATATTTTTGAACCTTCACTTACACTAAAGGTTGGAGACTCACAATGATTATCAGTCCAGATTCCTGGTTTCCATGTATTACCATCATTAGCAGAATATAAACAAGTAGTTGTATTTATTCCTGAGCCATTATCTGTTGCTGTCCCAGAAACTACAATTCCTGAATGATTTATGAAATCATTATATATTGAAAAACCAGTTACTGTTGTTGCGCCAACAGCAGGGGCTTGAGTATCTCCAATGTAAGTTATTGTTGGAGTTCCAGTGCCTATTGATCCTGCATTGTTTTTTATTCTTGTATTAAAAGTATATGTTTTTGCATTTATTATTGTTCTCTCTGGAGATTCACAATGATCTATTTTCCACTCGGCAGGAAACCAGCTTGAACCATCAATTGTGTATTCACAAGTAGATGTGTTTATATCAGAACCAGTGTCATGCACATAACCACCAATAACTTTTCCTGTGCCTTTTATGTAATTATTATATGTAGTAAATCCACTTATTGTTGTGTCATCAACTACTGGATAGCTTGTATCTATTTTTACAAGATTAGATGTTTTTGGGTCTTCTTCGTTTCCTGCATTATCCACAGAATAATATCTTACATATTTCTGGCATTGGCTTTCTGATTCACAAGTAACTGGAACAACGATCCCAGGAGTTTGTGGATTACATTCCCCATTTGTGTCTATACAATAATATGTTTGCTTTACTCCACTTACATTGTCTATTGGATTTAATATTATATTGACATTTCCTGAATGCCAAGATGTATCAGAGTTATCTGTTGTTACTGGTGGCGTCTTATCCACTGCAACAATTCCTAATTTTAAGGCTTCTTCATTGCCAATATTATCCACAGAATAATAATCAATATGGTGGTTGCCATCATTTGATATTGTAAAAGTTCCTGGATAAGTAAACCAAGCACCATTGTTTATTCTATATTTGGTAATTCTACAACCTGATAGGCCATTATCATCACATGTTAAAGTAATATTTTTATCTGTTTTTGACCAATCTGTTGTTGTCCCAGAAATAGTGGTTATTGGAGAAGATGTGTCCCCTATATATTCTTCTGAACAAAGGCCTGTTTTGTTATTATCAAGTTTGTCTTTTACTCTAAATGCAAACTTATAATGTTTACCATCAATTGCGGTTCCATACCTCACACAATGGTCAGTTTCCCAAACAGCATCTGTCCAGTTAATTCCATCATCATCTGTAAACTCACAAGAGGTAGTATCAACTCCAACCCCTGCATCTGTTATTGTTCCGCTTGTTATATTTCCTGTGCCTTTAAAATAATTGCCATATACTGTTACATTATTTAGTTGTATCTCTCCAGAAAATACAGGAGGCAACAAATCACCAGTATAAATTATTGTTGAAATTCCAGAACCTTGTTTTCCAAGCGCGTCTCTTATTCTGGTGTTAAATGAATAATTTGTTCCATTTTCTATTGTTATGTTTCCTGACTCACAACGATTTTCTTCTGCATTCCAAGTTGCAGTGTCCCAACTTGATCCGTCCTTTGTGTATTCACAACTGTTTGTATCAAGTCCCGAACCATTAGTATCTGTTATTTTTCCACCAATTACTTTGCCTTCTCCTTTGATGTGGTTTTCAAATATTGAAAATCCTGATGTTGTGGTTAAACCTACAAGAGGATAACTTTTGTCAATCTTAACAAGATTAGATGTTTTTGTGGTTTCGTTATTATCGGCATTATCCACAGAATAATACATTACATATTTTTCACAAACAGAGCTTGATGGACAAGTAACATTTACTATTGTTCCTATAGTTCCTGTTGTCGGATCACATGTGCTGTCCTTATCTTCTGTTATACAATATTTTGTGTGTTTGATACCACTTGTTGCATCATATGGGCTTAAAGTAATATTTACATTTGTTGCATGCCAACTATTGTCTGAGTTGTCAGTAGTTCTTGGCTTTGTTGTGTCTACTGCCATATAGCTTGTTTGTTTTACTCCAGAGGTATCTAGATTATCTGTAGAATAATATTCAATTATATGATTAGCATCAGTTGTTAGAGTAA
Source organism: archaeon (assembly GCA_029563035.1). The sequence continues at coordinate 523,103 of JAKQTP010000138.1, read as the reverse complement.
TTCTTGTAGATAATGCTATAGTTGTTATCCATTCTCCATTATCTACTCTGTAGGTTGTGCTTTTACAGCCAGATTTGTGGCCTTCACAATTTAAATCTAAATTAACATCTGTATTATTCCAAATATTATTCAACCCATACAACACAGAATCAGGAGCAGTAATATCTTCAAGATACTTGATAGTTTCTGTTCCTGTTCCTGGTGTTCCAAGATTATCTTTTACTCTTGTATTAAAAATATAATTTGTATCCAGCAGTATACTAAAATCAGGAGATTCACAATGATCTAATACCCAGATCCCTGGTTGCCAAGTATTACCATCATTAGTTGTGTACTGACAAGAGGTTGTATCAATTCCTGAGCCAGTATCTGTTGCTTTCCCGCCTACTACTTTTCCTGTGCCTTTGATATATGTGTTATTAAAATCAGAATTAAAGAAAGTTGTAAAACCAGAAAAGCCGGTATTACCAACACTTGGAGCAATTAGGTCTCCAGTATAAGCAATTGTTGCAGTACCATAGCCTGTCTTTGGAGGTGATGAGTTATTTTCAATGCTTGTGTTGAAAATATATGTCATATCATCATAGATATTAAAATCTGGAGATTCACAATGATCTATAACCCAATTAGCCGGTAACCAATTGACTCCATCGATTGTGTATTTACAAGTATCTGTATTGATTCCAGCATCAGAATCATACACATAACCACCAATTACTCTGCCAGTTCCTCTTATATGCTCTTCATAAATTATAAAGCCACTAGTTGTAGTTTCATCAACAATTGGGTTGCTAGTATCTATCTTTATTTGTCTTGATGTTTTTATATCTTCTTTGTTCTCTGCATTATCAACAGAATAATATCTTACATATTTCTGGCATTGACTTTCTGATTCACAAGTAACAGCAACTTGAGTACCTGGTGTTTCTGGATTACATTCCCCAATTATGTCTATACAATAATATGTTTGGGCAACACCACTGGTCTCATCGCTTGGTACCAAAGTAATATCTACAACTCCACTATGCCACAAATCATCAGAATTATCAATAGTTACTGGAGCCACCTGATCTTGATAATAATAATCTGTTTTTGTGTTTTCTATATTTGATAGATTATCTACAGAATAATAATCAATCTGATAACTGCCGTCAGGCAAATTAAAATAAGATGAATAGGTTTGCCAAACACCGTTGTTTATTCTGTAATTGGTTGATGCACAACCTGAAAGGCCATTGTCATCACAAGTCAAAGTAATATTTTTATCTGTTCTTGACCAATCTGTTGTTGTCCCAAAAATTGTGGTTGTTGGTGCAGTATCATCTCCAATATAAGCAATAGCATATGGTGCAATCTGTGTATTACCAAGCTTATCTTTTACTCTAAAGGTAGAAAAATATTGAATACCTGTTTTTATTGTTCCTGTTCTTCTACAATGATCTGTTTCCCAGATACCTGGTAGCCAAGTGCTTCCGTTATTTATTGTAAATTCACAAGTAGTAGTATCAATACCTGCACCTTCATCAACTATCGTGCCACTTCTTGCTTTGCCGAAACCATCAATACCTTTAAAGTACGAGTCATAAATTGTTACATCATAATATGTGGTTTCTCCTGTTATTACTGGCGGAGTGCAATCTCCAGTATAATTTACAGATGTTCCTGTTCCAATACGGCCATTATTATTAGCAATTCTTGTATTAAAAATATAAGTTACATCATCATAGACATTAAAATCAGGAGATTCACAATGATCTGTTTTCCACTCGGCAGGTAACCAATTATTTCCATCAATTGTGTATTGACAGGAATCTGTGTTTAGATCAGAACCATTTGTGTCATATGTGTAACCACCAACCACTTTACCTTCTCCTTTAAAATAACTGCCTGCTGTTAAAAATCCAGAAACTGTTGTTTGACCAACTGTTGGGTAACTTTTATCTATTTGTATAAGATTAGATGCTTTTGGGGTTTCTTGGTTTCCAGCATTATCCACAGAATAATATCTTACATATTTTTGGCAAGCATTTCCTTCATCACAAGTAACATTAACAACTGTTCCTATAGTTCCTTCTGTTTTTGGATCACATGTGTTACTGTCATCAACACAATATTTTGTGTAATCTACTCCACTATTATTGTCTGTCGCTGTTAATGTAATATTGACATTTGAAGAATACCAAACATTTAATTCAGAATTGTCTGTTGTTACTGGTGGTGTTTTATCAATATAAACATACCCTGTCTTTGTAGTTTCAACATTATTAACATAATCCACAGAATAATAATTTATTGTGTGTTTACCATCTGTTAATATTGTAAATGAATTATTATATTTTATATATTCACTTCCACCAAATGAATAATATGTTTCTTTACAACCAGCTCCTACATCTGAACAAGATAAAGAAACAGTTACATTAGAATTTACATAATTTGAGTTTGTTCCACTTATTGTTGTTACAGGTTTTTCTACATCTCCTATGTAAGGTATTGTAGCGGTTCCAATTCCTTGATTATTAAGCTTGTCTTTTACTCTTGTATTGAATTGATAATTTACACCATTTGAGATAGTAACTGTTTCAGAAACACAATGATCTATTAGCCAACTTCCTATTTGCCAGCTAAAACCATTATTCAAGGTATATTCACAAGAGGTTGTATCTATTCCTGAACCAGTGTCTATTGCTTCTCCACCAATTACATTACCATTACCAGTAATATAATCACTTATATAATTGTTATATGTTGTAAAACCAGAAACTGTAGTTTCTCCTACACTTGGAGCATTTAAATCTCCTGTGTAAGTTATTGTTGGAGTTCCTGTTCCTGGTGTTCCTGCTAGATTTTTTATTCTTGTGTTAAATGTATAACTTGTTCCATCTGTTATTGTTATTTCTTCCGACTCACAATGGTTTAGGACATATGTTCCAATATTCCAATCTGTTCCATTTGTCGTGTACTCACAAGAATCTGTATTTACATCTCCTGTAACTGTCCCACCAATTATTTTTCCTGTTCCTTTGATATAGTTTGTTGAGATAGAAAAGCCACTTGTTTTTGTTTGACCAACCCCTGGAACAGAAGAGTTTATCTTAACAAGTTTAGATGTTTTTGTTTCTTCTTGGTTTCCTACATTATCCACAGAATAATATCTTACATATTTTTCACAAATATCATTTGAAGAACAAGTAACATTTGCAATTGTTCCTATTTCGTTTGGAGTACATTCTTCATCTTTATTTTCAGTTACACAATATTTTGTGTGATTTATATCAGAACCACCCATATCTGTAGCAGTCAAAGTAATTATTTGATTTGTGGCATGCCACTCATCATCTGAGTTATCTGTTGTTATTGGTGCAGTATTATCAATAAAAAGCCAATAACCTGGATCATCCATATCTGCAAATTTGCCAGTAACTATATCTTTAACTTTACAAGCAAAAGTGTATCTGCCGTCAGGATATTGTTGATTATTACTATCAAAGTTACCTGCACCGTTGCCATCTGTCATTAATGTAGCAACAAAAGAGCCGCCTGATTTTTTTAATAAGTTTACATCATATTTTATATTTGGCCCAACATTATCAGAATAACAATTAAAATCTACTATTCTTCTATGATAACTTTCACTTTCTGGCTTAATCATATAAGGCAAACTAAGATTGACATCAATTATTTCTACATTTTTTTGTTGATTTACTGTTAATGCAATAAAATTACCACCATGTATTGTTGCAGTGCCACTACTTGCTTTTGCCCAAAGAATAACATTTACATCTTTATCATTAACATCCTCAAAAACAAATTGATTTTTTATAGTTCCATATGTTGAGGTAGTTGGAAATGTTCTACTAAAAACATTTGAATTTCTATCATAAGTTTCACCAATAACTTGTATTTGCATATCAACCTGACAATTAGCCATAGAACATGTTACTGGTGCTGTTGAACTTACATATATCCCTCTGTTTGTGTCTTTTGAAAGTGTCATTGATGCAATTGGAACATAGTTTGCTGAAGAAACAGTTTTATTTGCTAAAGATATTTGATTATAATCCTCTTCATCTTGTGAAAGTTGATAAACAAAAACACCTGGAATACTTATTGAAGAAGTTGCCAATTCTCTTTTGCCTTCAAAAACAAGGTTTGTATTTTGGTTTGCATTAACATCTACAAATTCTGCAAAAGAACCAGAGGCATTTGTGCCATTATTAACATATCTCGGATATTCTGCTTTTACAGTATTACCATTATAATTCATTCTAAAACTGATTGTAGAACTGCTTGTTGGTCCTTGCATATAATTTATAGAACCTAAGATAAATAACATTCCATTATATGCTGAAGAATTAAAAGCTCTGGTTGTTAATGCACTATATTCTGTGCTATTTACTGTTGTTGTTCCAACAACAAAATTATCTGTTTTTATTGTTGAGTTGCTATCGCTTTTGTTTGTAAACAAATTACACACTGCTTTTCTAGAGGTTACAGTCACAGGATTATTTGTTATTCTCTGATGTCTTAATCTAAAATATCTTGTTCCATCTGACACTGTCCAAGCTTTTGTTGAAATATATACTGAACCTATCATATCACTAGTTAATGCCCTCGATACAGTACCTTGTGTTGTCCAGTTTACACCATCATCACTTGATTGAATTTCCCATTCTCCTCCACTTGTTTTTTTTGTAAAATCACTAGCAACTTCAAGTACACAACCTACCTGAACAGTTGTGTCAGAGCCAAAATTTGGTTCATATGTCCAAGTTGCAATTGTTTGAAAACTATTAGGCACTCTTGTGCTTGCAGATCCATTTTGAAGAAATTGATACACAACAGGGTAGTTCTTAAATTCCATTTCTACTCGTTGTGGGTTTGTGGTTGTTTCATCTACCTGAACAGTTGTTTCTTTCCAATCTTTGTTTATGTTAGTAAATTTACATTCGTAAGTATCATCATCAAAATTAATTGTAAAAGGACTTGTTTTGTTTGTTCTGTCATAGGCAGTGCCATTACAATCTACATTAATCCCAGAGACTGTAAATTCCGGACCTTTATCTTGATAAACATTAAAGGTTACTGCTGCAGAAAAAACATTAGGCAAGTAAAAACCTAAAATTATAAATAATAACAAAACAGTTAATTTTTTTCTCAAAAGAATCCCCGATTTAAAATTATTATTTATCTATTATATATATACTAAATTATATTTATAAATATAATTATTTCAAATAAAATTACGATATTAAAAAGAGAAAAAAAGTAAAAGATTAGAAAAAGAAAATTGCTACGCCCCAGGTAGGATTTGAACCTACGACCTATCGATTAACAGTCGATTGCTCCAACCACTGAGCTACTGAGGCAATGCTTCAAAAGGAAGGCTTAGAAAAACAAAGATTGTTCTTATAATATATTTTATGACATAAATGTTTATAAAGCATTTCTCTTTAGCATTAGAACTTTAGATATCCTTTTTTAACCATATCAAAATTGTAATATATCTAAATTAGACTTATTTTAAAAAAAATAAAAAAAGAAACAAAATCATCTATCTTAAATGATTTTGTTGGTTTTTTCTATTTATTTAATTCACATGGAGTTTGACTTCTATATAGTGTTCCGTCAGAAGTTAAACAAGCATATGCATTGCCTGTTCCTGTTAAATTTACATACTTTGTCGGTACATTTATTTGAACTTGACTGATCGAATTATCATTTGAACCCGTACTTATTTTTATTCCGAAATCTCCTTGATTTTTACCTAAAGTTACATTATAGGCTAAAAAACTACTTTCTGGACCAACTATTACATTTCCAATTCCGACAGGTAAACCATCTGAATTTTGTAACCCTTGTACTTTAAAATAAGGATTTTCTATATAACCTGCATCACTTATAACAAATTCGTGCGCTGTGTTTACTATCCTTCCGTGTTGTGCAGAAATCCCTACACCTTCTCCATCTGATCTCAATCCAATAACTCCTCCAGCTGAACGTACAAATAAATTATCCTCTGTTGCGATCTGCATAGACATATTATCAATTGTTTGTGATGGATACATAACAATCCTTGAATTTTGAGAATCTACCATAAATCCATTTGTAGATTGCATAAGTAATTGATTATTTTCTCGGTTCTTTATTGTGTTAACATTTAATGTATCTAATGTTAGGTTTGTTCTTGCTTCTTCTAGATTTGCCCTCTCACCTAAAGCTTTCATTGCTTTGCCAGTAGTAACAACTGTTGTTAAAAATAAACCCATTATTAAACCTACAGCTAGACAAATAAGTGCCCAAATAATTAAAGATCTGTTTTCTTTTTTTGCCATTTTATTACCTCCTTTTTTCAAATAATTTTAAATTTTATTATGAATTTATTATTATGTTAATAAAATAAAGAATAACCGATTTATTTATATAGGTTAAGTTTAGATGCTATTTAGCTTAAAAGACTAATTGTTAAAAGATCTCTTAAGCCTGTTAAAAAACCAAGTATTATTATTAAAAGCTTAGTATAGGTTCTTTCTTCTTGCTCTTTTATTAACTTATCAACAAGCCAGAGAAAAAGAAAAGCAAACAAAAGCTTTGCTATCGGGAATAAAAAAGGATTTACCTGTATGATTGCCCTAGAAATAGGATGTTGCTCATAAAGTATATCTTTAAAAAAGAAAAAACCACAAAGTGTTGCAGAAAAATCTGTTATTTGACTTAGGATTACTAGCTTGTCTTCTGTTTTTTTTAATCTAACAAAGAATTGCAAGAGAAGAAAAATAACAATTATTGAGATAACCGCTATTGCTAAAACCAAAATATGCCTAATATGAATGATTTCATAAACAAAAAGAGGTATTGAAAGAAAAAGTCCTAGAGAGATCAAGAGCTTATAATATTTTTCTCTTAACATTATTACAGAAAACACAAAACAAACAATAAAAATAAAAGAAAGCAAAAGCAACCAGCCAGGTGTGTGAAAGTAAAAGCCAATCTCTAAAGGGGAAGTAGATGGCTTTACTAACCACACACTTGTATAGCTCTGTTCAAGTATTCTTAAAAGCGCACCAAAGAAAACAAAGACAAGCACTCCAAAAATGAAATGCTTGTCAATCTTTACAAATGAAGCATATTTTTTTACAACCTTGTAGAAACTAAAATAACCTAAAAATACAAAGAAAGTAATAATCGTTGTATTTACTAGATTATATCCCCCACCTACAAAATACTTAAAAATATGCTCCATTTAAATTATTTTAGATTTTAATTTATATATAAAATGACATGGCAAAATATTTTGTGAAAATGAAGATGAAGGTACTAAAAGTTGCAAAAAAACAAGCACAAGAAATAATTGCTAAATTAAAAGAAGAACATAATCTTAATAATAACTATAAGATTAAAAGAGATTCTGAAAGTGTATTTATACCTGTCCTTAAGATTACAAGCAACATTAAAAAATACGAAGTTGAAGAAAAACTAGAAAAACAAAAAGACAAAAAAAAAGGCTTTAAAGATATTCTTCTAGAAGATGGAATTTCTAAAGAAATTGTTTCTGAAATTAATAGTGCTTATGATATTGTGGGAGACATAATAATCATTGGCATAGACAAGAAATACAAAAAATATTATGCAGAGATTGGCAAGGCTCTTCTTAAATTACATAGTAATGCAAAAACCGTTCTTAACAAGATTGGAGAACATAAAGGCATCTACAGAACACAAGAGATGGAGCTTGTTTTTGGTGAAGACAAAAGAGTTACAATCATCAAAGAAAACAACTGTAGAATAAAGATTGATGTTGAAAAGGTATTTTGCTCTACTCGTTTATCAGAAGAAAGAAGAAGAATTGTTTCTTTAGTAAAACCTGGAGAAACTGTAGGGGTGTTTTTTGCAGGTGCTGGCCCTTTTGCATTAAGTATTGCAAAAAGCAAAGATGTTAATGAGATTGTAGCAATTGAACTTAATGATATAGCAGTTAAATATTTAGAAGAAAATATCAAACTAAACCATGTTGAAGAAATAATTAAACCAATCTTAGGTGATGTAAAAACAGAAGCACAAAAATACCCAAACTATTTTGATAGGGTTGTTATGCCTCTTCCAAAGTCTTCTGAGCTTTTCTTAGATTCTGCGATTTTTTCTGCAAAGAACAATGGAATAATCCATATTTATAAGTTTGTGCCAAAGGATGACCCCTACACAGATACAGAAAAAGATATTTTAAATATAGCAAAAGCAAATAAAGTAAAGCTAGAAATAATTAACAAAAGAATAATAAGAAGCTACTCTCCTGCAATTGTTCAGATTGTTATGGACTTAAAATTAAAGAAATAATTATTTTACTTTAGGTCTTATATATTTGGGTAATTTGACTCTTGGAATCTTTTGTGGCTTAATTGATGTTACTCTTCTTAACTTAAACCTCATTGTTTTTCTAAATATTCTTTTAACTCTTTCTTTATTAAAATTTACATACCCTTCTTTATCAAAAAATTTATCTCTTAACCCATTTATTATTTTTAATTTGTTTGTAAGTTGCTCTTTAGAGGTCCTATCATAGTGTTTGATTTTGCCTTTTCTTAGTAACTCTTGTTCTGCCTTGTCTATTGCTACAGCTGTTTTTATAGTATCTATACTATTATAAAAAACTCTTCGCTTATGTCTTAAAGCAACAGGAATAGCAGATTGCAAAAACAAAGTCATTAATTGCTCAGCCCAATTTTTAGGATATACAAATCCTTCTGTTACTTTGTTATTTTTAACCCCTTGTACAAAATCAATTTTTAATTTTCCAGAAATTTTGTTATTAGCTAATTGGTGTGGATAACTAAAAGATATAATGCCAACAGGTATATATTCTCCCCGAAATTTATAATTAAAAGACACAATATGTCCTGGGCTATTGGCAGGAAGTATAAAGCCATCAGGAAAAGTCCAGGCAGAGTGCAATTGTAACTTATAATTAGAAGGTAATTTTTGCCTAATTAAATTTTCTTTTATTTCCTCAATTACCTTTTTTCTTTTTCTTATTTCTTCTTCAAATGACATTATATCTCACAAGATTACTTCTTCTTTGTTTCTTTTGGCTTTGTTCTTGGTTTTTTGGTTTTTGTTTTTGTGTTGGTTTTTTGAGGCGTTGGAGTTAATGTTTCTTTTTTTTGTTCAAGTCTTTTAAGTCTTGGACTTACGGCCTTTTGCTCTATTTCTTTTAGCTCTTTTAAATAGCTTTTTTTCATATCTTCATAAGTAAACTTGCTTATGTTTCCATTGCTTAATTTCTTTTCTAGTTCTAAAAGAGATGATTGTATTTTTTGTTGTTTGTTGTTTCTTCGAATCTCATTATCTAAGACAATTGCTATTATCATTAGAAATAAACCAACTACAATAACCCAAAAAATACTCATATCATTATTGTTATTCTTATAAACATAAACCTTTTCTTGTGGGGCATTTACATTTGTAGTACTGCTAGTGCTATTTGTTTCTGCAGTTTCTTTTTTTACAGGATCTACAACCTCTATTACTATGTTTCCTTTATTATAATAGTCTAATACCTGGTTTTCAATATCATATAACTCAACAGAAAGGCTAACAATTGACATTGCTATCTTAATGTTGCTTTGGGCTTTTGTAATGTTTTTGTTTTTGTAGTAATTATATCTTTTATAAAAATATGTTGCATGATCATAATATTGTTTAGACCACACATTATTTTCAGATCTTAAGCCCACTTCAGAACTTAAGAAAGACATAGAGTCATATTTTGAAATAAATAAATTTTCATCAAAGAACTCTGTGTTTGTTTCTTTTCTAGAATTGATTATTGCCTTAGCAGAAGCTGCATCATAAAGTGCAGTAACATACCATCCCATTTCATAATCTGTTTTTGCTGCTTTTAGCCTTCTTTGAATGTCCTCTTCTAGGGCAATACTTTCATTTAACAACACAATCTCATTTTCTAAATTTACAATGTATTTTTGTGCTATGTCCTTAAAGTCTTTACTTTCTACAAACTTCACATCATCTTTATCTGCAGAAACTCCTATATCTAAAAAGTCATTTGCAATTTCTATCCAACCCAAAGCATAACTATAATCCATTATTCTGTCAAGTGGCGTTCCTGCCTTTTTGTCTTCTTTAATATCTCTAATTTTGTTTTTACCCCAAACTAATCTTTGCCTTGCACTTATACACCATTCAATTTTATCCAAAGAACAAGACTTTGATCTGTTTTCTGTTAATTCTATTTTTTCTTCTATCTCTTTTATTCTTAGATTATAGATTGTTGAATCTGCAGTTAAAATAGAAGGGTTACTTACTACTTCATCAATTGCAATAAGGTAAATCTTTGCAAGGAATGCTTCGTTTGCAGCAGTATATAGATAGTTGCCTTCAGAATATTTGTGAGCATTAGCAATTGATTCTTTTGAATAATCAACTAAGGATAATAGACTTTGAACAGTTGAACTATCTTTTATTTTACTGACATTAATATTTCCTTCTGTTTTTTCTAAAACCATGTTTGCATCAATTAGATATTTATTTACTAATAATCTCATAGGTTCTAATGCTTTTGAATATTCTATTGCATTAGGAATATATTCTGGGTCTTTTGATTCTTTTATTAAATTAATATCAATATCTTCTATATTCATAGAAACATACTTTTGAATATCCTCTATTGTTTCAACTTCTACTATTTTCATACCCCACTTGTCGTAAGCATATTCTGGAAGATCAACAATTTGAGAATTACCAGAGTCAGTAGTTATTGCTTGTTTTCTTGTGCCTAATGGTATCATAAACAACTTAATACCAACATCTGCTGCCTTCTTTGCTTTTGCTCCAATACCACCAACTTCTCCAACATAGCCATCTTCTGTTATGGTTCCTGTTATACTTACTTTTCCTGAAAGATCTTTATCACTAAGCATAGAAATTAATAGCAAAGACATTGCAGCGCCTGCTGATGGCCCATCAATACTGCTTGCTACTGCTTGTATTTCAAATAAATAATTATATTTGCCTTTTGTGCCATCTACTACCCTTTCTGCAGCATTAACAGCGTTTCTTTCAGATTCTTGAGTTAATGATCCGACTTGGGAATTTACATTTGAATAAATTTTGCCAGTTCCTGGTGTGATTTCAATAACTAAATTAGCATCCATTCCTACATTTGAATTGTTTACTGCAAAAATCTTCATTTCTGCTTTTGGGATATATGCAAAAATATTTGTAGAAATCATTATTATAAATAAAACCACTAATAATACTTTTTTATTCATTTTTTCACATTTTTTATTTTTTTTGTTCAAGATCTGGCTTTGCTTTTTTATTATATAAAATATCAAACTTTTTTGTAGTTTCTAAAACATTTCTTCTGCCTTTTTTATATACCTGTATTAGGCCAAGTTCTTTTAGAGTAGGAAGATGCTCGTTTGAGCGCCTTTTTGTTATTTTATACTGATAGACAGGAGAATTAAGGGCGATTAATGCTAATGTTTTTAGTTCTGGCTTAGTCAATTGCTTACCTGTTGCAAATACACTAAACTTTGAAAATTCTGGTCTAAGTAGCATCTCTGCTGAATCCCCATCAATGATTATCTTGATTGCTGATTTTTTTCTTTCATATTCTTCTTTTAAATCTGAAAGAACTATTCTTATGACTTCTTTATCTGTGCCTGGAAAATTCTTTTCAATCTTTTTGATCTGTATACTTCTTGGACTCATGAATAATATTGCTTCAATAGCACATTTAATATATTCAAGGTCTTGTTTTTCTTTTGCCATATTTTATCATTTTATAAAACTTTAATAAATATCTCTGAGAAGAACTCTTCTTGCCAAGCATCTATCTTATGATCTTGAACAAGGAACAAAAGAGGTATAAAGTAATTTTCAACAACAAGATAAGGGTCTTTTTCTGCTTTTGTAAAACTAGAGAAAAGAACCATATTATATTTGTCTGCATTCTCTTTTATTTCTGCTAATAGGCTATCGCTTCTCTCTGAGAAATCAACTGTTCTTTTTGGAAGAATAAACTCTATTGCTTTTTTTTCTTTAAATTTTCTTTCTATGTTTTTCTTAGTAGGGGCATTCATCATTAAGTCTATAACATCAATTAATTCATCTAGACTAACTTGCCCTTCTTTTAATCGCATTGGAGTGTTTAGGTCAACAGAGTTATTTAATATGTAGTTGTTGTCATCGGTTAATAATTTTAGTTCCTCTTCGTTAGTGTCTGTTGCTGTTAATTTTAGGGAATATGCTTTAAGCTTAAGAAGAATTGCAGCAGCAAGCAAGGCATTTGCAGGAACAATCAAGTTTTCTTCTTTTAGGTTTCTAATCTTTTCTAGATATAAATCTGTTAAATTAATCAAATCAACATTCCAGATATCAATCTCATTAGACTTGACAAGATCATAAAGAATGATTTTCCAGTTTGGTTGATCAATAATATCAATTAGTTTTTCCATATTTCTCTTACTCTATTATTGTTATTGTTACAGAATCTGTTGCAATCTCATTTCCTGATTTTGCTATTATTGTTATGTTGTATGATCCAGCATTTGTAAATGGATGTGTGCCTGAACATGTGTTTAAAAAATATGTAGTTCCATAACTCCAGTTACAGTCTATATCGGGCACTTTCTGGTTTACAAAGCCAGCTGTAAATCTTATATTTGTATTTTTTGAATATGTTTGGCCATCAACAGGAGAACCAATTTCTACAGAGAAGCTATTCATAGAATCAACAAATGTTTCTGTGGTTTCTTTTACAGAACCATCATCTTGACTTGCAATTGTTGAGTTAAGATGATTAACATAATATACTCCAAAGATAACCCCACCAACAATAAGCAGAGCCAATATAATTAATACCTCTATAGATACCTGCCCTTTTTTACCAAACATAATTAAGCCTCAAATTTAATTGATTACTATAGAATAATATTAACAATAGTTATTTAAATATATTATATCAAATATAATATAGAAATATAATTTAAAAAGGTGTGATAGATGAAGAGAGTACCGACAGGTGTAACAGGATTTGATGAATTAATTCAAGGGGGAATGCCAGAAGGAGCAACAGTTTTAGTTTCTGGTGGTTGTGGTTCTGGAAAAACTATTTTTGCAACAACATATATTTATGAAGGAGCAAGAAGATTTGGAGAACCAGGGTTGTTTGTTACTGTTGAAGATAATCTTAAAAACATTGTTTGGAACATGGAAAACTTTAACTGGGACATTAAATCTTTAGAACAGAAAAATCTTATGAAGATTTATAGAATGCATATTGACCCAAGAAAAGATGTTGAATCACAAATAGATAAGGAAATGGATATTATTTCTTCTATGGTTAAAGACATAGGAGCAACAAGACTTACTGTTGATTCCACTACTGCTTTTGGTGGGTGGATAACAGATAGTGGTAGGCTTAGAAATCTTCTGTTTAGGTTTGGGGATTATTTAAAAGACTTAAACTGTACAACAATGATGACTACAGAAACAACAGGCGGGGCAAGAGACTTCTCTGCTTATGGTGTTGAAGAATTTGTTGTTGATGGTGTTTTTGCTTTATACTTTATACCACCACACAGAACTATATTTATTAGAAAGCTTAGAGGAACAAAGCACTCTCCATCAGTACATCCTTGTGAAATTACAAGCTCTGGTATAATTGTTAATCCTAGAGATGAAGTCTTGTGGAGTGCTATTAAGCAATATTAGAACCAATTTAGAAAAAAGCAACTTCTGCCAAGAAAAGGCAGGTTGCTTATTTTTAGCAAACAGTGAACATTATGCCTAGACCTGCATTTAATAATAAAATTAATAAAAATTTTCATAAAGGGTTTAGAAAACAATCTAATTTTACAACTAATAAACGATCTAATATTAAAAATCCTAATTTTAGTAACCAATTTTCTGAAAGCTTTAATGCAAGAATGAAAGAAAATATATTTTCAAATAAAAATTTTAATTTTTCTGAAAGCTTTAATGCAAGAATGAAAGAAAACATATTTTCAAATAATAATTTTAAAAGCACAACTAAAGAAAGACAAAGAACATGGTTTAGAGAAGATATAAGAGATAAACAAAGTAGAGAGAATGGAGAAAAAACAAGAGAACAGCAAGAAAGACAAAGCACAGGGAGAAGACAACAAACAGAAGCACCACCAAAAATGAATTATTATGAATTTTTAGGCGTTAAATCAACAGCAACTCCTGAAGAAATTAGAAGAGCATATAAGGCTCTTGCATTAAGGCTTCATCCAGATAAAGGGGGTTCTGCTGAAAATATGATTATATTAAACCTAATTAAAGAAACATTATTAGATCCATCTAAAAGAAGAGAATATAACCAATCAATTGGAGTACGCTAATTTTGCATACTAAATAGCTTTTCTAGTTCTTCTTGGCTTGTGGTGTCCTTAGAGCCTTTATCTGTCCTTATCTTAACAAGCCTTGGAAAACGAAGTGCCAAGCCCTGATTTGTTTCTGCATCAAAACTTGCTGTGTGTATTGGGCTTTTTGTTATCTCATCATAATTGATTTCTACAACAATTTCTGGAGTTACATAAAAGTCCGGAGAAATGTTTGTTACCAAGTTGTTTGGTTTAGTCTCAAGCTTTGTAGATTCTAGTTTTTCTGCCAAGTCAAGAAGTGTTGCATCAGTCAGGCCAGTTCCAATCTTTGCCAACGTAAAATATCTGTCTTCATTTCGGTCATAGAGTGCAACAAGAAGAGCGCCAATGCCTTTGTCTGTTCTTTTTCCTTGACCATAGAAAGCACCAACAATCACAGCATCTATAGTGTCAAGGTTTTCGGAGCCCTTATAAGACTTCTTAAACTTAATCCAGGAATAACCGCGAGAGCCTGCTTTGTAACTAGCCTCTAGGTCTTTTGCAATAATTCCTTCAAAGCCCTGCTCTAAAGCCTCATTAAAAAATTTCTCTATCTCTTCAAGCTTACTTGTTATTAATATTTTTGTTGGTGTTATAAATGGTGCATGATTAAAATACCTCTCTACAAATTTACGCCTCTCACCAAAAGGAAGATGATAGATATCTTGACCATCAAGATACAGACAATCAAAGACCTTCAAGTGAAGAGGAAGCTCTTTTGATTTTTCGCTTATGTCGTATTTTCTTTTTCTGGTTATTGTTATTTGAAAGGTATGGTATTTCTTGTTTATTGGGTCATAAGCAATAGACTCACAATCAATTATAAAATCATGCTGTATTTTTTTAACAGCCTCAACAATATCAGGAAACATCTTTGTTATGTCTTCTTCTTGTCTTGAAAAGATCTTTACTTCGTTTCCTTTCTTATGTATCTGCTGTCTAAAACCATCTATCTTTGTGTCAACAGCCACAACTTTTAGTCTTTCATGTATCTCTTTAAGACTTTCTGCTCTTTCACAAAGCTGTGACTTGATTGGAATAAATGCTGTTATCTTTAAAGAACTTATTCCTTCTATTCCTTTTTCTTTAATTATCTTTCCAATCAGTCCAAGATCAGAAACAAGCTGGTATTTTTCAGTAATCTCTGCCTTTGCAATCTTTAGCTCTTCTGCTTCTGTTATTGAAAGGCTAGCTAATGCATCAATTATTGTGGAGTCCCCAAAGCCTAGCCTAAAAGAAATTGGAAACCTTACAAGATATTTCGCAGAAGCAGGGTTTGAGTTAAAAAGAACAAACTTAAACAACTGCTGTTTCTTTTCTGTTGAACCAGTTCCTGTTGTTTCTGAGATTTTTTTAAAGGTATCAAAGACATCTCTAAAGACTAGGCGTTTGGAAAAAAGAGTAGATTGTTTTCTTTTAGAGTGGTGCTTTTCAATGACTAGGCCTATGTCTCCTAAATTATAGAATTCTTCCTTTATTTCTTCTTGAGGAATAGAAAGATATTCTGAAACTAAAGAGATCAAGGTTGCTTGGCCAATATTTATTTCTTTTGTTTTGTGTTTTGGGCCAAGAGTTCCTTGACAAAAATAAATCAAATCTTGAATATCTTCTTTTGAGGTTTCAGAAAAAAGTTGTTTTAAAATATCAGTCATCTCTAAACGACTAGTAGTTTTACTTATTTTTTCAAAATATTCAGAGATAACATCAAAATACAATTAAATTTCACTTTTTTATTTTAGTAGCTTCTAGCAATATAGACATAATGTTTTGCTTTGTTGCCACAGATAACACATTGCTCATCAAGATCTGGAACTTCTTTAATATCCATTCTTGTTCCTCTGACTTCTCCACCAGCAGTTGCGGCCTTTAGTTCATCAAAGCATTCTTTGCCATCTGGGTCAATGGAACAGAAAGGGATTCTTACAAGCTTTCCTTTGTTTATTTCAGAGATCAATTCTTCTTTGGTGTTAGCAACTGACAAAGCATCATCAAAATCATTGTCTGCTTGCTCTCTTAAGTTATCTGTAAACTCCATAGAGATCTTTTTTACATTTTCAAAAAGATCAGTAAACAATATTTTTTCTTTAGTATTTAGATCTCTTCTAAACAAAACAACTTGTGACTCTTCAAGATCTTTTGGGCCAATCTCTATTCTTATTGGAACTCCTTTCATCTCATAGAAAGAAAATCTTTCTTTTGGCTTTTTTTCTTTATTGTCATCAATCTTTACTCTATAGCCTAACTTATCAAGATCGTTTGCAAAATCAACACATAAATGTTCTAGTGCTTCTGGATCTTCACCAGAAAAATATAATGGAACTATGATTATTTGTATTGGTGCAAGCTCAAAAGGCAATCTCAAACCATTTTGGTCTCCATGTATTCCAATCAAACTACCATAAATTCTAGTAACTCCTGGGCCATAACATGTGCCATAAGGAATCTTTGTTTCTTCGTCTTTATCTCTAAACTTTACATTAAAGGTCTTTGTAAACTTCTGACCTAGAAGATGTGTTGTTGCTATTTGGCAGGCTTTTCCGTTTGGCATCATTGTGTCTGCTGCAAAGGTGTCTTCAGCTCCTGCAAACTTGTCCCATTGTGGGCGTTTAAAGAAAATAAAAGGTATGCCAAGCTCTAAATGTATTATGTCTTCTGTTATTTGCATATCTTGAAGCACTTGGGCATATGAGTCTTCATAGGTCTCAAAGATATTATGTGTTTCAAACCAATAGAATTCTCTTCCTCTAAAGAAAGGCTTTGTTTGTTTTGTGTCATATCTAAAGACATTTGCACGCTGATATGTTTTTATTGGCAGATCTCTGTAGCTTTCTAGCCAATATGCAAACATGTAATAGAATGCAGTTTCTGAAGTTGGACGCAAAGCATATCTTTGTTCAAGCTTTTCGTTTCCATGTTCTGTTACCCAGAAAACCTCAGGAGTAAAGCCCTCTACATGTTCTGCTTCTTTATAGAAATTCTCTTCTGGGATTAATGTAGGAAGTATTACTTGCTGATGTGCTGTTTCATCAAAAGCATCTTCAAATAATCTAAACATCTTATTAATTGTAAATGTTGACCAAGGTCTATAGACAACTACGCCTTTGATATTATATCTTAGATCTGCAAGTTCTGCTCTTTGATTAATATCAATAAACCATTCATTAAAGTCTTTTATTTTTAATTCTTCACTTGATGCCATAATTATCACATTTAACTATAATATATAATAGGACAATAATTTAAAAATAATAAGGATTTGGCTATTTGCCAAACAAGCTATCCAATAACCTATTAAATTCAGTTATTTGCTTGCTTCTAGAAAC
The DNA here is from genome assembly GCA_029563035.1 of archaeon. Next base: position 505,372 of record JAKQTP010000138.1, on the reverse strand, counting down.
ACGTGTATCATACAAATAAGAATGCAAGTTTCTAACATTTCTAACAATCTCTAGATATGCCTCTCTTTTTTCTAATGTTGAGGTTCTATTAGAACTACACTTTTCAGTTAAACCATTTAAGGTATTCAATGTCTTTCTAAATGTTTTTGTGTTTTCAGATTTAAATATTTCTTGAATACCAAAATTAAGTCGTGTTGTTATTGCACCCAAGTCTATAGCTGGGCCATCTAATCTACTAAGCATTCTTTTAGAAACACCCCATCTTCTTAAATTTGCCTTTACTTTTACTATCTCTCTATTAAGATAATCGTTTGGATATCTTGGGTCAACATGTTTTAATTTTGTGGCAAGACTTTTACTTAGTTCTTTTATTGTTCTATCTACAGTGGCTTTTGCTGTTTTTGTTTTTTCTAAATTTTTCAAAAAAACATCAGGTATTTTTGCTTTTTTTGGTTTAAGAGTAGTTCTGTTCCAGATTTCCATTTGAGAAGTAGGCTTTGGGTTTTTTCTTTTTCTAACTAAACTCCAAATCTCCAATTGTTGTGGGCGTTTTGAAGTTCTAATCTTTGCTATAGTTTTCACCGTTTTATTAAAAAGTGAGGCTGCCCCGATTTGAACGGGGGTCAAAAGCTCCCAAAGCTCTTATGATGACCAAGCTACACTACAGCCCCATAATATATAATATAGTATAGATAATATTTATAAACTAATTTACTTGGTTATTCCAAGCACTCCAATGCCTTTGAAAGTTTTCTAGATAGTCTTCTGCTAGTTTTTGATGTTTTATTATAACTAGAGTCTCATCGTTGTTGTTTGTGCCATTATTTGAGAAATTCATTGAGCCAGTTGTAACTACCATATTGTCAAACACACAATATTTGTTATGCATAAGATAAGGATCATTATCATCAATTACAAAAACCCCCATGGCTTTAAACTTTTCAAACTCTGAGTATTGGCTTTTCTGCTGAGTCTCAAGAATTATCTTGACATCTACTCCTCTTTCTTTGGCCTTTACCATCTCGTCTCCAAAATCATCAAGAGTAAAGCTATACATCATACAAGCAATAGATTGTTTAGCAGAAGCGATGTTAGAGATTATCTGAAACTTACAATTGTTGTTTGGGCAAAAGAAAATTGAAAAATTTTCATCAAATGTCTTGCCTAGAATATTTGAGGATTTGGAGAAATTACCAAGATAAAAAGAATCAATCTTTTCTTTTAGGACTTTTGAAAGCCTTGGGCTTTTAAAAACCAAAATATTATTGTAGCTTTTAGAAAAGCTGTTTTCTGTAAAGTTTGCTGAAGCTATCATTGATATGTTATCATCAAACACACAAAACTTATTGTGCATGTAGCTGTTTTCTGTTGGCGAAATCAAAACATTTATGCCAGAGACTTTAAGATCACTGACAAGAGTGCTTTTGGTTTGGCTTCTGCCTTTGTCTGTTACTATTCTTATTTTTGTGCCTTCCTGGTTTTCTGAAATTAAGGCATCTGCTACTTCGCGTGAAGTAATGTCGTAAATTGCACAATCAATGGTTTTGTTGGAATCGAGAATCAAAGAAACTATCTCTTCTTTACAAGCGTCTTCTGGGCAAAAATATAATAGGGTGTCTGGGAAATCGCCAACCTGTCCAAGAATTAATAAGTTTTGGCTTTCATTTGTTTGGCCATTATCTACTGGCCTATTTTCAAAATAAAGCAAAACAAGAAAAACAAAAATCAAAAGAATAATCAAAAGGAAAAAAAAGAAAAGATTGGAATTTTTCTTTCTCATGCTTTTTCAGTATTGTCCTCAAGCACAGCTTTGATTCTTCTAACACCAGCAGCTATGCCTTCTTCTTTAATGATCTTAAATCTTCCAAGCTCTTTTGTATTATTTACATGTGGCCCCATACAGATTTCTTTTGAGTAGTCCCCAACAGAATATACAAACACAACTTCAGGATATCTTGCCCCAAACTCTGCCTGTGCTCCACTTTCTATTGCTTTAGCTAATGGCATAGATTCTTTTACAACATCAAGCTCTCTAGCTATTACTTTGTTAACCTCATCTTCTACTGCTTGTATTTCTTCAGGCGTTAACTTCCTATCAAAATTAAAATCAAATCTTAACCTTTCAGAAGTTATGTTACTGCCTTTCTGTCTAATTTCTTTATTTATAATATTTCTTAAAGATTGATTTAGTATGTGTGTTGCTGTGTGATATCTGGTGGTTATATTTGTTTGTTCAGCAAGCCCACCCTTAAATTTATGTTCTGCACCAGCTCTTGAGATTTCTTTGTGCTTTTTTTCTTCTTCAATAAACCCAGAAACATCTATAGAAATGTTTTTCTCCTTAGCAAGTTCTTCAACCACCTCTATTGGAAAGCCAAAAGACTGGTAAAGAAGAAATGCGTCTTTTCCAGACAGTTTTTCTTGAGTTTCTATCATTCTGTTAAATTCCTTCAAGCCATTTTCTAGAGTTAAATTAAATTTGTTTTCTTCTTTTTCAAGCTCGTTTAAAACAAATTGATATTTAAATTTTAAATGAGGATATTCTTGATCATATAGATCCATTATCTTTTTTGAAACTTTTGAACAGAAATTATTTTCTATGCCTATTAATCTGCCATACCTTATTGCCCTTCTTATAAACCTTCTAAGAATATATCCTTGATCAGTATTACTAGGAATTGCGCCTCTAGAATCTGCAAGAATAAAAGTTGCAGCTCTCAAATGGTCAGTTATAATCTTTATTGCCTTTGTGTTTTCTTTGTCTTTTGCAAGACTTAAAACATAATCATAAATTTCCTTTATCTTTCCAACCTTAAAAGCGTCATCCAGACCATTAAGAATCATAGCCACTCTTTCTGTTCCAAGACCAGTATCAATATTTTTTTGTTCAAGTTCCTCAAATTTGCCATCTTTTGTTTTATTATATTCTAAAAAAACATTGTTCCATATCTCTACCCAATTTTCATCATCAGGATCAAAAATTAATGGTGCTGGTCTAGAATTATCTTTCCAATAAAACATTTCTGTGTCTGGTCCACAAGGTCCTGAGTCTCCTGCAGGTCCCCACCAGTTATCAGCAATAGCGACTATTCTTTCCTTTGGCACACCTTGTTCTAGCCAATGGAATATTGTTTCTTTGTCTATTGGCACATTATCATTTCCAGAAAAGACGGTTATTGCTAATCTGTTCTTGTCAAGACCTAACCATTCTTTACTTGTTAAAAACTCATAAGAATAAGCAATTGATTCTTTTTTGAAATAATCGCCAAGAGACCAATTTCCAAGCATCTCAAACATTGAAAAATGAGTTGCATCTCCAATTTCATCAATATCTGTTGTTCTAATGCATAATTGATAGTTAACTAGTCTTTTACCTAAAGGATGTGGCTGACCAAGAAGAAAAGGAACCAAGGGATGCATGCCTGCAGTTGTAAAAAGAACAGTATTATCATTTTCAGGAATCAAAGATGCCTGTTCTATTACTTTATGGTCTTTACTTTTAAAAAAGTCTAAAAATTTTTGTTTAAGCTCAATTGTTGTTATCATGTTTTTTTCACTTAAATATCATATATAATATAGAAAGAGATTTATTTTAAAATTGATTGCTTAAAGCGTTAATTAAATGTGGCTACTATTTCTTATTTTGTGGTCACCTTTAATTTTTTCTTTAGTGCTTTATATTCTTCTACTAAAAGCTCTATTGTTGGTCTAATATTTTGATTGTTCTGGTATTCTCTAAGACAAAAATAATATTTATGTCTATTTTCAAAAGTAATATCTACAGGAGGCAATTTGTTTTTTAGAAGAATATTATTTAAAAGAATTCTTCCAACCCTTCCATTTCCATCTTGGAAAGGGTGAATATTTTCAAATTGATTATGAACAACAGCTGCAAGAAGTATAGGCGGGTATTTATCTTTGTATTTATTATACCATGCCACCAATTCTTCAAGTAACTCAATTATTTTCTCAGATGGTGCACCTCTATGAACAATGGTTCCTAAACCATTTGAAATTACAACCTCTGTTCCTTTTGGTCTTATTTGCCCAGCAAATGGTTTTGAGTTTTTAAAAACAAGTCTATGTATTTCTTTAATAAGTTCTATAGAAATATGTTCTTTTGTATTTCTTATAAAATCAATTGCAACTTTAACACCTTGGGCTTCTGAAATATCTTCTTTGCTTTTCTCTTTTGGCCAAATCTTATCTTCAATTATTTCTTTAACTTCTTTTTTATCAAGTTTTGAACCTTCGATAGCATTAGTGTTATATGTGAAATTTTCAGTAAACTGTATCCATTGTTCTTTTGAAAGATGGAAAACCTTTATTTCTTTTTGTAGCTCTTTTACTCTTTCTATTTCTTCTTTTGAAAGTATATTCTTTAGAGGGTCTTTTATTTTTCTTATGTTTGCTATCTTATACTCTATTCTTTCTTTTGCTGGTTTTTTAAGAGAATGAATTTTGGTTTTGCTTAGATCATTACCAAGATACTCTCTAATTTTTTTAACCTTTTTTCCTTCTCTGTAAGAATGCACAAGATAATATTTTTTACCAGAATCTGTTTTTCTTTCTTCTACAAACATAAATATATTTAGGTGGCTACAATTTATAAATAGATTAGATTATTTGGCTACATTTTAAAGATTTACTTTATCAACATCTATTAGTTCTTCTTTTCCTGTTTTTAGGTTTCTGATCTTTATCTTGTTTTGTTTTATCTCATCTTCGCCTAAAAAGCCAACATAAGGTATGCCTAGCTTGTCTGCATACTCTATATTTTTAGATACAGACCTATCTAAAAGATCAACTTGTGCCTTTAGGCCTCTTTTCCTTAGTTCTTGAGTTATTTTTATTGCTTGTTCTTTTGTTTTTATTGGAATAACAAATAAATCTGTTACTGTTTGCCTTTCAGTTCCATCTCTTTTGAGAATAATGTCCATAATCGGTTCTATTCCAAAAGAAAGGCCTGTTGCAGGATAGTTCAATTTTTCATTACCTATGTACTTTCCAATCATTTTGTCCCATCTTCCACCACCAGCAATAGAGCTATTCATTATTGTTTGATCTTTTAAAAATACTTCAAAGATCGGACCAGTATAGTAGCCAAGTCCCCTTGCAAGTGATGGCGAAAACTCAACCTCTACAGAAAAGTCTTTAAGATAACCTAAAAGTTCTTCAATCTCTTTTAGGCCCTCTGTTTCTCCCAAGATCTTTTTTAAAGATTTTAGTTTTTCTGTGTTTGTTCCTTTCTCTATCTCTGTTAAGAGATTCATGAGCTTTTCAATTTTGTCTTTAGGTATTTGCTTTTCAAGAAGCTCAGCTTTGACTCCATTGATGCCAATCTTTTTTAGCTTATCTATAGAGATAATTACTTGCGTTGCTTGATTTTCTTCAATTCCAGAATATTTTATGATTTCTGTTAATAATTTTCTGTCATTTACCTCAATGACAACATCAAGCATTAGTTTATTAAAAACATCTTTAACAACTGCTAAGGCCTCAGCATCTGCAAGAACACTCTTAACACCAACAACATCAATATCACACTGATAGAATTCCCTGTATCTCCCAGCCTTTATTGGACCGTCTCTAAAGACAGTTCCTATTTGGTATCTTTTAAATGGTAGTTTTAATTGTGGGTTTTGTCCAACAAATCGTGCAAGAGCAAAAGTAAACTCGTATCTTAATCCCAGGTCTCTATTGCCTTGATCTTTAAACCTGTATATTTCTGAGATTGCATCAGAGTTTTCTCCAGCCCCAAACTTTGCCTCAAGTATCTCTAGCTTTTCAAAGGTTGGCGTCTCCAATGGAGAAAAGCCATATATTTCAAATATTTCTTTAATCTGATTAATAACCTTATCTCTAATTATCTTTTCTGATGGAGGAAAATCTCTAGTTCCTCTTGCAGTTTCAAGTATTAATTTTGCCATATATTTTCACATTTCATTAATAATTTAAATATAGAAACAATTTAAAAAGGTCTATGCCGGGATTTGAACTCGGGCCCAAGGCTTCACAGGCCTTGATGCTAACCACTACACTACATAGACCATTAATTTCATATTTTAGATATCACGATCTTGTCTGGAGTTATACTTACATTTACATAGTCATACAAACCAATAGATCTTCTAATACTTGATGGTATAAGAACTCTATTCTTCTTATCTGTAGAAATTGATTTAATGATGATGGGAACAAGAGTTTATTTTCTCTAGGATGACTAGAGCAGAATTTAGATCATAGCTTACGCTATACTTGCTTGCTGTTGCAAACTTTGGAAGAAACACTCTCCCATAATCGTCTATCTTACAAATCTTGTTCATATTTCATCATTTTTAATATCTATAAATATATTAATGTTAAGAACATTTAAAAAGCGTTTCTGGGAAAAACCAACAGAACATTAAAAAACAGAATTAATTTAAAAATAAAAAAACAGAGAAAAGAATTTAAAAATAAAAAAAGAAAAAGAAACCCAAGAAAAATCAATAGATTTTTCTTTGATAGTTGTTAAACTTATAACATTTTCTTGAATTCCTTACTTACTTTGAATCCAACGCTTTTACTTGCTTTTATCTGGATTGTCTTTCCTGTTTGTGGGTTTATTCCTTTTCTTGCTGCTCTATTCTTTACTGCAAATGTACCAAAACCAACAAGTTGTAATTTCTTGTGTTTCTTAACTACAGCCTTTATTGCATCAAGTGTAAGGTTTAAGGTCTCCTCAATCTTTGACTTTGAAAGGTCTGATTTCTTTCCGATTTCTTCTATTAAAGTTTGTTTGTTCATTTTTTACCCCCTTTTATATAATAAAAGATATATTATTTTGATACTAACTATTTTTAAATATATCTGCATTTTTTGCTTTAAAATCGCTTATTTTCCGCCTTTTTCAGGAGTTTTTTCTTTTTTTTCTCCATCTTTTTCTATATATTTTTTCTTTGCTCCTGCCCATAGCTTCAAAGAATAATATAGAAATATAGCTGTAAAAACAAAAATTACAAGAAATATAATAAAAGACATATTCTTTTGATATGCTCCACAAATGCCTTTACAAGCAATTTGATTCCATATTACAAAAAATAACAATCCGAGTATCAACAATACAAAACTTGTTCTTTTCCAGTGCATATTTTTCACAAATTAATAAAATGGATCTATTGGGATTTGAACCCAAGTCGCAAGCTCCGCAAGCTTACATGCTATCCAGGCTACACCATAGATCCCTATAAATAATATGAATCTAAATGGTTTAAAAAGAATATTATCTCCCAAACCTTGCAGTACCCCAGATAAGTACAGATGTAAACCCATAAATCAAAAAGAAATATAATAAAAACGCACCTGTTGCAATATAAAAATATTTAAATATAAAATATAACATAACACCTAACACAATAAATGTTAAAATACTATTACCAAATGCTGGTGCGACCATACCATAAACAACAAAAGCAATAATAATCATAATAACATACTTAAGTATTGGAACTGCAGAAACAGCAAGTGGAACTGTAAAAATCACTAATAAAATTACAATTAATATCTTCCAAATTAAGGAGGCATTTTTTAAAAATGGAATAAAGTTTAAAAATCCTTTAGTATTCATTATCTTCTCCTCATTCTACTCATGGCTTGACGTCTAGCAGCAAACAATTGTTCCATATCTACTTCTGATCCTTCATCACTCATTCGATAACCTTGACTTTGATTTCCAAGCATATCTTCAGGACTTGTGCCGCCTCCATGACCCTCTTGCATAGTTACAAAGAAGGTATCTACAAGAACAGAGCCAATACCTATTGTAATTAATATATATATGACATATATAGATCCAAATACTGGCCAGTAGAAAAATACTAAAACAATACAAACAATTACAATTGCTGTAATTGCTAGCCAATTTTTGGTTATTCTTTCTCTTACAAATATGATTATAAATATTATAAATGCTAATTTTAATAAAAATGACATGTCGCTAAAAAAACCCAATATTGTAAAATCCATTTTTATTCTGCCTTATTTTATTATATCTGTTGTGGGGTTATCACTATTACCTAACACACCTGAATTTTCAATTATTTGATCTATTTGTTCTTGTGTAAAACCCACATTTTCATCAATCCATTTTATAGTTGTAACTGTAAGTCCACTTCTAATACATGCATCATTATTTATATAATTTAAAAGACTATTTAAACTTACTGTGTTAGTGGTTAAATTTCCAACCCTTGTCATGCTTTTTATATTATCTGTTGTAGTTGAACCTTCTAAGTTTACTAAATAATAGATTTTTGATCCAGGGTTGTTACCACAACAATTTGAACCGCTATCACTTAATACAAGATATATATCTGAAATGTTTTTTGCATAATAATTCATTGGCCAATACATCATTGTTTTTATTAATTTAATATTGTTATTATTGCCATAAACAGATTCAAATTTCTTACCATCAATCATTGATTTTAAATAACTCCCTGCACTACTATAATATTGTCCATCTGCTAAAGTTTTGTTCTCATTGTTATAATCTTGCCACACTAAAAAATTTGCAAATGCTATTGTAATATTTTGTGTTTCTCCTTTCCGTAATTTATAACTAAACCCAGAAACATTACTATTAACTACTTTTGCATAAAGTGGTATTGGATAACTTGGAGAGTATGTCATATCAATATTAAAAGATTGATCATCAGGGTCTATATTTGTAAGAATAAGATCTAACAACTTCCCTTCTGATCTTAGCGTATTTTTAAAATTGTCTGCATCATTTTGCAAAGTAATTATTGCCCTACTTTTGTTTTCATCATTGGCTGTTGGATATATAAAATATTCTTTTTGATCGCCTATCTGTACAGGCAAAGGTGTTTGTGAATCTTGTGTTAAAGAAGAGCCATAACCGACTCTTGCTGATCTTTTGTTTTGCTCATTACCAACAATTCCTAAATCTCCATCTATAGGAATATAATATAATAAATTTCTCATAGTGTATGGCATTTCTCTTACTAATTCTAATTTTATATGTAGTGGTGTTGGTTTGCTTACAGAAAATTCCTCATTTATTGTTATTCTATATTTTCCTGGCTTTAGAGTTTTTACCTCATTACCTGAGCTATCTATTTCTATTTTTGACACTGTGAATTTATCTGCATTAATGTTTGCATCAGATAATAAATCATAATTATCCCAATTAGTATTTACTGCACCCATAAATTCATCATGATTTACAAAGTCAGACAATAAGTCTTTTGTCACCCCATCGCTCATCAGATAAATATATTTGTTGTTTATACTTGTTCCTGATGTGTTAATTAAATTAAACACACTAAACAACATCTGTAAAGAATCACAATGCGTTTTAGTTTCATCATATCCTTCTAAAGTATTTTCTATACATTTTTCTTTCCAATTTGTTGAACCAGTCCAATCATATATTATTTTTAGTTTTGCATTTTCTCCATTCTTACAATCATTAAGGTTTTCTGTATCACAATTTCCTAATATATAGAAATTATTTGATTCATCAATATTTATACCACCAACCCCTAAACAAATATTTCCATACAAGCCATTTTCTCTTAGTAACTCTTGAAGATTTTGTAACCAAACAGATATTTTGAATTTTGTGTTTTTGATTGTGTCAAAGCTTTGACTTTGATTTATGCCAATTATCTTATATTCATATTTTATAGTCTTATTAATTTCTTTTTCTATTACTCTTATATATTCATTTGAATTATTGCTCCCTTTTAATGAATCATAATTACCAATTACATTTAATGTTATCTTTTTAGTGTTATCTACGTTTTGTGAATCTATAGTAATTGGCAACTGTGGAGATGAAACATTTATTGATAGGTTATCATCTTGTTGCATATTAATGCTAGTTAAATTAAAATCATAGGTTCTAGTTTTATTTGTTGCAGAAACAATCATCTCAGATGTACAATTACTGCTTGTACAGTCCATTGTTTTTATTGTTGGCTGAGTAATAACAAATGCATCATTACTATCAAAAAGGCTTATTTTGGTTTCTATAGTTTCTGTAAAAGTTATGCCATTTAGTGTATAGTTTATATTAATGGTTAGTGGCTCGTTTCTTAAATCTGGATTTATTATCTTGCTATTATTTAAATCAATTGTTATAAACAGTTGCTCAGAGGTGTTTGGAGCAATATTCAAATTATTAGAGGTTATTGTAATATAACCATTTAAGGATTCATTAATAATCGGAGTAACATTTGCAAACAAAGGTTTATTAGAGCCATTTTCTATATTTAGATTAAAGTTCACACTTGAGTTTCTATTTTTTATCAGTTCAATAATTAAATCTTCTGTATCTTCTGTTGATACTTTTATTCCAGGTTTTGGCAAATCCACATACGAGGTGTTCAAATTTAGATTAAAAAATAAATTTGTTTTAAATGGGGCATTAAGGTCTAATCTTATTGGCTGATTATTATAATTTCCTGCATTAATTATATTATGATAACCACCTGTAACTGAGGCAATATCACTATCTTGTGTGGTATCTTCAGTTAAAGGAACTGATGGACCTTTTGGATCTTGTGGTGGCGTAGAACCATTTCCATTTGGCAAATCCAATATTGAAATTCTTGTTTTTATTTCTTTATTTAAGTCTGACAAATATAATGGGATGTTATTCTCTGTATATATGTAGTTGTTAATATCCTGATAATCTAAATATTGAGTAGGATTAGGATAAGGATCAGCAGCAATCAGCCATCCATAGACTTGATTTGTTCCTTTTATATAATATTTCTTTAGATCCTTTGTAAACTTAAAATTTCCATTGTAGGTATATTTTCCAATATTATAAACTATAGTGTTTCTTGAAGAAATTTCTGTTCCATTTTCTAAGAACAATCTATAATTTGATTTTACTTGCTTAGATATTGTAACAGTGTTATTTGAAAGACCATAATTTGCAGGGAACAAGAAACTAAAATAAATATTGTGTCCTAATTTTGTAAGTGGCAAAGATAAATTTTTATTTTCTAGCATTCCATTAGAATTTGTTGTTCCAAACACTATTGTTTGTGGAGAATTAACAACAGCTGATATTTTAACTCCAGATATTGGACTACCAGATATATTTCTAACCCTAAAACTAATAATATTATCTCCTGCATATATATCATTATTTTCTGTTGTATCTCCAGTAATAATTTCTATTATTACATTAGCATCTGTTGGATAATATGCTAAAACAGGAACAGAATACGGATTTAAACCAGAAATGTTTAGTATATCTGTAGTAATATTAGAATCTGTATTTAAATCATAACTTGTACTATCATTATTTGGCTGGTATAATGTGGCACTAGCCATACCAACATTGTGTATAAGATTGTTATTTTGATGATTATTTTGGTTGTTATTATGTTGATTAAATCCACTAGGCGTATTATTAATAAAGAAATCTGTTGCTGAAATTACTGAGCTGTGATCTATTTGGGTTGCTAGGGTTGCATCTATATCATTTATTGTATAATTTATTGCATTAATACCTGTTGCATTAATGTCTGTTTGAGTATTATTAGAATGATTTCTTTTCTTAAATTTATATGCATTATATATTAGATGATTATATGTATTTACTGAGTTTGCAACAACCGACCCATTTATTGTATTATTTTTCAAATATAATAATTTCTGAGAATAATAATAGTTCTTACCAATCTCTAATATATATTTGCTACCAAGTGGAGTTAATTTTTGACCAACTGTGTTTGTGGGTAAATTATAATCATAAATATCATATAAGAACATATAATCAGAATTATTAAATGTTAATGCGCGACTGTGATAAGGACTATAGAAATACCCGTCAGGAACCATATCACATTCTTGCCAAGAAGTACTCAAATTAGGGCTCAACTTATATTCATTATCTTTTGTCTCTGTTAGCCCCTTATAATAAATTACATAATCAGAAAGATTTGTTATACCATTTTGGAATTTCACATCAACAAAGAATTCTATTTGTTCTGCAAGAGTGTCTGAAAAGTCAATTTTTACCCATTTAAAGCCAGAAGTTGATGCTGAACAATTTGTTTGAGAATGATCAATATCGTTATTTGCTAAGAAATGGGCAGGATCCCATACTGCCGTTTCTCCAGAGAAGTTACAGCCATATTCGTTTTCGCTATTAAATGCTATTACTTTTTCTAATCTTAAATAATCTGATGGTAAAGCAACTCTTTTCCCTGCCCTGACATAAGCATATGCACGATCTCTGTTCTCTTTTTTATTAGTTGTTAATTTAAACTTTAATTTAAAGGTCTTAGAATATTCTGTTGCTAGATTGATTATATTTTTATCAATATTTCCACTTTCATCATATATACCTAATAATTCAATATTAGAAAACGCTTCTGTTCTGGTATTTGAAAGAGCGATGGTGCGATAAACTTTTTGTCCAGGAATAAGTGTAATTAAGCTTGTTTGATATGTGGATTTGCCATCTGCAGTAATTATTGCATATATGTTTTGAGAAAATTCATTAAATATATATTCTTTGTTAGAATCTTGAGAGGTTCCAGCCACAACATAGTTTGTTATTTCGTCTCCATTAGATTTAAAGAAATAAATATTATAATCAATTGTAGGTGTTACTTTAAGATTTAATATTGTTGCCTGATCTTCTAATTCCACATCTAGTTCCATAAATTCATTAGCATCTAATCTCTCAGTTTGTGAAATGCCCTGTTCTGGACTTTTAATTGCATAGGCATAATATTTTCTACCAGACCTAATAAATGAGAAATTACAATCTCCTGAACTATTTGTTATTTGTGGACCAGCAATTGGTATATCGTCGTCACCATCTCTGAAAATATATACACTTGCTCCAACTACATTGTATGCGCTTCTAGAAACATTAACTCCAATTTTACCAGTATTAAGTTCAGATGAATATTCTAATGGCACAGTAATTGTTGCATTATTATCAAAACTATTCAAATTTATAATGTCAGGGGCAAAATAACCATAATTTTCTGTATTTGTTACAGAAATTCTATAAGTTACTGAACTAGCAACTGGCAAAGAAAATGTTGCTTTATTAGTATCTTCTCTTGTGCCTACAGCTTTAACTAAATTTGTATCTGTTCTTTTTGTATATATTGTGATATCCCCCCTTATTTCTCTTTCAGTATTGCCATTAGCATCTACTAAAACTACATTTAATGTCTTTCCACCAGTTGTTAATAAAACATTTCCTGTTGTATTATTATTTATTGATACTTGGTATGGTCCAAATCTATCTAATGTAGAAACATAACCTTCTTTACTTGCAGAAACTGTATATGCTCCTGGAGTTAGGTTAGTAAACACATAAGTTCCATAAATGGTTGTTGTTCCTGAAGAAACAAATATGTTTGATTCGTTTATTTGCGTTGTTGGATCATCAGGCCTATATAATTGTAAATACACATCTGGAATTGCTACTTGTGTGTTTTGATCCTTTACTGTTATTTCTAAGGTTCCATAGTTTTGTGCTATTGGTGTTAGCATAATTACATTACTTTCAGGAACCAATCTGTTTTGAATAGAATTGTAAAATTCAGAATAAACGTCAACTCTTAAATCTCCACAACCAGCTGGAACACTAACAGATAATTGTCCTGTGCTTGTGCTTTTTGAACTAGGATCTGGTGTAGTGCCTGAATTTGCACAGCGTAAATTTACTCTTATTGGTTTTGTTGCTAAAAGTATATCATTTTCTTTAAAAACTAAATTTCTGGTTGTTGGGTTCATTAGATGTAATTTTAAATTAGTGTCTATTTCTAATTTCACTAAAACTGAATTATTTCTGCCTTTAAGTTTTAGTTCTTTTGTTTGAGTATTATAAGATTCTTTTTCTACAATTAATTTAACATTTTTTTTCTTCCCAAAATCTTCAAAGATTGCTTCTCCAAAGACTCCTGTTTGAGATGTTTTGTTTATATCTCCAATTGATAATATTGCTGTTGCTCCAGAAACTGGCATATCTAAAATATCAGTCACAGTAACTTCCAATACTGGTGATCCCATAAGACCACTAAAAATTCCTGAAAAGAATATTAACCAAATTAAAGCAAATATAAATATTATAAATAAAATAAAGCTAGGAAATACTTTGTCTATTTTATCTACTAATTTTCCTATTGGTATAACTTTATTTATGCCATCGATCATAGAATAATAAAGATTTTCAAAAAAGAAATATATCTTCTTAAAGAAAGTAATTATTGGTAAAAAGATATTTTTCTTATCTTTTTTTGGAGCTACAAGTGATGGTTTTTCTTTAGTGTCTTCTTTTAAAGATTTAGAAATTTCTTTAAGAATCTTTTCTTTTTCTTCTGGTGTTGTTATTATTTTTTCTTCTTTTTGTTTATTATCATATAATTTATCAACTACTCTTTTGGCTACATCCTTATCATAGCCATCAAAGATAATTAATTTCTCTAATTCCTCTTTTGAGAAGCGATTTTCTCTGCCTTTTAGCATATTGTAGATTTTCTCTACTTCTTCATCTTTTTCATTCATAATCTATCATTTAATATTAAATAATGGTGTAAAGTATATTTCTTTTATTACTACATCGTTTTGTAATTTAAATTTTAAAAGATATCTTTGTGCTTGGCAAAACAATCTTACATCATCAATACCATATCCTTTTTCTTCAGGGATATTAGTTAAATCAAAGTTTTCAGGGTTATAATGTAAAATGTCTTTTGCTATCTTATATTCTTTTATATTTGTTCCTGCAAATTGTTTTGAATCTGGCATTATATTTTCTCCAGTCTTTAGACTATAAACCACATAATTTTCATCACTTGGATATCCTGGTGGTTTAAACAAGCTTCCATCTGGATTAACATAATAAATATTTAAATCAGTAATCACCCCTGCATTATCAGTATAAATTGTATATTCTGTGTCTGTTCTTAATGCGAAGTTGTTAAGTTCTAGGCTATCACATACAGGGCAATTAATCTCTTCTACATCAACACGCCCAACCTTACTTGATTCGGAATCAAAATCATTTTGTATTATTCCTAAATTTGCAAGGCGCAATGTTAAATTATCTGTTTTATATGATAAACTGGAATTTCCAGAAGATGCTGCATGACAACCATTAATATTTATTGCAGTTTCTTTTACTGGAACATACTTAATTAATTTTAAAGATTTTGGTAAGAAACTACCGGATTTTAAATAATTAATATTTATGTTACCTATTTTTGGATCTATGTTTTGATTATTGCAACTTTCATCACAATGACAAAAAAGACTATTTATATTTTCTACATTTTGTTCATTTAATTCATTAGTTATGTTAAAGTTAAGAGATAGATTTTCTAATTTATCAATATTTATTGAACCAATAGAGCCTGCCTTACCTTGTCCACGATTTTTATTTACATTAACTTTGCCACTCAATGCATAATAATAGAAATCTTTTTCATTTATAAAATTAGATATATTATAATCACTTATTGAACCACCAACGCCACTTTCACCATACTTGCCCCCACCATCGCTTTTGTTGCCTCCCATCTCTCCATCTCCTGCAGATAAATCATATCTTAATATCCCTTGATTCACAATATTGTATTTTGTATTAGGTATATAAATAAATTTTATATGCCCCCCATAACCCCCTTTACCGCCATTTGCAGAATCAGCACCACATGTATTATTGCCACCATTACCACCTCTTCCACCATTACCTGATTTTATGGTGATATTAAATTCTGCTTGTTGCTGTTCATCTTCTTTTAAATTTTCTAAATTATAAACTATAAAATTACTATGGCCTCCATTTCCTCCTGCACCACCTGATTTTGGAGAACCACCACAATTGCCTTTTTCGCCACTGCCTTTTGCACCATTTGCTCCATTTCCTGATTTTAAAAAAACATTAAATTTACCATAATTTTTGATAAACCCTTCTTGTATTATTAATACTGATTGCCCACCATTACCCCCAACACCACCATTTTTATTATATCCTTTAGATCCTGCACTACCTTTTGCTCCATCGGCAGCAAATAAATTAATATCAACAGTTCCATAATTAATTATATTATATGCAGATAATATAGCCACACCTCCATGAATTCCATGATCTATAGGATCAGAATATGTTGTACTGTGATCATTTGGTTTTGTAGCAATTAGTGAAATATTTAAATCGGCATTTTTTTCTATAATTAAATTTTGAAAATTAAGTCTTGTTCCATGACCTACTCTATTAGGACTACCCACATTTCCATCAGTATCTAATGCCCTTCTTTGTCTTTCTGTTATATTTATTAGTGTGTTGGTTAATATTTTAGTTTCATTAACATCCATACTTAGTATGCCAGGGATTGGGCTATATCCAACTAGCAACTCTTCATCATTATCCACTATAAAATTCAAAGTAATTGAATTGTTAGGATTACCAGAATCAAATCTTATTTCATCTATCCCAGAAATTGTTATTTTTTCGTTATTCTCAGTAATTTTAAAATTCTGATTTTGAGAAATCCACAATATAAATTTTTTATTGTTACAATGCTCATTATTAGAAATCCTCACAAAATTAAAATTAGGATTTATTATTTCTTCAGAATTGTTCAATTTTAAAAAATATTCATTTGATTGCGAAGCCAACGTTCCTTCATACTCTACATCTTGTAGTACATTCTGCATATTTTGAAAACAATCAACAGCATAAATTGGAACAATCACTATTTGTATAAATATTAAAATCATTAAAATTTTTAATGTTGTTTTTATTTTTGACATTTTTTATCTTTCTATTATTTATGTATTTTAAAAGGGTATTCTAAAGTAATATCAGGATACCCCATATCTTGATTACTATTTAACTTAAATCTAAATAAATACGAATCTAAAAGGTTAGTATCTATTGATTGATCATATAAAAATAATTTAAAGAAAATATTTTCGGTTTGGAATATATTAGAAACCATGTGATTTAAATTTTTTGTGTTATATAACCCTGCATTACCAGCAGTATCTAATGAAACATCTAGTGGATTATAAGTAATTGCAGAATTAATTGTTCCAAAAATTATTGGTGTTGATGTAATATTTGAATCACTGGTAAACAGATATTCTGAAATTTGATTAGATACGCTAATTGGCGAACAACTCTTGTTTACTTTATTTATATGTGTTACGCCAGTATTTTGTGTATTTAAATCAATTAAATTACCCTCTGGCCTTACATAACTTAAATTACATATTTTATAATTTATATTACTTGGCAGAGATATTGGGCCACATGTTGAAAGATATAAATTCCCATAATTATTTGCATTAATTATTTGAGTTGGCAAATTTCCGGTAATAGATTTAAAATGGAAATTACATGTATTATTCAGATAAATTGTATTATCTACTTTTGTTGAACAATTTAAATTTATTGTGCCATTATTATCTACTTGCTCAAATGAGATAATATCTGCAAAATAATCTGTATTTAAATTATATGTTTGTTGATTAGGTGTTTGCTCCTCATTTTCTTCATCTTCTTCTAAATAGTACTTTAATGAATAATAATAGTTGCATTCTTGTTCATAACCTACATAATTTTTATTATTTATAATATTTAATGTACCTGTATTTTTTATTTCAATTCTATTAAATAAAATATTGCTTTCAGGCACATAAGAATATAAATATCCATTAATATAATATTCGCCTAAACACGCATTTTTACTAATATTTACATCTAATTTGTTTCCTAAAATTAAATTATTTACATTTCTAAAATCAATTTGAGTATCAGTTAAATTGCCTCTATCTATTTTTATTGTTGTAAATTCATTAATTTTTATAAGATTAAAATCAGAAAACATTATATTTATTTTATTAATATCAGGGTTTAAAATAAAACAATCAGAGAGTGTAGTATCAAAAGTTACACAAGAAACATTAAAATTTGCATTTTGATTTATCACTAAATTTATTCCAGATCTGCTCGGTCTTATTTCACTCCCAACAATATTATAGTCTCCTCCATTTAAAATACAATTACCTGTTTGTGAATTATAATTACAGGTTGCAATACCGGTTTGAGAATTATACAAACCCATTATGTCTACATTATCTGAAAAAACGAAACCAGAAATAGATATACTTATAAGTATTATAAATAGTAAGATTATTCCTTTTTTTGAGTGATTTGTATTCTCCATTTTAATTTGTCACCATTTATACAATCACCAAAATAACAATAAAACAATAAACTCAATTATAAGTATGATTATTATTAATTTTAAAGTTAGTTTCATGTAATTTCCCCTATATACTATATAATATATTAATTAAATATATTTATATAACTTTTCATAGATAAAAAATGAGATTTTTAAGTATAATCATTCGATTGTGCTTAATCTACATGTTGAAACTTAAAAAACACAATTTCTTCAACAGATAGATTAAAATGGTCATTGTCCCTTCACTATATTTTATATTTTTACTTAATTATTGTAATTGGTTTCTATTTGGTTTCTATTACTTCGTGTAATTTTTATCTTATCTGAAACCCATTTGATCTTTGAACTTGATAGAGTATTTGAGATACATGCGTTCCCATCTTTTACTTGGTCTAACATTTGATTTATTGAGTAAATGTCTGGAACTCTTGAGACTAGAGCAAGTTCTGTTGTGCCTTCTAAACTACTCAAACCATATAGTCTTGACTCAACATTATTATCTAAATCTGATAATGTTAATTTAATATCTAAATAATCTACATTTACAGGCAAATAAATCATTGATTCTAATAGATATTTCTCATCTAAATTGTTTCCAAATTTGTCTTTTGTAAGTTCGTGTCTTAAATAGTTTGCATGTGACCCAAAGACAGCTATATCATCCATTGCATTATTATAATTTGAATCAGAGAATAATTTCCATTTGAATAAATTGTTTGTGCTTATAGGGAATTGATTATTAACCATTAATTTATAGTTAAAACTCTTATCTTTTATGCCATTTACTCTTGCAAACACATTTATTGGTCTTGAAGGAGTAAAGTTAAAAACTATGTTTTTCTTTTCTGAACCAGATGTATTATCTACTGCTAAATCTAATAAATTACCATTTGTATTTAAAACATCAGTTACTTGCCAATTTACAAGATAGTTGCTTGGATAATTTGCAGTAATATTTGTTACTCCTGAACAATCAGAGGTACAATTTTCTGCAACCCCATATAATTTTATTGATGTTGCAGATGGTTCTGTTACTAACAAATCAGAATATTCATAATTTCCTACAATTGTTGAACCATAACCTACTCTATGTGCCTTGTCATTTACTACTCCAAAGTCCCCATCTATTGGAATATAATAAAACAGATTGTTTTTATTTAATGGAATATTTTGAACCAATTCTAGGTTAATATTAAGATCCTTTGTAAAAGCAGGATCAAAATCATTAACAACAATTTTGTATTTTCCGACTTCTTTTGTTGGATTGTTGTTTGGCGTTCTTTTAGTTATTGTGATTTCTTTATCGTGGTCAGAATCCAAATATTTTTCTGAAAATGCAGAAGAAATACTATGTGTAATAAATTGATCATAATGTCCCCTAAAGTCCTCTAACAAGTCTTCTGATTCTATGCCATCATACATCAAATAGATATGATAATCTTTGCTTGTGTCATAATCAGAAGAGCTAATTAATGTAAATATTGAGTATAGTGCTTGAACAGAATCACAATGTGTTTTATCAGCATCATATTCCTCTTTATCATCTATACAAAGAGTTTTCCAATTTAATGTTTGGTCTCCCCAATTATATAATACTTTTGGAAGAGCAGATTCTCCAACACTACAAGCTTCTTGTTCTTCAGTATCGCAAATACCTAAAATAAAATAATCGCCCCCTTGTGCTTGTCCACCTACTCCCATACAAAAATGACCAGTAACCCCTATATTGTTTAATACAGTTACTGGAGTTTCAGGTATATATGTAACAATTATTGTTATTGGCTTTATCTCTGTTACTTGCACATTATTTACAGTTAGATAGAAATTCATTTGTTTATTATAGGTTTCCTCTAAATCTGGAATAGTCATTAGATTGCTGTAATTCCCGTCTATTTTTATTGGCACCTCTATGTGGTTTTGAGGTGTGATAGGCATTGGTATATCAATTGAAGCAGATTCATAGGCAAGAGGATTGGAATTTAAAAGCTCTATTCCTGTTAATTCTAAACTATAGCTTTTAGTGTTGTTTTTTATATTATACACCATTGTTGAACTACAATTGTCTTCTCCCTTACAAGCAATGGTTAAGTGCGTTCCTGGCAAAGACAATTGGTAACTTTTGTTTTTTGGATATAATGTTATTTTTATTGGAACCTCATATATAAAATTCTCTGTTTGATTACCAATCTTTATATTTATGTTTGCATCTTTTTCTATAATTTCTGTAAAATTAATATTCTTAAGAACAAATGTAAAATTAAAATTACCAACCAATCTATTTTGAGAAGAATTGTTTGTGTGTGCCTGAGTAAAGTTAATATAATTAGAGATGTCTTCTCCAACAATCTGTGTATCTAAGATATCATAGTTTATTGGGTCGGTAAATAAAAGATTAAGATCATAACTTATTGAAATATTATCAATAACTTCTTTTATTAGCTCTATTCCTGCCCCTTCTTCACCCTCATAAAAACCATTAACATTAGTTGTTGTAAACTTAGAAAAATCCTGTATATCTAATATTTTAATTCTTGCTGAAGAGTTTGTGTCTTTGTAAAGTGTAATGTCTGGCATTTCTCCTGTATTTTTCACAGTAAATATGTTATTATAACTAAAATTAATATCTTGAATATCTGTGTCAGGATCAATATGTAACCCTGCAGAAATCACATTGCTTTGGTTTAGGTCTTTTGGTAAATTATTAACAGCCATTAAATTCTGATTAATTATTTCTTCTAAAAACACCTCGTTGTCAGAAACAGAAACCGCTTCTAGTTTTACTACTCTATTTGTGTTATTTTTAATAATATAGTCTTTTACCAAATCTGTTGCTTTTTTCTTACCACCAATGTTTGTTAAAAGAATATCATATCTTAATCTGTTGTTGTTTGTTATTAATTTATTGTCAAGATCATAAATATTTATTCCTGTGCCAATAACTTGAGAAAAGGTTAGTTCGTTATTTGGAAGATTAGAGCCTGGTATTGTAAAAATAAAGGTAATGGTTTTTCCTGAGTCTTCTAAAGGTATAAATATCTCTGTATTTAATGTGTTGTTTGTTATTTCTCCTAACTCTGTAGCAATTGTTTGACCAGAGACTATATATTTTACAGCTATGTTATTTTCATAGTTGCCTGTTTTGTTCTTTAAACTAATATTAAGATCATTAGAACCAACATAAATTTTTCCATCTGTTGCATTGGAAGTAACAACTGGAACATATGTGCTCTCAGAATATGATAAAATATTTGTTGAGGCTGTTGCTAAAGATGAATTGTCTTTCTTAAATAATTGTGTTCTTAATGTTGGCTGATCAGTTAATGAAAAGAAGTCTATTGGTTTGCCAATTAAATTGTTAACAAAGTAATAACCAATACTTGTGGTCTTTGAAGATATGTTAACAGAAGTATTATTATCTATTGTTTGTATGATTGGATTTGTTGATGTTTTATCTTTAAAATAACTGTTTGTAAAAACATAGTTGTTATTTGTGTTTTGAGTGTCTGTAATTATGTCTCCTGTTCTGTTGGTATCAGAGAACTGTATGAAGCTTAAACTATAATTATAGTCCTTTCCAATATAAAGTATATAATCTGAACCAAATTTAGTTAGTTCTGAATTTCGGTCAAATAACTTAATTACATAAGAATAATTGGAATTGTCAAAAGGTATTGCTTCTACTTGGGTTGGTGCATAGAAATATCCTTCTGGCCTTATTGACCATTCATTCCAGTTTGAAAGGTTTGGAGAAAAGGAAAATGTTTCTAAATCTGAATTTAATGATCTGTAATAGATTTTGTAATTGTCAATGGTTGTAATTTCGTTTTTGAATTTTACATTTACAGAATATTCTATAATGTTTGCAGTAACATCACTAAAATCAAACTCTAGCCATTTGTATTTTCCTGCTATGCAGTTGTTAAAAGAATAATCAGATTCAAAGTTTGTAATAAAATAGTTGCTATCAAAAGATTCTAGATCTCCATGATATCTACAGCCTGTTCTTATCTCTGTGTCTTTTGGAACAAACAAGTCTGTGTTTGTTAAATAAATAAAGTCTGCATTTTCTGTTAGATATCTTCCTGCTTTTATAAATGCTTTCTTTATTACGTTTGTTCTGTCTGAGCCAAATACAGTCTTAAATTTTAACTTATATTCTTTTGTTAAATCGTTATTTCCTGAAAAGGTTAAATTGTCTATCTTTATTGTGCCTGTGGAATCATAAAGACCTAAAAAGGAGGTGGCTGTTTGAATTTCTGATATAGTAGGGAAGGTTATTTCTTTGTAAGCTACCTGTCCAGGAAATAGTGAGATAAGGTCTGTTTGATATAATAGGTCGTCTTTTTCAATAGTCAAATATATTCTTGAACAATCATCACCACAATTAAACACAAAGGTTTTGTTTGTATCTTCAGTAACATTTGTAGCAATTACATTTTCTGTAGGTATTTGCTCTCCAGAGACTTCAAAAAAAGAAATGTTATAATCTTGATTTGGTGTTATTTTAAGATTAAGGGTTTTAGATTGATTACCTAAAGACACATTTAATTCTAAAACATCATTACTATCAAGCTCTTGTGCTGGCAGAGAATCACCATCTGCACTTTCGTTTCTTAATATAGCATAAGCGTAATATTCTCTTTTGCTTTTTACTAAATCAAAATTTGCATCTCCGCTTGAATTTGTAGTTTTTGGATTTTCTGGATTGTATAGCACGTATTCATCATCTAACTCATAAAATAAATAAACTAATGCATTTGCTCTCTTATAGCCGTTTTTTGTAACATTAACATTTATGCTCCCACTATTTAATGAGGACAAATATTCTAAAGGTATTTCTATGGTTGTGTTAGTGTCTGCAGAAAGATTATTGACATCTACTGGTGTTGGTGGCAAATAGCCATTATCTTCTGTGTTTGATACAATTATTCTATAATTATTATTTGCAACTAGAGCAAATGTTGTTTGGTTCACATCTCTTCTAGTAGTAATTAAACTTGAGACATTCTGGTCTCTTTTATAAACTGAGATATTGCCAGTAACTGGAACACTAGTGTTTTGATCTTTTAATTTAACTATTAGATTTGTAAGTTTTCCTATGGTACAGCCATTACCATTAGGATTAGGGGTAACTAAACCTGTTAATAATGGACTATTACAATCAATTTTTCCATCTTTACAAAAAGGAGCATATATTGGGTTTGAACAGTTAATGTTTGCTAAATCTGATGCTGTAATTAAAGTAATGTTTGCAGTTGTTATGTTATTATTAACAATATTATAAGGCCCTAGCTTTGGAAGGCTTATATATCCTGTTTTATCTATTGATAAAAGATAATTTGATTGAGGTGCATTAAACTTATATTTACCATAAACATCTGTTGTTCCTGTGCTATATGTGACATCTGATTCGTTTGTTGGTGTTTGTAAATCATCTACATTATGTAGTCTTAGATTAGCATATGGTACTGCTTGTCCGATTATGTCTTTTACAGTAACTTCTAATGTGCCTGTATTTGTATTAACTCTTGTTAGTTCAACTATGTTATCTTCGCTAACATTTCTGTCAGTTATTAGTTCATAATTTGAAGATACCACACTTACTAACAAAAAACCACAATAGCCAGGCTGTAAGACATTTGTTCTTCCGTTTGTTACTGTTGTTGTTCTAGGTTCTGGTATTTTTTCAGAATTAGAACATTTAAAAGTAACATTAAGATTATCAGTAACAACCACATCATAGCTTTTAAATATTATTTCTCTGCGTCTCTCAGAAGAGGGCCCCTTAAATTCTCCAGAGGTTGTGTCCATTTCAAGAGTTATTGTTTCTTCTTTTAGTTTTTTATCTAGTTTTATTTGTTTTGTTGTAGGAAAATAATTTTCTTTTGTTGCTTTTATTTCTAGATCTTTAAATTTTAGATCTTTAAACTCAGTATAGCCAAAGGCATCTGTGCTTTGTGTTATTTCGTTATTTATTGTTACGCTTACTCCACCTAATGAAAAGTTCTGTTCATCTACCACATATACTTCTAGTGTTTTTTTGCTTCCACTAAATAATAATATTAAGATAATTATCAAGACAATTACCGCAATAATAATAAATATTATTTTTGTAAATTTCTTTTTTGGTTTTTCTGTGGTCTGAGGATTGTTCTGTTCTACTGTTTGTTTAATTTCGTTTATTAGTTTTTCTTGTTCGCTCATAATTAATCTTTTTTCTAGTCACTAAATAATTCTCTTAATGGTACAAATGGGAAATTAAAATTTTTTATAGTACCACCATCAGAAGTAATCTTTCCATCTAAAATATATTCTTGGCCATAACAGAACAGATAATCTTCTTGGTTTAGTTCATCAATATCATCTTCTGGAGTATGGCTATAATAAATTAAATCTTCTGGTTTTATTTTATATTCATAATTGTTTGTCTTTTGGTTAAAAACACCAGAAATTGGATTTTTATTTGTATAAACAGGTAATTGTTTATTATCTGTTCTTTTTGTATAATATTTTGATTGATTTAAAGGATTGGAATAATAAACTTTTAAATCTCCAACATTAATTGTTCCGTCAATATTAGAAAAAAGGCTATAATCTCTTGTATATCTGTTTTGAGAATCATCAAGAGGCATAACTTCACAATGTGGGCAATAATTAGAGGTTAAATCAAATTCTGAATTTAACATTGAAATAACATCTGAGTTTGTTGCTTCTATCCTTATATATTCTTTAATATCAAAATCAACTTTTGTTGGATTAATATAACATCCCTTTATGCTAATATTGTTATTAAAATATTCATCATCAACTATTGGTGTGCCTGCAGAAATAGTTTTTGGAAGATAAGAGCCATTACTTAAATAGTTTATTTTTATATCTGATAATTTTAGATTTAAATAAGGTAATGGCAAGATATTGCCACCATTATCTTCTCCATCATAACCATTATTACTTGTTGCAATAACAGCCAAATCATATTGATGATTAGTAAAATTAAAATTAGATGTGATTTCAAAACCATTACTTGATTTATTCTCTAAAAAATCAATAGTAATATCTCCTATTTTTCCTGGTATTCCAAAAGATGCAGAATTCTCTGGTGCACAAGTTCCATCTGGACTAATATCAACATCTCCTAATGCACCATTTTTTATATTTAATTTAAATTCGGAGGAATTTAATTTATTTAAAAAAGTATTAATTTTAATATCACTTATATTCCCGCCATGACCTCCATCTCCATTATGTCCATCTTTGCAATGATCATCATAATTTTCTGCACGTTGCACACCGCCCGAACCGCCATCTCCTGCGGTTGCATTAAATATTATACTCTTATAATTAGTTATTTTGTCTATATTTGAAATAAATATATTCCCTGCGTTGCCTCCATTACCCCCATTATATGTTTCATCTTGTGGGCCTTCATCTTTTTCACTATAGCCTCCTTTTCCGCCTTTCCCTGTTTCTAAACTGATTTTTAAATTATTATAATTTTCTATTTGTTTAATACTAAAGTTTAAATCTCCCGAATTATCTCCATCACCCGCACTAAAACCACCATCATGAATAGTTCCTGTATCCCCCCCTGAAAAAGATTGCCCGTCTCCACCATTCCCTGTTTTTAAATCAATATCAATAAAACCATAATTCTGAATATTATTAATTTTTAAATTTACATATCCACTTCGAGTTCCATGTTTTGATTCTAAGAATGCATAATAATTATTTCCAAAAGCATCTACTCCATAACCAAAACTTCGATTTCCTATTTTGCCATCATTGCTTTTTAAATTTAAATTTAGATTTGCATTAGGATAAACAAATATTGATTCTATATTTACATCGTGAGATTTATCAGTTGCTTGCAATGGGGAATATGTTTTAATATCAAGTTTTTTTTCAGAATTTACAATAATATTTGGTAACGTTATAGATTTTGCATCTTCATATATCGTTATTTTTGAATTATTGTTTGCAATAAGATTTATGTTTGTATAATCAAAAAAATTAAAATTAAAATAATCTGATTTCAATAAGAAATTATATCCATTTGTATAAAAATTAATTTTATAATCATTACAACTTGTTAAACTAAATGGAGGTGCTGTGGTTTTTACTAATACAGAATCATTAATATTACAATTACATTCTAATTTATCATGATTACAGTCACAACTTACTTTGCCAGTCAATGGAGAATCATTATAAATTTCAACATTACAATTAGCAAACACTCCATTTGTTGCCAATATTATTATTAAAAATATAATTGCATATTTTATTTTCATGTTTTTCTTGCTTTAAATTTATGTTGTTTTTTACATTTTTTATTTTGTGTTATTTTTCATACTTTATATTTTATGATAACTTAAATGGAAAAGTTAATGATAAGTTCTGATCTGGATTTATCTTTAGATTTGTTTCAATAAAGTAAAATCTAAAGATGTCTTTTGCAGTTAGTGATTGAAATTTGTTTTGATTTAGATTACCAATATAAAAAAATACATTTGTTTCTTTTTTAACACACGAAGATGTAAGCTCTATCTCTAAGTCTTCTTGAGATGGCTTAAATACACTTGGAGAGAAGTTGTCCCCACAAACAATTTTTATTCCATCTGGTTCTTTAATATTTCCAAATATTATTGGATAGGTCTTTATGTTCTCTTTAGGGAAAGCTATCCAATCTGTATTTGTATCTTCTGCAAAAACATTATTTAGAAATATAACTAAAGAAAGAACAATTATTAATTTTTGAATATTTTTCATATTATCACTTTTAGTTTGCAATTCCTTCAACTAATCCTTCTCCTATAAACATATTGCCATCGGTTTCATATATCGTCTTAGGGTTCCAATAGAATTCAGTTGTCTTTCCATTATCTGAATTAACAACACAGACTTCTTTGTTTTCTACTTTTTTAAATAGCTCTTCTAGGCTATATATTTTATTGTTGCTATTTCCTAGTGTTATGGTTGACATATCTTGATTATAGTCATTCATAAACAATACGCTTTCTTGATTGCCTCTTGTTTTACTTATTAAATTATATTTTATTGGATTATTATCAGAATCATATGGAGTATAGAATATTGTTCTTAAATAAACTGTTCCTGTTCTTGCTATGTCTTCCCAATCAATAGCATAGGAATTACTCATTCTTTCATCTGGTTCTGATTGCCTATCATAGAAGTTATTAAACTTAAAGAACACATAGTCTCCCGAAAAGTCTAGATTTCTTGGATTTTCTTTACTTACTCCTGTCCATATACCTAAACTATTTCCTCCAAACATTATTTCTCCTGTCTTGTCGTTCTTTAATTGATAGTATGCTGAAAATGGATATAGGTTTGTTTTCTTTACCTTCATAATCACTGGATTTGCAACACTTGGAGAATAGATCATCTCTATCTGGTTGTCTGTCTTTTCTTTAATAGTAAATAAGTTTCCTCTTGTTTCTACATTACTATTTATTTTAAAGAAGTCTTTATTATGTTGTACATTTAGGTATTTCTTTGGATTTGAGCTACCCAAGTATTCTGTTTTTAGCTCTTTATTATCTAAGCGAGTTATTGTAATAACGTCCCCTATATATCCAAGCCCATAGTTTTGTCTTGAATAGCTATTGCTATTTTGCATACCTACAAAGCCATCAAATGGCATTCTGTAGAATACACTATCATTTTCTGGGCCTCTGATATATGTAAATGTCACAACAACTTTAGCATCTATCTCTCCATTATCTTTTGTTAGTCTCCAATTTTCATTATTATATACTAAATCAATTCTTACTCTGTATTTTCCAGGGACTATTATATTTACTCCGTTTTGTGAGTCTGCAGTATATTTTTGAGAAAAGCTTGTGTGATCTCTAAATAATGGTGAATAAATTCCGTTTTGATATGCACCTGGAGCACTAAACCAGCTTTCTGCTATTACATTACTTCCTGAAGCCTTACCGCCATGTGCCTTATCAAAGTCATTTAAGAATTGTTGATTGTAGTTGTCTGTTATCAGATATGCATCAAATTCTAAATAGTTCTTTAGCTTGTTAATTGTTTCTTTATCCCATGAGTTTACAACATTATTTGGATAAACATTAGCATCAAACCACATATCTATATAGTCCACACCATTAAACTGTGCTGTTGTTGCTGGAACTTGACAGCCTGTGCCTACAGATGCTTGGTATATGCTTGCATTGATGTCTGTTTGGTAATATGTGTAGCTTGGTTCTCCTGAATATGCGTTTGTGCCACTATAGATTACTGTTAATGGTATGTTATTTCCAATTATTGGTTGGTCTTCTGTTCCATATGTGAAAGTATAATCTATGGAATCGTCTTCTCCTGTTGGTATCATTATCTGTATATTTTGTTCAGGTGTTGCTGAAGTTATTGTTGTATCTACCAAGTTACCAACAGAATCATAATTTGAATAATACTTTGGGACATATTCTCCAAATCTTATTCTTATGCTTCCTGTCTGTTGAGCAGTTGTTCTATTTTGAACAGATACTTGTATTTTTGTTAAATTGCCATCTGTTCCAAATCTTACTTGGTCAATTCCGGTATAGTTTGCTGGAACCTCTCCTGACCATTGTGGTATTGATGAAGTAAGATTATATGTTCCTGCTGTTGCTTGATCAATCACTTGTGCATTACTTCTTGGGCAGGATATATTATTTTTATTTTTTGTAATTAAAGCATCTGCATTGATTAATCTACTTACAATTACTTGAGACAACTGTGTAGCATCACAATAATTTCCATCACTACATTTATCTATATCTTTATCATCTTTCCAATCCCAATTAAATGAAACATTTGGGAGAGCATCTTTTCCTGTCTTTCCTGACCTGCCAGAATCAGTAATACAATCTTCCAGATCAATACTTATTGGCAATCTCTCAGGATATTGTTTAGAGATAAATGCAAACCTGAATTTACCAATCTCTTTAGCACCCTCAAATGCAGGATCTTGTCCTTCAATTTGATCATCAAGAGTTGGATAGAAAGTAATTGTTTTATACAAATTATCTCCAAGAGATAATTTATTTACATCATTGACATCACTTATTGTAAAAGACAATGGCTTGATACCTGATTGTTCTGGCCAAATAATTTCATCATATTTACAAAAAGAATATGTGTGTGTTGTCAGTTTTATCTTTTTTCTTGGCCAACCACCTTGACATTCTACACTATATGTTATTTTATCAGACTCTTTTTTTATCTCGCTAAAATCTACATTACAATTTTTTGCCTCTGAAACATAACCATAATTAAAAAATTGTTGTTTATGTTCTAATTCATTACAATTTGGCACAGCCATAGATAGTGTTTTATTTTTTACTAATTTGCCGTATCCGTCTCCTTTGCCCTTTAAATAAGTAACATATCTTGCGCCTGTTATATCAAATACATTTATATATTCTAATTGTTCATCTGTTGAAGAAATTATAATTTCTTTATCACTTTCTATTCTTGGCATTGCGTATATTTGATCTACATTTGCAAATTGATATTCTGGAATATATTTATAAACAGAATAAAATGTGTGAGCTACCGCCCCCCCTATAAATGCTAATCCTACTGCAGTCCATGCTACGATTGATAAAGGGCCCGCTCCCGCCGTTATAATACCAACAAAAGTCGCGGTTTTTGATAACATAGCAAATATTGCAATTATACCTGTTTCAACAGCTAAAACACTAGTTCCTATTGCTATACTTTGACCAGTATTTATTCCTTTAACATCTGTGTTAACTAAATCATCAAATTTACTCCATTTTATATTTTCATATCCTGGATTCTGATAATCATAATTCTTTGACATATATTTACTAAATCCTGTGTCCCCGACTTTCTTCATAGCATAATCCCAAGGGGTGGTGTTGATGTCGTGGTTTAATAATTTTACTGTCGCACTGTTGTATGCCCCACTGCTATTCTTGTCTACCTCAATAAATGGATCTTCCATGTAAAGGCCTTTTGATGAATGAACATTTATCTTTAGGTTCTTGTAGATTGTCGTTATCGCCTTGTCGTTGCTGTTTAATATCGCTATTTTTACAGGCACTAGATAACCTCCAGGAACTTCTGGCTTTTTAATGCCAGCAACAAGAGAACTTTCTCCAAATTTAAATCTTAACTCGTTATCATTAAACCCTTCTAGATTATCATACTTTATATTTCCACAACCTTCAAAGGCATTTGGATTTGTTTCAATATCTTCACAGAAGTTTAATCTAAATCTTCCAAGATCTGCACAGTTGTTCTTTACAGTGAGTTCTTTAACTTCGCCAGTGTTTGTTTCTTTAGTAATAACAAACATATCGTTTATCTTCTTACTTCCGTCATAGAACTCAATACAGTCTTGTATCTTTCTTATTGCTATGTTTGTTGTAAATGCAACATCTCTTGTGGTATTTACATATTTTAGACCATCGTTAGTCTTAACTTGCCCATTAATGTAAATCTTTGTTTCTACATCCCCAAATTTCTTTTCTTGAGAATAATATGTAAGAACAGCATGATGCCCTCCAGGAGACAAGTTCTTTAATATGGTTGTGTAACTGCCTTCTGAAAGAGTTATTGTTTTTCCATCAACAGTCAAATTATAACTTCCAAACATATCTTTGGAATTAACAATCTTTGCTCTTATTGTATCTAATGGCAAACTCTGACCTTCTGTGCCTTTGACTACACAATTGTTTTGTATATCAAAGCTAAAAGATACAGAATCATTACTGCTTACTACTTGCTTCCAAGGGTTGTTTGCACCTTGGATTACTAAACAATCAT
Source organism: archaeon (assembly GCA_029563035.1). Next base: position 474,317 of record JAKQTP010000138.1, on the reverse strand, counting down.
CTTCTTCTACTCCTTCACCAACAGATACCTTTAGGCTTATTGGAATATTAAAAGGATATTCTGCTTGTGAGTTATCTACTGAAACATAACCAATAATGTTACCAGTAATATTTAGGGTTTGAATTAGTTCTTCAGCATCTTGAGAAGTTGCAATCTTTATTCTTAGATTTTCTTCTCCGTTTGCTGGAATTACAATATTAGCAACCTGACTATTTAGATATTGCTGTAATTTTGGAATATTCAGATAATTAGAATATCTGAAATTAAAGCTATCATCTTTAAATTGCTTTAATTGTAAAGGATAATCAGTATTATTTATTATTGTTAATACCCTTTCTGTTCCATCTGGATTTGTTTTATTTATATTAATCGTAAATGGAGCCTTGTCTGTTATCTTTGTGTTGTCCTGTTTAAGGGAAATGATATTTTCTTCAACAGTAAATTCTACAGACTCTGCAAAATATCCACTCTTCTCTAAATTAATGATTATTCTTTCGCCTGTTCTTAAAACTGGCATTGGTATTATTGCCTTACCATAATCATTTGTTCTTATTGTTCCACTTGTTATCTTTATCTGTTGGTTGTTTGCTCTTCTTTGATAGATATTGACAAGAGCACCAGATACTGGCAAGCCTGACTCATCAATTGCAACAACTGTAAGATCAAATGGCTTGTTTGGAACAATATTTTTTGGCTCATAAGTTATAGTAAAAGGATATTGCTGAGACACATTAAAAGTCATAAACTCATTATAAACAACAGATTGATTAGAAATAATCTTGTTTTGGAATCTGGAAGTTCCAAGAACTGCTGGCTTAATGGTTGTGTTAATTTCTATCTTGTCATAAACGTTTATTTGTGGGATATTTAGATAATCAGAAGTAAATGGTATCTTGTTTCTTAACTGGTTATCTGCAGAGCCTGAATCTTCAAACCTTCCACCTGTTATATTATAACTTAAAATATCAATGGCGTTTGCAAACATCTCTGTTGTGTTTTCAACATTTGCTATTAATAGTCTATTGTTATTATAAACATTTGATTTTGCATTAGTTAAAACATACTTTAGATTATATGTTTTGTTTACTACTAAATTATTAACAGCCTCTAAATCAAAAACAATATCTTCTGAAACATCAACATATTGTCCTGATAAACAAAAAGTTTCAGAACAGATTTCTTCTGTATCAATATAGTAAACTTTTTGGCTATTAAGATTATCAAGTATTGGTGGAGTGCTTGTAAATACAGAATAATAAATTGGAGCTGCTTGGCCTCTGTTAGCTTGAACAGTTCCAACAGGAACTAATAGTTCATAAACACCAACAGATGCATTTACAAACTTTGCATCAATTACTTTTGCACGAATATCTGGAGTAACTATTGTTAAGTTAGTATTACTGTAATAGCTAACATTTGCCTTTGTGTCATACATTGTTCTGATATGGATAATGTCTTCTTCTGCAGTTTCTTTATCTCCTGCCAAGAACCTAAATCCAACAGTCCCTTCTGTTGGATTAATTAATCTAAACTTAAAATAAAACTTTGAATTTTGAGCCAAATATTCAACTTTCTGGTTTTGCTCATTAAACAAACCAACAAAGTCTGCAGTTAGAGTGCTTACTGTTCCCACTCTTATTAGTTTAATGTCTTTTGTTATCGTTTCTCCGCTAATTATTGGTATCAATTCAGTATAATAATCATAATAGCCTTCTTTTGAGATCTTTGCATAAAGTATCTTGTCTGCTTTTATAGTTTTTGAATATTCTCCGTTCTGTGTTGCTTGATCGGTTCCAATCTCCTCACCTATTTGGCTATATAGTTTGATGTTTGCAAAGCTTATTGTTTCTTCATTAATATTTTTAATATTAAATCTTATTGTTCCAGTTCCAACATTTATTGTCATTGACATGTTTGTGTCTGTTGGCGGAGTGTGAGTGAATTTTTGAGATGAAGAAACAACATTTGCTTTTCTTAGCTTTATGAAATATTTGCCTTGGGCTATGCTTTCAAAATTAACCTTTCCAAACTCGTCAGTAACCAAAGAATCATATCTGGTATCTTGGAATTCATTATCTCCGTTATAGATAATTAATGTTGCGCCAATTACTGGGAGATTTTCTTCATCAAGAACAGTAACATTAATGTCTGAAACATTACTTATGGTTTCTTTTTCTAAATTGAAAATATAGCTGTTTGCGTTTGGAGTTATATCTTTAGTTGTTGCAAGATAGCCTGTTGCTCTTACTGTTAATGAATAATTTTTTGATTTATCTATTCTAAAAGAAACGCTTGTTCCTTCATAACTTTTAGTGTCTACTGTCTGCAAACTGCCATTTATGTCAGTAATTAAAAACACTTGTGCTAAAGCACTAGAATTAAAATCTACACCTGTATCAGAATCTTTAGCAATTACTGTTATGTCTCTTGTCTCTATGTTTGTTTCAGTATCTCCTGGATTGCCTCCTCCATTAATTGCAGACATCTCAACACTCAGTTGTGTTTCCGTGTCTTTTGTTATAGTAAATGTGCTTTCTGCAGATTCATATCTTAAAGAATCATCTGTTGCAATAACCTTGTATTCTCCAATCTCGATATTTGCAAAAGATTTACCGCCCATTGTTGTTTGGCCTGAAACAACAGGGTTAATTCCATCTTCCATAGCATATATCCTCAAAGTAATTCCATCAAGATAATTTGTACCACTCTTAACTCTTATTGTTGCTCTTCCAGTTCCTGTTACTGCTGCTTTTGGCGGGACATTAACAACACCTGTTGTTTGGTTGATTGGAATACCACTGCCAGAATAATTTATTCCGATTGCTGTTGCAACCATGTTTGTACATGAAACTGGAACATCAAAATTAGCAGTACCGTTTGTTACTGTTGAAGATGTTGGCTCAATTGTTGTTCCATCTTGGCAAGTAATTGTTACATTTAGATTTTCAGAAATTTTCTGACCATTTGCACCAACAAATGTCAAGGTCTTTGATTGTTTATTTGGTAAATTAAAAATCAATATAGTGAAGTTTTGTCTGGTTTTACTTAAATCAATATCTTCTTCAAAATACTTATAGCCTGCTTTATCAACAACAACAGAATAGCTACCATATTTATCTAGTTCTAAAGAAAATTGACCATTATTACCAGTTCTGTAATTTTGAGTAACGTCCTTATCTTTATCTTTTAATTGAAACTCAAAATTTCTTAAGATTTCTCCACCGTCATCTGCAAGACCAATTGTGAAGAATATTGCTTGTGTTCTTTCTCCAGATAATCCAAATGGCTTAAATATAAGCAACAACACAACAATTACGAAAATTATAAAAAGAAAAAAAGATGCTAGCGGATGTATTTTATCAATTGGCTTTGTTAACCATTTGATTGGTACTCTGTTGTTTATTTTATCTAAAAATTCCTGGTATTTTAAAGCAAATGACATTTTCTTACACATCCTATAAATATATATCTAAAATATATTTATATTAAAGAAAATAAGGTATTTAAATGTATCTGTAAAGTTAAAAAGTTAATGAAAAAGAAAAAGAATCATCTACATTTAGTAGATGGCTCATTATAGCAAAACTGGTAAGCTGTAGGGACTTTGCCTCTGTCTGGTGTTCCATATAATACTAATCCATAATTAGATGTACATTTAGCAGGAACAACTCTTTTTGCACCACTTTGTTGTATAATACATACACAACCCCATTGATTTGTAGTTAGATTTGCATTACTACAAGCATCCTTTGTATTGTTTCTTGTAGAATAATATTTGCCAGCGCCCTCATTTAAATTAGGGACATCTTGTTGTGGTTGTTCATTATCGTTTGGTAATTGTGGTGTGGTTGGCGACCCGCTTGTTCCTGAACTGACATAGCTGGTCAAATCTATATCTTCATAATTTAAATGATAGCCATTATAACAGTTCTTTATTACTTCACATCTAGAATCTAAACCAGGTCTGCAAAAATAATTTAGAACTTTTCTGTTTAATTCACAATGACTGTAACTTAAAATCTCATCATTAGTTAGAATAAAGATGTTTGCATAAGCGATATTTAGTTTCTTATCTGATTTTTGTAAAAACACAACTACAAATTTCTTGTAAGGACTGTTTGGCTCAATTTTAAACTGAACTAAATTGCCATTTAATTTAAATTTTATTTTGTCCATTTTTGGTTGAGTTAATTTATAATTTATTACTGTTTCTCTAGTCTCTGGCAAGAACAATTCATAATCCCCTAAATCATACTCATAAAGACCAGGTGCATTATTTTTAACTTCTTTTTGATTTACTTCGCATGCATTAACACAAGAATTATTTACTGATTTTTTTGAAGTCGCATCTAATTCTCCATTAATCAAATTTAAGTTTGCAAATGTTATAGACATTGGGAAATATTTAATTTCAGAATCTGCTGTTTTTCGGTATTTACAATTACAAGAAACATTATAATAAGGAATTACTTCTGTAGTTTCTCCTTGATAGTAAGAGTATTCTGAATTGTTTGTACTTACAAATTTATTGATTTCTGGAATTATGTTATCATAATTTTCTTCATTTGCTATTAACATATAAATATTTTCATTAAAATTAAAACCATTTTCATCTAATTGCATTTCTATTTTTATATCTCTACCTATATATGCGGTTAAAAGTTCTGAATTGATTACAAAATGAGGAACCTCTATATTTGTTTTATCTACATACTTGATTGGGAAAACACTTGTGCCTGTTTCTGAATTAACTGCAACAAATCCAACCTTTTCAATTAAACTTGGAGCTAATACTGCATCTGAAATTGTATTGCTATTGTCAAGTGTTTCTTCTGTAGTATTTTCTCTCGTAGTATCTACAGGTGTTTCTTCTATATCTGGTGTTCTCAAATCACAAATTGCTTTTCTTAATCTGTTTGTTTCTAAAGGTTTTGAAAATGGATATGGGTTTGGTTCAATAGCATGACCTGATTTTTGATCTTTATAACAAACATAATAACCTGTTTTGTCATCTGTACATTTGTAAGTGAATGGATAACCACTAACTTTAATAAAACCTACATCAATACAATCTTGGGTAAAATAATCTACTCTCGTATAATTTACAGGCCCCCTACTATTATTGGTTGTGTTATTGGTTGTGTTATTGACTCGTGGGGTGTTTCTATAGTTTGTTTCTGTTCTTTTATCTCCTTCAACTACATAGCATTGTGATGTTGTTTCTTCGCAAGCAATTATTTTCCTATTATCAAGACCCCTATATACCATACTTGCTGCATATTTTTGAGCAGGATCGAATTTATCCCATTCATAAAAAGCAGTTTGGCCTGAAAACCATGGTGCACCGCCCATTATATTTCCAAAATTATCTGCTTGCAAATATCCTGGTGACCATGCAAAAGTGAATTGCAAACAAAATATAAATATTAAGCTTATAGCAACAATTGTTGTTTTTTTAAATCTCATTATTTTTCCCTTTTTTATTATTTTTTAAATGTATATTCTGGATTTAACCAAAAGTTTATAGAATCCTCTGTTATATTAAAGCAGACTCTATCCTTAGTTACAAGACTCATGGTAAATCCTATGTTGTTTGTTTCTATTCCTGAAAACAAATCAGAATAGATGAATTTTCCTTGTGGATTATCTGACTTTATGCTTTTTGGAATATTATATGTGTAGATTCCATCTGATGTGTTTGGAGAGATTGGCAAATTTAATGATATTGGAGAGCTAGATGTTAATATTAGTTGTGGTTCTTTTTCTTTATTTTCCAAAAACACAAATAATGTTTCTTTAAAAGCACCTGTTCTATTGGCAGGTTCACTATATCTCCCATTTTTATTTATATATTTATAAGTGTATCCTGATGGTGCAGTTATTTGTATTGGTCTAATATCCTTAAATATTATGTCTTCTAATTTATTATTATTTAATTTAAATGAAACTACATAACCGTTTTGTATCTTTGGCCAATCACTAAAGTCTTTATAGACTGTTACACTCTTTGATTTTTCTCCATATTTTCCATCATGTAATCTTATTGGTAAATCTCCATAATCGTAATACATTGCATTTATTGTATTGGTGAAAAGTGCATTTTTCTTATAATCTGCATTTTCTGGCTGATTATAATAATCTAAAAATTTCTTTGTTTGATCATCAGCATTTTTCACATTATATGTTATGTTCTTTCCATCTAATTTCAAATCAAATACATACAAACCAGGAGAATCTATTTGTTTTATTTCTGAGTCTGTAGCTAATTTTATTTGCTTATCGATATTGCTCATAAATCTAACAGATTCAAAGATTTCCTTTGTTAGCCCTGTTTCTAAGGAGCCATATGGTTTTGTATTTATTAAAACAGGAGTTACAGAATCTCCATAATAGATATCTATGTTTTCCATTAGTTGTTTTAAGAACACTAAATTTGTTGCTTTAAAATTATTATCTTTTGGCTTTGATTTTATGTACTCTTTAAATTTAGCTTGATTATTCAAAAAAGAATACATGGATATTTGATATCCATAATAATTTGCTTTATCTGTTTCTTCTTTTTGTGGCGAGTAACTATAGTTGCTATTTCCACTTATTATTTTTATTCTTTCTTTTATTTGGGATTCTGTTAAATTACTCAAGAAAACACTGTCTTCCTTGTCATTTAATATAACATCTATAATTACAAACTTTCTTAATTCTTCAGGTATTTTATTTAATGTAGAAATTATTGTGTTGTAATATATTTCTGGATCTGAAGAATAAGTAAATTCAGAAGTTATTAAATTATTTGCTTGTATATTCATTTTCTTACTATCAAAATATAATAGATAATTTGGTAATATTGCATTCTTTTCAGATTTAGTAAATGTTATTCCATCTAAGGTAATTGTTTGGCCTTGTTCTAATAATTTGCCTTTTAAGAATAATGCATATTTTAGTTGATCCTGGTCAACATAGTGTTCCCCATAATCAAATGAATTGTGGGCTATGCCTTGTTCTTCGTATGTGAAGAATAACTTATCAAATCCGTATTTTTCGTAATTTTCTTCTCCTGTTAGGCCTGTAATTGCTGTTCCGTGAGGGTTATAACATGTGCCTGCTGTTTCTGTTTTAGGTAAAAATTCAGAAGTATCTTCAGGCGTTGTTACTGCGTCTTTGTCTATACAGCCTAATGGTTCAAGATTTACATTTAGAGTGACTGTAAAATCTGCGATTTTTTTATCAAACCACCATTTTCTTTTTTGTTTTATAGTAAATACTTTTTTCTTATTTTTATTATCAAGATAAGATTTGTTTTGTATAATTCTTTCAGAATCGTTTAATGTGGTTACTGGTCTATTAATACAAAGTTCTAATTTGTTTCCTTGCAAAACATTTATTGTAGAAATTACATTTCCATTAACTAATGTGCCTGTATCTCCTTGTTTTATATATCTGTTTGCTTCTTTAAGTTCTTGAGCATCTATTGGTATTATTATACAAGAGGTAGCATAGTCTCCTGTTTGTAAGAAATTATGTCTGTATTTTAAAAATTTGTCAGAAACAGTTATATCGATATTAGTTGATGAATAATTTAAAGTTACTACATTTTCTGGTGATATATACATTGCATTATCATTATTATATTTTAATTTTAATCTTTCAGACAATGGTGTTTTTTCAGAAGAACAATCAAATAAGCTAATTGTTGTTTCTTGATCTGCAACATCATCCGAATTTGTGCTATACGCAAAAACAGTTGCAGATATCATAAGCAAACTAAATATTACAAAAATTGATTTTAAAAATGAAGATTTTGTTTTTACCATAGTTGTTTCCTTTTTTCAGTTATTTTATTATTCATAAAATTAGTAAACATAAATATTTATTTACTTATCTGTTAAGAAGAAAAGAAAAAGAAGAATTTAGTTTTTAATACAACTAAATTCGTCTCCTGTATTACTAGGAGTTGTTTCTATCTTGCTGTTTATTGTGTCTGTTAGTTCTTGAGATATCTCTTTAGGATTATAGAAAACCTCAAAAGATTTGTTGTCGTAATTTACACAAGCTTTCTTTTGTGTTACTAGGTCAAAGACATCTGTTATTGAAACTATATCGTGATTAAATCTGTTAGTTAATTCAACATAATCATTAGAGCCTGCCAAATTATCTAAAGTATAGAACTTCAAGCTGTCATTTGCTACATCTTTATGTAAGTAGCTTGTGCTTTTGCCAGTTCTGAAGTTTGATGGGGTGTAAAAGATTGTGTACATCCAAACATTTCCTGTTCTTACAATTATATCTTTTTCCCACTCTATACCATAAGAAAAGGTTTGGCTTTGAGTTACTGGTGCTAACTTTGATTCTGTTGAGACAAGATCGCCAGTTGCTAAAAATCTCTCAAGCAATGGAACGCCAGTAAAGTCTTTACAATTAGCAAAGCCTGTCCAATATGCTAAACTTAGTCCAGGGCTTGCTACTTCTCCACCTTGTCCTAATGGTAAGCCTAGTGCAAGCTTATAGAATGCCCATGCATTAGTATTTACAGCTGTATTTTTTACTTTCATAACTACTGGTGTTGGCCTAGATGGTATGTATCTTAGCTTTAGTAGGTTATTTTGTTCTCTATTAATAGACAATAGCTTACCTCTTTCATTTCCATTATTCATTATTGCAAAATCTTTTACTTCTTTTGTATCAATTGTTGAAACAGTATTTGATGAAACATAGCCTTCAGTAAACATCGCTCCTGAATAATTACTTTGTGAATCTAGATATATTGGAACTTTGTCATTTAGATAATCTACACCATAGCCGTTTCTTGTTTTATCTCCTGTACTTCCAACAAGACCATCAAGTGGCATATAGTATAGTGGATAATCAATTTCTGGATTTTGTTCTTTACTTATTACTACTTCTATTTTTCCTGTCATGTTTCCTGCATCATTGAATAATCTCCAACTATCATCATAATGTATTATTATTTTTACATCATATCTTCCTGGTCCTGATAATGTTTGATTAGTTACAGAGCCTGAATTCATTAGAACAAACTTGAATTTGTCTTTATCTGTAAAGTATTTATATAATGGTGTATAATTGGATTGTGTTGTTAAGATTTCTGATGATCCATACCATTGTGGTGTATCTTTTAAGAAAGTTGATCTATAATAATCATCAAAGTCTTTTTTGAAATCTTCACTATATCCATCTTTCATTAAATATGCTCTGAAGTTATATAGTTTTTCATCAAAGCCAGGATAGTATTTGTTTAAGTTTTCTGAAGTCTTAGGTAGACTACAGCCCATTGTTCCGCCAGTTATGTTTGTTTGTGTTGTTAAAATATTATCTATTAGGTTATTTCCTGTTTCGTTATGTGCGATTGCTTCGTGGAAGTTTGTTAATGTTAGCTTTATTTTTATTATATCTGTATCTGTTGGGGTTGATGAAAATTCCTCTATTTTTATTTCATCTAGATAATCTCCAGTATTTAGATAGCTTACTGGCACTGATACTTTTCCACTTGCTATCTTTTCCCAATTAAATGAGTTTTCTGCTTTTTTTGTAACTTCATAATCTATGTCAAATAAAGATCTTGAATCTGAAACAGGCATAGACAATTGATAGTTTCCTCTGACTTTATATGTGAAATTTAATCTACTACTACTTATTTTTTCTACATTGATATATGTAATTCCTACATTATTGACATCGCTTACTAATGATTGTTCAGTAACTGGTGTTGGACAAGTAAATGAAGCATTATTTGTTCTTACAATTTCGTTTATCTTATTTATTTTTTGTAAGACTTCTATTGATAGTTGAGTTGCATCACAATATATGCCATTATTTGCAACATCACACCATTCGCTATTTTTTACTTCTGTTCCTTCTCCTGTTATTGGTGTTACTATTTTATTTTCTTTAAAATCCCAATTGTATGCTACTTTTGGTAGGACTTCAGTTCCTGTTGTGCCTAGGATCATCCCTCCTTCAGTAGTACAATCTAATAAGGTTGAATCAATTGGTTCTGCGTTTTCATCAACTCTAGAATTGAATAATAAACGGAATTTTTGTACTTTTTCTACAGGTATTTTTGGATATTGTTCTTCTGTTATGTCATAATTAAATATTCTATCGTCAATTTCTGATTTTGCTGCTTTTTCTCCTGTACTAAAGAATTGGATTAACCAGCCCCAACTTAGAATGTCGCCTGTTCCTATTTCTAGTTTTACTGGTTGTTTATTGTATTTTGCTTCTTTATATTTTATTAATAGTGTTCTATATTCGTATGCTTGTTTTATTGTTGACTCTGCATCTTCAAATAGCACTCCTCTTTTTTGTCCAGCAACTGGCTGATTATTAGCATCTAGTACTTTTATTAATTCTGTTCTTTCAGCTAATCTCATATTTGGATTTTTGCTTAGGTCTTTATAGGTTGTTAAATCTTTTACAGTTACTATGAAATCAACATCTAAAACATTTCTATCAGTTAGTATCATTTCTTTTTCTGGATTAATTGCCAGTTTTTCTTTTGATTTTTTATTAAAGTAATCTTCTTCTCTGTCAGAGATATTTACTCTATCCACATGCATTGATTTATTTATACTTAAATCACTTAACGAATCATAAGTCATGTATGCTGAAACGCCAGCACCTATAACACCTGTGATTATAGGGTTATTTGTTATTCCTTTAACTACGTCAATCAACAGCGCGCCTATTTCGGCAGTAGCTTTGCTAAGCACTCCACTAAATATGCCACTTGTACCAGCATCTTTAGTTTCATCAGCATAGACTGTTCCTATATTAAACAACAACGATACAACTATCATTGTTACTAAAACTGATTTTAGATTTGATTTCATTTTTTCATACACCTTTAATTATTAAATATTTAATCTGCACGATCACCACAAACTGTTGCTGCATTTGCTTGTTGACTAGTACATTCTCTTTCTGATACACTTCTAGCATACAAATATAATTTATTATTTGTTGCACATCTTGCAGTCACAACCCATTTTTTTCCAGATTTATCTCTTACGCAAACACAACCTTTTTTGCCTATATCAATACCTGCCTCATTACATGATCTTGTTCCGTTATTACTTGATGCAAGATAATATGTTGGATATGGCGGTTGATTAAGGCCACCACCTGGTGATTGATCATTGTCGTAAGAGGCTGGATTTGGATCTGGCTCTTTATTTGGATCTGATTCTTTATTTGGATCTGGCTCTTTATTTGGATCTGGCTCTTTATTTGGATCTGGCTCTTTATTTGGATCTGGCTCTTTATTTGGATCTGATTCTTTATTATCTTTGGTTCCTCCCCATATTTCCCATCCTTTTAACCAACTCCAAAACTTATTAGCTAGACTACTTAAACCTTTACCCTTGTCTTTTACTATAGCAGAAACTCCTCCTGCGAATATACCATCTCTTAGGCCATTATATAATGCCATCTTCCAGACTGCTGAGCTTTCCATCTTTCCTAGAACATTTACATCTTGACCATAACATTTGTTGATTATGTTTCCTGTATCGTAACTCTTTGCTTTTGTTGGGTTCCCTGTATTTTCTGAAAATTCATATCTGTATAAATCATACTCATACCTGTCAAGATCAATACATTGTGTTGTTGGCCTTACTTCTACTCTTATTTTTCCAATATTTCTTTCTGAGCCTCTGGCATTACTTACCTTTGAATATACATTTAATAGATAGATACCAGGCATTGCACCAACAGACATTACTTTTATCTCTTCACTTGTGCCTGTTGCTGGAACTACTATGTTTTCTTTTGGATTTAATATTAGTCCTGGACAATCATCACAAGACAAACGATATGTAGTCTCAGATCCACAGCCTTTGTTTTCTATAACAAAGCTGTCTGGTTCTCCAGTGTCTTTTGCTGTTAAGACCTTCTTTGAAACTGAATAACAATCTTTTAAGCTTATTACATGCAATACAAACTTATACTCGCTAATCAATTCTTGAGCACCAGAGCCTGTATCGTTTAAAGACCTAAAGATTATCTTTCCTTTTATGTCTCCAGTAAACCTGCCAACAGGCGTATATTTCAGAACAACATTATGTTGCTTCTCTGCATCCACTGAGTCATAAATATTTTTGAAATAGCCATGTGATAACTCCACAAGCCTATTACCAACATTAACACTAAACACCCCTAATGGACTGCCATCAAACTCTACCTTTGCTGCAAGGCCACCATTTAATGGAACTGGCTTAGAATTAACTCCACAGTTGTTCTTGAAAGTAAATTGCTTTTCTACATATTTATCAACAACTGTAGTCTCCCAAGATTCTTCTGAAAGAGTCATACAATGAGAATCGTCCATTAGACCTTCATAACTTACAGCTAATGTTACAGGTAGTTCTGTTGCCCAGATATATTCTTTATTATATTTGTCTCTTAATTTTATTACTAACTTAGAACTAATGTTTCTTGTTGAAATTAATGTGCTTGCTCTAGGGCTGGTAAAGAAACTTACTTCTATTTCTTTTTTATTATTGTAGTTATCAGCACCTGGCTTTTCACTAGAATCAACACCAGGAATCTCTGTTCCTACAAAGCCTAATAATGAATTATTTACTCTTTGTACATCAATAACATCTATCTGGCTATCATTGCCCATAAAGTTAATAGAATCAATTATTAATTCACTTTCGCTTAGGTTTTCAATAGTAAACTTTGCATTTTCTGTTTTCTTTGTATTGATGTTTAAGGATATGCCAAGTCTAGTTGGAGTAATATCAAAGATCTCATCAGTTATCTTTAATTCAGTTATGCTTGTTTCATACTCTTGTGCCTCAACATAAACATAAACTTTGTTGTTTGGTTCTTGGCCAGGAATATTATTTACTGAAGCAATACCTAATGCTCCTACTTGAACAGGATTTGCTAAAAGATCTTTTTTAAATCTGTCTTTTACTTTAACAAATACCTTTTTATCAACCTCTATATTTGTGATAGCATCTTTAACCTCAACCTGAAGATTAAAGTTTTTTCCTGATGGTATTGTCTTTGGTGTGATTTTTACTGCAAATGTTTTATCAGAAAGCACATGTATAGCTACTTGCTTTGTAAATATTACTTTTTGATCAGAAATAAATGTTAAGCTAAATATTCTGTCTCCTTTTAATATTGGTATGAAATCAACTTCTCCCAATATCTTAGTATGTGGATTAAATTGGGTTATGGAAATATTATGCTCATACTCATTATCGCCTGCTGTCTTTGTCAAGACTTGCCCATTTGGCTGAGTAATCTTAATGCTGCTAAACTTAAGGCCCTTGTCTTCATTTTTAATTAATAATCTTGAATTTATATTGTATAATTTTTCTTCATCATTATTGATTAAACCAAACCTTAACTTATAATGTTGATTTGGAGCAGCATTGTAGTTGTCCACAACATCTTCTCTTAAGTCCTCATCAAGATTAATGATATTTAGATTAAAACAGAAATCATCAGAACATGCTTGTTCTTCGCCAATATTGAAATTCTCTGTTTTGTGTGTTTTATATTCTATATAATTGCTAGAGGTATCATCAATAGGGTCAATCTCATATCTGTTGTTTTCTGTATAACCATAACCTAAATAATTGATTGCAACCCCTTCGCCATAAACTGCAGTATCTTTTATCTTTATGTTTGCCATTATGGTATAAGCATTTGCATAATTAGAGCCATAGATTGTATTAAACAAAATCTTTGCCCACTTGGAATCTCCTTCAGTCAAGGTATCAACATCATCTATGCCGTCATAGCCATCTTCTGAGCTATATTGAGTGTATTTTGTGACTTCTGCATTTGGTAAATTTATAGATTTGATATATATGCTATCATTCTCCATATATGGGCTTGCAACAGAACTAATAGAGCCAGTCCTTATAACAGCACCAACTTCTTCAAATTCGTCCCTGCCATCTCTATCTTGTGGTATTAATAATAAAAATCTGGCTTTGTATTCTGCACCAGATCTTAAATAACCTTTTAGTTTCTCTCCAGCATCATTAAAGAAACCTAAAAACTTAATTTCAGGTTTTTGTAAACTTGTTAATTTAGGATATAAAGTTACTTTTAACTCGTTTGTTATATTGCTCTTTAGGTATATATACTCGGATTGAGTAGCACCAAGATTATCTGCAATATCAGAAATTACAGCATAAACTTCAGAATCAGAAACTAAGTCTGGTATTAAAAATGTACCATCTAGGCTTGCTAAATCTCCACCCCAAACTGTTCTTCTTGAATTAAATTTATCAAATATCAAAATATTAGCTCTTGGCACTGGTTCGCCATAATGGTCAACAACAGTAATATTAAGTGATGTCCTAACCACTTCTATTGGTATTATTACATTTACTTCTTCTGTTGAGCTATCAATTACAACTTCAAATTCCTCACTTACTCCTTCAGAAGCGCCCCTAAATGCTTTTGCATAATATGTGCCTGAGGTTACTCTAAATGTACAATTACCATCTGAATTTGTAATCTGAGAATCATAGTCTGTTAAAAATCCAGTAGTAGAATCATAAAGAACAACCTGTGCATGACTAAAGCCTTTTACAGTAACACTATCTACTACTCTTACTTTTACTGTCGCTGCTGTTTGTGGGGTTATTTGCTGTAAAGTAATTGTAACTGTTGGGCTTGTTGGAATGTCTTCTGAAGCTGTAATGTTACTTGCAGAACCAACCAAATACCCCTCTTTTGTTGCCACTACCCTGTAAGTTTTACTCAAATCATAAACAGGGACATTTACAACACCATTGGAATTTGTAGTGTGCCCACTTGAAATTATTGTATCTCCATATTTTAATTTTACTTCTGCATTTTCTATTGCTTGGTTATTTGTTTTCTTAACTTTTACTTGAATATACCCTGCAATTGTTTTTGTCATATTTATTGTTTTTGAAGTAATGTTTGAAACAGAAATTGATTCTTCAACTAACCCATATTCTGGAACAGCTCTTGTGTCTGTTATTTTCAAAATATAATTTCCTGCATCAACACTTAATATTGTACAAGACCCACTTGTTGTTGTACAGCTTTTTCCAAATACAGCCACACCATTACTATATAGTTCTGCTCTCATTCCTGTAAGTGGATCTCCATCTTCTCCAAGAACCGAAATATAAACAGGATATGTTGCCTCAAATTCAATTGGTTCACTAGGCAAGAATTCGATAGTTCCTATATCTTGTGTTATTAAAACATCGTTTCTAGTTACATAGCCTTCTATCATTATTGATTTTGCTTTTAATTGGCAATCACTATCTGCAGTAACCTTAATATTACCAGACGTAAAATTCAAGGTATCTGGTGGCAAAGCATTAGAATTACTACACATAAATTCTATTCTACCAGATTTGTTTATTTGCATTTTTGTTTGACTATCTACTACCGTAAAATAATAAGTTGATGTTATTTCTTCAGGTATGCTGAACAAATAAATATTTATTTCACCAGCTTCTTCTGCAACAAAATTCTTACTATATGGTTCATAATCACTTCCTGCGTAATCAATATCCACCATATATTCAGTATTATATGGCAATCTGATTTTTGAAGTTAGGCCATTTTCATTAGTTCTAAGATTATAATTATCTTCAGACGTTGTGACTAATACAGGTGCTAATGGGATAGGATCATCATATTCGTCCATTACTTTAAAGGTTAATTCTATATCTCCTGTTCCTTTAATCACAGGCAATAATAAAAATATTCCAGCAATTATCATTATTATAAGAAGTATAAAGAAAATAAGAGATGGCATAAATTTGTCGATCTTGTCCGTTACTTTATATAATCTTGTTCTTTCAACAAAATCATACCATTTATTTTCTACTGAATAATAGACTTTTTTAAATCCCATATTTTTTACACCTTAATTTTTTTTAATATTAATTTCATATATTATATTATATTTATGCTGTTTTTGTAAAATTTAAATTATTAAATGTTAAAACTGTTTTAGTTAATGCTATTTTTTGCCCAGAAACAATGTTATATGTTCCATCAACACCGCCTTGATTACCAGAAACTTTTAATGTTCCTGGTGCTTCTACTGGAATGCCTCTTGCTTTACCAAAGAATTTTAATTGTGCGGTGTTACCATTTATCACTACTTTGGCATTCGATACGGTAACCTCCCCACTTAAGTTGCCAGAGGTTAAATTAACTATTCCACTTAGCTTTTTATCGCTCATATCTAATTTTATGTTACCACTTGCAACATCAACTATTCCGCTGACATTACTCGTAAATAGAGGTGAAACTAACGCGGTTAGAGCTGCGCTTACTTGTACTTTTCCACTAGATATTGTTAATTTTGATGTATTAGAACTAATTGAACCTTTTCCAGAAGATTTAGATTTTGCAGCCTTTAAATTATCTATTCCTTTAGTTAATTGGTTTATTAAATTTTCTAAAGTTGTTTTTTGTTCTTGTAGTTGATCTAATTTTGTCTTATTCGCATCAGAACTTATTTGATTATTTTTTTCTAGAGCTACAATTTCTGCATTTACATTTGCTAATTGTTTTTGTGCATCAGATAATGATTTCGTTGTTTTATTTATTGCATCATCTATTTGACTAGAGGTCATAGTTGATATTGTTGATGAATCTAAAGATCCCTGACCAACACTTGCAGTAGCTATTGCTATTGCAATCGCTGTAGCATTGGATGTTGATGTTGTGCTTTCACTAGTTGTTACACTTGTAGTGTCCCCAAATGATGTTCTTAAAGGATTATACCATAAATAAAATCCATTATTAAAATTGAAACACATTTTTTCGCTTGAGATGCCATTAACCATTGTTTGTACTGAACTTGTTTCTTCAGCTGTGAAATTACTAGAGCTTGTTATGTCCTTTAATACTCCATAAACATGTGTAAAGTTCTTTGTAGCACTTAATGTTGTTGGAACAATATTAAACCTCATATCTAAGTTTGAAGAGGTCTTTAATTGATAGTCAGCACCTTTAGTTGATTCATTTATTTTCTGGAAAATAAACAATGTATTTTTCAGCTCAGAAGTGTCTTTTGAAGAATATTTGCCGTTTGCTATATATTCTATCTTATAAGCTCCTGAAGATAATACTTGTAATGGCCTTATATCTTTAAATGATATCATTACATTATCCTTTGGAACCTTTAATATTATACCATCTTGTACTACATCCCAGCCATTGTTGTAATTGTCAATAATTTGTGTAGTTTTTGACAATCCTGTCTTTGCGATCTTAAATGGCACACCAAAGTAATGGAAATAATAAGCATTTGTAGGGTTTGTAAAGAATGTGTTTGCTTTATAGCCTGCATTATTATTGTAATAATCTAATAAATTAGAATTTACTTTTTGAACAGTATATGTTAGTTGTTTATTGTTTGCTGTGCTTTTTAATGCAATGCTGTATGTTCCAGGTGTTGCTATCTCTGTTACTGATGAAGCAGGATCTAAAGTTAAAGTCCATGCTCCACTCATAAACTGAACAGCACTAAATATTGTTTTTGTTGTTCCTGAATTTAATGGCCCGTAAGTTTTAGCATTAATAATAAATGGGCTTATTGTGTCACCATAATATAATCTCATAGTGTTTAGATATTGATTTAAGAACTCAGCAATAATTGCTTGCTCTTGTTGAGTAGTTGATGCATTATTAATCTTTGCCTCTAATTTTGTCTCACTTCTTAAGAACGAATCTACTGTTGTTTGATAGACATCTCCATCTTGCTTTACATTCTTTGCAAAGTCATTATCTCCTAATATTGTCATATATTCTTTTATTTTCTCAGAAGACAAGTTTGCAGGAGTTGGTTCACTTGTAGTTGTTGCACCAATCTTTGCTTCAAGTATTGTAAATTTCCTTAAATCAGTAGGCACTCTGCCTATTACTGCCTTTAGTGCTTGCAATATAGAGTTAGGATCACGATTATTAAATGATTGACTTGCAACAATGACTTCTATTGCATCTTTATCTAATGGATTTTCATCTAATAGATATGGATTCTCGGCAATCTTATTTCCTTCAAGTAAGAAATATACTCCATCTAATAGATAGGTTCTGTGTGAACTATATAAATCTGCTTTTTTAGATATCGCAATCCTTAATTGATCTTGATCACAATATACTCTTCCATAATCACAAATGTTATGGGTTATATCTATATCATTATATGTAAATAATAATCTATTAAAACCAAACTTCTTGAAATTCTCTTCTCCTGTAAATCCGTATTTTCTAAATCCTTTTGGATCATAACACTCGCCAGGATTTAGAGCTTCACTACCAACGAAATAATCTGTTAATGATGTGGCTTGTGTACCTGGGGTTGTGTCACTAGGAGTTGTGCCACCAGGGGTTGTTTGGCCTTCAAGAGCAGAACTGGTGTCTACAAGACTATCAACATAACTTAGCCATTGAAGCTTATCTATCAAAGTAATCTCAACTTCCATTTCGTCCTTTCCTAATCTTGGATTAGAATAGGTTATTCCAAGTAATGCTGTTAGATTTATGGCCTTGCCCACATCATAGTAATCTTTTCTTAATGCTGTTAATTTCTTAGCAACAGAATTATTGTCTTCACTATCAAGTCTAAATGTCTTTTCTGTAATTTCTGGATTTCTTCTTACTTTAATAGTCATTATTTCTGTGGTTTTGCCATCAACATACCTGTATGTCTTCTTTGGCTTTAAATCTTTATTAACATCGCCAATATAGAAATATTGAATATCTCCAACAAATAAATCATCTACATTTAATACGCTTAGACCAGATAATGCATAGCCCATATCATAACAAGAGTTTATCACTGTTAATTTTCTCTCTACCGTATCTATTCCTGAGAAATCAAACTCTGTAGGAACAACACTGATACAGTTTTCTGGCAAAATACTAACTGGCCTGTTTACAGAAACAACAATGTCTTTAACATAAGTGTAATCTTCAATTGCATCGTCGTCGGGCTTGGCGTTTACGGAAATCTTGTATTGTCCAAGAACTTGTGAGCCTTGCACGCCTAACATTCCACTTGTCCCTTTCTTTAATGTCATTTCTGAATTTTCTGGATTGGTGATTATTACTCCACCAAGATTGCTAAATTGTAAACTTAAATCTTCAGAACAATTGTTTCTAATTTGTATTTGTGCTTTTTCACAACCGAACATTCCGTGTGATGAAAATCCAAAAGAGTTAGGATATCCTTGTGGTGTATTTTCTCTGTAATCTGTATATGGCACTCCTGTTCCTAATACGCTTTGATAACCAAGCATATTTGATGGATATGTTGAACCTGATAACCAACTTTGATTAATTGATTGTGGAGCCACGCCGGCATATTGATAATTATATTGACCCATTAAATAAGGATTGAAATTCATGGTGTTTGTTCCGCCAGCAAATAGACTATAACCATAGCCCATACAATAAGGAACTGTGATTAGAGAGCTTGGTGTTTCTATACAGCTAACATAATTGTTTAATATTATATTAGGCAAATGCTGTGATGCAATCACATCTACGCCATTTACATTTGGTCTATTTGATGAAAATATAATAATTGGATTTGACAATCCGCTTTTTGCAGATTTGTTTGGCCTAAAGATTAATTTTATTGTTGCAGTTTCTTCTGCTACAATTCTGTTTGCAACTTCTACTTTTTCATCAAGTGATAATTTATGCTCTTTTCCAGAAACCACTACATAATAATCTCCTAGTTTCTTTGTGTTCTTATAGTCTGATTCAACATAAATTCTGCCAACATTTACTGGTTCATCATCTACTGTACAATTATTTTTAATCTTAATATTATATTCTATATCATTTGTATTTTCAACCCTTATTGTTGTTTCCTGAGGGTTAATTTCTAAGCATTCTACATTATCTACTGAATTACCAAATGTAATTCTTACTTTTATTGGAACTTTAATTATCCATACCTTTGCAAGAGTCGCCTCACTAACTTTTACTAAAAGATCTCCCTCTATAACTTTTTGTGTCATTAGATCTATTCCTTTCTCTGTTAATCTTGTTGAAACATTTATTTGTTGATGGATTGTTGGTTCTAAAATTGTGCCTTGTGCATCACTTTTCAGAGATATATAATCAGACCTTATGTTTGTTTCCATGCCTATAATTGTTAATGGCAAAATAGAATTATTTACCAATACCAAATCAGAATCTTGAGAATAGCCTTTTGAAATATCTAATTGTATATCTAATTTCTCAGGTATTGATTCGATTAGATTTTCAGAAACAACTTGCTTTATTGTAACTGTACTATAGCTTTGTTTTTTAACAGTAAATTCCACTTCGTCTTTTATATCTGTTGATGGCAACATTACAGAATATGTTCCGTCTCTGTCTGTCTTGCCGTTTGCTACTGTTTTTCCATTTATTCTTATAAAAACTATTGCATCTGTTACTTTGGCACCTGACTCTTCTGTTACTCCAACAGTTACTACATTTGGCACAAATGGCACCATTGTTTTTGGAACAACATCAACTATCATTTTCTTTGAAGGCTTAAGATCAAAGTGTATTGTCTTTGATAATATGATGTCATTATTTGCATAAATATTAAATGTTAATTCATCAGTTATGTCATTAATTACACTTAAATCAATTGAACCATTTACTGTGCCGTTTGCATTTATATTTCCTAAACTGATATTTGAAAAATCAGTATCATTTATTGGTAAGCCACCACCAGAAGTTATGTTGTATTCGTTTAATACTATTGTTTGACCGGTTGGCAAAACAACTAAAATTGCATCTGTTGCTGGCCTTTCAAAACTTAATCTAAAATTAAGTTGATAATCTGTTCCTTCTTTTGCTGTAAACTTATCCATTACTTTTTTTTCTGCGCCTGTAGATTTGTCTTTGATTGTAAAAGCATAGCAAATGCCGTTTTCACAACTTGAAGAATCGCCTACAGAAATTATTTTCTTATTTGCATAAGCATAAAGTGCTTGTCTAGTTGAGGAACTTAAACTTGTTCCTAAAACATCATCTCTTGGAAATCTTAATATCGCGGAACCTTGTTGATATTCTGCTCTGTAAAATATAGATTGGTCGGTTATTGCGTTGTCAGTAACTACAATATCTGCATCAATAATATAAGAACCCTCTATTGAGTTATCTAAAATAACATTAAACCATTTGGCATCTTTGCGGACTATTGAAGAGGTATCTCTTGACTCTCCACCACAAGGAGTGTAATCAACAGAACCATACATTTTATTTCCTGCATATTTTATTTTCTTAATATATATTGAATCTTCAGTTACAGAATATGTTCTATTACCACAGGTTTCCCCATCTCCTGTTCTTATATGTGCTAAAACTTTAGAATATTTTCTATTAACATTTAATAAAAATCTTGCAGTTGCTGATTGACCTGCACTAACAGCTGGCAACTGTTCGCCTTTATCTGAAAAGTAACCAACAAACTCTATGCTTGCAGAGCTTGAAGCAAAAGAAGGAATGACTATTGTGTCACTAGTCATGTTTTCTGCTTCTACTGAATATCTTTTTGTAATTATTGGATTGCCATCTGTGATTACAGCAAAATACACTTCTTTATCTGCTCTAATAGGTAAAATTGCAAGGCCTGTCTCATTTGTGGTTGTTTGCTTTTCGGTCATTTCTTTATTTGTGTTTGCATCATATGCCTTTACTATTGCGTTTGAAATTGGAGATCCATCTGAATTTAAAATAGTCAAATTATAAGTACCATAACCAATTGAAACTAAAATTGGGACAGAAGTTTCTTCTCTTTCCTCTACAACAAAATTATTTGTTTTGCCAGTAAATGGTCCTACAATTGCTTCTGCAAAATAAGTTGAATCAGCACTTAGATTAGAAACAATTACTCTGCCTGTTACATCTGTTGTTACAATTTTAACAACTGTGTTATTTAATGCGTCCCATATTTTTACTGTAGCATATTCTAATGGATTTAGTTCTGTATCTGTTACACTAATCAACAAACTGGTCTTTGTTTCTGCATTCATGCTTCTTAAAGTAACTTCTGTTGTACTTTCAGAAACTGTTGCATTTCTGTTAGTGTAAACAAAATAACCTTCTTTATCAAAAGATAAAACATAGGTTACATTCTCTTTTACTCCAAACTCTACAAGGCCTGTAGTATCTGTTGTTTTAAGATCAATTGTTGAACTTCCTTTTGATAATTTTACTGAAACACCTTCTAGATATAATCCAGAATCGCTTTTTACTCTTACTTTTATAAACCCTACAACATCTTTTTTTACTTCTAATGTTTTTTGATTTATTCCTGTAGTAATTGTTACTGGTGTTTGAACATTATTAATATAATCTAAATCATTTATTCCTGCATAAATATTTTTTGGATCAGAAACTAATATTTTATAGCTCTTTGAAACTTGAACTAACTCTGTTGTAAAAATACCATTTGCATTTGTTGGACCGCTATCGACCATTATTCCTGTCAAATCATAAATAGAAACTAACATGTCTGGTAGAACAATTCCCTTGTCTTTATCTTTTATTGTTATTGATAATGTAGCATAGTTTACAGAACTACTAAATATGATTTCTCCGCTTGTGCCTGTTGCTGGAATATTTATTTCATAATCGCTTCTGTTTTTTACAGTTACATCTAAGCTACCACAATCTGTTGGAATGTCATCTAACGTGTGAGAACCGCCTTTAACAATTACTGTTTTTTCATAGTCTGTTCCAAGACAACTAAACTCTACATTTAATTCAGAAGTTATTGCTTCTCCTGATTGTGTTTTAAACAAAATGGTTTTTGTGGTTGAAAATGCACCTTCTTTTAGATGAACTACTTGCGATTTCTTGGTTGGATCAATTGTGTATTCTTCTCTATCTGAAAATAAATATTTAGTGTCTGCTAATTTTAAGATATAGGTTGAATCTTTACTTAAATCTTTAAAATAGAAAAAACCTTCAGTATCTGTTTCTAGAGTTTTGGATTGACCGTTTAGTTTTACTTTTAAGATAGTGTTTGCAATTGGGTTGTTTGTTTCATCTAGAAACTGAACAGCTGTTCCGTGTGGTCCGCCTGTTATTCCAAAAACTGGGAGTAATAAGAAGATAATCAAAGCAATTATTGCAAGATTAAAAATTATAAAAAGAGGGAAGGTTGGTATTCCGTTTTTTTCTAGAGGATCAACTAGTTTATATAAATTAATTCCCTTTTCCTCTAGCCTATCAAGCATTGCAAAATATTTATCTTCTAATTTATAATAGAATTCTTTTAATCCCATTTTTGAAAACCTTCTTTATTCTAGATTTTAATATAATATATATATTATAATAGATTAAACAATTGTTTATAAAGATTACCTTTTTTGCGTAATATATTTATTAACAAAAAGGTTTATAAAATAATATTAATTAACTGGTATAAGTTAAATCTTGTTATTATTGCTTTTCTGGGCCACAAGCCCTATTATCGCCACCTTTGACTTGACTGTAACATGTCCATCGTTGTATTCCATTTGCTGATGACACTATTGTTGTAGATTCAAAATTATTAGCAGAAACTGGATTTAAGTAGCCCTTATCTATAACACTCAGATTTGACCAATTATTGTCAGGAGTAAAATAAAACTCACTAAAATCTTCACGTAAACGTATTTCAATATTAGTGTTTACATCTTTATATTGGTCTTTTATTATATATCTTGGATCTGTTTCTTTAAATTGCAGAATTGTTATTGCATTGTCTATTTCTGAACAAGTCAATTCTGTCTGTTCCGCTACATTATTTTGTATTGTTATGTTATTTTGTTCATCATACCAACCTAAATTAACTTCCCAGATAGGAGCTGATTTACCTTCTTTTAAGAATAGACCTAATCCGCCTACAAGTGTTGGCATTTGGTTTATATTATCAAAAACAGTTTGTGTGTAATTATCGTTATAATTACCTGGAACGTCTGTAAAATAGTTTTTACTTTTTTTTGATTTGGCATTTACCTCAATTTCAGAGATATTAATATCTGGTGCTCCTTGGGTTTGCCCAAGCACTATGTTGCCTTTCATTATCAGCCCATTATTGTAAGTAATTGTTTGGCCGTGTCTGTTATTTACTAAATTTGCTATAAGAGATTGACTATAAAGCTCTTTAAAGGCATAATCAATTTGGTGTTTATCATCATATGTTATTGAAGTATTTGAATTTGGACCAAAATTAACTTGCTGTATTGGAAGTAAACCTTGTGGCACATCACCATGTAAGGTTTTGGGGATTTCATGACAATATTTGCCAGAGGAACCTACTTTGTTAGGTGTTCTAAAGAAATATTCTCTTGGAAGACAGGTTCCTGGATCACAATAGCCAAGCCTTGCCTGCTCTAAGGTGTTATGGATTTTTGGGGAGAAGAACCCTGTATTTCCGTTTTCAGGGTCTGCAGGATTTACTGCTCTTTCTGTTTCGTTGTCTAAAACAATATTTCTTGCTGTTCTTAATGCCTGAAGACCACGCCATGGCATATATATCTTGTAAATCTGCCTACTTAATACTGGCCTTTGTATTACTTGGTTACTTTTAGTTCTTAGAACAGTTACTATTGGCAAAAGTTCATAATTCTCATCAGCAAGCTGAGTAGTGTCTAATGTTAAAAAGAAAGAGCCATTACAGTTGGTATCATTTTGACCACAATCAACAACATCTGCTCTCTCTCCTCCTGCCTTAAAAACATCAACAACTACACTAACAAATTTATCTTTTGCATCTTCATTTTCGCTAGCAGATTCAAGGTGACAACAACCAGGATCTCCATATTGACAACCCTCATCACATACTATTGTTGTACCGGCATTTGTTTCTGTTCTTATATCATATCCTGGAGGATCCATTTTATATTTTAGATTAAAAAGTATGCCTTGAGCAAAGTATGCGGGAAATGCTCTTTCAAAAAAATTGTCTTTTATAAACCATTGAGTAAAATCATCCCAGTTCATATCCATTTGACTTCTTCTTACTTCCATTGGATGTCTAGACATATGTTCTTCCCAATTGGATCTTAAGGTAATTATAAATGTATTAAAGGCATCAGCTCTTGCAAGATCAGCCATGGTCATAAGATCTGACATTGCAGATTGATCTTGAATAAGAGAGAGATATGTGTCTTCTGTGTTAATCATATTAAAAATTAAAGCTAAGGCTACAGATACCAATAACAAAGAGATAAGAGCAGTAAATAATGTAAAGCCTTTTCTATTCATGATTAGATCTAAATAAAAATATAAGAAAAAGATTTAAAAGGCATTAGGATTATGACAAATTATTATTCATTGCAAAATTATCATAAGTTGCATAGCCACTTCTTGGAACAACCACGAAAAATATTTTGTTTGTTGCATATGTTGAAAATAAAGGACTTAATTGTCCTTTATCGCCATTTTGCTGTAATATCATGTGTTCGCCATTTTCGTTTTTGCCAACATATAAAACAACATGAGGTGGTTGGCAATTTTTAAGTTTTTTGCTTGTGCCTTCTATGCCAATTACAACACCAGGCACTAACACATTATCTATTGATTCAATATTATCTTTTCCTTTTTGCCAAACAATTCTGTTTCTTGTGCCGTAATTTTGACTTGTGCCTGTGTCATTATCACAAGCATTTCCTGAATTGTAGTTTGCACCATATAACTTATTAGAAACTTCTGTAACAAAACTCGCACAATGATGTGGCACCATTGGTCCAACATCCACACACACAGAACCTAAACCTTTCTCACTAAATGTACAACGTGCATAATCTTGTAATTTGTTTTCATGTTGGGTGTACATTCTCATTTGTAGTTCTTCAAGACTTGTGGAAACTTGGGTTGCATCTGTTTCGATTTTCTCTTCTATTATTTCTGACCAATCTTGAGATTGCACTTGAGGGGTATTTGCTTGTAATAGTTCTTCTTGGTGCTCAGAGGTTTGTATTTCTTTAATTTCTTTATTATCTGTATAATATATTGCTACATCATTACTTATTGCAGGTATTTCTTTTTCAATAATTACATCGTATTTATTTGCTTGTTTTATTACTGTTACTTTATACCACACATTCTTTTCAAATTCAGTGACTGGAATTCCAAGATATACTAGATTTGCCAATTGTCCATTCTCGTTTGATTGACGATTTAAATAATCTTGACCAGCTTGGTTTGATACTGCAACAATAATCATATCAATTGCAAACTTTCCAGCTCCTTTTAAGAATTTCTGAAGTTTAGTTGGTAATTTTAAAGATTTAATAGAGTCAACAGCATCATCCATACCTTTTACAATATCATCTGAAATGTCTACCATACCTGATCCACTAGCGCCCGCTTTAACTTTTCTTAAATCATCAGCAGCATTAGTTAACTTCTGCCCTGCATCTTCTAAACCCAATTTTTGTTTATATAATGTCTCTAGTCTTTTCCTTTTAATTGCAGGAATTGCTATTCTGTTTTTTTCAAGAGCTACGATTTCTGCATTTATTTTTGTTAATTGCTTTCCAGCACTTGCTGCTGATTTTGTAGCTCTTGCTATTGCATCATCTAATTGGTTTGTTGTCATTTTTGTTATTTCTGAGCTTTTGACCATGCCTGTTAAAGCAGAATTTGCAGAAGCAATATCTGTTTTGATTGTTGAAACATTTCTAATCTTGCCTTCTAAAGCACTATCAATAACAACATTTCCTGCACTATCTGGAGTTAATCCTCCTAGTCCTTTGCCTATATCATCTATTTGTGATTTTGCACTATTTAATGCGCTTTCATTTCTAACAAGTTCATCCCATTGTAGTTTTAATGCAGGATCTGTTGGAGGAACATTACCAAATGACTCCATTTTAATTGTTGCGATTTCATCTAATTGAGATTGAATATTTGTACTAGTGCTTGATATTGATTTTTGCAAAGCTTGACTATCCGCAAGAGTCATTACTCTTGGACCACCACCTGAGCCAGAACTTATGTGCTTTAGTACTTTATCTATGTTGTCTAATTGTTTGTTTATGCTTCCAATTCCAGCGGAATCAATCCTTGTTGAAATACCACTGACATCTACTTGTCCGCCAACAATTGGTGCTCCATTAACTTGTAATATTAAATCATCGACCTCTGTTAAACGCGAAGATATTTGCTTTTCTTGATAAGTTAATATTCTTGATCTTTGTGTTTCTGCTACATTTTTTGGAGTACCAATTGCCTTTAGTTCGCTTTGAACTTCTCCTAGGCGTGTTTTTAATTGATTACTTACTTCTGTTGCATCACTAATAAATCTTGTACGTTCAGCTTGTGTTATTGTTGTTGTAGTTATTGATGATCCCGAAGTTCTTAAGAAATCATCAACATCTGCTTTAAAGCTTACTCCATTAGGTTTAAACTTACCATTAAGCGCTTTCTCATCAGGATAAGTTCTAGGATTTGCCCAAAACCCATCTTTTGCAGCTGCATTGAATCTTCCTGTACCGTAACTTGTGTTGTTTGCAATTATTTCACCAAATCTTTGTTGTTCTGCTTTTGTTAGTTTATAAAATCCTGATGTTAAATCTGAATTAGGTATACTTGCTTTAGTTGCACCTGTACTTAATGGATCAATACCAATCTTACGCAAAATTCTATTTAATTCCGTTTGTTCAGCTCTTGTTTTTGCATAGAACCAATATTGTGCATTTGGGTGCCTTGAAGTATATTCTATATATTTTATCAATTTTGCTTCGCTTTTTATAGGGGCAAAAGGAGTGCCTGTTGTTATTGTTTTTGGAGTTACATGGACTAATTTTTTGTCTAAAAACATAGTTGGTGTGCCACTGCCACCACCTGTTATGTTTATTGTATCTGGCAAATCATCCATTATTCCCATTAATGGAGTTTCAAATTCTTCTATACTCATAGTATAATCAAATGGATCTACTTGACCTATGCCTTGTCTTGTAAGATCATGAATACCAACTATGGTTTCAGCAGCCCCTGCATTCTCTGATAAATCTCCACTATAACCATCTTTGGCTAATTGCTGAGCCAAAGCATCTGCTTCTGCTTTACCACTGCCTCCACCCATTATGGCATTTGCAACAGCACCCAACGCATTACCTACAAAGCCAAAGATTTTTTCAACAACCCTTGCAAGGTCTCCTACAACAGGTATCTTATGAATAACATCCATAACTTTTTCTGTAATTCCTGTTTCATTACCATACATCGTTACTGTTGGAAGACCACAACCAATACCACAATTCCAAATCAAATCTTTCAATAATTTTGCATGACCAAAAATAGGAATAACTTTAGAAATTATATTAACACCTGATGTTAATGTTGCACAGCTTAACATACAACCAGTAAAATATGTACCAGCTCTTTTTAACGCTCTTTTGTTTCTTGCGCTTTTCTCTGATTGGGTTTCTTTAAATTCACATTCTTTTGGCTTTACAAACATTGTGGCCTTGCCACCTAAACTATCATAATATTTCTTTAAGGCATCACAATATTCTTCTTTGTCATTTTTATTATATTCTTTATTCCATGAAACAAAAGCATATATTGACTGCTCATTACTTTCTGCATCTCCTGAACTTAATTTACCAGATATGTTGTCTCCAATTCCTATTAGTTGCATTGGGGTTATACCATAATTTAATAAAGTAATATTAACATCTGCTTTTCTTTCTGAATTTAACTTTCCTATTTTGAATTTACTCTCTGCAGTTATTTTTACAGTCTTATCAGACCAATGTGCAACATCACCAATGTCGCCTAAGAAACAAACATTAAAATCAGTTGGCTTGTCTTTTTCAAGAACTAAAGATAATTCATTAGTATAGTCTTTTCCCTGATAAATTAATTTAGTTCTTACCCCGATTACCTCTTCTGCTTTTATTTTCACTTGTTCATCAAGTGCAGAATTTGCAGTAAGGACAACACATTTCTCTAAAGGTGCTAATTGCAATTTATTGTTCTGTGCCTTTAAAGACAATGCACCATAATCTGCTGCTTCAAAAGATAATATCAACATATAGTTTTTATCTTTGGAGATACAGATATCTGCGGGAGTTCCATTGATTATGTCTTTTACATTTTCAGAAACTTGCTTAATAAATTCTTCTGAATATTTTGATTCCTCTCCTTCTTTGTTTATTGAAAATGTATCATTAACTATTAAATTTATCTTTTCTGGACGAGGGCTTGTAACTGCAACTGGATCATTAAAATATAGTTTTGCGATAGCATTTTCATTCTCTTTAATTGTTCCAATTGAAACATCTAGTTGACTGAAATTTTTGACATTGTCTGTCCTTAACTGGAATCTTTCATCGCTATCAAACACTTGTTTTGCAATTGTTTTGCCAAACTTTTCATCACCACTAATCAATGTTAACCAAGTATTGCCCATATTTGATTTTTTGAAAAAAGTAGTGTCTTTTGGCAGGTACATTCTTACATTTTCTATACTTTTTGCACAAGGACCCGTCTTATTATAATCTATAGTTACATAGAAATATGCTTTTTCTGGTGCCAGAGTTTTTTGATCCTTTGTTGCAATCCTGCCATCTATTGTAATTTTATATCTTCCACAACCCTGCATTTTATTATCTACATGTATGATATTACCAATCATCTGCAAACCGCCAGAAGTTGGACCGACATATTCTCTTATTTCATAGTTTTTAATGGTTGGATATTTTGCTACTTCTTTGGTGTTTTTTAAAACAATATCTAAGGTTCTTTGAGATAGTGAATCGTTCTGTAGATAGATAGGAATATTCTTAAATGGCTTTAATTGATCTGACTTTAACAAATCAGAAATCGCACAACCATTCTGTTGTGCAGTTGCAATAGAACAACTTGTTTGTGCAAGTTCATTATTTAGTTGTCTTGAAGCATCTATGACTACTTTATGTAATTCTTGTATTTTTTCTAATATAAGTTCTGCTGCACCCTCTGCATCACAATAGCCATCATCTTTACAATCAGTAACAATCTTTGGCATTGGAATGTCCATTTTTTCATCAGTATCACAGATTTTTACAGCTATATCCTCGTCAATTCTTTCTAAATCTGCTACTGTGTCCTCATCAGGTGCTTCTACTTCTGTTGAAATCCAAATAATTTCTGAAGTTACCATGCTTAATGCCGTTCCATTTACTGGATAACCAATTAATGTAAATCTATTCTCTGTTCTAGGAGTAAAATACCTGGTTGGTTTTACTTTCAAATAGAAAGCAACTGTTTGACCAACACCAATAAACGGAACAGGAGTTGCAGGAACTAAAGCAACACCTGTGCCCTCGCCAAACACCATAGTAAAGTCATTAGGTGACTTGTATGGGTGTGGATCATAATCTATGTATGCAATAGGCTCTGCACATTGGTTAGTGACTCTAATATACATTGGTTTTTCTTCTCCTATTTTTGTGTGGAAAGTAATTTTTTTCTGATCAACTTTTAAACAACTAGCTGATGAGATTCTAAAATCAACAGTAAATTTTGCAGTTATTGGGTCCTTTGTACCAGGGGAAATTGCAGAAACTTTATAATACATAGTTGCTGTTGTTGCATTACTTACTTTGCCTTCATAGATAACACTTACTTGTTTTGTTTGACCAGGCTTTATTTCCTCAAAAGTTAATGGCTCAATCTTATCTTGAATATTAGAAACATATTTCTCCTCTAGCCTTGATATCTGTATGTCTTTTAATGGATATTTTCCTGTATTTGTTATAGAAAAAATAGTTTTATTTGAGGCCATTATCTCTTCATTATATTGGCTCATTGAAACAACTGAAACTGGAGGAGTTATTTTTATAGTTTTTGAATAATCAACCAAATCAATATTTAATTTTGTGTTTGGTAAAGCATAATATGCATTTCTCCAAGCAATCTCAAAGGCATAGCTTTTTGTTGTTTTTCTGGCTTTGTTGTTTTTAATAGTTATTGTGTAATCTGTTATCTCTTCGTTTGGTTCTATTGTTACAGAAGGGAGAATAACTTCTAGGTTCTCATCTTTCTTTATTACCGTGCCTTTTGCTTTTAATAGCTCTGGAGTTATAGTTATTGCTTTTTTACAATTGTTGACTAATGTTGCGGTTATCTCATTTTCAGAACCCTCACTAATGCCAACATAACTATAGATCACAAGAGGTTTTATATCTAAACAATTTTCTTGCACTTGCCCCTTATAAATATTAATTTCAATATCTTTTGCTACTTGCTTGTTTCCGACAAAACCAAATATTGTTAAAACATATTTTGCTGTTGTAAACTTAATTTTTGGATCAATTACAGAAACAACTTCTATTTCTGAAGGGGTTGTTGGGTTAAGTGCTACTGGCAAATGAGCTTCTATAGTTAATTCAGCAACTTCATCAATTGGTGTAATCTTGTAGGTCAAATCTGTAATCTTTGCATTGCCTTTATTCACTAACTTTATAATCTCTATTTCTTGACTAATTTCATTTCCAAAGTTTATTGAGATGCTATCAGGGCCAGAGATAATGCCTGTATCGGCAATCATTAGTTGTCTTGTGTATGGTGCATAGCCTGGAGCAGTAACTTCAAGATTTGGTCTTGTGCTAGAAAAATTTTGATTAATTATGTATTTCCCTGCCTTTGCTTTTTTAGTACTTGAAATTAGATCCCCAAACTCATCTTCTAATTTTACTAATGCGTTGTTTATTGGGCTTTTGTTGTCTGCATCTTTTACTTCTACTGTTATTGGGGTGTTGTATGGCAAAACATCTAAAACATTTACTTCTAAGTTTCTTTTATTCTTTATTTCAAAAGTTAATCTTTTTTCTGTAACTTTGGAGTTAAAGGTGGATCTTACATCAATGTGAGTTACGCCTGTGTTTTTTGCATTAAATAATAAATATTGTTTTTTATAAATTCCTGATTGTAATAAAACAGCCATAGAACTTAATTTTGTTTCTTGAGAATCCAATTTTGAACTTGGAAACAAATCTGTGTCTTGATAGTTTATTAGGCCAATAATAGGATGACTTGCATCAGTTTCAGTATCAATTGCTAATTCTCCTGATTGAGTGGTATAATAATTTAATTCTAATAAATACATCTCATCAACAGTTCCAAAAAAAGTTTCATTAGAATAGTCAAAGCCACCTTTGTCTAAAAACCTATATTCTACACAAAGGTTGTCTGAACATTCAGCAGGAGTTTCAAGGACCTTGAATACTTTTTCCTTTGTTTCTGCATATAGGCCTTGTCTTGAAGAGATGTTTCTTGCGGTTCCTAATGTTGAGTCTTCTGGATCTCTATGGATTTTTCCTTCACTATCTTCACACCATGCCCTGTACTTTAAAAGCAAATCGCCAATCTCTGTTGCTTTAACCTTTAACATTATTTGTTTGTTTGTTACTGACTCAGATGGCCAATATAACTCTAGCCATTTGTTTAAAATATTAGGAGAACCAACATTATCATAATCAATGGACTGTTGTCCTTCACGATAGGTTGTAGAATATTTGAAATTTGTAGTGTCTGCCTTAAAGCCAGTTATACCATAAGTCATGTTTTCAGAATCATCTTCAGAATCATCTCCTGCTCTAAAATGCACTCCACATTTTTTTACATCTATTGGCAATTGCAAATCAAATACCAAATAATAATCATTGTCTTTACTTAATATGCTTGTTGATTTGTTTTGTAAATCCCTAATCTCTAAAAAAGAAACTATTGGATTAAGATCCTCAATCATTGGTTTTAAGCTTACTGATAAATTCTCCCCATCCCCTACTACTCCAGAAGCAACAGTAACATTTCCTTCACCATCTATATATTCCACAATCAAATCCTTGTAGCCTTTGGTTAAAAATTTTGCTGGATTTTCAGAATCAATATAACCTTCATAAAGAATCTCTCCTGTTTTTGTTTTTACTGTTACATAACCATCAGTTACTGGGTTACCATAAATGTCTTTTAATTGCAAGGTTACTTCTTTTGATGCATCATTTATTATTAAGATTACCTTGTTATCTTTAAATTGATCAATAGTGATTTCTTGAGAAGCATTTGAATCTCCAGCAATGCCTACCACCTTATAGGTTTCATCTTTTTGTGTAAAGACATAAGCATAACCTGTTATGTCTACCTGTAATGGACCTAAGCCTATCGGCACATATTTGCCATTTAATAGTTTATAAATTAAGACATTTGCTGAAGAAAGTGGCATGTTTGCCCCATCATAAACATATATTGAAAGTTTGTAGGTTTCTGCAGAACCAAACTTAACAAGCCTTACTTCTAAGTCATTACTAGTATCTATATTCGCAAAATATTGTGAACAAAGATAATCCTCTTTACATGCAGTAACAACATAATCTTTATTTTTATCAAGGCCTGTAAATGTAACTTCGCCATCAAGTAAGGTTGTTTTTTCAGAAATTAAATTCCCATTAAGATTATATAAAGAAACATCAGCATCACTTACTGGGCCAGCCACACTTTCTACAACCATAACTCTTAAATCTGAACTGCCTTTTTTTAAGGTTGCTGTAAAAGTGTCTTCGCTTTTTTGTAATCTAAATGTTTTGTCCTCTTGGTCACTATCGTATGTTCTGTAATCTTTTTTTGTTACAACAAATCTTATTACAGAACCTGCTTTTTCTGTAAATGTGAATTTGCCTAGTTGGGTTATGCCATATGCTATTTTTTCGCCAGCAACATTATAGACTGTAACTTCACAATCATCTAATAAATCTCCAGTGTCTGATACTGCCAAGATTGTGCCCCTTGCATCAAGTCCTTCTAATTGAGCTGAACCCAAATCAAACTGTAATTCTATAGGTATTATTTCATCATTACTTGATATAGTTATAGATTGAGAAACTGTTTGGTAGCCATCAGCCTCAACAACTAATGAGATAGACTTACCTAATGGTGCATCTGTAAAACTAATTAAGTTTGAGCTTCCTGGTGTTGCTATTTGCTCTTCTGATTTTCCACTGACTGTATAGTTTAAAGTCGCTTTGTATTTTGAAATGGCTTTTTTTGTTTCTGAATCTGTTACTGTTAATTTGAAATTACCACGAGTCACATTTTCTGAAAATTTTATTATTATTGGTTCTCCTCTTGTAAACAGGTGACTTTTATCAAAATCTGCAAATCCTGATTTTGTGGCTATAATTGCATAATCTGCTCCTGACTTAAGAGCAAGCCTTGCCTTATGACCATCACTTATTGTCCCACTAAATTTTGTCTTGTTTTTTAAATCATAAATCTTAACATCTACATCTGATAATTTGTTTCCTGAAAAATCAGTTAGTGAAAACTCCACTGTTGTTTTTGATGCAAAGTTAATTATTAAGAGAATTATAATTGCTAAAATGACAATTGTAAGACTAGCCACAACCACAAAAGCAGGAATTCCTTTTTCTTCTAAAAAGCTATTAACTTTATTTAGGTTTATTCCTTTTTTTGTTAGCCAATCAGAGAAAGAATAATATTTAGTTTCTAACCATTTATAGGCCTTGCCAAAAATGTTGTTTTCTTTTTGCTTGCCTATGTTTTCTTCTGAGAAATCTTCATCTATTTCTGAATAATCATCAATTTCAGTATCATCCTCAAAATCTATTTCTTCTTTGGCTTTAGAGCCTCTAGGTTTTGATTTAGTTCTTGCCATATATTTTTCTTTCTTTTTATTTTTTAAAATATATTTAAGCTATATAAATAAAAGCAATATATATTTATATATCTTTCATTAATTACAATGAATGAAAAATATTTTAAATATTAACCATTTACTAGAAAAAGTTATTTTGTTATGAAAAAACATAAAAATAGAAATCCAAGAAAAAGTATTTTCTTGGGAATTAAAAAGAAACCTTGATGTTCTTTTTTTCTTCAGCTGTTGCTTCTAGGAAAGTTTCTTCTTTGAAATTAAACATCTTAGCAAAGACGCTGTTCGGGAAAACTTGTAGCTTGTTATTGTAGTCCATTATTGTGTCGTTGTAATATTGTCTTGCATATGCTATTTTGTTTTCAATACCTGATAACTCCTCTTGAAGCATTAAGAAATTCTGGCTTGCTTTAAGGTCTGGATAGTTTTCAACAACAACATTTAAAAGACCGCCAATTGCCTTAGACAACTGATCGTTTGTTTTCATTGCTGCTTTTATGTCTTTTGTTTGCATAGCTTGATTTCTTAATTCTGTAATTTTTGATAATGTGCCTGCTTCGTGCTTTGCATAGCCTTTAACTGTCTCAACAAGGTTTGGTACAAGATCATATCTTTTCTTTAGCTGAACATCAATCTGGCTCCAGCCGTTTTTTACCTTGTTTCTCATAACAACTAGGCTATTGTAAATGAATAAAGCCATTAGCAAAAATACACCAAGAATCACCAGAATAACTATTAGTGCTATTGACATTTTTGAATCACCATTTTATTGTTATAACTAGATAATATATAAGATGTTAATGTTTATAAAGAAATTGTTTGAAACTATTGAAGTTTTTTTGAAAGATTATTACAGCCTTCTTCTATTTTTTTTATTGCTATTCTTATATATTCTTCAGATTTTTCTTTAGAATTGGTTTCTTGAAGTATGTCTGAATAATCTAGAAAATCTTCATTTTCATAAAAGCAAAGCTCATTAAAAAGAACAGAATCTCTATTGAATTTTTCTTTTAAGAAACCCTTGTGAAAATTAGTCATTGAGACTACAACATCAGAAGAATCAAGAATTTCTTTTGTAACTTTTCGTTGCTTGTGTTTAGAATAGTCTATCTTTCTTTTGTTTAGCTCTTCTTTGACTACAGGGTGTATTTCTTGTTGTCTTGCAGTTATGCCTGCTGAAGAGACTTTTGTTTTTTTATGATCTTCAAGAAGAAATTTTTTCAGCAAAAGCTCTGCACACATGCTTCTGAAGATATTTCCTGCACATACAAAAAGTATTGATTTCATCTTACTCTAGGCTTTACTCTTACTACTTTTTGCTTATTTGGTTTTTTTGTTTTAGATTTTGGTCTAGGTTTAGGCATGTTTGTGCCTGCTCTTGCTCTTGCTATTGCTCTATTAGATTGTACAACTCTATTTAAAGAATTAAATAAGCGTTTATGAACCTTTTGCACACCTTCAGGAATTCTATTTAATTTTTTTCGCTTTATAGTCGGATCTGGACTTTCATCTAAACAATGAAAATGAATTTTATTTTCTTTTGGATTTTTACCTATTGTTCCATGAAAAGCATTTTCAAAAAATTCAGTTTTATAAGTTCCAGTTTTCTTCTTATGTCTGCTTTTTGAATACCAATCAAATTAAATGCTATTTCCATAAGATCAGAATGTGTTGCAAAATCACAATTCCAATGTTTTGGTGCTACAAGAACATAATCTTTTCCTTGATAGCTTGTACTAAAAAACTTGTACTCATTATGGTTTTTAGATTTTTTATGAACAACAAATATTGAATTCCCTATTTCTGCTTTGTTGTAATATGTTTTTAGAATTTCTTGCATAGACATATTTTTTTGATAATCTGGAAGTCCAATATTTTTACTGCTCATTTTCTCACATCTATTTCTTTAAACTTTTTTCAAGCTTTGCTATTGCAATTCTTGTTTTTATCATAGTATCTGGGTTTAGGCTCATGGACTTTATACCCTCTCTTACCAAGAACTCAGCAATCTCTGGATAATCTGATGGTGCCTGACCACAAATACCAATATACTTTTTTTTCTTGTTTGCAATCCTTATGACTTCTGCCAACATCTTTTTTACTGCTGGGTTTCTCTCATCATAGATATTACTTAAAAGTTCAGAGTCTCTATCAAGGCCAAGAACCAACTGTGTCAAGTCGTTACTTCCAATACTAAAACCATCAAAGACCTCTAAGAACTCTTCTGCAAGTATGACATTAGATGGAATTTCACACATACAATGTACCTTTAAGCCATTCTTGCCTTTCTCAAGACCGTTCTTTTTCATTTCGCCAAGAACTTTCTTTGCTTCATCTATTGTTCTACAGAAAGGAACCATTAGCTCTAGGTTTATTAGGCCAAACTCTTCTCTAACTTTTTTAATTGCTAGGCATTCTAAAGCAAAGCCAGCAACATAGTTTCCTTGGTAGTATCTTGAAGCACCACGCCAACCTATCATTGGGTTGTTTTCTTCTGGCTCATAATCTTTGCCACCTATCAAGTTAGCATACTCGTTTGATTTAAAGTCTGATAGTCTTAGTATTACTTTCTTTGGATAGAAAGCAGCAGCAATCCTTGCAATACCTTGTGCAAGTTTATCAACAAAGAATTGCTTTTTGTCTTTATAGCCAACGGTTAGGGCAGCTATCTTTGATTTTGTTTCTGGATCTTTTATTTTATTGTAATTTATAAGAGCAAGAGGGTGAATCTGTATCCAAGAGTTTATAATAAACTCCTCTCTTGCCAGACCTACACCTTCATTAGGAATAAAACTTAAATCAAAGGCCTGTTCTGGGTTACCGACATTCATTGTTAATTGTGTTTTTGTTTTTTGAATCTCTTTTAGATTTACTGTTTCTTTTGTAAATGGGATTTTACCCTTATAAACAAAACCAGTATCTCCACTTGAACAGTCCATTGTTACTTCATCTCCAGTTTCTAATTTTGCTGTGCCATCAAGTGTTCCAACAATACATGGTATTCCTAGCTCTCTTGAGACGATCGATGCGTGGCAGGTTCTTCCACCTTTGTTTGTAATTATTCCTGAAGCAATTTTCATGATTGGCTCCCAATCAGGATCAGTCATTTCTGTTACTAAAATTTCCCCTTTTTTAAATTGATTAATGTCTTTTACATTTTTAATGACCTTTACTTTGCCTGTTGCAATCTGTTGACCTACACTTTTACCTATTACTACTGGCTTTTTAGTTGTTGAAAGAGTATAAGTTGTGTAGCTGTTTAGGTTCTTTTGAGACTGGACAGTTTCTGGCCTTGCCTGAACAATAAATAGTTCGTTTGTTTTACCATCAAGGGCCCATTCCATATCCATTGGTTTAAATCTTCCTGCTTGATTAGAATAGTGGTCTTCAATAATGCAAGCCCATTTTGCTAGAAGCAAAGCTTGGTCATCAGTTATTGAAAACTTGTTTCTATCATTTAGCTCTACAGCAACATTCTTGGTTGGTTTGTTACCTTGAGTATCATAAATCATTCTAATTGCTTTCTCACCAAGAACTTTAGAAATTATTGGTTTTTTATTTTGCTTTAAGGTTGGTTTAAAGACAATAAACTCATCAGGATTAACAGCACCTTGGACAATGTTTTCTCCAAGGCCGTATGTTGAATTGATTATTACTGCATCTTTAAAACCAGTTTCTGTATCTATTGAAAACATAACACCAGAAGAAGCCAAATCACTTCTAACCATTCTTTGAACAACAACAGAAAGAGCAATACTGAAATGATCAAAGTGCTTGTCTTCTCTATAGGAGATTGCTCTGTTTGTGAAAAGAGAAGCAAAGCATTTTCTTACGGATTCTAGTAAATCTTCTTTTCCTGTAATATTAAGATAGCTTTCTTGTTGTCCAGCAAAGGATGCATCTGGAAGATCTTCAGCTGTTGCACTTGAACGAACAGCCACATCTAAATTTTTTATTTTTTCTATTTTACATAATTTATCATATGCAGCAAAAATGTCTTTTTCTAATTCTTTTGGAATTTCTGCGTGTCTTATCAGATGTCTAATCTTACTGCCTTTTTCTGCAAGAGAATTTATGTTGTGAGTATCTAGATCTTTTAGGATATTTTTAATTTCAGATTTTAAACCAGATTTTTCAAGAACATATCTGTAGGCATATGCTGTTACTGCAAAACCATATGGGATCTTTACTCCTTTTTTTCTTAAGTTTTGATACATCTCTCCTAAGGAGGCGTTCTTTCCCCCAACATAAGGAACATCCTCTATCCCAATTTCATCAAACCACATTATGAACTTTTTATCTTTAGAAACCATATTTTATCTTTTCTCCTAATTTAAATTGTATAATTAGAAATAAATAAGAATAAAGGATTTATAAACAATTTGTTTTAGCGGGCACCAGCACCACCACCGCCACCGCCACCACCGCCAAAGCCACCTCCACCACCGCCACCTCCACTACTTGAAGAATAACCTAAAGATGTAGAAAAACTGCTGGTTGCAAATGTTGAATAACTTACAAAATCTTGATTTTCTGATAATTGCTCAGGCATAGCAGTCTTTAATGCCTTTGCTGTTTCTTTAGCTACCCCAAAAGCAGTAGCATAGACCATGTACTCTTCCCAGAGAATTACGTGCTTTGGAGGGTGATCTTTAATTAAAGAAAAGTCAGTAATGTACTTTTTGAAATTACTCCATTGAAGGTTTTTTATTCTGCCCTCTTTTGAGAAACGACCAAAGATTGTATTAAAAGTTGTTTTTGATTTCACAAACCCAATAGTTGTTTTTGATCTTATAAATCTTATACTTATATTACTTATAATAATAAATATAAGCAAGAAAAAAAACAAAAAGGTCCAATTT
Organism: archaeon; assembly: GCA_029563035.1. The sequence goes on along the minus strand of JAKQTP010000138.1, from coordinate 434,804 downwards.
GGAAAAATATATGAAGTAAAAAAAGTCAAAAATACAAAGGCAAATAAAAACAAATATAATGCCATTACTACTTTTGCAACAACAACTCCAGTATTATTAAAATAATTGTTCTTCTTTGACCATTCTTTTAAATCGGTCCTTATCTCTTTTTCTAGCTCTCTAAATGAATTTTGAAATTCTAGAGTTTTGTCAAAATTAGCAAACAACCCACCAGTGCTTTTTTTAGAACTTAAATAACCAGTTCTAAAATCATTTAAATTAACAACACCATCAGGATAATAAACCCAAAAGAAATCAGCAACTTTTGAAACATATGTTGGCAATTTTACTTTTTTTGCATTTTTAATTTTAATAAGATTATATTTTTCTAAAGCAAATAATGATTTCTCACTTACCTTTACCAACTCATATTGTTTTTTACAAACCAGATACAATATGGCTGAAGAAAACCAATGATCTGATAATTTACCAGTGATAAAATAATTTGCCTGAAGAGGATCTTCTGGACCTGGCAAATCTCTCTCATAAACTCCAAAATATCCTGTTTTATTTTCTGGAATATCTCTGCCAAAAATTAACCAGATAAAAAATAGCAACAATATTGGTAGACCAACCATTAAAAAAAAGAATAATGCGATTACTTGTGGGGTTGCTTCTTTTTTTACATATTCTGTGGTATATTTATCATAGTCCTCTTGCCAGTTTGGTTCCTCATTGATTATTTGTTCTTTGGTGTATGTTCTTTCTGGGTAGTGATAGAGATTATCTTGATTGAACCATTCTTTTGGCATAAGAATATTTACTTCTATTATCTCATAGGCATAAACATGTTTTGAAATATTCAAAATGTTTTCTGTGATGTTTGATTGGTAGTTTTTAGAATGAATGAACCTGGTTGTTTGGTTTAGATCACCAGGAAAGATAATGTTAATGTTTGCGTTTGTTGAAACACTTGTTTTTCCTGGATACACTTGATAATAGAATTGAGTTCCGTCTTCTATAGCCCTTATCTGATGCGCAATAGAATAATTGAAATTTGCTGTAACTGTTGTATCACAAAATTCACCTTTAAGTATTAACTCAGGATCACCAGATTCTGTGTTTTTTTGTTTATACTCAAAGGAACACTCTGCACCTTGGCAATAACCGCTTGGGTCTATAATTTCTAGATTTGGCCTTTGAAGGAATAGCTCTTTATAACAACCGGACAACTTATAATCTAACTTTTCAGAAACAGAAATTAAGCCTGATTGCTCAAGAGTGTAGTTGATGTCGTAATTTGTTATTTCAAAGGACCTAGCAGAAACTGTTGGAAAGATAAATAATGCAAAAACTAGAAATAATAAGATCTGGTTTCTTTTTAACATACTTTATTCTTTCTCAAATTTATCCCAAGGAAAACCAACCCAATGGCTTACAACCTTGCCATAATATTCAGGAACAATTTTGTGATGCTCTTTGTTTAGGAAAATTGTAGCACACTTTACTGATTTTACCTTATATGTTTTTAAAAGGTCTTTTAAAAAGATAAGAATATTACCTGTATCACAAATATCATCAATAATCAGAACATTCTTGCCTTTAAGAAGAGACTTGTCAGGAGCAATCAATAGCTTTAGTTCTTTTTGTTTCTTTTTCTCATAAGAGGAAACAGAAACACTCATTATTTTTTTTGTATTAAGAAGGCGTGCAAAGATTACTGCAGGGACTAAACCACTGACCGCAACACCAAGGATATAGTCTACTTTAAAGTTTGATTTTTTTATTTTTTTTGAAATTTTTTCACAAAGATTTTCTATATCTTCATAGCTATAGTTTATAATTTCCACATTTCTCACCATCAAATTATTTCTTTTTTTAATCTTGTATATCTTCTGTATTTTTCTGTTCTGTTTATGGACTTGTTATGTATTGCTTTTTGTGGGCAGAAATTATAGCATCTTGTACAGAACACACAGTTGTTTTTAAAAGTTAATTTGCTTTTTTCTTTTTTGATTGTTATGTTTTTTGTCGGGCATATTTTTTGACAAAGCCCACAATAGTTGCAGGCATCTCTATTCCACACAAAACGGTTTTTTTGTGGTTGCATGATTTTGAAAAAGAAAAACTTAGATATTGGTGCAAATAAAGACCAAAAAAAATTTGCTTTTTTAAATTTAGATTTGCCTGAAATAAGGACCTTAAAATCTTGCTTTATCTTTTCTATTGTGTTACTTATAGATAACTCTATTTGCTCATCTTTGTCAGTGTCTTTTCTAAACACAAAATAAACATTGTCTGGCATAATGTATGCAAAATTAGAAATAACATTGTATTTTTTCTTCTTAAGGATCTTTTCAAGAACATTAAAGCTTATGCCTGTTGTTAGGCCAGCTGTTGCAAAAAGAATAACAGGCTTATCTTTTACTTCTGGTAGCTTTTTTACAAAATCAACAACAAGGTCTGGAGGATAACAAGCATAGACTGGAAAGCCAATCATTAGAAAATCATATTTGCTTTGGCTTGAAACTACATCTATGTCCTCTATTTTAAAAAGATCAACAGAGACATTTGCTTTTTTGTAGTTCTCTTGAAACTCTCCTGCAACAAAGGCCGTGTTGCCAGTTCCTGAGAAATAATAGATTGCACCATTTCCTGGTTTAAACTGTTTTAACTGTATAGTCATACAAAAGAGAGAACAAAAGAATTTAAAAAGGTTTATAATTCTTCAACAGAAGCAGAAATATCTTCAAAGATTACTTTGTCTTTTGCTATTTCTATTATGTCTTTTGATTTTATTATATCAAAATATCTTATTGGCTTTCCATATTGTTTTGCAAGTTTTATCTCTGCAAAAACACCATCACTTACTTGCCCAAACACCCAAAGCTCATCTGCCTTTTTTACCATTGAATTGTTTGCATTTCTTACTAAATCTCTATCTACTGTATCAGACAGAAAATAATCAAAAATCATAAATGGGTTCAATGGAACAAAACCCTTTTCTAAAACAAACTTTGAAATATGTTGCCTAAAATAAAAATTTAATTTTGAATATGCGGGATATACTAATTTCATATCTGTGCTTTTGTACATATAGAAAATAGAACATAAGCATTTTTAAAGGTTTATCACAGAAATTAACAACATTTTTTTTAACATTTCCCGCAGATACATTTTCTTTTAGAATTAAAGCAATTTATATTTATTTTGTTTTGCATTGGACAGCTACTCCCGAAACACTTAAATAGTGTTTTTGGTACTAGTATTATAAAAGAGAAAAAAGAAGAACAAATAATCAAAGATTAAAATAACGGATTAAATATAAATGACAGAGCTTATATATTTTAGACATGATTCTTTCAGGAAAGGACAAAAAGAAATTATTAAAGATATTTATCAATCTGTTTCTTTAGGCAAGAACATCTTAGTGCATGCACCAACAGGAACAGGAAAAACAGACTCTGCTCTTTCGGCAGCAATAACTTTTGCCTTGAAAAAAGACCTAAAGGTTCTTTTCTTAACACCTAAAATTTCTCAACACAAAATTGCTATTGAAGTTATTGATGACCTAAATGACAAATATAATCTAAAGATAAAAGCTGTTGATTTTGTTGGAAAGAAAAACATGTGTATTGATCCTGTAATCTCAAAAACAGACTCTAACTTTTATGAAATCTGCAAGATGGCTTGCAAGAAAAAACAATGCCCTTTTTTTGAGAATATTAGGCCAAGTAACAAAGGACAAAGAGACCTTCTTTCTTACCTTCTTGAAAAAAAACTATCAGAAAAAGAAGTTTTGACACATTTAGAGATTAAAAATATGGCAAAAGAACTAAAAAGCGTTGCAGGAGATAGACAACCAGTTTGTGCTTATGAACTTGCAAAGTTATTTGCTAAAAGTTGCAGAGTAATTATTGCAGATTATTATCATGTCTTTTCTTCTAAGGTCATGGAATCTACACTTTCTGAAATTGGCATAAACTTAGAAGATTGTATTGTTGTTATCGATGAGGCGCATAACCTTGAAGACAGACTTTTGAAACTGCTTTCAAAATCACTAAACACAAACATGCTTCATAGAGCAATCAAGGAAGCAAAAGAAATAAAGAATAATAAACTAAAAAACTTGTTAGATAAGCAACTTGATCATGTTGAGAAAATAGCTGAAGAAAAGCTTAAAAAAATAAAAGAAGAAAAAATAGGAAAAGATGAATTTTTGATAAAAGAGATTAAAGAAGATGTTATTTCAGTTATCGAAGAACTTGAGGAATCAGGACTTAAGTATATTGAAGAGCTAAAAGAAAGTAGCTCTGCTCTTATCTCTGTAGGGCTGTTCCTAGAAGAATGGATAAAAGAAAAAGATGCACATATAAGATTTATTAGAAAAGAAAAAAACGCAATTAGTGTCAAGTATAATGCACTTGATGTTTCGCCATTAACAAAAAAAATATTTGAAAACTGCTATTCTTCTGTCTTGATGTCAGCAACATTAACACCACTTGCAATGTATGCAGACATTTTAGGCTTAAAAGAAGGGACAATAACTAAAGAATACCCTTCGCCATTTGATAAAGAAAAAAGACTTAACCTCCTTATTAATGATGTTTCTACAAAATTTACACAAAGAACAGAAGAAGAATATAAAAAGATTGCAAGGCATGTAGAAAAATGTGTAAATGCTATACCAGGAAACTGCGTGGTGTTCTTTCCAAGCTTTGAAGTATTGGGTGACATATATCGGTTGATGAGAAACATAAATAAACCAATTATTGTTCAAGAAGAAAGAATGGATAGCTCTGATTTTGAAGAAATGATTCAGGGGTTTAAGAAACACTCAAAGAAGTTTGGAAGTATACTGATGGCGGTCATGGGGGGAAAAGCTTCTGAAGGAATTGACCTGCCAGGAGAGCTTTTGATTGGTGCAGTTATTGTTGGGATACCTTTGGCAAAGATGGAATTAGAAACTAAAGCAAAGATTGACTATTATGAGATTAAATTTAGGAATGGCTGGAACTATGCATACATACAACCAGCTATACAAAAAGTCATACAGAGTGCTGGAAGAGTCATAAGAACAGACAATGACAAAGGCGTTGTTGTTTTTATTGACTCTCGCTTCCATTGGGAAAACTATAGAAGATGCTTTTCTAAAGACACGCAGTTTGTTATAAGTAAAGACCCTAAAAAAGAAATAGAAAGCTTTTTTGAAAATTAGTTTTTTTGTTCACTTTACTTGGTTTATAAAACTAAATCAAACTTTGTTTTTTAACCACATATCATATTCTTTATGATTTGCAAAACAACGATTGAATATTAATACGTCTCCATTTATTTTATAAGTTAATCTCGCAGAAGCAGTTACTTTTTCTACAAAATACGGACAACCATAATGCATGTGTTTTCTTGATAATTCTTCTCTTTTTATTTTTTCTATTTTTTTGTAAAATAATTTTTGTAATTCTAGGGGTAATTTCTTTAAACTTTAAAAGAACATATCATCATATTGTATTTTATATACCAATGCTACTCACTTCTTTAAATATGAAAAAATTTTTTGAAAATCCTTCTCAGAATGTAATTTTGATTTACCTTGTTTGATTTTTTCCATATCCCTTTCTATGGCTTTTCCTAAAAGTTCCATTTCTAATTTTTTTTATCAACTTTATGCTTGTGGGCAAGTTCCAAGATGCCAGCTCTAACAACTTCGCTTTTTGTAGCATAATAACCTTTATCTACAAAATCAGAAAGGTATTTTGCTTGTTTGCCTTTTAGTCTTACCATAAACTCTATTTCTTTTTCCTTAGCCATAAATAATCACAAATATCTTAGAAACAAAGCAAATTTAAATTGATATCATTTTGATATCTTTTTGATATCAGATGATTTTTTGCTTTTATTTTCAGGAAGTAGAAGATCTCCAGGAAAGTAATTGAACAGATGCTCTTTGTGGATAGGGGTTGTTTCAAATTCTTTGATTAGATCTTTAAACTTTTCTCTTACTGTTCTTGTAAAATATATCATCTCTTCTGAGTTTTTAACCTCAAAGTCAATTTCAAAATCCCAATAGCCAATAACTTTTGTAATATCAAAGACACACAGGTTGTTCTGAAGGAAAATAATCAACTGCTCTTCTTCTTGTTCTTTAATGTTATTGAACTTAATTAAAGACTTATAAGCAAATCTCCCTGTCTTTTTAATATTAAGATGAGGCTTAAAGCCACAAATTATGTTTCTATCTTGCATACTTTTTATTCTGTAGATTACTGTGTTAGGAGATGTTTTAACTTTTCCTGCAAGCTCCATTGCCCCAACTCTGGCATTTTTGGAGATTGCAAAAAGAATCTTTAAATCTAAGTTGTCTAGTTTTTCGGTTGCTAGATAATCTGTGTCAATAAATGATTTCTTATTTATCTCTCTGTATTTTTTTGCAAAATAGTCCCTACCGAAATATATGTTTTCAAGAGTTGTTAAAACATCTAAGCTTCCTATATTTTCTGGAAACTCTTCTTTTATAGATTTTATAAAAGAATAATATTGAACAACATTACTTGCAAGATAATCAACTATTATATCCCAATGACCTGTGCATTCTGCAAGATAAGAAACATTGTTGTCTTCTTTTATAAAAGAAATTAACTGTGCTTGAACCTCTGGAGAAATATTTGTTAATCTTATCATTGTTCTGTAACTGGTATAGCCTAATTTTACAAAATTAATAACTGTGTAATAGCCTAGAATAATTTGGCGTTTTTCTAGATTGATTAGACGATAGCTTAAGACCTGCTGGGAGGTTTTAAGAAGCTTTGCGATATTAGAGATCGGTTGCCTTGAATCTTTCTCCAATTCCAGTAAAAAGCGCATATCAAATTTGTCTATTTCCTGCATATTTGTATTTATGAGAAAAATGCATATAAATATTGCGATTTCACAAAAATTTTGTGAGAAAGATATATAAAGCTTCAAATTCACAAAATATTTAATTCAAGCCAAAAGTTTTCAAATATGAAAACAATCCTTGTAATTCCCCCCTACTTTCCGTTAATCGCTACGGAAGATGAGAATATTGACAAAGAACCTAACAACGACCTACCAAAACCCCTTCTGCTTATGCCATATTTTCCGTTTTCTCTTAAGTCTTTTTCTTTCTTGTTCCTTGATTTTGAGATAATGCATTCTAAAAAACCAAAAACACTTGATTCTTGTCTGGAATTGATAATGAAACAAAAGCCTAAAAAAATTGTTTTTGATTTCTTGCAAGAACAACAATTTGAAAAATACAATCAAAATCTGCAAAACATTATTGAAAAAATCAAAACACTATATCCTGAAATTAAAATTGAAGAATTGAAAAACAACAAAGAAGGAAATTTTGAAGAAAAGAATTTAGAAAAGATAAAGGAAATTAGAAAATATGCTGTAAGAAATGAACAAAAGCTTTTTGTCATACAGGATTTAGCGAATTTAAAAGATGTTTACAAAATATTAAACCAAGAAATTTATGACTTCTGGTTTTTTAACTTTAGATCTCATTCTTTAAAAGAAATATTAAAATTAAAAAAAGACTATTTTGATCTAAATTATTATCTTACTTGCGATTTTGAAAAACTTAATTGCCAAGATGCAAGATTATTATCAGAAAATGGGCTTGAAAAACTATATTTGAAATTAAAGATAAACAACAAATCTTTTGATTGTTTTTCAGAACATTTAGAGAAACTAAAAAACATCTCTTCTTTTTGTAAAATTGAGCTAACGATTATCCCTGAAATCTCAGAAATAAAAAATATTGAACTGATTGATTTTCTAAACACCTTAGATTTAGAAAAAATAAAATATACTATTAAGCAAACAACAAGAAAAATAGAAACAAAAACAGAATTTATTAATTTCGGGGTGTTGGCTTTACTTAATGCTCTTGAAAAAAAAGAAGAACTTAAAAAGAGGCTAATAGAAATACCAAAAATAAAAGACAAAACAACATTTGAACAAATTATTTCTTTTATTTTCAAAACAGAAAAGAAATATTTGGAATTTTATATTGACATCATACATTTCCTTGATGGTTTTTTCACAAAAGAAGAAATTATTGATTATCTAAATAGATTACACCCAGAAACCAAAAAAGAAAATATTGAAAAAATCGTTTATAATTTTATATCGCTTTTAGAAAAAGAAATGTTTATCGATTATGTTGATTCTAAAAAAGAACAGAAATCACATTATATAAGTGCACTGCCAAGAAATAACAATCTTTTTTACATGTACTCCTGTTCACAAAAAGGATATATCTTGGGGAAAAACCAAAAACTGGAAGAAGTGCCAAAAGATGTTTTCTTTTTCTTTGTGTTCTCTAAAGGAATCTTCATGCTTAGAGAAATTGCAAACAAGCTTCGTCTTCTGTTTAAGGACAAAAAAGAGTTTAGCAAGGACAACTACCTTAAGAGCACAGAGAAGATATACAATACTCTTAAACAATATGGGCTTTGCAAATAACCTCACATAATAGCTTTTAATATGTTTCTATTATATGATATTTATAATAAAAGTGAAACATAACATGTCAGAAGAAGAATTTAAAGTAACACCTTGGGAAATTGAAGGAAAGGTTGATTATCAGAAATTAATAAAACAATTTGGAACAAGTGAGATAAATAAGCAGATACTTGAAAAATTAAGATTAAAAACCAAATCCAAGAAACTACATCCTTTCTTTAGAAGAGGATTTATTTATTCACATAGAGATTTTGATAAGATATTAGAAGAAATAGACAAGCAAAATTTCTTTATCTATACTGGTAGAGGCCCATCAGGAAGAATGCATATTGGACACCTTATTCCTTTTATTATCTCTAAATGGTTTCAGGACGAATTTGATTGTAATGTTTATATAGCGATGTCAGATGATGAGAAGTTTTTGTTTAAAGACAAGTTGAACTTTGAAGAAATGGAAAAGAACTCCAAAGAAAATTTCAAAGAAATATCTGCTGTTGGTCTTAATCCTGATAAGACTTTTTTCTTTTCAGATATTGAGTATATTCAAAAACTATATCCTGTAGCTTTGAAGTTTGCAAAAAAAATAACTTTTTCTACAGCTAAAGCGGTGTTTGGATTTAATAATGATAATAACCTTGGACAATTTTTTTATCCAGCAGTTCAGATTGTTCCAACAACTTTTGAAAAAAAACATTGCTTGATACCTGCAGGAATTGATCAGGACCCTTATTGGAGAATACAAAGAGATATTGCTGAAAAGCTAGGATATAAGAAAGTTGTAGCTGTGCATAACAAGCTTTTGCCACCATTGCAAGGAATAGACGGGAAGATGTCAAGCTCAATTGGAGAAACTGCAATATTTTTGGATGATGATTTTAAGACTATTGAAAAGAAAATAAATAAATATGCTTTCTCTGGCGGACAGCCTACAATTGAAGAACAAAGAAAAAAAGGCGGAAACACAGATGTGTGTGTTGTTTATTCTTGGTTAGAGATATTATTTGAAGAAGATGACCAAAAGCTTGAACAAAGGAAGAAAGACTGTAAAGCAGGAAAGATACTTTGCGGAGAATGCAAGAAATACTTATCTGAAAAAATCTCAGTTACCTTAAAGAAACACCAAGATACAAAAATAAAAAACTCTCCACTTATAGAGAAATACAAGTATAGTGGAAAGCTTGCAAAAACTATGTGGCAGTGAAATCCATACATGAAAAAAATAAGAATTGCAATCGACTTAGATGATACTTTAGTTCCTACTGTGGATCTTGTTGTTAAAGAAATACTTAGTGATAAAAGCTTTCCTGCCTTTAGGGGCTATCAATCTATTAAGGACTTTACATATGATGAAGAGCTGGCACTTTATAGGTATATAAGAAAAACAATAAACAAACAAGACATTTCTAAATTTATGCCAATGCCAAGATCTGTTCTTGCCATCAAAAAACTTGCAAAAGATTTTGATCTTTATATGGTGACTGCAAGAACCAAGAACGTTAAAAAGCACACAAGAATTTGGTTAAATTATCATTTTCCAAAAATGTTTAAAAAGATAATATTTGGGCAATATAGAAAAGAAGGGGAATTTAAGAAGACAAAAGGAGAGATATGTAAAGAACTTGGAATTTCAATGATTATAGATGACAGAATAGATTATGCTCTTGATTGTTATAAGCATGGGGTAAAAGCAATTGTCTTTGATTATAAGGACGGCTATCCATGGTCAAAGGGTAAGCTTCCAAAAGATGTTAAAAAAGCAAAGGATTGGAAAGAAGTTTTAGAAATTATCAAAAAGACAAAGTTTTAAACAAGTTTTATATTTAATTATATTATATAGCCTGGTAGTGTAGCGGCCAAGCATGCAAGACTCTGGATCTTGCGACAGGAGTTCGAATCTCCTCCGGGCTATCATTGTGATTTGAGGGAATTACTATGGGAATATTTGATGCTTTTAAAAAGAAAGAAAAAACAGAAGAAGAAAAGAAAAAAATTGAAGAGCTGAAAAAACAAAAAGAAAAGCCTGTTGCACAAATTGACCTTGCTAATTCTAAATACCCTGATCAAGTGTGTGCAGTATGTAGCCAGAAAGGCTGTGACAAGAAATGGGGCGGGCAATACTGGCATAAAAAGTGCTTGCGTTCTGTTAAGGGAATGGCAAGAGACATGATTTAATTTCTTATTTTTTTATTGCTTTTGTCAAAGATATTACCAACAATTTCTTCAAGAATATCTTCAATTGTTAATAGGCCAATAACTTCTCCTGACCTATCAACAACAATTGCCATCAAAACAGACTTATCTTCAAAATCATAGAAAATATCTCCTATTTCTTTAGTTGGAGAAACAAACTCTATTGGCCTAATTATGTTTTTTATTAATTCATTACTTTTCTTTTCCTTAATTGCCTTTAAGACATCATCAACATCTACAATGCCAATAATATTGTCTTCATCTTCAAAATAAACAGGATATCTTGAATGGCCACACCTTGAGATTATATCTATTGCCTTATTTATTTTTATATCTCCATTTATGATTTTCATTTTCTCTCTAGGAGTCATAACTTTTGTTACTGGCGTGTCTTCAAAGTCAAGAACTTTATGCATAATCTTTGCTGCACCACTACTAAGCACACCTTCTTTTCTGCTTAAGGTTAAAATTATCTTTAACTCATCTTCAGAAATCTTCTTTTCTTTCTTTGGGCGAATACATTTGCTTACAAGTCTTGATAAAAAAGAATACATCTTTATCAAGGGATAGAAAAGAATAGAAAGAAAATGAATTGGCCTTGAAGCTAGCAAAGAAATACTTTCTGCGTGCTGTACAGCAAAAGTCTTTGGAAAAATCTCTCCAAATGTTAAAATTATAAGAGTCATAACTCCTGCAGCTATTGCTACACTTTTTGAACCAAAAGCAGTTATAAATAGACTTGTGGCTAAAGCAGAAGCAGAGATATTAACAATGTTGTTGCCAATAAGAATTGTAACAATAAGCGTGTGAGGATCTTTCTTAAGTTTATAAAGGGTTTGAGAACCTGATGTGCCTTTCTTTAAAAGAGACTTTACTCTAATAATGTTTATAGACATTAACGCAGTTTCAGATGCAGAAAAAAATGCTGAAAGTGCAACTAAAATGAATAAAATTATGATTTGAAAAAAAGTGCCCATTTGTCTTACAACCTTCTAATATAATTAAAAATAAAAGAGTTTTTAAACATTATTATTAGAAAAGATTTGGAAATTACTCTTATGTCGTCCAAGAAATAGTGTGTTTTTATAAACTGGCTTTTACAAACTTGCATAAAAAAAGATTTTAAAAAAACAGAAAGAAAATGTTGAATCTATAATCCAACATATTGTCTTATTCTTTGCTTGATTTTTGTGATATTATCAAGATAGATATTTAGCTTTTTTTCTATTACTGACATTTGCTCTTCAGTATCTTTTACTTGACCAGCAACAAAAAAGCTTTCTGAGCCTAGGCCATTATACTTTAGTAATTCTTTTCTTAAAGAAAGGTATTCTGTTAAAGTATAATAATATGCAGTGTAATTCTCATACATTCTTGTAAACAAAACCCTTGTTGTATCATCTTTAAAATATCTTCTACCGTCTATTTCAAAATGATTCTTTGTTTTTGCACCAAGGCTGTTTTTATTAACAACTGCATCTACAGCATCAATGTGCCCTTCTAGCCAATTGATATCTCTTGCTCTATAATCACATCTTTTTATAACTGCAGAACCGGATAACTTGTTTGTTTCCTTGATTAATGTTTCATCAATCACAACATCATCTGCACTTTTCTTACCAAAAAGCTTTTTAAAGAATGATCTTACCATGTTTTTCACCAAATTCCCTATTTTTATTTTTCTTAAATTTATTAAAAAGTATATATATTGTGCCTATAGTATTTAAATTAATATCTTTTTGCAATATCAAAAATTAGTCAAAAAAACAAGCAGAGAACTATTTTGCTAAAAACCAAACTTCTTTGCTAATTTTTCTTTCTGAATTAGTTTCCTTAAATCTGTTGCCAAATCTATAGGAGAGACAGAAACCACATTAAAATCACAAAGCCTATTCCAGCCTACATCTCCTTTATACCTTGGTAGAATATGGAAGTGAAGATGCTGTATGCTTTCACCAGCAATCCGTCCAATACTGCAACCAATATTATAGCCTTCTGGCTTCATAAATTTATCAAGCATAAAAACAGAAAGATTAATAAGATTAAATAACTCTTTGGACTCAAGAGTTGTTAAATCAAAAATCTGATTAACATGCCTTTTTGGGATGACTAATAAGTGCCCTGCTGCATAAGGATATTTGTTTGTTTTAATAAAAGACCTTTTTGTTTCAAAGACAGAATATTTAGAATCTTTATTTTTAGAACAGAATGGGCATTTTTCCCTGTCTTTTGTGCTTTCTTTTTCTGCTGTTGATTTAGAGACATATTCCTTTCTCCAAGGAGCATAAAGTGATTTACATTTATCTTTTACTATCATATTATCAAAACCAATTAACTTAATATTTCTTTTTCTGTATACAGAATCTCTATTATTTTTTCAGTAATGCAATTGTTATTATAAAGATGATCCAAGAACTCCTGAACAATCTTGTGATGTATCTCTCTTGGTGTTCTTAAGAATAGATGGCCTAAGCGTGGCACATTATTTACAAATGGTAATGCGATAGTTACTATTCTTGTTTTCATAATATATATTAAAAATAAAATATTTAAAAAAAGCTTGCATTTAGATAAACTTTAATTTATATAAAAGAATGTATGCAAGAGACACCATTATCACATAAACTACAGCTTTTATCAAATTCCAAGCAACCAGATAGATAAGATATGTAAATCTCATAGATTGAGTAATTAAAGACATCTGAATATATTGAGAAGGGAACACAAAGAAAGCAATAATTGTTAATATTGACTCTAATAAGAAAATTATTGTAATGATTTTAAAAACTCTACACCAAGCAACATTAAATGGAACATTGTGCTTTGAAGTGGATAGACCCATAAAAATAATAGAAGCAACATTTACACAAAAGATCAACACTGAAAAAACCAAAAAGAAAAGATTTTCTTGAATTATTGTTAGCATTGTTGAGTTTACACTAAAAGCTATTGCTTGTAAAATAAAATCAAGAAATACTGTTACTATAAGAACAATAAAAGGAATCCATAAATAATTAAAATATCCGTTTTTGTCATACATGTCCTTAAAGAAATTTTTGCTTTCTTTTATTTCATAATATGTTGGATTTGCAGGTATTGTTTCTAAAACAAAGCCATTTCTGTTTGCTTTTTCTGTAACTTCTCTTCTTTGGTGAGGAGTTATCTTTTTTGTTCTTTTAACATTTGTTTTAGTATATCGGTTATTTGGGTATTTATTTCTTCTTTTATTCATTATACATCACATCTATTTATGATTAATTATATTAATAAGCTTTTGGTTTTAGTGGTTTTTTAGAAAGGCTACCAATTTCTTATCTATAAGCTCACTTGCCTCTTTTCCGTCAAGCAAGCCTTTTGTTTTTGCCATAAATCTGCCCATCAATAGACCTTTGGCTCTCTCTTTTTGTGCTATTATCTTTTCTTTGTTTTCTTCAATAATCTCTGAAAGAATCTTTTCAATATCGATTTTTTCTAGATCTTTAAAGATGCCTAGGTTTGCTATAACCTTATCAATGGGGTTATCTGAGTTGTTATATTCTAGATAAACCTCCATTAATTTTGATTTTGGGATCTTATTAAAATCTTTGTAAGAGAAAAACTCCAATAGCCCATCACTGGTTATATTTTCTAAATTTATTTTGCCGTCTCTTGAAAGATTAATCAAGTCCTCAAGAAGAAAGACAGCAACTTGTGTTGGATTAAGAGTTGGATTGTTTTTTAGGATCTTTTCAAAAGTAACTGCGAAGTTATCAAGAATCATTTTTTCTGCTAGCTGTTTACTGATTTTGAAGTTTTCTGTATAAAGCTTTCGTCTTTGTTCAACAGACAATGGCATTTCTTTTCTTGCAACATCAAGAATTTCTTTTGTAAAGATAATTGGTAATAGATCAGTCTCAGGATACATTCTTGAACCACCGGATGAAATTGGCCTTTGGTATTCTGTGTTGCCTTCGGTGTTGACAAGTCTTGTTTCTTCAGGCACACCTTTAGAGAAAAAATTTATTCTTTCTTCAAGAACTTCTTTAACTTGATCTATTTCTTGTTTATCACACATGACAAGAATGAAAGAATCTTTAGGTGTTAGTTTTAGTGCAGAATTTATGTTTTTTATGTCTTCAGAAGTTATGCCGTAATTTGGAAGCTCATCGGCATGGAAGAGACCCTTAAGAGTGGTCTTGGCTTTTAGAATGCTTGCAAGCTCTGTTCCTACTCTTCTGTTTGGCTGAACCTCTTTACCTAAAAGACCAGAAAAGCTAGGTAAGGCAAAACCAAAAATGTTTTTCTTCTGCTCAAGAGAAGATTTGATTGCCTTTGATTCTGTTTTTTTGAAAAGAGCAGTTAAATCAATTTCTGAGAGCTTTATTTCTTCTATCTTTCTTTTTTGTAGCTCTTCTTTTAGCTCTAGAAGATTTAATTGCCTAACTATTTCTCTATCTATGATCTCTGGGATCATCTCAAGGTCCTGACAACCCTTGATCTCTGTTCTAGAACCGTTAGCAATCGAGATGTTGATGTCTTGACGAATTGAACCAAGCCCTCTTTTTACTTTGCCTGTTGTTCTGAATAGCTGTCCAAGAAATAATGCGACTTTTTTAGTGTCTTCGGGCGTGTGCATATCGTGCCAAACAACCATCTCTATCAAAGGGATACCTAGGCGATCTAGAGAATAAATAACTTCTGTGTCTTTTCTTTCTATTGCTCTTGCGGCATCTTCCTCTAAAAGAATCTTATCGATTCGAACTTTTCCAAAATCAAAATCTAGATAGCCATCTGTTGAAATCATTGCTGTTCTTTGAAAGCCAGAGACATTAGAACCGTCAATTACTTGCTTTCTCATGATTATTGACTTGTCTACAAGTTTTGAGTTTGTAAGATTTGAAATAATTACTGCAATCTTTAATGCTTCAGGGTTTGTTCTTATTGGTGGCTGACAATCAGCCTCAACCAAACAATTACAAGCATTATAAAAATGATAAACATAGGTCTTTGCTTTCTTTTGCTCTTCAAGAGCAGTTACATCAAACTCCCCTGTCTCTGAATAAACAGCACGAAGTTTTCTTTTTATTATTCTGTCTGGTTTTGTATCTTCCTTTATCAATAGAGATTTACAATTACAGAAAAGCTTGCCAGTATCAAGTTGTTGATGAATCTCAAGACCACAAGCTAAACCTAATTTCTCATAATCGCAATTTTTAAGTTCTTCTAATTTCATAATTACTCAAATCCATCAAAATCAGCAGGAACTTCTTTTTTTGTAATTTCTCCTGAGATGTCTTTTGACATATATTTTATTATGTCTTCTTTTGTCTTAAATCTTGCTAATGCTACACCTAGCTTAATGCAAGCAACCTCTGGTAACATATCATGATGATCAAGATAATTAACCCCAGCCTTTGTTAAGTTTCTAAGATTAGAATAAACATTTCCATTTACTCTGCCAAATAAGCACTGGGTTGTCATAATAATAATTATGCCTTTCTTTGAGGCCTTCTCTAAATATGGTAGACAATCTTTTGTTTTATCTGTTAATTTGTTTGTGGAGTCGTCTGTTGGGACAAGACCTAGGCCAGTGCCTTCTAAAATTAGGCCTTTGTAACCTTTAGAGATATACCAATCAATAACTTCTGGATTAAAGTTTGGATATATCTTTAATAATGCAACAGTGTCGCTAAAAGAAATGTCAAGATGTGGCTTTTCTTTTTGAATTTCCCAAAAGAGCTTCTTGTCTTTTAGGTATTCTATTTTGCCATTCTGATAAACCTTAGCAAGAGCAGTATCATTAACTGCCCTAAAAGCATCCCTTCTTGAAGTGTGCATCTTTCTGCATTTTGTAGCCCTTATGATATGGCAAAAATCATCACTTATTGAGCCATGCATAGAAGTGTAGACGCCAGGTATTTTTTCTTTAATAAAATGAGCAGCACAAACTAGATTCATAGCGCCATCAAAACTTGCCCTGTCAGGAGACCTCTGAGCACCAACCATCAAAACTGGCTTGTTAAAATTTGAAAGCATAAAGGAAAGAGCAGTTCCTGTTATTGTTAAGGTGTCTGTTCCATGAGAAATTATCACGCCATCAATCTCATCATCAATTAATTGCTCATAGACTGCTTTTGCTATCGCTTGCCAATCTTTGTAGCACAGATCCTCACTTGCTTTTTGAATAACCGGCACTATCTTTTTAATATTAACAATCTCTAAAAGCTCAGGAACTGTTGATAATATCTCCTCAGGGGTTCTTGACATGTTTACACCGCCTGACTTATAATCAACATGTGTTCCGATTGTTCCACCGGTTGCAACTAGACAAATAGAAGGAAGAGCAGGGTTTTGCTTAATCTCAAGCTTATAAGTTTTGCCAATTTCTTTTTTTTCTGAAAGCAACTCATACTTTGTGTCTTTATCAAGAATTACAGAAATGTTATAGCCATTATCTTTTAGTTTTATTGTTAGTTCATTTCCTGAGATATTAACAATGTGACCAAGATAAGTAATGTTCTTTTTTATAATCTTAATAAGCTTGCCTCTGTCCTTCTCTGAGATGTCCATAATTAAAAACTCCTGCTTTGCCTAAAATATATATAAGAAAAAGAATATATAAAGCTAATGCCTAGTGGCCATATCTCTTAAACAAAAACTTATGGCAGAAATATCTTGTAAGAAACATTAAAAACCCAGATAATATATTTGCAAGTATATAGTTCATATGACAATTTTCAACAAACACAAACAATAACCAGAGATTAGCTAATATTGTAATAATGGAAATACTAAAATAAATAAAGGTAAAAACAGAATTAACTTTTTTTTGCTTGTGTGTTCTTTCTTTAACTATGTATTTCTTGTTTAAAAGATAATTTACATAAAGACCAGAAAGTATGCCTATAACTGCTGATAACAAATAATGTAATTTTAATACCTCAGTAAATAAAACTAAAATGCCTAGATGTACAAAAGTCCCTACAAATCCTAGAGTTGCATACTTAAGAAATATCTTTTTATTATATATTAAAGAATTACTTATCAACTCATAATAAACCGCATGTAAAAAGCCTGGTTTTTTTTAGTAAGAAGTGTTTCTCTAAAAGATATCTTTTTTCGTCTAAACATTTTATCGCATTTTATTGTAATTTGTTTATATTATTTAGCAAAATAAAGAATATAAATGCTTTCTATTATCTTATTTATATGGACAAAACAAATTTTGAAGACACATTAGATAAAATTACAAGATATTTAAAAACCAAAAACCTTGATTATTTTGATATTAGACTAGAGAATACAAAAAGTAATAGGATCTCGTTAGAAAATAAGATTGTTAAGGAAATAAATATTAATGATATTACTGGTATTGGAATTAGGATTATTAATAAAGGACATCTTGGCTTTTGTTCAAGCAACAACATTAACAACTACAAGCAAATAATTGATGACTGTATCAAGGCAAGCAGAAAGACCTCAAAAAAAATCAAATTTGAAAATTGGGAAAGCAATAACAAGACTGTTAAAGACAAATATAAGGACTTTGAAGAAATGGATTTAGAAAAGAAAGTAAAAGAGCTTAAAAAAATTAATGAAGAGACATTAAAAACAAAAACCAACTATAAAATACTGCAATCAAATATAAATTATATTGAAAAAACAAGACAAAAATATTTTGTGAGCCCAGATTCTTTTATTTTTCAAAAAGATCCTCACTTGATTTTTTATAGTTCTATTACCGGAAAGATTGGAAAGACTATTGAGAATTATATGGAGAGGGCAGGAGAATGTGGAGGACTTGAAAAACTTGATTTTAGAAAACTTAAAAAGCTTACAAATAAAAATATTAAAAATGTTTCTGAGATGTTAAAGGCTAAACCATGCCCTGCAACAAAAACAGATATAATATTAACACCAAACTTGGTAGATCTTTTGGCACATGAGGCAATTGGGCACGCTTCTGAAGCAGACGCTGTTGTTAACCATTCTTCTGTTCTACAACTAGGACAAGTGCTAACTGAGAATAAAGAAATAACAATTGTTGATGATCCTACACTTAAAGAATTTGGATATTTTGCTTATGATGATGAGGGCACAAAAGCTAGAGCAAAAACAATTGTTAAGAAAGGAGTGGTTAATGATTATCTTCTTGATATTGAATCAGCAACCACTCTAAAAATGAAACCAAACGGTAATGCCAGAGCTGATGGATTTTCACATAAGCCAATTGTTAGAATGAGTAATACTTATTTTAAAGAAGGAAAAGACAAGCTTGATATGGTGCTAAAAGACTTTTCAGGTTATCTTCTTGATGGCTTTGCTGGAGGACAGGTTGATCCTAGTGTTGGAACATTTATGTTTGGTATCAAGAAGGCCTATAAGTATAATAAGGGAAAAGTTATTGGAACATTTAAGCAAGCCTCAATTTCTGGAAACATCTTAGATTATTTGAAAAATGTAACGGCAGTGACAAACAAGATTGGAGAGTTTGGTTTTGGGTTTTGTGGTAAAGAGGGACAAACTGCTTTTGTCTCAGGTTCTGGTCCGCATCTAAAGATTGATAATGCAGTATTAGGAGGAACCAAACATGAATAAAAACAAAATATTTGATGTTTGTGAAAGAATTGCAAAAAAAGAAAAAGTAGAATTTAGTTATAGTAATGTTTATTCTTCATCTGCAAAGATAGAAAGCTTTGATGTCTCAAAAATCAATAATCAAGAAGCATCTGGGCTTCTAGTAAGAGCAATTGTTGATGGTTATTCAGGATATACAACAATAACAGAAATAACTGAAAAAAACATAAAAGAAGCAATTGAGAAAGCAAAAAAAATAGCTAAGTTAAAGAAAGGAATAAAGATTAAAGATTTTGGCGGAGACAAGAACAAGAAAACATACAAAGTAGACAAAGAAATCTTAGAGCTGGATATTGTTGATAAAATTCCAGAAATAAAGAAGAACCTGACAAAAGATAAGCACATTAAATCCTATGAGGGCGGTTTTAGAGTATCAAAGAACTATACATTTTATATTAACCCACATACATCTAAAGAAAGTAACCAAGGAGGAGCAAATATAGGCTTGCAGATAAACACAAAAGATAAAAGCCCATCAAACGGGGGAGATTCACAAACATTTACAAAAGCAAAAGATGTGGATTTTGTTTCTGTAATTGACAAAGCAAAAGACAAAGCCAAGTTTTTGTTAAACCCTGTACAAGGAAAGAAAGGAAACTATAATCTTATTTTCAGCCAAGAGGCAACCGCACAAATAATTCTTAGCTTTATTGTGCAACCAACAATTGGGGAACTAATATATAAGAAACAAAGTTATCTTTTTGATTCTCTGGGCAAAGTTATTTTTTCTAAAAATCTAACAATTACTGAAAAGCCACAGCTTGATTATTTTGTGGGCTCGGAAGAGATTGATGATGAGGGGTTTAAGACAACAGAAAAGAAAATAATTGATAGAGGTAAATATGCAACAACTATCTATGATCAAGAATACTCTGTGATTTCAGGAAAGAAAGAAACAGGAAATGGTTTTAGGACAGGTGTTTATTCTCCAGTCACTTGTGGTTTTACAAACCTTGTTGTAGCTCCAGGCAAGCAAAAAGAAAAAGACATCATCTCAAACACAAAAAACGGGATCTATGTTCAAGATGTCATGGGCATACACACAAGCAACATGGCTAATGGAGAATTCTCTCTTACCATCAATTCTGGAAAAGAGATAGTTGATGGCAAATATAAAGATACCATAACAAACCTCAACTTTACAGGTAATTGTAAAGATGCATTTAGGGATATGGAATTAACAAAAGAACAGAAGTTTTTCGGCTCAGCTCTTATACCCGCTATGGTTTTAAAGAAGAGAAGATTGATTTAGATTATTAATCAATAACATTTCATTTTGTTTTTTCTAAAACAAAAAATAAATGATATTTATTAAATCTTGGTCTAAATTGTTTTTTAATCAAGAAATGTTTTTTAATTATTTTTATTATTTTGCTTTTAGAAAAACCAATTTTATTTACTTCCCAATAATGGCAATCCGAATCAGAAACTACACCTTTATTTTTAATAGGTATTGGCAAATCTATATAAAAATAAATTTGGTGTATTTTTGGAAGCCACATGTGAAACTCCACACCTATTTTTCTTATAGGAATTGATATAATTACAAATTTTTTAGACACCATTTTCAATTCAATTAATGATTTTTCGAAATCAGAAAATGGAATATGTTCTAAAACTTCAAATGCAACAACAGTATCAAATGAATTATCAGGAAAAGGCAATTTTCTTATATCTCCAATTATATCTGGTTTTAAATTTTCATTAATGTCTAGGGAAGTTACCTTTATACCTAATTCTTTTAATTGATTATAAACCAATTTATTTCCAACACCTATTTCTAGAACTGATTTTGGATTTGTATTATATATTTCATTTAATTGATTTAAATAAGATACGAAATCGGTATAATTATTACAACTTTTCCAATAATATTCATATTTTATACTTTTTTCATATTTTTTAGTACCCATTATTAATCACTACAAAAATTTTTCTGCAATTTTTCTCCAAGACAATTCTTTTTCGACATAAATTCTACTGTTTTTTCCCATTTTTTTTCGTAATTTTGCATTTTTAACCAAAAATTGTATTTTTTTAGATATTTCTTTTACTCTTGCATTAATGGCAAACCCGTTATTATATTTTATAATCTCGGAATCCGCAACATTACAAATTATTGGTAGAGAACAAGACATTGCTTCAAATAAACTTATAGTTGATTCACAAGGATAAATTGCAATATCCGCTGCCGAAAAATATTTGTACATTTCATTATTTTTGACTGCTCCAATAAATATTACTTTTTGTTTTCGTGATAATTTTTCTAGTTTTTGCCTATAAACTGGATCGCCATCACCTAAAATAATTAATACAACGTTATCTATTCTTGATTTACTTATTGCTTTAAGAATTAAATGCACACCTTTATTTTCAGTGATTTTTCCTGTATATATTAAAACAACTTCTTTTGGAGAAATACTATATTTTTGTCTTATTTTTCTCCTTAATAATTTATTAAATTTAAATAGATTTGAATCAACACCTAAAGCACCAACAATTACAGGTTTTTTAAATTTATAATATAAATTTACGTGCTTTAATCCATCTTGTGATTTTATAATTAATTTATCTGCCATTCTTTCTATCAATTTAAAATTAAAAAAATAGTAATAAATTGATTTTATTGCACTTATTTTTTTAAATGGAGTATATGGGTGATCATCATAAATTAATTTAAAACTAAATTTTTTCTTTAATTTTGCAACTCTATATGCATTAAAGGTATCCATGCCATGACAAATCAAAAGATCAGGACTTATTTTACTTATTTCTTTTTCTAAACCAATTAACCAATTTTTTGTACCAAATTCTAATTTGGATTTTAACCTTATAATTTTAAAACCATCAATATTTGTTATGCCAACCCCAATTTTTCTATCACCTAATATTTTTTCAGCCGTATTTTCATAATTTGGAAAAGGATAATATCTATCAGAAGTAATAACAGTCACTTCATGTCCCATTTTTGCATGTTCTTTTGCTAGATAATATTCTTGATATCCCAATTGAGGTTGTATATAATCACACACATGAACTATTTTCATAATTTATCTTATTTTTCAAAATTTATTTTTATTGTATCAAATAATTATTTATTACACAAATTAATATAATTATATGGCAAATATAATTAGATTTTAATTTCGTGAGCATTTTATTTTTTTATTTAAAATCTTTCCACAATAACACACCCTTTAGATTAAAATATTCAAGTATATATCAAAATTGCTCGATTTTTATTTCTTACCTATATCCTGTTTATATGAAAAACCTATACCACCACCCGCTCTCCAATGCTTTTTAGGTATTTCTGAAAAATATAAAAATTGCCTTCCAAAATTTAGAGAAAATGTAAATAAATCTGTTGACCAGTGAGAGCTATTGCCTAAAATAATGGCATTTTTTGTTAATTTATCTTTTATAGCAATATATTCTTTATATTCATAGCCTTCTAAATGATCACTATCGTTAATAAAAAGATCTATTTTTTTATTAAATTTTTTTAAAGATTTTATTGAGTCACCATATAATATTTTGCTATATTTAGAATATTCACCTGCAATTAAATATCCTGCTTTTGGATTTATGTCCGTTCCATAGTGATAACCAACAAAACCTTCTTCTTTATTTTTCATAAGTGCCGCTATTAAAATACAAGAACCTAATCCTTTATCAACACCAGTTTCTACAATAATTTTTGGTTTTATTGCTCTTACAATTGCATACCACCCGATTTTTCTAGCAAAATATACTTTTTCATCACATCTATATCTCTCACTATTTTTTTGAGTTGTTATTTTAATATGCAGTTTTAATTTATCATCGTTTTCTATCTCTGAAAAATATTTTAAAATTAAATCATATGGTTTTTGTGTAACATACGAAATTGTCTGCGCCAAATATTTTTTATTAATTTCTGTTAGATCATAAGAACTAAAGTTTGTTGTTTCTTTTGATTTAAATAACCAAATAAATGAGAAATATATTTTTTTACTAATTTCTGAAACAATTAAATAAAATCTATAACCAAAAGCACATATACTTCTTACAATTGGAATTTTTGATATTGTTTTCTTTAAATTCATAAATCTCCCTTCAGTGTATATATTTTATAAAATAGATTACTTTTTTAATTCATTGTTTACTATACCCTTAAATTTTTTTGCAGAAATTTCTGATAAATAATTATCAAGAAAATGTTTCCTTATCTTTGTAGCATGTTTTAAATTAATAATTTCTTTTTTATGCTCATTCAAAAACTTATAAATATCCACATATTTTTTGTCTTCTGCTACAAAACCTAAAAAATCAGTAGATGCTATGTTTTTTATTGCCCCTACATTGTAAGTTAAAACCGGTATTCCATACATAAACGACTCTAAAATAACTAAAGGGAAACAATCATTATGGGTAGGATATATGAAGCAATTTGCTTTTTCAAAATACTTACTTTTAGCTAATCCGTGTTTGGCACCTCGCAAAATACATTCTTTTTCTAAATTTAATTCTTTTTGAACTTTTTTAAATTTATCTTCAAAATCTTTTGAACTAAACCCTCCTACAAAATCACAAGTAAAATCAACATTATTATCTTTTAACATTTTACAAATATACAATACATCTATTGGTCCTTTAAATTCAAGCATATTGGATAAAAACAACAAATTTAATTTATCTTTACATCTATTCTTTAATATTGTATTAAATTTAAACTTAATCTTATCAGGAATTCCATTTGGTAAAAAATACATTTGGTCTACAAGAATTACTTTAGAATATTCTGAAATCAATGCAGGAGACAAAATGATAGTTTTTATATTTTTAAAAACAAATTTAAAATAGTGATATTTATATTTTTTATTTATATAATTTGATAACCCTTTAGCATGAAATTGAACTAATATTTTGACTCTAAATAATTTTACTAGCAATATATAAAAGCTATCTCTTAATAATGCCAACCCTGATGGGGCAACTTCCATATATATTAAATCAGGTTTATGAAAAATTAAATGAAATAATAATTTAAAATAATTTTTAAAAAAAACAAATATAGTAAAAAAATTAAATCGCCCCATTTGGGATATTGAGTTATAACTATTCAATTTAATCACACTTGTTTTATATTTTTTGTCATTCTTTATTAAATTATAGTAAAACTCATTAATTTTTACAGCACCTGTTTTAGGTGGGACCCTCCTAATTAAAAATAATATTTTTTTAACCATATTTATCAATTCAATATACTTTTTATATAATCTAATTTGTTTGTAATTATATCTATTCCTTTTGTTCTCAAAGTATCATATTCCCATGTAATGTGTAAAGTTATGCAATTATACTTCTTTAAAGGCATATTTTCTAAAGTACCATAATAATCAGATGTAACACACCTTAATTTGCGATTAAAAAAATAATTTTCAGAAAAAACAGTTTTAAATCCTTGATTAATTAATGCTATTTTTGTGTTCTTATTTAATATATTACAAGGTGGCACATAAATATCAATCTCTTTATTAAAATATCTATTTAGTATATTTTTTCCTTTTTCTATTTTTTCAGAAATTTCGCTAACAGATTGATTTTCAAATTCATCAAACTGGTCCATTATTGTGTGGGTATTGTAAGGATCATTATTAGATTCTAATATTTTTGAATAATAATCATAATTATGAGAATATCCATGCATTATTGGAATTAAATATTTATATTCTAGAATTCTATTATCAAAAAAATCAACAAGCACCTTTGGAACAATTGCTAAATAAAAATACAATTGTCTTTTTTCAAATTCATCAAAAATCTTAAAAAAAGGTGTTAAATCATCTAATACAGGTCTTATCCCAGATGGATAATCATCTATTCTTATTGTTCTTTCCTTGTGGTTAAAAAATGTTAAAAATTTATTTAAAATAATTCTTTTTGACATAATCACACAAATTTTATAATTAATAGAGATTATTTTTTTGTATCAATACATTTCAAATATCTTAAACCAATTATACTTCTATACACCTTTTTTTTTGAATGTTTAAAATCTGTTATTAATCTATAAAGCCATTCAATTTTTAAATTAACCCAAATTCGTGGGGCTTCGGATTTATCTTTTGTTAAAAAATCAATTGCTGCGCCAATATTAATATATTTGCATTTATATAAAGAAAATAACTGATTAGATAATATCTCTTGTTTTGGGGCACCAATAGCAACCCAAATATAATCAGGGTTAAACTTTTTTATTAATCGCAACATTTTTGTTTTTATGTCTTCTGAAAATTCAAATTCAGAAATATAAGGTGGATTATAAACCTCTATATTATTAAGTGGTATGCCAGTAATTTTATTTAATTTCTGCCTATTACAATTTGCAATAAAAAAATGCTTCTTTGATTTAGCGAAATTAGAAAGAATAAAACACTTTGTAATTGAAGGGCCTCTTTGCTGTTTTAAATTTAATTTTGAAGAAATATATTTTCCATCAGGAAAATTAATATTATTTTCATTAGATATAAAATCAGCATATAATTTATTATTTTTATAATGCCAAAGGCTTTCATTATTTAAAAAATTAAAAATTTTATTAGAGTTAGTTTTAATTAAATTAATTGGGTTTTTTTTCGAAAATAGCAACTTCTTCATCTCTAAAAACCTCATATATAATATGTTTGTCTAGCTATAAAAAGATATCTTATTAAATTATAAAAACAAATAGTTATAAAAATATCTAAATAGTAATTATTTATGAAAACTGCACTAATAACTGGAATTACAGGACAAGATGGTTCTTATTTAACTGAGTTTCTTTTAGAAAAAGGTTATGTAGTACATGGAATTATTAGAAGAGCAAGTGTTTTAAATACTTGGAGAATCGACCACTTATATAATAATCCTGAAATATTAGATAAGAAACTATTTTTACATTATGGAGACATTACAGATACTACTTCAGTACTAAATATTATTAAAGAAACAAAACCTGATGAAATATATAATCTTGCAGCACAGAGCCATGTTAAAGTTTCATTTGAAATTCCAGAAATTACTGCACAAATAGATGCCGTAGGCGTATTAAGATTACTAGAAGCAATTAGAAAACTAAATTTAGATAAAAAAATAAAATTATATCAAGCATCAACTTCAGAATTGTTTGGCAAAGTTATAGAAACACCTCAAAATGAAAATACACCTTTCTATCCTAGAAGTCCATATGGAATAGCAAAACTTTATGCTTTTTGGATTATTAAAAATTATAGAGAAGCATATAATTTGTTTACTTGCAATGGAATATTATTTAATCATGAAAGCGAAAGAAGAGGATTTAATTTTGTAACACGAAAAATCACAATTGGACTTTCTAAAATAAAATTAGGTAAGCAAGATTTTTTAGAATTAGGTAATTTAGATGCGAAAAGAGATTGGGGATATGCAAAAGATTATGTTGAAGCTATGTGGTTAATGCTACAAAAAGATACACCTGATGATTATGTAATTGCTACTGGAGAAACACACACAATTAGAGAATTTATTGAATGTGCTTGTAAAGAATTAGATATTCCATTAATTTGGCAAGGAGATGGATTAAATGAAATTGGTATAAATAAAGACAATGGTAAAACAATTATAAAAATAAATCCTAAATACTTTAGACCAACAGAAGTCGATCTCCTTTTAGGAGACCCATCTAAAGCAAAAAGAGATTTGAGTTGGGAAGCCAAAACTAAGTTTAAAGATTTAGTAAAAATAATGGTTAATCACGATTATAATTTAATAAAAAATAATAAAATAATATTATATTAAAGGTGGTAAAAATGAATACAAATTCAAAGATATTAATTTTAGGAAGTGGGGGGCTATTAGGTAGTGCAATACACAGACAATTATTAAAAAAAGGATATACAAATATTTTAACCCCTAGAAGTAAAGAACTGAATCTTTTAGAAAAAGACCAAATTGAGAACTATTTAAAATCTGAAAAACCAGAATTTATATTTATGATTGCCGGATTAGTTGGAGGGATACAAGGCAATAATAAAAGACCTGCTGATTTCTTGTATCAAAACAGTGTTATGATATTAAATGTCATAGAAGCAATTAAAAATAATTGCCCAAAAGCAAAATTATTATACCCTGGATCCACATGTATATATCCTAAAGAAAATCCACAACCAATTAATGAAGATAGATTTATGGCTGGAAAATTAGAGGAAACAAATAAAGGATATGCTGTAGCTAAAGGCGTAGGGGTTACTGCTTGTCAATTATACAGAAAACAATATGGAATTGATGCAATATGTGTAATGCCTACTAATTTATATGGATTTAACGACAATTACGATATAGAAAATGGACATATGCTTCCTGGATTAATTAAAAAAATACTTTTAGCAAAAAAAAACGGAGATACACAAATTATACTTTGGGGTACAGGAACACCCAGAAGAGAAGCACTATATAGCGAAGATTGTGCTGATGCAATAATTTATTTAATGAATAATTATTCTTCAGATCAAATGATAAATATTGGGACAGGTTTTGATTATTCTATAAAAGAAATTGCAGAAATAATAAAAAAAGAGATTGGTTGGGATGGCGAAATTAAATGGGATCTTTCAAAACCAGATGGTACTTTTGAAAAAAGAACAGACATACAAAGACTTAAAAAAATATATCCTGAATTTAATCCAATAACATTAAAAGAAGGGGTTAATAAAATAATAAATGATAAAGAACAAATAGAAAGAATACTAAAATAACACTAAGTGTTACTATTAAATTTTATAAATGAGGTTATATATGAATATACTTGTTTGTGGTGGAGCTGGTTATATTGGAAGCCACACTGTTAAAGAACTTAAAAAAAGAGGTCATAATCCAATAGTTTTTGATAATTTAGAAGCAGGACACAAAGAGGCAATTTCAAATTCAAAATTAATAATTGGAGATTTATCTGATTATCAACTACTGAAAGAAACACTAATTAATGAAAAAATAGATGCAGTTATACATTTTGCAGGATACATTGATGCTGCAGAATCTGTGTATCATCCTGAAAAATATTATGAAAATAATGTAGTTAACACTATAACTCTTCTTAATTGCATGAATCAATGTAACATAAAAAAAATAATATTCTCATCTAGTGCCGCAGTCTATGGAATACCAAAAACTAATCCGGTTACAGAAGATGCAAAACTAGAACCTATCAACAGTTACGGAGAAACCAAACTAGTTGTAGAAAGAATATTACATTTTTTTGAAGTCGCTCATAATTTTAAATATATAGCACTAAGATACTTTAATGTATCAGGAGCAGATATAGAGGGTGAAATTGGGCCAGAACGTAATCCCCCAATACAATTAATTACAAAAGTTATTAAATCAATTGTTTCAGAAAAAGAATTCTATATTTTTGGAAACGATTTTGATACAAAAGATGGGACAGGAGTAAGAGATTATATACATGTAACTGATTTAGCACAAGCACATATTCTTGCATTAGACTATCTTGAAAGAAATAACAAATCAAATATTTTTATTGTTGGAAGTGGAAATGGCTTTTCAGTTACAGAAATAATTGATATGGCTCAAAAAACAATTGGCAAAAATGCTATTATAAAAAACTCAGAAAGAAGAGCAGGAGATCCTCCTATTGTTCTTGCAGATATATCAAAAATTAAAAAAGAACTGGGATGGGAACCAAAATATTCAGATATTAAAACCATTATTTCTAAAGCATATAATTGGCACAAAATGCACCCAAATGGATATAAATGAATATTATAGACTAGATTAAAAAAACTTGCAAAACGGTTCTTTTAATATAATTAATTAAATCATTACTAAATTTTTATTGTTTCTTTTATTTGTTTTAGAGTTATTGTTTTTGTTATAAATAATGTTGATATGTAGATTATCACACCAATTGCAATAGAAATTAACACATCAAACTTGTTGTGTAATACCCCTATTGGATAAAAATAATTATAAAATATTAACCCTAATAACATAATTCCAGATGCAATCGCTGGTTTTATTAATGGGGAGAAATAATCTATTTTGATTATATCAGATCTTATTTTTTTGTAACTTAAAATAAATATAACAACTTCTGCGATTATTGTTGTGATTGCTGCACCAACAATCCCTAACCAAGGTACAAATATAAAATTTAATAAAAGATTTGTTCCGGTAGATACACCTAAAATCTTTAAAGAATATTTTTCTAAATTATTTGTAATTAATAAATAATAATTAACTAAGCCAACAGAGTTTAATAAAAAGAAAAGCATAACTAATTGAAATGCAATTGTACCGCCAAGATATTGACTTCCAAAGACTAGAGTTATTATTTGAGGTGCAAGATAAATACAACCAATTGTTGCTGGGGCAGAAAACAAATAAATTAACAATAAATATTTATCAACTATGGATTTTAATTTCAGTTTATTATTTGAAACATTTGAAAGAACTGGGAAAAATGTAGTGCTTAAAATACCGATAAAACTTAAAAGAAAACCCAAAAATGTATTGCTTATAGAATATAAACCAGTTGCATAATTGCCCCTTATATAAGTAATAAATATTCTATCTATATTAAAATAAATTGTCCAAAAAATGCATGTAAAAATAAAAGGAGATGCCAATATTAATTTTTGTTTAATGTATTTTTTATTTAATTTTAGATTTTTAATTTTTATAAATTTTTTAATTGCAAAAAAAGAAAAAACAAACACTACAACACTAGCTACTGCATTAGCTACAATTATTCCAAACAATTTATAGTTCAAGACAATTACAAGGATCACTCCTAAAGTGTATGTAACTTTTTGAATAGCATCAGAGATTGCTTGATATTTGTTTTCTTGAAAACTAATTAAAAATGAAAGATTAAAATTACCTAATAAAAAAAAGCCCATGCCAATTGCATAAATTATAATTAAATCTATAGTTGATGATTTTTGAAATAAAGCAAAAATAAAAACAACTAAAATAAATAACAACGAAATTATAATTCTAAATAAAAAAAGATTGTTATAATATTCTTTGGCTTTTTTTGTGTTTTTTGATATATCCCTTATAATCAAAGTATTTATCCCTAGATCGCCAATTATTGAAAAAATACTAACGAAAGAAATTATGAAGTTTAATTGACCATAGCCTTCTACTCCTAAATATCTTGGAATCAAAGTGATAGTTATGATTGAAAGAAGATAAATTATAATCTTAGAGAAAGCCATCCATTTTAGATTTTTAACAATTTTTTTCTTTTCGTGGGATTCCATGTTGATTTTCTTATTTGTTTGATATAAATATATTTTACAAATATTTATTAAGTATTTGGATTTAAGATATATGTGAGCTTAATTGATTTTGTTGTAAAAAAGATAATAAAAAAAATGCCTTTGATCAATAGAATTAGTGAAGTGTTGATATGTTACTTAATTATTTCTATTATTGCAACAGTCTATGATTTGGCTTTGCTTTTTATATTTACTGAGTTTATTGGCATTAACTATCTTATCTCTGCAACAATATCATACTGTATAGGTATTATTGTAGGATATATTGGACAAAAAACCATAACTTTTAAAGACAAAGACAAAAGAATTGCAAAACAGTTTGGATTGTTTGCTTTTATTTCATTAATCGGATTGTTGATCAATCTAGGAGTGTTAAAGCTTTGCGTGGATGTCATAGGCTTGCATTATATGATTGGAAAAGTTATTGCTATAGGTGTTGGTTTTGTTTGGAACTATACAGCAAACAAGAAAATCACATTTAAAAAAAGAGAATCTAATTAAGATACCACTTAAATCTATGTTAAGTCTACTTAACATAGATTCGAATCTGTGTTAATTACAATTAACATAGATTTTTTACTAAATAAAGAAAAATACATTTAAATTGCAAAATAACATGAATACAGCAGAAATCAACAAAATCTATTATGTGCTTGAGAAAGCACTTAAAAAATATCCTTTGCCTTTTGCTGAGAGTGTTTATTTAGAATATAAAAAGCCTTTTTTTGTTTTGATTGCAACTATTCTTTCAGCAAGAACATTAGACAAGACAACAGATGTTGTTTGCAAAAGGCTGTTTCTTAAAGTCAAAAGCTTTAAAGACCTAGAAAAGATATCTCAAAAAGAACTTGAAAAACTGCTATACCCAGTTGGGTTTTATAAGACTAAAGCCAAGCACTTAAAAGAATTACCTAAAGTGGTTAATGAGAAATTTGCAGGTAAAGTGCCTGATGAGATTGAGCAATTGTTAACGCTTCCTGGAGTTGGTAGAAAAACAGCTAACCTTGTTGTTTCTGTTGCCTTTGGTAAGCCAGGAATCTGTGTGGATACACATGTACATAGAATTACTAATATCTTAGGGATAGTAAAAACAAAAAATCCACCAGAAACAGAAAAGGCCTTAAGAGAAGTTTTGCCTAAAAGGCTATGGAATAAAACAAATTATCTTTTTGTAACACTTGGGCAAAATATCTGCTTTTCTAGAAAGCCAAAATGTAGGGAATGCCCTATTGCTAAGATGTGTAGTGTTGGAAGAAGATTGAATAATTCTAAAAAGACCTTCTAAGTTGGCACAATCTGTCTTGTAGTATTTACCATCAGAAGCAGGCATTTTCAGTTGTTGACAATTTGTCAACAACTCAATTTCAATTGGTGACTGCCAATTCGCAATTTTCAAAAAAATAGAAAAAGAAAAGTTAGTTTAAGCTAACTTTTGTCTTATCTTCGGTTTCAAAGTTGTAGGTTACTAGCTGGTTGTCTGAGATGGTATATAGCTCATCGCCGATATACAAAGATCTTAAGATGCCACTATACCAGCTTTGACTGTTTTTGTGATTGATAATCTCTTTTTCAACAATATCTTTTTCTGTTAACTCAAGAACATAGAAATTCATTCCTGGCTCTCTAGTATTGTAATATTCATTTACTGGAATTACTACTAGATTGTTCTTTTCAATATATAAGAAGGCCTTGTGATCGTTTTGTATTGGTGTGTAAGAGTTATCAGTATCAACAACATAAGTTGAGACTTCTTTTGGGTCTTTATAATCTGAGACATCAAACAAGCTTACTTTTACACCTGCTTGAGAGACACCACCCCACTTGTTGGTTTTTGTGTCTTGACCAACACCAAGTATTAAGGTATCGCTTATTGGATGCAAGTAATTGCTATAACCAGGTATCTTTAAGAAACCTAAAACCTCTGGGTGCTTTCTATCACTTAAATCTATAACAAAGAAAGGATCCATTTGTCTAAAGGTAACTAAATAGACTTTATCATCCATAAACCTTACACTATAGATTGATTCATCCTCTGCTAAGCCATCAAGCTCAGAATACTTTTCAAGAGATGAATCTAGAATTACTATTGCATTTTCGTTTTTGTAATCTTCATTTCTATATGTAATTGCAACCCTTAGATAACCATCCTTATCTTCATCTAAAGAAAACTGGTTTAGAAGATCTCCTTGGACAAAGCCAGTTGTTATGTCTCCAAGCTTACCATCTGCCTTTAACTCTATCTTGTTGATGAAAGTCTTTTCTCTTTCTTTTTGCTTTTTTTGATAATAATTTTCTGTTGCATCTTGTATATCATCGTATAATTCTTCTTTTTTATCTTCATCTAAAGAATTATAATAGTCATTTAAGATCTCTAAAAGCTTTTCAGGGTCATCAATATTCTTTTCTAT
Organism: archaeon; assembly: GCA_029563035.1. The sequence continues at coordinate 401,812 of JAKQTP010000138.1, read as the reverse complement.
TTGGGATTTTACTGAACTTGGATAAATTTCTTTGTAGATTTCTTTAAAGACATCTATATTGTTATTATAATAGCCATACAATCTCCAGCCCCAATATTGGTTTTCCTTATGAGCAATATACAGGTTGTTTTCGCTCATATAGATTGTGCTGGAATAATCAAGTAATAGGTCTAGAGAATCAATCACTGAATCCTTAGAATCGCTATATTTTAAAGTTGTAACTGTATACATGTTTTTATTTTCTGGCGTTCCATCCTTTGGCATTACTACAGTTCTTTCTGTGCTTGAAACTTTTCCTGCTTTTGTTTCTATTATTGGGTTGATTATTATATCATCTAATAATATTGGATTAGCATAATAGAAACTATAGTTGTTTGTGATTAGATAGACATAGCCGTTTTTTAATCTTGATTGATAATACATACCATCAATTTCAATTTTACTTAACTCTTCTAGGGCGTTTTCTTTTATCTTGTAAGTTGTAACTACTGTTGTTGGTATTGATAATCTTTGAGGGTAAAGCAAAGAATTATCAAACTTTGACTCTAAGTGATATTTTGTAGTTACTAGGTATAGTAAATCTTGATCAAGCAATATAGTTTGGATTGTTTCTTCAGGGGTATAATATAAATAATGTCTATTATCTTTTGGTTCTTTTGAAATCATCAAATCATAGATATCATTAAGTGGTGGATTAACATTGTTTATAACTATTAACTTGTGATCTTTGCCAATAAAGATCTTATCTCCGTTTGTTTTAACAATATCTCCTTCATCAATGCCTTCTACTTGGACATTAGTTCCGGAATAGTCTTGAGAAACTCCAGTTGCAGAATCATAGCTACTCTCCATTACTACTGGAGCAGGAGCACCATCAGTCATGGCACCCCCTACTGAAAGAGACTTCAGCCCTTCATTTCTACTAGAGCTTGTTGAGCCTTGCTGTAAAAGAAGCAACATGTCTTCTTTAGTTAAAACTAAAAAATCAGAGCCTTTAAAATAAACTGGTTGAGTCCGGGTTTTTGTATTGATTGTTGTTGGAGTGTTGGTGTTTGGGTCTTGAGTAGTGGTTGTTACTACAGGGGCTTTATTAGAATTAGTATTTGTAAGAAAAACAAAAAATAACCCTACCAGTAATATTCCTATTATAATATATAAAATTGAGTTTTTATTTTTCATATGTTTTCCACCTTTTTAAATTTTATAGATATGTAAGAAACAAATATATTATAAATAGAAATTATTAATTAGGTTTTTACCTAAAAAAGAAATTGCTCTTTAGATTTTTATATGAGCAATCTTAATTATTAAAATAGGCAGAAAAGAGAAAAGAATAGAAATCTTTTTCTCTTTTTTATTTGAATATTACTATCGGCAGAAAAAAGGAAGGAAAAGTTCCTTTTGCAGTTCTATTACCAAATTGGGGGTTTTAAAATCTATTACCATTTCTATTCTAAAACTTACTTAACTACAAAATAAACCTTTCTTCCAGAGTTGACTTTCTGTAAGTGGTTTGCTTTTACTAGGTTATTTAATCTCTGACTTGCAGCATTTGTTCCTTTATAGCCAAACATTTCTTTGATTTCTTCGGCATCAGCTTTTCCATGCTCCTTTATGTAGCTGATAATCCGTTCGTCTGTTTCTGGCAAAAGAACAATTTCTAGGTTATTATTTGAGGTGTTTTTATTTTGTATGGAAGATTGTAACTTTTCGTACTTTTCATTGATTTCACTTAAGATTCTGTTGGTTTCCTTTCTTTCTTCAAGTAACTTGAAGACCAGAACAGAAAGGACTAAAGGATCTTGAGTTTTTTCCTGAATTGCCATTAAGTCAGACAACCCTAACTCCTTGAATTGATTTCCTAACAATTGCTCAAGGAACATTCTTTTAGTCTTGTCTGTGTCATTATCTGTCATAGTATATCATGATATAGTCATGACTTTAATATAAAAAGATCGCTTTCGCTTTTTTTAGAAAAAGAAGTTTTTTGGTTAGAAATCCTAACCATTGGTTGTTTTTTAGCAAAAAAAATAGGCTTTTATCAAAAATTAGGGTCTATAAGCGAATTTTGTTTCTTGCTAAGTATATTGTACAAACAACGCAAGCCGTAAGTACTCCTGAAAACTCAAGAACATCTAAAAGCATCATAACCTATCACCATTTTCCTTTAAATTTTATATATCTGTATTAGTTTTGCAACTATCTTATTAATAAATGATTGTGTTTGATTTTTTAACTTTTAAGCACAAAAAAATAGGAAAGGAAACTTTAGAACACTCTGGACTCTCTTCTTGGAAATCTAAAGCCATAACTTTTGGTTTTCTCAAGTATCTTGTTAGTAATTAGATCTATTTCTTGAAGAGTCAAGCGACTTCTTATGTCTGCCTCTATTAAAACTGAAGGGTAGGTGTATTTTGGGTTAAAAGAAGATATCTCAGACACCATTTGAACAAGCTTTTCTGTGTAGTCCTTTAGAGAAAGACCAAACTCCTTGTAATAAACAAACTCCAGCCTTAGAGGATAATCATTATCTGAAAGTTTCAAATAACAACAATAGAGATTGTCCCTTATCTCTTCAGGGAAATCAGAAAGTATTGGGTGGGACTTAGGATCCTTGGAATATTTAAAGACACCTGTTCTTTGATTTTTAGAAAGCAGAGAAAAAACTAAAAAAGCATCAAATAACTCAAAGTCAAAATTTTGATCATTAAAGATTTCTTCTTTTAAAACTGAAAAGAAACGATTTGCCCTAGAGTCTTCAATTGCACCTGCTAAGAAAATCTTTTTCTCTCTTGCTTCTTTGTAAACAAACAAGAATCTAGAAAGCAAATACTCGTATTTCTTTTTTTGAGGACAATCCCTTGTTGGCTTGTTGATGTATTGAGGAATTATGGAGCCGTCAAACAAAAGAAGGTCGGGGACGTTGTTGCATTGTCCAAGAATTAGTGAAGAAATTTGCAGTTCTTTTTCTAAGCGAGAAATAGATGTGTTCCACATTATTTCTTCTAGTTCTAATGAAGAACTTGAAAGATAGGGTTTTGGCAGATTATACATGTTTGGAAAATACCTATAGTCTTTTAATTCCCCGTCTTGATAATCAAAAAACACCCCGCTTTCTTTTATGATTGTAATATTTGCAAAATTTAGTTGCTTAGACACAAACCCTGAATCAACACCTGCAACTTTTAAAGAAAAGTTTCTTTCATATGAAATGTTCTCTATCAGTTTTTCTTCAGGATTATAAGGATTAGCTACTTCAGAGATATTAAGAGATCTAAGACGAGAAATAAAGACTTGATTCTTATTATAGGTATTAAGCATCTGCTCAACAATGTTATTAATATCTTGTTCCATGTTTACTCCAAATTTAATTCTTTCAATAACTCTTTTTCAGTAATTAATTTCTCTTTTTTTAATTTTTTTCTTATTTTCTTAACATATTCTATATCTTCTATAGTTTCATATTCATCTAGTTTTTCTTTAATAAACTTCATAAATTTCTTATCATTAGTTTCTTTCCCTGCAGTTATATAATATATTTTCAATTGAGGGGATTTTAATACATTTGTAAATTCTGAATTTGTTTCTGGGTTAAAATAAGTATATATGTATTTTCTATGCCCTACAGAAAGAATGTATATTTTATCAGATTTAAATTCATAAATAACCCTATAATTTCCTATATGTAAACTTCTACAACCGCTTAGTTCGTGTGACAGTGGTTTTCCTAGTTCTGGGTTTTCAGATAATTGCTCTAGTTTTTTAAATATTTGATCTTCGATTTTTTTGTCTAATGATTTTAATATTTTCTTTTGTTTTTCTGTAATATAAATCTCAAAGGTCATATCCTTCCCATCTCTTTTTTTAAATCAGAAAATTTAATCCCTTTCCCTTCTTTATATTCTTTTCTTGCTTGCGTAACTTCTTTTAAGTCATCAAGCATTTCCATATGATTTATTTTTTCGGCAAATGCTTTTCTTGCAACTTCACTCCACCTTATTTCAGAATAATTCTTCATTTTATCATACATTTCTTGCGAAATACTTAGAGTCATATTTGGCATAGTTTATCACCAAATAAGTTAATAATCAAACAGTTTTTAAATATGTGTAACCGCATAAACTACACATTTCTAATTATTATAAATATATTATAGAATTAGTAGTTTAAAAAGCTTTTGAGGGTAGATGTCCAGTGCGAAAAAAGAAAATTACATCGCCTCTAGTCTTTTGATTCTTTCTTGTATTGGTGGATGAGTGGAGAACAGATTTGACAACCCACCTGATGAAAGAGGATTAGCAATATAAAGATGAGCAGTGCCTTTACTTGCATTCTTTACTGGCTGATTAAATCCAGAAATCTTTCTTAAAGCACTTGCAAGCCCTTGAGGATATCGTGTTAATTTTCCTGCTGAAGAGTCTGCAAGATATTCTCTGTTTCTAGATAATGCCATTTGAATAATAAAAGCAATAAGCGGAGCAAGAATAACTAAAACAATTGCAAGAATTAACAAAGGTATATTCTTATTATCTCGATCTCCACTACCACCATAAATCATCCCTCTTAAAGCAATATCTGAAGTTATTGAAACAATACCAAAAAGAACAGAAACAAAGGTCATAACCTGTATATCTCTATTCTGTATATGAGACATCTCATGAGCAATTACTCCCTCTAGTTCTTGCCTATTCATCATCTCTAAAAGACCAGTAGTTACAGCAATAGATGAATGCTTTGGATTTCTTCCAGTAGCAAACGCATTTGGAGACTTATCTTCAATTACATAAACTTTAGGTTTTGGTATTCCCGCAGAAAGAGACAAGCCCTCAACAAGATTAATAAGATAAACATGTTTCTTCTCATCAGCCTCTTTTGCGCCACTTGTTGCTAAAACAATTTTGTCACCTAGAAAATAACCAATAATTGCATAAACTATTGCAATAACACCAGCAATAAACAATATTCCAAAACCTGTAAAATTAAAGATGTACTTTATTGCAATGGCAAGTAAAAATATAAATGCAAAAAAACCAATAAATAAAAATACGGTTTTTAGTTTATTACTATTAATCTCACTAAAAATATCTCTTCTTTCTGCCATAATTTATCAGTTATTAATCAGTTGTTTACTATATAATAGATAATAATAACATTTAAAAAGAAATACATCTTAAAAATAATAAGCACAAAATGGAGAGATTATGACAAAAAACAAATATGAATATTATAATCCTGATTTTCAAAAAATTATAGAAAATATTAAAAAAAACAATTTAACAATAAAAGATCTCTCTGAATATTTTCTTAAAAATAACACATCTGATAAATCACAAGTAATCAAAGAACTTTTAAGACTAAACAATATTGAAGATATAATATACGGTTCCGAAATAATAGATGAAAAAAAACAACTTCTTTCTAAATTTCTAGAAAAAGAATTATCAGATTACATAGTAAATTACTTTATGGGCTATAGACAGCTAACCAAAATATTTGAACAAAGAAATATTGAAGAGATAATAATTAATGATTTTGATAAAGTGTTTATTATTGATAGAGAACAAAAAAAGACACTAACAGGGATAAAATTTAAAGAAAAAGAATATGAAAAACTTATTGAAGTCTTTAAAAACACAGTAAAAAGAGACTTTAAAAAAAGAGAATTTATAGATGGAACTTTACCAGATAGATCAAGATTAAATATTGTCTCAAAAGCAGTTTGTGATTTTAATGCAATAACTATAAGAAAATTCACAAAAAAACCATTAACTATAATTGATTTAATCAATAATGATGTTATAGACTCTTATACCGCAGCATATCTTTGGACAGTTATTGAAGGATTTAAAGTAAAACCTGCAAATCTTTTCGTATGTGGCGGTACTGGCTCAGGAAAAACAACTTTTCTAAATGTTTTAATGGATTTTATAGATAATAATGAAAGAGTAATATTAATTGAAGACACTGCAGAGTTAGATATTAGCAATTTTAATGATTCTGTTTCTCTTATCTCTGATATCTCTAATGAAGAGAGCTTATATGAAATAACCATAAATACATTAAGAATGAGACCTGATAGAGTAATTATTGGAGAAGTAAGAGCAAGAGAAGTTCAAGGGTTATTTGTTGCAATGGATACTGGCCACGAAGGTTGTATGGCGACATTACATGCAAACAATAGCGAAGATGCAGTCATTAAATTGCTAAACAAACCAATGGACATACCAGAAACGGTTCTCCCACTTCTTGATATAATAATAATTTTAAAAAAGAAATTTTTTTCTGGAAAAACTATAAGAAAACTTTCTCAGATTACTGAAATTTCAAAAGTAGGAAATATCAATCTTAATAACATTTACAAAGATGAGGAATGCAATGGTTGTTCAGTAGATGTTATGACCTCTCACTTTGCAGAAAAACTTTGTAATCTTGTAGGCATTTCTAAAAAAGAATTTAAGAGAATAATAGAATATAGGGCTGCATTGTTTGATCAAATCTGTGTGACTAAACCAGACATTTCTAGAGAAGACCTAAAAATAATATTACACAGCCAAGAATTGGAGTATTTAGAAATATTGAAAAAATAAATATGTTTATTAAATATTAACAAACTATATGGTATATAAAGGTGATAAAAATGGCATTTAATTTTAAAAACTTATTTAGTACAAAAAACAAAACAATAAGAGAAGAAGAAAATAAAAACTTCAATGCAATTCCAGTTCTTGAAAAAACAAACAAGATAGATCTTGCAGCAGTTATCTCTAGAAGAAATTTGATGAATGTTGACAAACTAATTGATGTGGCAAAGACAAACGAAGAGATAGAAAAATATAAGCAAATGGTTCTTAACTATAAGAAAAAAGGAGCAACAGAAAGACAACTTGAAAACCTAAAACAAAAGATTGAAGAGCTTGTTATTGAAAGACAAAAGATGGAGGTCTTAATGGAATTATTAAATCAAGATAATCTTGTCAAGACAGCATTTGGAAAGAAAAGACAAGCAGAAATACATAATACTCTTCTAAACAGATATAAAAGCGGAGAAATGAACCTTATTGATTTTAAAGAAAACCTTGCAGAGTTATCCTTAATTTTAAAATCAAGAACTGATGAAAGAAACGAAACACAAAAGCTTGAAGATTTCAATGCTAGATTATATTAGTTTTAGAAAAAATCAGAAATTGAAATTTGGGAAAGATCAGTAATTGGTCTTGACCATATACCTAGTTCTTTGTTTATTGTTTTTGAAAACTCGTTTGCAAAGCCGTGCATTGTAAACACTTTTTTTGGGTTTACGGCCTTAACAAAATCTAAAAGATCCTGATAATCACAATGATCTGAAATTGGAATGCATTTTCCTGAACGATAATGCTTCCAGCCTGTTGCTAAGTAACTTGAAACTTTTCTATTTTGTTGGTGTTCTAGGCACCTTATTAAATCTCTGTTGATCAGATTCATTGGAACAATCAAGATATTGTGTTCTGAAATATTATGATCTAATAGTTCATATTTACCTAAAGAAATATTAAAATCCTCATAGATTTTAGAAAATTCAAATGCTTTCTTTGTGACTAGTGGCGTTTCTTTAAGATAATCATTTACAAATCTTATTAGCTCTTGAGATTTTCCAAGAGAATAAGCACCAATCAATACTAACCTGTTGTTTTTAATATCCTTTGTTATCATCTCTGCAAAGTCCTCATAGACCTGCTCTCTTCTTGGAAAAGAAAATTCCTTTTTGCCAAATGTTGTTTCTAATATCAGAATGTCTGCTTCTTTTGGTGTTGCTGCTTTTAAGAGAAGAGAGTCCTGCATTTTAAAATCACCAGTATAAAGAACAGACTTGTCTTTACTCTCTAGATAAAACATCTTACTTCCAAGAATGTGGCCAGCATCAAGAGCAGAAAGGTTAATGTTGTCTGTTAAATTTAAGGTGTTGCCATTAACAAAAGAATAAGACATTTCTCTTTTTGTGTACAGGTCAATAAATGAGGCTGTTTCTTTTGTTGTAAATATCTTTTGGTTTGTAATTGAGATGTGATCAGAGTGGCCATGAGTGATTAAACTATAGTCATTAATATTTGTTTCTTTTGTTTGGTCAATATTTGCCTTTTGGTCTTTATCAATAACTGAAAAACAATTAGAATAGTTTAGAATCATAATACAATAAATAATATCTCAGGATTATTTTATATTGCTTTTGGTTTTTGTTAAAAGCAACAAGTATATAAAGACTTTTTTATATAAATTATATACTACAAAAAGGGGATATGGGGTAGTCCGGTTAGCCTAGCGGGCTCCAGATTTTTAAACTTTTTGCAAGATGTTTCTTTTTAGAAACAGATGATTGAAAGTTACAGGTATGCTAAGAAAACATATTCTTAGAAAAAAAGGAGATACCTGTTGACCTGGGTTCAAATCCCAGTATCCCCAAGTATTTTACTTATTTTATTTAAAGAAATTTAAAGCAAATCTAGCAAAGCCAAACTTGATTTTCTTAAAGACACCAACAGAACGATATCTTATGGTTTTGTCTTTTACTGCTTGTTTAAAATCTTTTACAGGTGTGTTGCTTTTAATTAAATTTTCTATTGTTTGTGGGTCAGTGTCTACAATTAATGTTGGATTTACTGTTCCATCAGTAGAATAGGAATCTATTGCTCCTTCTTTCATTACAAGAGTTATGCTTTTTATCTCTGTTCCATAATCTACATTTATTTGTATCTTTTCATTACCTGCAAACTTTCTTAAAGCTCCTGGCATCTTATCAAGATTGGCATTGTATTGTTCTTTTGCAAACTCTGGGTTGTTAAATAGTTCATCAACCATATAACTTTGTGCATAAACTGTTCCCAATAACAAAACTAATGAAAATATTACTGCAATCTTTTTAAAATCAAACATGTTCTTCCTCCTTTTCTTTTTTCAATTTTAATAATTATTGTTCTTTTTTTTAATAATCATTAAGTATAAAAATATTATAACCGATAAGTTTTAAAAGTATATTAAGAAGCTTTGGAACTTGCTCTTGCAAGACGTCCAAAAAATAGTGCGAATTGTTTCTAAAAAATTTCTAAAAAAGGATTTTTACAGAACCTTTTATAAAATCACAATATTTATAAACTTTGCACTGGACACCTACCCCCCCGAAAACACCCCCTGTTTGTTTGAACTACATATATTCATCTGCCAATGATATTTTAGAAATTGTGGAGTTGAATAATAGCCATGGAGCATAAATTGTGTTTACTTAATAGTAGTTATGAAAAAGACAGGGCAAGAGTGGTTCTCTACTTTGGTAGAGACCCTCTTAATAATAACTATGAATTAATACACAAAGCAACATATTATCCATATTTTATTGTAGAGTTAGAAAAAGAGCTAGTATCACAATTGCTTTCTGATTTTAAAAAAGATATTTCTCTTAAATCCCTAGACAAAAAGACCAAAATTATTGCAAGAGACTTTGAACTACTTTCTAAGTGTTCTAAAATACTTCAACAGGCAACAGGAAAAAATATTATTCTAATAGAACCTGAAAGACAGTTTTTAATAAGAAATAATTGGAGTTACTATGATTCCTTTTGCGTTTTTAAAAGGAACATCAGAAAAATAAATAATGAAAACCACATACATTTTGCAATAAAAAACTATACAAAAAATTTAAATTATTCTGAGAAAATAAGATTAATAGAGCCACTAACAAAGAAATTAATATTAAGTAATATCTTAAGGCTAAAACCAGAGACAAATATTAAAAATGATCAAATACTAAATATACTTTTTGAAAATGAGTTTTTCAATAAAGAATTAATATTAACAAACACGAATAATTTCTATTACCAGACCAAAGAAAAATTTATTAAAGACCATATTAATCTAGATTTCTCTAATATTTTACCACACCTTTTAACTAAAAATTTCAATAATGTTGGTTTTGAAACCATAAATTGTGCTTGCTGCAAACCCCTTTCAACTTTACAAGAGAATGTTATGCCATCATCTCTTGTAGAAGTTGAATTTAAAAAATCTGGTTTTTATTTTATTTCTTGTGATGATTATTGGGCAAGAGAATATCATAATAATCACGAACTAAAAGAGAACAGAGAAAACTACAAAAAGCAAAATGGCTTATTTAAGATGGTTGTTGGCCCTTTCTCTAAAGGGCAAAAAGAGAAAATATTGCTTGCTGATGCTTTAAGGCTTTTAAAAGACAAGGATCTAACAATATTAGAAAATCAAACAAACCTTGTCTGGAGCTGTAAAAAACAAGAATCTTTTGTTTCAAAGATAATTAACACTCTTTTTGAAAGACAAAATGTAATTGAACAATCAATTAACATTAGCACTCTTGGTAGCTATTCTGTTGGCAATTTTGAAAATTCTAAAGCTCTTGAAACAAACCCTCTTTTCTTACAATATTTAACAGAATATTCGCTTATTAATTCTTTAATTGAAGAAATCCCAAAATTTATGCAAAATAAAAATACTAAGTTTTATTCTTCTACAATAGACAATATCCTAAGAAACATAAAATATAATACTCTTGAAAGAGTTACAGAAAATGATGAGACATTAATCATTTCCAAAACAGGTAATTTTCAAATAAAAAATAAAACCTTGCTTTCAAAAATAAATAGTTCCTTTCAGGAAATGGGGCTACCAATCCCTAGGTTAATCGTTAATTAAATTTAAAAGTCATAAACTTTTTCAGCAGTTAATTTATTATATAAAACCAATCTGTGTTTTAGAGTGTTGGATTTATCTTGAACAGTTTCTAATCTTATTTCTCTTAGTCCACCATTTTTCATTATGATATCATTTGCTTTCTCTATATTTCTTCTAATTAATTTAAAATTTGGTTTTTTGCTATTTAAGTTTGTTCTTGCATCATATGCAGGCACATAAGCTTTTTTATCAAGCCAAACACGCCTAAATCCTTTTGCTTCTTTTATAACATTATAAGCCTCTGATTGAGTTTTACCAAAATCAGTATATGGTCGCAAAACTACAACCCCATCGACAGGGTCAAAATAAACAACACCTTTATGCTTTAATAGTTCATTATTTGCTAAATTAATATCTTGCTGTTTAACTTTTGAAGGGCCTTTAGAAACCAATGGGCTAAAAATACTAAGTACTTCATCTGTGTAAAAACTTTCTAAGTTCTGTGGTTTTTTATTTGTTAATGTTTTTGATTCTGCAATCTTTCTATAATATTCTATTTTCGCAGTTTGTTTTGGCTTTACAACTATTTCCCTATATCCACCTACCCCTATAGCACCTGCCAATGCTGCAACAATTAATGTTTTTCTTAGTTTAGAAAAATTTGGCTTAATAGAGATTTTCCTTCTTGGTGTTGATGTTGATTTTGGTTTCAGTACTTTAATTTTCGTAAATTTTTTAGCCATAATTATCAATATTGCTTTTTTATCAAATACTGATACAAAGAGTTTATAAACTTGATTTAAAATAAAAGAAAAAGAAAAGTAAGTTATAAAAATTACTTACATAATTTTATTTCTATTGCTGATACTTTCATAGGGGTGTTATTCTCTGTAGTTATCTCTTCTGTTGAAATAACAATCTCAGATACCTTGACAGTATTAACAAATTTGTTTTTTACAATCTCAGCAACATCAACGGCTTTAGAGATGGTCTTACCTCTTGCCTTTATTGTGACATTATCTGTGCCTTGATTAAATTGTGTTATCACTGCTAATACATAGGACATTGTTCCTTTTTTTCCGATGTATATTGTGTTTCCTTCTATTTCGCTCATTGTATATCATCCCCCTTTAAATAGATGTATTTTTGAATTATATATTTACATAAACAAAATGTTTAAAAACAGACATTTTTACTGCAAATTTTTAATAAACTAGATATTTATGAATATTAAGCGATTTCAAAAAAAAATACAAATCTATCTTTATAACCCTATCCAAGACATCAAATTATTTTTTTTATTTTTTTCAAAGTCTCAGCTAATTTCTCTATTTCTTTTTTTGTGTTATAGAAATAAAAAGATGCTCTAACAAGCCCATCCTTATTTAACCGGGAAACTATAGGTTCAGCACAATGCATGCCAGCACGAGTTGCAATATTGCCATATTCATCAAGAAGAGATGAGAGCTCTCTTGACTTTATGCCCTTCAAATCAAAAAGCACGATTGAGCCTTGCTTTTTAGAATCGCAAGGATTGTAAAGTTTCAGACCAGATACATCATTTAATTTATCAAGTGCATAGTCTGTTAGAATCTTATCTTGTCTTTCAATATTATCCATGCCGATTTTTTCTAAATAATCAATTGCTGCAAGAGTTCCAAAGGCCCCAGCAATATTAGGTGTGCCTGCTTCAAATTTGTTTGGCAAGTTGTTCCATGTTGATTTTTTCAAAGTAACGTGAGCAATCATGTCCCCACCAAACTTTGCTGGCGAAAATTTGTTTAAGTATTTTTCTTTGCCAATCAACACCCCAACCCCTGTTGGTCCAAGCATCTTATGCATCGTGCAAACAAAAAAATCAATATTTAGTTTTTTAAAGTCTATTTTTCTGTGTGGTGCAGATTGAGAACCATCAACACACACAAGGATATTTCTCTCTTTTGCAATATCCACAATCTCCTTGATTGGAGCAATAACTGCTGTTGTGTTTGAGATGTGCGCAATTGTTATTAGCTTTGTTCTATTTGTTATTTTCTTTTTAAAATCAGAGATATCAAAAGTAAGGTCTTGTTTTATCTCTACAAACTTTAATTTCAAACCAAGCTTTTGAGAAAGAAACTGCCAAGGCACAAGATTTGCATGATGCTCATAGACTGTTGTTAGAATCTCGTCTCCTTTCTTGAAATAATTGCTATTATACAGCATATACATTATCATATTTAACGAATCTGTGCTATTGTGAGTTAATATTACTTCTTTTGGAGAACAATTAAAAAACTTAGAAAGTTTTAGGTGGCAATCCTCATAGACAACGCTTGCTTCTTGAGATAACTTATAAACACCTCTGTGAATATTAACTGGACAATTTCTATAATAATAATCGGTAGCTTTAATCACTGAAAGAGGTTTAAGGCTTGTTGCTGCATTATCTAAATATATCGTTTTTAATATTGGAAAATCCTTTCTATATTTTTCTAAATTCATGTGTTTTTCACATTCTCCTATTGAAATTAATATAGGCAATCTTTTTAAATAAATATGGGACAATATATATTATATAGAGTAAGCTAAAAACAGACTCTTTTTTTAATAATTACAAACAAAAATGATTATATATGAAGATACCAAAGCAAATAAAGGCATACTGTAAAAAATGTAAAAAACACCAACCTCACAAGCTTTCACAATACAAATCAAGAAGTGCAAGAACCTTAGCAGTAGGCACTAGAAAAAATGTTAGAAAGCACAAGAAAGGCTATGGTGGAATGGCAAAGCACATTGCAACCGTAAAAAAACAGAATAAAAAACCAGTGTTTAATGCAGAATGTACAGTGTGTAAAGCAAAACACTACTATGTTATACCAAAGAAAATGAAAAAAACAGAATTTAAGACTGACTAAGGTCTTTATTTCTCTATTTCTTTAGTATTTTTAAATTCATCTATTATATATATTTATGGTTGTGATTTTTGATACTATCCATAAATTAGTAATAGCTAGTTTTGCTATTGCTTATTTTGTAGATATTAGAAAAATAATAAAACCAATTATTAAAAATATGATAAAATATGGCAATTGATTTTGAATCTGAAGAAATTATTGTTGGAAGAAACCAAAGCCAAATAAAGAAATATGGAAAGAAGGCTACTGGCTATATAGGCAAGGTTGTAGTGTCCAGCGGAGATGAGCCTGTTCTTGGCAAAAAAGTATTAATGGATGTCTCTCGTTCACATGTTGCGATAGTTTGTGGAAAAAGAGGTGGTGGCAAATGCCTGACAGGAGATACACTCATAACCTTAGAAGACGGAAGAGAGATACCTATTCAAGACTTAGGAAAGGAGAATAAAAAAATAATTTCCTTACAAAAAAACCTGAAATTAAAATGTTGTAAAAAAGAACAATTCTACAAACGCACGGTAAACAAAGTATTAGAAATAACATTAAGAAGCGGGAAAAAAATAAAACTAACCCCAAATCATCCATTATTAACAGTATGTGGTTGGAAAGAAACTAAAGATTTAAAAAAAGGAAGCAGAATTGCTACACCTAGAGAGGTGCCTAGATTTGGCAACAAAAAGCTTCGTGATTGTGAAGTTAAATTATTAGCATATTTAATCGCAGAGGGCCATTTAGGGAATGGATTTGTGTTGTTTTGCAATAATGATGAAAAAATCATTTCAGAATTCAAAAATGTAATTTATTCTTTTGATAAAGGACTAAAGATATCGCCTCATGGTCGCAATAACTTAAGAATATCTAAAATTGAAAATGGCAAAGAAAAAAACAGTTTAAGGAAATATTTTGATTCTCTTGGATTATATAATGTAAAATCAGATACTAAATTCATTCCAGAAACTATATTTCAATTACCTAAAGAACAACTTTCTATATTTTTAAATAGATTATTTAGTTGTGATGGCACCATCCATTTTGATAAAAATAAAAAAGAATATAATATTTCTTATTCATCTTCATCTCCTAAACTAATACAACAAGTCCAAAGTTTGCTTTTAAGATTTGGATTGCTTTCAATAATTAGAACAAAAAAAACTAAAAAATTACCAAACTATGAACTAAAAATCTTGTCTTCTCAAAATTTAGAATTTATTAAAAAAATCGGGTTTTTTGGGAAAAAAGAAGAAATACAAAAAAAAGTAAAAACAAAAAATAGCAATCCTAATGTAGATACAATACCTAAAGAAATTTGGGAAATTTACAGACCAAAAAACTGGGCGACAGTTGGTAAAGGATTTGGTTATAAATCATTAAGATCATCAATCAACTATTCTCCATCTAGAGAAAAACTACTTAAAATTGCAAATTGCGAAAATAATAAAGAATTGAAAAACCTTGCAACTAGCGATATCTTCTGGGACGAGATTATTGATATAAAAGAAATTAACAAAAAACAAACAGTTTATGATATAACAGTTCCAGAAACTCATAATTTTGTTGCAAACAACATTATTGTCCATAATAGCTATACTATGTCTGTTCTGATAGAAGAATTTGCAAAACAGCCATTTGAAATTAAAGAAAGATTGTCTGTTATTGTCATAGACACTGTTGGAATATTCTGGACCATGAAATATCCAAACAAAGAAGATGCAAAGCTTCTTGAAAAATGGAATCTCAAACCAGAAGGAATAGATATCAGAAATCTTGTGCCTTTTGGTAAGAAAGACTTCTATGAACAAAAAAATCTTCCACATGATGGTTGTTTCTCAATAAGGACTTCACAAATGGATATTGAAGATTGGCTTGGAGTATTTAGACTTAATTGGAGAGATGCAGAGTCTTCTTTGCTTTCAAGAACTATAGAGAAAATAAAAAACAAGGTTGGAAATCTTTATGATATTGACGACATCATGAACGAAGCAAAAAAAGACACAGAAACATCATCAGAAATAATCAACTCTTTAAATAATAGATTTCTTGTTGCTAAATCCTGGGGGCTATTCTCTAGATCAGGGACAACAATGAAGGAGTTTGCAAAGCCAGGAACAATAACTATTATTGATACCAGTACTTACAAAGAAGCAATTGGCATGGAATCAATTAGAGAACTTATTGTTGGAATACTTGGTAAAAGACTATATGAAGAAAGAATGCTTTATAGAAAAGAAGAAGAAATGGGGTTGTTATCTGGCGGAAGAAAAGAAAGCGAGATGCCAATTATCTGGATGATGATTGATGAGGCACACATGTTTATGCCTAGCGACAGGCATTCAATGGCACTTGATGTTTTGTTACAATGGATCAGGGTTGGAAGACAGCCAGGGTTATCTTTGCTTCTTGCAACACAAAGGCCAAACAAATTACATAACGAGGCAATCTCGCAATGTGATTTTTTCTTGAGTATGAGAATGACTTCTCAAGAGGACATTATGGCTGTCTCATCAATTAGGCCAAGCTATCTTAATATTCCTATGGACAAATATTATGGACAGATGCCAAAAGACCAAGGTTATGCAATACTTCTAGATGATAACTCAGAAAAAGTAATGTTAATAAAAATTAGACCAAGAATAACATGGGATGGTGGAAAGACAGCAAATGTTTTTGTTGATTAAAAAGCCTTTTTTCCACAATCTCTTAGCTTTTTTTAAAAAAACAAATTATTCATCAACCAATTTTGCTCCAAAATCTTTAGCAATAGTGTCTGCTATTTTTATTTTCTTGCTTGGAGCTTCTAATTGAAGTATGTTGTCTTTCTCAAAATAAATAACTAGGCTTTCAGAAGCAAGTCTGAACTTCATGGTCTGTGCCTTTAATACTTCGTCAAATATCAGATTAATGTTTGTGGCAGGAACAATAATGTCAATTCCGACTTTCCTTCCTTTTATGTGCTCTGCTATATTATTAAGATCAATGGTGCCTACAACATTAAACTTTAGAACAAATTCAGAAATTTCAAAAGACTCAACAAGCCTCTCTATAAATTCTTTTGATTTTTTAGAGTTTTCAAATATCATTAGTCTATAGCATCTGAAGTTTTCTAGGAAAACATCTCCTGCAGCTATTTTTTTCTCATAATCGTTTATTTCTGCATTAATGTTCTCTATAAGGATTAGCATTTTTTTATATAAGGAAATCAGTTCTCTTTTTTTTATTTCTTCTTCAATTATAGAATTTAAAAGCGGTTCTTTCTCGCTAATGTCTTGTAACTCTTTAACATCTTGAGCAAGTGATGATATTACCTCTTGCACTGGCTTATAGAGCTCTAGAATCTTATTTGTCCTATACAAGTTTTTATTTAAAGAATCAAATAATCTAGTTAATTTTGGATCTTCTGGCATAACCTTCTCTCCTTTTGTAATATATAAGATTAGAAAAGGAACTATATTTAAAGTTATGTTATAGCTGTGTTTCTATTCATTTTCCTTTATATCTAGATAACAATGATATGCAGCAATCGCACCTTGACTTGCTGAAGTTATTACTTGCTTTAAGTCACTTGCGTTTGTGGCGTCACCCGCTGCAAAGATACCTGCAATATTTGTTTTTTGCTCTTTATTAACAATTATAAATTTATTCTCATCTAGAGAAACATTTAGCTTTGACAAAAGCTCAGTGTTTGGAACAGAGCCAATCTCTATAAACAAGCCATCAATCTTTAGTTCTTTTCCTGTGTTTAGCTTTATGCCTTCTAGTTTTTCTTGCCCTAAAAGCTCAGCCACCTCTGCCTTATAAAGGATTTCTATGTTTTGCTTGGCTTTTGCAAGGTCAGCCCATGCCTTTTCTGCACGCAGTTCTTCTTTTCTGTAAATCAAATAAACTTTGGTAGCTATATCAGCCAAAAGAAGAGCAGAAGTAACAGCTGCATCAGAACCGCCAACAACTCCTACTACTTTTCCTTTGTAAAAGCCACCATCACAAGTTGCACAATAACTTATTCCTTTTCCTGTCAACTCTTCTTCTCTATCTACTCCTAGCTTTTTTCTGGATCTGCCAATTGCAAGAATTATTTTTTTTGCTTTTACTGTTCTTTGATCAGAATTAACAATAAATACTTTTTCTTTTTTGTCAATTGCCATGACTTTTTCAAAAATAACCTCCACATCAAGAGATTGGACTTGTTCAAGAACTCTTTCTGACCATTCCATTCCTGAGATTTCTGTAAAGCCAGGATAGTTACAAACCTTGTGAGCATAGGTTATTGTTCCACCAAAAGAATCAGAAAAGACTAATGTCTTTAAGCCATATCTTGAGGCATAGATAGCAGCAGTAAGTCCTGCAGCGCCTCCACCAACAATAACCACATCATAACAATTATCGCTCATAATAAATTAATAAAAGAAAAAGAATATAAAAGAATTATTTAACAAATCTTTTGCGAAACGAATAATACATGGTTGCATTTTTCTGTTTGGCAACTTTAGAAACTTCTGATAAGAAATCAACAATATTATCTGCACTCATTTTCTTTAATTCTGTTGGTTTAAAGCCTTTATGAAACACAGAATTAAAATCTTCAACATATGTTTGATAGATAGATTCATAAGCGTGTTTGGCTTCAGCTTTTGAATAAATTGAAATTTTATTTATAATGTCAATTTCCTGAGAAAATAAATCTTTAAATTTAGTATCCATTATCTCTTTAACTGTGCCTTTCCTTGAAGCTTTTAAGACAGTATTTAATTTTTTTGTCCAACTCTCCATTTGTCTTTTCTTAATTGCCGTTAATCTTCTTCTTTCTGCAACTGCTAAATCGTGTGTTCTTTGTGTTTCTAAATCAGATATCTTTCTTTTATATTTCAATTTTAAATCAGTTATCTTTTGCTCATAAATCTTTTTATCTAAATCAATTTTCATTTGTTCTTTTTTGTTTGCACCAACTGTTTTTTCCAATGATTTAATTTTCTTTTCATATACTTTTAACAATGAATCTCTATTTTGTTCGGTAAAAGCTACTTTCTCATTAAATGCTCTTGTGCCTGGCTTTGTTAGTTTCCCGGTCTTTGGGTTTCTTTTATAGCCAAGTTCTGATGGCGTGGCTCTTTTGCCGGTTATTGCCTTTCTTGCTTTTAAATATATCCTTGGTTTAGTTGCTCTTGGTTTTATCATATTTTATCAACTCACATCATTTAACAAATGGAAAGATTTTATCATTTAAAAAACCTTTTAACTTTAGCTTTTTCTGCATTTTTAATTTGTTCCATAGAAAAATGCTCTATAAGTTCAGGTGTCTTATATCCCCCACACATTAAAAGCTCTGGGAGAGTGAAATGCTGTTTTGCAAGCTCTAAGCTTATTCCTGCTCCTTTTAGATTTCTTAGTTTTAAAAAATCAACCACTTCAACTATCTTTTGCTTTTTTGAGTATATATTCTTTTATTGACACTAGCTGAAGATTCTCCTGATGAATATTTTCTTGAATCTAAAAGGCTGTTAAATAATCCAACTTCCTTATAATAATCATTTTTTAATAATTCATTTCTAGTTATCCTGTATTGCTTTGGCTTTCCTTGATATTCTTGTGTGAAAACCATTGTGCCAATTTTCGGGTCTAATCTTATTTCGCTTATTGGGACATTATAAAAAACTCCTCTTGGCTTATGTACTGGCTCTCTATTATAAACAGGGCTTCTTGATTTCTTATAATAATCATCTAAAACTCCTGTTTGTGATCTTCTTACTCTTGCATTCTCTCTTCCAACTTTTCTTAATTTTTCTAATTGCTTTGGAGTCAATTCTTTTGCTGAAACTCTACGGGTCGTATGTTTAGTACCTGTTGGCGATTTTCTCAATTTTAAAACTGACCTTTTTGGTTTTGGTGGTGCTGGTGCCTTTCGCATTTTTAATAACCCCATCTCTATTTCCTCCCAATAAATATTAACTATTAATAATTAAATGATTAGTAGAAACATATTTAAATGTTTAGAATAAGAAAAAGAAATCCAAAAAAATCCATTGATTTTCTTGGAAAAAGAAGATGCTTAAACTTAAGCATCAATGTTTAGCTTTAGCTTAGACTTAAGCTCTCTATATCTGTTTCTGATTGTTACTTCTGTTACTCCTGCAACATTAGCAACCTCTTTTTGTGTTCTTCTCTCTCCAACCATCAATGCAGCAATATAAACTGCAGCAGCTGCAACTCCTGTTGGACCTCTACCAGAGATTAAGCCAGAATTAATTGCCTTTTTTACAATCTCTTTACCTTTTTCTTCAACAGCTCCTGATAGTCCAAGAACTGAAGTAAATCTTGAGATGTAATATGTTGGATCTGTTAATGGAACTGCAATGTCTAATTCCTTAACAATAAACCTATAAGTTCTTCCAATTTCTTTCTTTGTTAGACCTGATGCTTCTGCCATCTCGTTAAGTGTTCTTGGAACATTATATGTTCTACAAACAGAATAAAGAACAGCAGCAACAACAGCTTCAATTAATCTTCCTCTTATTAGCCCTTTCTCAACTGTCTTTCTGTAAAGTAAAGCAGCAGTCTCAATTAAAGATTCAGGAATATTGAGATAGGAACCCATTCTTCTTAGTTCTGTTAAAGCAATTGAAAGGTTTCTTTGCATTGAGTTTGAGATTGATGATCTCTTATGCCATTTGATTAATCTGTACATTTGTGCTCTGGACTTTGAGGATAGCTTATTTCCTCTTAGATCTCTGCCAGATCTCTCTATCATTGTTTCAAGACCTTTATTAATCTTGACATACTTCATTGGTGAGCCAGATCTTGCTTGTTCTGAGCTTGGGGATTGATCAAAGTTTCTCCATTCTTTTCCCATATCTACCATGTCTTCACTTATTATTGTGTGACAATTTTTACAAACTAGTTCGCCTGTTCTTGGGTCTTTATAGACCTTTTCTTTTCCACACTCTGGACACTTCATTGCCATTTATATCACTCCTTTGTGTTCTTAACTTTTACATTGTTCTAATTTCAAAAATAGAGCTTGCAATCATAATAATCATTAAAAAAACAAACTAAAGCAAACCTATATAAATATTATTCTTTTTTCAAGTATATATAGCTTTCGGTTTTTGCGATTTTAGAACTAGATTGTGGTTTCTTCCTTTTTTATCTCTATGTTGCTACTTGTCAGAGTTGGTCGCAAAAGAAGCCTTAATGGATCCTTATCAGGGTATCTTATGACAACATCATTATTAGATATAACCTCTATTTTCACTGTTGCTGGTTCTTTATCTATGAAATCATCAATATGCCCTGCACCAATACAGTAGTTTAATTTTGGGTTTTCCTTAAGTATTGTTAATAGCTCATTTCCAATAAACGAATTGTTAAAGACATCGCTTGCTTGAGGAATAATTACTAACACGTCCTCTTTTACTTCTTCAGATAATTTTTTAAGTATTCCATAAATGTAATAAACGTGCAATGGGTTATTTCTATTAATCATGAAGACCTTGCTTGATCCTATATTTTTATATGTGCTTTCAAAAACTATTGAAAGATCAGTCTCTCCAAAATAACCACAATACACATCATCAATAATATTCAATTTAGAGATTATCCTCCATTTTTCAAAGTCAGTTATTTCATCTGTAATTCCTATGGCTGCGATATTCGCTATTAATTCAGAAATGTCCTTTACATTATCGGTATATGCCTGATCAATAATTTTTTGAGAAACACCAGTAAATTTAAATAAATTGATAAAAGCCAATTTTGGTATTGTGTATAATGGTATCTTAATCTTAAAAAAATCAATTGTGTTTATTGGGAAGCCAAAAGGAGAGACCTTCATATCAAAGGCACTCAACAGTTCTTCTTTTTGCTGAGGATAAGATAATGTCTTAAACACCCCTGTGCTATCAAAGACAATCACTTTCT
Source organism: archaeon (assembly GCA_029563035.1). Next base: position 380,336 of record JAKQTP010000138.1, on the reverse strand, counting down.
TTGAAGACAGCAGGTAATTTTCAGCAATAACTTTCATTGCAAATATTCTATCTTCTTCTTCTGAACCTGTTACTACAATTGACCTTAGATTCTCTAAGCTGGCATTAATTGTAATTCCATTCTTTCTACCAACCAACAACTTATCTACTGAACTAATTGCTGATGAAAATTCTATGTTGTTTGGAGAGTTGGTCAATACCTTAACAATAAACGGATCATAAAAGAAATAATTTTTCTGTTCTGGTGGCAACATCTTTAGTGACAATAGTTTTATGTTATAAGATTTTATTATAGAAATAATGGAACTTGTGATTTTGTTTAATTTTAATATTTTCTTTTCTATGTGTTCATTAAGTTGAGAAGAATCTACTATTTCTGTATCTGTGTTTAATATGAAAAATTTGTGAGTGTTCTTGTCGCCAATGTCAAAATGCTTCTCAAAAACAATACACTGGTTTGGTAGTGTTTCTGCAAATAATTCTATATCCCCATCAACACCAAACACCTTGTATAATTGAACAAGCACCGAAGACGGATCTTTTGATCTTAATAAAGAAACAAAATAGTCATCATTAAATAAAATTGCCAAATCTTTTTGACCATATACACCTTCAAAAAGTGTACTCCAAGTTGTTATTTGTGCCATGTTATTAATATAATATTTATTACCTTATTCATATTTTAAATCAAAACATTTAAATAAATTATTTATTATATATTTTTAATAGCTATAGTATATAAATGGTTTTTATAATGGTAGATGCAACACTAATCAAAGATACAATTACTGAATTATTGGAAGCAAATGTAGATAAGGAAACAATCTATCAGACTTTAAAAGACATTGGCGTAGACAGTGCAGATATTGATAAATACTATAGAGATGCAACAACTAAAGAAAAAGCAAAGCAAACAGAAACCAAAACACCAGAACCTGAAACAGAAACAGAAACACCAGATGTTTCTGAAAATTCAAAAACCGAAGAAGCAATACATCATAAGCCAAAAGTAACAACTGAAGATTTAGAAAAAGCAACTAAAGAAGTTATTGATTCAGAAGTTATGAAAAATCAAGAAGATATAGAAGATAACATAATTATAGAAAAAGATAATGCTCAAATTTTAGAAATTAACAACACAATTTTAGAAATTAAAAAACAAGTGTCTGGTCTTGAAACCCAGATAAGTGATATTAAAGCGCAGATTAGTGGCCTTACTAAAATTATGAAAGATATTCTTGAAGAAAATAGAAATATTTTAAACAAGTTAAAGTAACGCTATTGATTACCAAGCATTTTTAATAAATCTTCGTAACCGCCACCGTCTTCTTTTGGAGCACCACCTTTCTTAAATATAGCAGATAAAATAATTATTAAACTACACACACCTAAAATGATTAACCATAAATGAGGGATTTCTGCTGTAGTTATAAACAACATTATTGCTAAAAGAAAGACTAAAAGTAAATTTATCAAACTAGGAAAAAATATAGAATATAGTATTACAACAACTGGTGCAATAAAATAATAATTATATTGAAAAGAAAAGATAATAAGCAAGCCAATAACAAAAAAACTTAAAAAGTCAAACATGTTATTTTTTTACTCCTGTCCAGCTTTTTATTGTGTTTTTCAAATCGCTTCCAAATATCCAGTATATCCCTACTCCGATAGCAACTAACCATATCAAATCTGGGTATTTGTAGAATAAAAGAAAAACTAAAAAACCAGTAATTAATATTGCAATTAATTCATTACCAATTTGTTTTTTTGCCCAAACATAAATTGATATTGAAAAAACTATGAATAATATTATCCAAATAGAATCTTCTAAAGATGTTGCTAAAAAAATATTATTCATATAGCATCCTCATTTTACTTTGCTTTTCTATCTTTTGCTCTTATTGACGGTCTATTCTTTTCTGTGCCTTTGCCTTTTTTGTCAAGACCCCTGTTTTTCTTGCCAGCGCTTGTTACTCCTTTATGTACTCTGCCTTTATTCTGTGGCCAACATATCCAATTGATATCTTTGTCTTGCATAATCCTTGGATGATTAGGATCAACCAAAATTACTTCATAATATTTCTGTTGACCATCTTCGCCAATCAAATATGAATTTAAGACTTCTAAACCAGGATATTTTGATGCAGCTCTAAGCTCAGCAATCCTTTGAATAGATATTCTTCTTGTAATCTTATTAACACCCATTCTTTTTGGTCTTCTGCCATTAACTGGTCTTCTAATTAAACCAGCTCCTTTTCTAACTTTTGCTAGAACCACAATAAACCCTTGCTTTGCCTTATAGCCAAGCTCTCTAGCCCTTGGAATATTTGTAGGCTTATCAAGTCTTGTGACTGCTTCTTTTGAGCGTCTATACTTGATTAATCTGTCTGTATATAATTTTTTATAATTATAATTTTCGTCTTTTTCTCTTTTAAATTCATTTTGTATTGTTTTTTTTATGTATTTTGATGCTGTGCTCATATCTACTCCGTTTTTTAATTTTTTGCATTCATTAATATATTATTTATACAATATAAATAATTAATAAAACAAAATATTTATATAGTGGTTGTTAAAATAAGCAAGAATCAAGCTTATTTTCAAAAAATACAGAATTAAAAGAGAAATATGCGTTTCTTTTCATCAACAGAGGCACGGAAAAAAGCAATTATTGCTTTAGTCATATTTGTTTTTCTTATAGTTGCAGCAATTGTTTTTGTTTGGCCATATCTTTCTATTTTTACAAAGCCATCTGTGATTAAAGAAGTTGTATTAAGTTACGGTATTTGGGCACCACTTGCTTTTATTGGATTACAGATATTACAAATGGTTTTTTTATTTATTCCATCTACACCAATAATTATTGTCGGGGGTTATGTTTTTGGAGCCTTGGGTATACTTTATTCTATTATTGGCATAGTTCTTGGATCAGTTATTATTTTCTATATTGGAAGACTATTTGGAAGACCATTTTTAGAAAGTATTCTTGATAAAAAAATAATAAATAAAATTGATGGAGAATCAGACAATATCGCAAAAACCTTGTTTATTTTATTTTTAATACCCCCATTACCACACGATGCTTTTTGCTATCTGACAGGATTTACAAAAATCAAATTAAAGAAGTATATACTGGTTACGATAATAGGGAGATTACCACAAATTGTGTTTTTAACTTTAATTGGCTATCAACTTACTAAATTAAATTTGTTTTGGTCCTTAATAATTATAGGGATTATAATTGTTGGTTCAATTATCATCTTTCAAAATAAAAATAAAATCGAAACACAACTACATGGTTATGTAGGTAAATTGGAGAAAAAATAAGGTCCCATGGTCTAGTGGTTATGACGTTACCTTGACATGGTAGAGATCCCCGGTCCGATCCCGGGTGGGACCATAGAATTAAAAAACGGTTCTTTTATATGATTTCAAAACTAATTTCTCTTGTTGTTCTTTTTTTTGTAATTATAGATCCATTAACTAGTTTTGTTGTTTTTTTTGTAAGCACTAAAGGTTTTAATAACAAAGCAAAGATAAAGATTGCAACACTGTCTGTTCTTTTAGCAGCCTTTATCTCTTATCTTGTTCTTTTTTTAGGACAAAGTCTTTTGAAATTATTTAGCACAGACATAAACAGCTTTAAGATTGCAGGAGGAATAATCTTGGTTATTCTTGGGATAAACATGTCTCTTGGAAAATCATTTAATGATCTTGAAAAAATGGAAGGGGATTCTGTGCATGCCGTTGCTTCAATTATTGCAACTCCATTAATCAGCGGGCCTGCCACAATCACTGCAATCATAATTTCTGCATCTGACTATGGTAGGTTTTTAACAGGAATTGCCATAGGGATAATTCTTGCGATAATTGCAATATTGTTTTATTTTTCAATCAAATTTCATGATGTTACTTCTAAAGCAAAAACCACAATGCAAGTAGTAACAACAATAATGGGGCTTATCACTCTTGCTTGGGGTGTTAACTTTATACTTACTGGTGTAAAAGCATTATTTCACTTGATCTAAAGCAGTTTCTTTTGGTATAGCTCATTAACTATGTTGTCAACAGTCTTCCATTTCATTCTAGTATATTCTGGAAAGCTCTTGTGCTTTTTAAAATAGTCTTTTAGAAAATCGATTGTTTTTGGATCAGAAGAATAACCAGAAATATCCAAGCCAACTAGTTTTTTTAGCATCTCGTCTCTTGTAACTTTGGCAAGGATTGATGCACAAGAAACAGATGGATGGTTAAGATCGGCCTTGTGCTCAGAAATTATTTTATAATTATATTCGTGCTTTATGGCTTTTAAGTTATCCTTTATTCTTTTTGTAAACTTTGTTGTTGTGGTATCTGGGGAATCAAACACAAGATAAAGAGGAGTTGATTTTAATTTGCTTATAGCAAAGGCAGCTTTTTGCGCCTCTATCTCGTTAAGAGAAAATCTGTCCATTAATATGTTTAATTCCTCTGCAGGAACAACCACTATCTTATACTCTTCTGCTTCTTTTTTAATCAGTTCAAATAGTTCTTCTCGTTGCTTTGAAGACAAGAGCTTAGAGTCTTTTACTCCTGCATCTTTAAACATCTTTTCCTTGTTTTTGTCTATCACACAAACTGCCAGGACAAGCGGTCCTAAGACACAGCCTCTTCCTGCCTCATCAAACCCTGCAACTAGTTGTTTAGTCATTATTAATCAAGCTTTTTAAATACTTTGTTTATTAAATATAATATAGTACTTATTTTAAAGCTTATTAATGGTGAAAAAATGAAAGGAACAATAATGAATTACAGAATGGGCGTAAACACACAAAAGAATAATCATTTACTTATAAAGATAGATGATGAGAAATACAGAACCAAAGAATCTGTTGCTCCATTGTTTGGAAAGAAAGTTGTTTTTACAACAATTGGAAAGAAAGTAATAAATGGCAAGGTTGCTTCTGCTCATGGTAACAAAGGGATTATCAGAGTAATCTTTGAGAAAGGTTTGCCAGGGGACGCAATTGGCCAGAAAGTAGAGATTAAATAAATCTCTATTTCAAAAATACAAATTCAAAAAACATGCAAGCAAAAGAAGTTTTTTTCAAAAACACTATTTTAAAAATTAAAAAAGAACTTCAAAGCCCAGATGCTAGAATTATTGCAATTTCTCAAGTGCTTTCTGGCTTGCCTAAAAACATAAATGAGATATTTGAAGAGCTTAGGATTATTGGAGATGTTCTTTATCCTAATCTTGAAAAAGAACTAACTGTTGAGGAATATGTAAGGCTTTGCTCTCTTGAAGATGTCTCAGAAAGCACATTAAAAAAAATTTCTCTTGATAAAACAAAGATACAAAAGGTTCTAGAAATACAAGAGATGGGCTTGTCTGTAGAACTAGAAAAAGAAGAAAAAACAATATTTATCAATCTTGCAAAGAACCTTCAAGCATTAATTGATATTAAAAAAAATCTTGAGGACCTGGAAGAAAACCTTGTAAAAACCAACTTTCCAAATTTTTCAGAAATTACAACACCAAAGATTGCTTGTAAGATGATTGAAGTTGCAGGCTCTTTTGAAAGACTTTCAAGATTTCCAGCTTCAACCATACAATTGCTTGGGGCAGAAAATTCCTTTTTTAGAGCATTAAGAACAGGCAATAAAAAGACGCCAAAATATGGTTTTATTTATTCTCATCCTTTGTTAATAAACTTAAACAAAAAAGAAAAAGGGAAAGTTGCAAGAACAATTTCTGCAAAGATAGCAATAGCAATCAAAGCAGATATTGCAGGTAAAGACCTAAGAAAAGAACTATCTGAAAAAATAAAAAATAAATTAAAGAAATAAATATGGCACTAAAAAATCTTATAAAGGAAAAAGGAGATTTCTTTACCTTTGACTTAAACACTAAAGAGAAAAGATATTGGGATCCAACACGCTCAAAGGTGTGTGCAGCCTTAAAGAAAGGACTAACTATCTTGCCATTAAAAGAAGACTTTAAGGTGCTTTATCTTGGTGCTGCTGAAGGCTATACTTGTTCTTATATTTCAGACATAGTAGATAAAGGAAGCATCTTTGGAGTTGATTTTTCAGCATACAGCATGCAAAAGTTTGTGCTTCTTTGTAAGCATAGAAAAAACCTTTATCCAATACTTGGAGATGCTAACAAGCCAGAAGAATACAAATCACTTTTAGATTGCAAAGTTGACTTGATTATTCAAGATGTTGCTCAAAAAAACCAGATAGAAATCTTAAATAAGAATGCAAAGGAGTTTTTAAAGCCAGAAGGCTATGTGATTTTGAGTCTTAAAACAACTGCTATTTCTCAAAAAGACACAAGAGCAATCATTGATGAAGAACTAAAGAAATTTGAAAAAGAGTTTAATATCATTGACAAAAGAAGACTAGACCCTTTTGAAAAGAAACATATGATAATTGTTGGAAAAAAGAAATAAACTATTTTACATCTTTAGATTTTAGATATGCCTCTATTGACCTGTCATATGTTTTTTCTGTCTTTGTGTCAAAATAACATGCTGGAAGCTCTCCATTTTTTCTGTGATGTGCAATACACTCACAGCAAATGCCTTTTCTCTTACAGTCATATGTGCAGTTGCAAGATTTCTTGTTAATTTCTTTTTTGCATTCCATAATTTTTCACCACATTTAATATGTAAAAAGAAGAATTATAAAAATAATATAAAATAACAACAAAACAAAGCCTTCTTTTTTTGTTAATTTTTTATCAATTATAACATAGATAAAAGAAATCAAAGCCAAGCCTAACATTGGTATTGCAATCTTGAAGATATGGGTTGGAACAATAATAAAACCAAAGAACCTAGAAAAGCTAGAAACTATCAAAATATCAATTATGCTTGCACCAATGATGTTGGCTACAGCAATGTCAAGATGTCCTTTCTTTACTGAGATTATGCCAACAACAAGCTCTGTTAAGCTAGTGCCTAAAGCAATAACCGTTATTGCAATAATCTCTGGAAATATCCCTACAATTTTAGAAATATTAAGCATAGAATCTACAACATATTTTGAACCAACATATATCAATATTGAATAGATTAAAATTAAAAAAACACAAAGATAAGAGTTTGTTTTTATCGGAGTATCTAATTTGGCTGGCTTTGATAACTTGTACTGATAAATCGAATACACTATATAAATGATTGCACACAAAAAAGCCTCAAGTAGCGTAAAATTACCATCAATTATAAATAAAACAAAAAGGCAAACAACAATAGCAAGCATCCACAAGTCTGTCTTTAATGAGCTTTTGTAAATATACTTTGTGCCATATAAAAAACCAACAGTACCAATAACTAAAAAAATGTTTGTGGTAACTGAACCAATAATTGTAGGAATAACAATCTCAGAACTTCCTTTTAATGTCCCATAAATTGAAGAAGCAAGCTCTGGCAGGGTTGTGCCAATACTAACAATGATTAGGCCAATTAAAAATGTAGAAAGTCCCAAGTTCTTACCTAGCTCTTTTGATTTCTCAACAAACAAGTCTGCTGAAAATATCAATAACCCAAGACTCAGTAAAAATACAAATAACCAAAACAATAAAGCAAGTAACATAAACCCCTCATTTCTTTACATATGCTTTTATAATTACTATATTTTCTTTTGGCCAATCTTCATGACCAGCATTAATTCCTGTTTCTACAGCTTCTATTGCTTTAACTACTTCCATACCCAAAACAACTTTGCCAAAGACCGCATAGCCAGGATTACTTGATGAATAATTTAGAAAATTGTTATCAACAGTATTAATGAAAAACTGAGAAGTTGCAGAGTTAGGAGATTTGGTTCTTGCCATAGCAATCGTGCCTTCTGTGTTATATAGGCCATTGTTAGATTCTAGGACTATTGGACTGTTTGTTTCTTTTTGAATGCCAGCTGTTGTAAAGCCACCACCTTGTATCATAAACCCCTTCATTACTCTATGGAAGACTAAGCCATCATAAAAACCAGAATTAACATATTCTAAAAAATTAGTAGTTGTTATTGGCGCATGATTAGTATCAAGTTCGATTTCTATATTTCCTTTTGTTGTTTCTAAAACTACTATTGAGTTCATATTTTTGTCCTTTTTAGATATTGAAAATATATTTATTAGCAAAACAATTAAAATGATTACTAAAATTAAAAAGATAATAACTAATTTTTTATTTTTCATGAACTTACCTCTTTCTTTTCTAATTTATTAACTATTGGAACAAAATAGTTTTCTATTACAAAACTTATATTGTCAATAATCTCATTTAAGGTTTTAGATATTATTTTTTCCCATTCTTTTATTTCTTTCTCTACCTCTTTAATTTTGTCTTTATTTGGAGATTGCGAAATAACATAAAGCCTTAATTGAAAAACAAAATCTAATACATTCTCTTTAATAGACATTAGCTGATATCTTAGCTTTATTGTTTTTTTCGCACTATCATATACAAATCTTGGACGACTGTTTTTCTTGTATTCTCCTGAAACAATAGGAGAGATTAAACGATAAAATTTATGTTTTATTTCAGTCATTGTGTTTGCAAGATCTACTGGTTTCTTTATTGGCTTTGCTTTAATATTTATGTTCTTATGAATATTCTTAATATCCAATTCAAGCCTTGGCTTGATCTTTTTTATGGGACTTGGCTTTTTTAGTCTTATTCTTTTGCGATATATTACTGACATAATTTTTCAAATTTAGCCTCTGATGGGAATTGGACCCACGACCTTTTGCTTACGAGGCAAACGCTCTACCACTGAGCTACAGAGGCAAAAGCAATTTATTTTATTTTTGAAAATTTTGTTTTACCACAATAAAGCTTCTCAAGAAGCTTGCCTATAGATTTTATTGGGACTCTCTTTTGCTCTTGGCTATCTCTGTCTCTTATTGTTACTGTTTGTTTTTCTAAGGTTTCGTGATCTATTGTTAAACAATAATTACAACCAATCTCATCAAGGCGTGCATATCTCTTACCAATTGAACCAGTTTCATCATAAAAGACATCATATTTTTTGGACTCTTCTTTTAATGTCAAAAAGATTTCTGTTGCTTTCTCTGAAAGGCCATCTTTTTTCATTAATGGCAAGATTGCTACAAAGTAAGGAGCAACTTTTGGATTAAGATGCAGGAAGTTTCTTTCCTCTCGGTTAATTTCTTTTATCTTGAAATTATTTTCTAACAAAAGATAAAAAAGACGCCCAAGGCCAATTGAACAAATCTCCAAGACATGAGGTTGTATTCTTTTGCCTTCTTCAGATACAGAAAGGTCTTTCTTTGAGCCTTTACTATGTGCTAAAAGATCATAATCTGTCCTGTAGTTAATACAAAATAATTCCACCCACTCGTTTTCTGATTTGATCTCACAATCAAAAGTTTGTTTGGAATAAAAGGAACGATCATTTTCAGGAACTTCCCTAAACCTGATGTTTGAGTGGGAAAAGCCAAGATCTTCTAAAAATTTCTGAGTAATGTAAAGAGCATAAGTTATTAGATTGCCTGTTGTTATTTTCTTTTCTGTAATTTTTGCAATATTATAGTCTTTTTCTTCCTTGTCTTTTAATAATTTAAATCTAATCTTGTATTTGCTTATTGTTTCAAGAGATATTGGAGTTTCATTAATCTTGTCTGGATCAAAAAACATTTCTGTTTCTAATTGCTCAAACTCTCTGGATCTTAATAAGCCGTTTCTTGGAGAAATCTCGTTTCTGTAAACTACTCCGTGCTGAGAGATAGTTATTGGTAGAGATTGCCTAGAAGTTTTATATAATCTTAAAAAATCTAAAAATATAGATTGACAGCTTTCGCCTCTAAGATAACCAATATTTCCAGCTGTTGTTCCAACATTAATGCATGACATTAGGTTGAATCTCTTTATGTCTGTTAGCTTGCCTTTACATTTTGTACAAACAACCTTGTTATTATCAATTAATTTTTGATATTCCGCAATAGAAAGATTTTCAGCAACCTCTGTTTTTGTAATTTCAGAGATTAATCTGTCTAAGCGATATACTTGCTTACAACTCTCACAAGTAGCTATCGGGTCATCAAAGTTACCAAGATGTCCTGAAGCCACAAACACATCTTTTGGAAGAATAATTGACCCAAAGATTTCTAAGAAATTGTTCTTTCTTACAAACTCCTCTCTCCAAAAATTAATAAGATTAATTCGAATTCTGTTGCCGATTGGCCCATACTCATAAAAACCAGCAAAGTTATTAGCATAAATCTCAGCAGAAGGAAAGTAAAGAGATCTTGTAGCACAAAATTCATTAAATTTTTCTAAGCGAGTAGCCATGTTTTTCACTATTTCATATTATAAACATTTTGTTTTCTATTATATTATATAGTAATAGAATAAAAACATATTTAAAAATGGCTTTTTTCTATTCCTTGTTGTGCAGGGGTTCCCGAGCGGTCAAAGGGGCACGGCTTAGGACCGTGTGCTTAGTGCTTCGCAGGTTCAAATCCTGCCCTCTGCACTTTTTTTAAAAAACTAGTTTTAATTGTGGCTTTCTTTTACTCTTTTCATTTTCTCAAAAAAAACATCTATCCCTTTTGAATTTTCAAGTCTTAACTTTGAGAATTTGCTTTTAATAGCCTGATATTCCTTAAGGGAATTTTCAATAGTTGCCAATATTTTTCCTCTTTGCTTTGCAGATAATTTTTTGAGATTTTGGCCTTCATATTCTAAAACTCTTTTATATAAAGAATGAAGTTTATTGCCAACCGCTCTTTCAACAAAATTTTGTGCTGTTATTGTGCTTTTTCTGAATTTTTCAAGAGCTTCTTCAAATTGCAAAACTGATTTGTTTGGTTTCTTGCCAGCCTTTATCTTAGAAATATAATCTAATTCTGCATTGGCAATTGCTTCATATTTTTGTAACCTGCCATAATTTCTACTTACCTCTGAGAATTTGCCTTCAAGTAAAGATGTACCTAATTTCATTTTCTGTAATTGTATTTTCCAATCTCGTAAATTATTTGCACCTTTAGTTAATCTAGCTTTCACACTTTCAGGAATTGCCGGCTTCTTTACTCTTGTTGGTTTTTTCTTTGTTTGTGTTTTCTCTATTGTCTTTCGCCTAATTCCTGCAAATTTTGGCATAATATTTTACCTCTTAATTTATATTAACAATAATAAAATAACTATATATAAAACTATCATTTCAAAACTTTTTGATTATTTGAAAATTGTGCCTGTCTCTATATACCAGAGATAAAGATCAAGCTCACCAAGAGCAAGGTTGGTTTTTTTTGCAAGAGCCTCTAATTTTTTCTCAATTTTAAGGTAGTTTTCTTTATTCAGGGTTTTTGGCCTTTCTATCAGATTATTTTCTGCCAAAATATCAATGATGTGAAAATCAATAATCGCATAATCAAAAAAACCTATGTTTCTTAAGAAATGACTAGACTCCTTAAAGCCCAGGCCTTTAATGTTCTTTACAAGCCACTCTCTTCTTTCATACCTATCTTTTATTAAGAATATTTTGTCTTTAATGTTGTCTTTATGTTCTTGTGCCAAAAAAATAAAATGAGCCCTTGTGTTTGGGAACCTGTGGCCGTGTTTTTTAAGAAGGGCAGAAAGTTCCTTTTCTGTGGCTGTCAAGAACAAATCACCACAGCTCTCTTGAATCTCAACAGCCCTTTTAGCATTAAAGTTAGCAGTCATCAAACAAAAACAAAGCTCCTTAAAGACCTCATGATTGCTTTTCTTTTGAAAAGATAAAAACTGCTTTTTCTTTTTCCCTATGTCTTTTCCTAAAGATGAGGACTTTAGAGTATTTATTTTAGAGAGAAGGGAATGCATGCTTGTCCAAGAATTAGTGTTTTTAGAGAAAGGAAATCATTGTGATTTCCAAACTCCGTGTAGATTACAATGACACCTAGCACTTACCTTATAGCCACTTGCCTTAAACTCAGCTACTGGTTCATCGCCGATATTTAGTTTTTTAACATATACTGCTCCATCAATATTAACTTCGATCCATTTGATGTGGTGCTCTTCAGTCATTGGGTGAGTTATCTCTCCAACTCTAACAATAATTGCGTCTCTTGTTTTTTCAATTACTGGAACGTGTTTTTCTTTTAGTTGATCTTCACTAGTATTTTCGTGATGAAGGTCCATGTTTTGCCCACAGCACACAAGTGTTCCGCCACCTGCATCAATTACCTCTACAACATTTCCACAGATTGTACATCTGTATATTTCTCCTTTCTTTACCATATTTTATACCCCCTTTAATAATTTTCATCTTGAACTTTAAAATAATTTGTTTCATGCCCACAAGATGGACAGATCTTTGGTGGCTCTTTGCCTTTGTGCACATATCCACATTTCATACAAAGCCACACTACCTCTTTGTCTTTTTTGAACAGTTTATTTTCATTTAAATTTTTAAGTAATTTCTTGTATCTTTCCTCATGATGTTTTTCTGCAATTGCAATCGCTCTGAGTTTTTTTGCAATTTCTATCAGGCCTTCTTTTTTTGCAATATCTGCAAACTCTGGATACATCTTAGTATATTCGTGGTTTTCTCCAGCAATTGCTGCTTTTAAATGATCTTTTGTATTCCCATAAACTGTTGGAACATCTGTTTCAATAATAATCTCTGTATTTATATTGTACTTCTTCTTTAATTCCTTAATTAAAACAAATAATTGCTTAGCATGTTCTCTTTCCTGTTCTGCGGTCTCTAGAAAAACATCAGATATCTGATTAAATCCTTCTTTTAAAGCAACCTTTGCATAAAAAGTATATCTGTTTCTAGCCTGGCATTCTCCAACATATGCTTTTGCTAAATTCTCAATTGTCTTTATTTCCATAAAATAAACCCCCTAAAATATCGCTTACCTGTAAATATATATAAAAGCATAAATATTAAATATATTGTTATAATATATTTATTGTAAAAACATGTGAAAAATATGACAGATAAAATAATAGAAGCACTAAGCCAAATAAAATTCAAAGCAACAAACATTTATGAATCCTTTACTTGTCCACTACACCGCACAACCAAAACACAAAGAGTACCAACACTAAAAACATTAAAGGCAAACATTGATGAACTAACCAGATTATTAAATGGCCTTTTAGGTTATTCTGCTATACAGTTTAATAAAGAAATAGAGCCAGAAAAAATAAGACTGTTCCAAAACAAGTTTATGGAAATTTCAGGTAAATTACAACAATCTATTTTCTTAGAAGAACACACAACAATTGTAGAAAACAATCTAGTAAATATCAAAAATGAAATTGCAACACCTGAAAAATATTTTGGAATCGAACAATCTGTGAAAAACAATATAAATAATTTAATTATCTTTATTGATTATGCAAAGAAACAAATAGATCACAAATATGTTAGCCTAGCAAATCAAAAAAAATCAGTAGAAGAATTATTAAAAACACTTGAAAGAAAAGAACAAACAATTCTTGAACTTAATAAAAAGATCGATGAACTTAACTGGATTGATGCAAAGGAAAAAGCAAAAGATTCTAGGCTTGCCAATCTAGAAGAAGAATTACTTAAATCCCATAAAGCAAACGAACAGGATCTTACTATTTTAAAATTACATATTATACAAATTGAAAAAGCACTAGATAATATTTTAAGAGAATCAAAATCATTAACTCAAGATATAAATCATCTAGAAGCAAAAAACATGCAAAAAGAACAAGCATCATTAGAGCTGATTAAAGAATTAAAAAAAGAATTGATTGCTGCAAAATATAATTTAAGAAATAAGTGATAAATAATGTCAGAATTTGACCCTTTTGGAGGGTATTCACCTCAAGGAAATGAAAAACCAAAATCTAATTTTAAATTGGATAAAAAAACAACGGAATTGATTAAGAAAGTAATTATTTTAATTGTAGTCCTAGGTGTTGTTGGCGGAATTGTTTATTATTTCTTTTTTAATAACATTACAATTTATTTTTCAGTAATAGATACCGAAGGAAAAAGTTTAAATTCTGCAGAAATAAAAATCTCAACAGGGAAACAAAATAAATCAGTCATATATTCTCCAGGAGATGACATAAAATTAAATAAAAATAAAAAATACAAATATTCTATAAATCAAAAAGGGTATAAATTAATTAATGACCAATTGAACCCAAAAGACATAGAAAACACCAATATAACTATTAAATTAGAAAAAAACATAAGGCTAGATGTCCTTTCTTTTATTTGCCCAGATGAGGTGTTTGTTGGGCAAACCGTTAAATGTGAATTACAATTAAATAATATTAGTGAAAATGAAGACTATAATCTAGAAAATTTAATTTTTGAATACAACCAGCAAAATAAATGGATTGATTTAAATGATGATTCTCTAAGATTTGTAGATGGGTTTAATCAAGACATTCCAATTTCAAAAACAATTGGGCGAAAAACAAAAGACACAGTTTTTGTTTTGTTTAGGTTGCCTGAAAATTTTAGTGTCGGAACTACAAAAAAAATAATGGCAAGAGTCAAGTATACAGACAATAAAAAGAGTTGTGATATAAAAATATCTCAACCACCAAATATTACCTTTTCCTCAGAACTGAGTGGTTCTTTAGCCCTTGAAAGCGGAAATGAAATCACTAAAACTTATACGATTGATAATACTAAAAATAAAACAGACATATCCGGATTAGAACTAGAAATAGATGCAAATTATGAGCCCTCAACTGGTGAACCACCTTCTAATTTCAATGTTAATGACATTTTTATAACAGATTATACATCGCTAAGTGTCAATGCATCCTCGCGTTCAGTGGGGCAAATTTCAATTAAGTTACCTGCTAATTTAAGAGCAGGAAAAATTAACGGAACATTAACATTAAACAGCCCAATTTTTTCTGACCCAAAAAAAGTTTCATTTATCATTAATGTAAAAGAACCAGAAAATAAATTTACAATTAGCTTAACAAAAAATTCAGAAACATTAACATATGATGCAAATAAAAACATCACAACAATTAAACAGGTTACATTAAATTTAGATAATAAAAACAAAATTCCTGTCCACATAAATTCTATCTATGTTGAAAACTCAACAGGAACAACCGATTGTAATAATTGGATTGTCCTGCCAGTAGAGTATAATGGCTATGACATCCAACCAAATAATAATCCTGCCCCAATTATTTTATTACAAGGATCAAACTTTGACTCTTTTACAACAATAACCGGATTAAAGATTTGTAACATAAATGTGGATTACAAGCACCCTTATTTAGATGAAGATATAATTATCAAAAACAAGATACAAATAAGTGTAAATTAAAATGGACTATATTGATTGGATAATTTCTAGTGTTTTATATGTAACAGTTATTGCACTAGTGCTTATTAGCTTATTTAATGTCATGCCTAAATCAAACAATGATAATACAATAAGCGATTCACTCTACAAATCAACAATTTCACAAATTATCCCAATTTATAATGTTTCTATAAATACAAATGATTCAGAAATATACCCTTATGTTATTTCAGACATTAATTTTGGCAGAGCAGGAAATATGTTTACAATAGATACAAACAATAATTTGCAATTTGGATTGATTTACGATAAAGATAGATTTTATAATTATGAAACTGACATTAATGCTTTATCATGCTTAGGAGTACAATTGCTATTAGAAAATTTTAATGATTATAATTATCAAGATACTTTTGATTTAAATTCAGGAACTGCTACGATAAAGTCAGGAATATTAGAACTTAATTCAGGAACAATTATTGATTCTACAATTGAACCAACTAGATATCTTGGCTCTTTTTTAACTAATGCAGAAGACATAAATGTGTATATTAATTTTGGTGATACAAGCGATATCTTTTATTGTAGTTTTAATGCAACAGGAGCGCAACTTTTTAAAATTAGAGAAGAAGTAATTACAGAAAACAACACAACCCCTAAAATCACAAACTGGAGAAGACTAAATTTTGGATATTACAGAGATTTCAATGGATTGTCTTGGTTTTTCTGTGGGATAGACAATAACGCCAACCTCATAGAAACAAGTAGTGTGACTGCTCCAAAAAATGCCAAAATAAGAATAGAAGCAATTGAAGATCAAACATATATTGATGATTTTATAATTTATAAAAGTTTGATAAATGCAATAGACTACAATGGCACAACCCTAAAAACCGATTCTTTAAAAACAACAATAACAACTAACGAAGATATGAATGTGGATTTTTTTGTATTTACTGAAAATCAAGCAACAGAAGTATTAGAATATTCTCTGTCTTTTTCCAATCTGGGAGAACGCCTAAACAACCATAATGAAGAACCAATTAAAATTTTCTCAAATGATTTAAATCAAAACAAATTGGTTTTCTTTCCTATGGCTAAAGAATTTTGGATATATAAATATACAGGCGAAAACTCATTGACTATTAATTATAAACTTGTAGATTCATATCCTTCTAATTTCGGCTCTACTGCAGGAAATTGGCAATTTGCAGATTTAAACAAATTATCTGGAAACTATGCTGTGCCAATATCTTTTGTTTCAGAAAGTTCTTTTGCTACAACAGATATTGTCTCTTTTGATATGAATTTTAATAAAGTCTTTTCAGAGATTACACCTGTTAGTGGTTCTGAAGCACCAACCATAAACTTTTGTAATTTTGATATTTGTACAGATATTACTAACGATTCTAATTTTGTATATAATATTGACACAAATATTGCAAACGTAATTTTTAAGTTCCCTGAAGAAATAGTTGCTAACCAACCATTTAATATCATAATTAATTTTAATTATTTAGGTTTAGAAAATATAGAAAATGTGGCAGGAGATATAATTCCTCTTGAAGGCACCCAACTTACAGCAAGAGAAACTTCTGAAGATATAAATATTAATGCTAGTAAATTATATCTGTATAATATCTTTAATCCAACTTACCCAGAAATCAAACAAACAATAATCTTTGATGTGTTTGACAACACAGGATTATATTCTCAAGATTGTAATTTTTCTATAGATTACAATTCTCACAACATAATCCTAAATTGCGATAAAAATTATCTGCTTAAAGTAAGATATAGATTTGCTGATTTAAATAACACCATTCTAGAATATCCAAAACTTAATATTACAAAAACAAACGAAAGAATTGTAACTCAAGAACATTTTGAGAGCTTGTCTTGTGATTCTTATTTTGTAAATATTAAAAATAAAACACTAGATGTTAACTGTGGTATGGGAGTTAATCCAAATTACAAAACGCTAACAAAATATCTTCACAATAATGGATTACTAGAAAATGCAAACATATATATAAAATAAAACCTAATCACATTATTGCCCTAAGAACAAGAACAAGAATTGCAATACCCAAAGACAAACCAATAACTGCCTCAGGAGTCAATTGTGGACCGGCCACAGATTCCTTGAATTTCATTATGCCTATAGCTGAACTTGGACCTTGATTTGTATTTTTAGAATATTTCATTTTCATAAATTTATCACAATTTAAATAGAGCTATATATAATTAAAGAAACCAAAACCTTTTATATTAATCTATTTTATATTTTATTAGAGTTGAATTGGTATGGCTGAGCAGAAAAAGCAATCAGAATATAAGTGGCTTGTAAGAATATTATTTCTATTAGTAATTATAATTGCAGCATTATTTGTATTTATATGGACAGGGACAATGAGATGCAGATCAATTCCTGGTGGCTGTAACATATATTGGAGCGTTATGACCTTAGTTACTGGTAAACAACAACCAAGTGTTCTTATATTATATGACCCAACTGATCAAAAAGGGCTGGGCAACCCTGAACTATTAAAAGATCTACTAACAGATAGAAAAGGGGTGGCAATACACCCAACTCTAGCAGATATTCGCTATCTTAATTCTGAACAATTAAAGAACGTAAGTCTTGTAATTGTAGAAAAATCCAGAAAGATTTCAACACTTCAATTAATGACTATGCTCAACTATATCTCACAAGGCGGAAGATTAGTTTGGATTGGAGATGCAGGAGTAGAGGCTGACACAGATAGAGGAGATATGCTATATGTTGGCCCAGAAAATGATAGAAACAATGGATGGGTAAGATTAACAGACACAAATAGAGTTATATTTTTTAACAGGGCTCTAGGGGTTAATTTTGTTACAAATTTCTGTGATGTAAGAGATTGCCATGTTGGAGATAAATATACAGGTAAATTAATGCCAAGCTCTGATACCCACCCATTAGTTTATGGTTTAAAATCAAATCTCCCAATCTATGACAATTATTCTATAGTAACTTTGATTGAACCAAATCCTGTTCCATTAAAGATAGATTTTGGATCGAATCTTAGAGATACTAAAAATCGTGCTTATGGAGACATATTTGATGCTATAGTTACAAGCAATTCAAATAGAGTTGCTTACTATGCTATTCCCCCAGAATATCTTGCAGAAGAAAGAGATGGAGATAACAAATATTATTCTATTGTTTATAACATGTTTGAAGGAATGGTAAATTGACATGACAAAATCTTTTGAAGTCGCAATTTCTATAATCTTGCTTTTATTTTTTGTTTTTTTTTTATTTGAGGCAATAAATCAAAATAATTTTGAAAAACCAATACCTGATGAAATAAAAACCATAATCTTATTAGAAGCAAGAGACCCTGGATTTAGGGAGCTTGTCTCAAATTCAGAAGTTGATAATGTCTATTCTCTGCTTTATCCACAAATTGACTATAGATTTAATGTAAGCATTTGTGATTGGCTAAATAGTAATTGTGAAAATAAAGAATTAGATAATTTCAAAAAGAAAAGAGAATATGTATATTTCTTTTCTGATACTAATAAAACCCTTCATATTGAATTAGATTAAAGGAGTTAGATGATTTTGAATAAAGGATTTACATATATTATAACTACAATGCTACTTATAATACTTATCAGTGGGGTTGTTATTGTTTCTAATTATAACAGCAACAAAAATAAAACAAATCCTGTAGCGACACTTGCAAAAAACTATGAAAACGAGTTCTTAAATATTTTAGAAACTGGTTCAACTGTTGAAGACATTAATTTGTTAAACTACAGATTTAAGAAATTTATTAACAGCAACAACTATGATGCGAAAATCTGCAATCTTATTACTACAGAAAACGGCCTTATAGCAAGTAATTTTATGGACCAAAATTGCGATTTAATAATAAATGGAGAAAAACGACAAACAATTACAGAAAACGACACAATTCTAACAGATATATTTATAAATGATACGAATATATATTTATGTAGCTGTCATTACAAGGCAGGCGAGAATATCTATTATATAGATATCTATAATGAAAATTCAAAAACCATATTTAAAAACTAGAGGAGATATTATGAAAAACGTTACTGAACTTTTAAATAAAATAGAAGAAAAAACACACATAATTGTAGCAAAATTAGAAATATTAAGATTTGCAGAAGAAGATGTTCAAACCATTAAAAAATCATTAGAATCAATTAAAAAGAAGCTTGAAGGTGGAGAAATAAGTAAATTTTCGTATGCTACTATGTTAGAATTAAACAAGAAAAGAGCAACAGAAAACACCAATTCTAAAAAGAAAACCTGGGATGAAATTGCAGAATCAATAAACGAAATAAGCGATTTATTAAATGAATTAAAAGATACATTCAATAGTAAAACTGAATTTGAAGGAATTGATGAGATTAAAATAGACAAATCATAAATTATTTAAAAATAGAACATAAGATGGGCCATGAAAATACCAAATCGAAAAGATACATCGAAACTTTATGACCTAATTCTTAATCTTAAAAATATCGAAAACCAAAGAACTGCAAAAGAAAAAGAAATATTAGATAAATTTTATAATCAAGAAATAGATTCTAAAAAACTAGTTTTAAAATTAAAAAAAGAAAAACTATTTTCTAATTCTAAAAAGTTAGATTTAAAATTTATTAATGCGTTTCTGGAATATAGCAAACACTTAGAACATATATCAAAAAACATAAATGTAACTACAGTTAACAAATATAAATTAAGTAAAAGACCAGCTCCTTTTATTTTAGGGCTAAAAAAATTATTATCTCCTGGAAACGCCAAAGAAATCAAAAAAAAGAAATCTGCAAAAACAAAAATAGTAGAAGTAAACCCAAGTGAGAAAAAACAACACAAAAATATATTACAGAGTTTTTTTAGAGATCGTAAGCATAAAGAAACAATCAAAATTACAGAAAATTTAAATCCTTTGCCTTCTTTTGAAGAACCAAAAGAACTGTTGCCTGAAAACTACCAAATATTAATTGAAGGCTATGCATATGCATTTATTGAAGAAAAAGACGGAGTAAAAAGATATGTTGTTGCAGAACCAGAATTAACAGCAGCAGAAGAAAAAATACTTACTGAGACAAAACAAGAGCTAATAAATAAAATATCGCTTATTGAAATAAAAGATGAATCAGAATTACTAAAAAGAATTGATAAAATATTTACTAAAAAAAAACTTACACCTCAACAGAAATCAAAAATAATGTATTATGTAGGCAGACAAATTAAAGGATTAGACATTATAGAACCACTAATGCACGACCCATTAATTGAAGATATAGAATGTGATGGAACAGGCATCCCTATATTTATTGTTCATAGAAAATATGGGCATCTTGAAACCAATATATTATTTAAAGACGAGAAAGAATTACAACAGTTTGTAATTAAGATGGCACACTTAAGTAAAAGCTATGTATCCTATGCTAGCCCATTACTTGATTCTATTCTTCCTGATGGTTCTCGTGTTAATGCCATATTGACAAGTAATGTTTCAACTAGAGGACCAACATTTACAATCAGAAAATTCCCACAAAAGCCATTAACTGCAATTGATTTAATTAATAGTGGCACATTAAACCCTATGCTTGTTGCTTATATTTGGACAATTATGGAATACCAAAAAAATGCATTAATTATTGGTCCAACTGCTGGTGGTAAAACAACATTATTAAATGTCATTACTTCTTTTATCCCACCAGGAAAAAGAGTTGTTTCAATTGAAGATACTAGAGAAATAAATTTGCTTTTAGATAACTGGGTTCCACAAATTACTAGGCCTGGATTTGGACCACCAGATGGCACAGGTAAAAAATACGGGGAAGTTACGATGCTTGATCTTATTAAAGAATCTTTCAGACAAAGACCAGATTATTTAATTGTAGGAGAAGTTAGAGGAGAAGAGATGTCTGTCATGTTTCAAGGTATGGCATCTGGTCACTGTTGTTTATCTACAGTTCACGCAAAAAGCTTAACAGACCTTGTAAACAGGCTTATAACGCCTCCAATTTCTCTTGAACCAGCACTATTAACTTCTCTTGACCTTGTTATTATTACTGGCTTTGAAGGTAGTAGCGATATAAAAAGAACAATTAAAGAATTAGATGAGATTAAAGGATTTAATACTAAAGATAATAAAATAGAATATACAGCAATTTACAATGTTTATGATAAACCTCAAAAAAAGGAAGGAGATTTATTCACGCACGAACTACCAATAACCTACAAAAGTGAAATTTTACAATCTATTGCAAAAGAATATAATATAAATATCAATAGTTTATTAGATATGATAAACAAAAGAATCAAATTTATAGAAGAATTAACAAAGAATCCACCAAAGGATTATGTTGAATTTAAAATAGCAATCAATAAATACAAATCACAAGAAAAAACAATTACTAATTAAATTTACTTAAAGGGGTCTCTTCTATTAAACAGATATTCTGGATCTATCTCTTTTGATTTTGTATTTTGTTTTGGTTTCTTTTTTATTTTGATTTTCTTTGCTAAGGTAATGCCAACAAGAATTACAATAGTTGCAACAATGATATAAATAAAATATTTTGTGAAGTCGTGTGTTTCTATCTCTTTAACTCCTGTTTCTTTTATTTTTTTAACTTGGGTTTTAGCAAGTTTTATCTTGCTAATGCTTTCTTCATATCTGCCCTTGTTATATAGTTCCTTTATTTGAGAATAATTTTGACTTAGTTCTGATACTGTTTTTGCATCTTTCCATAAATTTAAATTTTCTGAACTTAATATTTGGTTTATTGAATTATCCAAGGTTCCTTTTAAGTCAGCACTATAGTTATATAGCAAAGATTTTGCAATATAATAATTTTGTCTGGTCTCCAGAGTTTGTTGTAAGATCTCTAATGGGCTATTTGGTCCTGCTTTTTCAAAGTCAGCAATCACCAGAGAATAGAACTGATTTGTTGATGCGAGGCTATCTGTTATTGTAGCAATACTACTATTTAAGTTGCTTGGTGCTTCGATATAGCTCATTATTATCTTTTTTGTGGTTTCATCTAATTTTTTATCAGCAACTACTACTTCTACAATCTCATTTGTCGAATCGCGGTAATTTACTGAAGAAGAAACAATGTCGTTATAGCCTTTAAATGTGTTTTTATATGATAATATCAAACTATCTGTTTTTGTACAGTCAGTAGTGTCTAAAAATACAGATTGTTCTTTTTGTAATTTACTAAGCTTTGTTTTCATATCTTGTAATTGATTGATTAATAATTCTAATTTGTCTTTTGTATTTTGACATTTTGCAGTTATTGAAGAAGAGTAATTTGACTTGATTATTCCTTCTATTTTTGCAGATTTTGATTGCAAAATAATATTTAAATTATCTATCTTATCAATTAATTGCTGAGATAAATAGTTATTCCCGCTTTTGGTTTTTATGTTTCTATTAAGTAAAGCAGTTTTAATGATATTTTGGGTGCTGGTATTTCTCTCGTAGCTTACAGAGCCGTCATTGGATTCTATAGGCAAAAACAGCACAATGTTTGATTCTGAATCAACAATATTTAGTGTATAATACTCGTGATTATCGCAATTAATATAATAAACACTGCCAGGATCTAAATATTCGTTTTGCAACATATATTCTTTTGCAATATCCTGTGCAGAATATAAAGAAATGGCATGCGCCAAAGGAATAATTAACAATAAAAATATAATTGCTATAATTTTTTTCATTCTTCCTCTTTTTTAAATATTTTATCAAACAGATATATTGTTACAGCAAATATTAAAAAAACTATTGATAAGCTTGTATAAGCCAAAGATGAAATCACTAATGCAAAGAAAAACGCAAAGTTGCTTTCTATAAACCCAATAAACGGAATTGATTTTATAGCATCGATTATTTTAACTTTAATAACTGGCGCATCAAGCTCAGGCATTAGTTCTTTTATTTCTTCGGGTGTTTTATTTGCTGCTGCAGAGTATTTTATGTTTTCCATAAAATCCGTAAAGTCAGAAGATGTTTCGTCTGTTTTTGATCTTAATGCAGAATACTCTTTAGATTCCATAATAAATTTTAAATTGGACAAGGTACATTGCTGGTTAATTGTGTAAGATGCACTAATCCAAGGATCCAAATCATCAGCAACAAACAAATTTACTAGACCTGCTTCAAATTCCTCAACTTTTTTACTTTGTTCTGGAAGAATATACAATACAGAAGAGATAAACAATCCAATAACTAAAAAAATAGTTAATTTAGATAGGTAATTTGTTGTTTGGTTAAACATGTTTTTTTCTGATGTTTTTTTAGCTATCAAACACAAGATAATGTGTGCTAAGATATACAATATTAAAAACAAAACAAAATAAATTTTAATTTTTAAAAAAATGATTGCAAAAATCAAAGACAAAAACAAACTAATACCAACTACAATTAAACTTTCTTCTTTTATAGAGTTGTAAATGATTGCTAAAATAATTATTGAGGTTATTGGGAAAAAAATTGCAAAAAGCAGGAAATTTAGAGAAAATATAGAGTTAAGTATTGTCGCCAAATCAAATACTCTAAATGCATAAACTGTTAGTTTGGAAGATATCAAAAAATAAATCCAAAAAAAAGAAGACATAGCTACAATTAATATTTTTAAAAGCAATTTCGAATTAAATCCAACTGCTCCTTTCTTATTTATCATAAATCCCACTATTCAATTATTTCATTTATGTTAATTAGATCTATTATTTCTTTATTTTCTTTATCATAAACAAATGTTGTTTCTGCCTGAGAAACAAAAGAGTCTTTTTTATCTATTAACACTGGATATGCAGATATTGCCCGTGCTTTTAATAATTCTCTAAATGCGACTTTTCTATCAAAGCTTGAAAGCTCTTTGCCAACCCAAAACTCTGAGAATGCCATGCCATTAAAGCTTTTTATTTCCTCTAGTATCTTTCGAGCATTAGGGTTTCTAACAGAAACATCTTCTTCAAAAATAAAGATATATACATTATTTCCTTCTGTTACAAATCCTTTGCCAGTACTAGAGAATGGCTCTATTGCAAACCAGGATTCTATGTCTGATAATTTTATATTAATGTTATTTTTTATGTTTGGTATTGATGGTTGATTGTGAGTTGTATATCTTGTAATGGTATGACCTGTTAGATTACTTACTGGCTTATAGCCATAACTTGTTATGGTCTCTTCTATAATTTCTCCGATTTTTGAAATAGTTACTGTGTGCGGATTATTAAAGATATAGTCTTTGGATTTTAATAATGCCTTGTCACTTGACTCTTTTAATTTTTCGTGAGCTTTAGAGAAAATGAAAGTTTGAGAAGAATCAGTAATGTAGCCATCAATTGAGACGCCAACATCGACTTTTAGAACATCTGTTTCTTTAAGAATTACTTGCTCTTCAGGGCTATAAGAGTTGTGAGCAGCCTCATGGTTTATTGAAAGATTAACTGGCCAAGCAGGCACAGCATCTTGCTCTTTTATGTAATTTTCTATTTGTGTTCCTATCTCTAGAAAAGAAATGCCTGGTTTAATTATTTTTTTTGCAAGTTTCTGTGCTCTATTATTTATATTTCCTGATTTTTTTAAAATGTCTATTTCTGTTTTGTTCATTTTTTTTCTTCTCTATTTGTTAAAAAAACTATAGCAATAAATGCAATAATAAACCCAAAATATATTGGCATATCAGGAACAGGAACATTCTTTTGTGCTTGTTTGATCATGAACCACACTTGCCCACTATTGTTTGTAGGTCTTTCATCAGGTGTTAATACTGTTGCTCTAATAAGATGTTGAGCAGTAGAGGCGTTAGTGTCTGAAATTGTAATATTTACTAAAATATTATTGGAATCGTTTGCTCCAATATGTATTGGGTTGCCGTCTTCTGTATTATAATTTACATCAAAAAGACGATCTGATTTAGGATTATATACTTCTACTCTTAGATTTACATCTGTAGACACACTAGAATTATTAACAACAACAACATTTACATCAAAATTAGTGTCTTCAAGCACTACTTTTGGTGCGATAATTTCACCTACATAAAAGTCAGCAAAAACTGCACCACACATTAATACTAAAAATGCAAATATGAATATTTTTCTCATATATTTATTCCCCTAAATATATTATAGTAAATATAAAGATAATAAGGTTTATAAAATTAGCTAAAAAAGAAAAAAAGAGAATTAGTTGATCTTGGAATCGTAATTTCCTGCATTTAAATCCTTTAAAGCCTCTGCTGGTGTTTTTCCATCAATATTAACTCCAAGAGATCTACAGGTTCCAAAAACTTCTTTAATTCCTGCTTTTAAACATCTTGCACTTAATTGGCCATACTTTGCTTTTGTTATTTTCAGGACCTTATCAAAAGTTAAGTTCCCAGCAGTTTCAGTTCCTGCTTTTCCTGAGCCTTTTTTAATATTTAATTCTTTTTTTATTAATGCACTTGTTAATGGAGCACCGACTTCAACAGAATAGCTTTTATCTGAATTAATATGGACTTTAACAGGCACTTGCATACCCTCTAATTCCTTTGTTACTCTGTTTATTTCTTTAACAACTTCCATTGTGTTAACACCCATTGGCCCTAAAGCTGGACCAAGTGGTGGACCTGCACTTGCTTTTCCTGCATCTACTAAAACTTTTATTGTTGGCATATATTTTTCACATCCCTCTTTAGTTTAATAATTTAATATTTTCTGCTTTCATAGTTATTGGAACTTTTACTGTTGCATCAAACAACTCAATAACCACTTCTTCTTTTGCAACATTTACTCTTGTTACTTTTGCTCTTGAGCCTTTAAAAGGACCAAGTATTATCTCTACTGTCTGGCCAGGCTTAATAGAACTCATTAATGGTCTGGATTCTAGGATTCCAGCTATTTCTTTAATATCAATATTTCCTGTAACCATTTGCCCACCCTTAATGTGTGGCACATTATGAATCAATAGCTCTACTGTCTTTTCTTCTTGTGCTTCTATCAAGATATAGCCTTTAAGATCTGCCATCTCCACTAAAGAATAAACAGGAAGCCCTTCTTCTTTTATTCTATGGTGAAGAATATCAATAACAACTCTTTCTTGACCAACCGTTGTTCTAACTGTAAATATCATACTTTCCCGCCTATTATGTTCATAATTATTCTTACTATAAAACCAATAACTCCAATAACAATCATTCCAATACCTACAATCTTTGCCATTAACCAAAATTCTTTCCTGCTTGGTTTCTTGGAAATTAATAAAATTCTTTTTGAAGATTCAAAAAATTCTTTTATCTTATTTGCCATTTTTTATTCACTTTTAAATTTTTTCAATATCTAGATCTAAATTTTCTTTTTTATTTGTGTTGTTGCCTACAATATCACTTAAGTATGGAATATCAGCACCTGCAATTACTGCCATAACTTTAATTGAATTTCTTGGTATGTCTTCATCTATCATTGCCCCCCAGATTATGTGGGCATCTTGGCTAATCTTTGATGCTACTGTTTCAACTATCAGCTCTGCTTCTTTAAGAGTCATGTCTTGGCCACCCAAAACGTTTACTAAAGCTTTTTTTGCATTATTGATCTCTATATCAAGCAATGGAGAGGTTAATGCATCTTCTACAGCTTCCATTGCTCTTGAATCATTGTTGTTTTTATTTACTGAGCTTTCACCCACGCCAATCATTGCAAGACCGCCATTTGAAAGTATGGTTTTTAGATCTGCAAAGTCAAGATTAATTATTCCTGCTTTTGTTACTAGTTCAATTATTCCTTTAACTGATTGTGTTAAGATCTTGTCAACCTCTTGAAAAGCAATCTGTAATGGCAAATCAGGTGCAATCTCTAAAATTTTGTCATTTGGTATAATAATCAAAGTATCGACTTCTTTCTTTAATCTTTCAAGACCAGTTAATGCATTTTCAATTCTTTGCTTTCCTTCAACAGCAAATGGCAAGGTTACAACACCTATACAAAGTGCTTTCTTTTCTTTAACAATTTTAGCAACCTCTGAAATTGCCCCTGTTCCTGTTCCACCACCAAGGCCACAAGTTACAAAAACCATGTCAGCATCTTTTAATACATTTTTAATTTCTTCTTTTGATTCTTCTGCTGCTACTCTTCCAACTTCAGGGTTTGATCCTGCACCAAGGCCTCTTGTGGTTTTTTTGCCAATTAACATTTTCTTGTCTGCTCTAATCTTTAATAATGCCTGGGCATCGGTATTCATAGCAATCATTATTGCTCCTTCAATACCTGTCTGATTCATTCTGTCAAGGCTATTGCCACCAGAACCTCCAACACCTACAACATAGATGTTTGGAAGTGATGCTTTTAAAAACTCCTCTAGTTCTTCATCATCGCTTCTTTGTACTTTTTCGCTGTTAGCATCTTGTGCAACAACCCTACTGCTTTGCATTCCTGACAAAATTCATTCCCCCTGGCTTGTTATCTTATCTTTAAACATAAAATATAAATATTATATAAAAAGAGATATATTATTTATAGATAAGAAACCTTTAAATATAAATCTATTTTATGATATATAGAGAATAATAACAAAAATTATGTGAAATATATGATAGATAGAGAAATTCAAAGAATTGCAAAAGATATAAAAGATATAAAAATACAGGGTGCTAGTAAGATTGAACTTGCAGCAGTAAATGGCATAAAAGAACACATATCTAAAAGCAAACTAGAAGGAAACGACTTTTTGGGAGATGTAGTAAAAAACATAAACCATTTGATTTCTCAAAGACCAAATGAGCCAAAACTTAGAAATTCTCTTTCTTATATTTGGCACATGGCAAACAAATATCCTAGCATGACAAATAGAGACATATTGATAGACTATATTGAACACTATGAAAGAAACACAAAAAAAGGCAATGATCTTATTGCTGAATATTCTGCGCAGTTAATAACAAACGGCTCAAGAATACTTACTCATTGCCATTCTAATCTTGTAGAAATGGCATTTAAAAAGGCTTATGATAATGGTATTGACTTTGAAGTCATATGCACAGAGACCAGACCAAAATATCAGGGAAGGATTACTGCCAAAGCTTTATGTGAATATGGCATAAAGACCACACAAATTGTAGATTCCTCTGTTGCATCATATCTTAAAAAAACAGATTTGTTTTTGACAGGCGCTGATGTTGTTCTTCATAATGGTTCTATCATGAACAAGATTGGAACACACACAATTAGCATTGCCGCCAAGCATTTTAAGACACCACATATTGTTCTAACTTCAACTCATTGTATAGAAACAGATATTTTTGTTTCTTTAAATGAAACTGTAGAAGAAAGAGATACTGATGAGGTTTGGAAAGCAGAAGACGGCAGGCCAAAAAATCTTGTGCTTAAAAATCCATCTTTTGATATCACTCCAAGCGAATTAATTGATAAATTTATAACAGAAGAAGGGGTGTTCTCTCCAGAGACTCTTGCTATCTGGAACAGAAAAAACCAGAAGTGATGTTATTCCTCATACCAATTTTCATATTGTTTGTGATTCCCTACAAAATGAATTGATTTGGTTTTTGTTGCTTCTTCAACAACAAAACAAATACGATATTGTCCAACTTCTTCTACGCAGTATTTTGATTGATGTAATCGTCTATGATTTGACATCGTCATAAGTTGAAAAATTTTCTTCAAAATGCGAATTTGAACTTTTTTATCAAATTTACGAAAATATCTATCCCAATTTGGTATAGTATCAATCTTCCATTCAGTCATAGTTTATCCAAGAGGTGCTTATATTTTTTCATGGCTTTATCATAAGGGATATATTTTTGATTTTTCTTTTTCATTAGTTCTTGTTCTTTTTGCATTTTTTTTGCAACCAATTCAAGTTCTATATCTTTTACAATTCCATATTCTTTGTTAAAAGACAACATACCCATCCTTAGAGCTTCGTTTTTTGTTTTTGCAATACCTAACTCTACTGCTTTATTTAAAACCAAGTCCATAAAACCATCTGTTGAAACACTCATTCTCATGTTAAACTCCTTGCATCATTTTGGTGTAATTTTTACACCACACATATTTTAAGAACAAAACAATTTAAATGAGTTTCTTTTAATATATTTTGGAATTTTTACTTAATAAAACCAATAGTTGACTTTTTTTGTAATATTTAAGAAATAACCTAAAAAAATAGCAAAAATACAAACTTTAAAAATCCATTAGGCCTGTTTGCTTGGTGTTTGTGATTAGCTCGTCTTTTGAGATGTCTAACTCCCCAAGTATTGGAAGTATTGCAGGAACTAACTGGTTGTTAATGTAATAATCAGAATCATAATCTTTTTCCTTAACAAATTCAGCAATCTGGGACTTGTCAGAAATTGTCTTTCCTGATTTGTCAGTAATAATATATTCTACAAGATCCCCAACCTTAAATTTCTTACCAGCTTTTTTAGCGTTCTTTACTGCTGCCATTGCAGGATTAAGGGTCTTGTAGCTTTCTAAGGACTTGTGAACAAAAGTCTGAATAATCAATTTAGAATTTGGAATTTCTTTTTTCTTTAAATCCTCAATTATTAACTGCACATACTTTAGTGCTTTCTTTGAGTCCTGCTCTTTTAAAACAAGTTTTAAAATTTCTTTTTGTGTTTCCTTAACAAGAGGACACCAATCATGCCTTACATACTCAAAGCCTTTTATCTTGAGGTTTCCATTATAATCAAGAAGAGCATATTTCTTCTTTGCTGCTCTTTCCTTGTCTCTTGCACGCACAAACAATCCTGACAAATATATGTCTTCTAGTTCTAGATGCATAGCTTTAGGAATAATAGAATTAACATAATTTATGTCTTCCTTTAGTTTTTCAACATTTCTAAAATCAATAAAACAAGAATCTGTGTCTCCATAAATTACTAGATAACCAAGCTTTTCAAATTCTTTAATAACTTCTTGAATCTTGGATCTCACTAGATGATACATGATTTCAAGAGATGGCTTAGAATACCAGCGAGCACCAGCAAAGCCCATATAGCCATAGGTTGATGCTAAAAATATCTTTAAGGCATATTGTTTAGCATACATGTTTCTGTATTCTTGTGTGTCTTTAGATAGCTGTTTTGCTTTTTCTTTATAGCCTGCTCTTAAAGCCAATAATTCTTCTAATATCTCTGGAACAAAGCCTCTTTTATTCTTGCATATGTAGTGGCCAGCAATAACATTTGTTTTTTCACAACAAGAACAATCAACAGTTTCTGGAGAAATGTTATAGGACATCATAATTGATATGTGATAGCTTCTAAAATCCAGAACTGCTATGTTCTTGTGAAGGCCAGGAATTGGGGCTTTAACAAATGCTCCAATAAAGGTGTGTTTCTGTCTTTCTGCAATTTCTTCTCCTCTTGGCTTGTTTGGAATAATCTTGTTTTTATTATAATAATATTTGAAAAATAATCTTTCAACCATTGCTCCTGCAGAAGAAAAAACAATGTCATTAACAGGGTAGTTAATAAAATCAGAAATTTCAAAAGCAATTGGAGTGTAGTTGTTTGCAAGTTCTAAAGTTGCTAAAATATCATCAAGATTATAATCTATGATCTTGTAATATTTATCTGAAAGATAATATTCTCTCATTTCTTTTGGAGTAAGTGTAAGCTTTGGATTTCCTGTCAGTTTTGAATACAAGGAATTTAAATCTAGCTTAGGGTAATTAAAAACTTGCAGATATCTTAATAATCTCATTAAGGCATAGATGTCTATATGAACAGTTCCTTCAAGATTTACTTTTTTGTGTTGTGATCTTGAAAAGACCAACCGACTATTTGAGAATTTTAAGTTTTTTCCTGTTCGTGCCTTGTAGGTTTTTTCTAAATATTCAAAATCAAATATGCCATTGTAGGTGTAAACAATATCTGGGTTTTTAGAATTTACATATTCTGTAAAACCATCTATTAACTTTGCTTCATCATTAAAAAGCCTAATGTCTAAAAACTGATAATGTTTTTTTAGCTCTTCTTTTCTTTTTTCAAGATCGTCTTTTTTATCTATTAAAAAGAATACTGCTTTGTCTTTGTTTGTATCAGCATAAGAAATTGAAATGATTTTGTCAACGCCAGGTTTTGGAAAAGATAAATTTTCTGGAACTAGCACTTCTATGTCAAAGACACAGGACAATAAACCATCTAAACTCATATCTGATTTTGGGATAATATCTGTTATCTTTCCTTGATCATCTAAAGTGTAATCTACGAGTTTAAAATTACTTAGGCCTTTATCCATTAAGAACCTATAGACAAAAGGAATGTCATATTCAAACAACTTATATTTCTTATCTGGGAAAGCATTATTTTCAAGAATATGATTTCTGGTCTTTACTAAATCCTCTACTGTTTCAAAAACCAGCTTGTAGGTGTTTTCTTCTTTTTGAATAATTCCTAGAACATTTTCCTGGGTTTTTAGATTTTCAATATCTTCAGAATTAAGTTTTTGGTTTAAAGAAAGATAGAAGTAGGGTTGATAGTCTACTGGATAGGTTTCTTTTTTTTGATCTTTTTTAATAGTTACAAAAAGTTGGCTTTCTTTGTAGTAGGCATCAATAAAAATTCCTGTGTTTTTTTTTAATTCTTGATTATTTTCTTGTTTTGGTGTTTTTTTAAATATATTGAACATAATTAAAAACTATTTAAAAATAAGAAATTATATAAGGCTTATAAAGAAAATTAAAGCCATTAACAATAAAGTTAATGCAATCTTGTAGATTGGTTTTTTAACTTTAAATCCAATTTCTGTAAACTCGTAAAGCATTATTATCCAATAAACAATCATGAATATTGTTAATAAAAATAATAATATTAAGCCAATTGTGTTTGCGAATGTTAATTCTGGGAATAGTGTTGTGCTATTTATTAAATTTGGGTTAACTGCAAGCATTTGAAGAGAAGAAATCAATGATGGAAATAATATAAAGACAATCAATGTGCAAAGAATTGTGTAGATGATTGATGTTGCTCTAAATGCAGCAATTGTAGAAAGAACTTTTTCATAAGGTCTTTTTGGAAGATCTTTTTGCCCTCTTATAAAGTACATTATTAGAAAGATTGCTAAGCCTAAGAGTAGCCATGTTAGAATAACTCCTGTTAGAAACTGATTAAGTATATAAAAGCCTATATCTTGGCCTTTTAATAGCAAATAAATCAAGATATTAACAATAATTGCAAAAAGAACAATCAATATGCTTTCTCTTATATTTATTTTATTATAGAAATAATCAATTATTGCTTTTGGTCCTCTTTTAGGCTTATAGACCTCTGGTAAGTTAGTTTCAGTTTTTCTAGCTACAGACATTATTTCACCAAATTTAATATATTTTATCTAAATATATTTAGATAAAAGAATATATAAATGTTATGAAAAAGAAGAAAAAGAGATTTAAAAAATAATGAAGCAAGAAATGCTTGCCTCATCTAGATCTTGGAGAATAGATTTTATCTATGGTCTTGGGGTTGGGGGTCTTACTGACCCACCACCTATATCTTCTTCTCTGCCTATTGGATCTATTGGGTCTGCTGATACCTTATTTTTTATATAGTTTCCAACAAAGATATCGCTATCTTCATATCCTTCTTTAACAGCTATTGCTTTGAGAGTGGTGGTTTGGGTAATTTGTATTGCTTTTCCCCCTCCTTTAAATTCTGAACTTGCTGTTGTTGGTGTAGACCCATTTGTAGTATAATAGATTGTTGCACCTTTTGTTGCACAACTTAATGAAACAGATATAGAGCTATTAAACAACCCTGGTGCAGGGTCTGCTGTCGGGGTTTCTACTTTTAATCTTTTTGCGTTTGTGTTTGAGATGTTTTCCAAATTTATATATTTATTATCTGAAGTTATTAGAACAACAGTTACTTTTGAATCTGCAACACCAAGATCAAAAAAATTTTCTAAATCAAAAGTATTAACTCCTTCTTCTAAAATTAGTGGTGTGTTAAATGTTTTTTCTTCACTTTCTTTATTTTCTGAAATAATTTTGTATTTTGTAATTTCTATGTTTTGTGATTCTAAATCTGCTGGTGGGCTATACCTAAATTTAACAACCCCAGCATCTATTTTTTCTGGATAAACAAAATCGCTTGCATTATATTTTGTTTCAGTTACTGTTTGGGCTTGGTTTACTCCTTTGTCTGTGTAGCCACGACCCCAACTTAGTAATATTCCTCCTAAAATTACAGCAACAAAAACTAAAAGTACAGTTATGATTATTGCTGATACTCCTTTATTATTTAATTTTTTCATATTTTATCTAATCTCCTGTATTAAATATTAAATAAGGATAACCATTATTTTTGTTTGGATCAATTGCCCAAACATTTGTAAAATCCCAACCAACATAAGTTTGTTGTTGTTTCATTTCTTCTGTTGTTTTTGGGGCTCCTTTGCCAGTATCTGATTGCTCAGAAGTATTTGTATCATATACTGAATAATAAATATCGCTTGCATTACCACCTCCAACAAACCCCCCGACATTTGAAACACCAGTCACCCTGCCAGCTGAGAAAGAATAATAAATATAGCCACTAGGAGTAGGTGGAAAACCCATACCACTTCCAATTTTGTTCATACCCACTAATCCACCAACATAATCATTTCCTGAAACCTCACATAAAGAATAGGAATTATAAATTTTTCCTCCATTTATTCCAATTGTACCACCAACATAGTTTCCAGAACTAGTAATTGATCCTTTTGAGTGTACTTTGCTTATAATGCCTTTATTGTCGCCAACAATGCCTCCAACATTGTCTCCATTTGAATTAATAATTATATTTGAATTACTATTTTCAATATTGCCAAAATTTCTTCCAATTAATCCACCAGCATAAGCTCCACTAGAATTTATCTGCCCAGTGAAACTTGAAAAATTTAAATCTCCACCAATTGAATTAAAACCGCCATAAGTGTTTTTTCCAACTAATCCTCCCACGTAACTTTCTCCATTAATTGTGCCTGAAGAATGAACATTAGAAATTATAGCATACATTGCAAAATTTGCAGCAATACTTCCTACATTTTGATTGCCAGTAATATTTACATCTTTTAAAATTAAATTTTTTATTTCTATAGTTTTTCCTTCATTATATGCTACAAATCCAAAAAGCCCAATATTATCGTTATCTGTATTTATATATAGATTACTTATTGTGTGATTTTGACCATCAAAAATGCCATTAAAACCATTTTCAAAATCAGTGCCGATTGGCTCCCAGCCCTCTTCTTCTCTTCTTGAATAACATTTAAGATCTATGTCTTTTCCAAGAACGTAATTTGCATCAAGATTTAACCTTACTGCATTTAAGTCATCTGCATTACATACTACTATCGGGTCTTCTTCTGTACCAGTACCACCAGAAGAACAAACCATGTCTGGATCTCTAACACTAATATCTATGTATTTGTAATCAGCTGTTATTAGCTTTAAATCTACCTTGTCTTTAACACTATGCTCATATAAACAATCAAGCACCAAAACATTTTGAGAATTTGCAGAAAAAGTAAATGGCGTCTCAAGTTGTATTGGTTCCATGCCTGAAACATTTGCAATCTTATAACCAGTAATTGTTATTTCTTTATCTTCAATATCTGCAGGAGGATTATAATTAAATAACAATACTCCATTTTGCATCTCTTTTGGATAAATAAAGCTTTCAGCATCTGAAACAGTAAAATTGTCTATATCATTAGTTCTTTCAAGGCTCTTGTTTGTGTGTTCCCGACCAAAAGATAATATCAATAGAACTAAAATTGTAGAAATTACAATTAGAATTATTACTGTAACAATCGGTGTTATACCTCGTTGTTTGATATTTTTAGAAATATTAGTCATATTAATCGAATTATTATAAGCTAAAAACATATTTAAATATTACTTATTTTTAAAAGCTTTTATAAATTTTTATAACACTATATTCTATTAATGAAAACTAAAAAACAGGTCTTTTCCAAACCATTTAATCTAGTTTATGAAAATAACTATCCTGATCTACTTGTAGGACCTGGTTTTTTTACAGAACAAACTATAGCAACATCTTCTGACCCTAAGGCCTGGGTTAAACAAAAACCAGAAGAAATAGAAAAAGAAAGAGCAAAGCAAGTCTTTACTTTCAAGAGCTTTAAAAAAACAGATGCCACAAAGTTTGATAAAAATCTTTCAGAAATACAATTGTTATCTCAATCAGAAAAAACAACAGAGATTGAGGTTGGGCTAGATGAAAAGAAAAGCAAACTTGTCAATGAAAACTATTCTGGAATAAATAATTTTTCATATAATCTTGAGGATCTTAAGATTATTGATAATGTCAAGATACCACAAAGTATTGACAAGGTTGTTAATGATACTGACCTTAAGGCAAAAGAAGGGATATTACAACTGAATAATAAACTTGATGATGTTTATAAGATAGAACAAATATTATCCATGGGTCTTCTAGGAATAGGCAAGAACAGAGTGCTGGTTCCAACAAGATGGGCAATAACTTCAACTGATGATGTTATTTCTAAAGACATAATTGAAAATGCTCTTCTGGATTTTGGAACAATTGACAAATATGAGGTGTTTTCTTTTATGTTCTATCAAAACATCTTTTATGTGTTGTTCATTCCAAGAATCTGGGGCTTTGAGCAGATAGAGATGCAAGGAGAAAATATTTGGAAGGATTTTGAACTTAACGGCCCAAGAAAGAAATATGCAAGTAGTGTGACTGGCGGGTATTATGCAGCAAGAATTGA
This sequence comes from archaeon, assembly GCA_029563035.1. The sequence continues at coordinate 344,275 of JAKQTP010000138.1, read as the reverse complement.
AGTTGCTAAGTATCTCTATAAAAGAAAGAGACAAGCATCAGTTATTGTCTTTAGAGATATCTCTCCAAGCTATAATTCTAAGGGCGTTTGGGTGATAAGAGAGACAGTAAAAGAAGCATTAACAAAAGAGCCATATGTCTTTGATTCTTTAGAGCAAGCAACAGAATTTATTAATCAAAGAATAAGGAACGGGATAAACCATTGGCTAAAACACTCAGAGCTTTACAAAGAAATAAAGACGCAAAAAAGAATAACTGATTTTTTTAAATATTAAGCTAGATTTATAATCTCTTTTATTGTAACAACAACTGCGCCTTTGGCAGGAAGCCCTTTGTTTTCCTTTAGTGCTTTTACTTGCTTTGTCCATTTTCCTGAAGAAAAATACCTTGCTGTGCCTTTAAGTTGATAACCGCAATCCTGTTTAGAATCAGTAATTGCAATTGAACAATTTTTGTTATCAAGAATATTTCTTTTTGTTTTGTTCATATAGTTGTCTGTTATTAGAATTTGATATTTAGAAACTACTTTTACACAAGAAACAAAAACAACATTTGGCTTATTGCTTTTGTCTATTGTTGCCAATGCCAAGTTATTTCTTTCAATCATTGTTTTTAGTTTTTTGTCAATCATATCTATAACCTATAAAAACAAAATAAAGCCTAAAATACAAACTGCGACCTCTACAAGGAGAATGCCACAAGTGACTTGCTTTTCTGTAAAGCGTTTTTTAAATAAAGTAGGGAGAAACATCATTATGTGTGTCCAAGAATAAATGCGTTTATAAGGCATCTTTAGTGTCCCGTCCTCTTGGAGATCACCAAGGCTTCTGACCTTTAATTTCCCTCGTAGTTTCAGAATTATTTCAATACCCCAAGGAATAAAAATAAATAAAGCAAAACTCTCAATATTTCCAATTATAGCAATGCTTGCAAAAGTTGCACCAAAAAGATAAGTCAATGAATCTCCAGGAAGCATCTTTGCAGGATACCAGTTATTTAGAAGATAAGGAATTAATGCAAACAAAGCAACAAACGAGATAATTGCAGCTTCTGTTCTGCCATTAATAATTGAAAAGATGCCTAGAGAGATCATGACTATTGCCATTAGCCCCCCCTCTAAACCATTAGCACCTGCAAGCATATTTGTTGAGTTTGTTATAACCACAAAAAGGATTGGAACTATTAAAAGAGCATAAAACACTCCAAAATTAACAGTGCCAATAAAAGGGATACCCATTGTAGAGTCCCCTGCCATTATTGCAATCAAAGGGGTTGCTGCAAGAATAGTTAAAAGAGGCTTTAGCCATTGTGGAAGCCCAACCCTAATCTCTAAGTCCCCATAAATGTTCTTTACTGGTTCTTTACTAATATTTATATCATCAAAAAAGCCAATTAATGTTGCAATTAAAATTGAAAGAGTTGTTGCAATTATCAAAACTACGTCTGTATGAAAATAAAAAGTAGAAAGCAAAACAAAGAACATAATGCCAATTAGAAAGCCAAAAAATACTGGCATACCACCTGATTGTGGCAAAGTTGGCTTTTCTTTCTTTTGCTGATCAACAGCAATTATTCCCCTAGTCACAAAGAATTTTTTAAATTGCGTTATCGCAAAAAAAGACGCAATAAATGAAACTAAACAACTTAATATCAAGATTAGATAGTTCATTTTATTTTCCTAGTTTAATTTGTCCTTATTAACTTTGTAAACTCTTACATCTCCAGATGAATAGACAAGCTCCATAAAAGGCTCAATTGTCGTATCATTAAACCAAACTCTTGCAAATATTGTTTTATTTATCGCAGCATTTATTAAATAAATCCTTGAGTTGTCTTTTTCTTTATAAAGATATACAGGCAACCCCTGCATTATTTGGTCAGGCACTGTGTGATACTCAGTTTTTATTTTTACCATCTCTTCTTCAGGTAATACATTTCCTTGACAGTTATAGCTTACAGCTCCTGATATTGGTGTAACAACTTTAGAACAGCCAAGACCTATGCCTGTATATTTTGTAACTCTAGGATCACTAAAGTTAGTAGTCCAATAACCATAAACTGCAAAAGAAGACATTCTGGTTAGATAAGATGATTCTGTCATTACAAAATCAGCATCATATTCCTTTAACATCTCTTTTGAAAAATTAAGATCTTCAGAAATCAAAAACATACCAAAATCTTTTGTGCCTTCAGCATATGCGTTTGTGTTATCTGTGCTTACTTTTCGTTCAGTAAAATATGCTATCCAGTGTCCAGAATCCCACCAATTAAAGATTTTAGCATTCTCTGAAGAATTATCTTTTACCCAAAACATTGCATTTTGCCAATTCTTTTCTTCAACAATTGGAGGGACCTTGCTCATGACAAAGAAACTACCAGCAGCAATTGCACCTATTAAGAAAATTGCAGAGATAATTGTTAATGTTCTTTTATAAGCTAAAGATTTATTTTGTATCGTTTCTGTTGCTAAGAAAAACAAGAAACCAAATCCTGCAGCAATTGGCAATCCTAAAGTATAAGTAAACTTTAGTTTTGTCCAAGCCATAAACCCTGTAATTAATATCCAGAAGAAAATTATCAAAACAAAATAATCAATATTGTCATGTTTATGATCATTGTCTTCTTTTTCTTTGTTTTTGTATTTTCCAAATATCAAATATAACGGAATTACTAGTAAAGCCAAAAACGGAATAACCACTAAAAGACTATACTTTTCCAAAAAGAATTGCTTACCAGTATTTTCTTCACCAACTGTTGCTCCAATCACATCTTCTTGAGCAACATTTACTTTGTTTATTCTGTCTATGTTGTCTGTAGAGATTGGCAAATAATTTGTAACATACTCTGATGTTCTCTTTATCCACCTTGTTCCACTATACATAGTAGTAACAATTGTGAACAACAAAAAACAAGTCAAAAATACTTTTGAAAAAGCAAGTATTTCTTTTTTGTCTATTTTCTTTATGGCCATGTATACTAACATGGTTCCAAAATAAGAAACCAGCACCAAAGGAATTAACAAAAACATATCCCAGGTTATTGCCATCAAGAAAAAGAAAAACGCACCTACTATTGAATATATTAACCAGTTCTTTAATTTATGTCTGTTTTGTATAGCCATTACTAAGAATATAAAACCTAAGACTAGCCACAAGAAACCTAAAGAATCTTCTTCAAAAAAACCACCCATTGTTCTATAAACAAAAGCAGGAACTGTTGCTGCCATTACTCCCATAGCAACACCTGTTCTTGTGTTATACATTTTCTTACCTAAGAAAAACATGGCTACAGAAATTAAGGCACCAAATATTGCAGGAAGCCATCTTGCATATTCCATCAATAACCATTTATTATAGGGCGCTCCAAAAGTAGTTATTGTATAGATTGCTGCTGTAAAATACCACAAGAAATTTGGCCAGCCACTATATTTTGTCCCGCCTTGCTGATAGAAACCTAATGGATCATTTGCTGGGAGATCTCCTTGAACAACATAGCCTGTTGCTCTAAGATGCCAATAAGGGTCATATTCAAACATATACTCGTATCTTAGAATATGCGCTCTTATTGCAAGTCCCAACACAAAAATCAAAACCGCAATCAAAATTACTAACCAATATTTGGAAAAAAAATTCTTAATCTTCTTCATTGAAAGTCAACTCTTATTAAAATATGCATAAATAATTAGAGCCATTATGTTTTTAAAAGAAATATATTTTAGAAAAAAAAACATTTTAAAAAAAGATTAAAATTTTTAAGTTAGCAACTAACTTGCCGCTCCAAGAAAGAACTTAGTGCAAACAAAATCGGAAATGAACTTTACTTCTGGGTTCGGAAAGGGTCCAGGTGTTTCTCCATTCCTATGGTCGCTAACAAATAATATATATTAGATAAGGTTTTTAAATGGTTGGTTTTTCTTTATTCCAAACTAGTTATTTGGGAGGCAAGCATACAATCTTTGTAATTTAGAAATATATTCATTAGTCAATCTCTGCCTTGTGTTTCTATCAACTTTATCAGGAAGACTTACTTCTTGTTGTATAACATGATATTTATTTTTAACTTTCTTTATTGAAACTAAAATAATAGGGATTTTAATACCAAGCTCTTGTTGTGCTTTGTTTGCTATATATAGTGCCCCGGAATGCCCAAAACCAGCTGTGCTTTCAGTATACGCTGTTGGGAAGGCACCAAGTACTTTTCCTTCTTTTAAAATATTTATTCCTTCTGAAACCATTCGCCTAGTTTCTGCAACCGTAAGATTTCTTCTGTCTATTTCTATATTTTCTAGGCCTTTAGTTAATTTATTTAAAACTGGTGTTTTTGAAATAACTATTCTTTTACCAAAAGGCCTTATTGCCAAACTGGATATCCAATGTATGTGTTTTTTTGACATTGTTTGTATTAGAAAAGGCTCTATCCTTAATGGCTTTAAGTCGTGTGTTCCAAGAACTATGGCAGGACCTTGTGCTGCTCTTTTATTTAAAAGATTTTCACTGAACAGTTTTATTTTCTTTTTATAAAGTAGATTTGAAAATCCAGAATAAAGTTTTTTAGTTGTTTTGCCTTTAGGTTTGAGTTTAGGGTTTGTAGGCCTATTTTTGGCATTTGTTCTTTTATATTTTAGCATAGTTTATCTAAATATTAATATTTGTAGTTCTTTGAAGAAAGAAAAAAACCTTGGTATAAAGGCTATCTTTTGCAAGCCAAGGATCAAAAAAATAAAGTTGTCTTGTCTTTAAATCAATAAAAACATTTTTAGGCAAAAAATCCTTAATTACAACTTTATCTTTTGTAAGTTCAAGTCTTAGATTTGGAAGTTCTCTATTTATATTTCTATCAATTTCTTTAACTTTTTTTAAAAAATCTTTGTATTCTTGTTTAGAGATTAGCCCTTGTTTTTTAGCCTTTCTAAATTCTATAAGATCAGTAAAATCTGAAACAAAAAAGCCAGTTGTTGATTTTTTTCCAATTTCAGTATATGCAAGATGAGCATCTATGGTGCTAAGGCCAAAAATCTTTTGTATCTGGGTTCCAAAATATTGACTATAAGTGTTATGATTTAAATTTTCTGAATTTTCTTCAGCTTTAATAAAAAGCCTTCGTGTTTTTCCATCAACCTTAACATCCATTACAAAACCTTCACTAATATTAAAACCATGTTCTCCTTTTTCAATATTACTCATCTTCGGTTTTCTCTTGTAAGTTCTTCTTATAATGTAGTTGCCATTGAGATCTTTAATCTCTGTTGCTGTTTTATCTTTAAAAAGAGTAAAGAAAGATTTCATCATTCCTGGATTTTTTCTAACTACCTCTTTAGCAAACGGGTTATAAACTAGACCTTTTTTTACACTACCGCGTTTATTATCACGAACCAAAGATTTAGAAAAAGAAACAAGTGGTTTTAATGATGCTTCTATAGATTGTCCTTTCTTTATAGAACCAGTAAATCTATCTTTTAATCGCCTAGAAGCATTAGTCGCCTTTTTTGAGGCATAAAAATTAAATTTTCTTGCTGCTTTCATACTATTTCTTTTTGGCACTAGCAAGTACTTTCTTTAGCTTGTTAAGACCCTTAACAATATCTTCTTCTGACTTAGCACCAGCACATATTAGTTTGCCGTTCTTGAAAAGAAGCATTGTTAGCTTTGGATTGAATAGTCTTACTATTGCACCAGGAAATTGCTCTGGCTCATATTCTATGTTATCTAAAGTTACTGCTGCATTAAAAAGATCTATCTGTTTATTAAGGTTTGATGTTGCAACAAGATTAACAATCTTATAGCTTACTCTTTCCTTTAGAACAACGCCTTTTTGTACTTCGCCAATTATCTTTGTAGCTTTTTTTATTGCTGTCTTTATGTCTTTTTCTGATGATGCACCTGAAATAATTATGTTTCCGTTCTTGAAAAGAAGTAAAGAAACTCTTGGCTCATCCATTTTTAGGATAGCACCAGGAAACTGCTCTGGCTCATATTCGACTTCTGGTATCGCTGTTGCTAGATTATACAAATCAAGACCAGCGCCTAGAGAACTAGAAGCAACTAGATTAACAATTTTATATTCCATGTTATTTTCTCCTTTATATTATAGTAAAAAGCAAATATTTATATATATAATTTATATACCCAAGCATTTATAAACTGCTTTTTTGGTGTTTTTCATTAACCTTTTGTGCAGTTTTGGTTAATATTGCTAATTTTTGTGATTGGTTTTGTTAGGGTTTTATTTCGTATGTAGTGCCTTATAAAAGCTTTTTGCCTCAATAATTATATATTAAATTTTAAAAAAATAAAAAAAGGAATGAGATAAAAATGGCAAACAAAAAGGCAAAAGGAAAAAGATCTTTAACACGAAGAAGATTTAAAAGAAATGTAAGAGACAAGACAACAGTTAATCAATTGATTAAACCAATAAAAGTTGATGATGTTGTTCAAGTAAATGTAAATAGTTCAGTTCATTCTGGTATTCCACACAGAAGAGTAGACGGGATTACTGGAAAAGTTATTGGCTTTCAAGGGGATTGCCCAATAGTTCAATTAAAAGAAGGAAACAAAACAAAAAAGATAATAACACACAGAGTGCATCTTAAAATAATCAAACAAATAGCAAAAGGTGAAAAAAAATGATAAATAACCCAACCTATGTTGATGATTTAAGTCTTGCAGAAATTAAGAAAATCTTAACTGAAAAAGGAAAAGACAAAGAACTTAATTATGAGCAGAAGATGGCACTAGAACATGCAAAGCAATTTGCAAAATTAACACCATTAAAAGCAGAAAAACTGAAAAAGGAATTGCAAGACATGGAATTGCCTAATGAGGTGGCAACTAAAATTGTAGATATCTTGCCTAATGCAGTAGAGTTGGATTTGATTGCAGAAAAAAACAAGGCAATAACAGACGATAACAAAGAGAAAATATTAACTCTTGTAAACAAATACAAAAAGGAAGAATAAGTAAAATTATGATAGAAATAAAAAAAGAAGCAATTGTTCTTGACAGAGCAACAAAAGAAGTGCAATTCAAGCACACGCCAGTAATTCAGTGTATTGGTGTCTCTAATTTTTCCTTACTTGAAATGTATAGTGATGACACGCCAAAATTACAAGAAGTTATAAGCACAGAAGACAAGCCAATAAAAAGAATACCTTATGATAGGCTTACAACAATAGCAAAAAAAGAACTAGAAAAGGCAGTAGAGACAATTGTTAATAATAACCAAGAAAGATTTGTTGCTTTCTTTAATAATGCTAGGCCAATAAATGCCAGAAGACATCAGCTTGATTTGCTTCCAATGATTGGGAAAAAACACAGAATGGCATTAATGAGCTATTTAGAGAAGAACGGACCAATAACTTCCCTTGATGATCTTAAAAAGATAGATTTGTTTCCAGATCCAATAAAAGTAATTGTAAATAGGGTAATTACAGAAATAGAAAACAAAGAAGATGAGAAATTCTTTTTGTTTACTGTTCCTATTGTTAAAAAATTCTGAATTCTTAAAATATGATCAAAGAACTTTATTCTCAAATGCTAAAATATAATTTTAAACCTAGTCATAACTTGGATCAAAATTATATTGTTGATGACAAAGTGATTGAAAAGGTTATAGATTTACTAGATATCAAGAAAACAGATGTAATCTTAGAAGTCGGACCAGGAACTGGCTTTCTTACAAAACAAATACTATTAAAGGCAAAGCAAGTAATTGCTATAGAAAAAGACAAAAAGATGTTTGAGATTTTAATGCAAGAATTTAAATCAGAAATTGAAAACAAAAAACTGCTTTTAATAAATTCTGATATTCTAAAAATAAACTTTTCAGATTATAAGTTTAATAAGATTGCAACCTTCTTGCCATATTCAATATCTCTTCTTTTTACTGAAAAAATACTTGATTGTAATTGCTTGATTGTTGAGATTGTTCAAAGGGAATTTGCAGAAAAGCTAGTTTCAATCCCTGGTTTTATTAATTACAATGCAATTTCTGTTCTTGCTCAAAGCTATTATGATATAGAAATTAAGAAAAATGTTTCCAAAAAATGTTTCTTTCCGGTTCCTGCTGTTGACTCATCTATCTTAGTTTTAAAGCCAAATAAAAAAGATTTTGATAAAAGATATAATGATTTTGTAAAAGGGGTTTTTAGATATCCTAACAAAGATGTAAGTAATGCGCTTAATCTTTTCTCTAGAGATATTAAAGATAGAAACATTTCTGAGAAAAGCAAAAACATAGATGACAAGATACGCGATAAAAAGATAAGGCAATTAGAAATAAAAGATATTGAAAAAATATATTCTGTAATTTACTGAACATTAAGTAATTATTTTCTCTAATTCCTCTTTTGTTGGAAGATATAACTTATATTTTGAAACAAAAAGATTATTTGTTATTCCTCCAAAAGCATACTTTACAAGTAAATCGTTTTTGTCTGCAGAAAGAACAATTCCTATCGGTTGATTGTCTTCAGGGCCATTTTCTTCTTCTTTAAAGTAATTAAGATACATGTTCATTTGTCCAATATCTGAGTGATTTACTTTGCCTGTTTTTAAATCTATTAATATAAAACATTTTAATATCCTATGATAAAATACTAGATCAATATAATAATCAACATTATCTAAAGTAATCCTATATTGTCTTTTAACAAAAGTAAATCCTTTGCCTAATTCTAAAAGAAATTGTTGTAATTTATTTATTATTTTTGTTTCTAGTTCTTTTTCTGATAATTTGTAATTTTCAGAAATATTTAAAAATTCCAAAATATATGGATCTTTTATTATGTCTTTTGGTTTTTCTATTAGTTGCCCACAATTTGACAATTGCTTTTTTGTTTTATTTTTTGTAGAAATTAATCTATAAAACAATCCAGAATCAATTTGGCGAGACAATTCTCTTATAGACCAATTTTCTGAAATACATTGTTTTTCGTAAAATGATCTTTCCTCTATGGAATCCACACCTATTAACTGTATGTAATGTGACCAACTTAATTTGGCAGACACTGTCTGCCAATTTTCATATGTTAAATAAAATCTTCGCATATCCGAAACATTTCTGCGAGAAAATCCTTTGCCATATTTAGATTTAAGATCTTTTGATAAACTATCTAAAAGATTAGAACCGTATTCTGCTTTTTCTTTGCCTTCTTGCTCATACTCTACTATTTTTCTTCCTATTTGCCAGTAGGTTTTAAGTAATATACTATTTACAGAAACAACTGCTTGTCTTCTTCCTTGTTCTAAAATATTTCCAATATTAGTTATTAGACCAGAATATAATCTTGAAGTCATAAATATATTATGACTTTAGAAAGAGAGGTTGTTTTCGGGAGGGTAGCTGTCCAGTGCAAGATTTAAAAAAAGATAAGTTAACCAATCATTGATTAACTTCTTCTTTCATTATTTTTATAGTGTCTGTCATTGTGTCATTTGCAAGCTCTGTTGCTATCTTTAGTTTTTCTTTGCTATTTGCGTGTATTGTAAAAATTAACTCTTTTGGTTTTACAATGTCTCCTACCTTTTTATTAAGAACAAGCCCTGCAACTTTATCATGTGGAGCACCTGCAGTTCTTGCAATCTTTGTGAGGTTTGAAACATTCATTCCAACAATCTTTCCGACATCTTTTGCTAAAATTTCTTGCTTATAATTTGCTACAGGTATTTCTTCAGAAGAAAATATCCTGCCATTTTGTGCTTTTAATATTTCCTTAAACTTATTTAAAGCAGCTCCAGACTTTAAAGTCTCTTTTGCAAGATCATAGCCTTTCCCTGGCTCAACTCTCTCTACAAGTTCAAGAAGACGACCAGCAATCACACAAGACTTTTCTGCAAAGTTATCAAAGTATTTATTTTCTAGAACTTCTAATGCGCCTTTTGCTTCTAGTGCTGCACCAAAATACTTACCACAAGGAACTGCCCCGTCTGATTGAACAACTTGTGCTTTAATTCCAATATCTTTGCAAATTATTAAAAACTTACTAGCCCATCTATCAACTTCTTCTTTGCTTCTAACTTTAACTGTTGGGCCAACAGGTATATCAATTATCAAGTGTGTTGCAGAAACGCTTTTCTTTTTTGCAAGAACAGAAGCAATGACTAGGCCTTCTGGGTCTAGCCCTAGGCTGTGCCTTATTTTAATCATTTTATCATCAGCTGGGCAAAGGTCTACCTTTCCATTCCAGGCAACTATTCCTCCAACTTTTGATACCATCTTTTCAATATCTTTAACACTAAAAGAAACATCTCCTAAAACTTCCATACAATCAGCAGTTCCTGCAGCTGAACTTATGGCCCTAGATGCAGTCTTAGGCATAACATAGCCAAGAGCAGTAATGATTGGCGTAACAACAATAGAAACTCTGCCATTTATTCCGCCAATAGAATGTTTATCAAGAACTTGAGGCACATCAAACTTTATAACATTGCCAACTTCTATCATTGACTTACAAATATTTGTGGTTTCGTCAAGATTTAAGCCATTAATTGAAACAGCAGTTAAAAATGCAGAAATTTCAATTTCTGATAATCTGTCATTAACAACATCACTAATTATTTCATTTATTTCTGTTTCATTTAAAGCATTATTTCTTATTTTTTTAACAATATGATGAACAGAAGATGGGGATGGCACAACCTTTACTTCAACTTTATCTCCATCTTTAAGTTTTGTAACGCCTGTTACATCTTTGTAAATGCCAATTGTGTTTTCATCAATCAATGAGTCAGTGATATCTAGAATAAATATTTTTGATACTCCGTTGTTTTTAACATCTATACGGTTCAGTGCCACTGCAAGAAGATCACTTGCAGTCTTGCTGTTAAGCAAAGCAATCGGCTTATCAGCATCAATATCTATAATTTTAACAGTTAGTTTTTTAGTATATTCCATAAAAATCCCCTATTTATAAGAATCAACAAATGATTTTAACATAGTTTTTGGAAGAGCACCTGTCTTTTGTGCAACCAGCTTTCCGTTTTTAAAAACCAGAATAGAAGGAATTGACATGACTCCATATTTCTCAGAAGTTACTGGTGCTTGGTCAATGTTTATCTTTGCACAAACAATATCTTTGTTTTCTTTAGAATATTCTTCATAGATCCCTGAAAACATTCTGCAAGGCCCACACCATTCTGCCCAAAAATCAACAACAATAAATTTGTTCTTTTTAATTTCGTCATCAAAATTCTTGTCTGTTAGATGTAAAATATTTTCGCTCATTTTATTTTCCTCCTATAATATGCCTATCAAGATATAGGCAATACCTAAAACAAAACAGAAATATGAAAACTCAAGTTTTCTTGCAATCTTCATTAACATACCAATTGTTAGGTATCCAAATATAAAAGCCATAGCTACAGAAACTAAAATCAATGGACTAAATACAAAGCCATTAATCACTAATAATCCAATTTCTGCAATTAAAATTGTTGGAATAGAAAGTAAAAAGCTATACTTGAATGCAGTTTCTGGATTATTCCCCCTAAACAATAACACGCTTGTTGTCATTCCTGATCTGCTAACCCCAGGGATAACAGAAAGGCCCTGTGCACTACCAACCCAGAATGCATCTTTTGCTGTAAATTTTGGAATTGCTTTTTTTGCTTTGTTAATTTTAACTTGTAATAGCCCAGTAATTATCAAAAGCACACCTATTGCAATAGTTAATATTCCAACCATCTCTGCTGTTACATTTTGTTTAACTAAGAAATATATTGGAACACCGATAAGCAAAGTAAAGAAAACAGAAACTAAAATAAATCTAGAAACTTGAGTTGTGTTATCAAATTTTAAATTTTTATTAAATTTTAAAAGATCAGAATAATTTGTTTTTGTAAATAATTCTTTTATGTCTTTCCAAAAATAGACTAAAGCTGCAATAACTGTTCCAAGATGTAAGAATATAGACATGTCAATAGCTAATTGTGGCGCAACATTAAACATATTCATTAAAACCACAACAGAAATTCCTTGAGAACTAACAGGAAGCCATTCAAATATTCCTTGAATTACCCCTAAAAGAATATATGCGATTAAATCCATAACTTTTCACAATTCCCCTTTACTAAAAATTATAATCCAAAACAAATATAAAGCTTTAAACATATATAATATTTATAAAAGGTTTAAAAAAAGATGCTATAATGAATAAAATCAATCATATATTGTTTGCAAGCATATTGTTCATAATATTTTATATGTTCTTTGCAGACATACTTAAAATAACTGGACCAAACACCTTTGTGGCGTACGTTATTTGTGCATTATATTCTTTGATACCTGATTTAGATCTTAAAAGCTCATGGATAAAAGGGCAATTTAATAATTTTGTGCTTTATGCTATTGTTATACTTGGAATAATCTATCTTTTCGTATCTCAAGAAATAACACTTGTGATAATAATGGGTGTACTTGTTTTATTTGCATTGCTTTTGTTTTTGATGAAACACAGAGATGTTTTACACACTCCTCTTATTGGAGTGATATTTGCAATCCCTTTGTTATTTATTAATTATCCGGGTATTGCCTATTTCATATCTGGATGCATCGGATTTCTATCTCATTGGCTATTAGATAAAATAACTTAAGAGCCATTTTTAGAAAAAATAATTAGTAATATTAAAATTACAAGAACCCCAAACAAAACATAAGTAAAACTACTAGATTTTGCTTTTGAAAAACTTAAAAAGCCAGTTGCTGATTTTGGTTTTTCTGTTATTGATATGCTTTGATTTTGGTTTTTTATTTCTTTTAAAACATCGCCAGTATATCTTAACTTAATCTCTGGTAGCTCTTGAGAAACATAGGAATTATTTAGTTTACAAGAAACAAAGTAGTCACCTGACTTTAAATCCTTGGCTTTAGGGTCAATTGATAGCTTTATATCTGTTTTTCCTGGGCCTTGATATTTTTGTTCAACAACTATTGCTTCATTGCTTGTTAAACAAGATAATGCAAGAGTGGAGTTATCTTCCATTTTTGTATATACAGAAATAACATCATAATCTTTTAAACCATTAATTACTGCAACGCTTCTTGACATTGAATAGCCAGTATATCTTGGCTCTGAGTGTGTCTTTGTATATTCATAATAATTATTTGAATTGTTTGGTATGATTTTTAGATATAGGACTTTTGTGAATAAGAGATTATTATAATTATCAAAGACCTCTGCTTTTATTTGAAGATTTGCTGTTTGTGTTAATTGTTTAGTATTAAGATAAATTGTTTCTGTATTTGAAAAATTGTTTGTAAAAAATATTTCTGTGTTTGAGAGTTGAATATCTAGGCCTTTTATGTCTTTTAAAAATTTATAGCTATAAACAATCTTTCCATCTTTTATTTCTTCAGATTTAAAATCATAGCTTACACCAAAGTTTATTTCTCTTGTTGAATAATTAGAGACATAGTAACCGTTTGTGCCAATGTCTGCAGGAGTTAACATCTTTAAGTCATTAGCAAAAACTGATGGAGCCATGCTTAAGAAAAATCCAATAAATAACAATAACAAGGTGTTCTTTTTCATTATATAATTATAGAAAGTTAGTGCTTTTAAAGGTATGGATTTATGCAGAAGGATTAGTTATCCTTCCCATAAACAAAATAGCGCCTGTGCTGTTTTCTCTTATAAAGAAAATGAACGGATGATCTGCATTAAAGACAAACCCCGCGGATGCCATTCTATCCATCATAACAACAGTTGCAGCTGTAGCTTCTGTGCCTTGCTCATCAACTTTTATAAAGGCTTTATGTAATATATTTGAAATATATAGATCTTTGGTACCTGTCATCTTTGAGAAATCAGCATTTTCTGTAGAAAAGGCATTGACCATTCCCAACTCTTTAAGCGGTTCAACAACTCTTGTTGATTTTTCAAACTCTAATTTTGGCAAATATATTTGATCTACTTTAGTTAATCTTAAGTTTTTTGTCCACTCGTTTAGTTTTTCAAAATCCATATCCTTTTCTAGATTGCTTAAGCCATATTCTTCTTTTGGCAAAAGAACAACCATAGAAAGCTCTTTGTCTTTATATGGTAATTCCAAAACCTGAAGATTATCATTTTCATAATAATTAAAATTTTCTTTTTTTGGGGCCATAAACATCATTGGAACTTTAATTGTTCCAGTAGGTGCTTTAAAATCCCTATTTTGTGTATCTTTTTTGTCAAATTCAACTTCCCATTTGCCTTTAAAATAAATTGCATTTGATATTACTAGTCTTGTTAAAGGGTTTAATTCACCAGAAGGGATAATATTTTTTATTCTGTTATTTGTTTGTTCTTCAATAAATTTGTTGATTGTGTTTCTGGACAATTCTGTTTCATTTATAAAATCAAGATTAACTGCTTTGCCTCCATAATATTTCTCAACATTTGAAAAATAAGAATCTAGAAATTTATAGTCTTTTTGTGCCCAAAGAGCATTTCCTGTTCTTAGCTCATATCGCTTATCTTTTTTGTTTATTCTGTTATATAGTTCAGCAAAATTAGGTCTTAAGACTTCATTTTCTGGAAAATAAAACACATCTTTCATTTGCTGAGCAGTGGTTCCGTCTGCTCCTTCATAGGTCATGGCCAATGCTGAGAAAATGCTATATGAAGAAAAGAAAATATTGTTGTTTTCTGTTGTTGCTACTTTTTTGTAAAGGTCAATATTAAATTTGTTATTTGAAATAACAACTTGAGAAAGCCCATCTGGTGTTGAACCTTCTGAATTAACCGAAGGCGGGCTCGTTGGATTATAGGGCTTTAGAAAAACAACCGCCCCTGCTGTTGCTGCGCCAACAAACAACAATACAAACAATATAATTAATATTTTTTTATTCATCTTTATTTTCTCCTTTATTTTCTATAAATAAATTATGACAATTAGTTTATATAAATTATGATTTTTACTTAGGTTTAAACCTTATAATAGAAATGAACGAGTCTTACGCAAGGGATGGGATTTGAACCCATGTGCGTTTTTAAGACGCATCTAGTTTTCGAGACTAGCACCTTCAACCAGACTCAGTCACCCTTGCTTATATAATAAATCGTTTATGATCTTTAAAAGATCAGATAACATTTGCTTAGCAATTTTTTCCTGAATAGTGTCCCTTATAATTATCTTTAGAGATGAAAAAATAGTTATTGTTCCTTTCTTTGTTTTTAGAACTACTAAAAATGGAGAATTGTCTTTTTCTATATAATAATTTTTAGTTCTTATTTTCATTAATAATTTTTCAAGATCAATCTTTATCGGTTTTTTTGGATAAAACTCAAAACCTGGCGTGGCTTTACAGCTATCCAAAATAAAAGAATCTACACTTAATGATTTTTCTTCTTTTTTCTTAAGTAGGTTTAACATATATTTCACTCTTATGAATCAATGATCTGGCCAATTACAGCATCAACATAAATTTTTCTTTCGTTTGCTCTCTTGTCTTTGGAGACTATATCCCAAAGAGGCCAGAAGATCTCTGTTATTTCTGTTATCTCTATATCTGGCCATAATTTTTCTAGCCTATTTACAATAATTTCTTCAGATATTTCTTCTTGAATATCAGATTTGGAAATTAATTGTTTCTTTAATGGCAATTGGTTGATAGAAGTAAGAATTTCATATTCAGGAGCAAAAGGCAAATCTATTCTTCTCTTTATTCTAAAGCTTTCTTTTTTATTAATAATATCAACATCTGCAAGATTCCTATCAACTAAAGAAATCAAATCTTGTTTTATGACCTTTGCATCATTCTCTAGAATCTCTGATAATTCTTGTGCCGTCTTCCATGCATAAATATTATCTAAAAGAACAAGATCATCAACACTTAACTCCTCAACAAGCTTAAAGCCATTTGAGGATTTAAAATTTCTGCCATCAAATTGCAAAAACTCTCCAGAAACAGAATCAATAAAACAGGTTGATGGCTTGTAGTTTTCATCTTTATCAAAAATATTAAAATTAATCTTGTAAACTTTTCTATAAATCATTGTAATTTGAGAGATAATTTCTTCTTCTTTTAAAAATAAAAATCTTTTTTTGTTTGTGCTTTTGGCAATATTGATTGCTATGTCTCTTGAGATTCTTGATGTAATTACAGGCACTGTATCAGGTTCTAGGTCTTCAGTAGGTAGTGGCATTTCATCTGATGTTTCTGAAAGCTCATTTGACCTTTCAATTGCTTGGTTGATTGTTTGAATTTCTTCTTTTGGGATTTGTGCTTTTTCTCTTTTTGTTTTTTCTGCAAATAAAAGGACCTTATCTTTTTCTATAACACCCATCTTGCTTAGAGAAACTAAAATCTCATTAAAGGTCACATCACTATTATATTTAGAATTAATGACATCTAGAATGTCCTTAGCATCACTTGTTTTTAAGGTTCTTGAAGACAATAACTTTTTGTAAATCATGTCTGAGCAAAAATTAATTATTTCTTTTTTGGAAAGCTTAGGCACCTCTCTAATTGTCTCTGCATCTCTGCCTTCGTGTTGGCTTAGTCTTGGCTTGATCTTTAAAATAAATGCTCTTTTGGTTTCTTCGCCTCTGTCTCCAGTTAAAGCAACACCAACAGGAAGAGTCTTAATAAAATTAGGGTCTTTATAGGCATCAGGAATTATAGCTGGCATTCTTTTTTGAACAGCGTGAATATCATCATTAAAGACTAATTTGTGGCTTATAAAAATATCAACTTGAGATAAAACTTTGGAATTGATTGCTGATGGTTGCTGTGTTGCTAGAACCATGGAACAGCCTGGTCTTCTTCCTTGCTTAACATATTCTACGATGGCGTTAGTTGCAGGAGTGATTGTGTTTCCTGAAGGAATCAATGTGTGGGCTTCATCTATATACACCCATGTTGGAGGAATAGATATCTCTAATAACTCATCTGGGCTTTCTGAAGCAGAATCTAATTTTTTAATAGCATCTTGTCTTGTCACTAGCTTTCTTGCTGAAAGTATTCTTCTTGCAAGTATGCCTATGACTAGAGCTGTAATATTATCATCTAAAAAACTAGTATCAAGTATTGTTAATTGCTTTTCTTTTGATAGCTTTGATAATGGAGTACCATGATCACTGAAAATACCCCATGATTTTGCTGCCTCAAATCTTGAAACTAATGCTCTTATGGAGTCTTGTTTATATCCTGAAGAAGAAGATTTAAACTCATAGGCATTTTGCAAACAAAAAATAATATCATCTAGAGTATAGAGATTGCCTTTTGCTGGAATCTGCTCTATTGTTCTTTCTTGGTCGTTTGGATCTCCTGCCTTGTAACCGTTCTTAACAAAGGACAATGTCTTTTCTAACAGCAAACCTGTTGGATTAAACCTGTCAATTCCAAAGGTTAGGCACCAATCATCTGTAAGTAGCATAGAAGGATACATAGAAAAAGTTTCATCATATGTTTCTTTAGAAACTTTTCCAGTAACGCCTTCAGGCACAAAGACTTTTAGGTTGTCTAGACCTCTTGGCTTTTGCCCCCATTTTTCTAATTCTTCTATTTCTTTTTTTTCCTGATTTGGAAATCTCATTGACCAAAAAACCCCGACTGGATCAACAACTATTTGGCCGATATAAGGGTTATTGGTTGCAAGCTCTTCAGCAATAACACCAAGACCATAGCTTTTACCTGAACCTCTTGAACCATCAATAAATACGACATGTGGGTTTAAGCCATCTAGATAAACCTTCTTATCTCTTAAGTCATCTTCATAGACCTTACCAAGAAAAGCACAAGATTTTGAACCATGTTCTTTTAGAACTGATTTTTTTCTTCCAATATAAACTATTGAATCATCATCAGGATCTGTTAAAAATTCAAGTTTGGGAGTGATCTCTTTTGAGATATTTGTTTTTTTTGGTTTTTCAGAAGCAGACTCATAGATGCTTTTGTCTTTCTCTATCTTATCAAAAGGATCTGTTCCATCACTTTTTGTTTTTATGGTAGCCATAATTTATCAATAATATATTTATATAAGAAACTAAAGAAATATAATATATAAGGATTTTTAAAGATTTTGGATATGTAAAAAGATTAATATCTTCTAAGCTTATCTATGCCAAGAGAGATCATTTGCTTATGCATGCTTTCTGTTAGCTCTATGTCTTTTCTTAGATATTTTTCTATTTGTTTTTTGCCATCGGCCTTGTCCTCTTGAAAACAAAGACGAGAAATGTCTTTTGCTTCATTTTCGTCTAACTCAATCCCCATAGCTCTACCAAAGTCTTTAAGACTGCCTCTTGTCTTTCCTATTCTAAAAAAAGAAATTAAATCTCTTAGATCAATAATTTCGTTACCAGATATTGGAAGAACACTTACTTTGTTGATAAAACTTCTGGTGATTAAAAAAGACATATCAAAGCTTAAAATATTAAAGCCAACAATTCTTAGGCTTGTGCCATTTCCTCTTAATTTTGAAATTGTTTGCCACATTTCTTCTAGAAGTTTTTTTTCATTATCGTCTTGAAGAATGATTGTATCTTTGCTATCAGAGTATTTTAGGCCAATAGCAACAATCCTTGAATCTATTGGATTAAGCAATTTTAGCTTTGCTTCTTCATCTTCTAAAGACTCATAAAGTTCTTGATCAATTGGGCAAGTTTCAATATCAAGATATAAATAGTTCATAAATAATAATGAGGGAAAACATGTTTAAACTATACTATTAGATTATAAACAATAAAGAATAAGAAAAAACCAAAGAGATTTATTTTAGTCTTTGGTTTCTGTAAATTTTAGCTATTCTTTCCTGAACAAACCCTATTTTGTTTCTTTCAGACATTAGCCTTTCATAGACTTCTTTTGGGACTTTGTGGTATTGGTAAATATAGCCTAATCTATATTCTATCTCTAATATCTGACTATCAGGATCATAGCCAATTGATACTAAATTTCCTATCAATCTAGAGTCTTTGCCATCTACTGGTTGTCTTTCCATTTTCTATCCTTCTCCAAATATTATTTGTGTAGTTATTATCTATTTTAATAACAATAACTATTTAAAGAGATGATTTGCAATTTTATTATCTTTCCTGGCCAAATTTTGTTAATTTGTTTTTGATTAATTTAATTTTTACAGAAACAGATTATTTTGAGATTTGCCAACTCCACTTTTTAGCATTTAAATCAATATCAAACCCAAAAACATCTCTGAATTTATCTTTGTTCTCTATGATTTCTTGCCCTGTTTTTGTAAGGCCAGTTACTACAAACAAATGCAGTCTTTCAATTTTTTCTTTAGACAAGATAATTTCAATTGCATTAGTTGCCCTTAGATATCTAATTGCCCTTTCTAATCTCCAACTTCCCCATCTTGTTTCTTTAAGTAGATTTTTTGCAGAAATGGTTTGGTGATGTATTTTAGAGAAATAATGCAGTAATTCTCCTGCATCTTTTTTACTTGTCATATGTTTTTCACTAACAAAAAAAAGAAAAAAAGAAGCAGTTACTTTTTTGTAACTTTTTCTTCTTTTAATATTACTTTAGCAATCATAAATACAACAAATGCTATGATTATGAAGTTTAGAAACTCGCCTAAGAATGCACCCCAGCCTATCTTGAATGGGCCAATGGTTAATATTGCTGTTCTCCAGGCGCCTCCAGGTATCAATGGTGCGATTATTGGCATAATAATGTTATCAACTAATGATTTTACTAAAGTTGTAATTGCAGCACCGATAACAAAAGCAATTGCTAGGCCAACCACTTTATATTCTTTTAAAAATTCTTTAAATTCTTTTAAAATACCCATATCTTAAAACCCCCTTTGGATATATAATATAATTAGATATAGTTTATAAACAGGTATTTTTATAAAAAAATAAAGCTTAAATATTATTTGGAATATCTATTATAAAGGAGATAATTATGTTAGAGAAAGTAATACTTGGAAACACCATAAGAAATTATTTGTGGTTTTTATTTTATATATTTGCAGGAATTGTGACTAGTTGGGTTGCTATTTTTATAATTAAAAATATATTTATTAAATTAACAAAATATACAAAAAACAAAATTGACGACATAATTGCTAAGATATTATCTAAGCCTATGCCAATTAAACTGATTATACTTATTATTTTTGTTAATATTGGATTTAGATGTTTAGAAACCACTCCAACAATTGCAAAAATAATAGACAAGGCAACATTTATTGCTGTTGTTTTAGCAATAACTTTATTTTTAATTAAGTTTTTCATAGGGTTAATAGAGGTGTATTTAGAACCAAAAGCAAAAAAGACAGATTCTAAGTATGATGATCAAGTAATCCCTGTTTTAAAATCAATAACTAAAATAATATTATTTACTTCTGCATTTTTAATTGTGCTTTCTAATCTAGGTTATAATGTTACAGCATTACTTGCAGGACTTGGTATTGGTGGTATTGCTATGGCCTTTGCAGCAAAGGACATCTTAGAAAACTTTATTTCAGGAATCACTATTTTTATAGAAAAACCATTTAAGGTTGGTGATTTTCTAAACACCTCAGAAGGTCTTGGAACTGTTGAGGAGATAGGCATAAGATCTACAAAGATAAGAACAGCAGATAACACAATTATTGTTTTGCCTAATAGATTGTTATCCACAAACTCTGTTGAAAACATATCTGTTAGAAGAGCAAGAAGAGAAAATTTTCTTATTAATTTGGTTTATGGAACATCTGAAAAGAAAATACAAAAGGCACAAGAAATAATTAAAAAAACACTTGTTGATAATAAAGCTGTTGAAAAGGACAGCATAATTATGGGGTTTGAATCTTTTGGTGATTTTTCTCTAAATATAAGGGTTATATATTGGATAAAAGAAGATGATTATTCAGAATACATTAATATAAAAAACAAAATAAACTCAACAATCAAAAAAGAATTTGAAAAAGAAAAAATAGAATTTGCATATCCTACTCAAACAATAAATATGAAGAAATAAGATTTGTAAATTAAATATTTACAAGAAAAGCGCAGAGGACGAGATTCGAACTCGCGTAGTCTTGCGACTCTAGCTTTCCAGGCTAGCGCGTTTGACCACTCCGCCACCTCTGCATAAGACCCTTTTCTTGTAAGAAAAGTTCCTTCATCCCTAAAAGAACTTAAATTGAATCCTTTGGAAAGAAAAATATTATTTTTTCTTAAATGTTGTTTTTGACATTGTTGTTAGCCACTTGAAATGCAATATTATATGAACCAATGATAAAGCAAGCATGGAAAAACCAGATATAGAGTGTATCTCGCCCCATGTGTGTTTTGTCATACCCCAAAATGTGTGATACCCTGCTTGTCTTACTCCACTTGGAAGAAAGAAAAATAATATTAGGCTCGTTATTGCTACAACAATAAATGAAATAACTAAAAGAATATCAATAAAATAATTAATTTTTACTTTATCCATAATTCGCCTCTCTTTTTTTATTTTATAGTTATTTAAATTAATGAACACTTGCTCCTGGTTTTACTTGCTCACTTGGAAACAAAAGACCATCAACTTCTTCATCACCAATTGCCATAATCATTCCCTGACTAACAAGGCCTGCCATTTTTCTTGGCGCAAGATTAACCACCACAGGTATTTGTTTTCCTTGTAGGTCTTCAGGAGAATACTTGGTTGCAATTCCTGCAAGCACTTGTCTTTGAAAATCTCCAAAATCTATAACTAACCTTATTAATTTCAAACTGTTTGGAACTTTTTCTGCTTCTATAACTGTCCCAACCCTTATATCAAGCTTTGAAAACTCATCAAAGGTAATGATTGGCTTTTCTTCTGACATAATTTATCTTCTGTGTTTTTTAAGAATTGCTTTGGAATGTAAAACAAACAATAGTTTGTAAGCGCAGAGGACGAGATTTGAACTCGCGTAGTCTTTCGACTCTAGCTCTCAAGGCTAGCGCGTTTGACCACTCCGCCACCTCTGCATAAAAATCTTACCAAAGAAAATACTTTTTAAAATATCCTTTGATAGAAACTCACTTTATTGGTCGTAAATATATATTTAAGATTAAAAAACTATATAAATAAAGCAGATTTTCTTTAGGTTTTAAAAACAAACAACAAGGATTATAAACTGTTTATATTATAATTTTCTAAACTTCTTGTAGTGTGATTATTATGAACTATAAAGATATTGGTAATATTTACGATTTAGCAAAAGAAAAAAAACTAAAGCTTATTGTTGTTACTGGAGGCGTGCTTTCTGGACTTGGCAAAGGGGTATCATCATCAAGTACCGCTCTTCTCTTAGACAAGAATCTTAAAAAAATACCAATCAAGTGTGATGGCTACCTTAACTATGATCCTGGCACTATGAACCCTATAGAGCATGGAGAAGTGTTTGTCCTAGATGATGGAACAGAAGTAGATATGGATTTTGGGCATTATGAAAGATATCTAGACATCTCTTGTAATGGCTCTCAAAATATAACTATGGGAAAAATCTATAAAGAAATTATTGATCTTGAAAGAAATGGAATGTTTCAAGGAAGAACAGTCAAATTAATTCCAGAAGTTACTGACTACATAGAATATAGAATACTTAAGATTGCTCTTGACAATAGTGCAGAACTTGTGCTATTAGAGATTGGCGGAACTGTTGGAGATTTAGAAAATGAACTTTATATTTCTGCTGCAAAAGGCATTAGAAAAAAGCTTGGAAAAGAAAATGTTTGTTTTGTTCATCTAGCATATGTTCCAGAGATTACACCAAGCGATGAACAAAAAACAAAGCCTGCACAAAACAGCATTTCTGAACTTTTTAAAAGAGGAATAACTCCTGATGTCTTACTTTGTAGATCAAAAAGAGTGCTTGATAAGAAAACAGTAGAGAAATTTTGTGATAATTGTGGGCTACATCCTGATCAAATAATATCTGCTAATGACGTTAAAAATATTTATGAGATACCAATTAATTTTAAAAATCAAAAACTAGATGTTTTAATTTCTAAAAAACTAAACATAGACACTAATAAAGAATTTGATAAATTTGTTGAAGCAATTAAAAAAATAGAAAATAAAAGTCCGGAAAAGATTAAGATTGGAATTTGTGGAAAATATACAAGAATGGATGATTCTTATGCTTCTGTCATTGAAGCATTGCATCATGCTAAAACAACTATTCCGGAAAGTTTGGATATAAGATTTATAAATTCAGAAAAATATGAGGATAATAATGTAAACACAGAAGAAATTAAAGAACTTGATGGGATTATTGTTCCTGGTGGCTTTGGGCCTAGAGGAGTTAAAGGCAAACTAAAAATTATTAATTTTGCTAGAACTAATGATGTGCCATACTTGGGACTTGGCTATGGTATGCAACTTGCTGTTATTGAGTTTGCAAGAAATGTTTGTGGAATAACTGATGCTAATACTACAGAGATAGAAATTGATTGTAAAGAACCAATAATTACAATCTTGCCTGATCAAGATTATAAAACAAGTAAAAAGATGAGGCTAGGCTCTTGTGTTGCTGAACTTTTAGAAGGATCTAAAGTTTCTGAAATCTATGGTAAAAATAAAATTACAGAAAGGCACAGACACAGCTTTGAAGTTAATCCAAAATACCATTCTGTTCTTAAAGAAAATGGGCTTGTACTTTCGGGGTTTGACCCAACTGGAGAGCTTTTAGAGTTTATAGAACTAAAGAAACACCCTTTCTTTATTGGAACGCAAGCACATCCTGAGCTTAAATCTAAGCTACTAACCCCACATCCATTATTTGTAGCTTTTATAAAAGAATGTAAAAAAAGAAAAGAAAAATGATTCTATTTCTTTGCTAATTTTTCAGAAATTTGTTTAGGGGTGTTTCCTGATTTTTCTTTTAGTATTTCTAATTGATTAGAAGATAATGATTTTTGTTTCATTGTTTGGCAATTAATTTGCTTATAAGTACTTGCGGATGTTAAAAGTTGATTGCTTGTTGTAATATCTACTGCTAAATTTACATAATAATCCAAACCATTTGCTAGGATTGTATTTGCTTCATTTGGAAAAAAGCCCGTATAAAAATAGTTTCTTTGTGGTGTTGAATCCCAATCAAAATACCAAAAATCGGCATTATTTGGATTATATATACTTAAGTAGAAATGCACATCACTAATATTTCCTGCATTTTTGTGCCCCATTTCGTATTGACCACTACAATCAAAATCGAAATAAGTAACTTCTGCAAATTGATATCCACTTTCGTTTTCTACTGCTTCGTGATGTTTATATATCGAGTGTCCATTTTCTAAAATAAATTCTCCGTTAATTGAAGAATAAACTGCTAAATTGTTTTGATTAAATGGAATATAACTGTAAGTATATCCTTGTGTAGAATATCCATTTGATGCATCTAGTTTTAAATTATCATAATTGCCAGTTGTATACCCCCCTACAGTAAAAGAAGAGTCTTTATTTACTGTTGCTGGCACATTTGAATTTATAAATTCCATTAGCATGTAAATATAATTTTTATAATTATATCCTGATACATTATCAAAACCTTGATCTAATCTTAAATAATCATCTATAGAAACACTTGTATTTACATTATTCATTTCATTTTTGGATTTTGCATAAATATTCGAAGTTGCTTGTCCAGTGGTTGCTAAACTTGTTATTAATAATCCTAAAAGTATACCTATTATTAGCGAAACTAATGTCCAAAGTATTAATGAACTATTATTTTTTTTTGCCATTTATAATTTCCTCCATTTAAATTTTGTTTAAATTTGTTTTCTTATTATATATTATTAGTATAGAGGGATGGTGGGTTTTATAAATAAATCTATTTTTTGGGATTTGAAAAAAGAGAAAAGATATGAAAAAAATCGCAAAAAACGGAAAATTTGCTTAAAATCTTAAGCAAGAAGTCAGACTTTTTGATGAAAATTAGGTGCAAATTACAGAAAAAGAAAAGAAGAAAATTATTTCTTCTTTTGCTTTGAAGACTTGTTTCGTTTTATTGCAACCACAATAAAATAAACAACACCTATAACAATTGCCCAAGGTAGTGTGCTTGCAATAAATCTTAATAAAGAGTTTGCACTGTTAATAAAAGCCTTAACTAGCGTTGAAAACTTTACAAAGGCAACTCCAAGATAATCTGATTTTTCTGTAATGTTTAAATTAATTGTTGAATAGTCAACTCTTTCTTCTATGCTTTTTAAAGAATCCTCTAGATATGCAATTGTCCTTTCTTGATTAAAAATCCTATCATTTATATTTAATTTATCCTCAATTTTTGTTGCTTGAGCATACATTTCCTGATATCTTAAAAGCCTTTTCTTTTCTGCTTCTAGCTCCAATTTATTATTTGTGTATTGACCAGTAACATCATCTTCCCCTTCATTCAAGCGAGTTACTTTTCCTAATGTTTTAAGTTTAGAAATCACATCATCGTAATCACTAGCCTTTACTTTTATTGTGTAGTTTCCATAATATATATATTTGTTGTTTGCAGTGTTTGTGGATATGTTCTCTTTAAGTATAAAAGCATTCTTACTTGAAATATATGATTTTAGTTGTGCATCTGTTTCTTGAAACTTACCAGCTTTAATTTCTAAGCCAAGACTTGAATTTTTTATAACTTGCCTGTATATCTGTTCTGGCGAAAAAGATGTGGATTTAGAATTATACACTGAATCATAATAAACTTCAGATGTAGGATAATAAAGTGCTGCTTGGTCTGTTGCATAGTTTGCAGAACGGCCCACATAGTTTGAACCCAATCCCAACACAGTAAATAACAAAACAACCATTACTATTATTGCTAAAACCAGCAAAAGCCAATTATCTTTTATTTTTATTAATTGTTCTTTAAAACTCATGTTTTTTCCTCCAAATAATATTTTATGGTCGTATTATTTAAATAATGACTGAAATACTTAGGAAATTACCTAATTTTTCTTGACTCAAGATAATATCTTTTTTCGTGCGCCTCGCCCATTGAAAAGGTTTTACGAGGAAGAGAACCATCAACAATAACGCTTTTGAAGAATTGCTTTTTTTGAATGGTTGGAAGATAAATGCCAGCATTATTAGGTTTTTGACCTAGAGAACACAAAACATCGTCGCCATGAACATAATCTATTTTCTCAAAGCCGTAGTTTCTTCCGAGATTGTCCAAGAATTCCTGTATTGTTCCTACTGGAATATTTGATTTAGGATTTGTTATTTTTATTATGCCTGTTTTCTTAGGGTTATCAGTAATCAAACCAATAAAATGCTTGTCTCTGATTTTCTTAGTTTTAATAATTTTAATTACTTCTTCTTTTGGTTTTTTTGCAAATCTAAAAGAATCCCCAAAATAACTTTTCATCTCCTTAATTATGTCTTTCTTGAGATTAAACAAAACTCTGTGTATTGCTTCAAACTCTAAAGACTCGTCATGAAGATTAACAAGCTCAATTAAAGCATATCTTGCTGGATGATTCATAATCTCTTTCTTATTTGGTGCTTCATTTTTGATTATCTCCCAGACCGCCTTAGCTGTTGCAAGAGAATGGTTACCATCACCTACTGCATAAAGAAGAGGTGGATATGCCTTATCAAGTTTATATTTCTTTTTAAACTTCTCTGGAACTATTAACTTTTCTAAAGCCCTTGTTGCTTTTTTCTCAAATTTTTTAGAAATTAAATATCCAGAAATACGCCCTCCATTTTTCATAAGCTCAAAAGAATAAAGTTTTTCAAATTCTTGTTTGTTTTCTGACATAATATTTATAACTTTTCCTTTAGGATCATCAATTAATACCATTATGTGTGGCAACTCTAATGGAGCATCTTTTCTAATCTCTATTCTTGGTGGAAGCCTATCTAAAATTGTTCCTTCTGTTGCTCTTACAAGTGTTGTTGAGCCAACATGATAATTATATTTTTCCAAATCTAAAGCAACAATCAATCCTTTTCGCACCTTATCTTTTATTTTTCGTTCAACATAAACAAAGCCATTATAATCTTCAAATAATTTATTAGAAATAAATTCTTTCATATTCTTTACAATAGACTTTATCCTTTCTGGCTTATCTTCATCTTCTAGATAAATTTCAGGAAAAATAATATTTAATGTTGATGGGCTATTATCTACAATCTTTTTAACTGAATTCCAATATTCTGGTTCTGAAGTGTACTGGTCACAAGCAACAACAGACCATTTTGTTAAATCAACATTTTTTGGCAATAATACTCTTGGAGCACAAAGCCCTACATTTTCATAATATCTTAGTTTCATATTTTCTCTCCTTTTTAAATTTAAATTTATACTCTTTTCCTCTTTTTTTATTATTGTGTAGTTCTTTTCTTTTGGCACCTACATTTTCTTTTCTTGTAAGAAAAGAAAAGGCAGATATGCAATCACCGGGACTCGAACCCGGGTCTCAAGCTTGGGAAGCTTACATCCTAACCACTAGACTATGATTGCTAAAATTTATAATTCAATACTTTGTCCAAATTCTAAAGTTATTTGCTTAACCTCCAGATTTTCTTTTTCTATTAATTCTTGTAATTGTTCTGGTGTGCCATAAAGGTTCATAAAGGTTTTATAATGCATGGGGATTACATATTTTGGCTTTAGTTCTTTTAAAAACTCGATTGCGCCTTTTGGATCTATAGTATACACTCCGCCAACAGGAAGAATCGCAATGTCTGGTTTAAACTTTTCAGCAATCTCTTTAATCTCTATAAAATAATCTGTGTCTCCTGCAAAATAAATTGTGTTCTCTTCTGTTTTTATAATTAACCCTGTTGCTACTCCGCTGTCCGAGCGATGAACTGCCTTTACAAAGGTAACTTCTATGCCTTTGTAGTTGATAGTGTCTCCGACAGTCCCAGAAAGAACCCAAAGCCCTTTTGCCTTTAGTTTTTCGCCTAGACCGTTTTCACAAATGATACTGCTGTTGTTTACTTTTGCAATCTTTTCTGTATCACCAACATGATCAAAATGATCATGACTAACTAATATCAAATCAGGGTTGAAATTATCAAGGCTTGCTTTAATCAATGGGTTTTTAGAGATAAACGGATCAATCAAAATTTTATGCGTTTTGTATTCTAAGACAAAACAAGCGTGTCCTATATACTTGATTTTCATTTATTTGTTCTCCTGACTTTTTGTTTTCTTCTGATAGTTTTCTTTAATTTCTAATATCTGATTGTATGGGCCTATAAAGTATAGTTTCCCTATTTTTAGATAGATTACAATTTCCTTAACATATATCTTAAATCTTGTCTGCATTATGTTATCTAGCTTAGACAAAAGCAAATTCTTTAAGACGTCAATGTCTGTTAGCTTAAGCACAAAAACATTATCTGGTTTTCTTGTAAACTCTGGATGTGTTTCAAAAAGCATTCCTGAGTTTATGTCTGTTTTATCACAATCGATTATTATTTCTGAGATGTTGTTTATTTTTAACAGTTCTTTAATAAGCGAAAATGCATTCTCATCAAGATTAATCACAAATTGGTCTTCAAAATTTAGATCTTTCAATGACTGAATCTGTCTATCAAAGGCTTGTTCAAAATTTGTTAATCTAGTTTCAATGTTTTTTTTTATATCCTCTAAATCAGATATATAAAATGCAGCACTTGTCTTTCCCATTTTTAGAAGTGTTTGATCTTCTTTTGATCTTTCCAAGAAAATTTGTAGATTTCTAACAATATCATCAAGATATTGTAAAGATCTTGCAGGTGATTTTTGTAAAAGATCATTTAAGCTGTTTATGTTATTAAGCATCTTGTCCTGAAGCTTAGATTCAACTATTTTTTTTCCTTTTTCTGTTATCTCAAAGAAGTCTTCTGTTTTTTTAATATAACCAAAAGATACCAGATTTTTTATAACTCTTGATAGTGCAGCTCTTGCAGATTCAGTACTTGAATAATTAGGAATAATTCTTGTAAGCAATTCATTAAAGTTTGTTTTCTTTTGATTAATCTGTAAAAGAATAGAATCCATTACTGTCATAAATAGCCCTCTTATATATATTTTAGGGTTTTGTTTAAAAAGCTTTTGAAGCACCATTTTATTATAAAAAACGTTATTTTTAGTTTAAATTAAATAAGGGGGTTATTTTATGGCAGATTTACCAGTAGCAGCAATTGATAGACTTATAAGAAAGGCAGGAGCTGAGCGCGTTTCTGAAGATGCGGCAGAAGAACTTAGCAAAATACTTTCTGAGGTCGCAATAGATATCTCTAAGCAAGCAATAGAACTTGCAAAACATGCCAAAAGAAAAACAGTAACTGGCGAAGACATAAAACTAGCAACAAAGACAATGCAGTAAATTTTAGGTAGAAAATATGAAATGCGATTTACATATTCACACTCGCTATTCCGATGGCTTTCATTCAGTAGAGTATGTTATAGAAAAGGCTGCTTCTAAAAATTTAAAGGCAATAGCAATTACAGATCACAACTCTATTTCTGCATTGCCTGATGCACGAAGACTTGCAGAAAGAAAAAACATAGAATTAATTACAGGCGTTGAGATTAATTGCGAAGGCACAGAAATATTAGGTTATTTTTTTGATGTAACTTATGAGCCTTTACTTAAGATTATGGAAGAAAATGCAAAGTCCATACATGATGTTACCATGCAAAAATTCTATTGGCTTAAGGACAACGGGTATGATATAGACTTAAAAGACATTATGCATTTTGTTGGGCCAAACAAGATGCTACAAGCCACACATCTTGCTTTAGAGCTTAAAAAGAAAGGGTACGTTCCTACACTGCAAGATGCTTTTTCAATAATTATTAAGAAAATAAAAATTGATTATAGGCCTAAAAGATATCCCACAAAAAAAGTAATATCTGAAATAATAAACGCAAATGGAGTTGCTGTTTTACCACACCCATGGTATTTGCCACCAACTATCAGAAACGACTTTGAGGTTTACATTTCTAAACTTAAAGAACAAGGCCTTGTTGGTATTGAAACAATCGGGCCACACAATAAAGAAGATGACAAGATAATTGCTAGATTTTCAGAGATTGCTAAAGAAAAAGATTTGGTAGAAACTGGTGGCTCTGATTTTCATGGTGCAAGTTATTTTCCAGAAAATAAACTTGGAGAATATACAGTAAATTATTCAGTTATAGAAAAGCTCAGAAAAAAAATCATTTAAGTTTTATTTTCTTTTTAAGAAAAGACATTGCTTTATTTTCTACTTGCTTAATTGATAATTCATTTGTATTAATTACTAAATCAAAGACCTTCTTGTCTTTTCCTAAAGTAAAGCCATATAGCTTTTTGAAATGTTCTTTTGAAAAATTGTCTTTCTCTTTCAGTATCTTGTAAGCTTCTTTAAATGAAATCTTGTCTCTTAAAGACAATCTTTTTGCTCTTATCTTTTCTGTGCCATCAAGCCAAATCTTAATTATATTTTGGTTGTTTTCTACAAGATATGGTAAAGTCCAAGAGTCAAGAACCATATTATCTTTGGTGTTTACTAGGTTAATCAAAAACTTATCTAGCTTTTTATCAATAGATTTGCTTTGTTGCCTTTTTTTGTCAAGACCTGAAAACTCATACCACCCTTTATTCATTTTTGTGTTTTCAATTTGTATCTTGTCTTCCGGAATGCCACAAGCAAACTGTTTAAGAATATCAGATGTGTGTATGTGCTTATACTTAAGTTTTTTAGCTACAGATTTAACAAGATAACTTTTGCCAGAAGCTGATAAGCCGCAAATCAATACAATCATAAAAAAATAATATTTGAAAACATTTAAAACTGCTTCCTTTCTTATAATATAGTAAATATGAAAATAATATACGCAATAAATTCAGATGGATTTGGACACGTTACAAGAAGCATACCAATCATCGATCATTTGCTAAAGAAAAAACACAACATAAGTATAATTACAGATAAAAAAGTTGCAGATTTTCTCAAAAAAAAATATCCTAAAATACCAATTACAGTTATTCCACAAATTTATTTTGAATATACCAATGATAGCGTTAAGACATTTAAGGGCTTCTTTAAAAGTTTTAACAAACACAATTTTAGAAATCTTAAAAAAACAATACTTGTTATAAAAAATGCAAAACCAGACATAATAATATCTGATCTTGAAAGATATTCTCTTTGGGCAGGAAAGTTTTTAGACATACCAACAATAGAAATTGACAATCACGCCACTATTTTTAGAGGGGATGTAGAATTTAAAAAGAAAGATACTGGTGATTTTCTACAAGCAAAAACAGTTTCTAAGATTGTATATCCTTTTGCAAACTATTATTTTGGGCTTTGCTTTTATAGAACAGAAATTACAAAGAAAAATACAGAGATATTTGACCCAATCTTTTTGGATGATGTGAAAAAACATAAGCCAAAAGAGAAAGACTATATACTTGTCTATAATAGATTCATGGACAAGACAAAGATGATCCCTGTTCTTAAAAAAATAAAAAACCAGAAATTTTTAATTTTTGGATATAATGTAGATAAAATTGATAAAAATCTAGAATATAGAAAAACAAAACCTAACCTTTACAAAGAAATTGCAGAATGTAAGGCAGTAATAACCAATGGGGGACACACCTTAATTTCTGAAGCCATCTATTTCAAAAAACCGATATACTCTATACCAATTAAACGCCAAATTGAACAATTAATTAATGGGCATTATCTTGACCTTTTAGAATTTGGTGAATCGCACAGAAAAATTGATGTGCAAACCCTTAGATCTTTTATTGAAAAAATACCACATTATAAAGATAAACTTAAAAAACACAAATACCAAGACAAAAAACATTTCTTAAAAAGACTTGATGAAAAAATAAAAGATTTGATACAATTATCAAGAACCAGACAATGATTTTTTGCTTTTATATAGGTGTTTTTTTTGCTAAAGATTTGTTTATAAATCTATTCTATGAATATATATTATATTAAATCTTGGACAGAGGTTAAAAAATGTATACTGTTAAAGACACATTATCAGATTTTAAAAAAATAGCAAAAATCAATTCTAATTGTGAAGAATTGCATATCACTAGGGCATTTTCCAAGAAAAATCTTATAAAGATTCTTGCAAGATGCAAGAGATTAAAGACAATAACTGTTTCTAATTCCACTAATGAAAGAATTAGTAAAGCTTTAAAGGATTTAATTAAGAAAAAGGGCATTACAATAATTTTGCGAAAAGAACAAGGAAGGCCAATTGATATTAAGGTTGAAAAACTACAAAGGATTTTACGAGAATACAAAGATTACAGTTACAGAGACCTTGAGAAAAAGCTAGGCATTCCAAAAAGCAAGATACACTATTTAATCAAATACTCAAAAAGAAGAAAAATAAAAGATGGAAACAAAATCATCTATCTTAAATGATTTTGTTTTTGGCTATTTCTTTATCTACAAGAATTACACATATGTACTTGGTTCTTTCTGCTGTTAAATTGCTATATTTGAAAAAGGTATTAAAACCTATGGTAATATTATATTTATATAATATATAAGAAGAAAAAAATGAGCAGAAAGAGAAACACAATAATTGCTGTAATCATTACTTTTATTATAATCTGTGTATTTGTCCTTATTTTTATGTATTCTAAAAAGCAAAAAGAAGAAGAAATGTGGAACATGGCATTAAATGCGATAAGTGATGAAGAACTTGAATATGAATTAAGTATTGAAATTCCACCAGAAAATCTGTTTAATGATGAAACAAAAGATAATTTTGAAAAACTTATGGTTGTTGAAGACATAACAGATAACAAAGTAAAAGAAACAAACACAAAAAATAAATTAACAGGGTTAGTGGGAGCAAATAATATAAATAATATAATAAATATAAAAAGTGAAAAAAAGGAATTAAAACTAAAAAATAAAATATCTTGGGAAGATTATTACACACCAGGGCATCGCCAAGAGTGTAGGCGTTGTGCGATAATGTCTACTGTTGCTGCATTAGAAGCGTATTTTAATAAAAAATATGAATTAGAACCAAAAATAAGTTTATCTAGACAATATTTAACATCTTATACAGATTTTTCAGGGTGTACTGGGAGATATACTTTATATTATATTAATTCAGTAACACTCAATGGAAAAAATGATAATATAGAAACCAGAAATGAAAATTTAAAAAATAAAATTAAAAATGAGATTGATATTGCAGACCAATTTTATAAAAATTCAAAAAAATTAGAATCAAAACATCTAATGACAAGAACACAATATAGCATTGCTGCAGGAGAAGTGCCTTTTGGTATACCGAAAAATGAGCAATTGCCTTGTGTCCACTATGATGCTTGCGAAATTGTAAAAATTGACCCTGAAAATCCTGATTTTGCAGTAACAGGAATGGACTTAAGAATATTTGATGAAATTTATTTAAAACAAAAAGATTTTAAAGACAATTGGGAAGAGAGAAGAAAAACAATACTTACAAAAGAATTTTGCGCAGATAGAGGAGATAAAAAAAACAATAAATTTACCACACTTAAAAGAAATGATGATTTTGAAAAAATATTTGTGGAAAACTATTTTAAAATAGATAATTCTAAAGATAGCGCAACAACAATAAGATTAATCAAAGAAGCATTAGAAGTTTCTCCATTAGTAGTAAGAGCGCCTTTTTTTGAATCTATAAGAAAATATCAAGAAGGTGTTTGGGAACAAAAAACAGATGATAATAAAGAAAAATCTTATCATTGTTGGATTATATCAGGATGGGGTGTTGAAGAAAATTCGGGAAGAGAATATTGGATATTAAAAAATAATTGGAGTGATAATTGGGGAGACAAAACATTTATGAGGGCTTGGATAAATGATCCGGCACTAAATATAGAAAAACAACCAATTTACGGATTTTCTGGAGAGATGGTCACAATTCCTGGAAAAGAACTTAACAAATTATTAGATGAGGTCAAAGAAGAGAAAAAATATAAAAAGGCAGAAG
The DNA here is from genome assembly GCA_029563035.1 of archaeon. The sequence goes on along the minus strand of JAKQTP010000138.1, from coordinate 310,414 downwards.
ATTTATTTCCTAATACAATTTCGCCAACACCAGACAATATTAATGATACTGACTCAATAATAAAAGAAGACACATCTAACAAATACCAAAATACAAGATATATCTCAGACAACAAATGCACAACAATCGTAAGTTGTATATATGATAAGTTAGCTGTGTTTTATACAGATAAACAAAATGAGTTTAGTTAAAAATAAATTAAAGATTTTAAAAAAATAAGAAAAAACGAAGTATTTATTGTACTCCGCTCATTTTGCCTTTTTCTTCTGGTTTGTCTTTACTTTCTGCTTTGGTCTTATCATTTATCTTTTTTAAAATTACATCTTCTTGCTTTTGAATGTTTTTTATTCTTAAATCAGTTGTTTCTTTAAGGTCCTTTGTGTCCTTTAAAACATCTTCTTTGTCAGATAAGATAAAAACATTCCCAACGCCTTTATAGACCTTCTTCTCTTTTGTCTTTTCTAATTCTTTTATTGTGTTTTCTAAAACGCTCTTTTGAAATTGTAATTGTTGCTTTTGTTGTGTTAAAAACATCAATTGCTGTCTATACAAATTTACATTATCACTCATAAATCCACCTCATATGTTTTTTTAATCAATTCTAACAGATTAATGTAATTGTTTATTGTTGCCTTGTAAGCAGTTATGTCTTTTGCAAAGATTGTTATCTTTAAAGTCTTTGTTTTATTATCTATTGTAATATTAGAGTCTGATCTTTTAAAGTCTTTTCTGGCCATCTCTAGATCTAAAAGCTCTTTTAGCTTATTTGGATTTTTTGTCTTGATTGTTAATTCTTCTTTAATAATAGAACCAATCATTGTTTTTCCTCACATAAAATTTTAAAAGAAAATAAAATTTCATTTTTGATTTTAAAGACAACCTCATTTTCTTTTTGTGTGGCTTTTATTTCTGAATCGCTATCTGTTTTTTCAAGAAAATAAAAAAAATTCCCTTTAGCGCTTGCGCTTGTTATCTTGTCTTTTGGTTTCTTATAAAAGATGTCTGTTAAAATAAAAGATCTGTCAGGAAAAAAACTTGTTTGCTTTCTTTTGTAAACCATTAGCTCAAGATTTCCTTTTTTTCTTCCAACAATTAGAAGAAAATCATCACCAAGATAACTTGCCTTTTCAAAAAGCTTTCTTAACTGATGTTGTCCTCTTGGTATGTGCTTGACTTCTGGAAAAAACATTGCAAAATATTTACAAAATCTTTTCTGGAAGATATCTGCATTTCTTGAAGTTGTAATTAGCATCTTTCTAGTCAGCTTTTACCTTCTTAACAATTGGCGCTCTCTTCTTGTAGAATATTCTACTAGAACAATTCTTGCATTTCTTGCTCTCTGGCATCTCGTTATAATTTTCATTACATTTACCACAATAGTACATAAGTTTCACCTATTTTGTCGTAGTCTTGAACTTATATGCTCCACCAGAAACCTTAGTCTTACATTTTTGACATTGATAGATTCCTGTTGCTACTCTTTTAAGCTTGTCTTTTGTCCCACATTTTGGACAAACTTTCTTTGTTTTATCTTCTATTGCCAATAGATATTTCTTTCTAATACCTACTCCGCCTCTAACTCCATATTTTCCTGTTTTACCTACTTTTTTTGTACTCATTGTTCCTCACATATTTTAATTTTTATATCTGAATATTTCTTACTTGCTTCATCCATCATTGCATTTACATCTTCAATATTAAGAGTGCCATTTCCTCCGCCTTTATGATAAGCAACAACGTCGTTACCAACAACACCAATTGTAAACCTTGTGTCGCCAGCAAGTTCTTCAACTTCGGTAGCATCTGCAAAAATCTTATTTCCTGATTTCCAGAAAGTAAAGGATGCAGCTATCTTTTTTAAGTCAATATTTAATTTCTTGCCAGAATATTCATTATTGACAATGTTATTGTTTTCATCAAGCTTTGGAATCTTACAATCAAGTAAGGCAGCCATTGCTGCATATTCTGCAGCATCAATTAGGTTACCATCAGCATTTAATGCATAACAATCAACATAAAGTATAAAAGATTTCTCGCCAGTAACAATATTAAGCTCTTTAAAGTCTATACATTCTGAAGACCTTATTACTCTGTCTACAACTCTTCCATACTCCATAGCATCAATGCTTGGTGGGCCTGTGTCAATATCAGCTGAAGCAATCCCTGACATCTCAAGATTTAAAACAAAAGATCCCTCATCAGGAGAATCAGGATATGGGGTTCCAACAGCGAACTTAACGCCAGCAATTACCTCGGTATTGCCTAGCTTTACCCAAGCAGAACCATCTGCAGACTTCATAACATCTCTTTTAATATCTAGTGGTCTATAATCTAGTAATTGCCTGTTATCTAATCTCTTGCCTGCAACTAAAAGTTTTCTTGCCTTATCTGACTTTATTATCTTTAAAATATCTACATCACTCATTGTATACCACCTTCAACAGGATATTTGCTTACAAGTGCTTTCTTTTGAATCTCATAAACTTTTTCTGCACCTTTTAAAGCAGTTTCTAAAATCTTTGAACACTCTTTTTTATCTGCAAAACCGTCCATCTGAAGAAGAGCAAGTTCTTTTTGTGGCATTAAAAACGCACAAGCCATATCTACAGCATCTTCTGTATCTTCATCTTCTTTATTTAGATCTAGAACGATTTGTTTGTTTGCTCTTCCAGCAGCAACTGCACTTATTAAGCCTCTCATCGCAAGACCTGCGTCTGCAGCTGCAAGACTAGCTGCAGTTAAAGCAGCAACTCTAGTTCCTGCATCTGCTGAAAGAATCAAAACATTAACATCAATCATGGTGTTTGGAAATTGCTCAACCATCACAGCAGCCTCAAGAGCATGACCAGAAACTAAAGAAATTTCTTTGTCTCTTTTTCCTGGCACTGGTGATTTTCTTTCAGGTACTGAAAATGTTGCCATCCTATATTTATAATTGATTATTGCTTTACTTGGATCTGCTAAATGTTTTGGTAAAACAGGTCTTGGGCCATTAACTGTTGCTACCACGATGTTTTTACCCCACTCTAAATAACAAGAGCCATCAGCATTTTTTGCAATCCCTAATTCTGCTTTAATGGGACGCAACTCGTCATAAGACCTTCCATCTGGTCTTTTTGCATTACTCATATTAAACTCTCCTCTTTTATTGATTATTTTTTAAATATTCTTCTATAGTATTAGTTAGATTTGATTTTTGAGAATTATTTACAATTAAAGAAATCGCATTCTCTAATAAATTTCCGTTTTTTGAAACATACCAAATCCACCCATTTCTTCCAACCAAGATATTCGAAGATGTGTATTTCTTTAAGATATTAAGCATAGAATCATTCTTGCCAATAATTCTTGGGATCTTAACTGAAGAAACTGCATATATAGAACCCTCTGGAAGAATGTTGATATTATCTAATTCAGAAACTTCTATACCATCAACGCCTTTAACTCTTGCAAAAAGCATTTGCCCAATCTTTAATTCCCTTGTAACAAAAGACTTTGGAAAAAAACAATCGCTATGAGAATTGACATCAATGATATATCCATTAGCAGTGATGTTTCTTACAACACAAACTACTGGGTCATTTTCCTTAGGAAAGTAAGGTCCATTTAATGGCACAATAGAAACAAAATCGCCTGTTTCATTTAACAATCCTAATACAGAACTATATATTTTATTTTCCTTAATAAAAACATTCTCACCGATTTTCTTTCTTTGATCTGTGATTAGTTCTCCAGGAATTACTATTTTTTTCATATAATCACACTCTCTATTGTTTTTCAACAGTAATTATTACTGAACCACGGGTTATGTTATTTAAATCAGTAATTAATTTTTGCTTTAAACCCATTGGCAAAGATACCTTTGCAAACAACCCACCACTTGGCAACCATTTTTCTTCGACAATATCGTATTTGTGAAGGATAGGCAATAACTTACCTGAAAACTGAGAGGTTACTTCAATTGATAAAATTATCTTGTCCATGGAGATTGGCAATGCTTTTTTTAAAACAAGCATAACTTGATTTAGCTCATCATCTCTTTTTCTTGAAAGATTAAACTTGAATTTTGCAGCATCTAAAGCATTGATTATTCTTTGGGGTGGAATTGGAGTCATCTCTTTAGGGTCATGAGTGTTCTTTGCTATAAAATCTATTATTTCGTTTTCTCTTCTTTTAAGCATCTCGTTTCTTTGAGTAGTTGTTAATTGAACATCTCCGTCAATTATTATTTTTTTTGCAATTGTTAAGAAATCTGTGGTTTCAAAAACTTGTTTAATAATTTCTTCGGATGCTAATTTTCCTTTTGCAGAATCAGAATATATTTCTTCCATCGCAAACATGTTATCTAAATTAACATCTTTTCCATGCTTTAAATCCCAAGCAAGATAAGGGTCTACAAAAATCTCAAAACGATGTCCATCTCTACTATACTTAGCAAGAACCGCATCATCAAGCTTAACCATTATTTATCACCTACAATAATTTTGAATATTTTTCTAATGGAACAACTGCATTTGTGTTGCCATTGTCAGTTACATTAATTACTTCTATGCTCTGAGCATTTAGTTTTTGTTTTGGTTCTAGGTTTAAAGATATTGCTTTTATACCTATTGCTAATGCATCTTCAAAGCTTAGATTTTCTTTGTAATTTTTCTCTAGATAATCCATTAATTTTTGTTTGTTCTGGCCGATTGCCAAAGCCTTATAAGCGGTTATTGCACCACTTGGTTCTGCTTCAAAGATGTGTTTCCCTAGAGAATCGTAGCCTGCAATAATAAGAGAAACACCAAATGGTCTTCCACCTGCATATTGAGTGAAATATTGAATTACTGATGCGATCTTCTTGACAAGCGTCTCAACCTCAATTGCCTGATCATAATAAGTTCTGTTCTCTTGAGACATTTGTCTTGCAAAATCAACAAGTCTTCTGCCATCGCCTATTAATCCTGCACAGGTTGTCCAAATGTGATTATCAATCTTAAAGACCTTTTCCACAGAGCTTGGAATAACAAGGCTTGAATGTATTTTCTTGTCAGCAATTATTATTATTCCTTGTTTATAGATTATAGCTACTGCTGGACTTCCTTTTTCTATAATCTTTGAGGCATAATCTACTTGGTAAAGATGCCCTTCTGGACTAAACATTGTTGTTGATCTATCATAACCTGCTGCTGCACCTAGAGAATTTGGTATCAAATTATACTCACCATTTTAGAATTTTATAAATATCATATTTAAATATATAAAACAATAGTTAATCTAATATATAATATAGACAAGAAGCATTTAAAAAGCTTATTTTAGGCCAATTTTCTTAATTGTGCTTTTTATGTTTTTTATTTTTAATAATCCTAAATCCTGTTGCGCAAAAAATAACGAAGCAAGGAATTCTTCTAGATAATCTTTGTTTACTCTGATTAATATAGTTTTTGCTTTAGAATCCATCTCTATTATTGTGATATTTGCTTCTAATTGAACGAAAATGCCACTTTGCTTTTGTAAGGCTCTTGAAAGAGATGAATATATGGTCTTAGAATCAAGAGCGTGAGGATAAGTAAGCAACTCCAAATGTACATATCTTTTTTTATGCCTTAAATTTGGCCTTATAACTGCTAGTTTTTTCTTTTTCATAAATCCTCTAATACTCTTTTTATCATTGCTCTCTCTAAGCCAAGATTTCTTAAAAAGCTCTTAAGAATGATTGGGTCTACAAGCTCTTCTGGAACTTTGGCCATAGACACAAAACGAAACTCAACATTTCTTTTTTTTAATAATTCTAAAATAAATAATGTCTGCTTTATTGCTTTGTTTTGGTTGTGTCTTAGTTCTCTAATATCAAAGAAAATTATTTTATTGTTTTGCTTTGCTAACTTTGCTAAACCCTCGTCAATTGCTGTTTCTGAGGAGATCGGGTTAAATAAATGAATTTCTGATTTGCTTGATATAATGTTTGTGTTGGAGGAGAGGGCGCTGCCTTGTCCAAGAATTAATGCATTTTTTGGAATCTTGCTTTTTAGGTTGCTATAAAGATTTAAGTCATTAAAAAGAAAAGCAGGAAATGTGTTTTTTACTTTTGGAAAAACAAAACCCGTGTCCTCTTTTTTGTTTATCTCTTTGACCACATAAATTTTTTGAATATTTAATTTCTTTAAAATCTCCTCAGCAAAAGGTTGCTTGAAAAAATCACTTGATACTACATCAAAATATTTTTCTTTCATCTTCTTTATCACATTTTTTCAGGAATATCTATGCCCAATAACCACAACGCATTCTCTAGGGTTTGAAGATAAGCACTAATTGTTGCTAGCCTTTGTTCTGTTATTTCTTTATCAACAGAAAGCACAGGACAATTAGTATAAAACTTATTAAATGCACGAGCTAAATCTAGGCAGTAGCTTGCAATAATGTTTGGCTTTCTTTCTTTTGTGGCATATTCTACTTTGCTTGGGAACTGCAAAATCAAATACAATAGCCTTTTTTCTTCTTCAGTTAACTCTTTTGGCTTTGAAATTTTCGAGGTTTTTTTATAGCTTGCTTTTCTTAAAATACTTTTTGCACGCACCCCGCTATATTGTACATATACACTTGAGTCGCCTTGAAGATCAAGAGCAGAACTGATATCAAACACAAATGTCTTATTAAAACCAATCTTTAACATCTCAAACTTAATTGTTCCAAAAACAATCTTATCAATTATTTCCTTTTGGTGTTCTAGGTTATTTTCTGTTAATACTTGTTTTACCTTTTCTTGCAATTGGTCCCTTAAGTCCTCATAAAGCACCATGCCACCAGCACGAGATGCCATCTTGCCAGTTGTTAGATTTACCATCCCTAGAGATATGTGCTCATGTGTGGTTTTAGGATAAATCACAGAAAACAAGCTAAACAATTGCCTAAAATAAAAATCCTGTTCTGAACCAACAACATAAATAAAATGCTTACATTTTGGAAATTTCTGTTTTTTTATTTGAACCAAAGCAATATCTTTTGCTGCATAAAGTGGCGCACCGTTCTTTTTAATTAATACTAAGACATCAAGCTTTTTGTCTTTTAGGTCTGCAATTATCGCATCTTCGCTTTCCTTTATTATATCCTTGTGCTCTTTGATAAATTCATCTTTAATTTCTAAAAACTTCTTTTCTGTTTCGCTTTCAAATATTTTATCAACAAGCTCTACTCCAAGTTCTGTTTTAACCTGCATATATGCTTGATAGCAGATATCCCTTAGTTTTGCGATTTCTTTTTGTAAGTCTTTATCAGTTAAGATTTTCTTTTGAATATCGTCTATTTCTTTTTTAGAATCAACATTATCTTTTGCTTTTTCTCCTGCAGCAATATAGATTTCTCCAAACCATTTAGAAACATTTGTTTTTGGAATTTGTTGCTTGTCTTTTGGCAATTGTGAATAACACCAATACCATTTGGCTACATGTGTTCCTACATCTCCTCCATAATATACTGGTTTAGAATCATAGCCAGAGAATGATAAAAGACGAGAGATAGAATCCCCTCCAACAATCATTCTTAAATGCCCAACATGCAAGGTTTTGAAGGTGTTAGCATTAAAGGTATCAATTACATATTGTTCGTTTGCACCAATTTTTGACTTGCCATAATTTTCTTTTTTTTCAAGAACATTAGTTATTGTTTCTTTGTAAAGTATTTCTGGCTTTATCTTTAAATTGATATATCCACCGACAGCAACATAATCAAAATAGTCTTTATTTTCTCTTAGCTTCTCAACTATTTCTTTAGAGATATCAAGTGGCGATTTCTTTAATTCTTTTGCCAAAGAAAAACAAGGGAAAGATAAATCTCCAAGATTAAAATCAGGTGGTTCTTCTATAAATTTAAGAGTTTCAGATATATCTTTTTTAGTAATTCTTGAAATCTCTTCTGCAAATTTTTCTTTAAAGTTAAACATAATTCATTACCTTTAAAGCGAGCCCGGAGGGATTCGAACCCTCGACCCACAGCTTAGAAGGCTGTTGCCCTATCCACTAGGCCACGGGCCCATAATCTATATAATTTAGAAAAGAAAATAAATAAAAATGGAATAGAAAGAAACACTTATTGTGCTTGCCCTTCTAAAGATTCCTGAATCTTAGAAAAGCTCTCAGGATTTTCATCTACCCATTTTTGCAAAGTCTCCATTTCTGAGTTTATTCTGGTTACATCTTCTGAATATTTTTCTAGAAGTTTATTCTGAACTACTTGTATATTTCCTGAAAGCTCTGAAGAATTATTAAATAATTCAAGTTCAGCTTCAAAATATTTTCCTTGCTCTCCAGCACAATTAGCATATACTGCTGCAGAAGGTTCTGAAGATACCATCTCTTTTGGTAAATATTTAATTTTTCCTGTATCAATATATTCTGATTTTAATTGCATTAATGATTCTTGTGCTAGCTTCTTACAATAGCTACAATAATAATCAGAATAAACATAAACTACAACCTTCGCATTCTCATAACCGAAATAAATGTCTTCTTCTTGATAAAACAGGTCTTCTACTGCATTTCCATCCATCGCAACATCTATTTTTTCCTTTAATTCTGCATAAGTTAAATAGCCCCCTGCATAATCGTTATTTATTATTATTGCAGGAGTTCCTGTTATACCAATCATTTGTGCAAATTGTGTGTCTCTAACAATCTTTTGCAAAATTTTTGCATCTTCTGCTTTTGTTTCTGAAGTAATGTTAAGGTTTTTTGCAACACAAGAATCTATTTTTGATTTATCTAAATTTAATTTTGCTGTTATTTTATCAAATACTGGCTTTTGCTTTACTTGTATTTCCGATAATAGTTCGGTTTGTATTTTTTGACTTAATTCTGTAAGATCGTACATTAATTTAGAATATCTTTCTCTAAATTCGCTTTCAGTCAATCCGGTAGCAACATTATCTGTTATATTAGCATCTGATTCTGGAACAGTGGATTTTTTATTTCTGGTTAAAATAGTTGTTACAATTACTGCTCCAACAATTAAAATAATCATAATTATAATTCCTATAATCAAGAAAGTATCTGATTTCTTACTATTCCTTTGTTTAATCTCTTTTGTTTTGGTATTTGGTTTTTTTTCAACAGTTGTTTTCTTTTCTGGTTGTTTTTCTAACTTTGCTTTATCTTCAGTTTTTATTTTCTTTTCTGGTTTTTTTGTTTTCTTTATTTTTTGTTTTTTCAAAATATCACCATTTTTTAATATGCTTAACTATAAAAATAGTAGTATAACATATTATATAGAATAATAATATTTTAAAAATAAGTGTTTTTATGGCAAAAGAATTAATTTCTAAAGAAAAAATAGAAAACTTAAAACACAAGCATTATGGCATATATGGCAAACACTCTGCTGTTGAGATTTGCGAGTGGAATAAAAAGGCACTAAGAGGAGAAGGGGTTTGCTATAAACAGCAATTTTACAATGTAGAGTGCCACAGGTGTGCACAAATAACTCCTGCTGTTCTTTGGTGTCATCAGAATTGTATTTTTTGTTGGAGACCTGCAGAATACATGACTATTGATAAATTTCAACCAAAAGATTATGATGAGCCTAAAGCCATAATTGATGGGCTTTTTGCAGAAAGAAAAAAATTACTTTCTGGCTTTGGCGGGTTTCCTAAGGTTTCTAAAGCAAAGCTAAAAGAAGCAGAGATACCAAGCCATGTGGCTATCTCTCTTTCTGGAGAGCCAACAATCTATAAGGATCTTTGGAAATTGATAAAGGAATTAAAATCCAGAAAAGAGATCAAAACAATTTTTGTAGTTACAAACGGAATGGAACCTGAAAATCTTTTGACTTTACAAAAGCACAAAAGTTTACCAACACAGCTCTATCTTTCTTTTGTTGCTCCAAACAAGGAATTACATCTTAAAATTAATCGCCCAAAAATAAAAGACTCTTGGGAGCGTTTACAAAAGACAATATCTATTATGCCAAAACTAAAATGTAGAAAAGTAATTAGATTCACATTAATTAAAGGAATAAATGATGATAAAAAATATATTAAAGACTTTGTGAAAATCTTTGAAAAAACAAAAGCTGATTTTGTAGAAATTAAATCGTACATGTATCTTGGCTATTCCAGAAAAACACTGGTTTTAGACAACATGCCTAAATACGAAGAGTGTTTAAAATATGCAAAAGCTTTTGAAAAAGAATCAAAAGATTATAAAATCTCAGATACTTGTAAGCCATCAAAGATTATTCTTTTAAAAAATAAAAATTCTAAAGTTGATAATTTCATTATTAAAAAAAGAGGTAGAAAATAAATGGTTGAAATAAATTCAGAATTAAAAGCAGTGGTTGATGCTTTGCAAAATGAAAAGACAGTTTGTCTTTTAGCGCCTAGCTTTCCAGTTGATTTTTGTTTTCCAGATATAATTCTGGATCTTAGAAGGCTTGGCTTTACTAAAGTTGTAGAGCTTACATATGCTGCAAAACTAATAAACTATAAATATATAAGAACAATGAACGAAAATCCTGACAAGCAGTTTATTTGTGGGAACTGTCCAACAATTGTTAAATTAATAGAAAATCAACATCCTGATCTAAAAGAAAATATTCTAGATGTTGCTTCTCCAATGGTGGTTATGGCGCGTTTTGTAAAAAGAGAATTTGGAGAAGATTACAAAACAATTTTTATTGGGCCTTGCTTTTCTAAAAAAACAGAAGCCAAGGAAAATTCAGATTGTGTTGACTTTGCTCTAACATTCAAAGAATTAACTGAACTTTATGCTTATTGCGAAGAAAATAAACTTCTAAAAAACATTGAAGACAATAAAGCAAATAGAGAGTTTAATAAATTTTATAATGATGTTACAAAGATCTATCCACTTGAAGGCGGGGTTGCTAGTTGTTTAATTACCAAAGATATACTACATCTTGAAGAAGTGATGGTTTGCGATGGTCCAAAAAATATTGAAAAGGCAATTTCAGATTTTAAAAATAATAAAAAAATCAGATTTTTTGACATTGTCTTTTGCGAGGGGGGTTGCCTTGGCGGGCCAGGAATGATAAGTAAAGATGATTTGAAAATAAAGAAAGACAGAATCTTTGAATATAAAGACAAATCAAGATATTATCAGCCAGACGGAAACTACGGCAAGTTCGTGCATGCTTTTGGACTTGATATAAGCAGAAAAAAAGATTCAAAATGATGCTTCAAATATAGTTTGTTTCTAGTATACAAAGTAAAAAGACATGATTGTGACTTTTAAAGGAGATAATAAACAAGAATTAGGTTTGTGAGTTGTTATATAACAACAAATAATATCTTGATTTATAGTGTTATGATAATCATTAGAAATTACAAGAACAGGTCTTTTCTTTGATCTAAATAAATCTGTAAATGGGAATAATGCTAAATATATTTCTCTTTGTTTAATATTTGTCCCATCTTTTGTCATCATTATTGTTCCAACTTTTCAATGATTTATCTAGCATCTTGTAATATTCCTTGTCTTCTTTGGTTTTTATTATATCTTCTGCTTTTTGAAGAATTATCCTTTTTTTATCAACAACCAAAAGCAGAGACTCCCCTCTCTTTAAGTTAAGTTTATTTCTAATACTTACAGGAATACTTATTTGCCCTTTATCACTAATTGTTGCTGTCTTAATTAACATTTTCTTACCTTTCTTACTAACAAGTAAATTAAGAAGCAACAACTATATAAAGATATAAGATATGGAATCTAGTCAGTGATTCCATTCTCTGTAACTTGATAAACTGCTTCGCCATCAGGAAGGCTTGGTGAATCAACTAATTTTGCAATTCTTTTTGATCCGGAGCCTTTTCTTAAATAGATTCTTGTCTTTGATGCGTGTTTAACAATGTTACCACCAATAGCGTCTGTTGGATCTCCAAACAAAACATCTGGTCTTGACATTACTTGGTTTGTTACAAATACAACCACATTGTAAAGTTCAGCAATTCTTTGAAGCAACCTCATATGACTATTTAGCTTTTGTTGTCTGTCTGATAATTGCCCTCTTCCAATAAACTCTGATCTAAACTGGCTTGTTAAAGAATCAACAATCACAAGCTTAATGTTCTTTTCTTTAATAATCTCTTGAGCCTTGTCAGCCAATAACATTTGATGGTTGCTATTAAAGGCTCTTGCAACATAGATGTTTTTCATAACCTCTTCAGGATTTAAGCCTCTATATTTTGCAATCTGAGCAATTCTTTCTGGTCTAAATGAGTTTTCTGTATCAATATAAAGAGCACCACCACCTAGCCCTCCTTTTTCAACAGGCATTTGTGCTAAAACACATAATTGAAAACACCATTGTGATTTACCAGAAGCAAACATACCATAAACTTCTGTTATTGATTGGCTTTCTATTCCTCCACCCAAAAGTTCATCAAGCTCTGATGAACCAGTTGTTAATCTAGCAATTGTCTTTCTTCTATCTAATATCTTTTCTGCAGTTTCATAACCCATCTCTAGTGAATCTCTTGCTGCTTTAATTGCTTTAATTGCTGTCCCTTCGCCAAGACCAGCAACAGCCACTAATTCGCTTGGAGAAGCAACAGCTATTGCCTCTAAAGAATCATAACCAGCAGATAAAAGCTTTTCTGCAGATGCTGGGCCAATACCTGGTAAATCAGTAATAGACATGTCTTTTCCAGGAACTGCCTCTTCTTGATTATCTATATAATCTTCATCTACATTTTCAAATTCTAAACTCATTTTTTCTACCTTTTTTTCTTTTGCCATATATATTACACCTCTTTTTATTTAAAAGTATTTGGTTTACTTATAATTATACTGGTGTTCTTCAAATAGGGGTTATTTTCGGGGGGGTAGCTGTCCAGTGCAAAGTTTATAAATGTTGCATATTTTTTTACCTAATAATAAAAATCTCTTTAAAAAAGGTTACTGCTTCTTTTTTATTTAATTTGGTGATATTAAATGATACAAGAAAAATCTCAAGAAGAATACGATACACAAAATAAAACATGGCTTATTTTATCTTTTGCAGGGGTAATTATTGCAGCAATTTTAAGTATCCTGTTTGCTCCAATAGGAGGAAGAATGAATCTCTTTCTTTTGTTGTTAATTGCAGGAATATTTGGTTTTTCTAGCGCATATATTGTTTTGTCCGCAATACTTGATATATTATCTTTATTTATTAAAAAATTAAAAACAGATTATTATACTAAATTTACTATAAAAATGGTTATTGGCTCTGCTGCAACTATTATTTTATTAATTATATTAATTATTGGAAATTTTGCTAATTTAGATGGCAGGAGTTTATCTCCAATAATTTCAACTAAGCAACTATTATCTGACCAAATAAACAATCCAGGAGCAGAAAGCTGTACTGATCCAGTTACATTTACTAAAAAGGTATCACAAATCTCTGCAGAAGAACTTACCAGAAATACAAGACTAAATTATGAGCAAGTTATTTTTGCTAACCCTGATGATATCCTTAACTTTTATGCTAGTAATTATTCATTAAAATACACTGGCACAACCAATAAAAAAGTAATAATGTGTGCAATTTGTTCAGGCAATGGTAAAACAGGACTAGAGAGAGCACTTCAAAAAAATGGGGTTAATTTAACAACAATTTCATCAACTATAGAAGAAACCCTTTGTGTTATTTATCCAAAAAAAGGCTAATATCACATAAATTATTTGCTGCTTTTAAATATTTTGGTTTTCTTAACCAAAAAGGCTTTAAAAAGAATATATAATATATTAATGGGAAGTAAAATAAAAAATAAAAATATGTGAAGATTTATGGCTATGGACTATGAAAACATACGATGGTTAAAAGAACTTGGTTCTACAGATTCTAGAACAATTGGAAGAAAAGCAGCAAGGCTTGCACAGTTAGCTTCTAGTGGCATTTCAGTACCAAGAGGTTTTGTTGTTACTGCAACCGAATTCTTTAATTTTATTCAAACTAATAATCTTAAATCAAAGATTATAGAAATACTAAGAAGCATAAACTATAATGATAGACAAGATATAGAAAATAAATCAGAAGAAATAAAACAAATAATATTAAAAGGGAAATTAAATCAAGAAGCAGAAATCGAATTATACAAATATTATGGCAAACTTGGAGATGTTGGTGGTGGCTGGTTACCTAGCAGTGCAGATGCTTTTGTAGCAGTTAGATGTTCTGTTGTTTGTGATGATGGAGAAGTGTGCGACACAAAATTTATAGAAGAGGAAGGGGGCTCATTAAATATTAAAGGAAAGGCAGAACTTGTAAATTGTCTAAAAGAAACCTGGGCAACACTTTACAGCCCAGATGTGCTGGAATACGCACACAAAAAAGGAATAAATGTTGAAAGGCTTGGTATAGGGGTAATTATTCAAAACATGATTGCTGCCAAATACTCGGGAATTATAATCTCAAGCAAAAGTGCGATGGATCCTAACACTGTTATTATTGAAGCAGTATATGGCTTTGGAGGTTCTCATGTTATTAAAGAAATAACTCCTGACCATTATGAAACCCAAAAAAAGCCATACCAAACAATTAGCAAAACGGTTTCTAAACAAGATTGGGAACTAAAAAGAATAAAGGGGCGAACAGTAAAAGATGCAGTTCTAGAATCAGAAAGAGAGAAACAAAAAGTAAATACCCATATTCTAAAAGACCTAACAAATACTGCAATGAAAATAGAAGAATATTTTGGAACTCCACAGATTATAGAATGGGCAATGGATAAAGCAGATGTCTATATTATTTCTTCTGAAGCAGTTAACCCAAACACTGTAGAAAAAACCAAAAGAAACCCTCAACAAAAAATTAGTTCTTTTAAAAACCAATTACTAATGAAAGGGGTTGGGATAAATGGGGGAGTTGTTAATGGAATAGTCGTAACAATAATCAATTATAATGATCTTGAAAAAATCACACATGAATCAATACTTGTTACTGCAATGACTGATCAAGAAATGCTAGGTGCTATGAAAATTGCAAGAGGCATTATTACTAATGCAGGAAGTTCTCTGTGCCACGCAGCAGTGATTGCTAAAGATTTAGATAAGCCTTGTATTGTTGGAACTAGATTTGCAACAGAACAGCTTCTTGATGGCGAGAAGATACAAATGAATGCACAGACTGGAGAAATTTATGCAATTGCTTCTCTTGATGTTGTAGATATTCATCCAGAAGAAGATTCTTTTTTAGATGAAAAAGAACAAAGAACAAAACAGCTTTGGGAAGAACAAAGAGAACTTAGAAATAAAGGGGCAGTAATCACTAATAAAAAAGCACCTAAAAAACAAGCAGCACCAAACCACATTATTTTTAACGAGCCAGTTGTTGAAAAACCAAAGGTTGCAGAAAAAGCAACATCTAAATATATAGATGCGCAAGGAAACCTAAATATTAAAGATTTAAATCATATTGAGATTGAAAAAGTCAAGCAAATAGTAATTCCAATAAATTTGTTGTTTGGAGCTGACGACATAAAAAAACTAAAAACAGAATATCCTGGCTCAGTTAGCATGGTTGCAAAAGAAAAAATAAAAAAAGTCCTAAAGGATATTAAAGATATATAAAAGATGCATATGCCAAGAAAAGTAATAACACTAAGACCAAAACCAAAAATTAGTAAATTTAAAACAAAACCAAGAGTTCAATTAAAAGAAAACACTAGTAATCCACACATAAGAACAGTAAACACATTATTTTCAAGTGCCAAAACAACAAGTGCCCAATTTGCAAAATTAAAATTTTGTTATTCTTCTTTTGCTAAGAAAAGAAGAAAATTAGAACGCATACTTATAGAAATCAAAAACAACACAAGTCCTGAAAAGATATTTAGAGAAATAGAACATTTTGATATCGCAGAATATAAAGCAATAGGTAGAGAAAAATACTGCGCTAATTTAGCAAAAGAAATTTTGTCTTTAAAACAAGCATATAATTATGCAGATAATATTCTTAGGAAATATAAAAAATAAGCCTTGGCAGAGAGTCGAACTCTGTTCTTTCGCTCTGCAGGCGAATGCATGACCGGTCTGCCACCAAGGCACATTATTTGTTATATATTTAAGAAGGAATATCTTTTTAAAGGAAACAATTATTAACAATTTCTGTTTATTATTTATTTATGAGAATTGGGATAATTAGTGATTGGCATCTAGGTGTTAATTTTGATAATGAGCTAGGAAAAGATTGTTTTACAAATCTCTTAACAGCATTCAAGCAACTTGAAAAACAAGAAATTGATTTGTTACTAGTTCCCGGAGATCTTTTTGATGTTTCTGTTCCTAGCCACGAGGTGCTGTTTGAAGCAATTTCTATTCTTAAAGATTTAAATCTAAAAAACAACTTTACTGAACTTTCAAGCAATCTTCCAATCATCGCAATAATCGGTAACCACGAATATCGTTCAAAAGACTATATAACAACTGTTGAAATTTTAGAGTCTCTTGGTTTTTTAAAATTACTAAAAGCAGATTGCTTGAAATTTGAAAAGGAAAAAGTAGCGATCTTTGGAATGACAGGCGTTCCTGAAAAATATGCCAAAGATTATCTTCTTGAAAAGTTCAATCCAAAGGCGATTTCTGGTTATTATAATATCTTGATGATGCATCAATCAATTGTTGAGTATTTGCCATTTGAAGATGAGATGATTGCAACTATTTCTCTTTCTGATCTTCCATCAGATTTTGATTTGATTGTTAATGGACATCTTCATTGGTCAAGCATTGTTGATCTTCCTCAAGGCTCCAAATTCCTACTACCTGGTTCAACAGTAACAACACAAATAAAGAAAAAAGAAACTGAAAAGCCAAAAGGTTATTTTGTTCTTGATACAAACACCAAGGAATTTGAGTTTTTTGAGATTGAAGGTGTACGAAAAACTTATTATCTTGATATTAAGTTTACAAAAAAAACAACGGCAACAGAAATTATTTCAAAGGCAAAAGAAGAGCTTGAGAAGTTAGAAAAAACTCCTGAGAAAAAAGCATTAGTAAGGATTAGACTAAAAGGTGAGCTTGAAGATGGCGAGCTCTTGAAAAACCTTGATATCAATTCTTTAAAAAAAGAATATTCTGATTATTTTTATATTTCTTTAAAGAACGACATTTCTGAAAAAAAGCTAAAGGAAAGCATAGAGCAACTTAAAAAGCTACAAACAGAGAACAAAAATGTACAGGAACTTGCAAAAGAAATCTTTTCTGAGCAGATTGAGCAAACCAAGATCTCCAAAGATTTTGATTACAAAAGACTTTATGAACTTTTGGAAAATGGAGATATAGAGAAAGCAAAAAGTTTGATTTACTAAGATATCTACAGGACCAAGAAAAAAAACAAAAAGGATTTAAATATTTAGTTTCTAACTACAATATATTTATAAAATATTATATATTATATATATATATATGACTAATAATTTAATCTAATTGTTTAAAATGTGAAATATTTATGGCTGAAAAAGCACAAGACAAAAAAGAAACACAAAGAAAAGAAGTAGAGGCAGAACAGCTGTTTACTGAGTTTAAAGAACATTCTGTAGCAGATTTCTTTAAGAAAAACAAGCAGATGCTAGGCCTTTCCGGCAAGCAAAGGTCAATGACTACCATTGTACACGAGCTTGTGACCAATTCTCTTGATGCATGTGAAGAAGCAGGCATTTTGCCAGAGATTGAGGTATCCATTTCTGAGCTTGGCACAGAATATTATGAAATTTCTGTAATTGATAATGGCCCAGGAATACCAGAAGATAAACTAGCAAGTGCTATGGGAAAATTACTTGCAGGAACAAAGTTTCATAGGCTAGTCCAAACAAGAGGCCAGCAGGGAATTGGTGTTAGTGGTATTATTCTTTTGTCACAGATGACAACAGGAAAACCAACAAAATTGATTTCTGGAACAAATAAAGGAAAAACAGTTTCTATGGAGATGTTAATAGATAGTAAAACTAATACTCCTAAGGTTGCAAACAAACATTATCTAGATAACAAATACAGAGGTTTAGCTGTTAAATGTAAGTTTAAAGATATTATCTATAAAAAAGGACAATCAAGTGTTGATGAATATCTAAGAAGAACAGCGATTGCCAACCCTCATCTAACAATAAGTTTTCAAGATCCATTAGGTGAGAAAACAACCTATACAAGAACAGTAAATAAACTTCCAAGTATCCCAAAAGCAGTCAAGCCACACCCTATCGGCGTTACTGTTGATGAGATGCTGACCTATGCTAGACATTCTACTGGTTCAAGAAAAGTAAATTCTTTTTTAATGACAACTTTTGACAGGTTTGGTCAAACTTCTGTTGATAATGTTCAAAAGCTTGTGCATTTTGATTTGAATAAAGATCCTAGGGCATTAAGTTGGGAGGAAGCAGAGGACTTAGTAAAGGCAATAAAGCAAACTAAGTTTATTGCACCAAGCACTGATAATCTTGTTCCAATTGGCGAAGAGCAAATTAAGAAATCTTTAAAATCAATTGTTGAGCCTGAGTTCCTTTCAGTGGTTACTAGAAAGCCAACAGTCTATCAAGGAGGTTACGCTTTCCAAATAGAAGCAGCAGTAGCATATGGCGGAAAAGCAGGAAGGCTTGTTTCTGTTGAAAAAATAGTTGATAAAAAACAAACAAGAATTGAAGAAGTAAGATCTTCTGAAATTATAAGATACGCTAACAAGGCACCATTACTTTTTGATGCTGGTGGTTGTGCTATCACAAAAACAGCAGAATCTATTGATTGGAAAAGGTATGGTATTAGCAATTTTGACACTAGTCCAATTACTATTTTTGTTAATCTAATATCTGTTCATATACCTTACACTTCTGCAGGAAAGTCTGCAGTTTCTGATGACCCAGACATTGTTAATGAAATTAAACTTGCATTAATGGAAGTTGCTCGTAAAGTTGGAACATATATTATTGACAAGAAAAGAGAAGAGGAAAAAAAAGAAAAGAAAAAGGTGTTTGCAAAATATGCACCATATGTTGTTGATGCGATTGTGCATACGACTGGCGAAAAGGACAGAGATTTATTATTGAAAAACCTAAATAACATGGTTCTTGAAAAGCTTAAGATGGAAGAAGAAGGAATAAAGATTGCTGATGATGAGATAGCTGAAGAGGAAGAAATAATAGACGACGAGTATGAAGAATAAATGTGATAATTATGGCAAAAAAAAAAGAAACAACATTAGTAAAAAAACGTCAACATAAAAGGCTTGATAAATATGAGACTGAAACTACAAAGGAAGTAGAAAGAAAAACCTATCAGATAGCAAAAGACATTGTTGATCAGATAAAAAGCAATAGACACCCAACCTTTACAACAAAGGTAAGAGGGCTTAGCAATGTTTATTTTGATGAAGACAAGCAATACATACAGCTTGGAGACAAAAAAACAATCAGGCCTTTTCTAAATCTTGGGGCTGCAAGAAAGTTCATGCAGACAATGCTTGTTAATGATAAATGTAATGAATATTTAAAAGAAGGAAAGACAGCATCAATCAGAGAAATCTATTATGAACTAAAACGAACAGTAGCTAACACCAAAGAAAACACCTTTGAATCACAAAGCGAGTCTAATGAAGTTATTGTTGATGTTGAGCATGCTGCTAATACCATTAGAGAAAAATTAGGATTGCATGCTGAAGCGAAAGGTTCTCTTTATGGCGATATTACTCTTAAGGATCTAAAACACGACAATGATGTTTTCAATTGTAATTCTCTTGGCAGAGGTGGCTGGAGCATAATGTCCAGAATTGAGCCTGAAGAGATAGAGATTGTTGATATTAATGCTGATTTTGTTTTAGTTATTGAAACAGCAGCAATGTACAATAGACTGATAGAAGAAAAATATGCACCTAAGCACAATGCAATATTAGTTGGAACTGGTGGTCAAGGTGCAAGAGGAGCAAGAAGATTAATTCACAGATTAAGATATGAATATGATCTCCCAGTCATTGTCTTTACAGATGGAGATCCTTATGGTTGGTACATCTATTCTGTTATCAAAAGCGGATCAATGGCATTAGCTGCACATTCTAAATATCTGGCGGTTCCTGATGCCAAGTATGTTGGAATGACCCTAACAGATGTTGAAACATATGGCTTACAAAATGTTACTGAAAAAATGAAAGAAGGAGATGTCAAAAGAGCAAAGGAACTAATGAACTATGATTGGTTCAAATCAGCAAAATGGCAAGCTGAATTAAAACTTGCGATTGATAAAAAAATCAGAATAGAACAACAGGCTCTTGCAAACAAGTCTCTTGACTTCGTTGCTAAAAAATATTTGCCAGAAAAGATAGAAAATGAAATTTTCTTATAATTTTAAATAGGAGGAAAAGAAAGTGCCACAAATATTAAGAATGAGAAGGGTTATTCCTGGAAAAAGAATAAAACCACCAAGAAGAGAAACAACAACTGGAAGTGTTCTTGGTTGGAATAGAACCAAACCAAAAACAACTGATTATAGGGCAAAAGGCGATAGAAGACCTAGAAACGATATTAGAGTAAAAGATTTTGAAAAAGACAGTAGTAACATAAATCAAAGGCTTCGCAGAAATAGGGGCAGATCTACAAGAGATATAGAGTTTGACTAAATTTAATTTAAGAGGCTAAACACTTCTTAGATCTTTTTCTTTAT
Organism: archaeon; assembly: GCA_029563035.1. The sequence goes on along the minus strand of JAKQTP010000138.1, from coordinate 289,802 downwards.
CAGGCAATATCTGGTTTAGTATTATTCCAATAACACTAGTAAGAGCAACCCCGCCTAATGAGAAATTGCCAAAAGATATCATTGCCCCACCAACACCAATAGCAAGCATAACTGCAATTATTACCATGTTTTTTGTGTGATTGAGATTTACTTTGTTTTCCATTAGTGTTTTGATCCCAATAATAGTTATCATCCCAAATAACAAAAGCATTATTCCTCCTAAGATTGCTTCAGGGATTGTATATAAAAAGCCACTGATCTTTCCAAGAAACGCAAAGCAAATGGCTGTAATTGCTGCAATTCTTAGAACTGCTGGCTCTGTTATTTTTGTTAAGATTATAGCTCCTGTAACTTCAGAATATGTTGTTGTTGGTGTTCCTCCTACACAACCAGAGAAAAAAGTTGCACAGCCATCTCCTAACATGGTTCTTGAGAGGCCAGGATCTTTTACAAAATTTTTGTTTGTTACTTTAGAAATTGCATATATGTCTCCAATATGTTCTATTATTGGAGCAATAGCAACAGGTATCAAGAACAATATTGCATTAATATTAAATGTTGGCATAGTAAATTGTGGTATAGAAAACCAAGGAGCATTTATTAGTTTGGAATAATCTACAACTTTTAATATGGCTGCAACAACATAACTAACAATCAATCCAAAGATAACAGGCAATAACTTAAGAGTGCCTTTCCCAAAAACAACAACTATTATTGCAGTAGCCAAAGCAATAATTGCAAGCAACCAATTGCTGTTTGCCATTTTCACGCCTGTTCCAGCAAGAGATAAACCAATAACCATTATTACTGGTCCAATAACAACAGGCGGGAAAAGGTTAGACAAGAATTTAACTCCTTTTTTCTTAACAACAAAGGCCATTATCATATATACAACACCAACAGCCATTAATCCGCTAAGAGTTCCTGAATACCCATAAAGCTCTGTTGCTTTAATAACAGGAGCAATAAAAACAAACGAGCTTCCAAGAAACAACGGGATTTTGCCTTTAGTAACAAAATGAAAAATCAAAGTGCCACAACCAGCAGTAAAAAGAGCAACAGCAGGATCAATACCAACAAGCAAAGGAACAAGAACAATTGCACCAAATGCAACAAAAAGCATTTGTATTCCAAATATTATTTTTTTAAATGTGCTTAGCTTGGCTGGTTGTTCTTTATCTCTCATGAATAAACCAAAGATAAAAGATTTTATAAAGCTTATTTTTATAATCTGTTTGTTTCTATAATTATATTAGTCTAATTTTAATAAAAGGAGAATTCAAAATGAACATACTAATAATTAATGCAGGCAGTAGTTCTCTAAAGTTTCAATATATCAACCCTGATACTGAAGAGATTTTAATAAAAGGGCATTATGATGGCTTAAACAGAACTGATGGCAAATCTTGTTTAAGGATTCTAACAATCGGCTCAAAAACCACTCAAGAAACAGAAATAAAAACACATAGACAAGCAATTGAAGACATGCTTTCTGTTCTTTTAGAAAAGAAAATTGTTGAAAATCTTTCTGATATAAGCTCTATTGGGCATAGAGTTGTACATGGTGCAGAAGAATATTCTAAGACAACAGAAATTACTGACACCATGCTTTTGCATCTTAAAAAGATTTCTTTTTTAGCACCTCTTCATAATCCAGTTAATATTGAATGTATTGAGATTCTAAAAGAGAAACTTCCACAAGCAAGACATTTTGCAGTCTTTGATACTGCATTTCATCAAACAATTCCAGAAAGGATATATCTTTATGGGCTTCCAAAAGAGCTTTATGATAAGTTCAAGATTAGAAAATATGGCTTTCATGGAATTAGCCATCAATATGTTTCTAAAAAAGCAGCTGAGATCTTAGGCAAAGACTATAATAGCCTGAAGCTAATAACTTGCCATTTAGGAAATGGCCAGAGCATTTGTGCAATCAATCAAGGCAAGAGCTTTGATATTTCTATGGGCTTTACGCCTGTTGATGGGCTCCCAATGGGAACAAGAAGTGGAAGCTTTGATCCAGAGATTGTTCTTTTTCTTTTAGAACATGGTTATTCCAAAGAACAAATAAAGAAAATAATAAATAAAGAATCTGGATTATTTGGAATAAGCCAAATAAGTAGCGATCACAGGCAAATAGAAGATCTCTCAATAGCAGGAGATAAAAAAGCAAAACTTGCTAATGATATTCTTACAACAAGAATAGTTTCAATTATTGGAAGTTATATTGCTGAGATGAACGGAGTTGATGCAATTATCTTTACTGGTGGCATTGGTGAGAAATCAGCGTATCTTAGAGAGCTTGTTCTTGAGCACTTTACTTATCTTGGCTTAGAGATAGACAAAGAGGCAAACCAGAAACACAATGTTTTTATTTCAACAAAAAACAGCAAGGTCATAGCAATGGTAGTTCCAACAAACGAGGAGTTAGAGATAGCAATTGAGACTAAAAAGAACTTATAGCTTCTCTAGTTTCAATAGCTCTTCCCATCTTCTATCTACTTCTGCCTGTATCTCTTGTAGTATTTTTTTATTTTCTGGTTTTAAGAGCTTTTTAAATTTGGTTTGTGTTTTTAGAAATTCTTCGATTGGAAGTTTCTTTGCTGGCTTATAGTTGATAATTACTTTGCCATTAATCACTTCATAAAGAGGCCAAAAGCAAGTTTCTGTAGCTAGCTTGCTAATACTAATAGTATATCTTGAATCTGCTTTCATGTTTGTTGGGCATGCTGCAAAAGAAATAAGCACTGCTGGGCCTTTAACATCAAAAGCTTTCTTTGCTTTTTCAAACATATCCGTTTGGTTATGAGAATTAATTTGAGCAACATAAGGGATGTTGTGTGCAGAAGCTATCTTTGTTAAATCTTTTGGAAACTCTAATTTTCCAATTTCTGTTTTTCCTGATGGCGTTGTTGATGTTGCTGCTCCTTTTGGAGTTGCTGAGCTTCTTTGGTTACCGGTATTTTGATAGCCTTCATTTGAATAACACAAAAAAACAAAATCATGTCCTCTCTCTAAGGCTCCGGAAAGTGATGCAAGCCCTATGTCATAGCCACCACCATCTCCAGAAATTACTAAAAAATTAATGTCTTCTTTTATTTTACCTTTCTTTTTTTGTGCCTTGTATGCTCGTTCAATTCCTGAGATGGTCGCAGGAGCATTTGCAAAAAGAGAATGAATCCAAGGGATATTCCAAGCTGTTTGCGGATAAACTGTTGTTGTTACCTCTGCACAAGATGTGGCGCTTGCTGCAACAACAGGCTTATCACTTGCCGCAATAACTGTCTTACAAATAATCATTATTGGACAGCCTGCACAAGTCCTATAACCTGGCACTATTGATTTATTTTCTAATAATTTAATTGCAAGTTCTTTTGAGTTCATATTTTATCCCTTAATTCCAATATATCTACTTTTTATTTTTTTTCCAGACATTACAGAAACTAAAAGTTCTTCAATATCTTTTTGATAAATGTCTCTTCCGCCTAAGCCAAAGACAAACGAAAATATTTCTGGCCAGTTTTTATTATCCCTAACAGTTAAACAAATTTCCTTGTAAAGAGGAGGAAAGCTACCAGGGCTTTCGGTTCTTTCAAGAACAATTATCTTTTTTGCTTTTGTTAATGCCTTAGAATATTCCTCATATAAGAAAGGCCTAAATAAAATTGGTCTAAGAAGGCCAACATCTTTTCCCTCCTTTCTTAATTTATCAATAACATCTTTTGATGCTTCGCCAGTAGAGCTTAGAACAACAAGAACAGTTTCTGAGTTGCTAGCAAAATAGTCTTCATAAAATTTTATGTTTTTTCCAAAAGTTTCTTTATATTCTTTTGAAATCTTCAGATAATTTTCTTTAACTTTAAAAAACGCATCATACATTTCCTTTCTAATTTCAAAATAACTATCTGTAAGTGAGAGTGCTCCAACTGTTATTGGCTTTTTAATATCTAACAGACTATAGTTTGGTTTAAAATTTCCTATAAACTCTTTAACTGTTTTGTCATCATAAACATTAACTATTTCCATGTTGTGGCTAGTATAAAATCCATCAATACAAACCATTATTGGAAGATAAACTGATTCAGCAAGTCTTAAGCTAAATAAGGTCATGTTATAAGCTTCTTCAGCATTCTCACAATAAACTTGCATCCAGCCTTGATCAAGAGTTGACATGCTGTCACTATGATCACAATGGATGTTGATAGGTGCAGAGATTGCTCTGTTGGCAACAGGCATTACAATTGGTAGCCTTAGGCCACTAGCAACACTTAATGCTTCAAACATATACATCAAGCCTTGTGATGCGGTTGCAGTTACTGCTCTAACCCCAGATGCTGATGCGCCGATGGTTGCAGAAAGAGCAGAATGTTCAGATTCTGTTCTAATTATTTCAGTATCTACTAGGTCATTAGCCACAAACTTAGCATAGCTCTCAATGATTGGTGTTTGTGGAGTAATAGGATACATTGCAAAAACCTCTGGATTAATTTGCTTTAATGCAAAAGCAATTGCCTCTCCGCCATTTAAACCTAATTTTGTCTTTTTCATATTTTTACTCCTTAACCATCTTTATGCATTTAACTGGGCAGACTTCTTCACATATCCCACAGCCCTTACAATAATCTAAATCTGTCTCTTCTCTTTTGATGTTCCCTTTATCATCTTTCTTTGCCTTTATACATTGTTCTGGACAAGCATTAAAGCAAAACATACAATGTATGCACTTTTTAGAATCCCATTCTGGTTTTAAGCTTCTCCACGAGCCAGTTTTATTTTTATGGGCTGTTCCCCCAGGAATAACCCCTCCAATCATTTTAGTTTCTGTCATAATCATCACTTAAAATAATCAAACCCTTTTTTAAGGCATAAGAGATTAGGTTCAATAACCTCTTTTTTTCCTTTTTTTTCAAATTCTTTTTTTATAGATTCTTCTACTGAAGAATATTTTATTTTTTTAAATAGCTTAACAAAGGCCCCAATAAGAACAGAATTAGGATTATTTATTTTTAATAATTCTAAAGAAATCTTACTACCATCAATCACATTTATTTTTTTCTCGTCTTTGATAAATTTTTTAAAATACATTTTGTCGTTGTTGCTATTGATTATATAGCTACAATCAAATTTAGAAAGAGCAGGCAACACCTTAAACAGCCCACTATCAATAACAATTACTAGGTCTGGTTCTGTGATTGGCTCATGCACTCTGATGTGTTTGTCTGAAATTCTCACAAACGACCTGACTGGCGCTCCTCTTCTCTCTGGGCCATACTCTGGAAAAGCCTGAACAACCTTTCCATCAATTAATGCAGAATCAGCAATCAATTGCGCACAGGTCTTTGCACCAAGCCCTGCTCTGCCATATATCATTATTTCAAAAGTATCTTTCATAAGTCTTCACTTGAATTTCATTTTTTATATATTTCTTTTTTTATGATTTGTAAAAATAATTTATCATGATTATCCATAAAACTACTCATTTCCATATTGCCATAAAAATCAAAAAATCTCTGGGATTTTGCGGTTTTTAAACAACCCAAAAATTCTGACACTTTCATTTTGCCAATTTCGCGTTTTAGGTTTGCTCTTGAATATTCAGCGCCAATTATTATTCTTCTAATATTAGATCTTGTAGATTTAAAGCCAATTACTTTAGATCTTTTATCACCCACTTGTATTCTAACTTTTGTGGTTTTTGGATTGGTTTTTGGTTTTATATATTTTTTCATAATTATTCTCTCCATTAAGTATTAAAACATAAGAAAGAAACCCTTATATATATATTTTTAATATATAGTTATATAGAATAAATTTAAATAGTGATTATCTTGAAAAACCTAAATACCTTTTTTGAACCAAAATCTGTATGCCTTATTGGCGCCTCTGATAAAAGTGGGAGTGTAGGCAACACCATTGCCAAGAACCTCTCAAACTTTAAGGGCAAGGTGTATTTTACAAATCCTAGGCTTTCTGGAAAAAAGCTATTTGGCAAAAAGGTCTTTTCAAGCATTACTGGGCTTTCCGAAAAGATCGATCTTTCTATTGTTGCAACACCTGCAGCAATAACTTATGAGGTTGTAAAAGAGATAGCCAAAGCAAAATGTAAAAATATACTAATGGTAACTTCTGGGTTTTCAGAAATCGGCAGAACCGACCTAACAGAAAAAATAAAAACATTAATATTAAAAGAAAAAATAAATCTTATCGGGCCAAACTGTCTTGGCATTCTTAATCTTTCTAATAATCTTGATGCAACCTTTAACTCTAGAGAAAATTATGATTTGCCAATGTGTGGCAAGGTCTCAATCATCACTCAATCAGGAGCATTAGGCATAGCTCTTCTAGATGTTTCTAGCAAGCAAAGATTAGAGATTAACAAGTTTGTGTCTTATGGCAATGCCCTAGATGTTGATGAAACAGATCTTTTAGAGTATTTTGAAAAAGATACAAAAACAGACATTATTCTTTGCTATATTGAAGGAGTAAAGAATGGAAATAAATTTTATAAGACCTTAAAAAAAGTTACTAAGAAAAAAAAAGTAATTGTCTTAAAAGGCGGAATATCAGAAAAAGGAACTACTGCTGTAAAAAGCCACACTGCAGCAATTGCCGGCTCTACAAAGGTCTTTTCTACTGCTCTAAGACAAGCAGGAGCAATAGAAGTAAAAACCATAAAAGAAATGTTTGATCTTTCTAGGTTCTTTTCTTGGTATAAAGTAGATAACATAAAAGATTCACAAATCATAACAAACGGTGGGGGCTTTGGGGTTCTTACAACTGACCAGCTTGAAATTAATAAACTAAAGCTTTCAGAAGTAACAAAAGAAACAGCAGAAAAAATAAAAAAAATAATGCCAGGGTATGCAACTATCGGAAATCCAATAGACCTAACAGGAGATGCAGGAGATGATAGGTTTGTACAAGTAATTGATTTGTGCCTAAAAGACAAAAACACAAACTCCATAATCGTTTTAATGTTACTTCAGATGCCAAGCATCTCAAGCACGATACCAGAAAAAATAGCTAAGCTAAAAGCAAACACAAAAAAACCAATAATGGTTGTAACAATTGGTGGAAACAAAACAGAAGAAAAGATAAAAGAGTTTGAGAAAAGAAAGGTGCTTTGCTTTAGAGACCCTTCCGAGATTACTAGTGTTCTTAAATATCTAAAATAAATTTTATCCTTTTTTTACTTTTCTTTTAGGTTTTGGTTTTTCTGCTTTGTCTTTGTGTTTTAGTATTTTATTAATATTAAGTAATAATTCTTTTTCATTTAGGCCATACATTGAGCAAATATAACCAATCTCCAGATTGTCCATTTCTACTTTTGCTAATGGACAAGTAACACAAGGCACACGATGGTTAGTCAAGATTTTCTTCATGCCTTTTAGTTTTATTATTTTGCCTAGTTTTGTGTGTCTATCTACTTTCATATCTACCCCCTCTTTTATTTATGATTACAAGCCTTCTTTGCACAACAATGTGTGCACGCAATTGTTTTTATTGTTTTTGTTTCTTTTCCGTTCTTTGAATAATAGTCGTTGATTGCTGCTTTTAGTGCATCTGCAGCCAGATTAGAACAATGCATCTTTATTGGTGGAAGGCCATCAAGGCTACTAGCAACATCTGCTCTTGTAATATTAAAAGCCACATCAAGAGCCTTTCCTTTTGCAAGTTCTGTTATCATGGAAGATGTTGCAATTGCTGCTGCACAGCCAAGTGTCTTAAACTTAATATCTTTGATTATTTCTTTTCCGTTCTTGTCTTTGGAGACCTTGATGTAAATATACATAACGTCACCACAGTTTAAATTTCCTACCTTTCCAATGCCATCAGCATTCTTGATTTCTCCCATGTTCTTTGGGTTTAGGAAATTTTCCATAACTTTTTTAGAATAGTTTTCCATATTTATTTCACCTTATATCTATATGGATTCATGTTCCTTAATTTTGCTATGACCTCTTTAACAGAATCAATAGTATATTTGATATCTTCTTTTGTATTGTCAATCCCAATAGAGAACCTAATGGTTCCGTGTGTCTGCTCTTGCTTTAGGCCGATTGCCTTTAAGACATGGCTTGACTCTAGAGTGTTTGATGAACATGCTGAACCTGTTGAAACAGATATCCCAAGAGCATCAAGATAAAGAAGAATTGCTTCGCCCTCAGCATACATAAAGGAGAAATTTGCATTGTTGCAAAGCCTTTTGCCTGAATCAATTTTTGGCCCATTTAGCCAAGAATCTGAAACATCTTTCAAGCCATTAACAAGCATGTTCCTTAAGGTTGTCATGTTTGAAATGTCTTTTTCAGAAATCACTTCTGTTGCTTTAGAAAAGCCAACAATTCCTGGCACATTAACTGTTCCACTTCTTAGCTTATACTCATGCCCACCGCCATGAAGAAGAGACTCAAGCTTAATTCCTTCTTTTATAAACAATCCGCCTACTCCTTTTGGGCCGTAGATCTTATGGGCATTGATTGTTAAAATATCAATATTTTCTTTTTCAATATCTATTGGGTGCTTAGTAAAGCTTTGGCAAGCATCTACATGTAAAAGAGTTCCATTATCATGAACTATCTTAGATATTTCTTTAATATTTTGAATAGTTCCTATTTCGTTATTTCCTTGTATTACTGAAACTAAAAGAGTGTCTTTTTTTAAGGCATTAACAAGCGCATCTGTTTTTACAAAACCATATTTATCAACATCAAGATATGTAACAGCATATCCGTTTTTTTCTAAAAATTTAGCAGTATTAAGAATAGAATCGTGTTCTATCTTTGTTGTGATGATGTGCTTTTTGTTTTTATCTGCTTGGCAAAGACCTTTAAGTGCAAAATTATTACTTTCTGTTCCGCCAGAAGTAAAGATTAGCTTGTGGTTTTTGTTATTTACTTTTTTTGAGATTTTTTCTCTTGCAATATCTAGTTCATCTTTTGCAACTCTTCCAATCTTATGAAGGCTAGAGGAATTACCAAAGTATTTTTCTTCAGCAATTGACATCTCTTTCTTTACAGAAGAGTGCATTTTTGTGGTTGCAGCATTATCAAGATAAATTGATTTCATTTCTTTGCCTCTTTTTTACAACATTTTGTTTTACAATAGTCCTTAGCGTGTATATTTACAATTTTTATAAGTGGCCTTATTGTTTTTCTATTTAAGGAATAGATAATATTTTTGCCTTGCCTTTTAGAAAACACAAAGTTACAATCAAGAAGTGCCCGTAAGCTGTGGCTAACCTTTGATTGCTCTTCTTCAAGAGCTTGGCATATTTGAGAAACAGTCATTTCTTTTTTGTAAAGGGATTTAACAATTTTCCAGCGCAGTTCGTTGCTAAGAACAGAAAAGAAGTTATATGATTTGCATTTCATATATAATTTATATCAAAAGTAGTATATATATGTTTTCTTTTATTTTAAAACAATAGTCGAAATATAACAAAATTAGAAAGTAATATCATCAACTTCTGTTTCTTCTTCTTTCTTGTAGTCTTTTGTTTCTTTTGCAGCCTTTAGCATCCTAAAGACTGTTGAGTGCTTACACCCGCCAATTATTGCTTCTATTATTTCCTGAACCTTGACCATATCGTCTGCCTTAGCAATAATAGAAACTGTTTTTCCAAAGATGCTTAAGTGACAAGCAAACCTTCTCTCAATTAGGCTTTTAATCGAGCCATCTCTACCAATAATCCTGCCTTTTATTTGTGCTAGACGGCTTTCGTTTTTTCCAATTACTTCTGGTATAGAGATGACTTCTAAAGTATAATCATCTTTTAAAATAAAAAAAGCATGTTCTGGAGAAAAACCTCTAGAGATTGCATTTATTATTTTTTTCGCATTATAAACGTCATAATAATTATTGCCACCAACAATTGTGATATCTCCTGTGTGGCTATCGATATCTAGGCTTGTGTGAGTGGCCTTCTCTATCTCTCTTTTTGTTTGGCCATTAGGCCCTATTATTACAGGTATCCTTTGTTGCGTAACTTTAATTATTTCTTCCATATATTTCTTGCTTCTTATTTTTTAAATCCTCTAAAAATTTTTCAGGAGAAAGTGCCTTGTCTGGAAATTTCTTTTGTAAAAAAGAAGTTATATTTAGAATATCTCTTTTTAGAAAATCTTTTGCTTTAGGATGATTTTGTAGAACTGCTTGCCCTACATCAATAATTGTTATTTTCTGGGTCTCTGGATCTATCAAGATATTAAATGCAGAAAAATCAGAATGCACTAGCTTAGCACCATATAGCATCTTTGCGTAGTTATCAATAATCTGAGGATAAACAATATCATAATCAAACTCTGACCTTACTAGTTGAGGATGAGGGATATCATCTTTGCCAATAAAAGACATAATCAGGATGTTTTTTTCTCTTGCTATTGGAACAGGACAACAAACATCATTATTCAATGCTAGAGTTAGATTTTTATATTCCTTACTTGCCCACACAAGGATAATGTCTCTTTTGTCTTTTTTAAGATTTTTAAAACGATAATCTCCTTTTATGTATTTTTCCATGTTCTTAAATTTGCTTGTTTCAACTTTATAGATCTTTGCAACAAGAGGGGCATCTCCAAGATGTCCTAAGAAAGTTATTGCTTCTTTGCCTGAGGCTATTGGAGACTCTATAGAATCTATAATGTTATTACTTGATAATTTAAATAAAGCCTCATGTGTCTGCTTATCAAAAACATAACTTTCTATTTTTTTTGTATCAATCATATTGAATCTAAATTAAAAAAAGAAAAACTAATCGTAATCTTCATCTTCATCATCAATGTTTTCTTCATCATCAAAGGTTTCTTCGTCTTCTGGTTCTTCCTGTTCTTCTAGTGGCTTTTGGTGTGTTGGCGTTTCTTGATAATTAGTTACTTCATCGTGAGTGTATTCATAAAGCTTTGTTAGCTCTCCTCTTTTTTCAAGAGCATTTTTTTGAAAGCCTTGATATCTCCAAATAACATCTGCCTTGGTTGGCTGGAAATCCCAAAGCCTAATGATAACAATATCATTTGCTTTTAGCCAAACATGCTTAAATAATTTGCCAGGAATCCTACATATCCTGTCCTTGCCATCTTCGCAAGCAATCTTAACTTGATTAGAACCCATTAGTTGTATGACTTTACCATACATCTCTAGTTCTTTTCTAAAAGGTGTTCTAATCTTCTTTAAAGCATTAGGATCTTGCTCTGCTGTTCTTTGTTGTTTATTAAAATATGCAGGCTTGTGCCCGCCTGTTGGTTTATTAACTGCCATTTCTTTACTCCTTTTTATTTCTTTTAATATAATTTTTGTATTCTTTTATCCATTTATCACAATAATCTAGAAGATCAGTTTTTGCTTCTCTAGATATACCATAATTTCCGGCCGCGATTTGTGTTTGGTGTTTTTCTAATATTTTTATTCCTTTTTCTATATTTTTAATATCTGGTTTTCTTGTAACTGTGTTTTCTTTAAAGGCTTCAAGAATAGAACCCCAAATCTTGCCTTTGTATGCTGTATATTCAGGGGTCACATAAAATTTTGGCCTCTCTGCCATTAACCTATTTGGCTTCTTTTCTACCAATTGCTTTGGCTTTGGTCTAATTCTTATTGCTTGCCTCTTTATCATAAATTCTCTTTTTCTATATCTTGTAAATTTGCGTGTGTGCGATCTTGTCTATGTGAATTATTTGACCTTTGGTGATTATCTTTTTCTTTAATAAGATATCACAAGCACGGTTTCCAAAAACATTTGCACAATCGCAATTGTTGATTTGCTCTAGGAAGCCTTTTTCAGTGATTTTTTCTGAACCATAAAATGATTTAGAAAGATGTATTTCTATTTCTCCGTGTTTAAGTGTTTTGTCCATTAACTCCTTATCGCAACAAGCAAATATTATTTTGCCATTCTGATTATGCACCTTTCCTATCATTGTTTAACTCCAATCTATAGTTTTGGCAATGGACTAACTGCACCACACGCAGTACATCTTAAAACCTTTATGTTGTTTTTGGTTACGATCTCTGTGTCTGGTTTTTTACATGCAGAACACAAGACATAGATATTTATGAACTTATCAAGTATTTGGTTTATCTTATTATAATCAAAAGTGCCATTTAAAACTAAAGAGGTATTATTAACAATAGTTGAAGAGGTGCTAATCTCTTTCATAACAAATTTGTAAAGAAGGTTAGTGTCTCTATTTAGGTCTTTAGAAACCTTAACAAAATTCTTCCATATTGTCTGCTTACCCTGAATGATTGATTGAGCTGTTGGAATTTCAAATCTTTTATGCTCTTTGGCTTTTGAAGGTAGAGACATATATAGCCTATCAAGTAATTTGTTGTAATTTAAATCAATATCAGTTGTTGTTTTTTCAATGTCTTTTTTTGTCTTTGCCATATATATAATATTGCATAAATGCTTTTATAAAGCTATTTTTGAGCTAGTTAAATAATAAATTAATTAATAAACCTAAAGCGTATGATACAACTAAAACAGCAAAAGCAATAATCGTATTTTTAATAATTGTTTTTAGAATATTTTCGTTTTGGGCAATAGCTATTAATAGATTTAAAAAAATAATTAATAATAAGCCCCAAATAATACTAACAATTATTGCAGAACTTAAAGAAAACAATAAAAACGGAAATATAAAGGACAAGGCAAAAATCAACTTGCCAATAAAAACATTGATTGCAGATTTAAGTGCTTGTTTTTTTGTTGTTCCTCTTTCTGAAATCTTTAAAGAATAAACACCTAAAGAATCAGATAAAGAATCTGCTATAGCAATACTTAAGATACCGCCAATCACAGCTAGCCTTGAAGCAGTAGCGCCCATTAACCCTACCATCACACCAAGTGTTGTTAATACTCCAGAAGATATGCCAAATGCAAACTTGCCAAAAACATCATAAAGCTTAGTGAACAAACGATCTATTGGCTTTTGTTTTTTAAGTAGCATATCAAAGTAAGTTTGCTTTATTGGTTTTGATGTAATCTTTAATTTAGAGATTAAGGCATTCATTTCTCTTAATTTTGACTTGTCCAAAATTACAAACCCAATAAATTTGCCTAAACCTTCAACATCATCAATATTGATAATTACAGAATGGTAAACATAGATGCTTCTTCTCTTATTAATTTGAAGCTCTTCAATATAGTTTTGGTTTAGATCTTTTACTTTTTTATCTAGAATCTTTCCAGTTATTTTTTGAGAATGTACAAATTCTTCTTTACCTAGGATATGCCGGTGGCTGTAAATAATAGTGTCTGTATTTTTTTCTTTTCTAACTCTTAGGGTTTCGTTCGTTTTTTTGTGCTTGTAATATTTGTCTTCTTGAACAATTACCCCAATCTTCTTTGCACCAATGGCTAATAACTTGCTTCCAGAGATATTCTGCTTAAATGTTTTTGTAAATTCGTTAAATCCAGAGTTTTCTAACATATATGCTCAAATTTAATACTATATTTACTAACGATTAACTTTTAAAGTATTTAGTTCTCATAATTATATAGTGGTTTGATAAAATGGCTAAAAAGAAAAAATCAGATAAACATTTAAGTTCGGATTTGTTTAAGCCAGGAAAAGTTACTATCTATGTTTATGTAATTGTTATTTGCCTTATTATTGGATTTGTAGCATTAAGTTTTGTTTCTAGCTTAAACAAAACAGACAAATACAAGACACAAGCAATTGAGGATTGTGTTGCTCTTTGTAATGAAAGGCTTGTTAAAAATGACTTGCCATCTACAGGGCCTTGCCTTTCTGAATCTATTGCTCCTGGCTGGGTTTGTGATTCTGTAAGCACTCCAAGAAACAAATATGTAGATGATCTTAAAGAAAACCAATGTGAGTCCTATCTCTCAGGAATAAACAAAAGGTTTGTAGAAGTTAGCACTAATTGTGAGTTTCTAAAGACAAACTAATGTTATAACAATCACTACTAGCATCAGTGCAACCTGTATTGGCAGAGCAGGAAGTGCCTTTATTTTTGCCTTGTATTTGTCTAAGATATAGAAGGTCAAAAACAACCCAACAATTGAAGCAATCCAGATTCCAGAAATTGGAATTAATATTTGTAATAATGAATATTTCTTAATTAATAAAGCCAAAAGACTAGAAGAAACAAGGGCAGGGACAACAAGATCTCCGCCACCAAGCTTATATTCTCTTTTTTTTGTTGGAATCAAAAACAACAATGATATTTTTTTCTTAATAATCATGTCTGCAAGAGTAATCATGTGCTTTGTAAAAAACACAGCGACAATATCATAGATTGCAAGAAGTATTAACAAAACAATTACAGGGATAATGCCTAGGCTTATGCCAATAATTGCACCAGCACCAGCAATAGCCATTGCCAAGATAATGTTGTTATACCATTTTGTGTAAATTGTTTCTTTTTTAAAGGAATATTTTATTAATAACAAAACCATAGTTGCTAGATATGCAAGAATTGTAGGCAAAAACATTGAAAAGATCAAAGACACTCCACCAAACAAAGCTAAAGCCTCAATCACTACCAGGTAATTTTGCCTTTTGAATATTTTTCTTAAAACAATAATGATTACAGAAAATAAAATTATGTAGCCGACAATAAAAAAAGCATTCCAAACACTATTTGGATCTTTATCAACAAGTGTTAATTGCAGGTCTTGAGGAAGATAACTGATAGTCACAAAAATCGCAATCACTTGAACTAGAAAAAACAAAAACAAAAACGAAAGTAAAAATTTTCTATCCTTTAAAGCACTGTACATTTTTTTATCACATTGGCTGTTGTTCAACTGGCTTAATCAGGCCAGATTTTGGCTCATAAAGCTCTCCTGATTTCTTTAATTTTAAGATGGCGTCCATTAACTTATCTCTGCTTATGTTTTGTTTTTCCATAGTCTCTGAGATTTCTGCTATTGTTACTGCTTTGCCATCTACAGTCATATCTTTAATTATGTTTAGAACCCTTTTTATAAATTGCCTTTCGCTTGTTGAGGTGCCTGTTGTTATAATGTCTATATCAATCTTTCCTGTTTCCATATCTACTGCTGTTTGCTCAAGAGAAATCTTAAAGATATTTATTGCTCTTTGTGCATCTTCAAGCTCTATTGTTGATTTTAAACGAACCTTTGCACTTGCCTCTGATAACCTTATAAGACCCTCAAGCTGTCTTGGGGTTGCTGCAAAGCTTTCTGATTTTCTGCCTAGGTCTCTCAAGTCAATATAGTAGTTTAGAATCTTTTCTGAAGCCTCTTTACTTAACTTTGGTCTAATATACTGACGAGCATATGCTACATATTTCTTGAAAATATTAGAATCTATTTTTGGAAGAACTGTGTCTTGGATTTTTTCCATTTCTTCCTTTGTTAGTTCGGTGTTTGGTTCAGAAAGTTTTTGAGCAGCCTCTTGAACATCTATTATGTGTCTTCCAAGCTCTATGTCAAGAGTTCTGTTTAGAACATCTCTAATAATAAAATACAAATCAAATCTTGAAAGAAGAGAAAATGGCAAATCTATCTGCTCTATTGGATTCTTGAACTTATCAAATCTATTGAACTTTGGGTTTGCTGCTGCAAGAATAGAAGTATCTGCTCTAAACTTAGCATATAGTCCTGCTTTGGAAACAGAAACTGTTGCTTGGGCCATAGCTTCGTGAAGAGTGCTTCTGTCTTCATTATCCATCTTGTCAAACTCATCAATCATTGCTATTCCGCCAGAAGCTAAAACAACAGCACCGGCTTTTAGAGTCCAACCACCTTCGCCAAAGTCATCTTTAACAGCAGAAACTGTCAGACCTGCACCAGATGCACTTTTTCCAGAGACAAATATTGACTTTGGGGCAATAGTTGCTGCGTTTCTTAAAAGTTCGGACTTACCTGTAGATGGGTCACCGACTAGAAGAATATGGATGTTGCCTCTAAAGTCCTGTTTTTGAACTTTCTTTTTTACACCACCAAACATCTGGAGAGTAATTGCTTGTTTAACAATATCGTGACCATAGATCTTTGGGGCAATTGATTGAGCAAGTAACTCATAGATATCCTCTTTTTTGGCAAGCTGTTTAATCTCTTCAATCTCATCAGGAGTAATGTCAAGCTCTTCAAATTCCTGATCTACTTTTTCTAGGTGGTTTGCTATCATGTACTTATTAAACATGTTTGAATCTTTCTGTGGCTTTAGTTTTACAACGCCTGTTACAATTACCTTGTCACCAGCAGAACAAGAATTTACAAGATCATCAGAAATAAAAACCTCAACATGATTTGCTTGTTCACTGCCTTTTAAGTTTTCTATAGGTTCTTGAATTTCAAGCTTTTGGTAATCTATAAATTTGCTTTGTTCAAGGTCTAAATCAAACTCTCTAGATTTGCAGTCACACACTACTGGTTTTGTTAGAGTTTGAGATGTTTGTTTAATGTTATAAGAATTTTGACATTTTCTACAAATGAAATGGGCGTCTGTCATTTTTTGTAGCCTTTCAGTAATCTGTCTTATCATGCCTTCTGCAGACACCAAACAAGTAAGGTGCTTAGAGCCGATATCTCTAATATCTACTCTGTATTCTTCAGGGAGATTAAAGAACCTTATGTGTGGCTCAAACTTTTGATCTGTTTGCTCAAGAATTCCAACATCTATTCTTCTTAGAGCAACTGTTGCTGCTTCAATTATTATGTTTGGGTTTTCTATCAATCTTTCTGAGATATTAAGATCATAGGCTTCTAGTTTTTTATAATCAATGTCTAGGCTTTTTTTTTCAGGATAGTTTGATGCTAAAATTTCTATTTCTTTTTTATAGACTGCTTCTAAAAAATCAGTAAATATCGATATATATTCATCTAGAGCCAAGTTTGTTTTGCCATTTTGGCTTTCGTCAAATTCTTCTTCAAAATCAAACTCTGTCATAAATTAATCCCCTAATATTATATTAGGTCAAATTCGTTATATGCCTGCCTAGTTAGGAAATACCCGCCATTTTGCATAAAAACCCACAAAAACAATACAGGAAGTGAGGGGGAAACATAAAATCATCTGGGCTTAGAAGACATTCTTCTGTATGTTTCTTTCATTCTTTTTATTCCAGGAACAACGACCTTGACTTTTCCCTTTGTTTTTTTCCCTTTTATTAATTTTCTTTTAGCATAAACCTCATCTAAGTGTCTTTCTAGTTCTGTTTTTACAAGTTTTTTCAAAAACCGCTCTTTATCTTTTGACATCCAAAAAGGTTTTTCTATTTCTGCTGGTGTTCCAAAATGAATTCCGTTTTTGGTTTTTATTGCATAAATTTCTAAAGTTATTGGGTCAATTGCCAATTCTAGATACCCTTTTCCTAAATTCATCTTTTGTGATCTTAGTTCTTTATTTTCTCGTTTTGTTAATATATTATTTTCTGGTGAGCCAACCTGAGACTTAAAAAACATTCTTCTTACTGTTCCATCGGGCATAGTGACTTTTGCTGTTGTTATTGTACCTGATCTTATTGCTCTTACAAAACCATCATAGGTTTCATTACATTTTTTATTAAATTCTATTATGTGGGGTTCTCTTGGAATTGTATTAGTGTGTAATGATTTTAATGTGGGTATTACAGACCTGTGTAGTTTGTCACTTGCATAAGATTTGCTTAATTTTTTTAAGTTTATTAAAAAGACAGAAAACTTATTTGCTAGTTCAATATTAGAATATTTGTCAGAAAGCCTGACTAAAGAAGACACGATTTCTTTTTTTTCAGGGTGTGGACATTGACTTAAATATTTTAATAAAGGAATATCAAAAAATCCTCTGATATTGAACTTTTTTCCAAAAATTTTTATTTTTGATCTATCTATTCTAGAAGAATGATAGAAATCAAAAAAATCTTCTAAGAAAACTATTGATTTTTTTGCTAATTTTTGTTGTTCTTCGTTGTAGAAAATAATTGTTCTTTTGTTGTTTTTTTCAATTATGTTGATTGTTTGTGGTGATACCCTAAATGGTAATGAAGAATCGTAAATTAATTCTGTTTTCATATCTTACTCTATCTCAAAAGTGCTTGCCATAAACTCTAGTTGGTTTGAAAAATCATTTATCTTTGCTTTTCCTGTAACAGTGGCCTTCTTACCTAAAAGCTTACTTTCTGCCTTAGAAAATATCTTTTCTTTCTCTTCTGGTGTCAGGTCTTTTTTTAGATCTTCTTTTTTAAGATCATAAACGCTTTCTAAAAGCTGGTTGAAAAGACTTACTTTTATTACTCCTGTTGAGTCATCAAGAGTTACTGAAGAAAAGATATTCATGTCAGGATCTACTGGCTTGTTACAAGCTTCGCAAATAAACTCGTTATTGATAATAAAGACTTTTTCTCTACATTCTGGGCATTTGAAAGATCTTAAGTTTCCCTTGTTAATTGAAATTATTGCCCCAGAGATCTTGTAGTTGTTATTGTTTTGAAGAGCACTAATCTTTTCCTCTTTAAAATCATTTGAAACAAGCTCGCTTAATGGAGGGATCTTTATTTTAGTGTTTGGGTCTTTTGTGACAGTAGAATTCCAATTAATATATAACTCCAGATCATAAAGGCCATCTTTGATTGTAACATCAGATAATCTTATTAGGTCGCCTTTTTTTAAATTATTTGAAATCTCTTTTGCCCATGCATCAAAAGCAATACATCTTATAGTCTTTAAGCCATCGCTTATCTCAAAATTAATAACAAACCTTTCTCTTTCTTCTCTTGTAAATGTCTTTATTGGATAAAGGGCGATGATTCTGCCATAGGTATCAACTGTTCCTTCTGGTGCAGAATCAATTTCTGAAATCTTAATTACATTTTCTTTAATCTTTTTAATATCTGTTCCTTCTGGGTTTTTAATTACTTGGCCACCTTGTCTTAAGGATAGCTCTAACTTATCATTATATTGGTTGATTGCTGCATCTTTTATCAGAACCAGATCGTTCTTTTCAAAGCCCTGTTCCTTAACAATTTCTGCCTTGTCTTGCCATAGATTAAGTTTAATTATTCCTGTTTCATCTTCTAGATAGATTGCTTGGATCTTGCCAAGTCCTCCATCTTTTGACTTGTAGGTTCTAAGAGGAGGGATAGATTTTATTCTTGCATAAAGAGTAACAGAATCAATGCTTGGGGTAATTTCTGAGATTTTTGTTACAGCACTAGTCTTTTGCTTTAAGTCTAGATTAACGCCTAGTTGCTTAGAGAGAAGAATGTTTGCTCCAACATCGCTTAAGAGGCCTTGATATTTTTCTTTTATCTCTTCTAGCTTGGAATTAAGCTCTTCATCGCTTAAGCCACTTTGGGTTTTAATAATAGAATAAATTTGTTCACTTGTTAGTTGCATATTTTTCACCTAATATATATTTAAGACCCCAATATATTAAAAAGTTACCTTGTTCTAATGCCCTATTATTTTCTTTAGTTTGTTTAAAATAAAACTCTTTTTGTTCATTGGTTTTACATTTATCCATAATTTTTAGGTTTTTTGCCAAACTAATTTCTCGCATCAATGGTGCGAGTTTTATATATTTGAAAATATTTATTTGGCATAAATATATAATGGCCTTAGAAAAGGGGGTTGTTTTCGGGGGGGTAGGTGTCCAGTGCGAAATTGTTACAAAAACCCTTTTATCATTTCTTCTAATTTTAAATAAACTTCTTTTCTTTTCGCCTGATTTAAATCACAAATATGCATAATTACCATTTCTTTTGGCAAAGTAAAAATAGCGTTTAACTTAATTGTGCTATCATACAATAACCCATCAGCTTTAGTTAATTTTATCCCTGATGCTTTTTTATTACTTGTAATTGCAGCAAGAATTATATTGCCATATTCAGAAAATAAAACAAGTGCTGGTCTTACTTTAGAACTAGTGTTATCAATAAATGGAAAATCAATAAGAACTACTTGCCCGACTTTGGCCTCAATTTTTCCCATTTTTCATCTTCTTTATTGTCCCAGACTTCCCTCATTTTTATTTTTTGTGCATTCATCATTAATTTGAAATAATCGTCTTTTGCTGATTTAGACTTCAATAAATTTGAAATTACATCATCAAATGATTGTCTAGGGTGCATTTTTAGTTTTTTTAAATCATTTACAACAGATTTTGATAATTGTATTGTGGTATATTCTGACATGCTATAATCACCTATAAGTAATTATAGCAAGTTATATTTTTAAATAAATCTTTTATGTGCAAATATATTATAACCTTAGAAACAGGGGTTGTTTTCGGGAGGGTAGATGTCCAGTGCAAGATTTAAAAAACATTTATTTTTAAAACATTTTGATATTAATTTTTCTAATTAAAATATGTTAAAATCACGAACTTAAATATGATAATAAAAATGTCAAAGTAAAATAAATTAACAACATATATAAACATAAAGTAAGATATATATTTACTAATAAACATAAAGTAAGATTTACTAAAAAATATAAAATAAGAACAAGATGAAGATTGGCAATTATACTGTTGGGGACTACATAGTAGATAATGAAGGTGGCAAGAAAAAGCTTATCTTTGATTGTAGACATTGTGTCTATAACACTTCTATTTCTGATGATCCTAGGTGTAGATACCATGTCATGAAAACACTTGCAACAGTTGATGCTGATGAAGTTATTCTTGCAGAAGTCTATGAAAGAGTATATACTCAAAAGCAAACTTCCTTTCTTAAAGAAATGGTAGACCTGTTGCTTGATTTTGAGAACAGGGCTGTTTGGGTATCCTCTCATCTTAAAATAGAAGACATGGATTGTGATGAGTGTTATCCACAAAGGCATAATAATATTCTTAGGTTTGCTAGAGATCTTTTATCTTATGACCCTATAGCATCATATATCTCTCTTCTCAAAGAAGTAGAAAACACAAAAACTAGAGCAAATGAACAATCTGGAAGAGATTGTGAAAAATGCTTTAAAGCTAATCTTAAACATTTATTGTCTTTAAAAGAACAATATGATAAAACTGATTTTGTTAAGACATTAAAGCCGATACTTACAAAAATAAAGGACTATAATGATCTAACAGATGTTTATAAGACAGTATTTGAAGCACAAGTCAAGCCAGCTTTTATTGGCTCTCAGCTTCTAAGAAGTGATGCAGAAAAATTTGAGTTGATAGATGAATATCAAGTGCTAACCACAAATGTTCAGATATTTAAACATCCAGAAAAGATAGAGCTAATCTATAATATAAATCCACCAGAATATACTTTGTCACCAGACCATTATTTTGTTTTGTCAAAAACAAAAGACACTGTTGCTAATTATCAGCCAGGAAAAGTAACATTAACTTCTGGAACTGGCACAAGAAAATATTTCCAAAGAATATACCAAAGCACGATTGTTGATGTTGCTAGAAAATATGGAATTTCTTTAGCACCAGATGATGTTACTGCTCTTTCTGAAATTGTTACAAGATACACTATAGGCTATGGCATCTTGGAGATGGTATTATCTGATAGAAACATAACAGATGTCTATATTGATTCGCCAATCGGTGCCAGACCAATCTATATTGTGCATAGCAAATATGGTCAATGCCAAACAAACATACTTTATACAGATAAAGAAGCAGAATCTCTTGTTGGTAAAATGAGGGCAATGTCTGGAAGGCCTTTTGATGATGCTCACCCAATTTTAGATTATGATCTTCCAGATCTTAATACTAGAGTTGCTGCTATTGGCAGGCCACTAGCAACTGATGGCACTGCTTTTGCATTTAGATTGCATAAAGACACGCCATGGACCTTGCCACAACTGATTAATGTCAAGTCCCTAAATCCATTAGCTGCAGGAATGCTATCTTTTTTCATAGATAATAGCTCAACATTATTAGTTGCAGGTTCTCGTGGGTCTGGTAAAACATCTTTGATGACTGCTTTAATGCAAGAGATTTTACAGAACAAAAGAATAATTGTTCAGGAAGACACTCTTGAATTACCAATAATGTACTTAAAAGACATTGGATTTAATGCTCAAAGACTAAAAACAAAATCAGCAATTGGTTCTGATGAGGAGTCTGGCGAAGTCAAGCCAGAAGATGCATTAAGAACTGCTTTAAGACTTGGAGACTCCGCTATCATTGTTGGAGAAGTTAGAAGTGTAGAAGCTAAGGTCTTATATGAAGCTATGAGAATTGGCGCTGCTGGTAATGTTGTTATGGGAACAATCCATGCAGACTCTGCTTATGCTGTATGGGACAGAGTTGTTAATGACTTGGGGGTTCCAACAACTTCTTTTAAGGCTACAGATCTTGTCGTTGTAACTAAACCTATAAGATTTAAAGGTTCATTAAAGAGCCATAGAAGAGTAGTGCAAATAACAGAAGTCAAGAAACATTGGAATACCGATCCAGATGCTGAAGGTGGATTGATTGATTTAATGACTTATGATGCAGGAAAAGATGCATTAATATTAAACGAAGATGCACTTAAAGATTCTGATCTTTTTACAAAGATTTCAACATTGTCTGGAATGTCAATTGAAGAGATATGGGATAATATCAAGCTTTTAGCTAAGGAAAAGGAATATCAGGTAGAGCTTGCTAGAGAATTAAAGTGTATGGAGTTGTTGGAGGCAGAATACACTATATCTATACACAATAAACTGCTTTTGATTAAGGAAGAGTGGATAGAAGAGTATGGCAAGATTGATTTTAATGCTATTCTTGTTGAGTGGAAGAAATGGCTAAAAGAGGATTTTGCCCCAACCATTGTAAAAAGAATAAATGAAAATAAGAAATTAGAAGAATAAATTTGTTTAATGGATTAATTACATTTCATAGGTGTGTGCAAAACATATAAAAAGATGTCAGTTATAATTGACATGTTTTTAGAAGTGTGCAAAGTATAGTTTACATGTTTTTTGGGCGTGTTTGTTTAAAAATAACGTGATAGCAAGCAATAAATTTAGATATTAAAAAGAATAAATGAAAACAAGAAATTAGAAGAATAAAGTTTATTTCTTATTTGCTGTTTTGGTTCTTGCTTTTGGCTCAATTTGTATTTTGGAGAAAACAAAGATATACAATATTGGCAATATTCCGATTGTGTTTAAAACAAGCATAACTCCAAACCAAGGCATATGATCATTTTTACATGCTTTCCATAAAGCAAATCCTTTCCAAATCAAATCCCAAATTGTTAATGCAATAATAAGCCATAATAATGTGTTTTCTGAAATCATAATAATATATATGAAAGAAAAATATTTAAAATCAAAGTTTGTTCCTTTTTGGGTTTTTTCTCTTTTTTATAACAATCAGTATTATAGCAATTATTACTACTAATATTGAAAGATCTAAAAGCCAGAAAAGCCAAGTGTTTGATTTCTTTTTTTCTGAAGTTTCAGATTCTTGATTTTCTCCTGAAACTGCAGTAATTACTGGAACACCTGTTGTGTCGGTTATTTTGTCTGTATTAGTATCATTGTTGGTTGTTGTGTTAGTGTCAGGAGAGTAAGTGATTGTTTTGTCTTTGTATGTTGTGTTGTTAGTATTATCTGCAGATGAACTTCCAGATGAGGAAGATTCATAATCGTCATCATCTTCTTCTGAAACCTCTTGTATTTTCACACTTATATCTTGTCTTTTTGAACAACTTGTTTTATCTTTATCAGTAAATTTACCATCAAATTGTAATTTTATAGTTTTTGTGGTTGTTGACTCAAACACATCTGATACAATTTCTATTCTTAGGTATTCTGAATCTTTATTATTGATTTTTGTAGGCTCTTCTTTGATTGTAATGTCTAGGCCAGATGCTTGCGTTAATGAAAGATTGGTTATATTAAAATTAAAACTTGAATCATTTGTTATTGCTATTGATTTTGTAACTGTGCTGTCTGAGTAGGTTGTTATTGATGTTGTTGTTACCTTTAGATCTGAACAGCTTGCTTTTTCTTCTTCCTCTTCTTCCTCTTCCTCCTCTTCTCCGGTGCTACCACCACCTGAACCGCCACCGCCACCACCAGTGCCACCGCCTCCAGAAGTTGCAGGGGTGTATGCTGTAAAATCAGTAAAGTGCTTTGTCCAGATTACTAAGTCTCCATCTTTAGAAGTATAGCAATCTCCTGTATGATTTTTATCGTAATTTTCTGAATTTAAATCTTGTAAATAAGTATCAGGATCTGAAAGTTGGTTTTCATCACATTCATCAATTCCATATAAGTTGCCATCAAGTATATACCCTGCTCTTTTTCCTGCCATACCGCCTATTATTATTTTTACTGCTTTAGAAAAAAGTAATGTCTTGTTCTCATCAAGTCCAAGAGTGATTGTAATTTCAGATGTTCCTTTATCGCCTATATCATAATTATCTGTAACTGTTGGTAGTATTAGGTTACCATCCCAGCCATTAATGCCCATTATGTTTGTATCTGAATAGATTGTTACTGAGTGTTTTGTTGTGGTTGTTTGTCTTTCAAAGAAGAAATTACCGTCTTCTGGGACAATTACAGAATTATTGTCTGTATCTAAAATTTCAGATAGATCAAAAATAACTTGTGAGTTGCTGTCTACAAATGATGGAATAACAACAGTGTAGCTAGAATCATCATGCTCAAAGCTAACATAGTTATTATCAACAATTCTTTGAAAGCTCCATTTGTTATTATCTAATACTAGATGGAAAGGAGTGTAAGGATTATTAGAATCATCAACTAATGAACAATTGGTATCGTCAATCATTATTATTGCGCCATTATTTGAATCAGTTGTATTAAAATCAATATAATATCCGTTTTCATCATTATGATAGATTGCTGAAAAAATAGCTCTGTTCACATCAATAGTTAGATAATAAAAATTTAAATCGTGCCCATCTACTAATGGTGTTATATTTAGGTTTGGTGGGTTTGTGTCTAGATTTAAATTTTCTGTAAAATATACCCTCACATGATTTTCATCATTATTGTTTGTATCAATATAGGAGAAAGGCAGTGCATTATCATCTATTGTTGTGTTGTTATCTAAATAACTTGCATCAATTAGAGGAGATTTATTTCCAAGAATATCAACAAATGCATTTTCATCTATTTTAAAAGAGTCATTTACATCAGTAAATAATGCAAATGCAGGAGAAAAATAAATTGTTATTAAGTTATTATTTGCATCTACATCTAAAGAACTAACTACATCTTCTATTCCGTTAACAACAATTTTGTTTTTTGTGTTTTCATCAATGCAATCAAAATTAATATCTTCGTCATCAAAGCTTAAAATCATTTTATATCTGTTTGGGATTGTTATATTTTTTAATATTGGAGCCGTAGTATCCCAAACAAAATTAAAATTAGAATCTTTTGAATTACCTGCACGGTCAGTGACTGTTAAAGTAATAGTGTAGTTGCCATCAGATGATGCATTGATGTCTGTAGATTCTAAATTAGGAGATAGAATGTTTACCTCATCAAGTGTGCTCCAATAATAAGTAGCTATACCAGAACCGTCATCACTTGCATTGGAATCGATATGTATTGTTTGATTGGTATAAACATCATTTAAGGAAATTGTTGGAGCTGTAGTATCCCAAATAAAATTAAAATCGGCTGATTGAGTGTTACCTGCACGATCTGTAACTGTTAAAGTAATAGTGTAGTTGCCATCAGATGATGCATTAATGTCTGTAGATTCTAAATTAGGAGATAGAATGTTTACCTCATCAAGTGTGCTCCAATAATAAGTAGCTATACCAGAACCGTCATCACTTGCATTGGAATCGATATGTATTGTTTGATTGGTATAAACAGTATTTAAGGAAATTGTTGGAGCATTAGTATCCCAAATAAAATTAAAATCTTCATATCCGGTATTACCAGCACGGTCAGTAACCGTTAAAGTGATATGATAGTTGCCATCGGCAGAAGCATTTATATCTGTGACATTAGAATCATCATCACTAAAAGTAATATTTTCCTGAGGAGAAGCAGACCACTTATAACTTGCAATACCAGAAAGTTCATCTGTTGCAGTGGCAGTAACAGTTACAGTCTGGTTTGTGTCAATGTCTTCTATGGCAGAAATAACAGGAGCAGTAGTGTCAATTATCAATTCATATGTGGTTCCGTCATAATAAGTAGCGTCCTCAATAGTCATCATGGCATTTACATCATAATTGCCATCTGCTAATTCTAAAGCAATAAGACTCCAAGTGTTTGTATCATAATCTACAACTACATTTGAATCTAAAGAAGTATAGCTTATTGAATTTATTATGATTATAAAATTTGCATCTCCTGATATGCCATTTAAATCAAATCTACCATTTGTATCTGGTGTACGGTCGTTTGTTACTAAAGGATTAACAGTTATGCTTGGTTCTGCAAAAACAAAACCTAAAATAAATATTAAAGACAAAGACAATAAAATCTTAGAAAGTGGTTTAGACATTATTAATTACCTCTAGTGTATTATCAGATATGTAAAATATATTATTTATTTAATATTATATGGCTGTTTATTTTATATATTTAATTATTTTATGAAAAATAAAAAGAAAAAATAAATGACGATTTATGTCTATTATAATAGACAGATTTCAAGAAATAGTAAAATGAAGTTTGTGTTTTTTGGGTAGCAATATTGGTCAGCTTGTTGAACAAAAAGAGGCTATTTTGTTCAATGTATTGAACAAAAATAAAAGTAGTCTTTGTGGGATAAAAACAAAAATAAAAGATTTTGGACATAAAAGTATAATACTTTATACTCCAAAATAATCACTATTTTTACAAAAATAAAGTTATCATTTAGTCTGATAGCAAGCAAGAAATTTCGAAATTAAAAAGAAAAAGAAAAAAATTGTAAAAGGGTATTTGCCCTTTACAATTTTGGTTTTAGACTTACTCGATTGGCCAGCTTGTGATTACGTTTATTAATTCGCTTGCTGCTGTGCCTGTATCTGCTTTTGTCCAACCAGCAACATAGATGTTACTGTTTGCGTGTTTACCTACGATAAAGTCGTCTTCTTCAACTAAGGAATCTTCAGTTATACCTTCAGCAAACTTGTTTACAAGGTGTCCACCTACTACGATTTTAGTACCTGATATTTCCATGACATCTTTCTTTAGAAGATCGCTTGGATTTACTTGAGTTTCAATGTATGGGTGATATGGGTTTGTTTGTTCTGTGTCGCCAGGTGTTGTAATTACTCCACCAATGAATAACTCGTATTTCTTTGGATCTTCAGGTAATGATACATTGATATATCCGTTAGCTATTTTTACTACTCCACCTGTTGCTGTGTATCCTTCTTGGATATCATCGTCGTCTTCATCATTCAAGTTGAATTTCCAATTACCATTAGCATATTTTACTTTTGGACCAGTAAAGTTATCCATTACGTCTTCATCTGCTAATTTGAAATTCTTTGTATCCATAGAGAAGTTAATATCTTTAGGTGCGGTATCTACATCTTTTATTGTAAAGATTGTTGCATTTCTGTCGCTACCTGTGTTGAAACCATCGAAAAAATCTGTTTCG
The DNA here is from genome assembly GCA_029563035.1 of archaeon. The sequence continues at coordinate 262,350 of JAKQTP010000138.1, read as the reverse complement.
TCTCCACCAGTTATTGAAAAAGTACCTTTTTTGCCTATATTTCCATCAGTTCCTTTGAATGCAATTGCCATTTCATTAGAATTTGCTAAAATTCTAAATTGGTGTGAGGTACCTGAAGTTAAATCACTTACTATGGTGACATTTGTGTCTGCTGCAACATCGTGTGCACCAGCAATGAATTCGTCTTCATCACTTGTTTCGCTTACTGTGTAGTTGCCATCAACATCTCTTATCAAATAATAGTCTTTGTTGTCAACTGCGAACTTCATTTTTGATTCTGATCCTGTTGTAAATGCTTTCTTCAAAAACAATGGAACTTCATATGTGTACTTATAATCTGACCACTTTATTGTTTTATTAGATGTTATTTCAAAGTCGTACATTGTTTCATCTGTTAGTCCAACAAACTTTACAGAACCTAAATCATTTGGGAAGTCTGCTGAATCGCCTATTTTTAATGCTGGGAAGTCTGCATTTTCTCCAACGTCACTCCAACCATCTGTATCTGTAACTCTTATTTCTTTAAGGTAGTGGTTTGCAGTGAATGTTTCATCCCAATTAGCAGTCCATTCTCTTTCGTCCTCGCCTGTGAAATCTTCAATCTCTTCTCCGTTGTTTAATTCTAACACAGCATTACCTTGGCTAATTTCAACATAACCTTGTTGATTATCTGCATAGTTGACTTCTGTAACAGTTATTTCAGATATCTTGCCATTGAATGTGGTTGATTTACCTTCTCTTAAGCTTTGTGATCCAACTTGTGAAGATCCTTGCTTTAACAATAGAAGAACTCTATCTTGTGTGATTGTTGATACTTCTACGGTGTAATCATCTATTACGAAAACGCCACCCTCTCTATATATTAACTTATTTTCTTGTTCAACTAAAGTTATTTTATCTTCAGTAATAGATCTTATCTTATATGTTTTACCCATGAATGGAATTTCTATATCGTGTTGTCCGCCAGCATTCAATGTATAATCTGTAGCTGATGTATCTGTTACTTTAATACCTGTACTGCCTAAATTTAGGGTGTATTTTGCAGTACCTGCTGGTATTTTTGCGATTACTGCTTGGACATCTTCATCTGCCTCAAAGTAAACGTCTGAAACATTTACATCCATAGTTTCTTTTACATTTTTTAGTGTTTTCTTTGTGTCATCGTGATCGTAATATTCTATGTCGCCATCGAATAATTTGTTGTATTTTGTATATTTTACACTGAAATCATCATCAAGGTCAAAACCCATATCATCATCATCGAACAAAGTGCCATCATCTGTTGTTGTGCCAGGAGTGCTAGGGGTTGGTACCCATGCGTCATATTGTGGGTTTCTCTTCTTTGCACTTGTTGCGATTGCGTTTGCTATGTTCTGTGCCCATTGATCGTCGTCTCCGTTTACTCCGGTAACAATACTTACTTTTGGTTGCATTGTTGAGGTTGTGTAAACATCGCCTTTTACAACTGGACCAAATGTGTCGCCACTGTTGTTACCAGCTATTGCTACGCCCAGAACACCTACACCTAATGCAAGTGCTGCTGCGCCAGCAACTACTTTTTTTACATTTATATTCTTCATTTATTTCTCCTCCATTTTAGTTTCTTTTCTTATAAAGAAACTTTTTTTGTTTATGAAGATTGAACCTGCGTATATCAATGACTGGTGAAAAAATAAAATCCAGTACTAAACAGATTCAGTATTCCATATATGTGGAATATAGAATTTAGAGAGCAGTAATGTTTAAAAAGGGTTGGTTTTTATAGCTCACTTTTGCGATGGCTGAAAAGGCAGGTAAAGACTGCGATAAGAGAGAAAATAAAACTATTTTTATGTATAATGTTAACAATAAAACAAGAAATTTGCAAAAAATAGAAAATTTGTTTTACTTAAGCTTTGTGTACATATATATATTATAGATAAAAATAATCTTTTTTAAAAAAAGATTTTTACTAATTTAGATGACACTCACTTATTATAATACAAACTATACATATATAGTGCAACATGTAAAAAGGATATCAGCTTGCTTTAGAAAACTATCTCAACCTAGATAGTGCTTCATTTTCTTTCTTTAGAGTATGTATCATTTGAGCATAGCCGTGTGTCATATCAGTAATTATCATAATTGTATTTTGTAAATCAGAAATTGTAACATTTAACTTGTCAGGCTTAAGAACTTCAACTGAGGTCGCTCCGTAAAAGTAAATTAGCTTAAATAAAGAGTTTATCTCGTTACAAGACAAAGTAGCAGAGATGTATGTAGAAAAAAGATCATCATGCACCACTATTTCTGCAAGAGTGCTATCATATATTAAATACTCTTTATCATTTTTTAAGGACTCTAGAATTTGCTCCATTCCTTTCCTTAAACTTAGTTTATCATTAGATTTAGACTCTATGATTACTGCCACCTTTATTGTGTTTTTATCATTTTCAGACAATCTCTTTCTCTCTGTTAGCTTATCTTTAACCTCTGAAGACAAAGAATACTTGACTGGAAAGCCCTCTTTTGTTATTAGCTTTAAAAACAGCATGTTTTTTAGAGCCTGAACAATCTGCTCATACCTGGCATTAGGGATAAGCCTTATTAGATCATCTTCGGTCTTGGAAGAATCAGCTAAATGTTTGCCTATAAGATTTTGTAGCTCTTGAATTTCTAGTTTTTCTTTTAGTTGTAAAGCCTCGTAGTCTAATTGTTTTTCCATAGATAATCATAATTTTGCTTGAAATATATATAACTTATAATTAAAAAAGTATTTAAAACCTTTATAATCAATTAAATAGATATGGATTATCTTTTATTGATTATAGGAGTACTACTAATAGTAGTTACAATATTACTTATTGGGCTAGCAAAAAACCTAATATTAAATAGCATTATTGGAGCAATGGGTTTTTTGATATGTTATTTTGTATTTAATATAAAGTTACCAATAGTAGTCACATTAATAGCATCAGCAATCTTTGGGCCAGCAGGTCTGGGGGTCATGCTTTTGTTATGGTTGTTTAAGATTATTTAAATATTTCCTAGATATACGTTTTTTAGCCCTTTGGCTTTTGCTAGCTTTTCTGCAAGCTTTAATGTTTCTAGCTTTGTTGGGATTATATTTTTTAAACGATAATATGGAAAGGCCCTTGAGAAATGCAAAGGAATATCTTTAGAAACAGAATATACAAAATCAATTGTTTCTTGGATATCTTCTGGCTTTGTGTTATAGCCTTCTATCATTAGGTTGGTGATCTCTATATGTATTTTATTTTTATGTAATTCTTTTATATTCTCTTTTATGTGCTTAAGCTTTATTCCAGGAACCAGTTCATCATATAATTTTTGAGTGCCTTTTAGATCAATGTTTATTGCATCTAGATATGGCATTATATCTTTTAAAACCTCTTTAGACATATAGCCATTACTTACCCAGATATTTTTTATATCTTGAGAGCTTGCTTTTTTCATGATGTCTAGAGCATAATCAACAAAGATTGTTGGCTCTGTATAGGTGTAAGAGATAGAAGGAGTTTTTCTTTCAATTGCTATATTTATGATCTCATCTGGAGAATAATAATCCATTGCCTCTAGATTGATGTTTTTACAATTAGAGATGTCATAGTTTTGGCAAAATGCACAATCAAAATTACAGCCTGCTGTTCCTAATGAAAGAGTCTTGGTGTTTGGAAGAAAATGATATATTGGCTTTTTTTCTATTGGATCTAGATTAATAGAAACAGGCTTGCCATAAACCAAAGAAACAAGTTTTTGATTTTCGTTTTTTCTAACTTTACAAAAGCCAGTGTTGTTTTTTGAGATTATACAATATCTATTACAAGCAAGGCATTTGATAGAATTAGGATCAACAACTTGAAAATATTTTGAAAACATAAATTAAAAAAAAGAAAAATAAAAAGGGAGAAATTTCATTTATTCCTTTTCCTTTTTATCTCTAGCAAAGAACAGGAAATAACCTAATGCACCTATTACTAACAATGCACCGATTAACAAAGCAATGCCTGTTGATGCATTTTCAGATAGGCCTAAGAAACCTGTTGTGCCTGATGTCTTTTCAGGATTTGCTACTGCAACATTACCAGTTGTTGGAGCTGTCTCTGTTGGTGTTGCTGGTGATGGAGTTGTTGGGGTTGTTACTACTGGTTGAGGTGCAGGTGTATTAACTACTGTTGGAGTTGTAACTACTGGTTGAGGTGTTGGTGTTACTGGTGTTGGTGTTGGGTTAACTGTTGGTGTGGTTGTAGTTCCTGTTACTCTTCTGCCGCCTCCGCTTCTCCTTATTATTGTTATTGCATCAACTTTATCTTCTTTTTTGTTTCCAAGTTCATCTGTTGCAGAATACCAAACTGTGTGTGTTCCTCTTGGCAATCTATCTAATTGTACACTCCAATTTCCATTTGGATCTATAGAGTTTACAACGTAATCTTTGCCATTTACTGTTATTTTAAACTCAGTTATATCGGTTAAATCCTCTACATTACCAGTTAACATTGGCTCTCTGGTTGGTGTAGAAATTGGGTCTACAATAACAATTGGTTCAGTTCTATCAATTGTTAAATTAATGTCTTTTTCTGTAATATTTCCTGCTGCGTCGAAAGCTTTGATTTTTAGTTTATATTCTTTACTATCTTCTTTAAAATCTGTATTGTCTAAATCCTCTACTTTAAAATAACATGTGAATTGTTTTTCCTTAGATAATCCAGGATTTACTTCTGCAGTTGGTAGTTCTAGTTTACAAGAAATTGGTTTTTGGATTTTGTTGTTAAGTAATATATCTGCCTCTACCTTTGCATTCTGGATAACGGTCTCGACAATTTCATTCTCATTTAAAAATAAAACTCCAGTTATATTGAAATCTTTGTTGTGTTGTCTTGGTTTTGTGTCTATTTTCATTTCTAGAGATATTGTATCTTTCATTATTTTAGCATACTTTTCTAATTCCTGTGCGTTAAAAAGTGTAATTTTAACACTAACCTTTATCTCGCCATCTTTTAAATCATTTAATTTAGCTGTGTTTTCCTTATCATAGACAATTATCTTTTCTTCTTTTACTGCAAATTTATTAAATAACACATCGGTTGTACCATCGCTAAAAGTAACTTCTAATGATTTAATACATTTTTCGCTGATTTTATTATTTAATAAGATGTTGCCAGAATAATTGTCTATATTTACAGAATTAATAGATACAAAATTAATTTCTTTTATTTCAACAGCTGTAGGGCATTTCACATCTCTTGCACCTATAGAGTCAGTAGATGGGGCTTGTGCAGAAACGACTTGTTTAGGCTCTGTTGAAATTAGTTGCCCAGCATATATTGGAGTCAATAATGCGAAAACAAAGAACACCCCTAATAAAATTTTAATTTTTGAGTTCATAAATTCTCTTTTCTCCTTTTTATTTTTCTTTTTTAATTTAAATTTTGTTTATTTAAATTAAATTTTTTTAAATTGTTTTTTTGTTTTGTTTATTTATTTTTTTGTTTTGGTTTTAAAATTACTGTTTGATTGGTTTTTTGTTAATATTATTGTTCGGTCTTATGTTAATCAAACACATAAGATCTCTTAATTGAAACATAAGATCTCTTAATTGAACTGTTTTGTAAAATCAGATATTAAGCTTGTAAGGTCAATACTTAATATATACTAGTGAGGGAAACCCTTTATAAACCTGTCGTGTTTGGTAATTTAACCTGTTCATTTATAAAAGGTAATGGCCATCTAAAGAGCCTATTTTTGTGTTTTAGCAGATAAATAATGGAAAAAAAGAGTTGGGTAGAAGAAAATAAAGAAAGAAATAAATGTGCTATTGCTAATCTAAATTATTTCTGTACCCTATAGATTTTCAGATCGAAATCTTTTGCCCTTATGTTTCCTATATCATCTTGTGCTATAAATTTTATCTTGTATTTGTCACTATCTTCAAAAAGAGAAATATCAAAGTCACAAGTAAATTCTGCAAACCTAGAAACCATGGTTGGTGATTCGCTTATGTAACAAGTAACCCAATTGTCAGATAATTTAACACCATCTAGTGATGTCTGCACTATTAAAGTTGAAGAACGGTCTATTCTTCCACGTATTTGAAAATCAGCTTTCTTTTTTAAAGAAGTATATCTTTCATAGATCTTCAAATAAGGAGCAACGGTGTATTTGATATTTCTTTTTGTAACTCCACATCTTGCATTATCAAAAGAAACAACAACAGAGATGTTGCCATCTTGTAAACTTGACAAATCTATGTTTTTAATAGTTAGGCTATTGATGTTTGGCCTTATGTTGTCTTTTGTAATAGAGACAGATTGAGAAGGATAATCTTCATTTATAAAAGATATATTTAATTCTTGGATAGTTACTTTTTTTTTGAACTTTAAAATGATTGAATAATCATTTTGATTAACATTATTAATTGGAACTAATTTGAACTTGACGATGTCTGCGACTTTACTACCTGAACTGCAAGGTCCAGAAGACGCCATAGATATTGCATTTTTAGATAATGTGCCTGCATATATTGGAGCCAATAATGCAAATACAAAGAAAATACCTAATATTATTTTAATTTTTGAATTCATAAATTTTTTTCCTTTTTTTATTTTGTTTTAAATACATCAAATAATATAAATTATAACAAATATTTTGATATACTTGTAAGAGAAATACTTTATAAACCTGCCGAGTATGAAGGTTTAGTCTTTCGTTTATAGAAGTTTATAAAGACAAAAAAAGTTTTTAAAAAAATAGAGAAAAAACCACAAGAAAATAAGATTGTTTCTTATTTCTTGTAGATTCTAACTAACTTTGTCTGCGCACAGATCTATCTGTTGATAGATAGATAGATGTCTTCAGTTTTAATATTTCTTGTAGTGTTATCTTCTGCGACAAATTTAATCATATATCTATCGCTATCTTCAACAAGAGAAATATTAAAGTAACATATGAAATCTAAATAATTAGATACCATGTTTGGTGAATCATTTGGGTTGCTTGTATGGCATGAGAACCAATCAACATCAAAATCAACACCATTTAATAATGTCTGCACAGTTAAAGTTGCTGAGTCAGCAATTCTTCCACGTATGTAAAAATCTGTGTTCTTTCTTATTGTCTTTTTTTCAAAAATTTCCAATCTAGGAGCGACTGTGTTTTTTGTAATTGTTGTTCGAACACCGCATCTATCATTAAATCCGCATCTTAAATTATTATATGAAACTGTTACAGTGTTTGTCCCATCTTGTAAATTGGACAAATCTAAATTTTCCATAGTTATGCTAGATTGGCTACCAGGTAATGAATTAATTTCATCTTCTTTCATATCGAACTGCTCGTATTCACCTGTTCCATCTGCAAAAAAAGCTCTTAAATGAGTGATTGGAGTAGTGTTTCCTTCTATGAAATGAACAGTAAATGAATAATTATCTTGATTTACATTACTTATTGGCTGTAGTTCTATATAATCAATTAGATTTGTATTATTATATGTCTCAGGAAATACATTTGGATTTGTTAAGTGTGTTAATGGTCTTCCAGCATATATTGGAGTCAATAATGCGAAAACAAAGAAAACACCAAATAATATTTTCATTTTAGAATTCATAATCTTTTTCTCCTTTTTTAGTTTTTTTGTTTTTGTGTTAAATCTTGTTATATTAATATATAGTATATCCAATAAACAAAATGTAACAACATAACAGAATAATACATTTGTTAGAGAAATACTTTATAAACCTGCCGAGTTAGGAAGCCTAACCAGCCCTTATATAAAAATAACATAGACCCAACAAATATATTTTAATAGTTTTTTAACATAATAATTAAATATGAAATATAATATTGATCTGCACATACATTCGCCTTATGCTTCGGGAGTATCTAAAAATATGAGTATACCAATACTTGCAAAAGAAGCAAAGCTAAAAGGCCTAAATGTCTTGGGAACAGGAGATATCTTACACCCTGATTGGTTTAAGCATGTTAAAGAAAATCTAATATTAGAAAAAGATTGTTATATTTTTAAAAATGACAAAAACTCAGATAACAAAACATATTTTATATTGACAACAGAAGTTGAAACAACAGGAAGAGTGCATCATCTTTTGTTTTTCAGAGAACTTTCGCAAGTCTTAGAATTTAAAAAAGAAATTGAAAGATTTTCAAGCGACATGAGTGTTTATGGAGGGGGTAGGCCAAGACTTTCTATTACTCCAAGCACATTATTGGATATTTGCATTAAACATGATGTGTTGATTGGGCCAGCACATGCATTTACCCCATATTTTGGAATATACTCAGGAAGTGATTACCTAAAAGAAGCATATGGAGAAAACTACAAAGAAGTAAGATTTATTGAACTAGGGCTGTCTGCTGACAGTAATAGCGCAAATGTTATTCCTGAACTTAAAGATCTAAAATTTTTCTCATTTTCAGATGCACATTCTCCTAATAGCTATAGAATAGGAAGAGAATATGTTTGTGCAGAACTAGAAAAGCCAAACTTTGAATCTATTAAAAATCTATTATATAATCTAGGAAATAATAAGATATTGTTTAATGTAGGGTATAACCCAAAAGAAGGAAAATATAATAGGACAGCTTGTAGAGATTGTAAGAAAATACATACTCTTAATGACGCAATAAAAAACAACTGGAGATGCCTAAAGTGCAGAGGCATATTAAAGAAAGGAGTAGAAGATAGAATCATTGAGATAGCTAAACTTCAAGGAAATACAGAACTTAAACAAATAACAGAAAGGCCAGATTACAAATATTTAATCCCGCTTGCTCAGATTATTCAAATGAAGATTGGAAAAGGAGAACTTTATAATAAAAGAGTACTGGAAAAATATGAAAAGCTAATCACAAGACATACAGAAATAGAAATTGTCTTGGAACTGCCAGAAGAAAAGCTAAAAGAACTAGATGAAGATATAGCAAAACTTGTGATGGCTTTTAGAAAAGGATTGGTGGTGTTTAGACCAGGCGGTGGTGGACACTACGGAGTGCCATTCATTTGCTTTACAGAAGAAGAAAGAAAAGCTAAAGAAGCAGAAATATTAAAAGAACAAAAAATACCATATATTCAAAAAACACTATTTTGAACCGTGTATTCTTGGATTATAGTCGCCTTTGCCATGATATTTTTTATTGATTGGTTCAGGCTTTAATATATCTTTTATTTGATTATATTCTTTTAGGAAATTTTCTACTTGTATCTCCATTTCTACAAACCTAAACATACTTGGCTTTGGGTTGTTAATAAATTCTATCAACTTTGCTGATAATACCCTTTGGCGACCTTCTATAACATTTAATAATTTCAAAATAGGCTCGTTGCCACTTGCTATTTTTCTTAATGACTGAATGTTTTGTTTGCCATGTAGATAAACATCTGAGATTTTAGAGACATACCTTTCGGACTCTGGATAGCTTCTTTTTATATGCTTTTTGAATTGTGATTCTAGTTTTAGTATGTGATTTTTCTTTTCTAAAAATGATCTTATTGGTTCAGAGGTTGTTTTTTTTATATTGCCACTAACTCTAGTTGTTTTTGGTTTAACTACCCTGTCTCCGGCAATGCTTGGTTCTTTAACAATCGGTTTCTTAACGATTGGTTTTTTAACAACTGGTTTTTTTATAGTTGTTGCTCTTCTCATAACGCGCATAACAAATCACATTTGACTATATAACATAATAAGTAAAACAAAGCATTTAAAAAGTATAAAGTTATGATTTCTTGCCATACATCTTTTCTGTTCGTTTATAGATCTTTTCTGTTTTCTTGTCTATGTCCTGAACAACAAGCTTAACTTTTTCTATATCTTTTGAGATGTCATTTTTATGTTGATAGATGCGAAGAGCAGAAATTCTTGAGAATTGTATGTCTAGTTTGTTGTATTTGTCTTCCATATCTTTTAATCTTTCGTTTGTGTCTGTTATTTGCTCTTTAAATTTAGTAACAACAAACCTGATCATAAATACAAATAACAATATCAAAAGAATAGAATTGACAATTAAAACAAATAAAATTAATGTTGATTCCATAAGCTTTAACTTTTATATTTTATTAAAAAGAAACAACAAATAGTTTATAAATGGCTGTTGTTTTTAATCAAATCACGTTTTTGGGCCTTTTGGCAATATTAGATTTTTTATTTTTTAGTTTGAATTGCTCATGAAGCCTTTTATCTAAAGAAACTAATTGCTCATTTGTACAGAAATCTAGTTTGCATTTTTGGCAAGATTGATAAGGCTCATTTTTGATTACGATTTTCCCAGCATCAAAATTAATGTCCCTGTATTTGGTTACTGTCTTGCCATTACAAAATGGGCATCTAACATCATTTTTCATATCAATGCCTTTTATTTATTAGTCCTTGTCAAAGAGCTGGTTAATAGATTTTTTAAAATGAAGATTAAAGATTGCCTGTGCAAAGTAGTCACTTATTGGGATAATCTCAAGCCAAGGGTGATTCTCTGCAAAATCATTTTCAAAATAGACTGCATCTGTTGCTATGATCTTTTCTAGAAGACCGTTATCATAAAGCTCGTCCATTCTTTCAACAGCCTTATCGTTTAATAGACAAAGAGAACAAGCAAAATAAACCTTGTTTGCCCCTTTTTCTTTTAAGATCTTTACTGCATTATAGACTGTTCCGCCAGTATCTAGAATGTCATCAATTAAAAAAACATCTTTGTCTTTGACCTTGCCAATAACTTCCATTGTTTCTACTTGGTTAATCTTTGAATAGTCCCTTTCTTTGTAGATTGTGATTACCCCTACACCAAGCTTAGATGCAAGAATTGTTGCTCTTTTCATACCCCCGACATCAGGAGACGAAATCAAAAGATTGTTAAAAGGGATATTGTCCAGTATGTATTTTTTAATGGCTTTACGAGCATAAAGATTTTCAAGAATTGCATTCTGGAAAAAACCAGCAATTGCAGGATTGTGAATATCCAAAGAAATGATTGTTTTTGCACCTGCTAGCTCCAGCTCTCTAGAGACAAGCCTTGCTGTTAGACATTCTCTGCCCCAAATCTTGTCTTGACGAGCATAAGGAAAAACAGGTATTACCACAGTTATATTTTTTGCACTAGCTACTCTTGCTGCATCAATTAATGTTGTTAATGCCCTGATATTATCATCAACAGACATACCGTATCTATTGTTAGAAACATCTTGGATAATAAAAACATTGCAACCTCTTATTGACTCTAGGATATTAGATTTTATTTCTGTATTTGCAAACCTGATCTCTTGAACAGGAGTTAAAGTAATTTCTGGCTCGTTATTCTCAGAAAGCAGTTCATTAAGGTGCTTTAAAACACTCTTTGCGAAATGCTCACCAGACCTACAAGAAAGTAATTTTATGTCATGCATATATTTTCACGGATTTTTATTTTTTAACCAGTAATTACAACTTTGGGTTTTAAGCTAAATGCCTTTTTACAAAGACCAGCATCAACCACTGAATCAACAACCACTTTTGAGGACTTATAAGCTGCTGGTTGCTCTTCTCTTAAAACATTCTCTGAATGTCCAGAAAGATAAATTCCTTTTTTTAAGAGCTTTTGCTTTAGATCTTTTGCAGAGATTTTTGACTTTGCTTTATCTCTAGACATTACTCTCCCACAGCCGTGAGGAAGAGTAGAAAATGTCTCTTTTCTCATTTTTTCTTTTGGCAATAAAACATAAGTATCATCTAACATTGAGCCTGGCAAAATCACAGGAGTGCCACTCTCTAAAAACTCTGAATGATCAGATAATCTTTCAGAGATTATTCCCCTTATTGCGCCTTTTCTGGTAACCAGATACCTTTTCTTATTACGAGTTTCTATTTTTGCAAAATTATGTGAGCAATCGTAAAGGAGACGGGCGTTGATGGTGCCATGTCCAAGATTTAGTGCATTTTCTAAAGCATCTATTATTCTTTTAGAAAGAACAGCCCTGTTTACAAAAGCGTAGTTTGCAGCTGCGCACATTGTCTTGTAATAATGAGAGCCATCTTTTGAATTTAAATATAAATATTCGATTGGATCTTTGTGCTTGCATTTTTTTGTAAACTCATCAGCAACTTGATAACCAAGCCCTCTTGAGCCTGTATGAAGCATAATAAGAATTTGATCTTTCTCTATCTTGTGCCTTTTACAAAAAAACTTATCAAAGATTTTGTCAACAACCAACAGATCAATAAAATGATTGCCTTGCCCAAGTGTTCCAAGCTGAGTCAGGCCTTTTTCTATTGCTGTCTTTGATAGATATTTTGGACTTGCATCACGAAAACAACCTTGCCTATCAACATATAGCTTATCAAACTTATTTGCGTAGCTGTTTTTTACTGCCCATTCCAGACCTTGATAACAAATCTCTTTTAAATCCTGTTTTGTTATCTTTATTCCGTCTTTTGAAAGGCCAATAGGTAACTTCTCAAAAGCCTTTACTATTTCTTTGTATTGCTTTTCAGAAATATCTTTAGATTTGAGATTTGTCCTAATAAGACGAATACCACAATTTATGTCTGTCCCTATTGCTTTTGGACTGATTATTGGATCATTATCAGCATCAACTACAAAACAAGAACCAACAGGCACACCATGACCAACATGAAGATCTGGAAAGCCATATACATAATCGCAAATTCCTGGTAATTTAGAAATAGAATAAAGTTGTTCTATACAAGATTTGTCCAGTTTAGAAAATAGAGATTTACTAGAAATGATTTTTACTTTGTTGTTTTCATCAACAAAAATATTTTTTTTTGTTTGTTTAAACATTTTATTGCAAATTTTAAATTTTTTAAAAAAATCTAAAGATAAATAGATTTGCAAGTTTACTAATTATGATGCTATCAAAAAGATATTTAGTTTTTAAGCTCAATACCTATTTGTAGATCTGCAGGGACATCAACTCTCATTATTCTTCTAAGAATCTTGTCATCTGCCTTAATATCAATTATTCGCTTATGGATTCGTAACTGATATTTTTCATAAGTTTCTGTTCCGCCAGCAGAAACGCCTCTTCTTACTGGCACAACTAACTTCTTAGTCTTCAAAGGGATTATGCCTGTGTGCTTTACTCCGCTCTTTGAAGCTACATCTATAATTTCCTTGCAAAATTCTGTAACTTTCTTGTAATCAGTTCCTGTGACTATTACTCTTGCTGTTTGCATTTTATCACTTGTATTTTTTTAGAAAAAATATTAAAAGAAAAGCAAATTTATTGCTTTTTCTTTATTTCTTGTATTACTCCTGCTGCAACGGTCTTGCCCATGTCTCTGATAGCAAATCTGCCAAGTTGTGGGAAGTCTTTGTAGGTCTCACAAGCAAGTGGCTGTAATGGCTTGATTCTTACAATTGCAGCATCACCTGTCTTTAAGAACTTTGGAGCATCTTCAACTGTTGGAGCAACCTTTTTTACTAACTCAACAATTGCACAAGACATTTGTGCGGTGTGTATGTGGAATACTGGAGTGTAACCAGCTGTGATTGCTGTTGGGTGGTTTAGAACAATTATTTGAGCAGTAAATTCTGCTGCAACTGTTGGTGGGTTATTCTCTGGGCCAACAACAGAACCTCTCTTAATTGCTCCTTTATCAACATTTTTGATATTGAAACCGATGTTGTCTCCAGGTAATGCTTCAGGTAATTGTTCGTGGTGTGCTTCAACACTTTTTACTTGTGTTGCAATTCCTTCTGGCATTATTATAACCTTGTCGTTAGGTCTAAGTATTCCTGTTTCAACTCTACCAACAGGAACCATACCAACACCTTTAATTGAATAAACATCTTGTATTGGAAGTCTTAATGGTTTTCCAGTTAATACTTCTGGTGCTTTGAAATTATTCATTGCATCAAATAAGCAAGGGCCCTTATACCAAGGCATCTTCTCTGATGCTTTGATTATGTTTTCTCCGTGCCATGCAGAGATTGGTACGACTACATATTGGTCTTCTTTAAACTTACCTTTGAAAAGAGTATCTATATCTGCTTTAACTTTATTAAAGCCCTCTTCACTGTAATTAACATCGTCCATCTTATTTACTGCAACAATTATTTGCTTAATACCCATTACTTGAGCAAGGAATGCGTGCTCTTTAGTTTGAGACATTACTCCGTCTTTTGAAGCAACGACTAAAACAGCAGCATCAGATTGAGCAGTACCAGTAATCATGTTCTTGACATAGTCTTGGTGGCCAGGAGCATCAATTACTGTGAAACTATATTTATCAGATTCTAATTTTTTATAGTTAACATCAATTGTAATTCCTCTATCTCTTTCTTCTTTAGTTACATCCATCATGTATGCGAAAGCAAAGGTTCCTTTTCCTTTTTCTTCAGCTAATGCTTGTAACTTTCTATAATCTTGGTCACTTAAGTTTTTTGTGTCGAACATCAAACGACCAACTGTTGTTGATTTACCGTGATCAATGTGACCAATAAAAACAACATTGATTTTTGGTTTTGGTGAAGCCATATATATTCCTCCTTGTTTTTTTTACAGATTTTCTTTAAAAATTATAATCAAAATCTATTGCAATTTAAAGGTCTTTGTATGCAATTGACTTTATTAAATTATATATAATATAGAAGGTAAAACTTTATAAATGGATAATCTGCTATATTCCAAACTTTATTTTGAGATTTTATTTGAATAACATAAAAATCATAATCTATATAAAATAAATTACCCTTAAATTATATATTATTTGCAATAAAAGAAGATCAGAAAAATGGAAATTGAATTAATTCAGATAATATTGATTATTTGTATTGCTATAGTGTTTGGGGTAATTTTTGCCTTTATTAATTTAAAGAGAAAAATCACAAGGCCAGTAACTAAAGAACAAAATTCTTGGCAAAAAATAGAAGCACTAAACGATCAGAAAAAAGAGCTACTTAAAAAAAAAGAAGAGCTGTCTTACAAGTATAGTGCAAGAAGCATTAGTGACGATGTATATTCTAGCGATTTAAAAAATATTACATCTGAGCTTTTAAAAATAGATAATGAAATAAATAACGAAGTTTCTAAATTAACAGAGCTACAAAAAATGCAGGACAATAATAGTGATCAAAAATCTCAAAATATAAAGCTTAAAGGCGAGCTTAACGAAATCAAACTAGAAAGAGATAATCTGAAAAACAGAATAAACGAACTTGAAGAAATTATAAAAAACATTTCTGGAACAAAAAACCTTTCGCCATCTATTAAAGACAATTTTCAAAATAAATATTATGAACAAATTTTAGACAAATATAAAGAACTGATTAATAAGCAAGAACAAAAAACAATAGCCCAAATAAAAGAAACAGTTAACCCAAATGATTTGACAATAAAAAGCATAATCTCAAAACACAAGCCAGTAGGGTATGAATATAACAAGGACTATTTAGAAATACTTAGAAAGATTTATTCGTTTTTAGATGCAGAGATTGAAGTTGTAAAAACAGATGTTAAGGTATTATATTGGCTTGATGCAACAGAGATTTTAAAAAACAAAATTGCAGACGAACAAGATATTTCTGCTCTTTTGTGTTCTGCAATGCAAGGGTTAAATGATCAAGAGGCGCAAGTTTATGTTGTGCTTTTAGAGGATGATAACACCCATGCCTTTGTCAAGACAAAATATAAAAACCAATATTTTATATTCGATTTAGCACAAAAAGGGCCATTTGAGATGTTTACAAATACTGATGAAAAGAAACTATTAGAAGATTACAAGTATAATGGTTTGAAAATTAAAAAAATAATATATCGCTATAATCAAAATAGCTACATAGATACAGAATAAGAAGAACATGAAAAAACTAGAAGTAACAAGCACAGCTTTTTTTTATATAATTAAAGAACTACAAGAAGAAATTTTAGGCGGGTATATTAATAACCTTCAACTTGTTAATCATGAAGACAATAATCTGATTAAAATAAAGATACATAAGAAAAAAACAAAAGAACTGATTGTGTCCCCAAACATCTTGTTTTTAACAGAACTTGCCTATCCTGTTAATCCAGAAAGTGGAGGGCTTATTAAGTTTCTTAAAAAGAAACTATATAATCAGAAGATACAAGAAATTAAACAAGACAAAAACAACAGAGTTGTATATTTCAAATTAGATGATTATTATCTTGTCTTTGAGTTTTTTAGTAATTCTAACATCATACTTACTGATTTGGATTTTAAAGTAATAACATCCAAACAAAAAGAAGAATGGAAAGATAGGATTATTAAGAAAAATGAAATATATTCTTTTCCTCAAGGAAAAGAAATTGTTAAAAAAACAGAAAAAGAACTGCTTGATGAAATAAAAGATAAAGACCTTAAAGCAACAATAAGCTATTTTGTAAAAGAATATAACATCTACCCTGGTTATATAAACAAAGAAAAAACACAAGAAGAAATTGTTAAAAAAATAAAAGAAATATATGATTGTGAAACGCCAGCCTTGGTTCTTGAAAAAGGAAGAAACGAAGATGAGATTTTGGTTTTAGTAGCTATTGGAAAAGAAAAACAAGAGCCTTTTGATTTTTTTAAAATCATCTCAGAGACCTTAGCAGAAAAGCTTAAAACAGAAGAAACAGTCACTGAGAAAAAAAGCAAAAACAAAAATGTTTCTATTCTTGAAAGCCAAATAAAGACAAGAAAAGAATATGAAAAGATAGCTAATGACTTGCAAAAAGAAGGCGAAAAGATATATGAGTATTTTCAAATAATTGAAATTATAAATGAACAGATAAGGCTAGCAAGAAACAAAAAGATAGCACCAGATGAGATTATAAAAAAATTAAACGAGTACTTCTCAAAAAACCAAAAAGAACTTAGTATCAAAAGCATTGATACAAAAGAGAGAAGCTATGTTCTTGAGATAAAAGAACAGTCTGAAAGTTAAGAAAAAATTAACAATTAAAGAAAGAGAAGGAAAGAACTTTAATTAAAAGTTCCATCGTCTTTTGTTAATAGTATTTTTTCATCAATTACAAAAACATCAGAAACTGCAATTACACTTCTGTAAGGGATTTCTAGAAGATTGCCTTGAACATCTAATTGCTTAACTACTTTTGAAGAAGGATCGATTTCAACTAATAAAGCCTCTATCTCTCCAGATACTTCGTTAACCATTAAATCGACAAGTCTTCCGATATTGTCTCCTCTATTTGTTATTAATTTCTTTGTTGCAAGTTGTCTTGCTATTGCGTATTTGTACATGTTTTTTAACCTCTCTTTTATTATTATCTTATAAAAATATTATATATTTCAATTTATATTGTTAGGCGATTAATATATATATGTTTCGATTTATATTGGTTTACTAAAAAGTTTAAAAAAGTTTGGAAAATTAACCGTTCTAAATTATCACTTGCCCGTTTTGAATGAAAAAATGCTTTTTTGAAAGAACTGTTATTACTTTGCCACTTCTGTTCTTGAAGCTTATTGTTTGCTTAGTTTTGTCTACTGCTATGACCTCGCCAATCCACACACCATATTTTGAAACAACTGGCAGGCCAACCAATAATTCCGTTATATCTTTTGTGATATCAAATACATTTGTTATTTTGTATAATACAAATAGGAATATAAACGAGATGAAAATTACTGTAATCAACATACGCATGCTTGCCTCTCCAAGAACAAATTGCATTGCTAAATCTAATAAACCCAAAAATACAAATGTAGAAATTATTCCAAATATTGCACGACCGAGCTTGTATAATGCTCGAGAATAAAATAAATCAATAATATTTCCAACAATATAAGAAACAATACAAAATACCAAATACAAAAGTATTGCTCTCAAAACATAAATTATTCTTTGCCAAAGAACAAAAGAATCGTTAGCTAAAAAAAGGTTAACCCCTGTAATCCCTGCATATATCAAGAAAAAAACACTAGCAACATAAAATGGAAAACTAATCTTTGTGATTGAAAATTTAGATAAAACTGAGTTGACTAATTTGGCAATCTTTGATTCTAAATGGAACCCTTTGACTAAGAAAACAACCCCTAATACTAATGCAATAATTTGAAATGCATAGGCTTTAAAAAAGAAAAACAATAGCAAAATAATAGCAGGTATGCCAAATATAATTCTTGAAAAAGCAGGATCTTTTATTGCTTTCTTAATTGTATAATATGTGCTTTCTATTGCTTGGGATTGCCTAACAATAACTACCTCTTTAGAAATTATTGGACCAAAGTTTTGAACTATCGGTATTACCTGTTCATCTTCAGCACCATCAGTTATTAGAACAAAAGCACTTGCTGGAAAATCTTCTAAAACCTGTTTTAATTGCAAAGCAATACTTTTATCTGCAAAAAACAAATTCTCTTTAGAATGCCCTGTAATTGTTGCAACCTCAACAACATAATCTTTTTTAAGTTCAGAATATTTTTTTAAAACCGCAAAAATTGCATTTGCATCTGATTCTTCAGGGTCTTTAAGTAACAGATCTGTCGCTACCTTTAGATTATTTTCATAACCAACAATTGGCCCAGAAACGCCTATTTTCTTGCCAATGTCATTATCTCTATCAACTGTAAGTATAAGTATATGTTCTTGTGCTGGTTGCACTTTTGGCTCAACTGCCATCGCTACTTCGTCAGGTTTAGCTTTTTTTCTTGTTTCTTTTGCCAAAGACGTTACCTCTTATTAATTTTTACAAGGTAAAAGATTAATAAATGTTCTATCTATAATTTATATAGGATTTTATAGATAAAAGTATTTAAAAGAATATCTAAATCAGAAAAAGCAAACTGTGAAAAAATGGAAGAACAAAAACTAAAAAACATTTTTTTTGGAATAATAATTTTTGGGATTTTATTAGTTGGCACCATATTTTTCATAATGGACGAACAGCTAAAACAAATTGTTTTGATTGTACTGATAATTGTTGCTTTTATATATTTGTTATTTAGTGCAAATATTATACTGAGATTAAAAGATTATGAAAGAGCAGTGATTTTCAGGTTTGGAAGAGTAAATAGAGTTGGAGGGCCTGGCTGGACACTTGTCTTGCCATTTGTTGAAAAGTATTCTTATGTTACTTTAAGAACACAGGTTGTTGATGTGCCAGTCCAACAAATAATTACAAAAGACAACATTAAAGTCACAATAGATGCTATTCTTTTTTTGTCTATAGAAAACACAAAAGAAAGCATTATCAATTCTGTTGTAAAAGTTGAAGACTATAAAAAAGCAGCCTCCTATTTTGTAATTGCAATGTTAAGAGACATACTTGGTGAATTTGTCTTAACAGACGTTATATCTAATACGGAAAGTATAAACAAAAAAATAACAGAAGAAATAAAAAACGTTGCAAAAGAATGGGGGATAAAAGTTAACTCTGTTGAAATAAAAGACCTACAAATACCTGATGAGATTGTAGAATCTATGCACAAGCAAAAGGCAGCTGTTCAAAAGAAGCTTGCAATATTTGAAGAAGCAGAATCTGAGAAAGCAAAGATTAATGCAATAAGAGAAGCAACAGAAGGCCTTTCAGACAAAACAATATTATATTATTATATTAAGGCACTTGAAAAGGTTGGAGAAGGCCAGTCATCAAAGATTATCTTTCCAATGGAACTTACAAGCCTTTTACAAAACATCTCAGAAAAGATCAACTCAGGAAATCCCAAGATAAACGCAAAAGAAAGAAAAGAACTTACAGAATATTTGCCAGTAATACAAAGTTACTTAGAAAAGAATGAAAAGAAAAAAAGAAAATAATTATTTCTTTTTTATTTTTGACTTTGGTGGAAATGCCTTAAGAAAAGCATTTTCAAAATCTTCTAGTTTTTTGAAATTTGTTGCTAGCTTTTTATTTGCAATATCTACAATTAGCTTTAGATATTCTTCTGAGATAAGTTGTTTATTATTAATTTTTATGAGAGTAGACATAAACACAGTGTGGGTCACTTCACAAGTAAAGCGCCCTTCTTTTGCACTGATTATGCCTGCTTTTTTAAGCCCTTGCTCTCTACAAAAATCTAAAATTTCTTTGGCCTTAGCGTAATCTTTTGTTGCAAAATGGAAAATAAATGGTTCGATTTTTAACCAAAGATAACCAGTATTAAAATTATTTATGTCTCTTTTTATTTCCTCAAAAGTCACAAGTCTATGATAGCGATTAACAAACCCAGAAACCTTTTTGTTCTCGTCTTCATCTCCGCCAAGAAGCAGTAATCTGCCTGAACAGCTACTAGAAGTGTAAATGTCTGGTATTTCAGTAACCTTTAAAAGGAAAGGAATAACAAGAGAATCAACTAGATCTTTTGATATTGCATCTTTAAGTGTTTGAGTGTGGTGCTTTTTTAACATAGCAAATCTGGAATCAATTAGCTGTTTATTCATGCTTAATCGCCTAGGGTAAATTTTGATTAGATTTATAAATAATTTAGTATATATAATATATAGCAATAATAATATATTTGTTGCATTTTAAAATGTGAAAAATTATGTTTAACAAAAAAATCATTTTTATAATATCTTTATTGTTTATTTTGCCAAGCATTCATGCTATACAAATGCTTGAGCCAATAATGACGGACATTTCTCCTAATAAAGCAATAGAGCTTGGAACTGTTGCACCGGGGGAATATTTCATGATCAGTTTTTTCTTAGGGGTTGATGAGAAATATGATTTAATTACCACTGATAATTATGGCTCAAACTTTTTGTTCTTTGAAAACACACAAAAGACAAAAGAAAGCATATTTACTATTGTTAAAATTAAAGAAAATATCACAGGGGAACAACAAGTTAAAATTATTTTAAAAAATACAGAAACAGGAAAGACAGAAAGTACATATATCAAAATGACTGTTGCAACAAATGTAATTTCTTCTTTTGTTTTGCCATATGAAAAGGAAACAAAGTTTGGCGCAAGAAAAGACATAACAATCAAAGTAATAAACAAATCAATAACTACAAAAAAAATCACAATATCTTCTAATCTTCCAATAACTTGGTTTGATTCTAAAGATTCAGATATAAAAAAAGAAGTAACTGTTGTTTTACAGCCAAGCGATTCCATAGATGTTAATTATTCATTTATACCTAAAACAATTGGCGACAAAGAAATTCAATTGTTCATTTATACTGATGCAGTTCCACAAACAGGCATTATACAGACAACAACCTTTTTTAAGAAAGTGTTGTTTGAAAGAAATGAAGAAACAATAAATTTGTTTATTAAAAAAGACTTGGCTGCCTTATATGCAGCAAACCTTTATAATTTTCCAACCTTTGCATTAAGTGCAATACCTGCATATTTTTTTAATAATATAATTAGAATTGTTTCTGAATAATTCTCTTTTTTTAAAAAGGAGATTTAAAAAAACATGGACGAATTATATAAGAAAAGATTATCTAGTTATTTTAAAAAATGCGTTTCGTCTAAATTTACTAAACAGCAATTTGAAGCAAAGAAAGTTTCGTTTGCAAAAAAATATGGGCTTAAAAAAATCCCTTTAACTTCTGATGTTTTTTTAGCGCTTGGAATTGATAAGCCACCTGAATTTCTAATAACAAAGCCAGGAAGAACACAGTCAGGAGTAACTATTGTTGCAATCATGACAAGGCCCGGAGAGTGCCCAGGGAAATGCATATATTGTCCGACCTGGAAAAATGCACCTAAAAGCTATACTGGCTTTGAGCCGGCAAGCCTTAGGGCAAAACGAAATAATTTTGAGGCAAGAGCACAGATAAAAGACAGATTAAAACAATTAAAATCTACTGGGCACCCTATTAATAAAATAGAACTGATTATAATGGGCGGGACGTTCCCTGCAACACCAAAAAAATACCAAGACTATTTTGTAAAATCAATTTTTCAAGAAATCACAGATTCAAAAGATACAGAACTTGACTTAAACAAACTTAAAAAAAAGGCAATGAGCTCCAAGAACAGAATTGTTGGGATTACCTTTGAGACAAGGCCTGATTTTTGTGATAAAAAAACAATCAAGAGGTTGCTAGATTATGGCGGTACCAGAGTTGAGCTTGGGGCACAGATAATAGATGATAAGGTTTTAGATTTTGTAAATAGAGGGCATAAGGTAAAAGAAATAATCAAAGCAACTAAGGAACTAAAAGATGCTGGATTTAAAGTGTTGTATCATGTTATGCTCGGGCTTCCTGGTAGTGATTATAAAAAAGACCTAGAGTGCTTTAAAGAAATATTTACTAACCCTGATTTTAAACCAGATATGATAAAAATCTATCCCTGCCTAGTAATTGGAGGAACTAAACTAGAGAAAATGTATTACTCAGGAGAATATAAGGCACTAGAACTTGAAAAAACTGTTAAGCTAATTGCAGATATTAAAGAGATTGTGCCTAAGTGGGTTAGAATAATGAGAATACAAAGAGACATACCTGCAACAAAAATAATCGCAGGTATTAAGAAAAGCAATCTTAGACAGCTTGTAGAAGAAGAATTAAAAAGACGCAAGAAAGAATGTAATTGTATTAGATGCAAAGAACCAAAAGGGCAACTTAAAAATACAAAAGGATATGTTATAAAGAAAGAAGAATATTTTGCATCAAGTGGAAAAGAAATATTTCTGTATGCTGAAAAAAACAAATATTTGCTTGGGTTTATAAGGCTAAGATATCCTAATAACCCGTACATTAAACAAATAACTAAAAAAACAGCAATAGTTAGAGAATTACATGTTTATGGTCAAACAACAGCATTTGATGAACAAAACATACAACATAGAGGGATAGGAAAAAAACTATTAAAAGAAGCAGAAAATTTAGCAAAAAAAGAGGGCTATAACAAGATAGTAATAATTAGTGGAGTGGGGGTTAGAGAATATTATAAAAAACAAGGATATTTTCTATCAGAACCTTATATGATTAAAAACATTTAAGACAATGATTATTTATGAGTGATAATAAAAACAATTTAATTAAAATGTTTACTGAAGAGCCTAAACTATTAGATGTTGTAAACTCCAATGAACACATGGCTGTTTTGAATATTTTAGAACAAAATAGTGCTGATTTTCTTAACCTAAAAAAGGATTTATTGAAATACATATATATTAAAAAAGATATTATATTATATAATATATTAGAATCCCTTATTCAAAAGGACTTAATCAAAAAAATAGGGGTAAATGAAAACAAAGTTTATTACATTACAGAAAAAGGCAAAAAATTCATTAATTTGTACAAAGACACAAAAAAAGAATTTGAAATATGATAAAAAGGTGATTTTAAATGAAGGCTTTTTTGGGAATATTAAGTACTGGAAAGGGTACTTGGGGACAAGTTGCACATATCATAGATAATGTAGATTATGACAAGGTTTATTTAATATCTAACGAATGGGCACAAGATAAATTTAATTGTACTAAACCAATAAACTGGATAATAATTGATCCAAGAAAAGGATTTAGTGAGATAATGGCAGACTTGGAAAAACAAATACCAACAGACACTAAAGAGCTTGATTTAAATATACATTCTGGAAGCGGAAAAGAGCACAGTGTTGTTCTAGCATTACTTTTACAGAAGAAAATAAAGTTTCAAATAATAACAATAAATGCTCAAGGAATAGTAAAATACTAATTCCTTTTGTGTTTTTGCTTTTTTTCTTGGTGTTTTTATAGATTTTACAAAAATATCAGACTGCTGAATTTATATTATACTTAATTTCTTAATTCATCTATGCGATGGGTTGTTTTCATATCTGTATTGTTTCTTGTATTGCTTAGTGGCTGTTTGGATGTAATTACTACAAGACAAAAACAACTTTGTTTGTCCTCTACAGATTTTTCTAAAACTAGCATTCCAGACTGTAATGGTTTTTCTACTTGTTTTAAGAAAATAGATGGGGTAGGACTGATTGTTAATGACACGGCGCCTTTTGAAACCAAAAACAAGATTTTAACATATAAGAATAACATAGCAAGCAGTGTTTATTATTTTAACAAAGCAGAAAAAGAAATACAAAAGATATATGCATATTGCTCTGGTCAAAACGATTTAAAAATTATTAAAAATATTAATGATTTGATGTTTTATATTTCTAGGGTATTTAGTTATCAAGATTTGGCATGGCAGAAAAGCATAGAAATTCTAAAGGACTATGCAATATTTCTTAAATCGCAAGGTGTTGAAGAAATCACAGAAGAAGAAATTTACGGTTCTTTTGTTTTGATTAATCAAAATATTAATGAGCTAAGAGATGAAACTATAAATGATAAAACATATATTGGCATATTAAAAAAAGAAGCAGCGGCTGCAAGAGAGCTGGCAAGCAATTTTGGGTTTTTGAAAAGTTATATGACTAGCATTAATTATGTGGATGTTTATGCTTATTATTCAGAATATGTTGATAACCCAGAACAAGAATTAAAGATACCTGTTATATCTAAATCAAGCAATTTTGTTTTTTCTAGGCTATCCACTATCGAGAACTTTCAAAGAATAAATACAAATCTTAAAAGAACAGACAATTATAATCTTTATATATTATTTGACAAACATATTGGTACACAAGACTCATTGTTTAGGAGATTTATAATACTTAATAACAAAATAAACAATGATCTGAAATTGGCACTAGACAGAATTGAGATGCTAGAAAAAGAAATAGAAAACAACCAATTAATTTTAGAGGAAACTAAAATTGAAGAATATAAAAAAAATAAACAAAATTATGATTCTGGGAAAATGGGGTTTGGATATTATCTTTCTTATCTAAAAGAACTTAAATTAGAGATTGAACAACAACTAAAAAACAAAGAAGATGTTGCAAAAATTGAAAATGAGAAAATTTCTGATTGCAAGGCTTTTATTAAATCAATCAATGACTACAATAATTTGTATTTTAAGAATTTGATTTTGGATTTTGAAAAAGAAACAGACAACACAGCAAAAATTGCAATTTGTGAAAAACTAAAAAAAGCACTTGACCAGGATGATTGTTTTTTAAATCTAGAAAAACTTATGGTTGCAGGGGTTGTTAGGGATATTAATGTGTATACGCATGAAGAGTGTGTTGATTTAGTTAATCAAATTAATTA
Organism: archaeon; assembly: GCA_029563035.1. The sequence continues at coordinate 237,310 of JAKQTP010000138.1, read as the reverse complement.
TAATGTAGGATATACAGACGAACTTGAGTTGTTTTGGAACATCTATTATGACTGCAGGAATATATTAGAAGAAATAGAGAAATTTAATTTAGATTTTGAAATACAAATTGATGTTGCGAAATTAAAGAATAGATTAAAAGAGTATAAGAATAAAAACAATTATGAGATATATTTAGAAATTGAAGAAAATTTAAATGAAATAAATGCACTAAATAGAGAAATTAAAGAATTGTTTTTGGAAGTTATAAAATCCGAAATAATTGATGGAAAGGAAATATATTACAAAAAAGGGGTTTATTATTTAAAACTTGTAAACTCATCAAATATCACGCTTTCTGATTTTTGTATAGATATTAGTGCCCTAGAATTAAGTGGCGCATCGTCTTTAACTAAAAACATGAGGATAAATCAAAAGACTGTTTGCTTTGATGAGTTGTATAGTGGCACAAATCTTTTTGAGATGGATTATGAAAATAAGAAAAACATAACTACACGTATAATCAAATTAGACATAGAAAAAACATTATTTGAAACGATTGTGAAAAATACAACTACTGGCATAAAAGACACATTATTTCTTGGACAGGCAGAAGTCGTGGATCCTGCAACTTATATATTAAATGAAAATGGAGAAATAGAATACACTACTCAAAAAGAGAACAAAATTTTGTATTACTTACGTATTTTTCAAAAGAACGATATTGATGTGAATATTGAGCAATATGGGGGTAAAGATCTTGTTGTGTTTGAAAAATATAATTTAAAAAACACATATTCTGAAAAGGTTTGTGGAACGCTTTCTTTTGCTGAATGTAAAAGTGGGCTTGCAAAATTAATTATTAATGGTGTGAATACAGAGATCGATTATTATGCAAATATTGGTAAAATTAGTGCACCTTCTTGTTTTGAAAGGCATGAAACAAAAAGCATAGAAGCTTATTGTGCAACCGATATTGATGAGCTTTTTGAAAAAACAAAAGATTTGATTATAAAAATGAACGCACTTATGAATAGCGAGTTTGAAGAGGTATCTAAAGAGAGTATTAGTGCCTTTAAGAGCGTGCACGATAAATACAACACAAAGGACACTTTTAGTTATGATGAAATAATGCAAATATTGAAATACTCATCAAAAATCGCAGAGCTTGAAAAAAGCCAAAATCTAAAAAGCGAATATTTAGAAAACACAAAAAGATTGCTTGCAGAAATTAGTGGTGTAAATGTAGGCGGAGAATACGATTCAGAGATTCAAAAAATTGAAAAATTGTTTTTTACAGACCCAAAAACAGCACATTCTTTAGCAAAAAAGCTACTTGAAGATATTGTAAACTCCAATAATTTACTTGTAGAACTTAAAGAAAACAATTACGAAAACAAAATAAACAATCTAAAAGATCTTGCAAAAACACATGGCGTTTTTGATTTAGAATTACAAGAAAAATTTTTAGAATTAGAAAAAGCACCTGCTAACGATACTGCAATTACAGAATTAGAAAAATGTATAAATGAAAAAATAACTAAGAAAACTAAAGAAAATTTAGATTGGTTTGATTATTTTAAGAATTTTGATAAAACAGATTTTTCGGAAAAATTACAAGAAGTTGAATGGTATTATTCTAACATAGAAATTAAAGACCTTTATTCTGTTAAATATTATCCTGCTGTTACTATTGATGACGTAATAAGGGCAAAGAAAAAGCTTGCATTTTTAGATACTGTAAAATATAAAGAAGAATCTACAAATATTTTGTATAGATACGGAACTAAAAAAAATGAAGATATTTTGAATTCGATAAATGTTACAACAATAGAAAGATTAATGGATTTAAATAAAGAAATAGCAATGATAAATTCGGGAATCGCTCAAATAAAAAAGGATTCTAATTCTGCTCTAAATGATGTTTTGAAATCCAAGGCGCTTTCAAAAAATAAAGAAGTCATCGCAAATATAAAAAAAGACTACGAAAATAGGAACTATCTAAAAGTAATTTTTGATTCTAGGGTACTTTTAACAAAACAACCAAAAAACAACAGCACAAATTATAGTTCTTTGCTGATTTTAGGGGTTATAGGGGCTATTTTGCTTATTTTTATAGTTAATAAAAAGCAACCTAAAAAGCTTAGCAAAGAGGAAAAGAAACAAAAGATATTAAGACATTATTGATTCTTTACGTTTTCTTCAAAGGTAAGATATTTAAATAAAATGCATAATATATTATATACTCAATTTAATGTGACTTACTATGTTTAAAAAAATAATGATATTAGGTATTTTGATGACTGCAATAGTTGCAGGAGTGGTTAGGGCCGATACACTTGAAGAAATGAGTTTTGCTTCATTAAATTATGATAACTTCAGTGTGCCAAGAGATAAAGAACTATGTAATACTTATTATTTTAATAAATTAAAACAAACAAATGACAGTGTTCTGTATCTTAATCTAATTATTGAAAACTACATACCTGTTAAAGAAAAGCTAAGCGTTTCTGTTTATCTAAATGATGTGTTTGAAACAAAAATAGAAAATTCACATATATTAAAAGAAAACAGAATAAAATTTAAAGGCAGAATGAAAGAAAAAAACAATGTGAAGGTTTGTTTGTCAAACAATGTATTGCCTGTTGTAATTATTTCAAACAACAGTACATTAGGTAGTTATATTGTTGGAGAAATAACACCAGAAGATTTCTATATAAAAGTATTATCTACTCAAACATATAGTAATACGTTACTACCAATAGAGATTTATGCAGAAAATAATAGTCCAAAAGAGGTTGCTGTAAGTATTAATTATGCAAGTAAAGAGTTTTTGAGATTATCTAATTTAGAAACAGTTTCTGGAGAAACATCTTATACTGGCGTAATATATCCTGGAGAAACAAAAATACTAAAATATTATTTAAAGACAAATAAAAATATTAGTTTTGGAACACCACAAGCAAATTTAACATACACTAATGATTTTGGAGAGACAAAAACAATTTATGCAAAACAGAAAGTTATACAGATGAGAGAAAGATTAGATAAGATAGAAGTGTATGTTGATTTAGCAAGAAATGTAAATGTTAATGAAGAACAAAATGGAAAGATAATTATTAGAAACGTATCAGAAGATGAACTAAAAAACCTAACCATAGAAACTAGCTTTGATAACAAAGTAATTTTATCTGAAAGACAAATATCAGTTCTTAAGAAATATGAAGTTAAAGAAATACCATTTAAAACAACTATTGATTCAGTAGGTAATCATGTGTTTAATGTAACTGTGTATTATAATATTGGAGATGTAGAAAACGGAATATCTGCTGAAACTACAAATATCACAGCAGGTGTAAAAACAGATAATTTAAAAGAGATTATTGGAGTGTTTTTATTTATAACAATAATTGTTTATATCTGGATTGTGAGATTTTAGATATTAAATCCGTTTAAACATTTTTTCTAATTCTTTTCTATTTAGTAAAAGGTATGTTGGTCTTCCATGAGCGCAAATGCCTTTGTCTTTACATTGATCTAATCTTTCAATAAGTTGATATATTTGAGAGATTGATAATTGCTCATTTGCTTTTATAGATTCTTTACAGGATTTTAATTTCAAGATCTTTTCTTTTATTCTGGACAAATCAAAATCTTTTGTATCTTCAATTTCATTTAAGATATTTAAAAAAAAGGTGTGGTCGAAATAATGCTCTAAAAATTCAGGAATGGTTGTAAGAATAAAGGTGTTATCTTTTGATTCTATTGTAAAGCCTAAGCTTAATAGCAGAGATTTATTTTGTTTTATAAATTCTTTTTGAGATTCGGAAATAAAATCTAGTGTTTTTGGGATCACTAAAGACTGGACTTTAAATTCTGACTCGTAGAGGCGCCTATTTTTTTCTAGATTTATCCGCTCTTCTGCTGCATGTTGGTCGATAAGAAGCAATCCTTCTGGAGTTCTGCAAACTATAAATGTTTCAAAAAGCTGCCCGATTATTTCTCTAATCTCATAATTGGAAAGATATGTTTTTTTTATGTTGCTTACAGGTGGAGAGAGTGTTGATTGAACATTATTGTCGCGTAATTGGTATATTATTTCAGGGATTTCTGATTTTAATATATTTGCGTTTTTTTCTGTTTCTTTGTCGTCCAAAAAATAATGCAAGTTCTGAGAGGTACTTGCTGGTTTTTGCTCATGATCGCTTTTAGGAAACAGGGTATTTTCAATAATTTCTTTAAGCTTTAGATTAAATATAAATTCGTTTTGAATCTTAACCAGTCTTTTTTTGGGGTGAACATTAACATCAAGAGTTTTTGAGTCTAGCTCTATAAATAAAACAAAAAATGGTTTTTGCTGAACCATTAAGTAATCTTTATAGCATTTTTGAATTAACTTGCTAATTGATGTACTATAAACCGCCCTTTTATTAATATAAAGATAATTGCTAGGGTAAAAGAAATAGTTATTTGGCTTTGTGATTATACCTTTGATTTTTAGAAACTCATTTTTTGCATCTATTTTTTCGACTTTTGTTAAAATGTCTTTTCCAAAAATTTGCTCGTACCTTTTATCTTGAGTAGTACTTGAAAATATTTCATCTTTTTTTTCAGAATTAAAATGAAATCTAATATCAGGGTATTGAATTACAAACTCCAAAAAAGTATTATATAACTTTGAAAATTCCTGCGCTTTTGATTTTAGAAATTTCTTTCTTACAGGCACATTATAGAAAATATCTTCAACTTTAATTGTTGTTCCCTTTGGGCAAGCAACAGGAAAAGTCTTGCCTTCTTTTAAAACGTAACCTTTGCCATTTAAATTATCTGCAGAAGTTATTTCTAATTTAGATATTGCATTTATACTAGCTAATGCCTCTCCCCTAAAGCCAAAAGTGTCAAGATTATAAATATCATCAATATTTTCGAGCTTGCTTGTTGTGTGTCTTTGAGTACATATTTTCAAATCATCTTCTGAAATCCCAGTGCCATTATCTTTTATCTCAAGTAAATCAACACCCGAATTTCTGATTTTTACTGTTATTTCTGTGGCATTTGCATCTATTGAGTTCTCTAATAGCTCTTTTAATATATCGCTAGGAGATTCAATTACTTCTCCTGCACTTATCAAGTTTATAGTTTCTTGATTTAATTTTTTTATGGTTTTCAAGTGGTATTACCTCTCTCTATACTTCTAAGAAAAGAATCGTTTTCTAGATCCTTTTGGATTTTTAATGCCCTATCAATTATTTCGTTGTTAATTCCTGCAAGTTTTGCTACTTGTATACCGTAACTTTTGTTTATGCCCCCTTTTTGAAGTTTATGATAGAAGTGAATATTATTTCCTTCTTCTTTTGCTGTAACGTGATAATTGTTTATGCCTGAAAATAATTCTGACATTTTGTTTAATATATGATAATGTGTTGCAACTAATGTTTTGCAACCAATTTTTTCATTTAAGTATTCTACAACAGACCAAGCAATACTTATGCCATCATATGTACTTGTTCCTCTACCAAGCTCATCAAGGATTACAAGACTATCTTTTGTAACATTATTTAAAATATAAGCGACTTCAGACATCTCTACAAGAAAGGTACTTTAGCCATGTGTAATGTCGTCAGACGCCCCAACACGAGTAAAGATGGCGTCTATTTTGCCTATTTTAATACTTGATGCCGGAACAAAACAACCAGTGTGTCCAAGAATTAGTGCGAGACAAACACTTCTCATATAACTGCTTTTCCCTGCCATATTTGGACCTGTAATAATCATGGTTCTGTTTTTAGAATCCATATAACAATCGTTAGGAACAAAGGCAATTTGTCTCTCAATCAAAGGGTGCCTCAATTCAGTTATTTCAAGCACATCTGAATTATTTAGTTCTGGTTTGTTGTAATTGTTTTTATAACTTATATATGCAAAAGAATAGATTTCATCAAGTTCTGCTATTTGTTTTGCAATTTCTCTAATAGGTTCTTGATATTTTAATATTTCTTTACACACCTCAAAAAAAAGATGATATTCTAGTTCTTCTCTTCTTTCTTTTGCATGCATAACAAGAGATTCTTTTTCTGATAATTCTAATGTAGTATATCTCTCACAATTAACAAGCGTTTGTTTTCTTTCAAAATATTCAGGGACACAATTTATTTGAGATTTAGGTATTTCTATATAGTAACCAAACACTTTATTGAATTTTAGTTTTAAAGATTTAAGATTTGTTTTTTGGCGAAGATTTGCTTCGTATTCTGAAAGCCATTTATTGGTTGATTTGTTTATATTCACTATATCATAAAGTTCTTTAGAGTAACTTGGTTTGATAAATCCCCCTTCTCTAATACTTATTGGCGGTGAATCGACAATTGCAGAATCTATTAAGTCTACAATCTTATCAAGATGTTGTAGTCTTTCTTTAATTTCATGAAGTTTAGGGGAAGTTGTTTCTGAAAGTACTATTCTTATACTAGGTATTACTTGTAAACTTTGCTTTAAGCCTATCAAATCTCTTGGATTACAATTGCCAAAGCCAATTTTACTAATTATTTTTTCTAAATCGCCAATATATGAAAGGTTTTGAGATAGCTCTTCTTGCAAAAATTGGTTTTCTTTAATTTCAGAAACAGCATCGTAGATTTTTAAAAGTTCAGATTTACCTGTCAATGGATGTAGTAGATCAAAATATAATTTTCTATAACCTAATGCTGTCTTTGTATTATTTACAATGTCAAAAAGTGTGTGTTGAGTGGTTCCGTCTTTGAGATTTGAAACAATCTCTAGATTATTTGCTGTCTTTCTGTCTATTCTAATATATTTTGTTAAATTATATTCTTTTATATTATTAATATAAGATAATGACATGAATTGAGTGTCTTTAAGATATTTTATTGCATTATAGCAAGAGATAAAAACTTCTTCTTTGTTTATGCCAAATGAAGAAAATAACAATCCAAAATGTTCTTGTAATTTTTGTTTAGACAAATCATGGTCAAGATTGTCTGTATAATTAATAATTACATTTGGTATTGTTTTCTTTAAAAGATTAATTTGATCAACATCATTTAATATGTTTCTAGTAATAATTAATTCTTTTGGTTTAATTAGAGACAATTCATTTAGAATTTCATTAAAGCTTTCGAAATTGTTTGCTTTAAAATCTCCTGTTGTTATATCTATTAAAGAAAAACCACAATAGTCTTTTAACCGCGATATAGAACAAAGATAGTTGTTATCATAGGTTTCTGAAAAAATTGTGCTAGGTGTGACAATCCTTGTAACTGCCCTTTTTACTAAACCTTTAGCAAGTTTAGGGTCTTCTATCTGTTCACAAATTACTACTTTTTTACCTGCCTTTATTAACTTAGATATATAAGGGTCGATTGCATGATATGGGATTCCAGCTAATGGAGCTTCGGTCGCGCCCTTACCTCTTTTTGTTAATGTGATATTTAGAATAGAAGAAGCGATTTTTGCATCATCATAAAACATCTCATAGAAATCTCCTGCTCTAAATAACAATATTCCATCAGGAAATGCTTTTTTAGTTTCCAGATATTGTCTCATCATCGGAGTTAAATTTCTATCCATGATTTCTTTTCTTTTAAAATTAGTAAATATGAGACTGGTGGGATTTGAACCCACGACACATAGGTCTTCAGCCTATTGCTCTCCCAGGCTGAGCTACAGTCTCAAAAATTTACCAATGTGAGCCCGATGGGATTTGAACCCACGACACCAAGATTAAGAGTCTTGTGCTCTACCAAGCTGAGCTACGGGCCCAATTGGCGAATTGAACCTGGAGGGATTTGAACCCTCGACACCGGGATTAAAAGTCCCGTGCTCTACCAAGCTGAGCTACAGATCCGAATTTTTCACTAAAATTTTTATTGGTCGAAATATATATAATTAATTAGTGTATATTATATTTATGACGCAAAATATTTATAAACTTACTATACTTCGTTTAGACCATAGGCCATATAGAGATAAAAGGATTACAACGCATTGTGCGTTGGTTGGTAGAGCCTTTGGAGCTGATGAGTTTTACTTTTCAGGGGTAGAAGATTCTGGCATAATTACTGTAATTACCAAAACTAATGAGAATTGGGGCGGTAATTACCAGATAAAGTTTGTAGAAGATGCGTTGTCTTTTACAAAAGAATTTAAAGAAAAAGGGGGGGTTATTGTTCATCTTACGATGTATGGACTTAGAGCTCAAGATAAGATAGGAGAAATTAAAAAACTAAAGAAAACTAAAGATTTACTTTTGATAATTGGTGGGGCAAAAGTGCCTTCAGAATATTTTCAATTGGCAGATTATAACATAGCAATCAGCAATCAACCACACAGCGAGGTTTCTGCTCTTGCTTTAATGCTTTATTTAATAGACAATTCTTGCTTATATAAAGAATTCAGTAATTGTAAATTAAAGATAGTGCCAACCAATAATTTAAAAAAAATAATAAGAAAATAAAATATTATTACTTTATAATTAGTTTGGTACTATAGTATATATACTTAATTCTATTATTCTGTTTTTAGGGTGAAAAGCAAATGACAGTAAACAAGCTCAAAAAAGAAATTCTAATGGATAAAATCACAAATCAATTTCTAGAGCAAATTGCTGGCCCTTTAGCTCCTGAAATCATAAAAATGTATAATACGGATAAAACTTTTTCTCCAGAAGAAATTGCAGAAAAATTAAAGAAAAAGATTACTACAGTTAGATCTACTTTAAATAGCCTTCATTTTAGAGGTATTGCTTGTTATAAAAAGGTAAGAAATCAACAAAATCTTTTTGATTTTTATTGGGAGATTAAATTTAAGAAAATAATAGAATTAGTTATAGAACATGAGAGTGAAAATCTTAAAAAAATAGAAGAAACAATTGATGAACAAGAAGGCAGAGATTATTTTGGTTGTCCGAAAAAATGCATGGAGGTGCCTTTTGAAGTTGCAGCTGCCTATAATTTTAAGTGCCATAATTGTGATAGGCCTTTACAGATGCTTGATTCTAAAACATTAAATAGCGCATTAAAAAGAAAGAAAAGAGCGATAACTAAAAATATAGAAAAGTTAAGAGCTATAGTAAATAAAATAGAAGATAAAACTACTGGTTATATCTGCGATTAGATAAAAAATATTATTTTTATTGAATTTTCAAAATAGAATTTATTTATATTTCTTTTGTATAATAGATATATTATAACCTTCAAGAAAAACTAATTATTTGTGTTTTATCTAATAGCGGGGTGGGGCAGTCTGGAGTGCCCGTCGGGCTCATAACCCGAAGGTCGATGGTTCAAATCCATCCTCCGCTATATTTTTGAATTAAAGGATTTTTTAATCGTTTTTCTAACTAATTTACAACCTTATTTTTAATTAAAAATCTACTAAATCTTGGACACAATTAACAATTTTAATAAACACCAAAATAAAGCGAGAAAATGTAAAAAAACAGCTATTTTTCTAAATATTTGATAAAAACAAGCTTTATTTTACAAAATAACTAAAAACGCACCTTATTTTTACAAAAATAGTAATAAAAACCTTTATTTGATTGGTAATTACTAGAAAGTAGATAGTAATTACTGCAAAAACCATTATATTTTAGAGGTTTTTAAAAGTCATTATACATAATAAATTTAGGGGTTTTACAGACATAAATAAACCCGCTTTGGTAATTACTGTAATAACCGTAAAGGGGGTCATATAATTACCGTAATTACCAATCCCTTTAAAATAATTACGGTAATTACTATAATATACTATGAGTAATATATTTAAAAAATTATTAACAAAATTAGGGCTTCTTAAAAAAAGTAAAAATCAAAAGAGAGATGGTAATTACCAAGAAACTTTTGCAAATAACAATTATAACTCAAGTAATTACTCTCAAAATCAATATCAATCAAATGAGACAATACAAAATACAAACAATAACACAAACACTATATCAAAAACAAACACAATACAAAATACAAACACAATGCAAACACAACAACTTAAATTAAAAAATTTAAATATTAAAACAATAAATAACGAAAAAGAAATTGATAGTACTAAAATATATGATTTTTCAAAAATCAGTAATGAAAAAATAAATACTATTTGGGATATAATTAAAATTAGAGAAAATACCCAAGCAGAACATATAATTACTTGTCTTCCTGATGATGAATGGGTTGATATGGAAGATTTGAAAAACAGAATAAAATTACAATACAATGTAGAATATCAAAATGAGAAAAGCCTTTATCCATACATAAAAACATTAACAGACATAAATCTAATAAAAGTAAATAATTCAGGGAAAAAAAGAACTTGGAAAAAAAACATTATAATCATAGACAGAGAATGATTATTTACTTTAATCACTATTAAACATTAGTGATTAGAGTGTTTGGCTGTTTGGATTTTCTAAGTTTTCTTTAGTTGTAGGATCATCTTTATTTGCAGAATTATCCTTTGGTGTGTAATCAAATATTTCTTTTGCTTTATCAAATAACGAAATTAATAATTTTACATTTTCAGAAGATTCTTTTGTTTTATCTACCCAATCAATTTCTAAAATTTTATTAATTTTAGATATTAAATTATTTTTATTTGCTTTTTTAAATTTTGAAGCATACTCTTTATCATTTATTATTTTATTTAATTCATCAATTAACTTTGTGTTTTTTCCATCTATTGAAATTACAAATATAGAATTTATAAAATCGTCAATTGTTTTTATAATATCTTCCTGATTGATTTCTATTTTTTCAATATCATAATTTATAGACCATTCTCCTTTTTCTTTAAAATTATGTATTGGACTTTTACCAGTATTAAAAAAATTAATAATTTTATGTTCTGTATTAATTGGAATAATAATACTATTTTTTCCAGGCCTTATATAAGGTATATCTTCTAAAACACCTGCTCTATAATACCAATATGTCTTTTTGTCTTTTTTAGTAACATTTTGAGTGTATCCATAAATTGATCTAAACATTTTTTGATATAGATAAGATGAATGTTTTATATTATCATTAAATATAAACTTATATTTTATATAATTACTAATTATTTTATCCATGTCTGCCCCCATACTTCCTGTATTAAGTCTTATTATATTATAGATTATGTTATGTATAATATATATATATATATATATAATAGTAATAATAATATTATTATTTACTAGTCTAAATAATTTTTATTTGTTCTTATTTATTATTATTAATTATACATAATATAAAGCTTTCTTATTTAAAAAATATTACAAGAACTAAAGGGATATCTAATAAAGTTTAGTCTTACAGCAAGATTTTAAATAACAATAAAGAAATAGAAAATAAAAGATAAATAAACTATTTATCTTCTTCCAGCTGTTGAATATTTGCTTTTATAGCCAATATACTTTCTTCTTATTTTTGCATCATGATTATTATCTTCTTCTTCAACTACTGGTTCTCTAACAACTTGTCTTTCAGCTACTGGGACATTTCCTGAGTTTATAAGAATAATATCATCAACAGATATAACTTTCTTATATGGAATACTATGCTCTGTCATTATCTTTTTAGCCTCTTTCTTTGAGCTAACTTTTAATGGCTGAGTAGTAATAGTTTCTATTACCCCAGATTCTAAGTTTACAACTAAATCATAAACCTTTCCTCTATATGTAGCATTAGTCTCATAAAGATCCATACCGAATAGTTTTGAAATTCTCATTGTCATGTTTTCTTCCTCCAAATATTAAATATATAATATTATTATACTAAAAGGTTATACAAAGGGTTTATATACATTACTATTTCTAAAAATAAAAATATTATTTAAAAAAGTTAACTTTCTTAACCTTAATTTTCTTGATTTTACATACAATACAGGAAGTGTGCGGGTAAGATAAATTACTTTTCTAGATTATCTAATGGATTTTTTATTTCTTTTAGCTTATTTGTATTGACTTTTGTATAAATTTGAGTAGTATTAAGATTTGCGTGCCCTAAAAGCTGTTGAATATATCTAATATTAACATCATTTTCAAGAAGACTAGTAGCAAAAGAATGCCTTAGTTTATGAGGGCTTATTTTTTTTGTAATTCCTGCTTTACTTGCAGAAACTTTTAGAAATTTCTGAATAGTATCAACAGAAAGTGGCTTACCAGAATCTGAACAGAAAAGATATTCGCTTTTTACTTTTTTTTCTCTTTCTTCTAAATATTTTTTATAATCTAAAACCCATTTTTTTGATAAGATTATTACTCTATCTTTATTTCCTTTCCCTGCAATAACATTTCCTGTAAATTCTTCAAAATTAAGATCCTCTATTTTCATATTTACACATTCTGAAACTCTAACACCTGTAGAAAATATAAATTCTATTATCAGTTTATTACGGTAATTGCTAGTGTTTTCAATCAAATCTTTAATTTCCTTTGGTGTTAATACAACAGGTATTTTCTTTGCTTTCTTTGGTAATTTAATATCAATTAAAATATTTAGTTTTAAAAATTCATTATAAAAATGTTTTATTGCTGAAAGCACAAGATTCATAGTTGCAGAACCTGAGTTTTTTTTTGTCTTGAGATATGATAAATAATTCACAATATCATCTGAATTTACTTCTTTTAAATCTTTTTTTATAAATTCTGAGAATTTAGTAAGGTATATCAAATAAGTTTCTATTGTTTTTTGGCTATAACCTATTATATTCAATTCATTCTCGAATTTTTTAAGAAGTTCTAGGTTTTTTTCGTTCATATTCTTCCTATACTATTAGAATAGAAATGCTTAAATAGATTATGCCGAAGTATAATTTGTTTAGCAAAATTTTTCAATACATATTGTTTGTTAATTAAATGTCTAATTAAGAAACAACTTGTAATTATTGATAAATAGCGAAGTTACGTCCAAACCGATAGCCTTTATAAACCCGATGAACTACAATAAATATACTATTTTTAATTCTAGTTAAATAAGTGAACACGAATGGCTACTAACCAAATAATCAATAGAAATGAGGAGAAAATCCCATATAATATATTCAAAATAAAATTAGCTATTCTTAAGGCTCTTGATGCAATAGACAACCCAGATATTGATCTTGCTGATTATTTAACAAAGAAAGTTGATAGAATATTATCACAAGAATACTTTGAAAAAGAAAAGTTACCAACTATAGATAATATTCAAGATATTATAGAAGACGTTTTGATTAAAGAAGGCTTAACAAAATTAGTAAAAGCATATGTAATCTATAGAAAACAACATGATGATTTAAGACAAATGTCTAAATTAATAGACAGCATAAATGCGGTTGAAAGTTATATTAATATTTCTGATTGGCAAGTTAAAGAAAATAGCAATATGGACTATTCTCTTCAGGGCCTAAATAATTACTTGTCCACAAAAGTAATTTCTGATTATTGGATAAAAAAAATATATCCTCCAGAGATTAAAGAAGCACATGAGAAAAGACAACTACATATTCATGATCTAAATACTTTAGGTCCTTATTGTGTTGGTTGGGATCTTCAGTCTTTACTTCAAACAGGGTTTAGAGGAGGGCCTGGTAAAATTGTTGCTGCTCCTCCAAAGCATCTGGATACTGCTCTTGGGCAGATTGTAAATTTTATATATACATTACAAGGCGAAGCTGCAGGTGCCCAAGCATTTAGTAATTTTGATACTCTTCTTGCTCCATTTATTTATTATGATAAACTAGATTATAAGCAAACTAGAGCAGCCATAGAAAAATTTGTATATAACATGAATGTTCCAACAAGAGTGGGTTATCAATGCATGTCTGAAGATACAGAAATATTAACAGAAGAAGGTTGGAAAACACATGATGATATTAAGGTTGGAGACATAATTAAAACATTTAATATTAAAACAGGAAAGATAGAGGATTTGCCTATTAAAAAACTATTTGTTAGAGAATATTCTGGCAAAATGTATAATATAAAAAATAAAATACAAGATCAATTAATTTCTCCAAATCACAGAATGGTAAGACAAACATCTAATTCAAAAAATAAATTTGTATTAGAAGAGGTAGAAAAAGTAATGGCCCTTAAATCGCCAATAATACTGCCTATCGCGGCAGACACAAACTATAAAGGCATAGCTTGGAGTGATGAAAAAATTAAACTAGTTGCTTGGCTAATTGCAAGAGGGTGCTCTGAACAACCACATCATAAAAATAAAAATTCAAGAAATATAAAAATATACCAATCAGAGATAAAAAACAATAAAGATAACAAAGAAATAAAAAATTTACTAAATCATTTTAATTTGAAATATTCAGAAAGTAAGCACAAAGCCCTGGGCATGTCAGTTAATTATTTTAAAATTAATGCAGAAGGCTCTAGGTTACTTCATTCTTGGTTTGATGATGAAAGTGATATTAAATTTATTCCTGTTGATTTATTCAAGGCAAATCAAAAACAAGCAAGATTGTTTTTAGAAACTTATAATAAAGTAGATGGCACATCAGAGTTTAAGATATCTACAACTTCTGTTGATATGCTTTATGGCCTGCAGCACATGTGTGTTTTGGCAGGTTATGGTTTTACAACTTGTTTCAGAAAACCAACAATTGGTAAGAAACCAATTTTTATTTTAAAAATAATTCAACATAAAGACACTACAATAACTTGTATTAAAGAAGTAAATTACAAAGGAAAAATCTGGTGTCCAAATACTGATAATGAAACAGTCATTGCAAAAAGAAATGGCAAGGTGTTTATTACAGGTAACACTCCATTTTCAAATATCACTTTAGACTTAACAGTTCCTTCAACACTTAAAGATCAAGCAGTGATAATTGGCGGAAAGCCACAAGATAAAACATACGGAGAATTCCAAAAAGAAATGGATATCTTTAATGCTGCGTTACTTGATATATTTTATGAAGGAGATGCAGCAGGTAACATCTTTTCCTTCCCTATCCCAACAATAAATGTTACAAAAGATTTTGATTGGGATTCTCCTCTTTCTGATAAATTATTAGAACTTACAATAAAATATGGCACACCATACTTTGCAAACTTTGTTAATTCTGACATGAAACCAGAAGATGCAAGAAGTATGTGTTGTAGGCTAAGGCTAGACAATAGAGAATTACAGAAAAGAGGAGGCGGTTTATTTGGCTCTAATCCTTTAACTGGTTCAATAGGTGTTGTTACAATTAATCTTGCACAGATTGGGTATCTTGCAAAAACAGAAGAAGAATATTTTGAAAAACTAGGGTATTTAATGGATCTTTCTAAAAAATCTCTAGATATAAAAAGAAAGATTGTTGAAAAATATACAGATGATGGCTTGTATCCTTATTCAAAATTTAATTTAAAATTAATAAAAGACAGATTTGGAAGTTACTGGAAAAATCATTTCTCAACAATTGGACTTCTTGGCATGAACGAGTCTTGTCTAAACTTTTTAGGCGAGCCAATAACAACTCCAAAAGGCAATGTTTTTGCTAATAAAGTTATGGATTTTATGAGAGAGAGGATACAGAAATACCAAGAAGAAACAGGCGCCCTTTATAATCTTGAAGCAACACCGGGAGAAGGAACAACGTATAGATTTGCAAGCCATGATAAAGCTAAGTTCCCTTCAATTATTGTTGCAAATGAAGAAAATGTGCAAAAAAATGGAGCACAGCCATACTACACAAACTCAACACAAGTTCCAGTAAATTATACAAATGATATTTTTGAAATATTAGAATTGCAAGATGAATTACAATGTAAATATACTGGCGGAACTGTGATTCATTTCTTTATAGGAGAAAAGAAACCATCAAAAGAGGCAATTAAGTCTTTGATTAAAAAAATAACTACAAATTACAAATTACCATATTTTACATTTACTCCGACATTCTCAATTTGCCCAAAACACGGCTATTTGTTTGGAGAACACGAATATTGTCCAAAATGTGATGCAGAAATTGGTTATTTGTCTAAATCAAAAAATTAATAAATAATAACAATATATAATATAGTAGAAAGGGGGTTATAAAAATGGAAACAGGATTAGAAAGTAAAAGACAGAAATGCGAAGTATACTCTAGAGTAGTAGGCTTTGTAAGAAGAGTTGATGCTTGGAATTACGGCAAGCAAGCAGAATTTAAAGACAGGAAATTATTCAAGGTAGAGGAAAATAACTGTTAAAAGTAATTGCAACTAACATGTCACTAAAAATCAGCGGCCTTGAAAAATTAAGCACTATCGATTATCCAGATAAGCTTGCTTGTGTAATTTTTTTAAAAGGCTGTAATTTCTCCTGTGGTTTTTGTTATAACAAAGAACTGGTAGTTCCTGAGTTTTTTAATACTCGCAAAGACATGCTAGAAAGTGAAATACATTATTTCTTGGACAGGCGAAAAGGCCAACTCGAAGCAGTTGTATTAACAGGAGGAGAACCAACCATTTACGGTCAGGAACTAATAGATTTTATTAAAAAAATAAAAGAGAAAGGTTACCTTGTTAAGCTAGACACGAACGGTTCAAATCCAGAGGTTCTTGAAAAGATTGTTTCTCAAAACCTAGTTGATTATATAGCCATGGATTTAAAAGATGATTTTGATAATTATTCTGAATATACAGCAGTTCCTGTAGAAAATATAAAACGCTCGTTTGAGATTGTAAAAAACGCAAAAACCCCTCACGAGTTTAGAATAACAACCCACCCTGACTTGACATTAAGTGCTTTTAATAAATTAGTAGATTTGGCAAAAGGACACAAAATCTATGTCCAAGAATTCGTGAATGAGAACACAATCAAATCTTATAAAAACTATAAAACAATATATAGTAAATTATCAAAAAGCGATTCTCGCTATATTTTAAGAGATTAAAAAAGGTAGAAAACATGGCGTTTGTAACAACAATCACACACAAAAACGGAGAAACCGAAGAGTTCTCTAAAGAAAAGATTGCAATATCTTTATTTGAGATAATGTGTAATGTTGGCGAACCAAATCTAACATTAGCAGAAAAATTAGCTTTTTTGATTTGTGACAAAGTAAATGCAAAGTTTTCTAAAGAGATACCGATAGCCAAACTTGATGAGTTGATAAAAGACACGCTGTTAAAAGAAAATCAAACAGACCTTTTACAAGCATATATCCTTAGAAAGGCAAAACCAGAAACTCAATTCATAGATACAGAACTAAAAGACAAGGTTCTAAAAAGCATATTAAACCTAAACGATACAGATAATGTTTCTACAAAACTAATATCAATTAATTCAGAAATTAATAAATTACAAAAAAATCAATTTGAAAAACTCAATAAGAAAATATTTGATTATATTAGGGAAGGGACCTTTTACCCAAGCTCTACTCTATTAAGAGAAATTGGTTTAAACCAACATATTTCTTCTAGTTTTTGTTTTAAGCTTGAAGACACACTAGAAAGCATATTTGATACTCTTGCTCTAGCAAGCAAAGTTCAAAAATATGGCGCATCTGTTTCTGTTGATTTATCAAATATTCGTTCAGAAAAAGAAAAAGTAAAATCAATTAACAGAAATGCTTGCGGGCCAGTAAGGATAATTAATCTTTTTGTTTCTGCTAAATCCCTTGTAGGCTATAGCACAAACACTGCAAACAACCTTTTCTATATCTCTATAGAACATCCTGATTTAGTCTCTTTCCTAAATTTTTCAGCAAACAATGTCACAGATAACTTTGCAATATTAGTTCCTGACAGGTTTATGCAAGCCTTAGAAAATAATCAAGAATATACTATAAGCACACACACCACAGAGAACAGAAAGATCCAGCCATTAACTTTATTTGATTTGGTTTCTTCTAAGATTGTTACTGGTGAGAAAATAAATCTAATCTTTCCAGATACAATAAACAAAAAAAATCCATTTACAAACAATTATAAAAAATACTTAATTTCTCCAGTAGGCTTTCAGCCTTGTTTTGAAGATTGCTCTTTTGTGACTGGAACAATAGATGTTTCTAAACTAGTAAATGTTACTGGCAAAACAAAAGTATTTGATTGGGCAAAATTAAAAACAATAATCTGGGATTCTCTAGAGTTTTTAGATAATTCAATAGACCTCTCAAAGCAAGTAAATGAAGATTATTCTAAAAATCTAAAAGAAACAAGACAAATCTATCTTTCAATAACAGGATATTCAACTTTGCTCTCAAGGCTAGGCATTCCATATGATAGCGATGATGCAATTTATTTTGCAGATTCCTTATCTGACTACATTTCATATTATACAAAGCTTCGTTCAACAGAGCTTGCAAAAGACAGAGGGCCTTTCTTTAAGTTTATAAAAAGCAAATACGAGCTATCAAATTTCAAGTTTGAAAAAACACCTATACAAAAGACCCTTTTCTCAACAGACCTAACACAAAGTAAAAAGCTAAACAAAAACATGCCAACAATAGACTGGGTAGAGCTTAGAAACAACATAAAGAAATACGGTTTAAGAAACTCAACAACCTTTTCAATAATCTTTTCTGATTTCTATTCTATAGCAAATGAAACAAGCAATGCCCTTGATCCTATTTTAAGCTATAAACCGGTATACTGGATAAACGGC
Source organism: archaeon (assembly GCA_029563035.1). The sequence goes on along the minus strand of JAKQTP010000138.1, from coordinate 218,770 downwards.
TATAAATCTGAAAAGTTAAATAAAGAATTATCTTTACAAATCCCTGATTTAAATCCTAACTGGTCAATAGAAGAGCTAGAATCGTCTGTTCCTGAAAACACGAAATCTAAATTTCCTTTAGCAAAAAACATCTCTCCTAGTTTCTTTGTAAGATTACAATCAGTATTTGAGAAGAACACAGATGGTGTAGTTAATTCAAAGATTTATTTTACAGAAAACCTTTCTGTTCAAGAGCTTAAAGATCTAATTATAGAAAGCCACAAGATCGGCAACACTTGTTTCTTGCCAGAAAAGCTAAATCATAAAATAAAAGATTTCAATTCTGAGAACAGAAAAGGATTAATGAGTTTATAACAAATAATGTGTGACAATCATGGCAAATCAGGAAGAACAAATTGAAAAAATAAAAAAGGTAAAGCCTTTTTTTGAGCAACTGACTTTTTTCTTTCTGTTTCTGATTATCTTTATTAGTTACGATGTTTATTTTACGCTCTCTCCAATTACAAAATACACTCTTACAGTATTTTTCATGGGCTGGTCAATAAGTCTAATAATCCAAGAGCTATATGTTTTTGGTATCTTAAAACCAGTGCTTCTTGGCAAACGATGGGAGCTCTTTGTTCAAAATAGCTTTAAAAGAAAAAAGAAATAGTAATTTACCTAATTGCATAATCTTTTTCTTCTTTTTTTGGCCTTTCTTTCTTTGACTTGAATTTGTCTATTGCTTTAATAAACGCATCTCTTGTCACTACTGGTCTTTTGTTATCTAGTTTGTTATCTTTTTCTATATCTTCAATAATCATTCTGATCTTGGATAGGCCAGCCTCTCTACAAACAGCTTCTATCTCTGCCCCCGAGAAATCTTCTGTTAATGCTGCAAGCTCTCTTGGCACAACTTTTTTATCAACATTCATTTTTGAAATATGTACTTCAAAGATTTTTTCTCTTGTTTTTTCATCAGGCATTGGAACCAAAAGAAGCTTTTCAAATCTTCCAGGTCTTAAAAATGCAGGATCAATCAAGTCTGGTCGGTTGGTTGCACCCATAATAACTATGTCTTTAAGATTTGATACTCCATCCATTTCTGTTAACAATTGTGCAACTACATTGTTTCTAACATCATTTGTCTCAAGTCCTGTTCTTCCAGAAGTTATGGAATCAATCTCATCAATAAAAATGATGCTTGGCGCAAGTTGTCTTGCTTTCTTAAAAATATCTCTTATCTTTCTTTCTGATTCTCCAACCCATTTATTAAATATCTCTGGGCCTTTTATTGAAATAAAGTTGGCTTTTGTTTCAGTAGCAATTGCTTTTGCAAGCAGAGTCTTTCCTGTTCCTGGTGGTCCATAAAGCAACACTCCACGAGGAGGTGTTATTCCGACCTTTTCAAACAACAATTTATGTTTCATTGGCCATTCAATCATTTCTTTTAGTTCTTGTTTAATCTCTGTAAGCCCCCCTACATCCTCCCATCTTGTGTTAGGGATTTGCACCATTATCTCTCTAATGGCTGATGGCTCAACAACATTAAGTGCGTCCAAGAAATCCTGTCTTGTAATCACTAATTCATCCATTATCTCTTTAGATAGTTCTGTACCTGTTTCTTTGTTAATCTTAGGCATTAGCCTTTTTAATGCCTTTAGTGCCGCTTCTTTACAGAGAGCAGAAACATCTGCTCCAGAAAAGCCATTTGTCAGTTCTACCAACTCGTCAATTTTTACATCATCAATTAATGGCATGCCTCTAGTATGTACTAAAAATATTTCTCTTCTTGCTTCTTTACTTGGAATATTAATTTCTATTTCTCTATCAAATCTTCCTGGCCTTCTTAAGGCTGGATCAATTGAATCAGGGATGTTTGTCGCACCAATAACAACCACATTTCCCCTTGTCTTTAGCCCATCCATTAATGTAAGTAATTGAGCAACAATTCTTTTTTCAGTTTCTCCATGTATGTGTTCTCTTTTTGGTGCAATAGAATCTATCTCATCAATAAAGATAATTGCATTCTCTTGTTTTCCTGCTTCTTCAAATATGTTTCTTAGGTTCTCTTCTGATTTACCATATACTCCGCTAACAATCTCTGGTCCATTAATTATTGTAAAATAAGAATCAGTCTCAGAAGCTACTGCTTTTGCAAGCAAGGTCTTTCCTGTTCCTGGAGGGCCATGCAGTAATATCCCTTTAGGCGGGGTTATCCCTAGTTTCTTAAATATCTCTGGTCTTCTAATCGGTAATTCAACCATTTCTCTAATACTTTCTATTTCTTTTTTAAGTCCGCCAATATCATCATAGGTTATTCCATATTTACTTGTTTCAATTGGCTTTTCAGAGATTGTCAATTTGGTGTTAGCAGTAATCTTTACTGCTCCTTTTGGCAAGGTTTTTGTAACTGTCAAAGAAAGGTCTCTTGATTCTTCGTTGATAAATATTTTAATGCCTCTGATTATTACCACATTTCCTTCTAGTATGTTCTTGTTAACAATCCTGTCATGAATATAGCTAATAATGTCGTTTCTTTTAAGATCAGGAATCTCAACAGGTGGTGCAAGCGTAACTGCGTGTGCGATTAGGCAGTTTATCTTTTCAATATACACTTCATCATCAATCTTAGAACTAGAGTTTTGTCTTAGGTTTCCATCCATCTTGATAATGTTTAGTCCTGCATCTGTTACTTTGCCTCTTACAGCATAAGCAATAACTGCCTTGTCATTTTTAAGATTGCTAATTCTTATAGTGTCTCCTGTTGTCAAGCCCATTCTTTCAAATACCACTGGATCTATTTTTGCAATGTCTTTTCCAACATCATAAATTTCTGCTTCTCTAACAGTAAGCTTTGCTTTTATATCAACCATAATTATACAAATAATATTATATTAGAAATAGTTTAAAAACCCAACCAATTTATTTAAGAAAATTATGGTGTTCCTTCAGAATTTGAAGACAGTGATCTTTCATAAGTCACGGTTAGCACGCCACTGCTAACCTCGTCCAATATTGCAATTGCCTTTATTGTTGTTGTTTCTGTAATTTTTATCTCTCTATCATATATAGTAGATCTATCTGTAGGTGTGCTTTCATCTAAGGTGTAATATATTACAGCATTGCTTGTGTTTGTTTTTAATGTAACGGTTATAGGGTCTCTAAAATTAAAATTTGTAGGGTCTGCAGTAGGTGTTGCTACCTCTGTGTCTTTTAAAGTATAATCAAAAGATGAAATTTGGCTTTTATTATCTAATATGGCAATTGCTTTAATATTACATCGATCTGTACACACCTCATTAAATGGTATTGGTGTTTGATAAAAGTTACTCCCATCAGGATCGGTTCCATCAGTTGTGTAATAAATTCTTGCTTCTGGAGTTGTTGTGCTTAAAGTCAACGATGCATCTCTAGAAACAAACCCTGATGTTGGCTCAGCAATCGGGTCAGCAACATGTCCTACAACAGTATATTCTGCTTTTTGCACACCGCTATTAATTCTATCGCCATATGCAATTGCTTTTATTCTTGTAAATTTTTCCACAATTCTAATGTCGTCTTCGTAAAGTGTAGAATTCCTCCCATTTCTTTCAGGGTTTGATCCATTAAGAGTATACCAGATTTCATCAGTAGAAGGTTCAGTGATTATTTTTATTTGTTCTCCTATACCCTCTATAAAACCAGCAGATGGTCTGAAAGTCAAATTTATGTGTGTTGGAGGTGTTATCGTATAAATTTCAGTAAGTATGGCGCTATCTGTCATGCCTGCTTTACAAGCAATTGCTTTTAGAGTTGTTGTTTGAGTGATTGATATTGGAGTAGTGTAGGTTGTTGAAGAGGTGTTTGGATTATTACCATCAGTAGTGTAATAGATTGTAGCGTCCTGTGGATTCGTTTTTAAATTTACACTTTGTGGCTCTGAGTAAGTATCTCCTTTTGGTGTTGCAGTAGGCTTTTCAACTTGTCCTGTGCCAGGTGGCGGGATCATGCTAGAAACATCCCATCTATATGTATTTGACTTTGCTGATCCGCCATCTAGGGTGGTAAGAATATAAGCAGAATGGGGTCCTATACCTAATTGGCTATCTAGCGTAATTCTGTTATTTTTAATTTCTTTTCTATTATCTATATCATCATCAATTACTAATTCGTTATTTCCATCACTAAAACTTTGAAAAAGAACATCACAATTTATACTTACACAAGCAACAGAATGAAGAACAGCAGGTATTACAGTCTTTGACATGGTTATTGCTGAGCTGGCGCTTTTTTCAGTAGATTGTTTAGAACTAGAACCTATCCCTACAATTATGACAATTACAATTGTTGCAAGTAATACTGCTCCACCAAACAACAACAATGTTTCAATTGAGCCTTGCCCTTTTTTCTTATTTTTATTTTTTAGAGTGTTCTTTTTCATAATATTTTATATACATAGAATATATTTTAAATGCTATCTTTATAAAGATAAGAACAAATCAATCTCTTAGTGTTTTTGTTTATCTATAATTGCTCTTCCTGCAAAATAAAAATCCCATCTTAATTGATAACAAGCTTTTTAAAATGTTATTATTTTATTTAAAATATAAGGGGTAGATTATTTATGGCAAAACCAATGAGATATAGACCAATAGGGATGAAAGCTTCAAGAAGATTAATTAACCTGAAAGCACCAGGAAAATTAATGGTCACGAAAACCTCAAGAAGATTAGTAGGGGCGAAATCATTAGTAAAAGGTGCGAAATCTCCAGGAAAGAAACCAATAGGCGTGAAAGTCCCAGATGTGAAAGTACAACCAAATAGATTGATAGATGCGAGAACACTAAGAAAACCAAAATCACAAAAAACCCCCAAAGGAACTATAGGTCATCAGCCAGAAAGAAACATTAATATTTCTGCTTTCATTAGATCAATGAATGAAGTAACTGGTTCTAGATTTACAAGTGGTACAAAGATTGAAGATGTAAGAAGAACATTTAAGAAATTAGATGCAGGTAAAAGATTTCCAGAAACAAAAATAAATGTTGTTAAAAAATATTTAAATAATGGCTATTTACTAAATGAAATCCAAAGGTCCCCTGAAAAAGCCAGAGAGGTAAAAAGACAACTTTCAGCAGTAGGAGTTGATGCAAGACACATCGTTGCAACAAATATAAATCACCCTGTCTTTAGATTGTTGTTATTAGATTTTTCAAGGGCAGAAATTGAATCTGCTTTAAGAAACAGAACCCTCAGAACAAATTACGAAAGCCAATTAAATAGCATAATAGATAATGTTTGCAGTTCCAAAACAATTGACTTATTAGATTCACGTAATTTGCCAGCTACTAGTGCAATGGCCAAAAATGCATTTATTAATGCAGTAAAAAATGGCTATAAAGCCGAGATTATCTCGCGAATAAGGAATGGAAGAATTAACATCCCTGAAGCACGAAAAAAGCAATTAATCCAACAAATAATAAAAATACAACCAGTTAATTAAATTATTTTTTCTTTTTAGTTGTCTTTGTTTTTGGTTTGTCTGCTTTTGCCTTTGCAACCATTTCTTTCTTTTGTTTTTCTTTTTCTGCCTTGGCCTTTGCTTTCTCTTCTCTGGCTTCTTGCTTTTCTTTTAGCCTTGCCTCATATTCTTTCTGCTGTTCAATTCTTTTTGCACATTTGTGATTTAAGCAAACATCAATCCCACCACGCCTTGTTAATATTTTGATCTCTGGGTTACCACACACCTCGCAAACCTTTCCTGTTCCTTCAACTTTATATTTCTGAGGTAATGGAAAGGTGTTTCTACAAGCAGGATATCCAGAACATGCAGCAAACTGTTTGTTATTTTTACTAATTCTTATTATCAGATCTTTTCCACAAATAGTGCATTTCCCTAAAATTGAATCGTTTCTGGTTGCTGCTCTAAGTTCTTGAGATATGTCGTTTTTTTCTGCAATTAAAATTTTAATTATGTTCTTTAATATCCCTCTAGTCTCATCAACAACCTCTGGCTTTTTCTTTTTGCCAGTAGCGACTAGTTCCATCTCATCTTCAATATTAGCTGTTAATTTTGGTTGTGTTATTAATTCACAATGTTTATTAAGAACAGAACAAACAGCAATTGCGATGTTAGTGGCAGATATGCTTTTTGTGCCTTGAATATATCCCCTGTCTCTTAATTTTTTAATAATCACTGGCCTTGTAGATTTAGTTCCTAGGTTTTGTTCTTCCATTAGTTTGATCAAGCCAGCTTCTGTATAACGACTTGGTGGTGTTGTTTCTTTGTTCTCCTGGACAATATCAATAACATCTACGATATCCCCTGATTTAAGATCTGGCAAAATCGTCTCGTTAAGTTTAGAAAAATGATAGATTTTCTTCCAACCAGGCTCAATTATGGTTTGTCCAGTAACAACAAAAGGCTCTTTTTTAATATCAATTAATGCAGAGATATTCTGCGTCTTTGCATCTCTATAAAGAGTAGCAAGAAATCTTCTAACAATAAGGTCATAGATTTTTTTCTCCCCGCCAGATAGTTTATTAGAATAACCAACAGGGTAGATTGGTGGGTGGTCTGTTGTTTCTTTTGCTCCTCTTGATGGGTGTATTGGTTTAGATAATATTTCTTTAGCAACTGCATTATAATCTTTATCTTGCAAAACAATTTCTACAATTTCTTTAAGATTTACACTTGCAGGATAAACAGTATTGTCTGTTCTAGGGTAGCTAATCAACCCTTGTTGATAAAGTGATTCTGCAATATTCATTGCTTGATTAGTGCTGATCCCAAAAACAGAAGATGCTGCTCTAAGAAAGCTAGTTGTATTAAACGGTTCTGGCCTGTTAAGTGTTTTTTCTTTTTTAGAAACTGCTTTGACAACGCCCTTTTTTTCGTTTTTGATACTTTCAAATATTTTTTTTCCTTTCTCAATATCAAAAAACTTGCCATCTTTATGGTTTCCAGAAAACTTGATTTTTGTTTTCTCAAAATTCGCAATTATTTCAATATATTTTTCAGGCACAAATTTTTGTCTTTCAAGTTCTCTTTCTACAATAAAGTTTAGTAACGGAGTTTGTACCCTGCCTGCAGAAATGAAAAGCTTGCCTTTTCTGTTTGATACTACTGAAAGATATCTAGTTAGTATTACCCCCCACAACAGATCAACTTCTTGACGAGTAAACACAGAATCTGCATAATTAAAATCAACCTTTCTCAAATTTTTAAAAGACTCAGTAACTTCTTTTTCAGTCAAAGCACTAAAATAAGCCCTGTGTAACTTTGTGTTTTTATTATTCTCAATAACATAATTGTAAGCCTCTACACCAATCGCTTCTCCTTCACGATCAGCATCTGTTGCCACAATAATGTTTTGTAGATTTTCTCTTTTCTTTTTTAAATTTGCAATTATTCCTTTCTCAACTTGCAGATAAGTAAGTTGTTTGTCTGCTAGAAGATCAAGAGTGTAGATATTCCAGTAATTGTTGTCTCCAACAAAATCAACAGTATTGATGTGCCCTCTAAGTGGTATGACTAACATCTCTTTGCCATTAGAATTAAATGAAAAGCAGTGCACCCCGTTTTCCACTGTTGTTGTGAAATTATTTTTTGAGAGAATACTTGCAATCCTTTTTCCTGCAATTGCCTTCTCTGAGATTATTAAGTCCATTTTATTCTAAAAAGTAGTTTGTAAAATCTTTCTTGGAAGATTCTTGCTGTTTTTATGTTCTTTTAAAATTGTTAGAATGCTTGCTTTTGTTATCCCGTCAATCTTAAAGATGCTGTCAAGCAAGGCCTTGAGATCTCCTTTATCAAGAGCCATAACCCTAGCAAGAACATTATATTCGCCAGTAACCTCTATGACTTCTTTAACATCTTCCATTTCTTTTAGTTTTTTAATAATGTCATTTTGTTTAGATGGGTCAATCGTGATTAATATTTCTGCCTTTTCGTTAAATCCAAGTATCTCATAATCAATCTCTGCAGTAATAGATTTGATAATTCCCCTTTGTGTTAATCTGTCTAGTCTTTTCTTTACAGCAACATCTGTTAGGTTAATCTCCTTTGCGATATTTGCAAAAGATACTCTCCCATTAACAGCTAATTGCTCAATTATATATTTATCAATCTTATCTATTACTTGCATATTTGATCTCTATTTGAATGGCTTTAATAAATCGTATTTACCAAGATAAACTTCTGTTTTTAAAATCTCAATAAATGGAATAACAAACATTACAAAGAAAACCGTTGCAATGATTGGTCCAGCAAACACTCCAAAGATAACATCAATTATATAAGTTAAAAGTGTCAATATAAAAACTGTTACAAACAGATAAACAAAATATACTGGCTTTTTCTTTATATAATTTATATTTAAAACAATAGAGTATTCTGCACTTTGTTTTTCTATAACAATAATTTGCGGTATAAACCAGAATAACAAGGTTATTACAAACAATATAATGTTTACAAATATGTTGTTTATAATCCCAAAATCAAAAAGAATACACAACGCTATAAACAAAAGCAAGAAAAAAGAAACATTAAATTTTAAAAGTTCAATAAACGGTCTTTTTATTTCTCTAGAATTTTTATTATCAAAGTCATACTCTCTTCCCATCTTAAAAACAATGATTGTTTGAAAAAGAGTATATGCAAATATTATTGCAATAAAAGCAATAAGTGTTAAAATAATAATTAATGGATCTTGATTTAACAGTTCATAAGTAAGGTTAATACTTCCTCCTGATAGGCTAAACAATGGATTAACCAAAAACATCGTAAATATAAACAAAAGGCTAGTTGCAAAAACAATTTTTATGTTTTTTACATACTTTTTAAATGCAACAGCAATATCCATACTCATACTAATTCTCCATTTTATTTTTCTAATTTTTTAATAAATATTACTTTGTTTATATTATATATTAATAGAATTCTTTTTAAATAATTAACCTTTGCTAAAAAACAAGCTTAGCTTCAAGATATCCTTGTTTTGCAACAGTGATTTTTACTTTTTGTGTTTTTCCAAGAACGAGTTTTTCTTTTGGCACCACTACCTGCTTGTAACTTTTTGTTCTTCCTATCAATGTTTTGTTTTTACCAATCTCTGTTAAAAGTATCTCTTGTGTTTTTCCAATAAGCTTTTTGTTATTTTCAAGAGCGATATTTGCACAAAGTTTTGTAACAATTCTAGATCTTTCTTTTTTTATTCCTCCGTTCAAATCTTTGTAATTGTTTGCTTCTATTCCTTTTCTTCTTCCAAACCTAGAAATATTAACCACATCAAATTTGCATTTCTTGATAATTTCAATTGTTTCTAAAAAATCCTTCTCTGTTTCTGTAGGAAAACCCACAATAACATCTGTTGCTAGTGTCAGGTCTTTTATGTTCTTTCTAAAATAAGATATCAAGTCCAGATATTCTTTCTTAGTATAGTATCTGTTCATTTTCATAAGAACAGAATCGCTACCGCTTTGTATTGGCACATGCAAGAAGCTATACATTTTTTCAGATTTAAATATTTCACAAATCTCTTTTTTATATTTTTTGAAATGTTGGGGGTTTCCCATACCAAGCCGTATCTTAAATTCACCAGGCATTTTTATTATTTCTTTAAGAAGGCAAGAAATATTTGTATTAATGTCAAGGCCATAGCAACCAGTATCTTGAGCAGTCAAGAGTATTTCTTTTGTGTTGTTTTTTACAGCTTCTGCTATTTCTTCTTTTATTTTTTTAATACTTTTGCTTTTTAGTTTTCCTCTCGCAAATTTAACTGCACAATAAGCGCAGTTGCCAAGGCAACCGTTTGCTATAATTATTGCTTTTGTAATTTCGTGTTTTGTTTCTTGTTTTTTGTTCCTAAATTTGTCCAGATATTTTAATAGCTTTTCTTTGTCCTTGATCCCGTACATCTTTGCTTTTGGCAAAAGCTCTTTTAGTTTCTTAGAATCAATATCAACAAGACAACCGGTAATTATAATTTCTTTGTCTTTAATTGTTTTTAGGTTATCAGAAATATACTTGTAGATTTTCGTTTCTGTCTGTTCTTTTACTCCGCATGTGTTTATAACAACCAGGTCTGCAGATTTCTCGTCCTTGCTTTCTGATATTCCAGAAACAATGTCTTGGCTATCTCTTTGGTTCAAGGTGCAACCAAAAGTTTTTATAAAAATTGTTTTCATGTTATTTTTCAGAAGCAATAATCCCGATTGCGCCAGAAACTATAAATCCCAAAAATGAAGAAGAAATTAACTGCTTCCAGATTCCTAGATTTTTAGGTATTGCCATATTATTTAATACAACATAAATTTCATAAGCAAAGATGTAAATTATCAAAATATAGCACAAAACGCTTATAGCAACAAAAATAGCAAGAAGAGTCCATTTGTTCCATTTTGTGTATTTTTCAACAACTGGTGTTAAAAGATATAATCCAAAGAATGCCACAATTGGCAAAAGTATATACATTGGACTTGTAAAGAAATTCTCTTTTGCAAAAAAATAAAATAATCCTTGTGCTAAAACATAGGACAATAGGAAAAATAAAATTATTTTAAGGGCTTTTTTCATAATATCACTTTCTTTAATATAATATTCTAAGCCCCAAAAGAGTTTTAAATAGTTTAGAAAATTAAAAGAATATATTTAAAAACAAGTTGCTAGACTATTAGAATAGTTAAATAATATATAATATTTAATGGAATAATATCATGATTACGAATTCAGCACCATGGACAGAAAAGTATAGGCCTCAGAGGCTTAATGATATCTCTGGCCAAAAACATGTTGTTTCTAAGCTTAAGAAATATGTGGAGAACAAATCAATTCCTAACATGCTTTTTGCTGGGCCACCAGGTGTCGGCAAAACCTGTTGTGCAATTGCCTTAGCTAAAGAGCTATTTAAAGACGGATATTCTCAGGATTTTTTAGAGCTAAATGCTAGTGATGAAAGAGGCATTGGAGTAGTTAGAGGAGCAATCAAAGATTTTGCAAGAACCATTGCTTTAACTTCAAGTTTTAAGATTATATTTTTAGATGAAGCTGATGCTTTAACTCCTGAAGCTCAGCAGGCTCTTAGAAGGACAATGGAAAAATACACAAACACAGTCAGGTTTATTCTTAATGCAAACTATTCTTCTAAACTGATCCCGCCAATACAAAGCAGATGTGCATTATTTAAGTTTAAGCCTCTAATAAAGGAAGACATAAAAGAGCGAATAGAATATATTGTTAAAGAAGAAAAAATAAAAATAGACCAAGAGGCAATCATCGCAATTAACGAAGTGTGCGAGGGAGATCTAAGAACTGCGATTAATCTTTTGCAGACTGCTGCTTCAACAACAGACCACATAACAGAAAAAGATATCTATGTTGTTTCTAACTCTGCTCAGCCACAAGATATTCTAAACTTAATTGAAGCTTGTCTTTCAAAGGATTTTTTAAAAGCACGAACTACATTAGAGACATTGTTGTTTGATCATGGCCTTTCAGGAGAAGACATAATCAGTCACATCTATAAAAAAATAATCGCATATCCAGAAGATAAAATCCCAATTGACAAAAAACTAAAAATAATAGACAAGATTGCTGAGTTTAATTACAGGCTAGTGCAGGGTGCAAACGACAGGATACAGCTAGAAGCGTTATTATCTCAAATAATATTAATTGAATAAAAGGTGAAATTAATTGGCATCATATCTAGATGAACTAAAGGCACAGATGGAAAAATCTGAAAAGCCAACCAAGAAAGTAGATGCAGATAAACAAGAGCCCTTAAAAACAGAGATAAAAACAGAAGAGCCAAAATCACAACCAGTGCCTGAACCAAAGCCAAAAGAACAGCCAAAGCTTGATAATCTTAAAGACGCATTTAGTTCTGTTTCTCAGGAATTAAACAAAGTCGCACCTAAACAATCTCAAGAATCTTTAAAGTCTTTAATGGGAGACATAAAAGATGAAAAAGCAGCAGATGCTTTAATCGCTAAATGGGAAAGAACAGGAACGCTTATTACTAAATATGGCGAGACTGAAGTTTATAGAGTCCCAGATGAGCCATTACTCTATTATAAAACAAACATCCCAAAACCATCACCTAGTCAAAAATTAATAATAAACACTTTAAAAGAAGCAACGACAAGACTTGTTTCTACTGATCCTTATAAAATAAGAGACCCAAAACAAAGACAAAATATTTATTATCAAAAGATTTTGGAAATCTTAGAGAATGCTCCAGAGATAAATGTCCCAAAACATTTGTTTGATTTCTATGCTAAAGCAGTTGTTACTGAAATGGTAGGATATGGAATAATAGATACTTTGATAAATGATAATAAGCTTGAAGAAATAATGATAATAGGCCCAAAAAAGCCAGTATATATCTATCACAGAGATTATGGAATGATGTATACAAACATTATTTTCTATTCTGATGATGAAATACAAGACATCATTGATAAAATTGCAAGAATACTAGGCAGAAGAGTAGATATTTCCAATCCTTTGCTTGATGCTAGACTTCCTGATGGCTCTCGTGTTAATGCAACTATTCCTCCAGCATCCATTGACGGTTCAACAATAACTATTAGAAAGTTTAGGGCTGATCCTTATACCATAGTAGACTTAATTAATTTTGGAACAGTCAATTTAGAAGTTGCTGCATTTCTCTGGATGGCTGTTGAAGGACTTGGTGCAAAGCCTGCAAACATTTTAATATCTGGTGGAACTGGTTCTGGTAAAACCACTTTTCTTAATGTTCTTGCAAACTTTATTCCTGATTCAAGCAGAGTTCTAACTATTGAAGACACTGCAGAATTAAAATTGCCAATCAAACACATTATTCGTTTTGAAGGAAAGCCTCCTGGTCTAGAAGGAACAGGAGAATTGACCCTTGAAATTCTTGTTAAAAACACATTAAGAATGAGGCCTGACAGAATAATAGTTGGTGAAATTAGACATCATGAGGCAAGCACTTTATTTACTGCAATGAACACTGGTCACGACGGGTGTATGGGTACAATCCACGCAAACTCAGCAAGAGAAACTCTTGTTAGAATCACCTCTCCGCCAATGGACGTTCCAATGCTAATGCTTGCAGGTCTTGATTTCATTATTGTTGAAAAAAGAATGAACACTTCAAGAGGGCTAGTCAGAAGAATTGTAGAAATTGCAGAAATTACAGGAGTATTTGAAAATAATCCACAAGCAAGTATAATCTTTAGATGGAATCCTCAAACAGACAATCTTGAAAGAACAAAAGAGCCAATAAAGTTCTTTGAGATAATTAAAACATATACTAAATATGGAGATGCAGAAATAAAACGCATTTTAGAAGAAAGGATAAACCTTATAAATGATTTAGTTAAAAATAATATAAGAAGCATAAACGAAGTATCTAAAGCAATACAAGAAGTATACACAAATAATGCTAAAAAAAATGAGTGATTTAGAAAATGCCAGAAGAAGATAAGAGACTTAAGATTCTAAAGAAAGAGTTAGATAAAGATAACTCTGAAGCACCAAAAGTAGATCTTGATGCTGTACAAAACATAGTTTCTAAGATTAAAGATAAAGATCGTGCAAAAGGAGTATCTGGTAATATTTCTGAAACACACATGAAAGAACTTAGAGATATAATCTCTGAAGGTAAACTTGCTAAACTTAATGTTGATACTGAGGCCAAGCTTTTAGCAAATTCTACCTCAGAACTAGATAAAGGCGCAGTAAAGATTTACAAGGCAGTTCCTGGTTTTATTAATTATATTGTAAAATCCATAATCAAGAAAAGTATAGGAAGAAAGATTGCATTTTATTTGTATTCTGCAGATATTAAAAAAACTCTTGTTCAACACCTTGTTCTATCTGTAATTTATTCTTTACTTGTGACTTTTTTTATTGGAATATTAACTCTTGGAATAATTGCTATCATTAACCCGTTGTTTTTGATAATTTGGCCGTTTATTGTGATTTTTATATTTTTAATGGCTGTTGGCGGGTTTGCATATCTTGTTCCAATGCAAAAAGCAAAGACTAGGGGAGTAATGATTGATACTGAACTACCGTATGTTCTAAGACACATTTCTACAGAGTTACAGGCAGGTATTGGTTTGTATAAAACCTTGCAATCAGTTGCAAAGAACGATTACGGAGTTCTTTCCCAAGAGATGTCAAGAACAATAATGGAAATTGAAAACGGAACAGACACAAAAACAGCATTAAGGCACATGGCATTAAGAAGCCAATCAAAGAGTTTTAATATTGCAATATTTCATATTGTTAGAACATTAAATACAGGTGGAAATCTTTCACAAAGTATTGATAGTGTTGCAGACTCGGTTTCTTTTGATTTACTTGAAGCATCAAAGCAGTTCGGAGAAAAAATGAATTTCTTTGGTATTATTTTTATTTTTGTTGCTATTGTTTTGCCTGTATTTTTGGCAATTTTAAGTGCAATTGCAAATGCACCAATTGGGCAAGGCGGAGAGCTTTTCCTTCCAGGGATATTAACTCCAACATTGCTTGCAGTTGTTTATGTTGTTGTAATGCCTGCTATATTTGTATTTATAGCATATTACATTAAGATGATAGAACCAAAAACGTGATAGAAGAAAATGGGAAAATTAAAAGAGTTGATGGATAGATACCAGATTTATCTATATTCACAAAAACTAAAGATAAAAACCTCAACATGGTTTGCATTAGTCATAATTGTTTCATTATTAATTGGTGTTCTTGCGTTTTTGATAAATGCTAGGGTTGGTATTTTGCTTTTTGCTATAATTTTAGATCTTGGTTTAGGTATGCCATTTTATTTGTATTTTAAAAATCTTGATGAGATAGAGAAGTATTGGCCAGAAGCACTTAGGTTGATTGCTGACACCATGAAATCAGGATCGTCTCTTGACTATGCTTTAAGAGAAGCAAGTTCTGCAGACTTTGGGCCTCTTTCAAAAGAGTTTGATGAGGTTATTAGAAGACTTGAGATGGGGGACACAATGTCTCAGTCCTTAGAGCATATGGCCCTAAGAATAGAATCTAAGATTGTTAGAAGAACAGTTACTTTAATTCAAGAGTGTTTAAAGACAGGTGCTCAGCTTGCTGAGGTTCTTGAAGAAATAGCAAACGACACAAAGCAGATGTTTAGGATCAAAAAGGAAAGAGAAACAAAGACAATGCTACAAGTTATTTTCATATTTGCTGCAGGTGCTGTGATTGCTCCTTTTATTTTTGGTCTGACAAACGTTATTACTCAGTTTTTAACAACAATATCTTCAACTGCTGGTGTTGCAACAGAGAGTGCTTTGGCAACTGCCACTGCTACTCAAAAGTCATTAGCTTTTTTACTTGATGTTTATTTATTGATAGAGGTTGCAGCTGCTGCTGTTATTATTAGTTTGATGAGACAAGGAAAGTTTACAAAAGCTGTTGTCTTCTTTCCAGTAATGGTTATTGTTTCTTTTATAATATATATGGTATCACAAGCAGTGATATCTGGAATACTAATAGAGGCTATATAAAATATGAAACTAAAAGAACTATTAAAAGATAAGAGAGGGCAAGTAAGCCTAGAAGTGTTATTAATTGTTGGTATTGTTGTATTAGCTGCTCTTTTGGTTGGCTATTACCTTAAGCAGACAGCTATGAATCATAACACCACAATATTTGGCTATCTTAAAAAGGTAATTTCTGGCACTAACTAGCCACACACAAAGCAAGAAATAAGCCACATAGCAATGAGCTTTAAGGGGTCTTTTAGTTCGGCTAACTAAACAGAAAGGTATATAAATATAATCTATAACAATAATAAATAATTATTTTACAAATAAAATAAATAAAAGATATATTTAAGCAATTAAATATATACCAAACCAAAAAAACAAAAACAAAAAAACTAAAATTAAACGGAGGAATAAAAATGAAGTTTAATAAAAAAGGACAGGGTGCACTTGAATACCTATTATTGATCGGTGGTGCAGTATTAATTGCTGTTATCGTCATCGCATTACTTGTAGGTATGGGTTCATCAAGTAAAAAAAATGCATCTCAAGGCGGAGACAGAATCAACCAAGCAATTTCAGGAACTGCAATTGCATCAGTTCTCCAATCAGCAAATTGTGATGGTAATGTACTAAAGATTAGCTATACACACAATGGAGGAGATGTAAATTTAGTTATTGATGATACTATACAAAATATAACCGCAGACTCAACAACAAGCTCTTACTCAGGAGAGAATGCTGGTGCATGTGAAGTAAATAAACAACACAAAATTGCATTACATACAACCGCTTCATCTGGAGCAACAGCATATTCAAATGCAATTTATGTTACTAGAAAGTCATAAATTCAAAATCCTGTTTTAAAACAGGATTTTTTTGATTTTTTTTCTTTTTAAAAACAAAATAAACCAAAACACAAAAACAAAAACACAATAATTCAATGATAAAATGAGATTTAAACAAAAAGGACAAGGAGCATTGGAATATTTAATTCTTATAGGCGCAGCAATACTTGTTGCGGTCATTGTTGTTAGCGTTGTTCTTGGAACAAGCACAAGCGGAAGACAAAGTAGCGAAGAAACCACAAGGTCTTATCAAGAACTAGTAACAAACACAATAATACCACCAACAATCATTAGTGTTACTTGTATTGATGATAAAAATGCAACATATGTTATTAATCCTTCTGTAACTAAAGGAGTAACAGAATATTGTGTAGTTGTAAATGGAGATGTTAACATAGACAATTGTGTAGAGCCAACAAGTAACAACAAAGTGTTAATAACTAATATAAGCCCTGCATTAACATCAAAAACAAAATACAATATGTCATTGGTTGCTAAAAAGGGCAATGCATATTCTGCACCAACACTACCAGCACCAGATTGTATAGTCCCATAAATAATTATAATTTAGAATAAGATAAAAATATGTTTAGAAAATTACTAGAAGATAAAAAAGCACAAGTTTCTTTAGAATATCTAGTAATAATTGTTTTTGGAGTAATGCTTGTAATCATTACAGGCCTTATGATAATAAACCTAAATATTCTAGTATCTCTTGCTAAAGCAAAAATACTAAACTATAGAGATAATATCTTAACATCTTTATAAATCTATAAAATAAGATAACATGTTTTATGTAACAATTATAATGCTTTTTTTTGTATTCTTGTTTTTAGTGCTTGCTTCTTTTTCTGATATCAAAACCAGAACTATTTCAAACAAACTAATTTTGTTTTTTCTGGTTTTTGGAATATCATACAACATTACTTTTGCTCTAGTTTCTAAAAACTATAACTTATTATTAACATTATTATATTCAATAATTATCTCATTAGTTGTATTTATTACTCTCTGGCAATTAGGAGTAATAGCAGGAGGAGACACAAAGCTATTTATTGCGATCTCTGCAATAATCCCAACAATGCAAAGCACTCTTGGTTTGTTTGATATTGGCTTAGGCAAATTAGAAACATTGCCTATCTTTTCTCTTATCTTGTTTGTGGCAAGTGCATTTATGGTTCTGCCATGGATTCTAATCTATTCTAAATATCTATTATTAAAAAAAAAGCAATATAGAGAGCTACTACTAAACAAGATGTTTTCTAAAAAAAACCTTGTGTTGCTTCTTGATTCAATATTAGTATTGATTTTAATTAGTCTTTTGTTGTTGTTATTTAATATAACTAACTTTATTCTAATCTTTACAATCTCCTTTGCCTTTACATTTCTGATATTTAGAATAAAAACAAAAAGATATTTTTACTATATAGTCTTGGCCTTAAACCTAGTTCTTTTAGCAATATTGTTTTTCTTAAACAAGCTAACAAGCGAACTATTTATTATGTTATTAAATATCTCGGGCATTGTTGTTTTGATTTCATTGTTGTTTGTATATTTAAGATATGTAAAAGAAAAAGTGCTAATTGAGAAAAAGAAAATAGCACAACTAAAAGAAGGAGATCTTCCAGTATACAATTACTATTATATAAATAAAAAAGTAATACAAAAAAAACCAAACATCTTTAACAAAATAAAAGAAATTGCTTTAGGAACATATTATAAGGGGTTAAAGATAGATTCTAGCAAAGCCTGTGGCTTATCCAAGAAAGACATAACTTTTTTAAAAGATATGTATAACAATAAATTAGTGAACAACACAATATATTTGAGGAAGACACTGGCCTTTACTCCAGCTGTGCTTCTTGCATTTTTGTTGTTAATAATATTTTAAATGTGACAATTTATGAACAGAAAAGGACAACTTTCAATAGAGATAATAGTACTACTTGCAATATTTTTATTGTTCTTTCAAGCAATGATCCTGCCATCTATTGAATTTTCCGAAAATGTATTACAAGACACTCAAGCAATTGTTGTTTCTAAAAAGAACATTGAAGATCTAGCTATTAATATTGAACAATTGGCATCCCAAGACGGCTATGGAAAAAAGCAATATTACTTTTACTTACCAAGAAACACGAAATTAGATTGTAATGTTGCTGCAAAGAAATTAAATTATAACATAACGATATCAAAGCAACAGCCGTTGCCACCAGGTTGTAATAATAGTGTTTGCGAATTCCAAAGAGAGCTCTTTTTGCAAAGCCAGCAATTTGTAGATTGTAATAAAATTGGTCCTGGATTTTCAGGAATATTAATGATAGAAAAAAAAGCAGACGGCAATATTACACTAATAAGTGAATAAATAATGAATAAAAAAGCACAGATTAGTTTGGAGTTTATAATAATTATAAGCTTTGTATTAATCCTTACATTGTTTTTTTCAAACTCTGTGTTTGGCACAACAGACATTAACAAAGCAATTACTAAAGTCAAGCTAAGAACAATGGATATTTTTTCAATGGAAGGATCAATTGCACAGCTTGAAAGAATAGATTATTATGTAACAGATACCAATCTACAATTGAATCTTTATATTAATAAAAACAAAGATAATATTTTACTTACAGAAGATAAATACAATATAACAATAGAAAATTTAAAGCAATCAACAAAATTTACAGATGTTAATTTAGCATTTTATTATGTTAACGAATAAAGAGAAAATAACATGAATAGCAAATACCTATTATTTCAATTGTTTTTTATAGCAAGCATATTTGTAAGTTTATTTATTAAACAGAATCTTTTTTTAAAGATACTTTTGGTTTGTTTGCTTTTTTTATATGGCTTGTTGATTCTTCCTGAGTTTGTATATAACAGGAATAAGTTTTTGTTTATTGGCTCTGGTTTTACTATTCTTGCTATTCTTTTTGTGATTGCTGGCTATTCAACAAACATCAATTATATGATTGTTCTATCTTGTATATTGGTTGCGTTCTTTTATTCTTCAAGAGTGTTGTTTGACACTACCTTTGGCGAAGTAATAATAACCACTCCAAAAAATGTGCAAGTTAGGTTATTAGATGATTTCTACAGGCCTGGCAAGATCTATACAATAGACACTAAAAAGAAATATCCATTAAAATCAATTGTTTCAATAAGGCTTGTTCAATCAATTTCTAGAAAACCAAAAGAAGTTATTGGCATTCTTTGTGATAACTCTAAAACTGATTTCAAAACTTCAAAAACACAAAAAAAGCCAAAGAAGGTTATAAAAACAAGAAAAACCACAAACATTTCTAGAAAGAAAAAGAAAAAATAAGACTAATAGAAATGTTTGAAAAGAAATTATTCAAGATACTTATCTTTACAAGTGCCTTTGCCCTTTTGGGCATTCTAACAATTATGTATTTCTTTGAGGCATCTTTAGTTTCTATTTCTTTTCTTTTATCAGAAGATGCAAAAGTTGGTGTTTATCTTGTTTCTGGAAACCTAAAAAACATAGAAATTAAATCAAATGTTCTTTTTTTCGAGCTTTGCGATTCTTATGATTGCATTTCAGGAGTTTATTTTAATCCCACAAACAAAACAGCAGAAAGACTAGAATATGCAAGAGAGGCAAACCAAGAGATTACAATAAAATCCAGATTTGAGTATTATTATGGCTCTCCAGAGATTATTGCCTACAAGTTTTATTTTGATAAGTGTGGAGGTTACTCATGATTTTTATAGAGATCTTTTTGGGCGTGTTTCTGGGGTTTTTATTAGGGGTTATTCCTTGCTTTCACCTTAATGTTTTAGCATATCTTTTGCTTTTTTTAGGTGCATTTTCAATTATTACAAACTCTTTTTATTTTTTCTTTTCTCTTGCAATATCTATGACCATTAGTGGCATAATGCCTTTGCTGTTTTTCAACGTGTCAACCATTGACAATTACTCACTAAATCTTGGACAGCCCAATTGCCAAAACCCCTCTCTTTATATTTCTGGCTTTCTTTTCGGTTCTTTGTTTGCTGTTTTTCTCTTGCCTTTATTTTATCTTCTTTTTCTTTTTTTCTCTAATTTCTTTGTTTTTATTTTTCTTGTGTTGTTGTTTGTTCTTGCCTATTTTGTTTTATCAGATAGCAATAAGCTTTTGGCATTTGTAATTGTTCTTTTTTCTGGAGTTTTAGGCATAATCACTCTAAAGTACAATTTCTTTTTCTCAGAGCCCCTTTTGCCTTGTATCTTTGGCCTGTTTGCCTTGCCAACCTTGGTTTTTTCGATTTTTGATAATACAGAAGAAAGGTGTGACTCCAAATCTGTCCAAGAAATAATGAGTTTTAAGAGTGCGATTTTCTCTTCCTTTCTCGGTTCTCTCTTTTCCTCAGTAATTGCAATTATCCCTTCTTTAAGCCCAGGCATGTCCCAAGTCTTTCCTGCAACTTTTTCAGAAAGGCTTTCAAAGAACAGCAGAAAAGTTCTTCTTTCAAGCACATTAATTTCTGTTATCCTAATCTATTTTTTTATGGCAGCAATCTTTAAAAAATCAAGACTGGGTTTTGTTTCTGTTCTTTTAGAGAAAGGGCTTGTCCCTTCCTTTTCTTTTCCAGACATCTTACTTCTTTGTTTTGTTTTTGTGTTTGCAGTCTCTCTTTCTTGTATTCTCCTGTATTTTTCATACCCATTGATTTCTAAATTCATTTCTCTTCTTCCAAAAAAACAACCCTTCTTTGTGTAATTCTTTTTTCCGTTCTTTTGATTGTTCTTGTAACAAACATCTATTCTATTTTTCTTATTATTTTGTCTTTTCTGATTGGTCTTTTGCCAATAGTCTATAATAAAAACAAATTGCTTCTTATGTCTTATTTAATATTGCCAACAATTATGTTTTACATTTAGGTGAAAAGTTATGGAAAACTGGAAAATTAAAAAAAATGTGCTCCTCTCAATCATGGAATTATCAAAATCTTCTTTTCCAAACGAGTTTAGTGGAATGCTTGTTGGGGACAAAGACAAAAAGTTAATTGATGACATTTACATAATCCCTGCAACCCAAAACCACAGAAACTCTTCAAGCATAAGATTAGATCTGGTACCGATGTCTTTCTCTATAATAGGTACTGTGCATTCTCACCCATCAGGTTCTGCACACCCTTCAAGAGCAGACCTTAATTTCTTTCAAAGCAAGTCAGTAAATATAATCACCAACTACCCTTTTGGGCTAAAAGACTTTAAGGTCTATGACAATTCTGGCAATGATATTTTCCTAGAAATAATCTGATTTTCCCTCAAAACTACCCTAAAAAAGCAAAGTTTAATAAAGGCGATGGCAAAAAGCATTTATTACTTTTGCAACACAATTCTATTAGAGCAAGAAATAGCAATATTTTCTTTGCCCGAGTTACTAAAACAAAAATTTTAAGGTATATCTATGAGTGGTAATGACAAAAATATGACAATTGAAGAAGAAATTGAATTGATTAAGCAAAAGCTTGAAGAGCAAGATAAGTTATCAAAAGAATATCTTAATCTCTTACAAAGATCTCAAGCAGACTTTATCAATTACAAAAACAGGATAGAGAAGGAAACAAAAGACATTATCTTTATTGAAACAAGCAAAATATTCTGTGAGTTTCTAGGTTACAGAGAAACACTATTACATGCTCTTGAAAAAGAGCCAGACAAGAAACTAAAAGAAAGTCTTTCTCATCTCCTTACAAGCTTTGACAATATTCTTAAAAGATTTAAGCTAGAAAAGCTAGATGTCCTAAATAAAGACTTTGACATGAACACAAGCGATTGCGTTTCTAAGCTTGAGGTAACAGATGAAAACCAAAACAACAAAGTCATAGCGATTGTTGAGGAAGGTTTTCTTCAAAATAAAAGATTAATAAAACCAGCAAAAGTAGTTGTTGGGACATATGTGAAAAAAGAATAAACGGTGGTAAAATATGGCAAAATCAAAAGTTATTGGAATAGATCTTGGTACAACCTATTCTGCAGTTTCTGTAGTTGAGGCTGGACAACCAAAGATTCTAATAAACAACGAAGGCTCAAGAATAACTCCTTCTGTTGTTAGTCTAAGTAATGACGAAATTATTGTTGGTGCTCTTGCAAAAAGGCAAGCAGTTGTTAATCCAGATAACACCATATATTCAATAAAAAGAAAAATGGGCACAAACGACAAAGTGACTTTAGGTGGCAAGAAGCAAAGCCCAGAACAGATCTCTGCTTATATTCTGCAAAAATTAAAAAAAGATGCAGAAGAGCAACTTGGTCAAAAGATTACTCAAGCAGTAATAACAGTTCCTGCTTATTTTTCAGACTCTCAAAGAAAAGCAACAAAGGCTGCAGGAGAGATTGCTGGTCTTGAGGTTCTAAGAATAATAAACGAGCCAACAGCAGCAGCTCTTGCCTATGGTCTTGATAAGAAACATGCTCATACAATTTTAGTGTTTGATTTTGGTGGTGGAACATTTGATGTATCTATTCTAGAATTATCTGATGGCGTCTTTGAGGTAAAATCAACAGCTGGTGACAATCAATTAGGTGGTGATGACATTGACCAAAAAATAATTGATTATCTTGTCTCAGAATTCAAGAAAAAAGAAGGCATAGACCTAACAAAAGACAAAATGGCAATGCAAAGATTAAAAGACGAATCAGAAAAGGTCAAGATAGAGTTATCAACAACCCTAAAAGCCACTGTTAATATTCCTTACATAACTGCAACACCAGATGGTCCAAAACACTTAAACATAGAACTTACAAGAGCAAAGCTTGAAGACTTGTGTACAGATATCTTCAAAAGATTAGAAATACCAACAAAACAAGCAATTGCTGATTCTAAATTAGATGTCTCAAAAATTGATGAAGTAATACTAGTAGGCGGCTCAACAAGAATCCCAAAAGTCGTTGAGTTGGTTGAAAAATTAACTGGCAAAAAAGCAAATAAGTCCATTAATCCTGATGAGGTTGTAGCAATGGGTGCAGCAATACAAGGGGCAGTTCTTGCAGGTGAAGTTAAAGATATTTTGCTTCTTGATGTTACTCCTTTGTCTTTAGGTATAGAGACATTAGGCGGGGTCTTTACAAAGTTACTTGAAAGAAACACAACAATACCAACAAAGAAGTCTCAAATTTTCTCAACAGCTTCAGATAGTCAAACAGCTGTTGACATCCATGTTCTTCAAGGCGAAAGGCCATTAGCCAAAGATAACTTAACTCTTGGCAGATTCCAGTTGATAGGTATTCCTCCAGCTCCAAGGGGTGTTCCTCAGATCGAAGTTACCTTTGATATAGATGCTAATGGCATAATCAATGTTTCTGCTAAAGATCTAGGAACCGGCAAGTCCCAAGCAATCAAGATAACTTCAACAACCTCTCTAAGCAAAGAAGAAATTGAGAGATTAAAAAAAGAGGCAGAAGAACATGCTGAAGAAGACAAGAAGACCCAAGAAAAAATAGAAATAAAACACAGGGCAGAATCTTTAGTATATTCTGTTGATTCAGTTCTTGAAGAAGCAAAAGCAAAACTATCTCCTGAAGATATAGAAGAAATAAAAAAGCAAAAAGCAGATCTTCAATCAGCAATAGATAGTGATGCTTCAGATATTGAAGAAAAAACAACAGCTCTTCAAAAAAAGCTTTATGAGATTTCAACAAAGCTTTACCAAAATTCAGCTTCTCAAGAAAAACAAGAAGAACCTAAAGGCAAAGATGATAAAGAAAAAACAGTAGATGCAGATTACACAACTGAAGACAAATAAAAGAGATGAACCACATTGGCAGAAAAGAAAGATCTTTATGAGATCTTGGGTGTTAAAAAAAACGCAAGTGCTGAAGAGCTTAAACATGCTTACAAGCAACTTGTAAAAAAATATCACCCAGATATCTCTAAAGAGCCAAATGCTGAAGAAAAGCTAAAAGAAATAACTCATGCATATTCCATCCTAGGCGATGCAGAAAAAAGAAAGCAATATGACATGGTAGGTGATGCGGCTTTCTCAGGTGGTGGTTATCAAGATTTCAATTTCTCTGGCGACTTTGATTTTGATCTTTCTAAGATCTTTTCTCGCTTTGGTTTTTCTGAAGATGATTTTTTTGAAACTTTTTCTGGCTTTAGAAACACAGGTTTTAGTAAACGCCAAGAACAAGCAAACCTTGATCTAAAAACAAAAATTGACATTGATTTTTTAACTTCTGCTAAAGGTGGCAAAAAAGAATTTAAAATAGACAAGGATGTTTCCTGTGATGCTTGTGAAGGCACAGGTTCAAAATCCAAATCTAAAACAACCTGCTCCCAATGTAATGGCAGAGGAAGAACACTAATAAAAAGGCAAACTCCATTTGGAGTTTTTGCAATTGAAAAGCTTTGTTCTAAATGTCAAGGGGCTGGTACAACAATTACCGATCCTTGTAAGTCTTGTGGTGGCAAAGGCTATGTCAAAAGATCTACAAATTTAACTGTTGATATTCCTGCAGGTGTCAATAACTGGGATATCATAAGACTTAGAGGAGCAGGCAATCAGCAAGGCGGGCAAGTAGGGGATTTGTTTATTCAAGTGTTTGTAAAAAACCACGAGTTTTTCAGAAGAGAAGGCTTTGATCTTTATTGTGAGATCCCAATAATTTATTCTGATTTAATTCTTGGAACAAAAATAAAAATAAAAGGCATTCAAGATGTAATCACATTAAACATTCCTTCTGGCACAAAGCCAGGAACTATCTTTAAGGTTGCTGGCAAAGGCGTTCCTGACCCTAACAAAAGAGGTCTTCGTGGCTCTATGTTTGTTAAAGCAATTTTAGCTGAGCCTGTTGACGTCAATCGCGAGTATAAACTGCTTCTTGAAAAGCTTGCTGGCATTGATGCAAAGACCAAAAAGAAAATACAAGATAAGTTCAAAGATTACATTAGTTTTTTATAATTTTTTTCTTTTTCTTAATTTTATTATAAAATAAGATATATTTAAAAAACAACCCATCACATATTATGTCATATGATGACATATTATGTGATAGAATGAAAACCACAATAATTTAAAAAAAATCAGACAATGATTTTTGCATTCCTGCTTCTTTATCTGAGAAAAGACTATCAATCTCTTCTTCGCTAAGTTTTATTCTTTGTAAGAGATGTGGATTTAGATCATATTCAATAACTAGATTTTTTGCAACATCTACATATTTCTTTATTGATCCTTGTGCAATTGTTAATATCAATTTACCCCCACAATCACAAATTCCAGAAAGTGGCATTCTCCTGTATTTTTTATTACATTTTACACATCTTAGTTTCTGGCGTGCAAAGGCACGAGTATTACCTATAAAGTCGGGGAAAAGATGATAGTGTAACAACCTCTCCAAAGAGTCTTTATTATCAACCGCAACTATTCTTTCTTGAAGCTTTGCTTGTTTCTGCACTTTATCAGACATGGTTTTTATTGTGATGTATGCTGATTGCTTTGGCCCTTCATCAAAGCAATTTGTATCGTGTGTAAATTTTATACAATTATATTGTTCTTCAGTTCCAAGCAACTTCCCTGCATTAACAACTTCAGGGATCTTGTCAGGTTCTGCAAAGTTCTTGCTTGCCATATAAAATTCATAAGGGTATTCTGTATTAGTTTCTATTTCATGTGATTCATCATCAATCTCAAATGGTGAAAGAACAGTAGTAAATGCAAGTGGAGCGTCCATTCTTCCTCCTCTCCCGGCACCTAAATAAGCACTAGAGAAATTAAGCAAACCATCCATTAGCAAAAGCATAGAGTCTTGATCTCCATCAACATTTCTTCTTTTTGCAGTAATATAATAAGGGTGCCCCCAGGCCAATTTAGATTTAGAATAGCCAATTATTCTTCCAATAATTCCTGCAGAAGTGTGTGGGGCTAGCCCAATAACAAATTGACCAATAAGGTCTTCTTTAGTTTTAGCATCATAATATCTAGGCAGATTATAAAATTTCTCAAGTTCATCATCAATAAAAGCAGCAACTCTCAAAAAGTATTCTCCACAGCGTTCATCAACAATTATATCTTGTGGAAATATTGACACTCTTTGGTTTTCTTCTTTCAAGTCATTGCCAAGATAGTCTTTCTTATAACCTAGTTCTTTAATTTTTTCAAGAGTAATTCCAAGTTCTTTAGCAGACACTTGCGAAATCGTAGCGTTAAGTGCCTCGTATCTGCAAGTTCCATCTCTAAAGATATAGACATCGTGCTTTGCTCTTAATATTCCTTTTTCAAGTGGCTCTGCATTTTTTTCTTTACTGATAAGCCCTTTTACTCCTTTGATACTTTCTGGTATTCCCACTCTAAGATTATTTGCTGCTTGTTCAATTAACTTATCAATATTAATTTTATGTTCAATTTTAACTTTTGTTTCGCTATTACATTTATCACAGATTTTTTCAAAAGTCTGTGTTTTGCAATTCACACATTCTCTTATTTCTTGTGTGCTACATTTACACTCAAAGCAATAGTTCTTAAACATTATTTTTTTACAGCCTTGGCAAATATATGCCTTTATCTCAACATCATTAACTCCAAAGTCACGTGTGTTTTCCCCATTTGCTCTTTTCCTAGTTGCCTTGATCAAATCTCTAGAGTTTCCAAAACCTCTGCCTATAGGGAAAAGCACATTTGGCTTTCCTGCCATTTCTCTTTCATGTGCTGCTTCTGGCCTGCCCATTCTTGCACCTATCCAAAAACCAGACTTTTCTCTGATATCAAGCTTAGATATTTTGCTTAATATTTCTGTACTAGTTTTGTTTTTGTCATCAATTTCTTCTTTAAATTCTTCTAAAGGATCAATGGCGTTCATTGCCCCAACTGTTTTTAAAAAAGGATATGCTTGTTCTTTTTCAATCAATATCTTATTTTCTTCTTCAAGATATTTGTGTGGCAAGCCAATCTTTTCAAGTATTCTTTTTATCTCGCTATTATATTCTATTTTCAACCCAATAATCTGCGTTTCTTTTTTTGTAATTTCGGTTCCAATTGTTTTTTCAAATAATTCTTTTATATTCTCAAAGATGTTTTGTTTTTTCTTGTCTTCATTTTCTTCTTCAATTTCGTCAGAGAAGATTTTATCTGCATCTCTTACACATCTTATCAGTGTTTTTAATTCTTCGTGATTAAGAAGATCATAATAAAATATATATTTTGGATACAATGGCAAGCCAAATCTCAGACTTATTGCCACTGCTGTAAAAGGGTCTGGATTGTTTTGGAATTTTTTACAAACCTCTAATGTTTGTTTGTTTATTTTCTCGTTTCTATAAAGATAATTAATCTCAGAAACCCATTCTTCTTCAACATATCCTGCTTTAATCAATGGGTGCCCTGCTTTTCTAAAGTCCCCGACAGCAACTAGCATATCTCCAACAAACAAAATCTTGTCAATTTCTTCAACATATTTTTTTGCAGTTTCTGCATCATCAATCTGCACAACAGATTTATTCTTTAATAACACAATCGGCCCGTCAATTGTTGAACATGGAAAAAACTGCAATGATTTGCCTGGCCTTTCAATTCTTCCGTGTGTTCCAACAGCAACAAACTCGTCTAGAACATACATGGTTGCAGGATTGATTGCTTTTGCCATTAGTCCGGTATTTCGTGCCTTACCATACCTGAGTCTAAACCCCCCCTCTCTAAAAGGATAAGCAAAAACAGGCCTTCCAGCTGCTAGCCCTTCAAGATATTTAGTTGATGGCTTAAGTTCAAAGCCTTCAGCTGTTTTTTTAACCTTAACAAGCTTTTCAAGCCAAGACCAATCAAGTCCCATCTTCTTGCTAGTCTTCATTATCTTTAATGCCCTAACATAAAGCCCATCAATTAAGACAAGGCACATTGCCCCTCTTACTCTGTTAGTCTCAATGCCTGTCACATCTCTATTAGCAACAACCTCAACCTCGTTGTCTGCAAAGCTATTCATTCTAACAGGGCAGTTCTCTACCATAATTCTGACTTCTGCATCTGTTACTCTTTGCTGTCTTGCCACTACCTCGTCTTGATAAAGCATTGCTTCTTCAATCACTCTTTCTACTTCTTTTTTGCTTGGTTTATATCTGTCAATGCCAAGCTTTTTTCTTGCAAGGTCTCCAAGCAAAAGTGGCAGGGTTTGTGCGTTTCCCCCAGCTGCTCTGATAGGTCCTGCATAATAAATATCAATAAATTCAGTATCATCAGGGTTTTTAGAAAGCTTAATCTCTGGTAGGCCATCAAGAGGAGAAACAACAACCCCATCTGTCTCAATAATTAGTGCGGTCCTGATTGCTTGATCTAGTCTTTTTTCTGGATCTTCAATATTTCCAAGCTCTTTATCCAGTATCATATTAAATATTTCAAGCATTACTGGAAATCTTTTTTGATGTTTTTCCCACAACTCGTTATAAACTTTTGCAACGCCTGGTGGTCCAACCAAAAGCTCTGTCTTTTCTGCAATTCCTTTTGCAGGCACAGATTCTATATCGTTAAAAAGATCTTTTCCTTGGCTTCTTGCATTTTTTGCTATAGCTACAGCTGCATCAATGTCTGCAGTTAATTTTGTATAATATTCTTTTGTCTCCTTATTTGCAAGAATATTTATTTCACTCATTTATCTTCCTGTTTTTCAAAATCTTTTATGCATAATTTTTGGTTCTTCAAATTAAATAAAATTGCTTTAGAAACTGTTGGTATGTGTCCTAGCTCTTTTTGATATGATGTTATTGATTGCCAACATGATGTGCTGACAAGATGACAGCTCTTGTATTTTGAATATGCATGATGATGTATATGTCCGCAAACAAACACATCTGGTATTTCTTTCATTGTTAAGAAGTTTTTCTCTATCGGAATGAATGTTTGTTTTTCCCCAAATTGTGGCATCAAGTCTCTTCTTTTAAGCAGTTCTTTTTGTGCTAAGTCTGGTCGGTCCATTTTTTGACCTTTTATTTTTCCAAATATCCCATGTAATGACACGCCATGGTATATGAGAAACATCAGGCCTTCAAGTTCAACCCATGAAGGCGAGCCCATAACATGTATATTTTTCTTAGAATAAAGGTTTGGTAAAAACTTCTCAGGAATACTTGGTTGTGGGTCTGATAATCTCACAGCATCATGGTTTCCTGGTATTAAAAAAACTTCAATGTCTTCTGGTATCTTTAGTATATATTCTTCAAACGCCTTATACTGTTCAAAGATATCTGTTATTGCAAGTTCATTAAGCTGTTTGGGATATATTCCAATACCATCTACAAGGTCTCCAGCAATAATAACATATTTTATTTTCTCAATAATTTTTTTATCAACTTCAGAAACATTAAAAGCATTTAGCCATTCAATAAAGTTTGTGAACTCATCTTCTCTAAAAAGCTTGCTTCCAACATGCGTGTCTCCAAGTATTACAACATAGCAATCGTCCTTTAATGTTTCTGTCTTTGTTTGATAAGGAATGTCAGCATACATTATTTCTCTTGCGATAAATAGATCTTTTGATAAAACAGAACATTTAATGCCAATGACATTATCCATTAGTATTTCCTTAGGATTAATCTCATCTATGCTATTGTTCTTTTCTTTGTTTTCCATCACCACAACATTTACTTTCCCTGTCGGGTCATCAATAGTTAATAGAAGGTTTCCATTCTTTGTTGTTCTCTTGTCAAGCACCATTCCAATTACATGCACTTCTTTTCCTTTAATTTCTCTTTTTGCATCAGCAATTGTCTGATAGCTAAAATCTACTCTTTTTTTAATAATTTCAGAAAGAGTATCATACTTATCTAGAAAAAGAGAGAGAAAGTCTTCAACACTCCCTTGTGATAGTTTTTTCCCAGTAACATCTAAGCTATCAAGTATCCTGTAGTTTTTTCCATTTGTTGTTATTTCTTGGCTTGTTCCATTAAAAGAGCTGATTACTTTTCTAATATCTTCAGTACCAACAAATATTTTTTTTTCATCTGCAAGTTTATCAAGTATTTTTTTATAGTTATTATTATTCAAAAGTCTTAAGCAATCCTCGCTAATTATCAGATCCTTATTCTGTGCATAACAGATGATTTTGGAATCCATGTTTTCATTTTATACTTTCTTTTAAGTTTTCTAATTTACTAATAAGTGACCAGACAGCACTTCTACAAAACTGTGGAACATTATTGTTATTTGTTGCATCTTCTAGTTCATAGAGAATGCTTGATATTTCTAGGTCGTCGCATTTTTTCTCTAGTCTTTTATCTATACTTAATATTAGGGTCTTAAGGTTTTTAGGAATAGACCCGTCTTCTACAAGAAACTCAATTTCTGAAACAATCTCTTGAATCATTTTAGAAGTGTCAACTTTTTTCTTTTTTGGCATTTTTATCACTTCCTTTATTTTTAATCATAAAAATAGAAAATAAATATATATAGTATCAAAAGCTTTTTTAATAGCTTTCTTATGCAGATTTATGACCATCTGCTTTTCTTTTTCTTTTCTACAGGATATGTTTCTAGAAGTTCTTTTATACTTATGTTTTCTTGACCTTCCATTTCCTGATTTTTTGTGTAAGTGCTAGACACCACTACCTTCTTTTCAGGGTTGTTTTCCTTTATTGTTTTTAACATAGCAATTTGCTTTTCTTTGTCTAAAGTTGGATTATATACAAAAACAACCAAGTCAGAGATTGCTTTGATTGCTGCAATTGCTTGCTTTTCAATAGCATTCATTTCTTTAAATTCAGTATGTACTAACCCTGGCGTATCAATTACTTGATAGATGTCTTGCCTTCTTTTGAAAAAGCCAATATTCAAGGCTTTAGTAGTAAATTCATAGCTGTTAATCTCTGGCGTTGCCTCAGTAATCTTTGTAAGATAAGTGGTCTTTCCTGCATTTGGTATTCCCACAAGAACAATAGTCCTAAGATTAAAGTCAGGGCTAGCAATTCTTGAAAATTCTTTTTCAAGATCCAAAAGCTTTGAAAATGTGCTGTCCAGATTTTTAACAATTGAAGCAATTCTTCCAACATATTCTTTCTTTATTCTTACAAACTTCTCTTTATCAAATTTACTGCTTCTTCTGCTTTGCATTTTCAAAAATAATTTTTTATATTTCTCAGATATCTTGTTAACAACAGTAACAGTGCTAGCAATGTGGTTCTTGTATTTCTCCATTGTGCTTTTAGGACAGATGTTCTTAAACATCATCTGGTAATATTCGTTTTTTATCTCATAGTCTGGTAGCTTGTTGTTTATTCTATTTAGTCTATCAGTTATTGCTATCTGATAAGCAGAGACATACTTGTGAGAAAACTCGTTTTTTTGAAAGTCTTTCATCTTTCTAACATTAGTTATAACATTATCAAGTAGTTCTTTTGATTTTTCTATTTTTGGAAAGTTCATATTTTTTTCTCTTTTCTTTAATAAAAAAGGTATTTAAAGCAATTGGTTAATAAAATATATATAAATATAATATTTTATATATACTTCTTATTTCAAATTAGTAAAACGGTGTAAAAATCTATGAATTTAATTACAGAAAAGAATTATAAAAAACTAATGATTCTTCCATTTCTAATGGCAATTATCTGCTTGATATTAGTGTTTGTCACTCCTGGTGTAGAGAAGGGAATAGACCTAAAAGGCGGAAACCAGCTGATTATCAGACACGAAAGGGGGGCGCCAATCGATCAATTAAAGCTTGAAGATTCTATAAGAGAAAAATACGGCTTTCAAGAGGTAATTATAAGAGAGACAACTGGTCCAACAAGCAGTGGACTAATCATAGAATATTCTAATAGCCCGGAGATTGAAATCGCAAGAGCAGAGAAAGCAAAGCTTGATTTTACAAACACTGCCTTAGTTGATTTAAAAACAAATAGCAAATCTTTATTTGCACCATTACTAGAAAAAAAATATCTTTCTCAAAAAGATATAGACGAGATTGATTCTTTTACAAATAAAGAGGATTTAAAAGTATATATTAACGAGACAATAATTCTTGCAAACAATAATTTCAATAATTCAATTATTCATTTTGTAAAATCTGAATTAAACCTGGAAGATGAGGCAAGAATTCAGACAAGAGAGATTTCTGCAACTCTTGGTTCTGATTTTGTCAAGTCTTCAATAAAGGTTGGTATTATTTCTTTTATATTATTGTCATTTGTTTTGTATTTGTTCTTTAAAAAGATTATCCCTACAGGTTTAGTTATCGTTGCAGTAATCTTTGACATTCTGGCAGGCCTTGCAGGAATGGCAATCTTAGGCTTGCCATTAAGTCTAGCAACAATACCAACGCTATTAATGCTTATTGGTTATGCAGTAGATGACAATATCCTTCTTAGCACAAAGGTATTAAAGAACAGAACAGATGATGTTTTTACTGCTACAAACAAGGCCATGACAACAGGTATGACAATGACTATAACAACAATAATAACAGTTGCTGTTATGGCAGTAATTTCATATTTCATGCAGATGTCAGTAATCTTAGAGATTGCTTCAATATTATTCTTTGGTTTACTTGGAGACATAATCGCAACATGGTTCTTCAATGCACCAGCAATAATCACTTATGTTCAAAGAAAAAATAAAAACAAAAATTAAAAAAAGGTGTTTTTCAATATGAAAAGTTTATTTAAAAAACCGATTGTTATTATTTGGTTATTGATTTTAGCACTATCAATAATTTTACTATTAACCAAAGGGCTACAGTATGGTGTTGATTTCTCTGGTGGTACTTCTTTTTCAATAGTTCTTGAAAATCAAGTTTCTCCTGAAGAGATGCCTCGAGTAGTTTCTGTAATTAATAGCAGACTTGACTGGGCTGGCTTAAAGGATGCAAAGGTTACTTCTTCTGGTAACCAGTATATTACAGCACAGCTTGCAGAGTCTAATCCTGATGAAATTGCTAGACTGAAAAACACTCTTTTAAAACAAGGTAAGTTTGAAGCAACAATTGATGGTAATCTTTTGTTTGTTGGTGAAGATATCAGAACAATCTATAAAGATCCTGCAAAAGGCTACGGTATCCAAACAATGGACAAGTTAGGTTCAAGCCAATGGGTTCTGCCATTTATGTTATCTCCTGAGGCCTCAAGAAGATTTGCAGAGATGACCTTCCACAAATGCACTCCAGTAGGTTATGAGAACAACGCTGTTGTTTACGATTGTGCAAAAACATATTTCTTTATCGACAGGCCAACAGACGCGATATTTATTATAGATAATGAAACATATATTGACGAAAAACAAGTTCCTGTCTCTCCAGATGTTGTTTCAAGTGCAAGAGTGTCTTTTGATGAGATTATCTCTCAAATAAACACCAACTATTATCTTGTTGGTGACAATTTATCTGAAGAACAGCTATCTAAGATTCAAGAGGACTTTGCCAAATATCCAAAAGCAATTGTTTCTTCTAATGTTCCTGAAAGCATAAGAAAACAATTGGTTGATATTGGCTATAAAGTAGTAGTTATCAATAAGCCAGAGAATGGCTATTGGATCTGGGAAGCAACAGGTCTAAAATCCATAATTTCATTAACAGAAGGAGTAGCTAATATGTCTGCCCCTTCCACTACTTCAGCAAGCTTTGAGATTTTCAATAATCTTACAATAACAGGCACTGCTAATTCCAGAGAAGAAGCAAAAGCAAGACTTGATGAGTTATTGGTAATTCTAGAATCTGGTTCTCTTCCAATACCAATAGAGAGCATAAGCACAGAGTCTATCTCTCCATTCTTGGGTAAGGAGTTCTTGCAGAATTCTTTATGGATTGGTTTGCTTGCTTTGCTTACAGTTGCTTTGGTTTTGTTTATAAGATACAAGGTTTTTAATTTAATCTTTCCAATATTATTTTCAGATATCTCTGAATTAATAATTTCTTTGGGTTTCTTGTCTTTGATACAATTTAGAGTTGATCTTGCAACCATTGCTGGAATTATTGCAGCAATCGGTACAGGTGTTGATCATGAAATAATAATCACAGATGAGTTGCTAAAAGGAGAGAAAGGCGAAGAAACCTCGTCAACAGGTCAAAGCCTAACTGCAAAGGTAAAGAGTGCGTTCTTTATTATCTTTGCATCTGTTGCAACAGTGTTTGTTACAATGCTACCAATAATCTTCTTCAATGTTGGTTTAAGTAAGTTTGTTGGTTTTGCAATAACAGTAATGTTTGGTGCTGCTCTTGGTGCGTTTGTTACTAGACCTGCGTTTGCAGAGATTGCTAAGCTTGTTGTTACAAAACACAATTTAAAAAAAAGTAAAAAGGAATAAATATGATAGATGAATTAATAGCAATTGCTAATCAGCCAACTATTAGTGCCCTTACTTCAATATTTGCAGGCCTTGCTATTCTTTCTTTGATTATTTTGTTTTTCTTATTTTTGTTTTTTATTGCAATATTTGTTTTTTTTGCATTAGCTTGGTACATGATAGCTAAGAAACTAAAATACAAGAACGCATGGCTAGCATGGGTTCCTTTAGCAAACCTTTTTTTGCTTCCAATACTTGCAAAACGAAAATGGGGCTGGGGCTTCTTTTTGTTTGTGCCAGTAATCAATCTAATTTTTGCAATTATTTGGTGCTGGAAAATCTATGAGAGAAGAGGCTATCCAGGAGCATTAAGTTTATTTAAGGCAGGTTATATCATTCCACCAATATTTCCATTAGTTTTTATTATAGACATTGTAATTACAGGCATTGTTGCTTGGGAAAAGAAAAAATGATTTTATTTCAAACTTTTTTTAATTAGCCATAAAATTACAAAAACCATTAAAAACCAGGACATCACATGAGTGGTGTGATGCCAACCAGCCCTTTCTGATAGCATCACAAGCATTATTCTTAATATATTTATCAAAAACAGCAAGATAACGCCAACCCATACCATTTTACTCTTGACCTTTTGTTTTATTGCTAAAAATCCAGAAATCACCCCTAGATACGCAGAAACAGACACGATCCCTGAGCAATATACTACAAACTCAAAGGCCTCATAATTTACAGAATTGCCAAGAAGTAAATGTATAATTTTTTCTTCCAGTCCCACAAGTACATTTCCAAAAACAAAAACTCCAATCAATAATAATAAGGCATATATAACTATAAAAACAACTATAAATTTTATTTTCTGTTTTTTGTCCATTAACAATAATTATTAGCAATTTCTTATTAAACATATCGCAATAGTTTGTTTTTCTAAAACCATTAATTGCACACCTAATTAATAATTGGGGTTTTCATCACCACTGAACAAAATTGTTCATTGCCATTGAAAACCTTTATATATTTGTTATGAACAACACAAAATTAGTCCCTGCTTGGAAATGGGATTTATAAAACACAAAGAGCAATAACAGAAAGTGCCCCAACAATAAATGTTGTTACAAAATTAGTTTGGCTATTGTCAAGATATCCCTTGTTTTCTATAGTTGCCCCAATAATACTATCAATTATGCTTCCAATTATTCCAAAGCTTGCAATAATCAATGATATTTTCATATCTACTTTAAATATAAAATAAAAAAACACAAAAGTTATTACTGAAACCAAAAACGCAGAAAACAGCCCAAGAAACGTAACACCTCCGTTTGTTCCGTGCTCTACTTCTTTCTTTAGGTTTGTTACAAGTCTTGGCTTGGTTTTTGATAGCCTTCCGATCTCTGAAGAGAGAGTGTCTGCAAAAGCAGCACAGATTGTTGAAGCAGCTGCATAAATCTGTCCAAACACAACTAAGACAGTTCCAACCATGCAGTTTCCTAAAAGATTAACATAGCTTCTGTTCTCTCCCTTGTTTTTTAGCAATATTGCAGAACCTTCTGCCACACAAAAATAAATTAGTAAATAGACAAATAATGTTGTTTTTCCAAAATACAAAAAAAGTCCACAAATCACATATATTAAAGAAACAGTAAATACATCATATTTTTTAGAAATCCATAGAATAAGTCCCAAAACATAAAAAAAAATTAAATAAAAGATAAGGTTCATAAATTAAAAAGTTCTCCTTTAAACCAAAGTTACTTTTACAACCATTACTTTATTTATATAACCTAACTTTATTAGCTTTGCTTTACATCTCTCAGACAAATGTTGAAAGATCAAGTCATTCCAGTTTTCTTTTGTGGTCTTTGCTGATATCTCTTCATTAAAGAAATCAACAATTGCCTTTCTTACTTGTGTTCTAAGAGGTGTTGTAAACTTAGAGCCTGTTATTGCCATGACTTTTATCTTTAGTTTACTTCCGTCTTTTGTTGTAACATAAAATACTGGTTCAATCTTTGACTTTTGTCTTCTTATCATTCTTCTTAGAATTCCTGGCTTTGCTTCGAACTTTGAAATGATTGTGTCTGCTTTAGCACCAGTTATTTTATTTACTTTAAAGGTAATTTCAAAGCTTGAGTCTCTGATATTTCCTGTTAGTTCGTTAAGGCCTTTTTTGATATTTCTACCAACTAGGTTTTTTGGTACTATTGCTACTGTTTCTCCAATTTTCTTTTCATCAAAGGTAGGGTCTGCATGCACATCATACCATTTCTTTTTCTTCCAGTTATCTACTGTACTTTTTTTCTCTGCCATCTTTTAAACACCATTTTACTTTACAAGAAGCTTTGCTGACTCATCAGAATATCTCCAAGCCCCGTCTATTCTTTTCTTTTTAATATTATATTTTCTAAGTCTATTAATCTTAGATACTGTTTTTTGATATCCTCTTTTTGCGCTTGTGTCTTTCTTATTATTTTCTTTGTGTTTGATTAGTTTAACGCTTTTCTTAATAAGGTACAATAATTCATCAGGCAATTTATCTTTTTTAAGATCAAGTTCTGCTTGTACTTTTCCGATCTTTTTCCCAGTTGCCTGTAATACAGATTTAACTCCGTATTTTTGCTTTAAAATAAGTCCAATTTCTGCAGTTGTCTTGCCTTTTTTTGTAAGGTCTTCTATTTGGTCATAAATTTCTTTTTTAGTTAATTCTTTTTTTTCTTCACTCATTTATATCACTTTGGTTTTTCCATTATGGTTGTGCCTGTGGCGATTAATTAGGCGCGTTTAAATAGAAATATAGCCATTAAAACAGGTCTATAATATATATATTTGTGGCGATTTATTTATATATATTATTATTTTGGTTTTATAACTTTTGCCAGATAACAAACAACTAGAAAAATGTCACCATAACATGCGATAAGAAAACCCAATAAAATAATCAATCGCTAAATTATAAATATCGTGCTCTTTTTTCTATTTCTGCAATCTTGTCAATTGTTTGTTTGTTTTGTGTTTGCTTTTTATAGCCATCAAGTATTTTCTCCCAGAACCTTTCTGTTTTTTTGTTTGCTTTCAAGGTCTTCTTAAAGACAAGAAGGTCTGTTGCCTTGTCCTCTATCTTGTTAGAAAGAAAGCCAAGGCCAAAGTCAATAAAGTAAATCTTCTTGTCTTTGGTTGTCAAGATATTGATAAGATTAAGGTCTCCATGTATTATTCCAGAATCATGAAGCTTTGCTATTTCTTTTCCAATTTCAGATAAGACTTTTGAATGCTTGTTTGTGTTATCTAGTTTTTCCATAACAATGGTGTCTTTTGTTACTGAAAAAACAGTCGGAGTATTTACTCCAGAAACTTTTGCTCTTTTTAGCAGTGTAGATTCTTGCTTGTTTCTAGTTTTAATTATTCTATTGTCAAGAACAGGATCACGATAAGATTTAGATATTCTTTTCTTAATGATTTTCTTGCCATCAAGAAGAATGATTGCTTCTGCCCCTTTGTTTATTTCTTTCATGTTTATTCAATTAACAGAACGGCAAGGCTTTTGCCATTTCTTTTAGGCTTTCAATTTGATATCTGTTTTCTAAAATATCAATATATGTATCCCAATAGATCTTGTCTAGTTTCTTAGAATAAGTATTCTTAAAGCCATTAAGCACCTTGTCTCTATTTTGCATTTGTGTTTCTATTCTTGCAACAGTTGTTCTTGTTATGCACTCATTTTCTACAATTGCATATCTTACTGCCCTATCTAGATTTTTGGCTTCAAGATATAGATAAACATAATCTATGATTGCTTGCGCCTCACTAGTCCCTACTCCCTTTAATTCAACAACATAGCCACCATGTTCATCTGGTATAAGGTCGCTTCTAGTCACCATGTATTTCTCATTGATTTTTGCAATCTTGTTCATTTGATAGTTTGATATTGCAGTAATAAACAGATAAACTGCAATTGCAGTTATGATTAAAATTACCAACAATCCAAAAATATTAATTGGTTTTCTTTTATGTGCTAATGACATTTTAATTCACTTCTATACTATCATCATTTAGATACTGAATATTTAAAATATTATGTGTTTTCTGAATGTCTTTTTCAATACACTTGTATTTCTTATTTATCTTCAATTCTTTTATTTCGTCCTTTAATGAAAGATTATTGTCTTTTTTATATTTCCATATGCTGTTGTTTAGGTTTTCTATATCCTCTAAATTTAGAGCGCTTTCAAATTTCTCAGTTTCTGGGTAACTCTCTTTATTTGGGTCATTATCAAACAGCTCAACAAGTATCTTGTGTGTTGTAAAAGGTATTACTGGGAACAATAACACCAGTAGCCTTTCCAAACAATAATTAAGAGTATCAATTGCTGCGTTTTGTTCTTCTTTATTGAACTTTCCTTCTTGGTTATAAGCTCTGCTTTTTACTAGCTCTAAATAATGTGAAGAAAATGTTGTCCACAAGAAATATTTTAATTTAATAATTGGCTCGTGAAAATCATAACTTGAATATTTCTTATCACAAAGCTCTATTAGGTTATTTATTTCTTTTAACACAGCCTTATCAAGCTCGGAAAATTCAGAATTAATTCCCTCACTTCTATCAAACTGAGAAATAAACTTGCTTACATTCCATAGCTTGTTTAGCGTTTTCTGCTCTGTTGATATTCTGTCCTTTGAGCATTTCAAGTCCTTCTCATTTAGGTTTCCTTCATCTGCTACCCAAAGCCTGAAAGCCTCTGCCCCATAGTCTCTTAATATCTCTTGAGGATCAATTGCATTTCCTAGAGATTTTGCCATCTTGTTTCCTTTATCATCTAAAATGTGCTGATGAATATACACGTCATCAAATATAATTTTGCCAGTGAAAAGATAACATTTCAAAAGAGTATAATATAGCCAAGTTCTAACTATTTCTTTTCCTTGTGGCCTTAAACTACAGACAGGGTGTTTTTTATAAAACTCAGAGCCATAATCAAGAACAAACAATGGAGATATACTTGAATCAAACCAAGTATCAAATACCCTAGTTTCTCCTTCTATTTCTGTCCCTCTGCATTTTGGGCAACTATCTACAGGTGCTTTTTCTTTCCATGGCTTATGATATTTTCCTTTTTCACCAAGTATTGCTTCTCCACATTTTTTACAATACCATATTGGAATTTCAGTTGCGTAATATCTTCTTCTAGATATTGGCCAATCAATTGAAACAACATCTAGCCAATCCAATAATATTTTCTTTGTTGCTGGATTTGTGAAGTTTATGGTTTCTGCAATCTCTTTCATCTTCTCAATATAATCCATTTGTTTTAGATAATATTCTTTTAATGAAATAAACTCAATCTCGTGTTTTGATCTCTCGCAGATTGGAACTTTGTGCTGTATTGTTTTTTCTTCTGTTACAAGTTCTTTTTCTTTAAGTAGTTCAACCATCTTTTGTCTTGCTTCTTTGACACTTAGGCCTTCTAAAAATTCTGCGTTTTTGTTCATTTTTCCTGAGATGTCAATAGATATGATTGGTTTTATGCCTTGCTCCACAAAAAACCTAATATCTGAGTAGTCTCCTGCTGAACACATCATGACAAGACCGGTGCCTTTATCAGTTTTTGCCATTGGGTGTGCTTTTATTGGCACCTCTCTATTAAAAAGAGGAGAAACAGCAGTCTTTCCATTAAGCTTTTGCCACCTTTCATCTTCTGGGTTAAAGATAACCATCCCAAGAGAGCAAACAAGTTCTGGTCTAGTAGTGGCTATTGGTATTTTTTCTCCTGTTTCTTTAACACTAAACAAAATTGTGTAAAATTTAGAGTCCACAACTTTATAATCAATCTCAGAATCTGCAAGTGTTGTCTTACAGCCTGGACAATAGTTTGTAACCTTCTCATCAAGATAAATAAGCCCTTTTTTATAAAGTTCAATAAATGTTTCTTGTGTTAGTGTTCTGTATTTCTCTGAGTCTGTCTTATAGACAGAACCAATCTTTCCAGTCTCTTCATAGGTATTAAAAGATATCCCAAGCATTGCAAAGCTTTTGCTTGTTTCTGTTGATGTTTCTTCTAGTATTTTTTTACAATAATCAATATAGCTTTCTCTGTCTGTTGTTAATATGGAGATTTTAAATTTCTTTTCTGCAGCCATCTCAATTGGCAGTCCATTTCTATCTAGTCCTAAAGGAAACAGCACATTAAATCCTTTTAATCTTTTATATCTAGATATAAAATCCATAATAGAATAAGTAGAGGCATGTCCAATATGTACAGGGCTATTGATATATGGTGGTGGTGTGTCTATACTATACACTGGCCTATCATTATCTTTAAATTCAAAAACCCTGCTCTCCATTTCTTTTTGAATAATTTCTTTTTCTAGTTCTTTGTTCCATTTATCTAGTGCCATATATAGCTTCTCTTTAAAATATAATATATAATATAGGCAACTTAATACTTAAAAATAGTTGTTTTTTCTTGCTTATCTATTAACCATCTTAATATATTTTATAACAGTCTGATAAGCAAGTATTTCTAGGTTTGTTTGGCTTATTTTTTCAGTTATCTGATCAATCTTTGTGCTTGCGTTTTCTTTCTTAAATTGTTGTCTTTTTTTGTTATAGTCTCCAATAACACTGTCTTTATAGATCAAAGATTTGGTTACAGTATCTGCCAGCTTTTTTCTATAGTCATAATCAACTAAAAAAGTATCTGCAAGTGTCCCGTATTCAGGGTCCATTATTACTTCGTCTGTTAGCTTACAGTTTATCACATCTTCTCTGTATTCTGGGTTTAGTGCTTGCTTAAGTTTATGTTTCCAGAATTTGCCTTTAAAATATTTCTTTAGTTTTATGTCTCTATAGTAGTTTTGTGCCTTGTCTTTTTCTTTTTCCCAGTATCTCTTTAGTTTTTTTAGTTTTTCTTTTGTATCTTGCAGTTCTGTGATTTTTTTATCAATATCTCTAATATTTGGATGTATTATTCTTTTATTTTCAAGTATTATAAATTTTTTCTTAAAATATGCATCCAAATAT
Source organism: archaeon (assembly GCA_029563035.1). Next base: position 177,223 of record JAKQTP010000138.1, on the reverse strand, counting down.
GGCTTGTCTTTGTTTTTTTCTAACTTCAATTCTTGTATGAAGGTTTCATAGTTATTTATTGTTTTGGTTAATGCCATAGTTACATCATTGCTCTTGCCTTAGTATAGATGAATTAAACTAAATGTTTTTAAAGCTTTATAGTTTTTTCAATTATTTTTTGTGATATTACAAAAATTATTCCATTTATAATTATTTCTTATCTTTAATTATATGTGATAAATTATGTTTGGTGGAATAGATCCTAGAAGAATGCAAAGCATGATGAAGCAGATGGGTATTGAAAATAAAGATATTCCTGCAAAGAAAGTAATTATAGAAACAGATTCTAAAAAAATAATTATAGAAAACCCAGCAGTAACAGAAGTATCAATGCAAGGTCAAAAGACCTATCAAATCATGGGTGATGTTAAAGAAGAGGTTAATATCCCTAAGGAAGATGTAGATATGGTAATGGAAGCCACAAAAAAATCAGAAACAGAAGCAAAAGAGGCTTTAGAAAAGACCTCAGGGGACATTGCAAAAGCCATAGAGTTATTATCTTAAATTCTATTTCTGCAAGCCAAGATACAAGATATTGTCTCTTTGTACATATGCTTGTATTTGCAAAGTTAAAGTTGTTTTATTAAGGTCTTGTGGGTAATCAACAAGTGCTTGAGTGCTTGTTTCTTCGTAGTTGTATTTCTTGTTCTCAATTATAAGATTGCTAGTATCAACATTAGCTATGGTCTTGTATTTTATATCTGTGAATCCGTATTTTTCAAGTATATTATTAATTTTAGAAATATCTATGTTTTCGTAATTTAGAATAGCGCTTATGTTTGTTTTTGGTTCATTAGTAATAACTGTGGCACCACTAATTTTTTTTATTTGTGTTTTAAGTTCTTGGTATTCGTTATCTTTTGTATCTTCATTTAAATAAACTTCTAAACTTAAATCTTCTTCATTTAAAGAATAATTTGAAAATTTATTTTCGTCTCTTAAGTTATCTAGAGCAATGCCCAATTCTTCTGTATTTTTGTCTTCTGGTATAGTAAACATTAGGTTTTGTGAGAAGCTAAATGTTATTTCAGTGTCATTATAGTCTGTTTTTATTTTTTCTTCAATTTCTTTTTTGTCTTTGGAGTATATTAATGTTGTTTGTGCATCTAGAAGTATTTTTGCATCATAACCAATAACATTAAAATCTCCAGAGCTTATGAGCATTTGTGGATAGGAACTAAGATTATACATCTCTATTCCAGTGGCACTTAATAGCTTTTGGCCACTAAATGTAGCATAACAAGCAACAAATATGTTGTCTTCTTTTATTGTCTCAATATTAATTATTCCTTCAATAGGTGTTGCCCCAAAAGAATAAAGGATTTCTTGGTTGTTATCGTTTGTAAAGTTTACTTCTGCAGGAACTGAAAGCAAAGCGTATTGATACATCTCTATTGGCTCCTCAATAATGTTTAGTTCTTTTATCTTAGAAACAATTTCTTGTTTTTTGTCTGCAAGAATATTAAGTGTAATAACTACATTAATGCTTCCATCTTCTGTTTGTCTAAAAGAAACATTTTTGCTTTTTAGGCCCTGTAGCTCTAATAGCTTGTTATCAATAGATGCTTGATCATAATCAACAGGTTTGCCTGCCACAATTATTTGTGGAAATACTTCTAGGACATTTGCATCAAACTGTGCATTATAGTTAACAGGCGTAAGATTTACATTTAAATCTGAGTTGATATCGCTACCAGGTTTTGCTCTATCCCCCCCAGTAGTCATTATTGCAAATATTGACCCAACAAAAAGTAACACTAAAAGTATAGAGAAAATCGTTTTATTATCTAGTTTCATAAAAAGTTCACATGTTTTTATTCTTTTTCCTATATATTATTATATATAAAAACTATTTAAATAAATCAGTTTTATTATGGCTTCATTTAATATTGGTAAAATCAGGATAAGAAACAAGGGGATATTAGCCCCAATGCTAGAATATACAAATCTTGCCTTTAGGCGTCTTTGTGTAGAAAACGGTTGTGCATTGCCATACACGGAAATGGTTCATATCAATTACATTCTTAATTCTTCTCTTGAAGAGATCCCTGAGCTAAAAACAAAAGATGAAGATTATCCTGCCTCTCTTCAACTAGTTGGTAATTTTACAGATGCTAAAAAAACAATTTCTGCTTTTAAAAAAATAGAAGATCTTTCTTTTAAGATTATTGATTTTAATCTTGGTTGTCCATCTCCAAAGATAGAGGCTGGAAAATCAGGTGCTTTTCTTCTTGATGATATAGATTTAGTTTCTAAGACTCTTAAAGAGATAAAGCAAGACACTCAAAAAGCAATAACTGCAAAAGTAAGGCTAGGCACTACAAAAAAAGATATTTCTGTAATTGCTAAGTCCTTAGAAAATGCAGGGATTGATGCTATTGCTATTCATGGCAGGCTAAAGACACAAGGTTATAAAACGCCTTCAGATTATAAAGCTGTTGAAAAGATAGCAAAAGACCTGTCTATTCCAGTAATCTATAATGGAGACATAAGCTTAAGCAATTACAAGATGTTTGATGATATCGATGTTTTTTCAGGATTAATGGTTGCAAGAACTGCTCTTAATAGCCCAGAGATTTTTTCTTTAATTTCTGATAAAAATCCAAAGACAAAACAAGAAAACATTAGATTATTTACTAAGCTTTCAAAGAAATACAACCTAGAAATCAAATATCAAAAGAACAATCTGCTACAGCTAGTTTCTGGTTTTTCTGGTTCTAAAAGGCTTAGAGAAAAGATATCAATTGCAAAGACACAAGAAGAAATCGATAATTTGTCTTTACCCACATTTTTATAAAAGCACTGCATTTTAAACTTTTTGTGGGAAAAAATATTTGTGTTTGTTACAAAAAGGAAAACAGGTTATTTTCTAGAAGAAGTAATTAAATAAAATCAAAAAGAGATTATTCAAATATTCAAGAAAAGGCGAAATAAAAAACAACAAAAAGAATCGCCAAAACAATCAAACTGACTTGCCAGTTTTTTATCATATATTTTAATAATTCAAATAGCGCTTTAAATATTCCAACAATAAAATTTAACAAATACTCAAAGAATTTTTTAGGGTGCTTGATATCTTTAATCGTTTCTGTGAAAATCTCGCTATTGCTTTTTTTTCTTTTTACTATTTTTTTGAAATTATTTATTTTTGAAGTCACGCCATCAAAATAAATTTCTAAATTTTCAGCATCGCATCTCCAGATTGGTATGTAGATTTGTTCAAAGCCACTTAAAGAGATATTGTTTTTTTCTGCACTAAACTTACAGGCCAGCATTTTAGTTATTGTCTCTTGTGCTTCACTTTTCTTAACTATAGATTTCTTAATTCTAATCTCTACCTTTTCTACAAAAGAAACATCTAAGCGTTCTATAACCTTAGGGGTTGTAATATCTAAAAGCTTTAAAAATTCATCCTCAACTTTGTTAGTCAAAGAATTAAGTGCTGTTTGTGCAGAGATGTGCTGATATTTGCCTTCTTTATTTTTACAATCAATATCATAGAAACAGACCCAATAAGGTGTGATATTAAGGTGAATATTATCTTTTGTAATCTTTACCTTATACCCTTTTTTGTCAAACTCTTTTTGGAATATTGAAATAGCTTCCTCAAGAGTTATTTTGACAGGAAAGGATAATTTATTTAATTCCATCTATATTTTACTTCTTCTTGATCTTGACTTTAGATGGTGTTAAAAGTATCTTTGATGCAGAAACCATTGCTAAGTCTCCACCTGTATCTTTAACAAACATCTTTATTTGTCCAAGAAACTGCTTTGCTCTTTGAGCATTTCTTTTGCTTAGGTTTTCAATATCTAAAAGTACAATATTTCTCTCTTTTAACTCTCTTATTACTTCTTCCACTTCTGCGTTTGTTTGTAAGCTTATTGGTTTTACCCAAAAGTCTACTTCTTCTGGTTCTTCCTCTACTTCCATGTTGTTTAAGTAGTCATCAACATCAAGTTCTTCTTTTCTAGAAAATATGTTGTCAAAAAATGCCATTTTTATTCACCTTTTTTTTATTTATCCCCTTTTTTTATAAAAATATAGTAATATATTATTGAACCAAAATATATAAAAACAAATTGTTATATCTTTGTTCAAAAAACCCAGAAATTTAAGAACTTTCCTTTATAAACTTTATCTTTTGAAATTAGTTTCCTTTTTAATTTCTTTTTGTTCTTAAATATATGTTAAGTATGAAAACAACACATGTAATTATTCATTATTCAGAGATTGGTATAAAAAAATCTAATCGCTTTATTTTTGAGAATGCTCTTTTAAAAAACATTAATATTTCTTGTAAAGATGAGATTTTATCATCATTTAAGAGATATGGCAGGTTGATTTTGGTTTTAAAGGATGATTCAAATTTAGACACTTTAAAAACAATCCTTGAAAACACGCCCGGCATCTCTAGCTTTTCATTTTCCTGTTCTTGTGAAAGGGATATTAAAGACATAAAAAAGCTAGCTTACGACATTGCAAAATCCAGAGAAAAGGACTTTTCTAATTTTAGAATAACCACTACCAGATCTTATAAAAAGTTTCCATTAACCTCTCAAGAAGCGGATGCAGAGATAGGTTCTGATATTTTTATGCATCTAAAAAAAGCAGTTAAGCTTAAAGGAGCAGAGCTGGATATCGGTGTTGAGATTACAGAAAAAGAAGTTTTTGTATATACCAACAAAGACACCTTTAAAGGCATTGGTGGTCTGCCAGTAGGTTCAACAGGAAAGCTGGTATGTTCTTTATCTGGGGGAATAGACAGCCCAGTCTCAGGCTATATGCTAAACAAGCGTGGCTGTAAGGTCATCTATGTGCATATCCAAAGTAATAATCTAGTGACAAAAGAAGTAGAAGACAAGATTTTCAAGCTCTGTAATGTTTTAAAGAATTTTCAAGGCAATACCAAATTGATTGTTGTTCCTTTCTCTGATATTCAAAAACAATTGTTGATGCTAGTTCCTGCTGATTATCGTATGATCATTTATAGAAGGTTTATGTTTAGAATAATAAATAAGATTGCAGATATAGAAAATGCATTAGGTATTATTACTGGCGACTCTGTTGGCCAAGTCGCTTCTCAAACTCTTGAAAACCTTAATTGCATTTATGAGGTATCTAAGCTTCCAGTCATCTCTCCATTGATTGGCCTAAACAAGGATGAGATAATTGCAATTGCTCAAAAGATTGGTACTTACAACATCTCAATTGCCCCATATCCGGACTGCTGTTCTTTTATGGTGGCAGAACACCCAAAGACAAAGGGTCGTCTTGAGGATGTTAAATATATAGAAAACAATATAGCTGATATTGATGGCTTGGTAGATGACGCAATCTCCAAAGCAAAAACATATAATTTTTAAAGATTATTATGAAAAACAAAAGAGTTGTTGTTGGTGTTTCAGGAGGAGTGGATTCTTCTATATCTCTTGTTGTTCTTCAAAAGATGGGCTATACACCAATTGCAGTTTCTTTAAAGCTCCCTGTCTTTTCTGGCGCTAGTTGTAAAGATAATTCTTGTTGCACTCCTCAGGCAGTGGCGATAGCAAAAGATGTTTGTAAAAAGCTAAATATTGAATATCATGTTGTTGATGAAAGAAAAAATTTTGAAAAGGAAGTTGTTTCTTATTTTAAAAAAGAATTAAAAAATAACAGAACTCCAAATCCCTGTGTTGTTTGTAATCGTTATAGCAAGATTAAGGCTCTTCTTGATTTTGCTGATTCAAGAAACATCAAGTATGTTGCAACAGGGCATTATGCTAAAATAAAAAACGGATATCTTTGTAAACCGAAAGACAAAACAAAAGACCAGACTTACGGCCTTTGCCTACTTCCAAAGGCTTGGCTATCACGAATTATTTTCCCACTTCAGGATTTGACAAAAGATCAAGTATATGCTATTGCTCAAAAGCAAGATTTTGATTTTTTTTCAAAGACCAAGCAGTCTCAGGATTTTTGCTATGTCTCTGGTAGCGACATCTCTAAATTTATAGAAAAAGAGCTTGGCAAAAAGCCAGGCAAGATTGTTGATATTTCAGGCAAAGTTCTTGGTAATCATAATGGCTTGTGGTTTTACACTCTTGGTCAGAGAAAAGGTCTTGGAAGAGATGGCAAAAGATATTTTGTTTGTGGCTTTGATACCAAAAAGAACCATTTGATTATTACACGCAAACAAGAAAAAAAAATTAAAGAAATAACTTTAGAAAAAGTTAATCTTATTACAGAGAAGTTACCTAAAGAGCTAAAAGTAAAAATAAGATACACAACAATAGAGATTCCTGCAACCGTTATCTTACAAAAAGACAACATGGCAAAAGTAATCTTTAAACAACCACAAACAGTAGTAACTCCTGGTCAATTCTGTGTGTTTTACAAAGGGAATAAATGCCTTGGTGGAGGAATAATAAAATGAAAAACACATATTTTTTAATGAGGCATGGGCAAAGTACAGGAAATGTCAAACACATAATTGTTAGTGATCCAAAAAACGGAGTGCCTCATTATGGTTTATCTGCTTTTGGAAAGCAACAAGCATTAGATTCAATTAGATCAAACAAAGATTTAGACAAACACACAATTATCTATTCCTCTGATTTTAAAAGAGCTAGAGAAACTGCAGAGATTGTTAGAGATCACATAAAAGCAAAACCAATAATTTTAACCAAAGCCTTAAGGGAAAGAAATTTTGGTAAATTTGAAAAAAAAGACTATACAAATTTTTATTTAAAAGTTTGGGAATGTGATTTTACTGGAAAACCATTCAAAGGCATAGAATCAGTATATTCAATAGCTAATAGATTTAGAGAATTACTTGATGATTTAGAGAAGAAACACAAAGGAAAGAAAATTCTTCTTGTAACTCATGGAGATGTAGCAAGTGTTGGTTTAACTGTTTTTAATAATAAAGACCCGAAATATCACAACAAAATTTATTCCTCGCTAAAGACTGCAGAAATAAAAAAAGTAAACAAATAATTTGCTTTTCAAATTCAACACTCTTAAAAAGCCTTTGATTCTTAATATATAATATTCTCTATGGAATAAATTTCTGGTAATAGATTAACTATTTTAATTTAGAACGTGGTAAGAGATGGCAGAGAATATATTCTATACTTTTTTAAACGAAAATTCAGTTTTTACTGATAAGTCTAAAATTTCACCGCATTATGCTCCTGAAAAATTACCTTTCAGAGATGAGCAGATAAAAGACTTATCTTTGTGGCTATCTCCTGTTCTAAAAAAAGCAAAGCCACACAACATCTTTGTATATGGCAAAGTAGGAACTGGAAAAACAACAGTTGTAAGGCATGTAATGTCCCAGCTTGAACTTTTTGCAAAAGATCAACACCTGCCATTATTGCCTGTTTATCTTAATTGTAGAAATTATCAAACCAAATATACCGTTCTAGTATATTGTGTTCAGTTATTTTATCCTGACCAGAATTTCTTTGGTTATTCTAGGTCTTTTATTTATGATAAGTTCTTAACTTACATTAAAGAAAATAAAATTAATTTTGTTGTTGTTCTTGATGAGATAGATAAAATCAAGGATAAAGAAATTGATGACTTGATTTACACCTTAACAAGAGCAAATGATGAGCTTGAAGGCGGGTCAGTTTCAATCATAGGCATTTCAAACAATCTTTTCTTCAAGAATAATCTTGACTCAAGAACAAAAAGCTCTCTTTGTGAACAAGAGGCTGTCTATCCTCCTTATAATGCTGAAGAGTTAAGAGCAATCTTAAATCAAAGAATAGATCTAGCATTTAAAAAAGATGTAGTTAGTGATTCTGCAATTAATGCAGCCGCTGCAATTGCTGCAAAGGAGTCTGGAGATGCTAGACGTGCAGTTATGTTGCTACTTAGAGCAGGAGAGATTGCAGATATTAAAGGGCACACAAAAGTCACAGATAAAGAAGTATATGAAGCTAAGGAAAAAGTTGAGCAGGAAGTTATGAAAAGCATGGTTCTTACTCTTCCTATTCAATTACAGCTTGTTCTTTTTGCTATTGCTCAAGGTTCTTTAAAGCCAAAAGGAGTTATTGGTTTAACTGGCCAATATATGGAAACAAATATCTTACATTCCGGAGAGATCTATGACAAATATTGTGCTCTTTGTAATAAGTACTCTGAAAAAGCAGTAACTATAAGATGGTTTAGAGAGTATATCAATGAACTTGAAACCTATGGTTTTATTTCAACAACAATTTCTGGCAAAGGCGTAAAAGGCAACACCACCTTGATAAGATTAGGTATTGATGCCCAAACAATCATTGATCTTTTAAAATCTGAATTTTCTGAGTAATGTCCAATTTGGCACCATTACTCCCATTTATATATCTTTTTTTGCATATATTATTTGTGATTATTTATGGATGATTCTAAAAAGATTCTAGACCCAATAAGGATTAAGATTTTATCTTCTATGAGAAAGCAGGGCGTTCTGGTTCCAAATATTAGGCAATTAAAAAAACACACTGGTTTTCATAGAGCAACAATAAAATCCTCAATTGAGTTAATGGAAAAGCAAGGACTAATCAAGCATTATATCCCAACAGTAAATTCAAGTATTGCAGGTTATGGTTTAAGGGTTTGGACTTTTCTTCAAATGGACATCTCTAATCAAAAACTTTTAAACAATCTTAAAAAAATAATGACAAAGATTCCTAACATCTATCATTGTTCAGAAGTTATAACAGAAAGAGGTTATAATATCGCAATTGGTTATTTGGCAAAGAATGTTGAAGACTATTATAATAATATTCAAAGAAAATATTTTATTAATTATCCAGATATCTATAATAACATAAAAGATAGAAGCGTTTTTTATCTTTCTGAGCCAACCTATATTCAGAAAAGCCATAGTAGTACAATTATTGACATTCTTGAAAAGGAACAAGGTATAGAATAATTATGAAAATAGAAATAAACTATGAATTATCTGCTGGGAAAAATGCAGAGAATAAATACAAAGGCAGAAATCGTTATTTAGAAAAAATAAAAGGAATAGATAAGGCCTTAGATATTACAAAAAACAAAATATCATTGCTTGAAAAACAAAAAGCAAACAAACCAAAGCTTGAGATTTCAAAAAAAGAAAAAAGAAACAAGGAGTGGTATGAAAAATTCAAGTGGTTTTTCAGCACTAATGGCTTTTTGGTTTTGGCAGGAAGAGATGCAAAAAACAACGAACAGCTTGTAAAAAAATATTTCTCAAATAATGATCTTTATTTTCATGCAGATATTCACGGTGCACCACACACCTTATTATTAAATCCAGAAAAAAAAGAAATTCCCTTGCAGGATAAAGAAGAAGCAGCAAACTTTGCAGCCATACATTCTTCTGCCTGGAGTAGTGGCACATTTTCTTTGGATGTCTATTCCGTTGGCTATGGGCAAGTAACTAAAACTGCTGGTTCTGGCGAGTCCTTAGGCACTGGTGCTTTTGTAATAAGGGGTAAAAGAGATTATTATAAAAAAATAGATTTAAAGATTGGTGTTGGCTTTGATAATAAAAGAAAAGTAGTTATTGCAGGTCCTGTCTCTGCAATATCTTTTGCAAGTAAAGATGTCTATATTTTAGTTCCTGGCAAGACCAAGAAATCAGATATTTGTAAGGAATTAAAAGAAAGATTCCTAAAGAAAGGAATTGTTGTTTCAGTTGATGACCTGATGTCTAATTTGCCACCAGGAAATTGCGAGATCAAATAATTTTTTATTTTTAAAATATCAAAAAAATAACAAATAATGGTATTGCAATAAATATGGCCCAAACAACTGGATTCCATCTTATTATTTTTGCACCATCAAGTGGACCAAATGGTATGAGATTAAAAAATGCAATCCATAGATTAATTAGAACTCCATAAGTTACAATTATTGCTGGTGCACCTAATAATGCAGCAATAAAAAACAATAAGGCCATTATTAGGTTAGTGGCTGGCCCAGCAAGAGATATTTTACCATCTTCTTTGATATTGTGTTGTTTACCAAAAATATATACTGCCCCTGGTGCAATAAAAACAACACCAAGTAACCCTGCAAAAACAATGCCTGCTATTAAAAATGCTGGCCACATTATAAATCTACCGTGTGCTCCAAGATGTATTGCCATATATTTGTGTGCAAGCTCATGTGAAATAAAAGAAGTTGCTGTGATTATTAGGCTCAATCCAAACTTCGTTAAAAAATCAGCCCATGTAAAATTAAATTGTTTTGTTGAGATATAATCTAAAAGACTATAATTTCCTAAAACAATTGTAAAACATAAAGATATTGCAAGCCATGCAACTAATAGGTCATAAATTTCTGAATTTTTTTTAATCATTTATTTTCACATTTATTTTTTAAAGAAAACTTTATTAAAATTATTATTTATTTTTTCTTTTAAAAACTCTAAATCAATATCATTTTCATTAGCCAAAACCTCATAGGATTTTTTAATGTCTGTTATTTCAATTTCTTTTCCTGAATAAGGTATTGGGAAATCTGTCTCTACAAATATTTGGTCAAGATGTTCTTTAATATTAGGTATGCTTGGTTTATTAAATCTAATTGTTAGATAATATCCCCTATCAAGGGCTGTTTGAATTTCATTAGTGTTGCCACTAAACCAATGAAGTATCACCGGAAAACCAGAATATCCAGAAAGCACATCAAGAACAGCTTTTGTTGCATATCTAGAATGTACAATTACTGGCAATTTTCTAGATTTTGCAATATCTAGCTGTTTTTCAAAAATCATTTTTTGCTTTTTTCTAAGTTCTTGGTCTTTTGTTATCTTGTAATCTAGGCCAATCTCTCCTATTGCAATAATATCTTTTGAATTTTCAAATATTATTTTAAGATAATCAAGACAATTATCTAATCCCGCATTAACAACAACATCAGGATATATCCCATATGCAAAGTAAAGTCCAGGTATATTTTCTTTTCTTAGGCTTTCAAGTTTTCTGTAGCTGTTTAAATCTACATTGTTTGCGATTGCAATCATTTTTTCTTTTGAGAATGTTTCTTTTATATATTCTTTTGACAAATCCTCATAATGACAATGAATGTCTATGAATTTTAAATCTTTATTCTCCATATATATTATATGACTATACTTAATTTTAAACAATATAGTTTGGATATTCCTGCAAGAGTGTATCTACCTAATGATGATACAACCCTAATGATATCTGTTTTAGAAGAAGAGATAATAAAATCAAATAAGCATTTTGATTTAGCAATAGAGCTAGGGTCAGGAAATGGCTTTTTAAGCTTAGAGATTTATGATAATGTAAATGAGCTGATTTCTACAGACATCAACCCGATAGTCATTGATTATCTTTTAAATGTCAAAGAGAAATATAATCTTGAAAAACAAAAAATAATCTATTCTAATCTTTTTGACTCCATAGACGAAAATAAAAAATTTGATTTAATTGTTTTTAATCCACCATATGTGCCATCAGAAGAAATCTTAAGTGAAGATGATGATGAGATTAATGGCTATGACTTGGCAGTTAATGGAGGAGAGAAAGGCAGAGAAATAATTGATTTGTTTATTGAGCAATTACCAAGGCACTTAAAAGACACGGGCGTTTGTTATCTTTTGGTTTCTTCTCTTAATGGCGTTTCTGAAATTATAGATAAGCTTTCTGATTTGAAATTAAATTCACAAATCATAGATTCTAAAAAGCTTTTCTTTGAAGAATTATTTGTTTTAAAAATCATGCATAAATTATGAAATTATTTAAAAAATTAAATCGTGGCCAAAAATTAAGGCGCAAATCTGAAGTGCATAAATCAATAATTGGTAAAAAAACAGGCAGAAGAAAATTAGAATCAACAGGTCTAGTAGATCTAATGTTAAAAGAGCGAAAAGAAAACTGGATATCTAAAGGCAAAAAATTAAGACCTGATTCAGAATCTTTCCTTAGAAAAGACACTGCTGTTTTAAAAGAAATAAAACAACCAAAAATCATGGTTCTTGGGCCTGGTGAAGGACAGGAGGTTTTGTTTTTAAACAACCTATTAAAGGGAAGTTTCCCAAAAATAGATGTTTTTGGAATAACAAATGAGTTATCAACAGAAGCAAAAAAGATTGTGAGAAATGAAAATTATCCCAATCTAGAAAAACTTTCAAAAAAGGATCTTTTTGAACATTTCAATCATCTTAAATTTGTTAGAAAATACGATTATATATTTTCTGATTTAGGTCCGATAGAACATACTAGAAATCCAGAAATTGCGGTTTTAAAGCTTGCAAGTATGTTAAAGCCAGGTGGCTTTGCAAGAGTAAGTCCCGCAATATCACAAGAGACACATAATAATATAATAAAATATTTAAAAATTAAAGGTCATGAAAAAAGCTTAAGTATAGATAACACAATACCTGATGGATATTTATTAATTAAAAGGGTAAAATAAATTATGCCAGCAAATGTAAGTTATGAGTTTGTAGCAGCTCAAAAGAAATATGATGAAGCAAAAACTGATGAAGAGAAATTAATTGCTCTTCAAGGTATGCTTTCGTCTGCACCAACTCACAAGGGTTCTGAAAATCTTCGTAGAGACATAAGTAAAAGAATTGCAGATTTAAAAAACAAAATGGAAAAAAGAGCAGCAGCTCTTAAAAAAACAGGACATTCAATAGGCATAAAAAAAGAAGGGGCTGGGCAAGTAGTAATTATCGGTTTTGCAAATTCAGGAAAAAGCACGTTCTTAACAAAGTTTACAAATGCAAAGCCAGCAATTGCATCATATCCTTTTACTACTACAAAGCCAGAGATTGGCACATTAAATTACGGTGGCGCATTAATTCAATTAGTTGAGATTCCTGCGTTTCTTGAATCAAAAGAAATGGCAAATCAATTGTTTTCTATTATAAGGTCTGCTGATGCAATTGTTTTTATTGTCCCAAATAATGAGATGGAGCAAAGAGATAGGCTCATAACTCTATTAGAGTCTCAAGACATCTTTGTCACAAAGCAAAAGCCAAAAATAGAATTGCGTAAAAGTTCAGATATGGGCTTAACTTTTCTTAATGAACAAAACTTGGCAATTCCAAAAGAACAGGCAATCTCTCTTTTAAAAGATTCAGGCTATAGGAATCACACTGTAATTCTTGGACAAAAAACAACCACTGATGACTTATTGTTGTTGATTAACCCAAGAGCAGTATATATGCCCTCTATTTTTGTGATCATGCCTTTCTCCAAAACAGACATAAATGTTCATAGTTATAAAAACATAAAATGCTTTGATTTCAAAGATGATAAAAAAATCACAGAAAAAATTTTTAAAATGGTTAATAAAATAATTGTCTACACAAAAAAGCCTGGGCAAAAAGCAGATTTATCAGATCCGTTAGTTTTGGAAAAAGGCACAACCGTTAAATTTGCAGCAAAACAAATACACAAATCAATTTCTAAAGAACTAAGGTGTGCAAGAGTCTGGGGCAGTACAAGATTTCCAGGGCAGAACGTTTCCAAGGATTATGTGCTTCAAGATAGAGACGTTGTTGAGTTTGTTGCATAATATTAGTATGTTTTCTTAAAAATAAAGCTTTATAAAAGAAACATATATATAATATTTTAGAAAAATATATTTTATAAGGATAATTCTATCTATAATTGAAAATCAAAAATGAGTACTAAAAAAGACAAGGTTGTAAAATCAAAAAAAAAATTAAAAAGTTTATATAGATTATTTATACCTATTGCTCATCTTTTAAGATCTAAAGAATTTGATGAAAAATTAATGCAAGCAGATATACTTGAAGAACCAGAGGTTTATCTCTCTAGATATTTTTTTTATGCAATATTTATTCCCTTGATTTTAGTAATCTTATTTTCTGCATTATTGATTGCTTTTCATTATACAGAATATCTTAAAGTTTTATTCATTGTTGGTTTTTCATCAGTATTTATAATATTGATTTATGCTTTGGTTAATCCATATATTAAAATCGGAACAAAGGTTGGAGAAATAAAAAATAATTTACCATTAGCAATACTTAGTATGTCTAGTGTTGCAGAGTCTGGAGCCCCACCAGAAGCTATGTTTCACACATCTACAATGAAGTCTGAAACTCCTAATATCAGCAGAGAATTTGAAAAAATAAATAAATATTTAAGTTTGGGCTTATCTTTACCACAAGCTATGGAACATGTTTGTGATAAAACTCCCTCTCCTGAGCTTAAGAAATTTTTAATGGAATTAAAATCTAACATAGAGGCAGGGGGATCTTTACCAGAGTTTATGAAAAAAAAAGCACAACATGCTCAATTCACTTATAAGCTAATGCTTGATAATCAAAATAAAAAAGCAGAGACCTTTGGTGACATATATTCTGCAATTGTTATTGCTGGGCCTTTATTTTTGTTTTCTGCAATAATGCTCTTGGGCATGATAGGTGGTGGAGGGCTAGGTGGCTTAAGTGTTGAAGCGTTATTGGTGATAGGGGTTTTTGGCCTTGTACCATTAGTTAATATTTTATTTATTATTATTTTGCAGTTTATATCATAAGAGGAATAAAAATGAAATTAAGTCCAAGAATGGAATATTTACTTGATGCAGCCGCAAAAGGTGCAATTGGTTCACTTATACTTGGAATACTTTTACTTAGAACAAATTTCTTTATATTTTGTATTTTCCCAACAATCATCGCAATAGGTATTGCTTCAATAGTTTATACTAAAAAAATTAAGTCTCTAGAATCCAATCTATTTGTTTTTTTAGGAGATCTTAAAAATCTTCTTCAAGGTGGGATGAATATAGTTACTTCTATGGAGGTTCTTTCAGATCATGATTATGGTGCCTTAAACACATATATTAGAAGAATAACTGCTCAAATAAAAATAGGTGTGCCATTTGAAACTTCACTTGTTGAAGTTTTTTCAGAAGTAGATAGTCCAATGTTTAATAAGATTGCAAATGTTATTGCAGAAACTATGAAACATGGTGGTAATCTAATTAAGATATTTAGTGCGGTAGCCAATTATGTAAAATTAATTGATGAGATGGGAGAAGAAAGAAGGGCCAAAACTTTTTCTACAGTTTTTTCTTCATATTTTATGTTTTTTATATTTATTGCAATTATTTTAACAATACAGATTGTATTCTTGCCAATGTTAAAATCAAATAGCATAACTACTTCGGGCACACCAATAGAAGAAATTCCATTTAATTCCTATTTCTTATATCTTTTGATTATTCAAGCAAGTTTTGCAGGTCCAATTATCGGTAAAATTTCAGAAGGTAATGCGATAGCAGGAATAAAACATTCTATTATATTACTTGTAATTTCCATTCCAATCTACATGATAGTTTCAATGTTGTTTATTAAATAAGTTAGATT
Organism: archaeon; assembly: GCA_029563035.1. Next base: position 161,835 of record JAKQTP010000138.1, on the reverse strand, counting down.
TATAAAAATTATGAAATAAATATAAATAGGATAAAAATATGTTAAAATTAAAAATTACAAAAAAGGGAATATCTCCACTTATTGCAACTATTCTTTTAGTTGCTGTATCTTTAGCTCTTGCAGGAATCTTATATTCTTGGGCATCTCATAATGCAAGCAACACTGTATCAAGTGTTACTGATGGTCAACAGCAACGAATAGAATGTTCTGCAATTAATTTGTTTATAGAAGAAGGCTGTTCTTATGATACAGATACTGGAATTAATCTTATTATAAGTGACTATTCAAGTGTAAATATAGATGAGAATATAGAAATTACTGTTGTTGATATAGATAACAGGTCTAAAACAGCAAGCATTCCTTCAAACTTTCAAGGTGGCATAATGGCAGTAAACAGTTCTGTTCTTTCTGATCCAAATGCTCTTAATGGGCTTGGAAAAATACAGAGGGTTTATGTGTTTATTAAGCGTTGCCCAGAAAGAAAAGCAACGACTATGAGTTGTGATTAAAATAGGTTTTATTCATGAAAAAGTTAAAGGCACTTAGTATTTTAATAACTAGCATTTTATTAATTCTTGTTTCTGTTTCATTAATTATTATTCTCTTGTCCTGGAGTAGAAATTTTACAACAACAAATCTAAATTCAGCAAATGAAGTGATAAATCAAGAATGTGATAAAGCAACTATTCAAATTGCCGATTGTATTATTAATAATGATGGAAATGTAGTTTTGGTAATTAAAAATACAAGCACACAATATATCTTTGATTCTTCTGATGCTCTGTTAGTTTCTATATATAATGATTCTGGTGTTATGGATGCGGAAAAAGAAATAACTTTGTCTTCTGGTTTAACTTGGAATGGTCTAAAAGAAGGTGAGACAATTATTGCAAATATTAAACCAGAAACACAGTCTTTAACTTCTGAACCAGGTGCATGGATAAATGTAACTTTAAGATCTACAAATTGTCCGTTAGCTGCTACAACATACTATGGTTGTCATAGATAAGCTTTAAATATCTTTTTATTAATAATATAAATATTTTAATATTTAATTTAGGAGGAAATAAAATGAATATTAAGAAAAAAGCAATAGAGCCAATAGTTGCAACAATTCTTTTAGTCGTAGTTGCAGTTATTTTGGTTGTTATAGTTCTTGCTTGGGGTAAGAATTTTACAAACGAGGGTTTAAATAAAGCTGGTGGTGTAACTAGTGATAATTGTATGGGTGCAACAATTGCAATTTCAAATTGTGATTGGAATGGCTCAGCAAAAACAACCACCTTTTTAATAAAAAACACAAGTGACACATTTACTTTTCCAGCAGATGATTTTACTTGTGGTGTTTTAGAGGATGGAAATATTACAAACAATAACTTAAACGGTGCATTAAATCAGACCGCAGCATTAGGTCCTGGAGCACAACAAGTATTAACCTGTTCAGGTACAAACATCGTTGCAGATTCAGTTACCTTAAAAGTATGGTCAAAAGCTTGCCCAAATAACGCATCAGCAGATTTAAAACACTGCTAGTTGTTTAAATAAAAATGTGTAAAATTATGATTTCCAAAAAAGGAGTGTCACCAATAATTGCAACTGTACTTTTAGTTGTTTTAGCTTTAATATTGGTCGTCATACTTCTTTCTTGGGGTCAAAATTTTATAAATAGAAACACATCTGATGTGGATAACACTATTGACAGAAAATGCCTAGGTGCAGGAATTACAATAAACAATTGTAATTACAATGATCAAACAAATACTCTTTCTTTTATTATTGTAAATTCAGGAAAGGTTAATTTTTCGAAAGACCACAATCTTAATCTTATTCTAATTGATGCAGAAGGCAATCTAGATAATGATAATCAAAACATCATCAATAGCCAAGCCTTTAATAGATTAGATTCTCAAAAGATAGTAATTGACCACTATGCCGCTACAACACCAATAGATGTGGAAGTAAGAAGCACCCAATGTGTTAATTATTTTGCAAAAGTTTCTTGTAATTAGAATTTTTCTATTTTTAAAAATTGTATCTTTTCTTCCTTATCAACTAAGGCTATAACAAATTTGGCGTTTATGGTTGTTGCAAGCCTTTCTGATTTTATAATCTGCTTTGTGTAGATTTTTGTGTTTTTGAAAACATCTACAACCATTTCTGTATGAGTGTGTTCGCCAGCCTTTGATTTTTTATAAACTCTAAAATCAAATCCAAAGATGTTTCCGTCTTTTACCACATAGCCTTTATTCATTAGTTCTTTAAACACAAGATATTTCTCTGAAAAGTCTGAAATTTCTTTGTTGCATTTTTTTTCTAATTCCTTTTGGCTTATTGCTTTCTTGTTTTCATCAGCAATAGTTATTTTCTTCTTTTCTAGAAAATAAAGGCATTCAAAAAGATCTAAGTAAATCTCAAGGCCTTTTCTAAAGCCAAAGCCTTTCTGAGTTAATTGGCTTTTTAGATTATTGTCTTTTACAAGCCCGCGATTTTTTTCTATTATTACTTTCATGTTTTTCTTTCTTTTTTATTTATATAATGTAAATAAATTTCTATCAACACCATAGAACAACCCAATTCTTACACCTGCATCGATCCAGCCATAAGCATAAGAATAAGAGGCTAGTGCCCTTGTAAAGTCGCCTTTTTCTTCTAATACCATTCCATCCTTAAGATAGTTGTTTGCCATCTCTAGGTAGTTATCTGCCATATCTTTAAGGAAGGACTCGTTTTCTATATTTATTTTTATAGTTGCTAATGCTTTTTCAAGTAATCCTCTATACTTTATACAATATTCTTTAACATCTGTATTCATTTATTCCATCTCTTTCAATATCATTTAATGTTGCACAGATTATTAAGCTTTGTGGAAAGCTTTTGCATTTTATTTTCTTGTATTCCAAAAAGTCAAAAGTAATGATTTCTTGATCAATTCCTGCAACTCCACAAAGTCCAACACACACTACATCTTTTAGTTTCTTATCTTTTTCATTGTCAATTTCTTCAAGTATCTGGCAAGCCTCAAAAATACTCATAAACTTTTTTTTGTCAGTCTTAATATCAAGAAGGCAAAGAGTATGTGCATTGTTCTTTAGATTTTCAATTATACAATCATAAAAGCTAGTAGGCCTGTAGTTGCCATCTGGATAGACAATGCTTGTAGTCTTTCCAAACTTATACTCAAATAGTCCAGAAATGCCTCTATAGTTAAAGATAGAAATACCTGCAATTATTTTAATATCTATCTTTTTCTTTTTTGCTTCTTCAATCAATGTAAAATGAGTGGTTGCTGATAATGGGTTGCCAATAACAAGAAGACAGGAGCCATCTTTAAGATATTTTTTTTCCTGTTCCAGTTCCGTTCTGTTCAGTTGCATTATTTTCTTTTCTATTATCTCTTCTAGTTCTTTTAGGTCTCCTTGTGAGAAGATATTGGTGTAGTTATCAATATACACTTCTGTGCAGTTTCTTATACAATCCATTGCTTCAAGAGTAAGTTGTTTAGGTTTTAATCCAACTCCGATTATGTAAAACATTCTTAACTATAAACTCCAATTTCTATATATATCTTATTATTGGAATTATTAATATACTTTATGGAATTAGAAAGAGTTGTTGTTTTTTCTATGCCAGAGTAATTCATTTCTTTTCTTTTGTTGTTTATTCTAATATAGCCAGGGGTAAGTGGGAATAGCAAAAGATAGTTTTTTTCTAAAGTTTCAAGATTATCAATTTTAAGATATTGTGCAGTTATTAGAAGGTCATTGATTTTTTGCGACTTTAATAATTCAACATTATTTTTTGCTAAATTTTCTGAAGCAATTGTTTGCATGGTTAATATCAAAAGCGAGATAAAGATTAATGCAAAAAGCCCATCAATTACAAAGATTTGCCCATTATTTGCATTTTGCAAATTCCAAAATTTTAAAGCCATTATTAATCACTATTCCTCTTTTTATACTCAATTCAATTTCTGTTGTTTCTGTTTGATAAATCACAATATCTGATAGTTTGATTCTGCAGATTTTATTTTTTTTAAGTTCTTTTTCAAACACCAATAGAGATCTCAAGTCCAAGATGTTTTGATAACAAAGGCTTTGATGATTAATTTCTGTGAATGCCAAGTAGTCACAGTCACTAACCATTTTATCAACAAACAAAAGCAATTCAAGCTTTTCAGTTTCTTTTTGATTTTCTATTTGTTCTTTAGCATAGTTCTCAAAGAACAACACTTCAAAATATAAAATAAGGATTAGGCACAGAGAAAAGAACAAAACATCAAGTACTATTGCTTGCCCCTTTGATTTCATGTTTCTCCCATTTTTCTTCCTGATAATATTTTTCTTTTATAATTTCTATATCCCCTTTTACATTTTTGCTTTTTTCAAACTTTTCTTTAAAGCCAAGATTGACATTCACAAAAAAGCCAAGCACGATAATGATAATTAAAACACACAATATCATTTCAAGAGTAATTATCCCTTTTTTATTCAAGTATATATCACCACTTCTATTGTGTAATTTTTTGGAAAAGTAAAAGTTGTTTTGGAATATGATGTTTTCTGTTCAAAGCCAAGGTATTTGTTTTTTGCTAGCCCGTTTGTTATAGTATATCTCTTAACATAAACATTTGGCATTGGCCTTAAAACAATGGTTTTTGTTATTTCTTGTAGTTCTAAAAGATTTACTTTTTGTTTTTTCTTTGTATTGATATCAATAACAAACCATTCTTCTGTTTTGGTATCAAGACCAGAAAGATAATTTACTACCTTGGTGTTTATGTGCGAATTTAGTGTTATTGGGTCTGTGTTAGGAATAGCAAGTTCGTGCTTAACCATTTCTTCAAAATTAATTGCTGCACTGTGCTTTTTCGTGCTTTGTGATTTTACAATTACAAAATCTAGGTTGCTTTCAATTCTTTCATTACCAGCAATAGACAAGAAAATAAGTGTAAACAACAACACTCCAAGACTAAGAAAGCCTTTGTTTTTTGTAGCCATTAGATATTTCTTGATTTCTTTCCTTTATTTAACCAGCTGTTTGTTTTTTTTGTGTTTTTGAAACAATCGCCTCTTTGCTTTAAGTTTTTACAAAAAATCTAACAAATGTTTTTAAATAGCTCTATCTACAATAAATATATTAATATCAAAAAACGGAATAAGCTTTGAAAAAGAACATATTTGTTAAGGATTTTTCTGACACAACAATTAGTATCTTTAAAGATGAGTCTGTATTCTATCCAAGCTATTTGCCAGAAGACATAAAAGCAAGAGATAAGGAGATTCAAGAGTTAAGCTATAATTTACGGCCAATCTCTGAAAACAAAAAAGCAAGAAACATCTTAATCTTTGGCCCGCCAGGAACTGGAAAAACCTTAACCTCTAAGTTTGTGATTAAGCAACTCTCAGAATTTACTCAAAAAGCAAGATCAATTTATATCAATGCGATAGAAGACAACACAAGGTTTGCATTATATTGCAAACTTCTTTCGCTTTATAATTCTCCACTTCCAAGAAGAGGACTAGGCATTGACGAGTTAATTTCAAGAGTAAAAGAAGAACTTGGCAAAAACGATTTTATTCCAGTAATTATTATTGATGAGGTTGATAAGTTAGAGAGATCAGAGATATCAACCATTCTTTATGATCTATCAAGAATCGAGGTTTCAAAGAAATATTTTGCATTAATATTGATAACTAATCATAAGGAGTTTATATTATCTCTTGATCCAAGAGTTCAAAGCTCTCTTTTTCTTACAGAGATTGAGTTTAAGAGATATTCTCCTCAAGAACTAAAAGAAATTCTAAGGGAAAGAATAGAATATGGCTTGATCCCTAATGCCATATCTGAAGACTTGATTGGTTATATTACCGGCTATGCAGCAAAGAATGGGGGTGATGCAAGAATAGCAATTGATATAATTTATAAATCAGCAAAACTTTCAGAAAAGAAAGGAAATCTAAAGATTGATAAAGAAACTATTTTAGAATCCGAGAAATTAATTGATGCTGTTAAGCTTTGTGAGAGATTAAATTATCTTGTGCAGATTGAAAAGGACATTCTTAAAGCAATCCCAGAAGATGGCACAGATAGTGGCAATCTCTATTCTTCTTTTCCAAAAGAATCTGATAGAACAATAAGGCGCCATCTTGACACTCTTAAAAAGGTCGGCCTGATAAAGATTTCTGAAATTGCAACACAGAAAGGAAAGACACGAAAAATAGAATTGACTTTTAGTAAAGAGCTGTTATTACCTGAATAGAAAAAAGAAAAAGTAGATATTATTCGTTATCTACTCTTGGTGCCAAATAATACCTGACTGCAGCATCCCCAATAGTGTAGTTTAGCTCTATTGGCATATCATCTTTTAGCTTTAAAGTAATTGTTGATTTTGCGTTCTTTATCATGTTCTGTAAATAATCTAATGGAAACATTGCTTTTGCTTTATTTCCTGAAATCACAATATCCCCCGCCTCAACTTCTTGCTTAAACTTTCCTTTAGAGCTTTGTGTTTCTAAAATAAACTTCTCATCTCCAACTTTTAAAGTAATGTGTGAGCTGAAAAGAGCAGCATCTTTTATTCCAGAAAGTAAATGATCAGAGCCAATCTGTACAGTAACATCAAACTGTATTTGTGGAAGTGAGTGTTGTTGGTCTGATACATCAATTAGTGGAATTGTAAAGGATCTCTTAGATTTGCCAATAAACTCTAACTGAATGCTTGGCTTTCCTTCTTTTATCTCAATTGAAAGCTTATCATCTGCATTTGAGTGTGCCAAAATCTGTAAAAGATTATTAATATTTATTCCAAATGAAACTTTGTTTGCTGATTCTGGGCCAATATCTGCAATAAACTCTTCAAATGCGTTTTTAGGCATAACAAAATCAACAAGGCTTATCTGGCTTGGGTCTGTTGCCCTAAGATAGAACTTATCCTTATCTATAGTAAACAATCCTTCATTTATCAATACTCCTATTGCATCTATACATTTATAAAACTCTTTTGCATCCTTTATTACTAATTTTATCATGGTCCCACCTCATATATTATTGAAACAAAACTAATTTAATATATCCTATATATGGAATTTTGCCAAGTTTCTTGCCTTTTAGCTCTTTTTCCTTTATTGGAAAGACATTAAGGCATGGCTTTTGTATAGTGATTTTTTCATTAATTATTTCTATATCGCAATCTTGGTCAATATACACATTTGTCTTATGGTTATCTCCTTTTGTTAATAGGAATGTCCCGTCTTTTGCATTTATCTTTACAATGGCCCTGTGTATTGTGTCTTTTCCAGTAACATTAGATTGATAAACAACTACACTATTCTTATTTTCTATAGTGTCAAGTAAAGAAATGTTTTTGTCCCCGATCTTAATATAATCTATTTCCTCTATACCAAACCTGTTTTTAGAAAAGCTAAGTTTCGCGAAATCTTTAAGGTCTTTGTTTGCTATGTTCTCATTTATTGTTACTTCTTCTACTTTAAGGTTTTTTGCTTTTGTAAGAATTACAATGTCTCCTCTATGCAAGTTTGGTTCCATTGATGAGCTATATACAATAGCCATTGGCATAGACACCCCAAGTATCCAACCAAAAATTTTATAGATTGCTATTGCAAGAAAAAAAGCAAGGCAAATATAGCAAAGCCAATAAATAGCAGATTTCCAAAAGCCTTCTGGCTTACCAATCCATTTTTCCAAACCCATATCAAGATAGTTAAATGGATCAAGATAATACCAAAAATTCTTTTTTGGTTGTTTTTTTGAAGCTTTATTTTTTTTCTTCATTTTTTAGCAACGGCCTTTTCAAGATTTTTGATAATACCATTAAATTTTTCTTCAGCTTCAGAAACACAATCTAATAAAACGTCTTTTGCTGGCTTTTCTTTAGTTCTAAGATAGATAGTAAACTTGCCAGTCAAGTTATCACCTTCTTTTCTTGAGACAAACTCTACATCTTTTTTCCCTGAAGCTATATCAACAATCATGTCAAAGAAAGAAGAGTCTTCATCACTAACTTCAAATTCTATTTCATTTTTGCTTTTGTTTATAAATTCTATTTCCATTTAGAAGTCACCGTTTTTTGCAAATTTTTTTTTAATAATGTTCCCGCAACTACAGATTACTTCATTAGTTTTTGAAGCCCCAATAGCTGCCTTACATTTTTTACATATTGTTCTAATTACCCCTAGGTCCTGGTTGTTTGTTACTAGCTTATATTCGTAAGGTCCAACTTCTATTACCTTTGCTTTAATTATGTCGTTTTTAGCAAAGCAAGCACTAGTTGATTCTACAAATTTAGTGTCTATATTTTTAACAAATATAACACCCATGTCTGCAGGAGACAACACTCTCTCGCCAGCATTAAGGATCTCAACAACCACCATGTTGTCCTTAACTACAACAATTTCTCCAATCACCACATCTCCAACATTTAGCTTTTCTTTTTTTTTAATATTGGCTAGAATGGTGCTTAATTCTAAATTACTCACGAAAATCACAAATTAGTTAGTTTTTTGTCTATCTCTACAATATATTTATATAAAAAAACATTTATATATTGTTGGTTTAAATATTCTTTTAGGACACCGGCAATAGAAAAAGCGAGAACAAAAAATGGTATTAGAATTCATATATAGTACTCAAAGGATATCAAGGCATCCAATAATTATTTTTTTTGAAGCAATAATATTATCTGTTTTAGCAGTAATACTAGCAAAGCTATTTTTTCTTCCTGAGCATATGAGTTTTGGTATTCTTATCTTTATCACAATTGGTTTTATCCCGATTTTTGCTAAGCTTTTCTCGTACAATTCTTATCTTTTTAATTATTCATCTAATTTCTTTAAAAGACACAAAACTATTATGCTACAGCTTTTATATGCGTTTTTAGGAGTGTTTGTAGCCTTTACATTTATTTTCTTTGTTGTTAATACAGAAACCAGAGAAGAGATATTTTCTACCCAACTATCAGAAATTGAAAAGATAGCACATTCGCGTAACACCCTGACAGGCCAAGTTTCTGGCACAATTATAAAAAAAGAAAGTAATTTTTCTAATGCTTTTAATCTTATATTTTCTAATAACTTGGGTGTTGTATTAAGAGCAGGGCTATTATCTTTGTTCTATGGTGCAGGTGCAATTTATCTGATTACCTGGAATGCATCAATTCTTGCAATAGCTATAGCTAATGATATTTTAGTTAATCTGGGAGGAGTTATTGGAGTTAGTGGTATGCTTGAAGGAATAGGTAATGCCTTAGTCACTCTTATTGGCTATATCCCCCACGGCTTACCAGAGGTTCTGGCCTATATCCTAATAAGCCTAGCAGGTGCGATCTTTGCAAGAGGCCTAATAAAAGGGCTGTTCTTTACAGAGTTTAGATGGGTGATAATCAAAGATTTAATACTTCTTGTGATATCTGCAATTGCCTTATTATTGGTTGGTGCATTAATAGAAGCAAGTTATTTTATCTAGCTTTCTCCTATCTTTATATATTTTTTCTATAACAAATATATTTATGCAAGATTATAACTATCTTCTAAAATTTCCTTTCTCTAACCAAGCAAAAGAATACATCTCAAACAAGAGAATTGATCTGCTATCAGTAGATTATAAGATTTTAGAAAAAGTTAAAAAGTTTTTAATTACTGAGATTAATCAAGATTATAAAACCCTAGAGAAATACTGGTTTAATATTTCTAAGAATGATGATGAAATTATTGCTTATAGCTATGTTGTGATTTATCCTTTATCTAAGATTATTCTTTCAATAATTGACAACACTCCATTAACTCAAAGCTTTGCAAACTATTATCAAAAAAGATTTCTTTATTTTTCTAAAAAAGAAGATATAGAAAATCTAAAAGAAATTATCAAAGATATATGCCCTCAATTATCTTACAATCAAGAAAAAGAGCAATATTTTATTTCTTTGATTGATTTGTTGACTTTGGATTTAGGTGAAGACTACAAGTTACAATATACAAACCTTAAAGAAGGCAATATCTTCTTTCCAAATAAAGATGCACTTTTAGAGTTTCTTTCAGTTGCCCTGAAGAAAAGAATATTAAGAACAACAGAGGTAAATAAAAAAGAAGTTCCAAAATCTTTTCTTGAAGTTTCTGAAATTGTAAGAAAGCACTTCCTGTCTACTCAGAAAGCAAGAGGTGATTTTGATAACAGGTTTTCAGGAAAGCTTTCAAATAGTTCGTTTCCACCATGCTTTGATAAGCTGTATAATGACCTTTTGTCTGGAAAAAAGTTATCGCATATTGCCAACTACCACTTGGCTGTTTTTCTAGCAGGCGTTGGTTACAGTTATGATGATATTATAAATGTATATAAACATGCACCAAACTTTGATGAAAGGGTAGCAGGCTATCAAGTTAAAAAGATTATTGAAAAGAAATATTCTATAGGTAATTGTGAAACATTAAAATCAAACGATTTATGTGTAAAAGACTGCAAAGTCAAGCACCCATTACAATTATTAAAAAAACAAAAAAATGATTAATTATGTTTATATTTAAAAAAAGGAAAACTAATAACAACAAACTATTATTGATAATTTTAGATGGTGTTGGCATCAACAAGCCATATCCTGGCAATGCAGTAACATTAGCAAATATGCCAACCTTTAATTCTTTAAGAAAAGACTACCCAAACATGTTACTTGGTGCAAGCGAAGAATATGTTGGGCTTCCAAAAAAGCAAATGGGTTCATCTGAAGTTGGTCATTTTACTCTTGGTGCTGGAAGAATTGTTGATTCTGAAATTGTAAGAATTGATAAAGCAATTAAAAATGGCGACTTCTATAAAAATGATGTTCTTAACACAGAGCTACAAAACATAAAAGGCTATCAGGCACTTCATGTAGTTGGCCTATTAAGTGATGGTGGTGTTCATTCTTCTATCAATCATCTTTTTGCTTTGCTTGAAGTTATTGGTAGGCACAATAATCTTTCTCAAGTATATCTGCACCTTTTTACAGATGGCAGAGATGTTGATCCTAAATCATCAAAATATTTTGTTTCTGAACTTTTGAAAAGAATATCTGGAAATAAAAAAATACAGATTGCAAGCATTTGTGGTAGATATTATGGAATGGATAGAGACAATCGCTGGGATAGACAAAAGAAACTATACAATCTGATAGTTTATGGTATTGGCGAAAGATCTTATGATCCATTAAATTTTATTGAAAATTGCCATTCAAATGAGATTACTGACGAGTTTTTACCACCTGTTTTATTTAATGAAAATGGTTTGATTAAGAACAATGATACGATTGTTTTTTTTAATTTCAGGAGTGACAGGGCTAGAGAGTTTACAAACATGCTGATGGACAAGTCTTTTGATAAGTTTGAGACAAAGAAGATGTCTTTAAATTTTATAAGCTTTACAGAATATGATTCAAAATTTAAAAATGTAAAAGTGCTGTTTCCTCCAGAAACACAGGCACCAGGTCTTGGCGAAATTATTTCTAAACTTGGCTATAAACAATTGAGAATTGCAGAAACAGAAAAATATGCTCATGTTACTTATTTTTTCAATCTAGGAAAGGAACACCCGCTTAAGAAAGAAGACAGGATACTTGTGCCTTCTCCAAGTGTTGCAACATATGATTTAAAGCCAGAGATGTCTGCAAAGATTATTACTCAAAAGCTTATAGATAAACTAAACTCCAATTATAAATTAACTGTTGTTAATTTTGCAAATGGCGACATGGTTGGCCATTCAGGAGATATTCCTGCAACTGTAAAAGGCCTAGAGGTTGTTGATCGTTGCCTTGAGCAGATATTAAAGCGTGTTAATCTAGAAGATACCACAGTAATAGTAACTGCTGACCATGGAAACTGTGATGAGATGTTAGTAAATGATCAAAAGGTAACAAGCCATAGCCTTAATAAAGTTCCATTCATATTAATATCTAATAAAGAGCACAAATTAAGAACAGACAATCACGAGGCATCAATTGCTAATGTTGCCCCAACCATTTTAAAATTACTAGGAGAAAAAGTTCCAAAATATATGTCAGAAGATTTATTGGATTATTAAATTGGTGAATGGTTATGAAAATTGTGCGCAGATTATTTAAACCTAAAAAACTAAAACCTGTGGAATCTAAAGCATCAACATCTGCAAAACTAAAACAACAAAAACCAGAAAAAATTATTAAAAAATCTATAAAACAATTAAAAAAGCAAAAACCAAACTTTGGTAATTATAACAAGTTAGGAGGAGATTGGATATCTCAAGTAAATGGCAATTATCGTATAACTTACAGACAAAAAGGCAAAACTATTCGTTTATTTGATTTAAGATTATCTGAAAAAGGAACAATTAACCCAAAAGAATACAGAACCTTGCTTGAGAAAACCATTAAAAATTCAAGAGAATTAGGCTGTGAGATGGTGGTCATAAAATCATGGGTTTTTGCAATGTATCCTGAATTAAAAAAATTTGGCTTTGTAGAAATAAAACCAGGTTCTGAAGCTAAATTTTCTGAGTTTGTTTCTAAAAGAAAAATTACTGAAGAAAAATTATTGAATAATCCACAAAGTAGTAGGTATCCAACCTATTATCTTAAAATTTAATGAACAATTATGAATATTCTTTCTTTACAAAAGGATGGGAAACTTGTTTTTATTCCTCAGACTCTTGAGGATCTCTGGGTCATTAAATCAATTACTGATGTTGGAGATGTTATCTCTGGTTCTTCCTATAGAAGGATAAGAGGTAACGAGGCAGATAACGACTCAACAAGAAAGCCAGTCTTTGTTTCAATATCTATTGAGAAGTTTGATTTTTCTAAAGAACTTAATTCTTTAAGATTTACAGGAAAGATTGTTGAGAGCAAGCCTGAAGATCTAGCGCCTCTTGGTGAATACCACACTCTTGAAATCTCTCTTTCTAAATCTTATACTTTAAAAAAACCACAGTTCTTTTCTCATCAATTGGATTTGCTTCAAAACAACAATTCTGCAATTTCTTGTTCAATTCTTTTGATTGCTCTTGATGATGAGAGAGCAAATCTTTTTGAGCTTACAAATATTGGAATAAAAGAGCTTGCAGTAATTGATTCAGGAAAGCCAGGCAAAAGATATTCTTCTGATTTTGATTTTTCAAATTTCTTTTCTGAAATCTTTTCAATAGTTTCAAGGTATGATTGCCAGATTATTATTGCAGGCCCTGGTGCTACAAAATCTAAGCTTTCTGAATTCATTAAACAAAAAAAAAGTTCTTTTAAGATCCTAGAGCTAGCAATTCAAAATACTAACAAGTCATCAATAAATGAGTTATTCTCTAAAAAAGAAGTTGCTAGATTTTTTAAAAACTCAATAATCTATAAAGAACAAAAGATTCTAGACGCCTTTCTTGAAAATTTAGGCAAGAACAATAACAAGGTAGCCTATGGCTTACAAGAGGTGTCTATTGCCCTTGACCTAGGTGCTTGTGAAAACATAATGATTTCTGAAAGGCTTTGGAAGAGAGAGCTTGATAAAGTCCAAGAGCTTATTAAAAAAGCAGATATTGTTAAGACAAAAGTGCATATTGTTGATGAAGAACACGATGTTTCTAAAGCTTTAAAATCTTTTGGTGGAATAATCTCCACTTTAAGATATCCTTTGACTTTTTAAGAAAATAAGAAAAAGACAATAACACAATTAATGTGTTATGTTTTTGTTAACTGGTTTTTTTGTAGGGATAGCATTAGGATCTACTTTAATCTTTAATGCTTCTTGTTCCTTCTTTTCTTTCTTTACTGTTCTAGTGATATAAGCAGACATTAAGTTTATTGTTAATTTAGACAATGGAAGGTTCATACTTTTTATAAATTCTTTATTTGCTTTAAAATCAACACCAAAGTCTTCTTTAAATTCGTTATATATTATCTTTGCTTTTGCTTTTATCTTATTTGACATCGCTTTACCCATGATTGATTTCTCCTTAATTTACTGTGATTACAACCTTACTATTGTTTATGTTTCTAATAACTGCAAGTGGCATAGTCTTAGTATCAAATTCCTCTTTTGCTATAGAATAAGCAGTACTGTCTTTTTTTACCTTTACTAAAGCAGGTGCTCCACAGGAAATTTGCTGTGCTCTAGCAGATATTAGTCTAGTTATTTCATATTTTGTAAGTTTTGAAACCATATTAATCTTTTATTTAATTATTATAGAACTAAAATAAGGTCATTTTGTCTATATAATATATAGTAGAGATAAGGTTTAAATATTATTCTTTTTAGATAGCAACACTGCTACTAATTAAGAAAATCACAAATCTCATGAATTTGGCAATTACAATCTCTCTTTGTGGTTGCAATTCTGAATTATTTAAGTATGCGAGATATTTCTTTGAGAATCAATTTTTTATCTTGCTGAAAAAATTGCACTTTTTCTTTATGATTCATGTCAGCAAACATTTTAGTAACCTTCTGCATATTTTTAAGATTTTGCATAGGTTTAATAGATTCAAATATTATTGGAAAAAAGCGGCCCAAGTAATCATAGACACTACGATAAACCCTTAATTCTTGGTTAAGACATTCTTCAAATATTTCTTGGGATAAATTAAGTCTTTTTTTCATTTGTACTGGTTTTGAACTAAACTCGTAAAGTGCATTTAACAAAAAATGATCTCCGCATTTAAACGGATTATCACTACCAAGGGACATGTAGTATCTATCATATAATTTCTGTACAAAATTAGTAATTGTCCGCAAATCTTCAGGGGTTGGGTTTGCATTAATTATTTTAGGAATGACTTTCTTAAAATAATCACTTCTATAAGCAACATTAGGAAATCTACCCCAATTGTCCTCTAGTTGTGATGCTTGCCTTGTAATTTCCGTCAAATATTTAATAAACAAGTTAGGATCGGCGCTGGTTTGTGCAGTTAGTTTGATTGCTGCATCTGTGGCGATACCAAAGTTAATATTATCGCCTTTTAATAGTTTATCTCTTATTGACCTTTTTTTTGAAATAAGCTTAGCGCTATTAGTTATCCTTTTAAGTTCAGCTACTCTCTTTTCTATTTCTGCTTCTCTTATTACTTTATTAATTAATTTATTTTTCTCTGATGATATTTTTTTAATTTTTGATAAAGTCTTAGGGTCAATAGATTTATTTTTAATTTCTGCTTTTTTAGTTGATTCCTTCTTTACTTTTGATTTCTTTTCAGCAACAAATTTACGCTTACCCATTGTTATTGATTTTACTTTTTCTGCATTAGGAAAACTGCCTCTTCTTAAATTTCTTGTTGGCTTTAACATTTAACATCATCCTCCTTATTTAATTAAATATATATCTAGATACAATAGAAACAAATCTTTAAAAAACCACTGTTAGATAGATTTGCCTAGTAGAATTAATGAAAATTTCAATTTCATTTTTGTTGTTTTTAAAAAGGATTTCTCTAGTGCCTTAGATAACCAAAAGATATATCCAAAATCCTATTAATAATAGCCTTACAGCTATGACTTTATCAAATATCTTAAATAATGCCAAAATTATTGTAAGCAAAAGAAAGAACGGCAAAAATAGCACTTTTAATAGCAATAACCAGAAACTCTGTTTCTTATAATAGGTTCTTTTGATTGCCTCAAAAGAGTTGTTTGTGTCCTGGTCGCTTGGCACACAAAAGAACAATGCACTAATTCCTATCCAGACAAGCAAAAATATATAGAACGGCTCTTTTGTAAATTCTATGATGCTTGCACAAATAATTGCAATAAAGATATTAAACAAAAATGGAAATAATGAGATTATAATTATCTTATAGTCTTTTGAATCCTCATGCACAACATAGCCACCTGACTTATCAATAAACTTTATTTTTTTTATTTTTACTCCAAAGATCAAGCAAGCCAAAGCATGTGCTGTTTCGTGCAGAATAATTCCTGGAAAGAAAAGAATATGCATTATTTCATTAAGTTCCATAAATAATAATTATTTCAATCTATATTTAAAATATTATTATGTCTTGTTAGGGTTATTTTTTGCTTTTCTGTGATTTCTGAAAAACCAATTTTAATAGAAAGAAAAGTTTTAATTTTACAAGTCTTTTGTTTGTTCTTAATTATTATCTTGTTATTGCTTTTTTCTATTTGCCAAGTGCTAAGCGCTCCTGGCTCAATCTCGCTCTTTCCTTCAGGCATAATCTCAAATAACTCAACCTCTGCCCTTAGCTCTTTACAAAAGCCTGTTAATCTGTAATTGTCATTAACAATAATATTCTTGTTATAGAGGCTAATAACTCCAATAATGCTTGCACCAAGCACAGAGATAATCCCTGCAATCAACAAAATATACTCTAAAGTTACAAATCCTTTCATTCCTACTCAATATCTGAAATCTTATCAAATATCTTGTTTGAGGTTTTTTCAACAGTATGATTTGCTTTTGTAGTGGTCTTTTGCAATTGAGTGATAATCACAAGAACAATAGCAACAATAGCTGCTAAAAGTATTATCATCTCTGCAGAGATTTGTGCCTTTTGGTCTTTTAGTAGTTTCATAGATATTTTTGTGTTTTTCTTGTTTATAAAACCAGTCCTTCATATTTTTTGTGAATTTGAAAAAATAGTTATTTAAAACAGAATATACACAAATATATTGGAACATATGTTAAAATCAATAATTTTAGAAAACTGGAAGACACACCAGAACACAAAAGTTTCTTTTGAGAAAGGCACAAACATAATTGTTGGAAAGATTGGTGCTGGTAAGTCCAGTATTGTTGATGCTATATGTTATTCTCTTTTTGGCACATTTCCAAGCCTGCAAAACAGAAAGATAACTTTGGCTGAAACAATAATGTTTAAGCCAGTAAAAAGAAAAGAAGCAAAGCTAAAGCTTGAGTTTGAGCATGATTCTAAAAACTACAGGGTTGAAAGAGAAATTTTTATTGGAAAAGTTAATACTGCTAAGCTTTTTTGCGAAGACAAGTTGCTTGTTGGCCCAAAGCAAACAGATGTTAATGAGAGGGTTTCAAACATTCTTGGAATTGACTATGATCTTTTTGTAAAAATAGTATATAGCGAACAAAACGAAATTGATTATTTTCTAAAGATACCTCCAAGCAAAAGAAAAGAACAGTTTGATGCTCTTTTTGGTATTAACAATTTAGAAAAGATAAAAATAAATTCTCGTTCTCTAAAGGCATATCTTGATGCAGAGTATGGTGCAATTCAAAAATTGATTGCTCAGCTAGAAAACCAGCTTTTGTCTTTTAATATTTCTGATACAGAAAAGAATATTCAAGAAAACCAAGAAAAAATAAAGCACTTATTAGAATCTACAAACAATCTCAAGTCCAGAGAACAAGACCTGAAATCCAAAGTTGAAATTTTAAAAAAGCAAAAAACAGAATTTGATACTCTTAATCAAGAGATAAGAGCAATAGATTATAGAAAACAAGAGCTCTCAAAAGAGCTTAGTGTTTTAGAAACACAAAAAACCAATTTCTTTTCGCTTACAAGAGATGTGCTTTTAGAGAAAAAGCAAGATTTACAAAAGCAGTTAAAAGAAAGCCAAGAGCTAGAAACAAAACTTAAATCAATTGCTTCCCAGAATTTTATCTTGACTAACCAGCTTGAGCAGATCAATAGTTCTCTTGATGTTTCTTTAGATTTATCCAAAATAAATCTAGAAAAAGAAAAGATTTCGCAAGAAATCAATAGTGCTATCCAAAAACAAGCAATTCTTAATTCCCAAAAACAAGAGAATCTAAAAGCAGTAGCTGAGCTTGAAAAGGGCTTTTCTAAATGTCCTGTATGTGATTCGCAATTGTCAGAAATTCAGATTTTTGAAAAACTAAAATCAAAAAAAGAAACAAATGCAAAAATAACAAATGATATTTTGGCTCTTGATAAATCTTTGTTATCATTAAGAGAAGAATTTAGTTTGCTACAGAAAAAAGAAAGAAAAGCAAGTGAGCAACATTTGTTAGTTGATAGAAAGCAAAGAATAATTGAAGAAAAGAAAAAGCTTGATGAGCAAGAAAAGGCTCTTGGCAAGCCAAAAGACATTTCTGCTCTTGAAAAAGAGATAGATGCTATAATTCAAGCAATAGACTACCAAACTAAAAAAGAACAATTGTCTGAAATTATAAAAAAACAAGAATTTTTCTCTAAGAAGCTTTTAAGCATGAATTATGATGATAATAATTATCTCTCGTTATTAGCAGATCTGAGAAACCAAGAAGAGAAACTAAATAACAATAATGTTCAAATATCTTTGATACAAGGAATAATAAAAAATCTAGAAAACACAAAAGCACAATATGAAAAATTATCTTTGAATCTTAAAGAAAATCAAAACACAATAACAAAACTAGAAACAAAACAAAAAGATATGGTTTTCTTTTCTCAGGCTCTTGAAAATAGCCAAGAACATCTTCGTAAAGTGCTTGTTGATAATATTAACAAGACATTAGAAGTGATTTGGCCAAAGGTCTATCCTTATGGCGATTATCTTTCAGCAAGGCTAAAAGCAGAAAATGATTATGTCTTGGAAGTTTTGACCTTAGGAAAAGAATGGATAAGAGTTGAAGGGCTTTTATCAGGTGGTGAAAGAACCTGTGCAGCACTAAGCATCAGGGTTGCTATTGCTTTGTCTTTGACAAAAAATCTTGGCTTGTTAATACTTGATGAGCCAACCCACAATATGGATTCAAAAACCATTTCTATGTTATCCTCAATTCTTGATAAAGAGCTTCCTGAGCTAGTAGAACAAATATTTATAATAACTCATGACCAAAAGTTATTAGAAACTACAAACTCAAGCAAGTACATAATTGAAAGAGATAAAGAAAACGACGGAGTTTCATTTATAAAAGAGGAGTGATATGCCACCACTGAAAAGACCATCATTGAAACTGTCAGTAAAAAGACAAAGGTTTAAGCCTCAGATTAAATTACAAAAATCAATATTAAAAAGGCCAACTTTTAAAGAACAGATTGAATCAATTCCTGGAAGAACCAAACATGAAATATTTGGTTATAAAAAGCCAAGAAGAAAATTTATTGATAAAACAATTAAAATAAATGAAAAAGAAGTAAGATATGATGAAAAACGCAAATATCTTACTGGGGAACATACAGAAATACACACTCACCTTTGTAATCCAAAACTAGCAACAGAATCAACACCAGGCCCCTTTGATTTTCTAGGTTGGGTTGATGATTATATAACAACAAGTGGCAAAAAAAATAGAGCTGTTGTTTCATCAATTCATTTTGAGAATGGAAAAGAACTTGGAAGAGTCCATGTTGTTTTTAAAAAAGATGCACTAAATAAGCAATTAAGAAGTCACATTTATAATTGTTATTTAGAATTTGCAAAAAAGAATAGAAGACAAATAACACCTTTCGAAAAATTCAATGCTGATTTATTCTTTTATCAAGAAAATGGAAAAGTAAGCAGATATCTTAATGATATGATAGAAAAAGATTTTGATTTTGGAAAAAGATTAAAAGTTTCTAAAACAAAGGATTTAAGAGAGATTTTCACAGATATAGAAAGGAAATGGGGAATAAAGATAAGAGCATATTCTCATCCAGGCCATGCCTTTGACTATAAAAGAGGAACATTTTATTGATTTTTCAAGTTAATACTTTAAAATACTTGTTTAACATATATTATATATGGCAAGTAATGAAATTTCTGAATTTACTATTTCTTACTTAAGAGATCTTTTCAGAAATTATTATCAGCATAATCCTGTTACTAGTGCTATTGCGATTGAAAAAAGAGAGGTCGGTATAGGGGATTTTGGTAAAAAGATTAGTGCAAGGCATCTTGCCTTTTCTAACAACGCAGGACTAAACAGATTTTTAACAGAAAAAACTCCTTTTTTTATATCTTATTCTACTGCCTATTATAAATATCCAGAAAGGCGACCAATGGAGAATAAGATTTTAGAAGGCTCAGATATTGTCTACGAGTTTGATGCTGATGATTTTAATCTTCCTTGTAAAGAAGAACACGATATTTGGTTTTGCAAAAGCTGTGAGGCAAGTGGCAAGGGCCATAAAGATATCTGCCCAGAATGCCAAGGCAAACTTGAAGTTATTGAATGGATTTGCGACAAATGCCTAGGTCATGCAAAATCAGAAACTCTTCGTTTGATAGATTTTCTAGAAACTGAGTTTAAGCTTGATTCTTCAAGTTTTGTGATTTCTTTTTCTGGTTCTAAGGGCTATCATTTGAGAGTAACAGATAAAAGCATAATACCGTTATCTAAGTCTTCTCGTCTTCAGATGATGAACTATATCCAAGGCAAAGATTTAGATCTTAGTAAACTTGGCTTTGAATATAAGGGAAAACAATGGTTTTGCCCAAGTCCTGACACAAAGAATGGCTGGGCAGGCAAACTAATCACATATCTAAGAAACTACATACAAGAAATGGACGAAAAAACCCTGAAAAAAGACTTTTCTTATTCAAAAGTAAAGATTAATAAACTGCTAGAGCATAAAGAAGTTATTTTAAATAAGATGTATAATAATATATTATGGCATAATTTTACAAGCGAATCTGTAAAGGATGCTAAATTTTGGGAGGATTTATTAGCTATTGCAATTTCTAGGCTTGGTTTTAGAATAGATCCAGCATCTTCAAGTGATATCTATAAAATCATGAGAATGCCAGATACCATTCATGGCGGAACCGGGCTTTTATCAACTAAACTAAAAGACAGAGAAGCACTAGAAAAGTTTGATCCTTTTTTGGATCCTGTTCTTTTTAGGCCTGATAAAGATAGAAATGGAGAAGTGACTAGGCCTGTTCCAAGGTTTAGGTTGCTTGAGCAAGAGTT
This sequence comes from archaeon, assembly GCA_029563035.1. Next base: position 141,006 of record JAKQTP010000138.1, on the reverse strand, counting down.
TGGTCCTTATAGTCTAGGCGAGAAACTAGAACTCCCAGAATACGTAAGTGTTTATTTATTATTAAAAGGTGTATTAAAATGATGGATTATAAAGTTGATTTTGATGAATTATCAAGGATATATAGGCTTGAGACAAAGTCACCAAAACTAACAAAACTTGATCCTGAATTTTATAAAGAGCTTAAGAAATATCTAACTTTAGAAAAAACAAAATATCTTTCTGCTCTTGAAAGCCTATCACCAGCTGATTTGAAAAAATTTGAAATGTTAAAACAAACAGTAAATAAAATCAGAGAAATAAGATTGAAGAAATGCCTTAATCTTTGTTTAACATATAGCAGAACAAATAATCTTTCTGAAGATAACTTGATTGATTTTGAAATTGATTTTGTTAAAGATATTAAAAAGCTTCTTGATAAGCAAGCAGAATATACAGAAAGCTTGTTTGGAACAAAAACCAAGAAAGAAGAAAAGCGTGTGCCTTTGGTAAAGGTTACTGCTCTTTCTAGCATTCCTTCTTTTATTGGTTCAGATATGCGCGAATATGGGCCATTTGATAAAGATGCGATATGTGAGATTCCAGAAAATATCTTTTTGATACTTTCTTCAAAAAATATTGTTCAAAAAATAGAATAGGTTGTGAATATAAGATGACAGAATATCCAAAAGTTTCAGATATAGTGATTTGTAAAGTCACAAAAGTAACAGACTATGGAGTGTTTGTAGAATTATTAGAGTATGATAATCTTGAAGGGTTTATTCATGTTTCTCAAGTTTCTTCAACATGGGTAAAAAACATACATAATCATGCAAAAACTAACCAAATAAGAGCAGCAAAGGTTCTTCATATTGACAATTATAAAAATCAAATTGATCTTTCTTTTAATAGAGTAACACCAGCAGAAGAGAAAAGAAAAATTTCAGATTATCGTTTATTTAAAAGAGCACAAAGCCTATTGTCTGCAATTGCCAAGGAACTAAAAGTTAGTGATGAAGAGGTTTGGTCTTGTGTTGCTGAACCAATTTTAGAAAGAGAAACAAGACTTTATAGCGGGTTTATTCATATTCTAAAAAACGGAATTGAAACATTTCCGGAGATTGATAAAAAATATGCAGCCAAGCTTGTTGAGATTTTAAGTAAAAGCATAACCATTAAAGACAAGAAAATCAATGGGGTTTTAGAAATTTCTAATCCATCAGAAACAGGAATTGAGATTATAAAAAAGGCATTAAAGAAAATAACCGATGATTACAAGTCTGCTTGCATAACTTACATTTCTGCTGGAAGATATGAGTTGACAGTTACTGCAAAAGACTATAAGACTGCTTCAAAGTTGTTTAATGAAATTACAACAAAGCTTGAAAAATCTTTAAAGGGCTCAAACTTTAAAGTTATTCCTCAAGAAAAATCTAAATCTAATTAAGGGTGTTTAAAATATGGTAACAAAAATTGATGTTATTAAACAGCAAAAACTAAAAAATCCAGTAATGCTTGTTGGTCTTCCTGGCATTGGTCTTGTTGGCAAGATTGCAATTGATTATCTGGTCTTTGAATTACAACCAAAATCAAATGTTTATGCAACTATTGTTTCTGATACTTTTCCTCCAGCAGTTCATGCTAAATCATCATTATTAGAATTAATTTCTGATAAGATTTATCTTTATAAAGGAAAATCAAGAGATTTTCTTTTTGTAGCAGGGCCAGTTCAGCCAAACCTGACAAACCTTTCTAATAGCCAAGAACACTATGAGTTCTCTGCCAAGCTTGCTGAGTTTGCAAAAAAGCAAGGAGTAAAAGAGATCTATACTTTTGCAGGCCTAAATATTGGCGAGAAAAGACTTAACCAAAAGCCAAGAGTTCTAGCAGTTTCAAGTGATAAGGATACCAAAGAAAGACTAAGAAAGAAAAAGATAAAAAACATTATTTTTGATGATACTCAAGGAAACACATTGATTTCTGGTGTTGCTGGCCTTCTTGTTGGTGTTGCTTATTATAACCACAAGATATCTGGTTGTTGTTTTATGGGCGAAACAGATCAAAAACTAATTTTTGGAGATCAGGGTTCTGCAAGAAGTGTTGTTGGAGCAATTTGTGCTCTCTTTGATTTTAAAGTTGATATGAAAAAAATAGATATTAAAGCAAAAAAAATTGAAGAATCATTTAAAGAAATTCAAAAAGAGATAAAAGAAATAGCAAAGAAAAAAGAAGAGCCAGTAAGTTATATCAGGTGATTTTTTTAATATGACTACAAAAGAAGAAAAAGGAATTGTAATTTCTACAATTGATGGCCCATCAACCACTAAGCTTTCTTTTGTATGTACAAAAAATGACGTCTTTAAAGGAGAATATATCCAGATCGATTATTCTCAAGGCTCTCTTATTGGTTTAGTTACTGATGTTATAAAAAGAAACAGATATTTTGAAAACTCTGATTCTGTTAAGGACTTTGAAAATAATAATGTTGATATTAAAAAATTATTTCCAAGTGATGAGTGGGAGTTTCTTGAAGCTGTTGTTAAGCCTCTTGGAGTTTATTCTGTTTTGAAAGGCTTTACAAGAACAAATCTTCCAGTCTCTCCTGGCCAAAAGGTTTATTTAGCAGATCCAGTCGTGCTTTCTAAATTTTTGCATTTTGATAAGTCAGGGGTTTTTCTAGGTGCTATTGAGCATCCAAATCTTGATGTTGCTCTTAATGTTGATAGGCTTTTACAAAAGCACTTGGCAATTCTTGCACAATCAGGTGCAGGAAAAAGTTATCTAACTTCTGTAATTATTGAGGAATTACTTGAGAGAACAAAAGAACAAGGAAGAATAGCCGTAGTGTTATTTGATACTCATGGAGAATATTCTTCTTTTGCCCAAAGCACAACAGACAAAACCAAAACTGATTATTCTTCTAAGGTCACATTAATAGATTCAAAAGATGTTAAGATTGGTTGTACAGGCCTATCTGCTGGCTTTTACTCTACATTGATTCCAGAGCTAACAGCTCCTCAAAAGATAAGGCTTTCAAAAGTCATAACAAAACTAAATGAAGACAAGAAACATGGCGCGGGCCCTTATTCTTTACAAACAATAATTAAAGAAATAGACAATCTAGAAGAAGACGATAAAACTGCAAAGAACCTAAGAGATCGTCTTTTGGACTTGGAGCGTTATCGCCTTTTTGATAAGATTGATTATCCATCAATTAATGATGTTGTGTCTCCAGGAAAACTAACAATCATTGATCTATCAAGAGAAATAGATAAAAAGAAAAAGCAAATTATTTTGTATTATTTTGCAAACAAACTTTTTAGAGCAAGAATGGAACACAATTCTGTTCCGCCATTTACTCTTGTAGTTGAAGAAGCACATCAATATGCTCCGGAGATGGCAAGTAGAGAGAATGCTCTTGCAAAAAACATTCTGGAAACAATTGCAAGAGAAGGAAGAAAGTTTGGAGCAAGCGTTTGGTTAATCTCTCAAAGGCCAGTAAAGTTGTCTACCACCATCTTGTCTCAAGCAAACACTCACATTATCTTAAGAATAACAAATCCTTATGATCTTAAGCATATTGGTGAATCAAGCGAAGGCCTTGATCAAAATTCCATTAATATGATAACATCTCTAAGGGTTGGCGAAGCATTGATTGTTGGCGAAGCTAGTTCTTATCCTGTTTTTTTCAAGGTTAGAAAAAGGAAATCACAAGAATCACATCTTGATGTCTCGTTATCTGGTCTTGCCAAGTCCTTTGAGGCAAGAAAAGAAAAGAACAACAAAGAGCTTGATGAATTAATCTAATAAAATATATTTATTAAGTATTTGGTTTTCATTATTATTATGTATTTGATGTCATGGAACGAGCTTGAGGGCTTGTGTTTTGAGCTTATTAAAAAAATCAAAGAAAAGAACAAGGATAAACAAATTGATTTGATTATTTGTGTTAGTCGTGGCGGGTTGTTCCTTGGCAAGATTCTTTCTGAAATGCTTAATAAACCATTAGCTGTAATTTCTGCAAAATACCTTGGTCACAAATACACTGTTGGCACAATTTCAACAATCTACCCAATAAAAGGCAGGGTGTTATTGGTTGATGATGTTATGGAACCAATAGTTCAAGATATTATAAAAGTAATAAAACAAAATAAGGCAGTAACTTCAATAGAACTAGCTTGTTTATTTTACAGAAAGAAAAAACAAGAATTTGTTCCTGATTTTGCAATAAATGAGATAATTAACGAAATATGGATTTCATTCCCATACCAAAGCGAGAGTTTAAAAGAACACAGTCGCTAATATGAATATTGCAATTTTTACTTACAATAAAGATAAATAAATCTTCTTAGTTTATATTTATTTTCTTTCTATATAATATTAATAGGAATCAAATATGGACGAATCACAAATTCTATTATTAAAGAAAAAACTTAAAGAGATTAAGACCTATAAAGGAGATGGAACACAATTAATTAGCCTATATATTCCTCCAAACGCAGATAGATCCTCAGTTACTAAACAACTGACTGATGAAATCTCACAAAGCTCAAATATCAAGTCCCAACAAACCCGAAAAAATGTTCAAGCCGCTTTAAGAAGATTAACTAATTATTTAAGACAAATAGATTTTAAACTTCCAGAAACTGGCCTTGTCCTGTTCTCAGGTAATGTTTCTGAAAACCCTGCAAAAAATGATGTTGTTCTTTTAACAATAACCCCGCCAAAGCCATTGACAACAAAACTCTATTGGTGCGATTCTGAGTTTCACACAGCTCCTCTAGAGGATATGGCTTTAACAGATGAGGTTTATGGGTTGGTGACTATTGATAAGAGAGAAGCAACAGTTGCAATTTTAACTGGCAAGTCATACAGGATAATTCTTCATGAGACTAGCGGTGTTCCTGGAAAGACAAGAGCCGGTGGTCAGTCTTCTGTAAGGTTTGAAAGATTAAGAGAAAAGGCAGCACAGGATTTCTATAGGCGAGTTGGAGAAAGAATGAATGTGAGTATGGTTGATATCCCAAAACTAAAAGGCATAATTGTCGGTGGGCCAGGAATGACTAAACATGAGTTTTTAGAAGAAAGTGAATTGGATTACAGACTAAAAAACATGATTTTGGGAACTCTTGATACAAGCTATACAGACGAATCAGGAATCAAAGAGATGCTTGATAAGTCAGGAGAAATTCTAAAAGATGCAAGTATTATTAAAGAAAGACAATTGGTAAATAAGTTTATAGAAAAGGTTGCAACAAACGGTCTTGCAACATATGGGTATAATGAAGTTATTGAAAGCATTATGCAGGGAAAAGCAGAAGTTGTTATTGTTTCAGAAGGCCTAGAATGGAGTGTGTATAAATATCAATGTACTTCTTGTAATCAATTTACCCCAAAAGTTATTAGAGACAAGAACAAACAAATAACCTCTCCTGTGCTTTGCCAATATTGTGAATCTTCTACAAACGAAGAAGAGGTAGAGATTGCAGATCTTTATGAATATTTAGTGGAAATATCACACAATTATGGCACAAAAGTAGTTCTTGTTTCTATTGAAACTCCAGAAGGTAATCAATTTCTTAATACCTTTGGTGGTCTTGGTGCATTTTTAAGATATAAATAAGTATAGTTTATGGATTTCAAACATATAACAACAACAAAAGGTATTGGCGGAAGAATCAAACAATTTTGTGAGGATTTCATTGTTGAAGAAATTGGTTATACTTATTCTACAAACCTAACATATCTCCCAGACAAGAAGGTTTCAGAAATCAACTGGAAAGAAGTCTTTGAAAAGAAAAAAGATAATGACCAGCTTCTTGTGGATATGGAAAAGTTCAATCTGTCAACAACAACTGCAATTAATGAGATGTCAAGATTTTTAAGAACTAGTAAAAAAAGATTTGGCTATGCCGGCCTTAAAGACAAAAGAGCAATGACTGTTCAGAGGATCTCAATTTATGAACCAAGTGAGGAAAGGCTATCAAAGTTTTATTTTAAAAATATTAAGATTTACAACCCCTCTTGGTCAAAGAACAGAGTAGATATTGGTGACTTAAAGCAAAATCGTTTTACTTTAACTTTTAGGAAAATTCAAGGGCTAACAAAAGATGAGTTAAAAGAGCTATACCTTGATTTTGAAAAGCAAATAAACCAACAGGGCTTAATCAATTATTTTGGTGAGCAAAGATTTGGCGGAACAAGAAACATAACTCACAAGGTTGGCAAGCTTCTTTTACAGCACAAATATGAAGAAGCAGTAATGATGTATTTAACAGAACCTCAAGAGCTTGAGTCAAAAGAATTACAAGAAGCCAGAGCACAACTAAATAAGGATAGAAATTTTAAGAAACATGCTTATGATTTTCCAACAGGCACCGGCTATGAAAGAGTAATGCTTAATTTTTTAGCAAACAATCCGGACAATTATCTTGGCGCATTCAAGGCATTACCAAAAGCAATTCAGTATCTTTTTATTCATGCATATCAATCATATCTTTTTAATGAAATAATAAATGAGAGAATAAAAAGAGGATATGGCCTAGAAAAGATAGATGGCGATGTTGTTGTTAACGGCGAGATAATGATACCTCTTTTTGGCTTTTCTTCAAAATTACAAGAAGGCCTTGCTGGCGAGATTTCTCATTATATCTTGGACAAAGAAGGAATCACCCTTAACGACTTTTATAACAAAGACCATTCGGTTCTCTCAAGCAAGGGCGACTTTCGTTCAATAAGGGTTCCTGTTCATGATTTAAGATTAATTTCAATAGAAGATGATTCTAAAAACCAAGATGGATCTTTATCTTTGACTCTTTCTTTTACTCTTGACAAGGGCAACTACGCAACAAACCTTGCACGAGAGCTAATCAAGCCAGAAGCAGATGATAAAAGATGGTGCTAGTTTTAAAAATCTGAAATTTTGCTATCTTCTTTTTTGTCGCGATAATTTTCTGGAATTTCAATCTTTAATTCTTTTAAAGCCTCAAGACCAACCCTTCCAATTATTTGTAAAAACTTTTCTGGGTTCTTTTTGATATCTCCAATTCCTGTTATTCCAGAATTAAAAAGCTTTCTTGCTCTTACTCTTCCAATATTTCTAAGTTCAACTAAAGGCAAAAGTTCTTTTTTAATTCCATATTTTAGCCTTAGTTCAAGATCTGAATATTCCTTATAGAGCTTTAGGCTTTTCTTTGTGGTTTTTATCAGTTCTTGTGTGCAATGGTTTATCCAGATTGCTTTATTTATAAATTCCTGTAGTTGCCCAGGAGTGGTGCCATATCTTTCGATAATGTCATTTTCTGTAACTTCGTTTAACCAATCCTTCAGCATTTGTGCTAATGTTATTTTTTCTAAAAGATTAATATCTTCGTAATCAAAGTAAATCTTAGGTTTTAGCTCTTCAAGAACATCAAAAACTTCTTCTTCCTTTTCTCTCTTGACTCTCAAGTAAGGATAACATTCACTAGTATTGGCAATAACAAAAACTCTTTCAAGTTCTTCAATGTCTTTTTGCTTTTCTTTAATCTCTAAGTCTTTTAAGATATTGTTAGCTGAAAGAGGGTCAATATACAAAAGGCAAACTCTCTTTCCAATTTCTGTTAGCTTGATATCCTCCCTTTTTTTTTCAATAAACCCAAAGTCAGAAAATTCATCAACAATCTCCAGAACATTTTCTTTTATCTCTTGATCTCCACCAAACACAAAATGGTAGAATGTTTTTTCTATATAGGCATTTATTTCTGTTATAGATTTTAGGTTATTGATTAATATGATAGACAAAAGCTGTGTTCTAAGATTATTAATTTTTGATAATTGCGATTCTATGTCTGTTGGTTGAGCAATCACATAAGAGTTATAAACTCTCTGGATATCTCCTTCTTTATTAACCATTACTATTGCTTCGCCTTTACTGTCATATTTTGGCCTTCCTGCTCTTCCAGTCATCTGATGAAACTCATTAACTGGTATTAAAACCATTGAGCCGTTTGAGAAGCGATAAACTGTAGTGATAACAACTCTAAAAGCAGGAAGATTAATTCCTGCAGCTAACGTTGGGGTTGCAAAAATCACTTTTATTTTTCCGTTTCTAAATTCTTCTTCAATTATTTGTCTTTGCTTATAAACAAGTCCAGCATTATGGAATGCAGTTCCACACAAGATATCAGAATATAGAGAAAGGCATTGCTTTGTTGGTGTCTCTAAGGTATCTCCTGCAACCTTGGCAACCTTTCTTAGTTCTAGGGTCTCTTTTTCATTAAGATATTTCTTAACCAGTTCTCTATATTTTGTAGCAAAAGATATTGTGTTACTTCGTGAGTTGCAAAACACAATAAGTTGTTTATTCATTTTAAGTGTGTCGTTGATGATGTTACCAAGATTTTCTTTACAAACTTCTGCAAGTTCTATTTTTCTTTGATCAAAATAGATATTGTTTGCATAGCTAATCCCAATATCTAGTGGTATTGGCCTGTAACTGCTAGTGACAAGTTCTGCATCAAGCCATTTAGCAAGGCTTTGGGAATTGCCGATTGTTGCTGATAGTCCTAGAAAAACCACTTTAGGAAAATTAACCTTTATTTGTGTTATTAAAACTTCTAAGGTTGTTCCACGATTGTCTTGTCCAAGCTCATGTATCTCATCAATACAAACACACCCAATATCTTTTAGCCATTCAGGCTCGTGCCTTAAAACAGAGTCAAACTTCTCAAATGTCAAAAACAAAACATCATAGCTCGAGAGATTTTTAGAAGAGCTGTCAAGGTCTCCAGTTGATATTCCAAAACTCAAGTCATGTTTTTTAGAATATTTCTTTTTAAAATCTTGATAATGTTCAAAGGTTAATGCTTTAAGTGGAGATATGTAGATTACTTTCTGTTTTTTACTTACTGCAAAATACAAAAGATACATTTCAAAGATAGTGGTTTTTCCTGAAGCTGTTGGAGCACAAACAAGTAGGTTTTTTCCAATATGCTCGCTTGCTTTTTTTTGAACAGGATTTAGTGATAGGTATCCGTTTGTTTCTAAAATCTCAGAAATTAGTTCCTTTGTCATTAAATAAATATAATGCAATGGTTTTTTATTTATAGAAGCTGAAACAAAATTTGAAATTTAAAGATGATCAATGTCTCATTTTGATTATTCCTTTCCTTTATCTATCTTTCCATAATAATTCGTAATGTATTCCGAATACTTTTTTTGATTTTTTTAGAGTGAAATGGTTATTAGAGTAAATGGCTTACAACTGGGTCTCTATTTTTTCTCATTGTCAGTGAGAGAAATCCTGAATTTTTAACTTTGGCATTGAGAGAAATAATAATTTCATTTCCTGCAAAGATAAGCTTTATAATATAATTGTTTCCTATATTATATACTATTTAAATAAAATCACGAATTTCTAAAAAAATGATTATGCGAATGGCATCTTTTAAAAAACAAAAAAGCAATAATAATTTATTAAGGCATTTATAAGAGGAGATAAAAATGATAAACAACAACGACATAATTGAGTTAGATTTAATAATCAAAGATAAAAACACTAATTCTGTTCTTGACACAACACACGAGGACATAGCAAAAGAAGCAAACATCTATGATCCAAAAATACAATATAAACCATTAGTTGTGGTTTTTGGCAAGGGCGAGCTACTTAAAGCTGTTGAAGAAAACATCAAGGATTTAGAGATTGGCAAAACAAAAGAATTTTCCGTAACTAAAGAAAAAGCATTTGGCGAAAGAGACCCTAAACTTATACAATTATTACCATTAGCAGATTTCAAAAAAGAAAATATAGACCCAAAGCCTGGAATGTTTATCAATCTTGGTAATCGCCAAGCAAAGGTCTTAAATGTTTCTGGAGGAAGAGTGCAAATTGATCTTAACCACGAGTTTGCTGGCAGAGATCTTGATTATAAGATTACTTTAAAGAAAGTTTGTGTAAACGATTCAGAGAAATCAAAGGCATTATTTGATAAGTATTTTTTCTTTATGCCTAAAGACAAAACAAAAGTCCAAGTAAAAGATAAAATTTTAGAGTTAATAATTCCTGGCGCAATGCCTAAGGAAATTGAATACATAAAATACATTTTTATACAGTCTGTTTTTGACACCTGTAATTTTGAAAATGTGCATTTTATAGAAAACTATGAGAAGAAAAAACAATAAAGGGGGCAGAGAGATTTTGGAAACATATAAGACCGGTACAACAACAGTAGCTATTGTTGCAAAGGATTCAATAGTTCTTGCTGCTGACATGCAAGCAACTATGGGTAATCTGCAATCAAATACTGAGATGACAAAAATCTACAACATTAATGATCAACTTGCAGTAACGATTGCAGGTTCTGTTGGTGATGCATTAGTCTTAGTAAGGTTTCTAAAAGTTCAAGCAAATCTTTTTGAGTTAGAACGCAAGACGCCTATGACAACAAAGGCTTGTGCAACTCTTCTTTCAAACATCCTAAATGCTAATAAGATGGTTCCATATGTTACTCAGTTTATTCTTGCTGGTTCTGTTGGTGGCTTGGCGCTTTACAACATAGATATAGCAGGAGGAATAGTTGAAGAAAAGGATTTCTCATATTCTGGCTCTGGCTCAGAACTGGCATTAAGTGCTCTTGATAGAAACTTTAAAAAAGGATTAACAACCGATGAAGCAATAAAGCTTGCAAAAGAAGCAATCTCTTCAGCAAAGAAAAGGGATATTTACACAGGCGGGCAAGGAATAAAGATTGTTGTTGTAAAAAAAGACCATATAGAAGAATTACCAATTGTCAAATACAATTAATTTCTTTTTTTTAATTTAAAAACTAGTTTTAAAAACAGGAAAATATTATGGAAGACGAATTCAAAACTATCAAAGACTATATAGAAAAATTTCTAGCCAAGAAAAAAATAAATGTATCTAAGATAGAAGCCGAAGGCCCAGAAATAGGTATCTACACAGATACTCCACTTATTTTTTTTGAAGAGAAATCAATAATTGGAGAGCTTGCTGAAAGCTTAAAAAAAAGAATAAATATCAGGTCTGAGAAAAGCATATTGCTGGATCCCGCAGAAGCACTAAAAATAATTAAAGAGATTGTTCCTGACGATGCTGATGTTAAAAGCACATTTTTTGATTCATATTTTAGCGAAGTAGTAATTGAGGCAATAAAACCAGGTGTTGTTATTGGTAAGCAAGGTGCAATATCAAGAGAAATCATTAAAAAAACAGGCTGGATACCAAGAATAATAAGAGCACCAACAGAGCCTTCTGAAATTCTAAAAAGAGTAAGATTAACTTTGTTAAAAAGTAGCTCAGAAAGAAAGGCCTTCTTAAAGTCTGTGGCAAACACCATCTATAGCCCACCTGTAAGCAATAATGATTGGATAAGAGTAACTGCTCTTGGTGGTTTTAGAGAGGTTGGAAGAAGCTGTATTCTTTTAGAAACTCCAGACACAAAGATCCTTTTAGATTGCGGGGTTAATGCTTCTGATAAAAATGAAGAAGCACCATACCTTGACGTTTTAAGATTTCCTTTAGATGAGCTTGATGCTGTAATTATAGGTCATGCTCATATTGATCATTGTGGTTTTCTACCATATCTTTTTAAAGCAGGCTATAGTGGCCCAGTCTATTGTACAGAGCCAACAAGGGACTTGATGGCATTACTTCAATTTGATTTGATTGATGTTGCTGTTAAAAGTGGAAGAGAACCTCCTTACTTGGAAGAGCATGTTAAAGAAGTAATCAAGCACACAATAACTAGAGACTATAGAGAAGTAACAGATATTGCTCCTGGAATTAGATTAACTTTCCATGATGCAGCACACATATTAGGTTCTGCTTCTGTTCATTTACATATTGGTGAAGGCAAACAAAATCTAGTTTATACAGGTGATTTCAAGTTTGGCTTTACAAGGTTATTCAACAATATGGACATTAACTACCCAAGACTAGAATCTATGATTATGGAAAGCACATATGGTGGCAAGGACGTTACACCATCGAGAATGCATTCTGAGGCAAACCTTATCGATGTGATTAATGAGACTACAGAAAAAGGAGGAATAACTTTGATTCCTGTCTTCTCTGTTGGTAGAGCACAAGAGGCAATGATTATTCTTGAAGAATACTACAGACAAGGTAAACTAAAGGCCTCAAAGATTCTAGTAGATGGAATGACAAGACAAGCTTCTGCAATTCACACAGTTTACCCAGAATATTTAAAGAAAAATATTAAGACAAGAGTTCTACAAAACAATTCTCCATTCCTTTCAGATATTTTTGTAACTGTTGATGACGCAAAGGAAGGCGAAGAGTTGATAACTCCTGGCACAGTTATTTTGGCATCTTCTGGAATGCTAACAGGCGGGCCATCTCTGAAATATTTCCAGAGGTTTGCAAGTGACCCTAACAACACCTTGGTGTTTGTAGGTTATCAAGCAAGAAACACCCTTGGTTACAAGATACAAAAAGGCCTAAAATCTATGCCTGTTGTTGAAGATGGAAAAAATAAAAATCTAGAAATCAATATGAGAATAGAAACTGTTGATTCTTTTAGTGGTCACTCTTATAGAGCAGAGCTATTAAATTTCTTAAATATGTTAAAGCCTATGCCAAAAACCATTTTGGTTAATCATGGAGATTCTTGTCAAGAGTTTGCAAATTATATTGGCAGAAAACACAATGTTGATGCAAAGGCAATTCAAGATTTAGAAAGCATAAGATTAAGATAGATTATTATGAAAATTTTAATTTCTGGAATTCCTGGTGTTGGCAAGTCAGAGATTTCCAAAGAACTTGGCAAACAAAAAAAATACAAAGTAATAAATGATAAAGATTATTGTAAAAAAAACAATCTTGGTAATTTTGAAGTAATAGAAGGCAACAAGGAATATGTAGTAAGTATTGGTGACCTAAATAAATCAATTTCAAATTATCTAAAATCAAAAGACAATCTTATCTTTGAAGGTCACTTATGGTGTGAGCTTTCTAAAAGCAATCTAAAATGTTTTGATAAAATAATATTACTAACAGCAAATAAAAAGCTGATCTATGAAAGACTAAAGAAAAGGGGCTATGGTCCTGTTAAGATAGAAGAAAACATCTTTTGTCAAGAACATGGCTATATCTCTGAAATCTTTGATTCTAAAAACATCAAATATACAAAAGTAAAAATAAACGATAATTTAAAAGACAATATAAAAAAAATAAGTGAAAAAATATGGTAAGAGCGTTATCTGAAGCCAGAACACAAAGTGTTAGAGAGATTCAAAAAAAAGCAAATATAAAAAAAGCAAACAAGAAATTATCTGTTTTTGTAGTGGCTTTTTTCATTGCCCTTATTGTTGGGTTTATAGCTTTTAAAGCCTACGCATATTACCAAAACACAAAATTTGATTTCAAAGAAACAGAGAATGGCATTAATTTTTATTCTAAAGATATGCCAATTAAAGAGGCCTTGCAAGTTATTTTAGATTCTAATCAAGTTGCAATATCCACAAATTTAATTGATACCTATCAAGGTGAGACAAACCCTGTTCTAGAGTCATCAATTCTAGCAACCACAGTCTTTGTTTTTAAAGATAAAAATACAATCAACATTAACAACCGTATTGATAACGATTCTTCAATAATAAAATGCTCAACAAATTACGGGGATAACCTTACAAGTGTTGATCTAAATGCTTCAGAGTGTGAGGCTCTATTTTCACAAATAGAATCAAAGCTAGTAATCAACACTCCAAACTCTAATCTTAAGGAATCAAGAGTTGACATTTATCCTTTAGAAAAGAAAATAATAATCAATTCTAGATCTGAAAACGATTTATTAGTTTCAACCTATCTTTTATTAAGTGCAAATTATCCGGATCTAGAAAATGTGCTATCAAAGGTTGAAAACCTAAAAAGCAAATTAGCTGATTTCTTGATTAGCAATTCTGAAAAAGACCCAAACTCACCTGACTCTAATTACTCTGATAGCAATTTAGAAGATTCAAATAACTAGTTTATTTGGTCTATTTTTATTTCTTTTTTTATATTAAATATTTGTTCAATTTCTGTAGCAGAAAGGATCGGCTTTTTAAAGCTATTAAAGTCATCATATGCTATTCTAGGACAAGCAGTATTAACGTAACAATCAACATCTATGCCAAGAAGATAATTCTCTGAAATATAGTCGCTTACTAGTATGTTTGCGATTTTTCCTTGTTTTTCTAGTTGTGCTTTTATTTTCTTTGCAAGCTTTAGTCTGTTTTGTCCAGGTTTGCTACTTACAAGTATTCCAAAAGACCTGCATTCAAGAGCCCTAGCAATTGCAGCATATCTTTGTCTTAAAAACAACTCATCATATATTATTTTTTCAGATTGCCCAATAAGTGGGTTGATTAGGTATACATCTTGTTTTCTGTGATTGTAAGAGACGTTGTTTATATGAAACCTTCCATCTCCAACAAAAACAATAGGATTTACAAAATCACAAAGATTAGAACAATCGCAACCAAGTATCTGATGCTCTTGCAGTCTTTTTGTTTTCTTAGATTCCAGTACATCTATGTTTTCTTTTTTTAGTTTTTCTTTGATTAAAGGGATATTTGAAAGATATTGCACAGTTGTAACAAGCGAGATTTTCTTAAGTTCTTGTTTTTTTATTTCTGAAACAATAAAATCTATTTGTTCCTTAGAATATTCAAAGTCTAATGGCACATAAATAATCTTTAATGCCCTTGTTGTTTTTAGGCCTGGCAATTGTCTGTGCCCAAAATGAATAAGTGTTTTATATCCTAATTCTTTTGCTTCTTTAAACTTGATATCGCAAGCACCATAGCAAGGATCAACAAAAAGAGCAGGGGAGTAGTCTTTTAGTTCTTCAAGTATAAGAGTAGAGAATTGTTTTAGTCCTTCAGGTATCTGTATAGCCAATGGCGAGACAATTTCTGTTTTTATTTTTCTTATTTCTCTAATAATTATTTCTTTAAGTGACATAAATATACTATACTACATAATACTTAAAAACACAAGGCCTAGATTAGATTTATAATATCTTTGTTGTTAATTTATATGTTAATAAAAAAGGAAAAAAACTGATTTTTATGTATGTAGGGATAGACAAGTCAAAGATAAGCACTTATAAAGACACAAAGAAAAAAATATTAAGCCTAATAAAGCCAACAGACACACAAATACTTAAAGAAAAGACATTTACAGACAAATTAATAAAGAGAGCAAAAGGCCTGCCAGGCAAACACCTAGATGTTATTCTTGCAGGTTCTGCAGCAAGAAATACTAATCTAAAAGAAACAAAGGATTTTGATATTTTTGTCTTATATCCAAAAGATATATCTAAAGAAGAATTCACAAAAGAGGCATTAGAGATTGGCCAAAATTTCTTTAAAGGCTATTTCTCAGAGAAGGTCTATTCTGAGCACCCATATGTTAGAGGAGTTATTGATGGCTACAAGATAGATTTAGTTCCTGCATATAAGATTGACTCAACAGATGAGATGATTTCTTCAGTTGATAGGACTCCTTTCCATCAAGCGTATATTCTTAAAAACATGAAAGAGACAAAGAAAGATGAAGTTAGACTTTTAAAGTATTTTTTAAGATATATTGGTTGTTATGGCGCAGATCCTCAATATCAAGGTTTTTCCGGCTATCTTTGTGAGCTTTTGATTCTTTATTATGGCGATTTCATAAAAACCTTAGAGCGTGTGGCTAATTGGCAAACACCAGTAAGGTTAGTTCTTGCTTCTGAGGACATAGATTGTCTAGGGTCATTTGATGATGCGTTTGTTATGATTGACCCTGTTGATAAAAAAAGGAATGTGGCAAGTGCTGTAAGCATGACTACGTTATCAAGGTTTATTGCTGCATCTAGAGCATTTTTAACAAATCCAACAACTGAGTTTTTCTCTAACAAGAATAAGGCTCAAACCTATCATCAGTTGGTTACTTGGGTTAATAATGCTCCATTAACAACAATTGAGTTTGATGTTGATGGGCTGGTCAAGGATATTGTTTGGTCAAAGCTAAGAAAATATTTAACAAAGCTTTCTGCTCATCTTGAAAATCAAAAATTTTCTATTTTAAAATCAAATATCTACTTTGAAGAAAAATCAAAATATGCCTATATTATTCTTATGACAGATATGCTCACTCTTCCTAAATTTGAAAAAGCGATAGGGCCTTATGTTAGCGACATAACTAACTCAGAGAAATTTATAGAAAACTCAAAAGCAATCTATGGTCCTTTTATAAAAGATGAAAGATGGTATTGCATAAAGTCAAGAAGATTTATTGAGATAAAAGATGTTATTGATGATTTTGCTCATCTTCATTTTGATATAAAATACGAAGTCTTTGTAGAACAGAATATTATAAAGTTATACACAAAGAACACAGAAATTATGCCATACTTTACAGACTTCTTTTATCCAAGAGAGAACTTTTTGTAATTTAGCGGGTTTGGGAGGATTTGAACCCCCGTCTGCAGGTCCGAAGCCAGCTGCACTATCCAGACTATGCTACAAACCCATTTATAAAAATATTCTTTCTATAATATTTATAGTATAAGTAATACTTTAAATTATTCGTTTTTTAAAATAATAATTTTAAACAAATTATAGAAAAAGGAGTGTTTAACAAATGGATAAATGTACATGCTGTAACAAAGAAGTTACATTAAACTTTACGCATTTTAAATGCCCATCTTGTAATAAAAGCAAAATCATAAGATGTACAAGATGTAAAACTACATCAAAGACCTATAGATGTAAAGAATGTGGGTTTATTGGGCCATAAAGGTGAAATATATGGGAGATATATTAACAGTCTATAAACTATTTCCTGAGGAAATAGAAGACACAGAAAAAATTCAGGAATTTATTAAAAACAACTCTCCTGGAACAGAGTTTAAGCTTAATACTGTTGACCTAGAACCTATTGGTTTTGGCTTATCAGTAGTCAAGGTTTCTTATGTTTTTTCTGACAAAATAGGTGGCCTTTTAGAAAAGCTAGAGAGTTTTTTAAAAGGAATTTCTGGAGTAAACGAAATAGAGGTTATTGCAACAACCCTTATCTAGTTTTTTAATAAAAAAGAATGGTTTTAAAACTATTCCTTTCTTTCTTTTTAGTATATGTTTACTAAAAAAGGCCAACTCTCAATAGAGGTTCTAATAATTATTATTTTTTTGATTACCTTTATCTATGTTTATAATAATTTAGCAGAACAAGCAGTTTATTCTTTAGAGATAAACAAGATAAAAGAGCAAGAGCTAACAATTGCTCTTTCTGTTAATGAATTTTTAGAGGCGCAAAAGAACATTTTGGCAGATACTAACATAGTAGATTATAATGCAACCTATCGTTTACCAACAATTACAATTGCTAGCAAGAAAATAACCTCTTGTTTTGTAGATATAAACCTAGATACTCAAATGTTGATTGTTCAAACTGACTATTCAAATATCCACACAGATATGGATGTTAATCTTCCAAAAGATGATTTTAATATTTCTGGAATAATAAGTTGTGGGGAGACAATCATATGCAATAAGCCTTCAACAAAAATAGAGTGTAAGCAAATATGATGGATACAAGAAAAGGACAAGTAATGTTATTAGATGTGCTATTTGCAGTAGTTATAATTATACTTATGTTTTTCTTGTTAATAAAGTTTGTAGAAACTGACATCTATAAAACAAATGTTGATAGTAGGACAGAAGAGTTAACAAGTGTCGGATCTTTAGCATATCAAAAGTTTTTGAATAATCCAAAAATTAATTGTAAAGTCAAAGATACACAAAATTCTTTTTATATTCCCGGAACCATTAATACCACAACCACGATAACAAAAGCAGATCTTGGAATACCCTTAGATTATAATTGCCAAGTTATAGGGGTATCAGTTACTGGTTGTCAAACAGCAGGATTTGACGGCCCATCTTACACAATCCAATTTCCTGTTGTTACCTGTACAGATGATTTAAACAAAAACACTTATGTTGATTATGTAACAAATACTTCTGACCCATCATCATCAATAATAACATTAAATGTATGGAGGGCAAGTTAATGAAATCAAAAGCATTTATATTTAGTGTTACTGCTCTTTATTTTGTTATGTTGTTTGTTTTATTTATGGGCCTTATTAATTATACTTTTCATCGTCCAGTCTATAAGCAGACAACCTCTGTGATTGATAAGATGGCAACAAAATATGTTTCAGGAGATATAAATGTTAACCCTGAAGTTTCTAATAAATGGTGTGTAAGAAGAATAGTTTATGATGCTAACAAACCTGATAAAAGTCAATCACCAAGAGAAATAAAAATATATTGTGAGGATTATGGCGCGCAAAGGTTTATTTGAATTGGTTTTTATTTTAGTGATGCTTACTTTGATGCTTCCTGCAACAACGCATCATTCAGCTATTGTTACCTATAGTGCTCAAGCTCAGGCAAATGATCTTTTGTTATTGACAGATCAAGCGATTGCTGATGCTCTAGCTGATGGCTCTCACAGTAGTTGTTCAGCAAGTAACTCACAGGTTCAAAATTATGTCAATAATCTTCAAAACGATTATCGAGCAATAGGAAATGATTGTAATGTTGATGTTTCTGGTATTGGCGGTTTAAATCCATATTCTGGAACTGCAGAAGTTACTTGCCTTAAGAACAATGGCAACACCACAACATATGTTAAGAAAAGAATGGCTTTTAATAAAACAGTTAGTGTTGCGCCTAGTGGTAGTATTTGTCATGTAACCGTTTCTGATAACCTTTATAGCCATTCTGAGACACAAGTAGATTATAATCTAAGTTACCGTTAGGTAGTAAAGTAATATTTATTTTCTTTTTTTTGTTCTTGGTCTTTTTGTGAGCCTGGCTTGTTTGCTCTTGGTCTTTTAGTCTCAGGATCTTGTCTAAAGGTCATGTTTTCATTTTTTAAAAAACTATTAAAAGCATCTTGTATGTCAGTAATGCCTTTTACAAAGCCCTTCTCCCCTGCAACACCATCAAACAAAAGCATTCTATCAGAGATATAATCTAATAGAAGAAGATCGTGATCAACAACAAATGCACATTTTTCTGTCTTTGTGATAATATTTTTTATGGCTGTAGAAACAACAAGCCTTAGCTCAACATCCAAGAAAGCACTTGGCTCATCTATCAAGTAGATGTCTGCATTCTTTGATAGACAATAAGCTATTGCAACTTTTTGTAATTCTCCACCACTAAGCTCTCCAATTTTTTGATTAAATAAACTTTCTAAATCAAATTGTCTTTTTAGTTCCATAGCAAAGATTTCTTGATCTATTTCTTTTCCGCTAAATAAATCTCTAACAATCATCTCTTGGTCTAAGTCAATATATTGTGGCTTGTATGATATTTTTAGATTTAGATCAATATTATTCTCTTCTGATTTTTCTAGGCCAGCAAGAGTTTTGATAAATGTGGTTTTGCCAATTGCATTTGCACCAAGTATTCCGATTACTTCGCCTTTGTTTACTCTTGCTCCTGTTGCTTCAAGCTTGAAGTTTCCTAATTTTTTAGTAAATGATGGATATTCAAAAAACAAAAGTCTTTTTGTTATGCTTTTGTCTTGTGTGGAGACAAAGGTTATGGCATTAGTCCTGATTCTGATATTTTCTTCTTTTAAAAAGCCATCTAAAAACTCGTTTATTCCTTTCTTTGTGGTTTTTTTGTTAGAAGAAATACCATATGCTTGTTTCTGTCCAAAGAACACATGCACAAAGTCGCTCAGGTAATCTAAGATTGCAAGATCGTGTTCTATCATAAGCATAGAGTTTTTTTCATTTATCTTTTCTCTTAGGATTTTTGCAATTCTAAACCTTTGCTTGATATCTAAAAACGTAGAATACTCATCAAAAAAATAAAGATTGGCATTTTTTAACAGAGTAGAGGCGATTGCGACTCTTTGCAGTTCCCCACCAGAAATTTCTTTTGGTGTTTTTTCAAGTAGCTTTTCAAGCTCTAGTTCTTTTATTACTTGTGCTTTATAATCTTTATCTTTTGAGATGCCATTTATAAGTTCGCCTATTTTTTTGTTATAGACTTTTGGGATGTCTTCTACCTTTTGTATCTTGTAAGCAATTGTTGTCTTGTTGTCTCTTAGATCCTCAAAATGCTGTTGTATTGCCTTGCCTCTGAAATACTCAAGCACTTTTTCTTTATCACCCTGTTTAGAGTAATCCCCAAAATTAGGAACTAGATTTCCTGACAAAATATTAATGGCTGTTGTTTTTCCAGCACCATTTCTTCCAATAACACCAGTAATAAACCCTTTCTCTATTGTTGGTAAAGAAAAAAGCCTAAACATGTTTTTCCCATATTGATGAAGCGGGTTGTCTAGTTCCATTCCAATATTAATTATTGATATTGCTTTTTCTGGGCACCTGTTCTGGCAAATACCACAACCAGTACATAATGTCTCATCAATAATTGGAAAGATATTTTGTGGCTCAACAATTATTGTTTCTTCGTTCATTCGCACACCTGGACAAAGCCTCTTACAAAGATAATTGCAGTTTTTTGGTTGACATTTGTCTTTATCCAGAATTGCGATTCTTATGTTTTTTGCCATGTTTAATCATTTTCTTATAAATTCTATAGTGTTAGGATCAAATCTGTAACCGTTATATTTGTTTGCTACAAATTTAAGTTGAATCCCTAATAACTCATACATCTCTATTCTGCTTTTATTGCTATTAAATAAATGTTTATATTTTAAAAAATTTAATATTTCAATTGGATTGAACAAGCCATTTTCTAAACAAAATACCATAAGTTCAACATTATATTTTGTGTGATTAAGAATTGGTTTTTCTTTTTCTAAATATTTTCTACCTTCTGCTTTACTTAATAATTCATTTATAAAAACAATTTTTGAAATACTTGCTTGAAAAGTAAATTGTTGTTCATAAGTCAAATTTTGTTGTTCAAAGATTTTTGATAACTGATTAAAAGTTTTACCTGCCTTTTTTTGAAAATTTTTAAAAGATGTTTCATATTTAGGGCGTACATGATATTGCACTTGCCCACTAATCTTTTTGCCTTCATTTATATAAATTACATTTGAGTTTTTTGACAAAACCAGATCTGTAATACTTGGCATCAAAGAAATAGGGTTTGTTTTTGGATGTGTGTGTGCAAAATAGATTGTGCCACCTTTACTTTCTGTTTTCTTTATATAATTTATAGTTTTTTCTATATCAAGATATACAGATTTATTTCCTTTATTTTGAGTAACATTTTTCATTTGGCATCTGCTTCTTTTTATAAAAGCATGTTCTAGATGAGGGTTTTCACTAATTGCTTTTTCTACAACCTTAATTGGTCTTATTCTGGCCCTAGGTCGCACAGTTCTAGGTTTTGGTGGCATGTTTACTCCATTATTTTCTTATATTGTTTTTCAGTAATCTTTGCTCCAAGATATTTCATTTCTTCAAGAGTGAAACCAAAGTGTTTTATAAGGTCTGTAGTGCATTTGTTTGTTTTTGCAATTATTAACAAAAATGGCAGATAGTCTCTTAAGATAATTCTCTTAGAGCAATGTATTTTTTCTTTCATTTTTTCTACAACCGACTTTTGCAATGTCTTGTTTTTTGTAGTATACATCCTCATAACTCTTGGGAACTGAAATGGAGTATACCCTCCACTTATTTCTCTGTCTTTCTTGGAATATGCGACCCCTACTGTCAAGTAGTCAAAAACATACTTTAAAAGAACCCAGTTACTTCCTCTGATCCTTGCATAATTAATGTCTGCTTTGCTTAGATTATCAAATGCGCGATTAAGATTATTTGTGTTCTTGTATTGTCTAGGAATGTTTTCTTCTACCCAAAGCATTAACAAGTCCCAGTTGATATTTAGGGTATCAATAACATTTCTTGTTTCATAAAAGTCCTTAGGATAGAAAATTTTCTGTAACACCTTAAAAACATCTTCGTCTTTCTTCCTATCACCAAGCGATTCTGTATCTTCAAGGGTTATCTTCTTATCAAAAGAAAGAGTAAAAATATCAATCATTGTTGCTCTAACATCATTACTTGCATTTTCAACAATTCTGTTTAATGCTACAAGATCATAATCAATATCTTCTTTATCACAAATGCCCTTAGCAAATTTTAGAATTGATGGTTTTGGTGGCAAGTCAAACTTTATTTTTTCACATTTTTCAAAAATAGGTCGTAATTTTTTATTTTCATAAGGGTCATTAGCAATAATGATGATTGGCTGTTTGGATTTATCAAGTATTTTGTCTAGCTCTGTAAAAAAACCATAGTCTTCTCCGCCTCTCTTGTCAGAAACAGAATCAATCTCGTCAATTAACACAAGCCTTGTAGTTCCAAAAAGAGTATTTGTTGTGCAAGCAGCATTAAGTAAGTTTTTTGTGCTTTCCTTATCTCTCAAGTCAGAAGCATCTGTTGTCAGTGTTGTCCATTTTTTTTCTTTAGCCAAGAGATTAGCAACAAGCGTTTTTCCAACACCCGGAGCCCCATAGATAAATAAAGGTTTATCATAATTTTCACTCCATCGTCTTATAGCTTCTATTGCAGGCCTATTTCCAACAACTTCATCAAGGCTTTTTGGAGTGTATTTATCAAAAAAGCTCTTCATAATATAATATAACTAAAGAAAGTATTAAAATAGCCTTAGATTTTTTTATCTTCGTTTTTTGTGTTTTTCAAAACATCTGCAAAGCTTTGTTTATTTTTGGAGGCAATTTCAAGAAATTTATTTTTCTTTGTTTCCCATTTCTTTCCTGTTCTTGTGTTTGCAAGTCCTCCTCTTGCTGTTTCTTTTAGTTCTTCATCCATTCTTTTTCCTATCTCATCCATGGCGCTTGCAACTTCATCAAATGGGATATAAGATTTGATTCCAGACAATGCCATCTGTGCAGCAATAAAAGCAACACCTACACTTGTCGCGTTTCTTTTTCTGCAAGGAACTGAAACAATACCTGCTACAGGATCACAAACAAGGCCAAGCATGTTTTTTAATGCAAGTGCTGCTGCGTTTTCAACCATCTCTGGGTTAGTGTTGTCTTTGTAAAGAAGATGAATGATTGCTCCTGCTGCCATTGCAACTGCAGAACCACATTCTGCTTGGCAACCATGTACTGCCCCAGAGATTGAGGCATTTTTAATAATTGATAGCTCTATTGCTGCAGCTGTTAGAAGTGCATTTTGAATATCTTTCTCAGAACAATTATAGTCCTGAGCAACAGCAATGATACAGCCAGGCACTATTCCCGAAGAGCCTGCTGTTGGGCAAGCAATAACAGTTCCCATATTAAGGTTATTTTCAGTAATTGCTAATGCAAAAACACAAGCTTTGTGAAGAGTGTTTCCTAAGATCCTTGTTTTCTTGTTGGCCATCTTAATGGAATCAGATGAGAACATCAGGTTCTTGAATTTATAATGGCCTTTAAGTCCAGAGTTTATTCCTCTTTTAAAGGTATTTATAGAATTATTTAGCTTATTTGAGATTTCTTTATCGCTTCTTTTAAAGCTAGTTCTTTCATCTTCTTTTACGATTTCTGCAATTGTTGTTTTTCTTTCTTTTGCGAGTTTTACAATATTTCTAAGTATGTACTCTGTCATAATGATGCAACCTCATTAAATTTAATTCTCCCGCCACCAACAGAGCTACCTCTAAAATATCTTGTTGTGTTTTCCTTGTTTGTTACAGCAAGAAACACAGTGTTTGGGTGATAATTTTCATTAATATGATGATGCCATTCAATCTTTATTCCTTTTTTATAAGCAAATTCAAAAGAAAAAGGTATTTTTGGGTCTGTTTCTTCAAATCCCAATAATCCAGCAACTAGCGCACTTTTTGTCATGTGTGCATCCCCTGTATCAGCAAGTGAGTTATATAAAACAATTTTTATTGCTTTGATATCTTTTACTTTACTATGCACTTTAAGGCCGATTTTCATTACACCAGCAGTATGAGAACTAGAAGGACCAACAATCTCAGAAGTAACAAGATCAAGCAAGCTAATGTAAGCCATATTTATCCAACTCCCAATTTCTATTAATATGATAAACAAAAGATATTATAAATACTTGTTGTGTTTTCTTTTTTAAATATCTATTTATTTTAATTAATGTTATATTTATAAATAATTATACACATATTTTGATATTAAATAACAAAAATAATTAAAAATTAAAAGAGATGATTATAATGGGAATAATTAAGCCAAAACCAAAAAGGCCAACAGTAAAAACACAAAATGCGAAATTTACCGCTAGTAATAAAGGAAGACTATTTGCATCTAGCATGGTGGAGAAAACACCAGATGGGCGCATAAGATTAAGAAAATCCTCACAAAAGGTAACAAAACCAAATTACACAAAATCTGAATTAATTAACATATTAAAATGGGTGGATAATCCAAGAGGTTATTTTTTAGAAGAAGGAATGACTTTAAAAGATTTAAAAAAAAATAAAAAATAAAAACAAAGAGAGTGTAGTAAAAATAAAGGATGTGCGTGATCATTATCCTTTAAATGAGTTGGCGAGTGTTTATGGCAAACAAGAAGTTATCAATGCTTATGGAAATATGACAGAAATAATCAAAAAAAGAACACCTAAAGAGATCGCTGGTGTTTTTGGCGCAAAACCATTGTTAGATTATTTAGTTAAAAACAAAGGCGGATTAAAAGGATTTAGAAAAAGTATGGAAATTAACAAAGTAGGTTCAAGAGGCATTGCACCAGGTTCATTAGAATCTGTTATAAGATTTGCAGGTGGCTCCCATACAGAAGTTGCTCGTTATTTTAATGGCTATAAAGGCTTAGTTAAAGTATTTGGGTTTAATGAAGCCTTAAGGAATTATGGGCATAATGTAATTAAAGCAGAAGGAGGAATAAAAGCAGTTATAAAAAAATATCAGCTTAAAGATATATTTTCTGGATTAAGTCTTAACCAAAAAAACGCATTATATAGAGAATATGGCCCTGAATTATCAAAGGCATACACAGCATCAGAATTATCAAGAATATTTCCTGAGCGGATTAGAAGATATAGTCAATAATTTTTTTCTCTGTATTTTTTAATTGTTATAATTACCTTTTTAAAATAATTGTTGTTTATTCTAATATAGTGAATAATTATGATATCTACAAAAAACACAAATATGCTTACTAAAAGCTTGGAAACTATTACTCCGTTAATTCAGGAAACAAATGTTAGGTTTAAAGATGAAGGAATCTATATCAAAGCAATAGATAAGACCCAGATTCTTCTAGTTGACTTTTTTATGTCAAAAAAGGCATTTGATACCTATGCTGTAGAACCAAGCCTTATAGGTCTTAATATCCAAGAACTAAAAAACATGCTTTCTCGTTCATTTGCTGAAGACAAGCTACAACTAAACCTTAAAGAACAAGGGCTAGATATTCATTTGCTTGGCAAAATAGAAAGAAAATTCTATATGTCTTTTCTTGATCTTTCAGAACAAGACATTAATCTTCCAGAGATAAAATATGAGGCAGAATTTAATATCACAGCAGGACTTCTAAAAGAAATAATAACAGACATTAATCTTGTGGCATCAACAATTCTTTTTAAGATAAATGATGGAAAGCTAATTATTGAGGCAAAAGGAGAGAAAGGAAACATAAAGACCACGCTTCCAGAGATAAAATTAAAAACTAAGAAAAATTTCTCTGCTAAGTTTTCTCTATCTTTTTTAAAAAACATAGTTAAGTCTATGGACAATGACAAAGTGCTATTAATCAAACTTGCAGAAGATGTTCCAATCTATATCGAGTATACTCTAAGTAAAGATTGTATAATAAAGTTCTATTTAAGTTCTATGCTAATATGATGTTTTATTATGGCCATCTTAAAACCAAAATTATCTAGAAGAAAAATAAAACCAGCAAAACCAATAATAATCAACAAATCACAAGTTTCTAATTTTAGTAAAACACTTTTAAGCAAACCAAAAGAACCATTATTTGAAGGCAAGTATTCCAAAAGCCTAACCAAAAAGATGCCTAGAAAGAAAATAAAACCAGTAAAACCTGTAATATATAATAAGCCATATCTTTCAGATTACGATACAAGACTTATAAAATTTAAACATGCATTTGAAAATAAATATGGTTTTAATATCTTTAAAACAAAAGGTGAAAAACTCCATGTTTTCTTGCCAATGACAGGCATGTCTCCACAAGGTTATTTGTTAAAGGCTTTTTTTGAACAAACCCTTCCAAAAGCAAGAGTTACTTTTTTAGTTACTCCAAAAAGTACATTAGTTGAGGCAGATCCTAAATTTAGAAGAAAAGCTATAAATAATTTAGAGAACCATTTAAGAAGGTCTCTTAATATTCATGATAAATATTTTGTTTGCTTTGATTATATTCAGAAAGGCAGTGTTCAAATAAATATTATGCAAATCTTGAATAAAATTTATAATAAAGAAGTAAACTATTTAGCAGTAAAATCACCAAGAGACAGGGGAATACCAACCCACATAAAAGAGCCAGATGGTAGCTCTATAAGGCCACTCCAATCTAAAGCAAAATTTAAAAATATAATACAAGAGCATTATAATGCAGGTATTGAGTTATCCAGAATGAAGAATTTTATTTCAAAGCTACTAGAATAAATTTATGCTAACTTAATAGCATAGGTCTTATTTATTCTTTGTATTAATGTTTCTTTTTTACTTGTGTCTTTGAATGCATGAAGTATTACTTCCCAGATTGTTTTAACAGGAATTATCTCTAGGCTTTTTGCAACCTCTGGTGAAAGAACCAAGTCTTCTTTATTTGATTCTGGGATTATAACTTTTTTTATCTTTGCATTTTTTGCAGCATTGACTTTTGCAGTAACCCCTCCAATTGGTAAAACATCTCCCCTGATTGATAGAGAACCAGTCATTGCAATCTCTTGCTTAATAGGTATATCTTCAAGCACAGAAATTATTGCTGTAGCAATAGATATAGAAGCAGAATCTCCTTCAACATTATAGGTTTGTAAAAACTGAACATGTATGTCGTAATTTGCAATATCTTTGCCTGTTAATTTTTTAATAATTGCAGAAACATTATCTACTGATTCTTTAGCAATGTTACCTAGTTGTCCGGTTGCTATGATTTTGCCTTCATTTTTAGAAGATGCTGGTGTTATCTCACATTCTATTGGTAAAAGAAGCCCAGCATCACTTTCGTTCATTACAGCAAGGCCATTAACTCTTCCAATAGAATATCCTGTTGTCTTAAAGATATCATAATCCTTCTTAATGACCATCATCTTGCTAACCATTTGTTCTTCAAGAGTTCTAGCTGTGTCTTTGGCCTTAAGCACTATTTCTCTTGTCACAAGCTTTTTATTTTCTTCAAGTGCAATGTCTCCTGAAGCTCTTATAAGCCCTCCAAGTTCTCTTAGTTTTAATGTTAAGCTATTTTTTCTTGTTGCTCTTTTTCTTGCTTCAAAGATAATCTCATCAACTGCTTCTTTAGAGAAGTGTGGTATCTTTTTGTCTTTTGCTATTTCTTGAGCAACAAATTGCACAATCTTGTTTCTGTTCTCTGCAGTGTCTGGCATATCAATATTCATGTGGCACTCATAGCCAGAACCTCTTATTCTTGATCTAATAGCAGGATGTACTTTTTCTAAATCAATATAGTTACCAGCAGCTACAAGTATAAAATCACAAGGAGCAGGGGTTGTTCTTACCATTGCTCCACTTGACATTTCTGATTGTCCAGTAATACTGAATTTTTTCTCTTGCAATATTGTTAGTAAGTCCTGTTGTGATTTTGGTGAAAGTGCGGAAATCTCATCAATAAATAAAACTCCCCCATTTGCCTTGTGTATCATTCCAGGAACAACTCTCATGTGTGCTGGTGTTCCAAGACCCCCTGATTGTAAGGGATCGTGCAAAACATCTCCAAGAAGAGCCCCTGCTTTAGCACCTGTTGCATCAATAAATGGCACTTCTTTTTTATTGCGATTATCAATAATGATTTTTGGGATAAGTGCTCTTTCTTTTTGCATCATCTGCATGCTTAAAGAAGTTGAAACCATTAAAAATCCAGACAAAAGAAGCATGGCTGCAAACACAACATCTGGAACCCAACCAAGTCTCCAAAACACAATTGAAATGATTAACCAGATTGTTGGTAGGAAAAAGCCAACAATTCTTCCAGCCCCCATTTGTTTTGCTGCTTCTATTTTTGTTGCTTCGACAATTTTCTTTCCTTCTCCTGCAGGAACTTCAGTAATTTTAGGTGTGTGAGAATCTTCTAGATTTGGATATACTAAGATATCTGTTAGTTTGTTGGTTGGAAGCATCTCAGCAAGAGCAGAAGCAATCATGGACTTACCTGTTCCTGGCGCACCAATAAGCATAATGTGCCTTTTCTGTCCAGCAACTTTTTTAATAAGATTGATTGAAGCGTCTTGTCCAATCACTTGATCAATCATTTTTGTTGGAACTTCAATCTCGCTTGTGTCATTAAAAATAAGTTCTTTAACATCGCTTTTTGCTTTTATTTTTGTTTTAGTTTTTTTATCTTTGGTTTTTGTTGACATTTATTTCACCATAATCTTCTATTGTAAAAATTAGTCAAATATTTGATTTAAATATATAATATATGTTCCAAATTGCTTAAAAACATATTTATGCCTATATATTATTATGTCAAATAAAATTAAAGTGTTTTTCTTAGGTAATTCTGCATCTTTACCAACAGCAGATAGAAATCTTTCTGCAATGCTAATAAATTATAATGGTCAAAACTATCTTTTTGATTGTCCAGAGAACTGCCAGCAACAGATTATGAAAGTTAAGCAAAGTGTTATGAAAATAAACAATATTTTCTTGTCCCACATGCATGGCGACCATTTCTTTGGCCTTTTTGGAATGCTTTCAACTTTTAAATTGAACAATAGAACAACACCATTGAATATTTATGTTCCAAAAAACGAAAAGAAAAATCTTGAGCAATTAATCAGATTAACAATATATGATAAATATCCACCAGAGTATAAAATAAATATTAACGAAGTTGAAAGAAAAATTGCCTACCAAGATAAAGACACACAAGTAGAGGCAATTTCTCTTGATCACACAACCAGAACAAATGGTTATATTTTTAAGATAAAAGACAAGATAGGCAAATTTAATAAAGCAAAAGCCTTAAAGCTAAAGATCCCTGAAGGCCCTCTTTTTTCTCAGCTTCAAAAAGGCAAATCCATTAAATTAAATGGCAAAACAATCAAGCCAGAGATGGTTATGGATTACAAGTTTAAAAAAACAGGTAAAAAAATAGCTTATCTTTGTGATACTCAAGTTTTAAAGAATGTTCCAAAAGAGCTTGTAGGCACAGACGTACTTGTGCATGAAAGCACTTTTTTTGAAGAAGATAAAGAAAAAGCAAAACTAGTTAAGCATTCAGTAGCTGAAGAAATTCCTATTTTTTCTAAGAAAGCAAAAGTAAAGCATCTATATTTAACGCACATCTCTAGCAAATACAATGACTTAGAAAAAAGAGAAAAAGAGCTACAAAAGAAAAATAAAGGCCAAAAAATTAATATAGTTCATGGTATAAAAGAAATAGAACTTGATGACTATTAGGTATGTTTTTAAATTTAACTAAAGATAACTTAAATACAATATAACATTAATTGGTGATTAAATATGGCAAAACCATTAAGAAATTTAAACCTTTTAAGGAAAATAAACCCTTTAAGAAAAATTAAAAAACCAGGGCAACCAAAGATAGAAAAAACAACTATCAAGCCAAGCACAAAAAAACAAGCAAAACCAGTTGTACCTAAAGAACCAAAATCTAGTAAATTAAGTAATTTAAAAAAGAAAAAGCTCGCAAAAATTGCAGATAAAGAAAGATTTACTCCAAAGATTAGTTTATCAGAAGCTGAAAGATCAAGAACTATGAGAAGTATAACTCTAGATAAGATTGAAGCTTTAAGAAACAGAATAAAAACAATTGATAATGCTTATAAGCATTTAGAAAATCAAAGATATAATCCAGATAATGTTAATCCAGAAAAAGGGGTGTTTATTAAATTTTTAACTGAAGCAAAAACTCCTGAACAATGGGCAAAAAGAAATTATCAAGAAGGGCACATAGTTTCATTTAAAGAATATAAAGATCTCTTAAGAAGAAACAGATTAGCACACAAAACTGCAGTAAATGAATTAAATAGAGCTGAATTTTTGTACTCTCTTAAAAGACAAGAAAGATGGTTATCTGGCAGAAATGTTGGTGATTTTAAAGAAGCTCATACAAAAGCAATAAATGTTTTAGCACAGAGATATGAACGAGGGCAAATTAGTAGTGAATATCTAAAAAAGTTTATGTCTGTTTTAGATTCTTCAGTTAGGGGAACTCTTGCTCAACATAGAACTTTAGCACGCACAAAAGGTACAGAATATTTTGATCTTCATTCAAGGGTTACTGGAAAAGCTTTATTATCTTTCATGAAAGAAGCAAATTTAAAGAACTTTGATAGGGCTGTAAAGAACTTTGAATTGAATATGAGTGCAATAGCAGGCACTATAGACAAGCCGAACAGATCAGTTGAGCTTGAATGGATGTATAAAAGAATATAGTTATTTATATTTCCATTCTTTTCCTGGTTCTATAACTACTGGTTTAATATCGTATCTTGTATTTTCGAATTTGTTTTTTAGAATATAGGGGTCTTGCTTAATATGAGAAAAAGTGTTGTAGCTCATAGGTATTAAATATTTTGGTCTAATTTTTTTTGCAACACTAACTGCACTTATAAGATCTAAAGTTATTTTTCCGCCTATTGGTAAGATTGCAATATCTGCCTTTATCTTATCATGCTCTTTTGTCATGAATGTATCTCCTGAAAAATAAATGCTATTTTTTTTATCTGCAATAAGATAACTTAATGGATAAAAAGAAGTTGGATGATGTGCAGGATATGCAGTAAAAGAAATATCGTTTATTGTTTTTGTCATGTATTCAAGCATAGGATATTTATAGTTCTCGCCACAATCAATTTTATTTAGTACGCTACGATGTGCAATTATTTTTGGGCTATTTTTTTTAACAAGTAGATTTGTGTTTGCAATATCAAAAGCATCAAAATGTTCGTGACTGATTAAAATTGTGTCAATTTCTGGCAAGCTTGAAATAGGCATTGCACAATTTATTAGTCGTTTATAACTGCATTTATCGTTGTTATCAAAATAAGGATCAGTAAGTATATTTTTACCATTCATGTTAATAGTGAATGATGAATGTCCCAAATATCTAATCTTAATCCCCATACATAAATTAAAGTAGGTAATATATTTAAAGTGGTGGTCTAAAGTTAATAAAATGGCATTTTTATAAACATTTTTATACTATATATTACAATATAATATATTAATTTTTTTGGAGAAAAAAAATGACTAAAAAACACATATTAGTTGGGTTGTTATTTTTATTTTTGCTAATGCCTGTATATGCTGTTTCTCTAAAAAATTTTGATATTTCTATTAATATTTCATCACCAGAAAAAGCAACAATAATTGAGCTCTGGGATGTAGAGGTAAGTTCTGAAAAAGACTTATCAAATTTTAAAAATTCGATTTTAAAAAATAGTTCAAATCTAGAAGAATTAAGAAAAATAAATCCAGATCTAAACCCACACATTTTTATAGAAGAGAGTAATATTAGAAATTTTGCAATTTCTTTTGATGATTTTGCCAAAAAAATAAGATTAGAATATACTATTACTGATAAATGCCTAATTAGTTTTTTAGATTATCAAGATCAAATAATTTGGGAATTAAACGATCATTTATTTAATCAATTTATTATAACAGGTGTGTTTAATATTCCAACAGGTTCGCAAATATCTATTGCTCTTTATGATCCGCTATTGATAGGAGATGTTGTGCCAACCGCCAATATTACAGGTCGAACAATATTGTGGGGTGGCTCTTCATCAAATGAAATAAGACTTCTTGCAATAGAAAAAAAACCTCCAAAGCCGACTTTTGTTTTTTCAAACTTATTTTCTAAAGATTACCTTAATAAGTCCTATTTTACAGTTTTATTTATTTTATTAATTATTGTTTTAATATTATTGGTTTTTAAGAACAAAGTAAGTTCTGGAATAAAGAAGTTTGTTACTAAACACTCAGTAATAAAACCAAGAAAACAGATAAATGATATTGTTGATTTTGATTTTGTTAGTAAAAAGAAATAATGAATCCTTATGAATTTAAAATTTCAAGAATCTGATGCAATAGTCTACGAGTATTTAAAAGAAAATAAATCCGCTAAGCTTGAGGAGATATTAAAAAATACCAACTACAATCAAGATTCTATAAGGCGCTCTATCGAAACCCTTAAACTAAACGGAATTATCGATGAAAGTACAACAATAACATATATCTATGAGCTGGACACTAATGGCAAATTGGCTTTAGAAAATGGATTTATAGAAGAGATATTTTGTAATTTTATAAAAAACAAAAACATAAAAATTACAGAAATAAATAATCTAGAAATACCTGGCTTAAATAAAGAAGATGTAAGTTTAGCATTTGGCATTGCAAAAAGAAAAGAACTAATCGAAATTGTAAATGATATCATAAAATATAAAAAAGAAAATCAAAACATTATTTCTAAACAAAAAGAAATGCTATTAGATATTTCTTTAAAAAAACCAATCTCAGAAACTCCTGTTTTTCAAGAACTTTTAAAACGAAAGAACTTTATTCTTAAAAAAGAAAAACAGAACAAAGAGTATAGGTTATTACAGATTATAGGCTACGATATAATTTCTGACCAACAACTTTATTTGACATCAGAACATTTAAAATCTGGAGAATATAAAAACATCACTTTCAAAGAGTTTGATGTTGCTACTTTGCCTTTACCAAAAGAGCAGGGCAGAATAAATCCATTAAGACAAGTAATCTATCAGATAAGAGAACTTTTTTTACAAATGGGCTTTAAAGAAATGCAAGGGCCATATGTTGAAAGCTGTTTTTGGAATATGGATTCTATGTTTATTTCTCAAAATCACCCTGCAAGAGATATTCAAGATACTTTCTATCTGGATATATCTGGGGATTTGCCTACAGGAAACCTAACCTCGCAGATTGCAGAGATCCACAATAATGGCTGGAAAACCGGCTCTAAGGGCTATCAATATGAATGGGATAGTGAGGAATCTAAAAAACTAATATTAAGAACACACACTACAGCAACAACCTATAGAACTTTCTTTAATTTAACTCCAGAAGAAAAAGACAACTCAAAATATTTCTGTATTGATAAGGTTTTTAGAAATGAAACAATTGATTTTACTCACCTTCCAGAGTTCCATCAAGCAGAGGGATTTATTATAGGAGATGATCTTTCTTTATCTGATCTTTTAGCATTTATTAAGGAGTTCTTTTCAAGGCTAGGCATACAAAAAGTGAAATTTAAGCCAACTTATAATCCATATACAGAGCCAAGTGTTGAGGCAAGTGGTTATCAAGAAAGCACTGGCAAATGGATTGAGTTAATTAATGCGGGTGTATTTAGACCAGAGTCTTTAGCACCATATGGCATAGAAAAAACAGTTATTGCTTGGGGTCTTGGCGTTGAAAGACTAGCAATGTTATTGTATCAAAAGCCAATAAAAGAAATTCATGGTGATGAAGAAAACATTGATTGGCTAAAAACATACATAATACCAAAAAGAGAACTATAAATATGGCAACAATTGAATTAAATTTTTCTGACATAAAAAAAGAATTTAATAAAGATATCTCTGTTGAAGATTTTGAAGAACTGCTATTTAACTATGGTTTTGAAATTGATAGTTATAACAAAGCCACAGAAGAACTAAGAATAGAAGTGACTGCTGAAAGAACAGATGTTCTTTCAAAAGAAGGGTTATTAAGAGTTTTAAAGGTGTTTGGTGGCTATGGCAAACCTTTGAACTATTCTGCAAAAAAGCCCACACACTCTCTTTTTATTGACAATTCAGTTAAGGCCGTTAGGCCTTATAGTGTTTGTGCAATAATCAAAAATCTAAATCTTACAGAAGACAGATTAAAACAAATTATTGCTGTTCAAGAAAAGCTCCACCTTACAATTTTTAGAAAAAGAACTCTTGGGGCTCTTGGAGTTTATCCACTTGACAAGATAGAATTTCCAATAACTTTTTGTGCAAGGTCGCCTAAGGATATTAAGTTTGTGCCTCTTGGCGAAGACAAAGAAATGAGTGGAGAAGAAATTTTAAAAAATACAGAAACTGGCAAAGAATTTGCGCATCTTTTAATAGGCAAAGACAAATATCCAATATTTGTAGATAATTCTGGCAAGATACTTTCCATGCCACCAATCATTAATTCAGATGTTACTGGAAAAGTTACTGAGAACACAAAGGACATTTTTATTGAGTGTTCTGGTTTTAATTTAGTAAGACTAAACCAAGTTCTAAATATCATGTGTTGTATGTTTAGTGATTTTGGTGGAGAGCTTCATTCAATTGAAATAAATCTTGGTAATGCCTACTTAGAAAAGCACATGATTACTCCAAACCTAAATGAGGAAAAAAGATTAGTGACATTATCAAATGTTAATTCTTTGATTGGTTTAAATCTTGATATTGATGAGGTTTGCCATCTTCTTGAAAAGATGTGCTACAAAACAAAGAAGTATGGTAAGGACAAAATAGAAGTTTCCATTCCCCCTTACAGAACAGACATATTACATGAAGTTGATATTATTGATGACGTAGCTAGGGCATATGGCTTTAACAACATTCCATTAAAGATGCCTAAAGTATTTACTGTTGGTGAAAGATTAAAGGATTCAATAAAGCAAGACAACATCATACAGATATTGGTGCAATGTGGTTTAATAGAAGTGAGCCCATTGTCCCTTTCAAGTAAAAAAGAATCTTTTGAAAACTTTAATATCCCTTATTCCAAAGACAAGGCGATAGAGCTGGGTTATTCCAAAGACAAGTCTTTAGACATTGTTAGTCCTTGGCTTTTGCCAAAGCTATTAAAGATTTTAACGAATAACCAGCACATGAGTTATCCTCAAAAGATATTTAGTTGTGAAAAAGTTGTTATTCCTGACAAGCAAAAAGATGTCAAATCAAAAACAGTTCTTCATACTGCAATTGCTATAGCAAATTCAAAAGTTAGTTTTACAGAGAGTGCAAGTATTCTTGTAACTTTATGCAATACTCTTGGTTATAGTTTAGAATTAGAAAAAAAGGATTATCCATTTTACATTTCTGGAAGATCAGCAACAGTAATTATAAACAATAAAGATGTTGGACATATTGGAGAAATTAATCCAGAAGTTTTAAAGAGCTTTGATTATAATGTTCCAGTTGTGGCTTTTGAGATAGATGTTAATGATTTATAGAAGAAATGATCTTTAACATTTCTTTTTCTGCAGTCGCATATCTTTTTTCTAGATTTTTCATATGTTTGTTCCTTAGATTTTTATCTGGGTTAAGTAGTTTCTTAAGATCGACTGGTTTTTTATAAAATAAGATTGCTAAAAAATCTAAATAGGATTTTTCTTTTTTCAAATATTTTTTGTGAATAATTCTTTTTTGTATCTCTTTTAAAAATAGATAATATGCCAGTAATTTGATTTTAGTAACATGTGACTTTTTGGATTTTATATTTTTGTAATATTTTTTAAGAGTCTTTTCTATTATACCATCAGGATAAAGAACAGGAGAAACTCTTATATTTTTAAATTTACAATCATAATAAAATTCAAGAATTAAATGTTTTTCTGCAGATAATTTGTGTTTATAAAAATAATTATGAAAGTGCTTGTCTAGGACATTGTGGCTAATAAAGCCAATGGCAAAGGATTTTTCCTCTTTTGTCTTTGCTAAAGCATACATTCTTTTTCCAAAGGTTATGCCTTTTTGATTCCTGATCTCATGAAAAAGTTCTGGTTTAAATTTTGTTTGTATTCTGTAAAAGCCATAATAATCAGGAAACAAAGAACCAGAGAGAAGATATCTCATATCTAGGTTTTTAAAAAAAGCTTTCTTTTTTTTCGCAATTTTTTCAACAAACCCGATATGTGTAAGAACAGTAGGCATTAATCAAAACCATTTAGAAAGAAACCCTTATTTTTTTCTTGATATTTTTATCATAGATCCTGCTTTTAAGTATTCTATCTCATTACCTGCAACAAGATCAGTAAACTCGTCCTTATCCACTTCATAAGTTTGATAGTTTGCTGTATCCATTACTTGATATTTGTTTCCAAGGTCTGCTATAACTTGTGCATTCCCTTTATCAAGTATTGGCACCTCAATATCATCAGAGCTTGGCTTTAATAGGTTCATTTTTTGTCCAGTAAAAACAGCAGTTGCTGTTAGTCTAACCTTTGCAGCTCCGTGCTTTCCTGGCTTTGATTTAGTGATTGTGTCAACTTTACAAATCACATTGTCAATTAAGATGAACTGCTTTTCTTTAACTTGTCCAAGTCCCATAAATTTAATATCATAATCTCTTGCCATTGATTTCACCATTTTTCTATTTTAAAAAAAGTGTTTTTATATATTAAACTATATAATTAAGTATAAATATATTTTAAATATGTTTTGTTTAACAAATACTATATCATAACTATGTATTTTCTAAAAAGATGATTATAATGCTTAAGATATTTAAAAAAATGTTTAAAAAAGTACCAAAAGAGAATACCAGAAACAATCTTGCTGTTTTTGTTGATGGCCCAAATATGCTAAGAAAAGAGTTTAATATAGATTTATCAAAAATTAAATCTCAGTTACTAAAAGAAGGGTCATTAAAGATTGCAAGGGTTTATCTTGATCAGTATGCAACAGATAAATTGATTGAAGCAGTAGTAAATCTTGGTTTTGAAAGCATAATCACAGTTGGAGATGTTGATGTTGCAATGTCTGTGGATGCCACAGAAGCTGCATTCAATCATGAGATTGACACAATTGTTTTTATTACTAGAGATTCTGATTATTTGCCAGCAATTTTAAAAGCAAAAAGACAAGGTAAAAAGACTGTAGTATATCTTGTAGAGGAAGGCTCTGCAGTTGCATTAAAAAACACTGTTGATAGGGTAGTTTTTATAAAGTAGGTTAAAAAATGAATTTGCCAGTAACAAATCCAATTGTAAAGAATGCTCCATTAGATAAGATTATTCCTGATAAGCTATTCTTAGATTTGTTGGATAAAAAATTTACTGGCTATGTTTATTTAATAATTGAGGGTAAATATAGTTTTGAAGAATCAATATTAATCTTAAATGCTGGCAAAATAGAAGGTGCGATATATATAATAGATGGATATGATACTGAAATGTTTGGCAAAGAGGCAATTGACTATTGTTTAAATTGTTATGGCGCAACAAACGGAAGATTAAATATTTTTGCATTAACTTCTGATCAAATAAAATTAATATTGTTATTTAACGACAAGATAAAATATGCTTGGCCAATCAAAAAAAGCAAAGACCTTTTAATATTTAGAAACATAAAATATAACGAAGCATTAATCTATAATTTATTAAAAGAAAAAATAGTAAAAAACAAAACATCAAAAGATGTATTAAGTGATTTTAATTTAGATGATTTATTAAAAGAATAAAAATGAGAAATATGGGTTCATTATCAAAATTATTTGCAAAGTTTTCAACAAAAATACTAAATCTAGAAGATAAGCAAGGAGAAAATCCAATAGCTACATTATTAGTATACAAGCCAATATTTATACATTCTTCTGATTTGACTGATTTTTTACAAAAGTTAAGATTAAAACACCTTATCAATGACATTATTATCACAGATACTGATGGAATTGTCATAGGTAGTACAAACAAAGATATTAAAGAGGGATTTAAAAGCGCAGCATTATACAATTATATTAACTCGGAAATAAAAGACCTCTCAATCATTTTAATAGAAGCAAATGGCTGGCAGATAATTTTTAAAAATGAAGAAAAGGTTTATTTCATAAAAGCAAATGATGAATTGTCTAGACTAGAGGTTTTAACAATAGTTAAAGAAATAGAGAATTTTATAAAATGTATTGTTTAAGATTATATTGTGTTTTTTAATATATTAAGAGAGTGAAAAGAATGGGAGAAGTTTTTGCAATAGTTTCTGGCAAAGGGGGGGTTGGTAAAACCACCCTGACTGGAAATTTAGGAATTGCATTAGCAGAGTTAGGATATTCTGTATTGTTAATTGATGCAGATCTAGCGATGGCAAATTTAAGTTTGTTAATGGGGCTTAAAACACCACCAATAACAATACATGACGTGTTGTTAGGTTCTGCGCCAGCCACAGATGCAATTTATGATGGCCCAAAAGGCACGAAAATATTGCCAGCAGGTCTTTCTCTTTCTTTTTATACAAGAGTAGATATTGAAAGGTTAGTTGCAGTAACAAATGAATTAAAATCCAAATTCGATTATATATTGATTGATTCTCCAGCAGGGATAGAAAAGAATGTTATTGCTGCTATGTCTGCATCTACTCAAATTATTTTAATCACTGAGCCAACAGCTCCATCTGTTGCAGATGCATTTAAAGCAAAGATTGTTGCTCAAAGACTTAATCAAAGAGTTTTTGGAGTAATTATAAATAAATATAGTAATACTAAAGGAGAAATTTCAGAAAACGAAATCATGAAAATGCTAGAGTTGCCATCATATGGCAAAATACCACATTCTGATGAAATTAGACAATCCTTCTTGTTAAAGAAGATAAAGCCACTTCTAGTACACAACCCTAATTGTTCTGCTGCAAATTCATTTAGAGCAATTGCAAGAAAGATAACAGGTAAAGAAACAGATGTTGTAAAAACAGAAAAAAAGAAAGGGCTGTTTTCTGGACTTTTCAAATCTTTAGGAAACATGTTTAAAAAGAAAAAATAAAAAAGAAAAAAGGACAAAAAGAAAATTGTTTTAATATATAAAGGAGAAAAAAATGAGCGAAACAAAAATATCACGACCATTTGACATGCTAAACAATTCCTTGAATAAACAAGTTTTAATAAATTTAAAAGGAAATGTGACTGTCAGAGGAAAATTAAAAGCATTTGATGTGCATCTAAACATAGTGTTAGAAGATGCAGAAGAAATAGAAAATGGAAAACCAAAAGCAAAATATATTGAAGTTTTCTTAAGAGGAGATAATGTTATATTAGTAACAGTATAAATTTCTTCTTAATTCCTTTTTTCTTTTTTAACATTAGATGTAAAAAATATGAACAAGATAATTTTAGCTTTATATTTTGGTAGTAATTTAGCAGAGAACGTTGCGTCTGATTCTAAACTCTCTAGTATTTTTACTTATAACAATCTAATTATTATGTTAATTGTTATGCTTGTTATATTGATTATATCCTTATTGGTATTTTTAATTATTCCAAAAATAAACAAAACTCCAAAAAAATATTATCAAAGATATTTAATAGTAAGAAAAGAATTAGATAAGATAGATGAATTATATGCAAGACGAAAACTTTCTTTTGAAAACTATGCGTTTACTCAATTTCATTATGCTAAAGAGTACGAACACTTGATTGAATATCTTTCTCAATTCCCTGAGTACAAAGATAAATTAAAGTCATATAAATTAAACTATTTAAGAACACAAGAACAACCAGACAAAAATTTATCAGAAGAAGAAAAAAAGAATGCAGAAATTATTAATTATTTTATAAGAGTTTTAGGTCCAGTTGCCCCTTACTATAGAAAGAATGAGGTTTATCAAGCGATATTAGATGAAAAATTTTCTAAAGTCATAGCTGAAGGAATAATAAAAGGATTAGAAAAAATTGGTGTTAAATTTAATAGTAAAGAGATATCTGAGAATCGTAAGGGTATTGAGCTGGTTGACAAATTATTATTAGATAAGCAAGATAAAATTAGACAAAAAGAACAAGAAAAACCAAAGAAATACACGATGCCAGATGTAATAGATAAATCAATATATTTATCTAGAAAAGCTGCACAAGAGAAAGAGAAACAAGAGAAAGAGAAAATTGTTAAACCAGTAGAACCAGAAAAACCAAATGAAGTTTCTAAGATAGAGAATTTTGAGCCACAGATAGAAATCCGAGACGATTTTTTTGAATCAACTACAGATTCTATAAAAGTTTCTGAGCCAACAACTATATCATTAAAAGATTTGATAAAGAAAGAATCCCAAAAACCAATGTTTGAAAAAATAACAACTGTTTCTAAATATCCAGAGGAGAGTAGTAAGCCCGCAACTAAAAAGGGGCTATTTAAGTCTATAAAAAATATCTTTAAACCTAAAAGAAAATATCATTCCGTTTCTGAGATTAATGATATTTTTGAAAATATTGAAAAGAAATTAAGATAATGTTTTATTATTTTGATTTCATTAAAAGTATTAGTCCAATAACTATTAATATTAATCCTAGATACAAATTAAAACCAGCAAGAAAACCAGGAAGTGAAGGAACATATAGTCCTATTCCAATACCTATTAATATACCGCCTACAAGACTTTGACTCATATTATCACCAATTTAATTATTATAAATACAATAAATATATATTAGTTTGTTTTTAAATATATATACTATAATCTGATTAATAATGAAAACAAAAATATGCTTTGGGCTTTTAGATGTTTTAGTGAAAGGCAAATTAAATAAAAAACCAGATACTTCTTTTATGAGTGAGCTAGTAGATTATTCGAAAGAAAACAAAAAAAAACTTTTTTTAATTACTGGCCTTGATGCAGACAAAGGCGAAGAAATAATTAAAAAAAATGGAATAGATGCTTATTTTTCAAAAGAAAACATTTGTCATATTTCTGAAAAATATTATGATACATTGTCAGAAATAGATAAGGAATTAAAAGAGCAGGCAAAGCAAAACGATCTAAATTATTGTGATGAATATTACAAGGTCTATTTTTTTAATGCAATTTACAAACACAAAAAAGAAGAAACGTTATTCATTGGACACGATATTTGGACAGATGCATATTATTTATCTAAATATGCAGGAATAGACACTATATTGTTAAAAGACACATTAACAAATAATTCTGCGCCAAATATAATAGAAATCAAGGATGTGCATATTGTTGGTTCTAATTTTGAAATAATAAAAAGCTATCTTGAGGAAGAAAAACAATTTAATTATGAACCACTCCATAAATATGCAGAAAAATTACTATATAAGGAAATGGTTGGAGGCAGTTTATTTAATACAAAACAAAAGGTCGGTAGTTTTTGGAACAGACAAAAAGACAAGAAATCGTTTGTAAGAGGGGAAGATTAAATGAATATTAAAAAAATTAAGGCGATAAGAATAATTGATTCTAGGGGTGTGCCAACAATTAGAACTTTTGTGTTTACTGATAATGCTGTTGGCGTTGCAAGTGTTCCGTCAGGAACCAGCAGTGGCAAAAGAGAAGCCTTAGAGTTAAGAGATGGTGGCAAGGCTTTTGGTGGAAAAGACGTAACAAAAGCCATCAATAATGTTAATTCAAAGATTTCAAAAAAATTAATTGGCGAGTTTATTCTTGACCAGAAAAGAATAGATGAATTAATGTTAGAACTTGACAATACAGAAAATAAATCAAATCTTGGGGCAAATGCTATTCTTTCTGTAAGTCTTGCTTGTGCAAAGGCTGCATCTTTAGAGCTTGATGTTCCATTACACAATTACATTTCTAAACTAAATTACAAAAAAGGAAAAAACAAAATGCCAATTCCTTTTTTAAACATAATAAATGGCGGTGCACATGCTGGAACTGAGCTAGCTTTTCAAGAGTTCCAAATAGTTCCACATAAAAAAACTTTTTCTGAGAATATAAGAGTTTCTTGCGAAATCTACCATACACTAAAAGACATAATTTCAAGAAAATATGGTGCTGGTTCAACAAATGTAGGTTTAGAAGGGGGGTTTGCACCAAATATCAATGATCCTAAAGATGCCTTAGATCTTATGGAAGATGCAATTATAAAAGCAGGCAATAAAAAAGAAATAACTATTGGCCTTGATGTTGCTGCTAGTGAAATCTATAATAATAAAAAATATCTTGTAAATTCTAAAAAATATTCTTCAGAAGAAATGATGGATTATTATTCTTCTCTTCTTAAATCTTATAACATTACATCAATAGAAGACCCGTTGTCAGAAGATGATAAATTATCTTGGCCAATCTTTACAAAAAAGTTTGGAAATAAGATTGCAGTAATTGGAGATGATCTTTTAGTAACAAACCCAAAATTGATAAAAGAAGCAATAAAAAAGAAACAATGTAACTCTCTTCTTTTAAAGGTAAACCAGATTGGAACATTAACAGAAAGTGTTGAGGCCTTTAATTTGGCAAAAAAAGCTAATTGGAAAGTTGTTGTTTCACACAGGTCAGGAGAGACAGAAGATAGTTTTATTGCTGACTTGTCTTATGGACTTGGTTCGGACTTTATTAAGTTTGGTTCTCCAGTAAGAAGTGAGAGAACAGCAAAATATAACAGGTTATTAGAAATTGAAGGGAATATCATGTAATTTGTTAAAGTTAAGAATTTACGAAACCTTTAAAAACAATTATTATATAAACTTATTTATAATATATATATTAAATTAAAAAGTGATTTATTTATGGCAAAAGATTTAGGAGACGATTTCGGTTCTGATTTTGATATGGGAGGATCTAAAAAAGTATTTGGTGGATCAAAGATCAAATGGGAGACTTTGTTACCAATAATTATAATCATTGTAGTTATTTTGTTAATTGTTTTTAGAACTAATATATTGGCTACAGGGTTAAATATCTTTGGTGCCAAGCAAGGTGCTAAGATTTTGATACTTGGAGCGCCATCTCCAGAGTTTAGGGCAATATTAACAGATCAAGAAAATAAAGATATTATCAAAGAAGCTAGATTTATGACTTTGGATAGTATTTCTCACAATCCTGAAGAAAGAATAAAAAATTATGATATAATTATTCTAGATCAATCAATGCAAGCTGATAAGACAGTAACCAGAAGGACTGGCGAAGCAATAACTAATTATGTTAGAAAAGGTGGAAGGCTTATTGTTGTTTTAAATTCAGGAATTAAAAGACCTGATGATCCTTCAGTTCTTGGCTGGCAAGCAAACTTTGGTGGAATTGTCCCAGTAAATTGTTATAATTCTGGTGGGACACCATCATGTTTAAGTCAAAGAGATCTTCAAGGAACTTTATATGTAATAAAAGAAGATCATCCAGTTGTTAAAGGAATAACACAAGTTCCAGCTGTTGAGACATCAGGAAGTATAAGAACCCAAACATTTGATGTTTCAATAGATGGAACAGAGATTGCTTATTTAGAGGATTCTAGAACAAAGAAGACCTATACCGGAATTGTTGAAGAGCCATTATTAATGGGCAAAGTTATTTATTTCAATTTCAATCCAGCAATAAGCAAAGCAATCGTAATTAAAACAATACAATATATGAGTTAAGTAAAATAACTTAACTTTTCTTTTTTTATTTTTAAAATACATTTATAAATTGTATTATTCATAAATTATATATTATATTTTCCCGTTAATACTGCTTTAAGGCAGGAGGTGCTAAGATTTTGGATAAAAGTATAACAGAAAAACATGTAATTGAAAAGGCATTAAACGAATTAATGTCTATTTCAAAACAAAGAAACTTTGATGAAGCAATAGAAATGATTGTAACATTAAAGAACATAAATGTTAAAAACAAAGATCAAAGAATAGAATATTCAGTCAATCTGCCTCATCCTTATTTAGATAATGTCAAATCTTTAGTTTTTGTAAAGGATAAAAACCTTGCTCTAGAACTAAAAGATGTTGTTGATAAAGTTATTATGGATGATGAAATTGCAAAGATTTCTAAGAAAGATGCAAAGAAAATGGCAGAGGAATATAAGGTTTTCTTGGCTGAAGGACCAGTTATGCTAACCGTTGGTAAGCACTTAGGACAGGTTCTTAGTCCTAGAGGAAAGATGCCTTTAGTTGCTCCACCAAATGTCAATGCAATAAAAACTTTAATTACTACGACAATTTCACAACAAAAAATTTCTAATAAAAAAAGTAAATCATCTGTGGCTT
Organism: archaeon; assembly: GCA_029563035.1. The sequence goes on along the minus strand of JAKQTP010000138.1, from coordinate 96,924 downwards.
TGCAAATAAAAATCGGGAAAAAGAGCCAAGGTGTTAAAGATTTAACAGATAATTTTTTAGTTGTAATTAAATCATTGATTGATAGATTGCCTGCAGGTTTACAAAACCTAAATCACATCTATATCAAGTCAACAATGAGTAAAAGCATAAAAATGGGTGATGACGAATGAATCACACAAAAACTTGGAGACTTGCACAATATGATGAGATTAGTAAGTTAATTTCACAATTTAAAATTATTGGCATTGCAGATCTTAAAGACTTTCCATCTAATCTTTTACAAAAGGTTAAGAAAAATATTGATGATGCAACTTTTAAAGTAACATCAAAGAATGTTTTAAAGAAAGTTTTGGAAAGCAAAGGCCATAAAGATATTGTTGAAAAATTACCAAATCAACCAATATTAATCTTAACAAATAAAAATGCTTTTGAATTGTATGGTGCAATAAAGAAAAGTAAAGCTCGTTCAAAAGCAAAGATTGGAATGATATCTCCAATTGATATTGTTGTTCCAGCAGGAGACACAGGTCTTCCACCAGGTCCAGCATTATCTGATTTGAAAAAGGTAGGTATCAAGGCCCAAGTAAGAGGTGCAACAATTTTTGTTCCTGATGATACCGTCATAGTTAAGGCTGGTGGTGTTATTAATGGCGATGTTGTTAGCACTTTGTCTAAGCTTGATATTAAGCCTGTTGAACTTATTCTAGATGTTGTTCTAGTTAAGGAAGACGGAATGATTTATTCCAAGGATGTGCTTGATATTGATGCGGATACTATTATCTTGCAGATTGCAACAGCTGCTCGTCAAGCAGTAGGTCTTGGTGTTGAGATTGGTTACATCTGTAAAGATACAGTTGAGCCAATGATAGCAAAAGCAGAAAGAGAGGCTAAAGCACTTGATGCTTTAGTCAATAAAGCATAATTAAATGAGGTGTGAAATATGGATTATATATATGCAGTTTTGTTATTACACAAAGCTAACAAAGAAATAAATGAGGCTAACATAAAATCAGTATTAACTTCAGCAGGAGTTTCAGCTGATGATGCAAAGATAAAAGGTCTTGTTGCAACATTAAAGGACATAAACATTGAAGATGCAATTGCAAAGGCATCAGTTGTAGCAGCAGCTCCAGCAGCAACAGCAACTAGCGAGACAAAGAAAGAAGTCAAAGAAGAGCATGTTGTTACTGAAGAAGCAGCAGCAGAAGGCCTTAGTGCATTATTTGGTTAATTTTAACCAAATATTTTCTTTTTCTTTTTTTAAATTTCAAGAAAAACACATTTTATACTTTTTGATTAACAAAACCATTTATAAACTATTTTTTTAATTTATATTATAGTTTATGTCAGATTTTGTAGAACACAGATTTGTTAAGAAAGAAACAATTCAAAAAAGACTTTATCAAGAGCTTTTAACAGCACAAGCAATTAAGCAAAGCACTCTTGTTGTTGCCCCAACTGGTTTAGGTAAAACAATCATTGCTGTTCTGTTGATTGCTTATACCTACAACCCAAAGAAATCAGTAATTCTCTTATCACCTACTAAGCCATTAATATCTCAACATAAAAAAAGCATTATAAAATTCTTGGAGATTCCAGAAGATAAAATTATTCTTTTGACTGGCGAAACTTCCCAAGAGAAAAGAAAAGATTTCTATGATGGACAAGGCCTAATTATTTGTGCAACACCCCAAACTATACAACATGACTTGGAAAAAAAACTTCTTGACCCCAAAAACTTTAATCTTATTATATTTGATGAGGCACATAGAGCAGTTGGCAATTACTCATATACTTTTATTTCTCAGTATTTTTCAGATGATGTTAAAAGATTAGGATTAACTGCCTCTCCTGGGGCTAGCAAAGCAAAGATTCAAGAGGTTGCAGACAACCTTGGCATTTCACATATAGAGATAAGAACAGAGCAAGACCTTGATGTTAAAGATTATGTTAACGATATTGAAGTTGATATAAAGTTTTTGGAGCTTGACCCTATCTCAAAAGAAATATCTAAAACCATTGATTCTTATATTTTGCAAAAGATAAATCTTTTGCGTAAGCTTGGCTGTCCAATACCAACCAATTATTCCAAAAAACAAATAATTGCTATTCAAGCTGGTCTTTTTGAGAGAGTAAAGAAGGTAAAGAATAATACTGGTTTTATTGCAATTTCAACAATCGCCTCTGTTCTTAAGTTTCTTCATGCCAAAGAACTAATTGAAACTCAGGGTTTTTTTGCAACAGAAACTTATCTTTTAAAATTAAAAACAGATAATCTTGAAAAGAAATCAAAAGCACTATCTGCAATTATTAATTCATCTGAGTTTTTAGAGGTACTTAAGCTTCTTGAAAAAGCAAAGACAAAGAGATGTGCTAAAGAAACGGCTCTTCTAGAAATGGTTTCAAGCTTTCTGAAGGAAAACCCAAACTCGCGAATTCTTGTTTTTAACAACTATAGGGATAATGCAAACCATCTTGTAGAGGTGCTTAATCAAACAAGTGGTATAAAAAGCTCACGATTTGTTGGACAGGCAACCAAAAGCCTCTCCGATAAAGGATTATCTCAAAAAGATCAATCAAAAATCATTTCTGATTTTCGTGAAGGCATCTATAATGTTTTGGTGTGTACTTCTGTTGGCGAAGAGGGTCTTGATATCCCATCAGTTGATTTAGTAGTATTTTACGACGCTGTTGCCTCTGAGATAAGAAATATCCAGAGGCGTGGAAGAACCGGCCGTTTTAATGTTGGCAAAGTTATATTGCTTCTTAACAAAGACACCATTGACGAAAAATATTATTTTGTTTCCCAAAACAAAGAAAAGAAAATGAAATCAATTCTTAAAAATTTCTATAAGCCAGAAAGGAAAAAAAGGGTGCAAAAAAAGCTAAGTGATTATTAAATCCATTTATAAGCTTAACTTATCTGGTATTATTTAACATAAGTTTAAATAAGGTGAGGAAATGTTAGAAAAAACAGTAAATGTAAATCTCAAAATATCTGACTATTCTAATAGAGTGTTAGGAGTAGTAAAAGAGAAATATGGCTTTAAGGACAAATCTCAGGCTCTCGATAAAATAATGGATATGTATGGGGAAGAGTTTGTAGAAAAAGAGGTTAGAGAAGATGTTATTTTAGAAGTGATTGCAGAAGTTGAAAAAATGAAAATGCAAAAACAAAAGCCAATGTCTAAAAGTGAATTAAATAAGTTTTTTGAAAATGCTAAAAAGTAATGTGGTAAAATGACATTTGCTTCTAATCTATCTAATGAATTAAAAGAAACAATTAAGAAATTGTATTCTAAAGACAAAAAACTTTTTTTAGAATTACAAAAAAAGATAAATCTAATTATCTCTTGTGATAAAGAAACTATCAATCATTATAAAAATTTAAGATACGGTCTTTCAGATTACAAAAGAGTGCATGTTGGAAAATCTATTGTTCTTTTATTTTCAGTAGATGTGCAGAATAATACAGTCTATTTTGTAAAATTTGATCATCACGATAAAATTTATAAGTGATTATTAATGACTCAAAAAATAAAAATTATTTGTGACACTCGTGAAAGAGTTAGTCAAATTTATCAAGAGCTAAAAGCTCTAACAAACGATTCCTTTGAAGTAGAGGTTGTTGTAGAACAGTTATCTCTTGGCGACTACCAGCTAAGCGATCAGGTCTTGATTGAAAGAAAAACAATAGCTGATCTTGAAAGTTCAATTATTGATGGCAGGATTTTCTCACAGCTTGATAATCTTTCAAGCAAGGTAAATAAGCCAGGCCTAATTATTGAAGGGGTTATTAATTTTTCAGAAAGTAACACTCGAATCAACAACAAGTCCTTGATTGGCCTTATCACTGCAATTGGTCTTAACTATCGTGTCCCGATCTTTTTTACAAGGAACCAAAAAGAAACCGCTCTTTTTCTTTATGTGATTGCAAAGCGTGAGCAGTTTGGTGTCAAGACAGAAATCAAACATCGCTTCAGCAAGAGCAGGATGTCCTTTTCTGATCAGCAATTATTTATCTTGGAGTCTTTTCCAGATATTGGCCCAACACTTGCTAAAGCTCTTCTTAAAAAATTTAAAAATATCAGAAACATCGCCAATGCTACAGTTAAGGAGCTTCAAGAAGTGGAGCAGATGGGTCCAAAGAAAGCAGAAAAGATGCATTATCTTTTCTTAAGAGATTTTATTTAGTTTTTGCTATACTTATTTAAATAATTGCAATTATATGATTTTTGAGGTTTTCATACATGAATAAAATGAAATCAATAATGTTAATATCTTGTTTTATATTATTTATTATCGCTCCTGTTTATGCATCAGCAATGCGTGGTGAAGCAATAAATAATCAAACTAAAGAGTGTGCCACTTATTTTCAAGGTGATGAATGCATGGACTGTGCGTTATCAGATCCCTGGATTGAACGAAAACACGGAGAACCTTGCCCAGAAGGATACAGAGAAATTAAAGATATGCAAGCACCTTCTATTTGTACGCCTATTCAAAATCAGTTTTGCTGTGAGGAATATCATTCTGGGGCAAGTGGCAATTGTACAAATCTTGTTATAAACAATATTACAAAAGAATGTGCATTTGTTTTGGACATTAATAGTTGTGAGAAATTGCCAAAAAATTGGTTGCCAGTAGCATCTACTGAATATAAAAATTGTCCAATAAGTTTAGAATATAAATGGTTAGATGATGTGTTAGTGTGTGATACCAAATCTACAAATTACAATAAATTCTATATGTTTGTTGTGATTGCAATTATAATAATCTTAATAATGGGAGTTTGTCTTAAAAAATATAAAAAGGTTTTATGTCGTCAATAAGCAAATAAGATTTTATCTTTTCTTAAGAGATTTTACTTAGTTTTTTTAAATGCAATTTTTAATCTTTAAAAAGGTTATTTCTGGCTTATATGTTTTTTTTGTTTTCCTGTCCTTTGTAATGGTGTTCCTTTTATTTGAACTTTTCCTCTTGCTGCCATGATGTTATACTCTAAAATAAGATCTCTAAGATGTTTTTTTGCTTTGCTCATTTCTTTTGTAGTGATTTGATATTTGTTTTCTAATTTTTCTAGTTTTTTTACAAGTTCAAATTGTCTTTCAATGTTAAGTATTCTATCTATATTAGTTTGTTTTCTTATTAGCCTTTTGGTTACATCTTTTGTCTGTTTTCTTGCAATTCCGCTTTTACCAATTCTTCTTTTTACATTATATTTAGGCATATATTTCTTGTTAGTATGTTCTTTTTAAATAGTTTTCTATATCATTAATATATAAGACATATATTTATAATATATTTCTAATTATTAAAAATGTGAATAAAATATGGTTGAATGGAAAAGAGTATCAAGAAGAAAAGCAACAGGCGGAGTAAATAATGCTGTTAATGCTAAAACAAAATCCTTAAGTGATAAGGGCGGTAAATTCTCAAAGACAACAATTGCAAAAGCAGATAAGAGATTCAAGACCAGAGCTGTTGGTGGCAATAAAAAAACAAAGATTTCTCATGCTCAGTATGTCTTGGTTTCTGAAGGTAACAAGACAATAAAAGCAAAAGTTATAGATGTTACAGAGAATCCAGCAAACAAGCACTTTGTAAGACAAAAGATAATCACAAAAGGTGCAATCCTTAAAGTAGATGTAGATGGCAAAGATGCAAAAGTAAAAGTAACATCAAGACCTGGTCAATCAGGCCAAGTAACTGGTGTTTTTGTTAAATGAAATCCAATTCTTTTGTTAAGAGATTTAAAAAAGATTTAAAAAATAAGAATGAGCACAAAAAAGCTCTTCTTTTCTTGTTCTTGTTTATTTTTGTATTTTCGCTTTCTTATTTGTTGTTTGCCAAGTCTCCAATTTCGGGATATATAAATTATTTTTTTGGTTTTTCATCTAGTGTAGTATTGTCTGTTTTTGGCGTAAGCAATAATTTTGTTTTTGATTCATTGACAAAGACCTCCACAATTGTTGTGTCCAATCTTAAAGAACCAATAGTGATTTCTTTTCTTTGTTCAGGCATCCTAGAATTTTGCCTTTTAATTTCTGCTATTCTTTCTTCAGTAGGTGTTTCTCTAAATAAAAGGATAGTTGGCGCTCTTCTTGCAATTCCAATCATATTTTTCTTTAATCTCACAAGGATAGTTGTTACTTCTCTAATAATAATAAATAGCAATCTTTCTTTTGCAAATTTTGTACATGGTTTCCTTTTTAGGCTTTTCCTTATAATTATTGTTATTGGAACCTATTATGTTTGGTTTAGAACTAACACTGAGTGAAGAGAAATGCCAAAATCAAGAAGAATAAAAACACACACAAAAGGAAATCCAATAACTCCTTTGCCTGAAAAGAACCGCTATATCTTTACAGACCTAATCCCAAAATTAAAAGAATTACAAAGGTCAAAAAGCAAGATTGAAACCAAAGAAAAATATTTGAAATTAAATTCTGCAAAATCAGAAATTAAAGGTCATGCAAAAGAGATCTATAACAATCTAATGGCAAGGAAAACATCTGATGGGAAATGTGTGCTTGATGGTCTAACTCCAAAAGTTAAGAAGCAAGTTTTTGAGTTTATAGAGTCTAAACTTTCTGCAACATATTTTGAAGGCATAACAAATTATAAAAAAATGATTATTCAACAAGAAGCAAGTGGATTAATTTCTGCGATTAAAAATCATAAAGAAAAATCAATGGTAAAAAAAGAAATAATTTCAAAAATCAAATACTATGAGGATCTAAAGAAAAAAGACAGAGACAAAATAAACGAAATAATAAACTATAACTTATCATTAATAACCAACAAACCTTACTTGACTGCCAAACAATCAGCAGAACTTAATAGAACAATTTCTAAATATCTAGCAGAGATGGGTTTTCCAAGAATAATTTTTAAGTGATACAATATGGGTAGCAGAAAAAATAATAGAAAAACAGTTATTAGAAAGAAGAAGCCACAAGAACAAATTACAGAAAAGCTCGAAAAGAAAAAATTAGATGTTCAAAAAATTCCTTTGCTTAAACAAAAAGATGTTTCTTTTATAACGGATTATATTCAGCAAGGCATAAACAGAAATTCTCGTGGGCTAAATATAGGCAAGATTGAAAAAAAACACAAAATGAAAATATATTTGTTGTTTGAAGAATTAAGAACAGACCCCAGAAATCAAAGAGCTCTTGCAAGAACTAACAAGTTAGATTTAGAAATTGCAGATGTGCTTATTGACTACATTAAAGCAAGGAACAAACCAATTAATGAAATATTAAATGAATTATCTAAAAAAGAAATTGACATAATAAATAAACTGATTTTTAAAAAATTGTTTTTTGACTAAGCTATTTATTTTCTTTGATTAGTTTCTTTACTTGCTCAACTGTCGTGTATTCTAATGGATTAATATTGTCTACAATATATTTCATTTCCTTTAAGTCTTCAGCCTTAGCATATCTTCTAGAGATCATCTCAAGAGTTGATTCTATTGCCTTAATCTTTGTCTTAAGTTCTTTAATGTCTGCTTGTAGTTCCTTAAACTGTTCATTTGTAGCCGCATTTATTCCAGTATGGCCTCCGCCTTTGGCTGCTACTTTTTTATTTAAAACAAGTATGTTTCTACTAAGTATCTTTTCATTATGCACAAGATATTTTATCTTCTCAGACAATACCAATATGCTTGATTGTAATGCCTTAATATCCTGAGAAGTCTTAGAGCTTTCTTCAACCATGATAGTTACCTTAAAATTATAGCTTAAATATATTTATTAGATACTTGAAATATTTAAAAAGCAATGTTTTTCTTAATTCATAAGCTTTTTAAAACTTTTGCCTCAATAGATATTTATTAATTAGAAAGAGTTAATCCCCCAACCTGAAAAAAGGAACACCTTTCCTTTTTTCTATTATAATTTCTAAATTATGGAGAAAATATTATGAGAAAAGAATATTTGGTTAGTTTGTTATTTTTAGTTGCAATAGTTATTTCTGGAGTTTCTGCCGACCCTTTTGCAATTAATTATTATGTAAATACTGATAGTTCCCAAGAGTATCTTAATCTTCAATATGGAAACTATTATGATAATGTTAGTTTAAGATTATGGCTACAAGCAACAGATGGCTATTCTAATGTGCCAGTTTATGTTTCTCCAAAGATTTATGGTCTTGATTCTTATGGCAACCTTACTTACCTCTATTCTGTCCCTACTCAAACATATTATGCTTATTCAACACCTTATGAGTATGTCTATCCAAATGTCTTCTATCTAACTCCTGACTATTATGGCTATGTGGTTAAGGTTTATGCAGAGGCAACAGGCTTTTACTATAACACTTACAGCTATGCTTATGTTTATCCAATAAATAATGCTCCTTATTATTACTTTATAGAAGATACTCCTGCACACAATGATTTTGATTTTCCACAAAGCACAACTCCAAGTTGTTCAGACATTGTCCTTTCTGGTTCTCAAAATATCTATCTAGATGAAGGAGAAAAGATGACTTATAGCCTTTATATTGAAAACGGAGCAAACGAAGATTTAGAGGTTGTTGATGTATATACAAGCAATCCAACAAAACTAGATGTTGATGATATTGATTATCCTGATACTGTTCCTGACCTTTCAGTAAGAACAGTAAGAATCTATCTAGAAGCTGACTCAGTAAATGGAGATTATGATTCTTCTTTTACTGTTACTGTTAAAGCAAGATATCCAGGTTCTTCAATATGTACAAAAACTTACAAAGTAAACTATAACATAAGTGAAGAAGATGAGGATTATGAGGATGTTAGTTGTTCAGACCTAGATTTCTCCAACACAAGCTTTACAATTAATGATGACGAGACAAGCACAAGAAAAGTAAAACTAAAGAACAACTCATATGATTATGATTTTGAAATTGATGATATAACAATAAACAATAGAGATGGCTTAGATGCATATATAGAAGATGCACCAAGAGTTATTGATTATAGAGATTATGAATATGTGGAAATAGAATTTGATGCTGATGACTTTGATTACGATATTACAAAATACTTGACTTTAAATGTAAAAGGTGCTTTTGTTGATGGCTCACACGAGGTAAAAGAATGTACAAGAAAAGCAACAATAACTGTAAAGATTGAAGATGATGGCGATAACGATTCTGGTAACAATGAAACAAGCTGTAATGATATTTCTCTTTACACAAGAGACATTAGCCAAGCAGAGAACAGCACAAATTATTTTTCTGAAAATAATGGTTTCTATATTTTAAATAATTCAAATAGGACCTTTACAATAACAAGCCTAAGTTTAAATGATAATTCTAGCTTTGTAGATATAAGCAATCTTAAATATTCCAAAACAATATCTTCAGGAAACACCAGCTCCTTAAATTTTACTTTAAAAACAAAAAATGTAAACACAACAGAATATGCAAGAGGCACATTATCTGTTGCAGGTAAATTTTCTGATGGCACAACCTGCAGTTCTTCAAAGATAGGTGTAAAATATTTTGATATAGTTGTAAACGATTCAACAGGAACAACCCAAACAACCCCTACAAACAACACCTCAAACTTTTCTGGAACAAGCTGTAATCTTGATATTGTTGCTCCATCTACTGTTTCAGTAAACAACAGACAAGAATCAATAAATGTTTATTTCAAGAACTATACAAGTAGGAACGGAAGAGTTGAAATAATCTCTAATGGCTTAACAACAAACCCAAGTGTTATTTTCCTAAGCGGTTATGATGATTTCTCACAAAACATTGCTCTTTCAAATTTCAATAACCCAACAAGCATTACATATGTTGCTTATCTAAATGGCTGTTCTTCAAAATCTACCTTTACTAACATCATTAATAAAATTTCTGAATCTGACAGGATAACTTTGGTTTCCTATCCAACTTTTATTAGTCCATTATCTGGCAATGCAAAGATTTCAGTAAATGTGAATAACAGCTTTACTGTTCCTAAAGAAGTAACTATAAAGTTTGCAGGTCTTCCAAGCACTTTTAGTTCCTCTCCCAAGTCAGTTACTATTTCATCACATGAGACCAAGCAAGTAGATTTGGAACTATCAATTCCAAAGAATGCTCAAAAAATTGATTATCAAGCATATATTGAGTTATATTCTGGCAATCTTTTAGTTAATAAATATCCAATAACAATTAGCCTATCTCCTGCAATATCGGAGATAACAATAGTTTCTAGTTCCAAGCAATCAGCATCTCAAGATAGAACATACACAATTACTTTAACAATAAAGAACAACACAAATAATATTCAAGAAGGAGTAGTTGATTTTGGCTTGCCTGACACTTATGTGATTGATGGTGAGAAAAACATCTCTCTTCTTCCAAACGAAGAGGTTACAAAAACCTACAAGATTGTTTCTCCAACAAGATTAAGAGAAGACAAGGAAATAGACATAAAGATAAAAAATAAGGCAACAGGCAAAGAGCTAGCAAATGAAAAGATAACCTTAGATTCAGGCAGAGCTCCATTAAGTGCTTTCTTTTCTTTAAGAAACACAAGCTTTATTCTTTTAGGTGTTGTTGCACTTATTGTTTTATTTTTAATTTTTAGAAAGAGATGATTTTCTCTTTTTTTCTTTACTGTTTTTTTAAAAAAAGAAGCATATAAAAAAGTATTGCCTAAATATATTTGTAGTTTTAAAATAGGGTGAGTGTAGCTATGAGTAAGAAAGGGCAAGTTGCAATAGAAGTGTTGGTGTTAGTTGGCATAATAGTTATTGGAATGGTTATTTTTGGATTATTTTATATAGGCAAACACCCTGATCAAATTTCTGAAATAGATGAAGTAACAGAAGCTGGTATGGCAAGGTCTGTTATTAATTATTCTGATGTAACAACTCCATCTAGGATAGTTTGTGGAAATCAAATTTGCGAATCAGGAGAAACCCCTGCCAATTGCCCACAAGATTGTCAACCATCTTCAGGAAATCAAACTAATTGTGGAAATGAAACCATAGATTCTGGAGAAGAATGTGATGGCCTAGATTTAAATGGCCAAACATGTATTACTCAAGGTTTTGATGGTGGTAATTTATCTTGTACTTCTAATTGTGATTTTAATACTAGTGCTTGTTATAATCTACCGCCATCTGAGTGTGGCAACGGTATTAGAGAAGGCACAGAGGAATGTGATAGGGATGATTTAAACAAAGAAACATGTGAAAGCAAAGGTTATCAATTTGGTACATTGTCTTGTTCTCGAGAATGTGAGTTTGATTATTCAAATTGTGGTTATGAGGGTGATAGTAATTGTTCAGTATTTAGTAGCAAGGGCTGGAGACCATACGATACCAATAATCCTACCTGGTATGTAAGTGGGCGAATGTCTACTTGGCCAGATAAAAATGCACTTTGGCTTTGCCCAAAAGATGATTGTACTCATATAACTGATTATTATTTTTTGTATAATTCTTTTAAGCTTTTTAAAGACACAAATGTAACAATATCTGCTCTTGGTGATGATGAGACAAAAGTATGGGTGTGGCCTGATAGAAATATCTCACGAGAAGAAGTAGTTATTCCAAAGCATGTTTGGACAAATGGTTGGACTTCTGGATCAATAATGTTAGAAGGCAGTGAAAGTGGAACTGAACATGCAATAGTTCAATTAATTTACGACACAAAACAAGTAGCAACAGGTGCTATTCTATCTGTTAGAGAATCAGATACTGACGAAGTTATCTTAAATACAATTTTAACTTCTGGCTGGCGTTATTTTAGCACAATGACACAACTAGAAGAAGAGAGATACTCTTCTGATAATGCTTGTTCAATAGTATATTCTGATCAAAAATGTGGAAATAACAAAATTGAAGGAAGCGAGCAATGTGATGGCACTGAATTAGGAGAATATGGTGCACAAACCTGTAGTGATTATGATTCTTCATATTATGATGGAGAATTAAAATGTCATGAAAAATATTGTTATATTGACACCAGAAATTGTAAATCCAAAATAAAATTAACAGTCGCTCCTGCGTCAGGAACAACAAGAAGAAACAAAGACTTTTCAACAACTGTTTCTGTAACTGGGAAAAATGATGATGAATTTGGTTTGGTTGCTTCCATTTATTTGAAAAACACAACTACAGGAGAATATGAGCCAACAATAAATTGCAAGTATGTTTCAACAGGTGAATATAACGATACATTTGATTTAGGCGGATTTAAAATTCCAATAAACCGCAGTTATAGTTTTAATTGTAATAAAGCAGGAGAATATAAGCTTACTTTTACAGGGACAAACCAAGAAGATGTTGTTTCTGAAGCATCATCTATAAGAAAAATAACATGAATAAAAAGTAACAAAAGTAAAGAATATCTTTTCAATTTCAAGAAAATTACCAATAACAAGCAAAGACAAGTAATCTTCTCTGTTTTTAAACATTTCTTTAATATTATATTTTAATTATTTTGGTGATTGAATGATGGTTAAAAAAAAGAAAGCTCAGGTTGCTTTAGAAATATTGGTTATTTTTGGAATTCTTGTTATCGGTGCTGTTATTTTTGCATTGTTTTATTCAACTAATATTAGAAGCAAAGTAGACATTTCTTCAAATGTTCAGGGTAGCTATTCAGATATTGAAAAAAATTTACTAAGCGAAGATCCACAACAGCCAATAGAAATTTGTGGTAATGGTCGTTGTGGTCCAGGAGAAAACAGCGCAAATTGTCCTGATGATTGTGGTTATCCAAATTCACTTTGTCCAACAACCCCATTAAACATATCTGTTAAAATGATACCAAATGAAGGTGTACCAGCAGGTGCTCCTGGTCATAATACTTTTGATTTAAAAGTAAGTGCTATTAGACAACCAGGATATGATGATAAAGAAATAATTGTTAAAAAATTAAGAATAAAAAATACAATGGCCACTAATGCGATTTATTACAATAACAACAATTTACCATTAGATGGTGTTGAAATTGATAGCGAAATGAATATAAGCGCAGAAAATTATTTTAATTATACAATTTCTAATCTTTCAAGTACCCGTTCTGGAAGCTATCCATTTGAAGTTTTAGTTGAAGTTCCTGGTTGTGAGGGATTAGATACAATTGGTTCAACAGTTGTTGATATAAAAGGTTTATCTGCAAGATTAAGCTTATATCCTGATGGGGGAAATTATCAAGATGAAAATTTTGGAGTTAATGTAGACGTATTTGGTTATAATTCAGGTAGTAACATAAGTATTACAAATATATTTGTAGCAGATGCGCTAGGCAATTTACTTAATAACGTTTGTTCTTATAAAAAAGAGAGAATACCTATTTCTGGTAAAAGTGTAGATTTATTACTTGATAAAAGAAATAATAATTATAATTATTTATTTACTAATAATTTTGCTTGTTATCAACCAGGCGAATATAAGTTTATATTTACTTTACATGATAATGATGAAAACACAGATTATGATTATAATGCTACAATTTTTAAAAGTATAAAAGATCGTTGTTTATATTTAAGAAATGCAGGAGAAGGAACAAAATCAAATCCATATATAATTTCTACTCCTGGTGATTTAGATTGTATAAGATACAATCTAAGTAAATATTTTAGATTAGGGGCAGATATAGATTTAAATCACGAACTTTTATCTGACAATTCAGAGTATTATTGGTATGATGATATATATGGTTGGAATCCGATAGGCACAATGGATGCGCCATTTACTGGTTCATTTGATGGTGCAGGCTATACAATACGAAATTTATATACCAGAAGAAACAATGTAGACCCAGTTAATGGGGTAATAACTCCTATATTATTTACAGGAGATATTTACAATTCTTTATTTTTAAATGTAAGTGATGCTAACTTTAATAATTTAAATTTATCTGGTGTAGATTTAAATGGTTGGCAATCAGGATCATTAGCTTATTATTCAACCAATTCTAATTTTAAAGACATACATGTTAATGGAGATGTAGTAAGTTATTATTTTGGTGGCGGAATAGTATCATATGCGCAAGATTCTAATTTTAGTGGTTGTTCATTTGATGGTAATTTAAATATAAAAGGTATGGGTGGCGGATTAATAGGAGAAGCAAAAAATATTATAATAAATAAGTCTACAGCAAACGCCAACATAATTGGCAAATATATGATTGGTGGGCTAGTTGGTGTGATTAGAGATTTTGATAATCTATCTTTGATTAAAGAATCATCTAGTTCTGGAATTATTAGTTATGGATCAGGGAGTATAGGGTGTATAGGTGGTTTGTGTGGTTCTTGTGCAAGTGTTATTGTAAATAGTCATTCTGATGTTGATATATCAAAAGGCTATTTAAGTATAGGTGGTTTGTGTGGTTCTTGTGTATCAATAATAAACAGTTATGCTACAGGAGATATAAATTCGTTAGAAATAACAAGTGGTATTTATGCGAGTGGACATTTACCTAATTATATAGGTGGTTTAGCAGGTGAAGTTTCAGGAGATGTAAAAAATAGTTATGCTACAGGAAATATAAATCTAATTTCACAACCAAATAACAATGCATTCCGTATTGGAGGATTAATTGGTGCAACTTCTGGTTTTTCTACAACTCCACTAAGTGTTAGTAATTCTTATGCCAGAGGCAATATAACAATAAATGGAGTAGCAGAAGAGATTGGGGGGTTAATAGGTCATCCAATGGGATCGTTAAAGCCTCAAATTCTTAATTGTTATAGTACAGGAAATATAGCAATTTCAGGAGAAAATAGCTTAGTAGGCGGATTAATTGGTGGTAATAATGACGCAAATACAACTTCAAGTTATTGGGATACTCAAACTTCTGGCCAATCTACAAGCTACGGTGGTTTAGGCAGAACAACAGAAGATATGACTTATCCAGAATACCCAGAAACCTATGAAGGTTGGGATTTTAAAAATATTTGGATAAACGATATGAAAAAAACAAATGATGGCTATCCGTATCTTAAGTTAAATATTGTAGGTCTGGAAAGAGGCAGGGATTTAATCCCTGATTCAGAGGATATTATTGCTTCTTTCCCATATATTTATATTTCAGAAGATGGAGAAACAATAGATCCTGATTTGATTAATAACTAGTTTATTAATCTCTTTCTTTTTTATTATCTTAATTATTGAGATCATCTATTTCTGATTTTTTAATCATATATTTATTTACTAAATATTTAGTAAGTGAATAGTTATTGGTTTTGTAGAAATCCTTTTTTAGTAAATTAATCTAGCAAATCAAAAATTTCTCGCAATTTCATTAATTAGTCCATTTCTCTGCGATTTTTGATAATATGCATTTACATCATGGTAATTTTATCGATGCGGGGTTTTCATAATAATGTGTGCAGTAAAAAACTCATGCATTTATAAATGGTTTTTTAAATATATATATAATTTAGTAGGTGTAATAATGAAAATTGGGATGTGTGGATTTGGAAGAATAGGTAGGCAAATATTTGAAGCACTGTTAAAAGAAAAATGTATCGATACCATATTTATATATGACCCCCAATTGTCTAAATCTAACTACGATTATTTATTACAATCTGAGTTGGGTCAAGATTATAATAAATTTAAATTTAAAATCAACAAAGTAAAAATAATAAGCATAGAAAATAAATTTTATAATCAGATAAGGGATATAAATATATTAATCGAGTGCTCGGAAAAAATAGATCTGAAAAAAATATTACATTATAATTCTAAATTAAAAATAATTACAACTTATTTTTATAAAGACTCTGATGTAAAAGTAGCATTAGGTTACAATAACATAAAAAAAGACGCGCAAATTATTTCGGGATTGACTTGCGATACAATTGCTATTTTGCCAGTGTTGAAAACATTTTTAGAGTTTGATATTCTTTTTTTATCCATTGCATCAATTCATCCGGTCTTGTCTTATCAAAAACCGCTAGATAATTTGTATTTTGTTAATAAATCAATAGATTTAGCTAAAATAAGAGGTTTTGTAAATTGTGCAATCCCAAGAGATACATCAATAGCTAACATTATTGAAATTGTTTGTCCGAATTTAAAAGGGAAGGTTTTTTCGTATCAATTGAGGATACCAACTACTGAAGTCACATCTGCATTTATAACATTATCTACAAAGAAAAAAATAAATATTAATACTGTTAAATCAAAAATAAAAAAAAATAAATACTTGTGTTTTAATAAAGATTTGAAAATATCTAGCGATTTCGTAAAAGTTTCATTTTCTGCAGTAATTGATTTAAGGTTTTTTAAAGTTCATGAAAATAATTGTGCATTTTTAATGTGGTATGATAACGAATATGGGTATTCTCAAAGAATTATAGATGTTGTTAAAGAAATTGGCGATGGTAGTGAATTTAATAAATAAACACAAATCTCAGTGTTTAAAAATTATAGATGTTTTAAAACGGGATTTAAAAAAAATAAAAGATATAAAATTAGCATTTGTAATAGGTTCCTATAACAAAAAATATTTTTCTATATGTAGCGATTTGGACATAATAATTATATTAGATGAAGAAAAATTAGATACAATTATTAAATTAAAAACAATGAGAACCAAATTAAAACAAGCATACAAAGTATCAATTGATTTTATGATAAATAATATTAGAGAATTAAATATTAATTACCCAATGGGCGAACTAAATAATTTTGTAATAACAAATTTCAACCAAAACAAATATACTGTTTTGGTAAATAATTTGTCAGAAAAACACATTTGTAATAAACCCCCTCTTGAATCTATAATTTTAGATAGCAGATATTATTTTAATAAATTACGGTTCATATTATTGAATGAATCTTTTTTTATTAGAGATGTACAAAAAAAGGTAGTTGGATATGAAAAAACCAAAATATCTGTGTCTACATTATTTAATTTGGTGCGAAGGTATATTTTGTTAAAATGTAATTTGTATGTTGAAGAATATGAAGATGTAATAAACATAATTAAAAAAGAATCCTTGCAAGATTCAAAACAACTAGAGTTGTTTTGGAAATTAAAAATTAACAAACAAGAAATATCTAATGCACAGTTTAAAAAATTATATGACCTATCAAAAAAAATCTATTTTGAAATATTGCAACGAAATTTAGGAGAATCAAGATGTCAGAAAAAATGATTGTTTTTATAAATGGACCAACTGCTGTTGGTAAAACCACCGTTTCTAGAATTTTAAAAGAACAACACGGGGCGACAATGGTAAGCATAAGTACCATTTTACGAGAGGAAGGCAAAAAAGTTGGTGCAAAAACAGCTGCAGATTTTGTTGAAAAAAACCTTAAGGGATCAATAGAAAAAAAATTGGCGTGTATTATAAATAATTTAAAACCAATTGTTGCAAAAAATAATCTTATATGTATTGAGAGTGCATATAATCAAATAGAAATTGATGCAATAAAAAAATATTTTGGGAAGAAAGGTTCTGTTGAATTTAAAGCCGTTTATTTAACTGCCGATTTAAATAAAAGAATAAATAGATTAATGCGTAGAGAGAATATAAAAGATAGGCGGTGTGCTTTAATTCGCACATTATTAGTAAATGCCATTAGATCAAAAATGGGAATGACAAATATAAAATATGATATAGTTCATAAAAACAATTCAAAAAAAGCACCCAAAAAGTTAGTTAAAAAAATAATTAAGCCAACAAGGAGGAGGTTATAATATGAGAATATTATTTATTTACCCCTACATGCCTGCGGGAATGAATGTTCATTCAAAGAATGTGATGTCTGCTATAAATAAACACTACACAGATATGATTCTTACAAAATGGGAATATAAAGAATTTACAAATATTGATGATTATAATTTTGAGAATAAATCTTTAATTGATTTTATAATAAATAACAAAATAGATTTAGCACACATAGAATTTGACTTTGGATATTATGGATTTGATTTTGGTTGTGTTCCTTTTGTAGATTTAATTAACTTGTTTAAACAAAACAATATAGAGTACACATTATCGATACACAACCCACCAGAAACATTTATACAATCTATGAAGGTTTTAAATAAAGATGTGAAAAAATTTAGTGAAGTTATTGATTATTTAAATAAAGAGCCAGATATACGAAAAATAGTTCACAACCCACTATTTTTAGGGCATTTTGCACCTTTATTGCCTGTGAAAGAAAATTTTTACCAGGTTAGAGATTTAGATTTTAAAAATAAAGAAAAAATAATTATAGGCATTGTGGGATTTTTACATAAAGCAAAAGGATATGAAGATTTATTTAAATTTGCTAAAAAATACAAAGATTTATTTGTAAATCAAAATATATTAATTAAAGCTCTATTTTTTATGAGAGGAGATAGAAAAACACCTGACAGATTAGAATATAAAAAATTTATAGAAGGATTTAATGATAGTCATATAAGCATTCAAATTATTGATGAAAATTTAGATGCGTATTGTTCTTTTTTTAATGAAATAGATGTCGGATTTTCTACTCATTGTACATTAACCGAAAGTGCAACAATAACTGATTATGTTTATTATGGGCTACCTGTTATTGCAAAAGAGCATTTTAATTTATTGTATTTAGATTTTATATTGATGTATAATAATTGGGACACATTATATGGGTATATATCTAATATTAGAAAAACATTAATGGAATATGATTTTAATAAGCAACGTTCTTTTTGTAATATATTCAATTCAGAGTATGTTGCAACTAAATATCGTTTAGCATTTATTAAAAATGGCATCTGTTCTTTTAAACATAGACCAGTTGTTGGTTGTCTGTGTTATTATAATGGAAAACAAATTTTATTTAAAAAAAATAACGTCCCTTTTTTTGATATAATGCACGGAGGTATTGAAAAAAATGAAACTGATAAAAAAGCTTTAGAAAGGGAAATTTTTGAAGAGTTGGGATTAACTTCAGATCAAATAATTATTAAAGAAAAAATTTGCTCTTTTGAATACTCAAAGCCAATCAAATTACAAATTAAAGTATCAAACAAAGGATCAAAAATGAATATATATTATGTTGAATTAAAAGAGTTACCTAAATTACCTACTATCGAGATAGAATCTTATAGTGTTTATTTTAAAGACTTATTAATTTACGAGAGTACAAGAGCTTTATTAAACACTATCTCTAAAACATAATACAAGCAATATTCCAAGACCCACTAATCCAAAAATCACAGAAATTATTATTGTTGAGTGCTTTGTTAGTAGAAAATTATATTTTTATACAAAAATTAACCAACCACATTAGCGCACATAACTTCGTAATTCTATTTAGTTAATAGTTTTCAAAACCTTTAAAAACTTATTCTACCTTAATATATTTATGAGAGCAAGAGAATATTTTGTTATATCTATAATTCTATTATTATTCATATCTAGTAGTGTTTACTCTGAAGAAATTTTTGCAAAAAAAACAAGTTTAGAAATTAATGATAAAGAAATAAAACTAGAAGAAAATATTCAAGAAAAATATCAAGAAGATGTTTTCTTTCCACCAGAAGAATATCTTCTAAAGCAAGGAATGACTCTTGAAAGTTACAAGCAATCATTGATAGACAATGCACCAAAAAACCGAAACTCAAGTGTTAATAACATTGATGGCACATCGCCATTAACAGGTAACATCCACATTCCTGTTTTACTTGTTGAGTTTACAGATAAGCCACACACTTTATCTTTAACAGACATCAATGCTGCATTTAACAGTCCTAATTATTTAAATGGCCAAGGAATAAGTGTAAGCAAATACTACGCTAAGCAATCTTATGGAGCATTAAATGTTACTTTTGATGTTTTTGGCTGGCAGACAGCTCCTCATACCTATTCATATTATAGTCAAAACAACAACACAAATTTTCAAATGGAATTAGATACAATTAATCTTTTTAATTCCACTATAGATTATAGTCAATATGATAATGATGGCAGTGGAAGAATAGATGGCTTTGTAATAATTTATGCTGGAAAAGCAGGCGTTGCACCAAATGCCGTTTGGCCACATGCAAGAATCGTGCGAAACTATACTGGCAATCCAGTAGATGGCAAATACCTTGGTAATATTGCTGTAGTTCCTGAGCTTGGTCATTTTGGTAATCAATTTGAGATTCCTGTAACAACACACGAGTTTGCACATGTTCTTGGCTTAATGGATCTTTATAGCATAGGTCCAAACGGTTCAGGAAGTGGCCCAATAAAAAATTTTACCATGATGATTTTTGATGATGATTATTGTCTTAATAAGCCAATCAATCTTGATGTTTGGTCAAGATATTTCCTTGGCTGGATAGACCCTATTGTTCTGACAACGGATAGCCAAAAAGAAATAAGTCTAAGAAGTGTAAATGATTACCCAGATGCAGTAATTCTAAAAAACAACAACATGACGGCAAGAGAATTTTTCATAATCGAAAACAGACACAGAAATGCAAGCGACCCAAACAATCTAGATAACTGTATGTTTAGTAATTCATCATCTACAAGAGGAGGTTTTGCAATCTATCATGTTGATGAGAATAAGATAGAGGCACATTATCCTAATAATTGGGTAAACTGGGATCCTGATGGTAACTATTTTGATGACACAATAAGCCATCCAGGAATAATGTACGAAAAAAACTATATAAGTAATTATAATGGAGGGGGTCATGGCACAGTAGACATGTATTTTAATGCAACAGTGGAGGGTTGCGATTCTTTTAGATTCTTTGATGAGAACAAAAGAATATGTACACATATTTATGCAATTGATGATTCAACAACAAGAGCATATAGTGGAGTAGAAAATCCTTTTATTCGTTTTCAAGCTTTAACAATACCTAATCAACCAGTAATGACTGCCAAGATGCTAGTTGGCGAAGAAACAGCTACTCCTCAATCAACTCCACCATCTGGCACTTATCCACAACCTACTCAAGTTGTTTTAAGCACACAAACAACAGGTGCAACAATCTATTATACTCTTGATGGTTCTACACCTACCACTGATAGCCAAGTATATGCCAATCCAATAGCAATTCCAGAAGGCACAACCCAAACCATAAAAGCGATTGCAAAAAAAGATGGCTATTATGTAAGTAATGTAATGTCTAGCACTTACACCATAACCGGCACTGTTGCAACCCCAACCTCAAGTCAGCCAAATGGTATTATTGATTATGGTTCTCAAGTTATTTTAAGCACCACCACAACAGGCGCAACAATCAGATATACAGTAGATGGCAGTGATCCAACAGAGAGCAGTTTAATATATAACTCTCCAATAACAATTACTCAAAGCCTAACCTTAAAGGCCAAGGCCTTTAAATCTGGATATCTTCCAAGCCAAATATCAACTTATAATTATCAAGTTTTAGTTGTTCAATCCCCAGTCTCTAGTTTAGAGTCAGGTAGCTACGATTATGGCACAACTTTTGAACTTTACACTCAAACAGCTAATGCAGAGATAAGGTATACAGTAGATGGCAGTGAGCCAAATGAAAATAGTTTATTATATACTAGTCCAATAATGATATTAAATGATTTCACCTTAAAAGCCAAAGGCTTTAAGCCAAACTATGCCCCAAGCCCAACCTCAACTTATGTTTACTCATCAGGTCTACCCCCAAACAATCACATTCTTTCTTTTGGTTTTCAAGGGGTTGATAGCCAAGTAGAAATAGATAATGATCAAAACACAATAACAGCATATGTTCCAGCAGGCACCTACATCTATGGACTAATACCAATAATTCAAGTAGAAGCTGGCTGTACAGTTTCTCCAGATAATGGTATTCCACAAAATTTTATTGAACCAGTAATTTATACAGTAAGCTCATTATCTGGTCAAAGAGTTTATACAGTCAATGTTATAAAAAATCCATATGTGTTTGCACCAATAGCTGATATCTCTGGTGGCGAATTTAATACTCCAATAACAGTAGAATTAACTACTCAAACAAATGGTGCTGTAATCAAATATACTACTGATGGTAGCAATCCAACACTTGATAGTCAAACATATACTAGCCCACTAACCATCAGCTCAACAACAACCTTAAAAGCAAAGGCCTTTTTGTATGTTGGAGATGCACCAATCATAAACTCTACAAAAAATAATAATGAAAACCCAAAGGCACAAGCAAACATCACACCAACAGGTGTTATTTGGCATAGTAGTACTACTTTAATAGAAGATTATATTTTACTACAAAAATACAATATTAGATCCAAAAAAGACAAGCCTACATTTAGTAATAAAAGATAATTTAGGGAATAAAAAAAGACCTAGATAGCCTTTATAAATTGTTTGTTTTATAATCTAAATAAAAAATATATAATATTTAGATAAAAGTGGGCAAATATGATCAAGTCTAAAAAAAAGGCACAAGTTTCTGTAGAAGCACTAATTTTAGTTGGGATAATTGTTTTAGGTGCAACAATATTTGCATCAATGTATCTAAATAGAATAACACATGGTATAAATAGTTCAACGAAATTAGATGCTGGATTAAGCGATATTTTTAATGATCCATTTAACAATGGCACAAGTACAGATATAAATGAAGAACCTCATATAGATTCCGATATAATATTTAAAATCACTTTAGCTCTTGACCCTCCTAGTGCTAGTTCTATAAATCAACCTTTTAGAGTGGGTGTTACTTTAGATAACAATACAGGCATATCGGGAGCGAAAATTAATAAAGTTGAGATATATAAAGAGGCATTAACTGCCACCAATTGTACTTTGATTGGAGAAACATCAACAACTCCTGGAACTTATGAAGTGAATATCCTATTTAACTCTAGCAATTTAAAAACTTTAGAATTTAGATGTTCTGCAGCAGGAACCTATAAAATCAAAGTATTTGCAGAAATACCTGGTACTGAATATTTAACAGATAATATAACACCAGATAAAATAATTACATCTGGACTTTCATCTTATGCTGTAAAAATCGAAGAACCAAGAAACGATACTTATTTGGTTTTAGGAGGTACTTCTAATTTTAAAGCAAGTGTTACACCTTCTCCAAATTCAGGAGAAACAGATCATTGCATGTGGTATGTTAATGAGAAACCAATTACCGGATCATCAACACCAAACACATGTAATTTAGAAAACATTTCATTGTCTGAACCACTTTTTACATTGGGCGAAAATGAAATATCTGTTTTTGCAACCAGATATTCAAATGGAGTCATGATAAATAATGCAGAATCTAATGTGAAGGTAAAAATAATAAAGATGCCAGGAGCTAACGAATTAATTTTATTTGCACCTAGAAAAGTTTTTGTAGGAGATAATTTTAATATAAAAGTATATGGCCTTAATCAAAGCCAAGTAGAAAATGCAGGAAGAAATACATCTGATTTCTCATTTACTACAAATTGTGAAGTAACTAGCAATTCTTCTGTTTGTGGTTCTGCAATGATATATGCCACAACAGGAACTAGCACAATATATTTTTGTGATTATCCTGCAGTTTGTTTACGAGCTGCATATGATCAAACATCACCACACAATCCAAAAGATGTCACTGTAAGCTTAGCAGGCAGTACTCCTGCAAAGTTTTTCTCAGTATATGATTTGGCTTATTATTCAGGAAATTGTAATACTACAGCAACAGAGTATGGGATTTTGCAATCATGTGTTATGCCATTTACTGGTGGTTTAGGATATAATGATGATTATTGGAGAGATAGTAGTTATGGCTTTTTAAAATCATACATTGATCAAGCATCAGAAACCAACACCAATAATTACGGAAAAATAATAGGATATATTTCATAAAAACATATATTTAAAAATATATTAATAAACAAATAAAATGGAGAATAAACAAAAAAAAAGGTGAAAATATGAAAATTTCAAAAATATTTTTAATTTTAGTGATAGGGATAATATCTTTAAATGTGGTATTTGCTGGACAAATAACCCAAAAAAATTATATGATAAAAGGAGATTTAACAATAAATGATTTATTGCATGATGCATGTGTAAACGGGAAATCATGGGCAGAATTATTATATTCAGATACTATATACATCCCAGATGATAGACCTGCATCACAATTTTCTGGCTTAAATGATTTTTTTGATCAATTGTTTTTTGCAGAAGCAGCATCAAAATGTAATTTAGAAATTTATTCTCCATCAGGAATCAAAATTAAAGAATATAAAAATCTTAGTGCAGAAGGAATAAAAGAAGGATTAAACTTAGGAATCGTAGTAGGTCCGATTAGTGATTCGGGTAATGATGTACAGACTTTTATTGTAAAAATTAGAAAGCAGTCAAATTCTGCAGTTTTATTAGAGACCAATATAAAAACATTAAATCCAAGTTCAGGGATTGGAATATATGCTGATTATATTAGAGATAAAAGCATAACACCTTCTAAATTAATCACACATAGCGTGGTAGATAGTGGTGTGTCAGATAATGGAAAAGTTTTATCTTGGGATGGCATAAATAAAATAATGGATTGGGAATACATTGGCTCTGAAAATTTAGGTTCTGATATTATTCAATGGACACATTTGTCAGGTCCAGTTAAAGCATTAATAAGATCTAAACTTAGTAAAAGTATTTATACTGCAGATCCTGTTATAGAATATCCAGATGATTTTGAAGCATCTAATAAGTATTTACAGATACCAATTACAGAAAACGGCACCACAACAATGTATTATTTACGATTATCAACTTTAAAGGAGCAACCTCCGATATTAAATATTGCTGAAGATTCTATACAGGCATTGATTGGTCAAACAATTCATCATGTAGATGCAATAATAGACAATATTAAAAAAGATTCTGTATCTCCTAAAGCAGAGATAATTGGCAACCAAGGATATTATAATATATTAGAAATTGTTGGGAGTCCTGAGATTGTTACCGAAGGGGGAGTAGAAAAAGCAAGAGTTTATTTTAAATGTAATGAACATAGTGCCTATGCTTCTGATCAATTAAAAATTAAAATTTCGGCAAACCCTTATTATCCTCAATACCAAGCAGTAAGTGATACTGTTGATGTAAATTGTTATAGTAATCAATCTTTAGCTCCATCAATCACAATATTAAATGAAGGTGTAATCATGATTGTTGGAAAATATTATCCTTTAGCATATACAGCCCATAATGTTGCATCTGTTGCGTGGAGTGCAATTCCATCACCACATTACACTTTTAATACTATTGATGGTGTCCAAAACATAAAATGTAATACTGTGGATAAGGATATATCTATAACAGCCACTGGAAATCCTAATTATAATTGGTTCCCTCCAGCTACAGACACATTTGGTGCAAGCTGTGTAGCAAGTAATGAAGGAGGCCAACCACCAGGAACTTGTTTCTTAGCAGGAACAAAAGTATATACCACAAATGGCTGGAAGAATATAGAAACAATAAAATCTGGAGAGAAAGTGTATTCATATTCAGATGATGGAAAGTTAGTAGAAACTAATGTTAAATCATTATTGATACACGATTATGTAAATGCAGGAGATAAATCTGTGAAGTTAGAATTATCAAATAACATTGTGTTATTTGTTACATCAAATCACGCATTTTATAGCCCAACAGAAAAAAAATACAAACAATTGAAAACCTTTAATATCGGAGATGATCTATTATACTACCATGTAACAAAAAATGCATTCGAAAACGTACAAATAAGCAAAATTACTGAATTACCAAGCTTTAGCAAAGTTTATAATCTTGCATTAGACAAACCAAACAACTATCTTGCTGAAGGAATTGTAGTACATAACCGCGAAAAAGAAGGAGAAGTAACAATTCCACAAGGTGGAGATGAAAGTTACCAATAATTCTCCTTTTTCTCTTTTTCTTTTTTCCTTTCTATTTATAAACATTTTGATTCTATAAATATTCTATATTTATTATATTTTTAATGTGTCTAAAGGGTTGCTTAAGACATGTTAAAGAAAAAGACCTTTATTTGACCTTCAATTTACAAACAAGCTTGTTTTGTTTGTTTTTTAGGCATTTAAACCACAATCTGTAGACTGTTTGTTGGTACCAAAATCAGTGGCGAAAAAGACACTAACCAACTCATAAATGCAGAAAAGATAAAATTATCTTTTTGCTATTTCTACGGATTTTAAAATATTAATAATTAAAAATGAAAATATAATACAAAAAGCACGATTATTATGGGCAAACTAAATTCACCAAGATCTGGTTCAATGAGTTTTTATCCAAGAGTAAGAGCTAGTAGCATAATCCCTAAGTTTAACTCCTTTGGAGGAGTAGAGAAGACAATTAAAGGCACTAAGCCACTTTGTTTTTACGCAATTAAAGCAGGTAACACTTTTGTGATAGGCAAGAACGCTAAAAAAGGCGCATCCTCCTATGGTCAAGAAATCTCTGTTCCAGTCACAATCTTAGAGACTCCTGACCTAAAAGTAATAGGAGCAAGATTCTATAAAAGCCACAAAGTTAAAGCTGGCAAAAAAGCAATATTTGAATTTACAAACCAAGACACTGATTTTAAAAAAAGAGTTACAGGAAAAAAACAAAAAAAAGCAACAACTCTTGAAGATGCCCTTAAAAGAAAAGATGAAGCTGATTCTTTAGTCTTAATAGCAACAATCAATTACAAGGCAACAGGAACAGGTCAAAAAAAGCCAGTAATTGTTGAAATTCCATTATCAGGAAGCTATGATGAACAAATAGCCTACTTAAAAGAAAAACTAAACAAAACAATTTCTGTTGATGAGGTCTTTAAGGTAGATGATTACCTAGACGTCAAAAGCATAACAACAGGTTATGGAACAACAGGTGTTGTTGAAAGATTTAATATTAAGATTCAAAGAAGAAAAGCAAACAAAACACAAAGACATGTTGGTAGCATAAGCCCATGGCATCCTGCAACAATCATGTACACTGTTGCAAGAGCAGGACAATACGGCTATCATAACAGGACAGAAACCAATAAAAAACTAGTAATGATAGATTCTGATATTAATAAAGTCAATAGAAAAGGCGGACTAAAAAACTACGGACTTTTAAAAAACAAATTTATTCTTCTTGATGGAACCACCCCAGGAACCACAAAAAGAGTAGTGGCTTTAAGACACACATTCAGGCCACAAAAACAAAAGTTAGAATTGACAGATATAAGTTATATTAACAAGTAAAGATTAAAGGTATTGATTTACTATGAAAGCAAATATTTATGATTTAGAAGGAAAAACAATCAAAGAGATAGAGTTACCTGAATATTTCGCACAAGACT
Organism: archaeon; assembly: GCA_029563035.1. The sequence continues at coordinate 69,705 of JAKQTP010000138.1, read as the reverse complement.
ATAGACCAGACTTAATCAAGAAAGCAGTAATCTCTAGTCAGTCAAAGGGCTATCAAGCAACAGGTGTTTCTCCTTACTCTAATAGAGACTACACATCTATCTATATAGGTAGAAGAAAAGCAAACAAAGCAAATGTCTCTATCAACACTGGTAAAGCAAGATTACCAAGAACAAAAAACAGAAGAGTGTTAATGGCAGGAAGAGTAATGAGAGTTGGTCAAGCAGTAGGAGGTCCAAAATCCCACCCACCAAAGGTCTCATCAATTATTGCAAGAAAAATAAATTCAAAAGAAAGAACAAAAGCAATAATCTCAGCAGTTTCTGCAACAGCTAACAGAAACTTAGTTGAGGAAAGAGGACATATCCTTCCTGAAAAAATAACATTACCAATTATTTTTGATAATAAAATAGAAAGCTTAAACAAGACCTCACAAATCTATGATGCTCTTGAAAAATTAGGCCTAGACAAAGACATAATAAAAGCAAAAGAAAAGAAAACAGTAAGAGCAGGAAAAGGAAAGATGAGAGGTAGAAGATACAAGAAAAGAAAAAGCATTTTGTTTGTCTTAGCAGACAATAAAAACCACAAGGCATTCAGTAACCTTGAAGGTGCAGATGTCATCTCTGCAAGACAATTATCAATTAAAGAGTTAGCTCCAGGAACACATGCTGGAAGACTAACAATCTATAGTGAAGGCGCAATTGAGGAGCTTAAAAAAAGATTTGAATAAATGTGATATTTTATGAAAAAAATTGAATATTATCAAGTGCTTGAATATCCAGTCATTACTGAAAAAACAGTAAATATGATTTCAACAACCAACAGAGTAACTTTTGTTGTAAACAAAGAATCAACTAAAAAAGAAATAAAAGATGCTGTTGAAAAACTATATAATGTAAAAGTAAAAACAGTAAATGTTTTATTTGATAGAAAAAACAGAAAGAAAGCTTTTGTAACTTTAAAGAAAGGCTTTAATGCTCAAGATTTAGCTAACAAGTTAGGTATCTTATAAATGCGTGATTAAAAATGGGAAGACGATTAAAGATTCAAAGAAGAGGAAAAGGCGGACCTGTATATACTGCTACCAATAATGCTAAGTTTGATATTAATTATAGAACTGTTAAAGAACTACAGACTGGCCAAGTTATAGATTTAGTAACTGACCCAATAAGGTCATCACCAGTTGCAGAAATCTTAATGACAGATGGCAAAAAAGAATATGTGATTTGTGCAGAAGGATTAGTTACTGGTCAGAAACTAGAGTTTGGCCCAGGCGCTCAAAAGAAAACAGGTAATGTTTTGCCTCTTAGAGAAATAGACCCTGGAACCACAATATTTAATATAGAAAAAAACTTTGGAGATGGTGGAAAGTTTGTAAGAGCAAGTGGCCAATCAGCAATACTTGTTAACAAAAAAGAAAAAGCAATAATTAAATTACCATCTGGTAAGTTAGTACAATTGCCACTTGATGCAAGAGCAACAATTGGCGTAATTGCAGGAGGCGGAAGAAAAACAAAACCATTTGTTACCGCTGGTGCAAAGTTTAAAGCAATGAAAGCAAAAGGAAAGAAGTACCCAATAGTAAGAGGAGTTGCAATGAATGCTGTTGATCACCCATTCGGCGGTTATCAGCACCACGTTGGTCACTCTAAATCTACTTCAAGACATGCTCCACCAGGAAGAAAGGTTGGTGCAATTGCTTCAAAGAGAACAGGTAGAAAGAAAAAGTAAATAGAGTTTTTCTTAGAAAGAAACACTCTGCAAAGAAACTAATAAAAATGTGAAAACAAAATGGCAGAAGATTTTAAATTTAGAGGATACACTCTAGAAGAACTAAAAAAGATGTCTTTACTTGATTTTGCAAATATCGCTGGAAGCAGAGCAAAGAGACACTTAAAAAGAAACCATAGCGATGCGTTCTATGAAAGAATAGAAAAAGACAAAAAAGCAAACAAGAAAATAAGAACACACAGAAGAGACATCATAATTACACCAAAGATGGTTGGTAAAACCATTTATGTCTATAATGGCAAAGAGTTTTTACCTGTTGAAATATTTCCAGATATGCTAGCACATTATCTTGGGGAGTTTGCATTTACAAGAAAGAGAATAAGACACGGTAAAGCAGGAATTGGTGCAACCAAGTCAAGTACTGCTGTTGCTGCAAGAAAGTAAAGTGAGAAAATATGTCATCAGATCATAATTACAACTACCAAAAAAAGCTAGACCCTAAAAAGTCAGCAAAAGCTGTAAGGCGTAATGCTCCAATCTCTGTAAAGTATTCAGTAGAGTTTGGAAATTATTTTAGAAACATGCCTGTAAAAAAAGCTTTAAAGATTTTAGCAGATATTGAAGCAAAGAGAGATTATCTTCCACTTGTTAAGTATGCTAAGAAAGTTCCAAACAGGAAAGGACAAAGCAAAAGAGGAACAACAATAGGAAGATACCCAGTAAAATGTGCAAAATATATAAGGCTATTGCTAGAAGAAGCAAAAGCAAATGCTGAAAATAAAAATCTAGATACAGAAAAATTAAAGATAGAAAGCATGTTTGCAACAAAAGGGGTAACCAGACAAAAAATACAGCCATTAGGTAGAATAGGTGGAAAGACAAGAGAATCAAAATCAACAAATATTGAAGTTATAGTGGTGGAGGCTTAAGATCAAACATGAAGGAAAATGTTTTTGTTAAAGACAAACTAAAAAAGATGGCAATTGCTCAGTATCTACAAAAGAAACTAAAGCAAGCAGGATTTATAGATGTTGAGGTAATTAAGTCACCAATTTCCACAAGAGTTATTATCTATGCTTTAAGGCCAGGTTTTGTTATTGGTAAAAGCGGATATAATATCAAGGCATTAACTGAGGATCTAGAAAAAGATTTTGGTTTAAATAAAGTGCATATAGAGATTGGAGAACTACAAAACAAAGATCTTGATCCTAGGGTAATAATTGAAAATATTTCAAATGATATCGGCAGAGGAATTGCTTGGAAGTCAGCAGTTTATAGGGCAATGACACAGATGAGAAATGCAGGAGCAGTAGGTGCTGAAATTGTAGCAAAAGGCAACACTGCTGGTAAAGGTCAAAGAAAAAGATCTTCAAGATATGCATTTGGATATTTAAAAAAAGCAGGTTCACAAAAAGACCTTGTTACTTTTGAAAAAAGAACAACCTTTCCTGGTCTAGGAACAATCGGCATAAGACTTAGAATTGTTCAGCCAGAAACTGTCTTTTCAGACAAGATCGATGTTAAGGAGTTATCTCACAGACACAAGCTTTTAAGAGAACAAAAAAAGCTAGAGAACAGAGAGGAAGAGGTTGAAAAAGAAACAAAAGTAGCAAAAGAAAAAATAGAAGAAAAGAAAAAACCAAAAGAAGAAGTAGCAAAAGAAAAAAAACCTGCAAAAGAAGAAAAAACAGAAAAGAAGCCAAAAGCAAAAAAAGAAACCAAAACAGAAAAATTAGAAATAGTAGAAGAAATAATTGAAGAGTGATTAGATGACTAAGAAAAAAGCAGTAACATTAAATTCAATTACAGAGATTGAAAATAAAGTTAAGGATTTAAAACTTGAACTAGCAAAAGAAAAAGGAATGCTAGCATCAAAAACAAAATCCACTAATCCAACAAAAAAAGCTGCTCTAAAAAAGCAGATTGCAAGACTTTTAACAAAATTAAATGCTCTAAAGAAAAAACAAAAAGAAGTTCCAAAAAAAGCAACTTCAAAAAAAGAAGTTCCAAAAAAGAAATAATTTGTGAGGTGTAAATTTAGAATATGGCTGAGATTTGTTCTGTATGTCATTTACCAAAAACAATCTGTACTTGTGATCTTAGAACAAGAGAACAACAACAGATAAAAATTAGAACTGAAAGAAAGAAATTCAAAAAGTATGCAACATTGATTTCTGGATTTACAGATGCTAATGAGCAACAGGAAGTTTTCAAGTATCTTAAGAAGAAGTTAGCTTGTGGTGGAACAGTAAAGGACAATGTTATTGAACTACAAGGCGAGCAAAAAGAAAGAATAAAAAAACTATTAATAGAAAAAGGATATCTTGAGGAATTAATCGATGCTTAATATCAAAAATTCTGAGCTGATCGGAAAAAAAGTAATTATAAAAAACTCGTCAGACAGAACAAAGATAGGAAAAAAAGGAATAGTAATCTACCAAACAAAAGAGTTACTAAAAATTAGAGATGATAAAGAAAAAATATTTGAAATAAAACAAAATGAAATAATAAATTTAGAAACAATAAATATGTGAAATGTTATGGATGTCAAAACATGTCTTGATAAAAACTGCCCAGTTCATGGACAGATAAGTGTAAGAGGAAAGACTTTACAAGGTACTGTGGTTAAGAAAAAAGCTTTAAAAACCGCAGTAATACAAATAGAGAAAGCAAAGTATATCAGAAAATATGAAAGATACATGAAAAAGAAAGTAAAGATCCCAGTACACTGCCCAGAATGTATGGATATTAATATAGGAGACATTGTGCTTGTTGGCGAAACCAGAAAACTAAGCAAAACAAAGTCTTTTGTTATTATGAAAAAACTAGGAACCTTAAGCCACATGGAAGAAATACTTAAAGATGAAGATAAATACGAAGGTATAGAGGAAGAAGAGGTTGAAGAAGAATGAAACCAATAAGTTCAAATGTAACAAGAGGGCTTCAAGCAGGCTCCAGATGCTTATGTTCAGATAATAGCGGCGCTAAAGAAGTAGAGATAATTTCAGTCATTGGTGTTAAAACAAAAAAAAGAGGAGTACAGTCAGCAGGAATAGCGTCTCTTCTAAATGTTGTTGTTAAAAAAGGAAAGCCAGCAATGAAGAAGAAAATGGAAAGAGCAGTTGTTATTAGAGTTAAAAAAGAATACAGAAGAAAGAACGGCTGGAGAATTTGCTTTGAAGATAATGCAGTTGTCTTAACAGACCCTAAAGGTTTTCCAAAAGGCTCAGAAATAAAGGGTTGTGTTGCAAAAGAAGTTGGAGAGAGATTCCCTAAGATTGCAGGGCTAGCCAGTGCAGTTATTTAAGATAATTATTTTGGGTGAATAAAAAATGATTAATAAAACAAAAAAACCAGGAAAGAACAGAAAAAGAATGTTAACTGGTGTTTATCATGTTAAAAGAAAATTATTAGTTGCTCCAATTGACAAGCCACTTATAAAACAAGTAAATAAGAAAAGAACATCTTTGAGAAAAGGAGATGGTGTTAAAGTGCTTGTTGGAGACAATAAAGGAAAAACAAGTGTTGTAGACAGGGTAAACTATGACAAAGGAGTAGTTTATCTTAAAGATTTCAAGGTGACAAACTCAAGAGGTCAAGAAAAATTAATACCTTTTAAGGCCTCAAACCTAGTAATCACATCATTAGTTTTAAATGATAAAAAAAGATTTGTTGAAAAAAAATCAAAAAAATAATTGGTGACTTATAATATGACAAAGAAAGGAAGTACAAGAGTTTTAAAAACTCAAAATACAGGAAAGGTTCATAAGATTGATAAGAAAAAAAGATTTGTTCTAAGACCAAATCCTGGAAAGCACTCTCTTCAAAAGGTTGTTAGTGCAGGGTATGTCTTAAGAGATCTATTACACTTAACAGAGAACAACAGAGAATCAACTTTTATTATAAGAAATAGAGAAATGTTAGTTGATAAGAAGCCAGTCAAGTCAATCAATTACGCAATTGGCTTATTTGATATTATTGAGTTTCCAAAGATAAATAAAGCTTATAAAGTAACATATAAGAAAAATGGCTTAATTACCTTGATTGAAATAAATCAAGAAGAGACAAAATATAAGGTTTGTAAGATAGTTAAAAAAATGATATCAAAGAAAGGACAAACACAGTTAATAACAAATGATGGGAGAAGTGTTTTTACAACAAACCAAGCTTATAAGACAAAAGCATCTATTAAGCTTGACCTTGAAAACAACACCATAAAAGAATATTATCCACTTGAGAAAGGCAGAAAGGTTTTCTTGATAGGTGGTAAACATGTTGGAAAAACAGGGACTATTGTTTCAGTAACAAAAGGAAATATGATTAAAAAAGAATTAGTGAAATTAAAGATTGATGATAAAGAGTTTGAGACTACAGAAAAAAATGTTTTTGTAATCAACTAAAAAGTGATATTTTATGACAACAGATAAAAAAAACAACCCAAACAGGGAAATCTTTGTAGAGAAGGTAACCGTGAACATGGGTGTTGGTGAAGCTGGCGAAGAGCTAGAAAAAGGTTTAAAGATTCTACAATTGGTAACTAAAAAGAAACCAGTAAAGACAGTTTCAACTTTTAAATTACCAACTTGGGGAATAAGGCCTGGTCTGCCAATCGGTGGCAAGGTAACTTTAAGAGGAAAAGGCGCTCTTGATTTTATAGATCTAACATTAAAAGCAAAAAATAACAAGATAAAAAAGAAATCTTTCTCAAACGAGGGGGTTTTCTCTTATGGTATACATGAATATTTAGATGTTCCAGGAATAAAATATGACCCAAATCTTGGAATCAGAGGTTTTGATGTTTGCGTGTCTTTGAAAAGAAAGGGATACAGAGTAAAACAGAGAAAATATAATATCGCAAAAGTAGGAAAGAAACACAGAATCACAAAAGATGAGGCAATTGAATTTGCAAAAGAAAAATTAAAAATAGTGGTTGAATGAGTGAAATAGATTATAAAAAATTAGGCAAAACAAGTAAAGAACTTAAAAGAACAAGAAAGTGTAGATTTTGTGAAACTAACAAAGGACTTATAAGAAAATATAATCTTTACATCTGTAGAAGATGCTTTAAAGAATATGCAGACAAGTTGGGATTTAAAAAATTAGATTAAATATTTATTAGGTGAAAATAGATGAGCTTAAACGATCCAATAGTAAACGCATTAAACAACATAAATAATGCAGAGATGGCTTCTAAACAAACATGTACACTTAACCATTCTAAGTTTTTAGAAAGTGTGTTAACTCTTCTAAAAAAAGAAGGATATATTAAGATGTACAAGGTTTTAGATAAGAAACCAAGTAAGCAAGTTGTTGTTTATCTGGGTGGCAGAATAAACAAATGCAGGGCAGTTAAACCAAGATATCCTGTGAAAAAGCAAGACTATGAAAAGTTTGAAAAGTCTTATCTTATCTCAAGAGATGTCGGCGTGTTAATTGTAAGCACAACACAAGGTATAATGAGCCACAAAGATGCTAAAGAGAAAAGCCTTGGTGGAAGAATCATTGGCTACATTTATTAATTTTATAAATTGTGAAAATATTATGCAAACAAAAAAAGAAATTAAAGAAATTAAAGAAACAAAGATAAAGATACCAAGCGATGTAAAAGTGCATCTTGGATCTCACGATTTGGTTCTTGAAAAGTCCGGAAAGAAAATAGACATTGCATTTAATCCAGTTTATATTTCTGCAAAGTTTGAGAATGGAGAAATAGAGCTTACACCTAAAAGTAAGAAAAGAACAATCAAAGCTGTTGTTAACAGTACAGAGAAGCATATAATAAATGCATTAAAGGGTTTTGAAAAAGACTATGTTTACAAGCTTTCAGTTGTTTATTCTCACTTTCCAATAACTGTAAAAGTGGAAGGCGATGAAGTTATTATCTCAAACTTTTTAGGTGAGAAGAAACCAAGAAAAACAAAGATCCTTCCTGGCTGTAAAGTTGAAGTTAAAGGAAAAGACATAGTAGTAAAAGGTTTTGACAAATATGCTACTGGCCAAACAGCAGGAAACATAGAAAAAGCAACAAGAGTTATTGGAAGAGATTTTAGAATATTTGATGATGGCTGTTATATTGTTGAAAAAGCAAAACGTGAATGATTATGAGTAATGATACACCAAACTTTAGAGGGCACTTTCCAATTGATGGAAGACTAAGAAAACGCAACAGAAAAGTGCAAAAATGGAGATACCTAAGAGGTATCGATAGACACATGTCTGTTAAGAAAGGACCACAGCCAAAGATTGGTTATGGCCACAAGAATACAGAAAAAGAAAAGCACCCTTGTGGTTTAAAGGAATGTATTGTTAGAACAGCAACAGACATAAACAAACTTAACCCAAAAGAGGTCGCAATAAGATTTAATGGAACTCTTGGCCTAAAGAAAAAAACAGAACTAAAAAAAGTTGCAAAAGAAAAGGGCTTTAAAATATTAAATTAAAAAATGGTGTAAACCTATGAAGTTAGATAAATTAAAAACAATTTCAGGAACTATCCTTAAGAAAAGCAAGCATAAGTTAGTTATTGATGAGAAGAAATATCAAGCCAATAAAGAGTTTGTTGATAAGGCAATAACTAAGCAAGATGTTAGAGATGCAATAGCAAAAGGAGTAGTAAAGAAGAAAAACGATACTGGCCAATCAAGAGGAAGAGCAAGAGTTCTTCTAAAGAAAAAACAATTAAAAAGAAGAAGAGGACAAGGAAAAAGAAGAGGAACACCAAGCGCAAGACAAAATAGAAACTTATATAATGACAAGATAAGGGCTTTAAGAAAAAGATTAAGAGAATTAAAAAAAGAAGACAAACTAAATGATAAAAACTATCGTCAAGTTTACTTAATGATAAATGGTAACTACTTTAGAGGAAAGAAACATTTAGAAGAATATATTAGTAGTGGTGAAAAGAAATGACATCAGGACCAACATATAAAGTTGCATTTAAAAGAAGAAGAGAGCAAAAGACAGACTACAAGAAAAGACTTGCAGTACTTAAGTCTAAAAAGGACAGAGTTGTATTAAGAGTAACTAATACTCTTGTCAGAGCTCAATTGATAAGATATAATAAAGATGGAGATAAGACTATTGCAAGTGCGGATTCAAAGGAGTTAAAGGCTTTAGGCTATTCAGGAAACACAAAAAACACTCCTGCAGTCTACTTAACAACTTTACTTTTAGCTCAAAAAGCAAAGAAGAAAGGAGTTAAAGAAGTCATACTTGACTTAGGTGCAAGAAACTACAAGTCAGGTAATAAGATCTTTGCAGGTTTAAAGGCAATAGTAGATTCTGGGCTTGATTGTCCATATGATGAAAAGGCTTTTCCAAAAGAGGAAAGAATTGAAGGGAAAGTAATATCAGAATATTTAAAGAAACCAATTGATAAGGAGTTTACTGCTACAAAAGAAAAAATATTAAAGATGTGATTATTCTATGTGTGCATTTAAAGAAAGAGAAAATAGACCAAGAAGGGAAAAAAGAGAAGAAAAAGTATTTGATAAAGATGCTTGGATTCCAAAAACTGAGCTTGGTAGAAGAGTTAAGTCCGGAGAAATAGCCTCTCTAGATGATGTCTTCAAGCTTGGTAAAAAGATTATGGAACCTGAAATTGTTGATTACTTTATTCCTGATCTAAAGACGAAAATAATTGATGTTAAAAAGACAACAAGAGTAACAAGAGCAGGAAGGCATTTTTCTTTTAGAGTCTCTGTAATAATTGGAGACGGTAATGGCCACATAGGTGTTGGAACAGGAAAGAATATTGAAAGAATCGTTGCTCAGGAAAAAGCAATCAAAGATGCAAAATTAAATATTATCCCAGTAAGAAGAGGATGTGGTTCTTGGGAATGTAACTGTTCAAAGAAACATTCTGTGCCATATAAAGTCACAGGGAAATGTTCATCTTTAAGAGTTGAGCTTTTGCCTGCACCTAATGGAGTTGGCCTAGCTGTAAGTGATAGCATTAAGCCAATCTTTGATCTTGTAGGAATAAAAGATCTTTGGTCAGATACAAGAGGCGCAACAGACACAAAGCTAAACTTTGCAAGAGCAACAATTGATGCATTGTACAAGATTTCAGATTTTAAGACCAAAGAAAAGGAAATAGAAACTGAAGATAAAGAAGATAAAGAATGAAAAAGTGAAATGAGATATGTTTGCAATAATTAGAATAAGAGGACCAATAAAGGTTAATACAGATATTGAAAACACAATGAAGCTATTAAACTTAACTAGAGTAAATCATTGTGTAATCTATCCAGAAGACAAGTATGTTAAAGGCATGCTTCATAAGTTAAGAAACATGGTAACCTATGGCGAAATATCAAAAGAAACCTTAAAGAAAATGCTAAACAAGAGAGGTTATTGCTATAATGAGAAAGGAAAATTAATTAAATTTAAAGAACATTACAAGGACGAGAAAAAACAAGACAAGATTGTTGAAGAAATAATCTCAGGAAAAGCAAAGCTTGAAGATTTTGGGATCAAGAAGGTTTTTAGACTAAAGCCACCAACAAAAGGCTTTGACAGGAAAGGAATCAAAAAGACATTTAAGGAAGGAGGAGTGCTTGGTTATAGAGCAGACCAAATTAATACTCTTCTATTAAAAATGATTTAAATTTGTGAAAAGTTATGGGTAAAAGAAAGATTGACAGATTAAGAGGAAAGAGAACTCACGGCCACGGTAACACAAAGAATGCAAGAGGTTCAGGCTGTACTGGTGGTAAAGGTAGAGCTGGCTCAACAAAACACAAGTTCACAAAATATTATGTTGATTTTGGTAAAAGAGTTTTCTTAAAACCAAAGACAAAGCTAAAGACAATTACTCTTGAGGCATTGTCTGATATGATAAAGGATAAAAAAGAAATAAATTTAAAAGAACTAGGCTATGATAAGATTCTTGGTAAAGGGAATATCACAAAGCCAGTTGTTTTTAGTAATGCTTTAGTAACAGCGGTTGCTAAAGAGAAGATTGAAAAAGCCGGGGGAAAGGTTCAATGAGTTTTTTTGACGGTCTGTTGAGGGCGTTGCCTTCAGTCAAGGAACCAAGCAAAGTTCCAAATACAAGACAGAAATTACTATGGACATTAGTTGTTCTTGTTGTTTACTTTATATTAGGAACAATAACTTTGTATGGTCTTGACCCTAGTAAAACAGCAAACATCAGCATGTATCAGATGATACTTGCAAGTGATATAGGCACCTTAATTACCCTTGGTATCGGTCCAATTGTGTTGGCATCAATCATCTTGCAATTGCTTGCAGGTGTAAAGATTATTAATTTTGATTTTTCAAAGCCTGAAGAACGAGCCAGGTTTTCTGGAGCTCAAAAGCTTCTTGCTATTGTTCTTGCAATAGTTGAGGCAATAATTTACTCAGTATTTGGTATGCTTGTTCCAGCACCAGGAATGCTTTTGATAGTTATTATACAAATAGTATTGGGTGCAATAATAGTAATTTATCTTGATGAAGTTGTAAGCAAATATGGAATTGGTTCAGGAATTGGGCTATTCATTGCTGGAGGTGTTTGTCAAACAATTATCTGGAAAATATTTAGTTTCCCAAATTCATCAATCAGTTATCCAGGAGGACTATTATTCCAAGGAATTAGTTATGCGACAACAGGTGCAATGACAGAATTATTAGCAGTAGTATTATTACCAATATTATTTACATTATTGGTTTTCTTTGCTGTTGTTTATATTGAAAGCATACATGTTAATATTCCTTTGACTGTTGGCAGAAGTGGAATGGGTGCTAACTTTCCAGTGAAATTATTATATGTTTCAAACATGCCAGTTATTCTTACCGGAACATTATTTGCAAACATTGCATTATTTGCATCTCTTGCCAAAGGTAAGGCACTTGGTAATTTTTTAACGCCAATTGCAAATTTCTTAAATCCATCACATGGGCTATTGCAAACAGCAATCTTTGGTGGTGCAACTTTAGGAATGGTGCTTTCAGTTTTAGGATATTCGGTATTGTTTGTTATAATGTGTGTAATCTTTGGTAAGTTCTGGGTTGAGGTTGGTGGTCAAGGTACAGAAGAAGTAGCAAGCCAGTTACAGAGATCAGGAATGTCAATACCAGGGTTTAGAAGAGATGAAAGAGTTATAGTAACTGTACTTAATAGATACATACCGACAATTGTTATTATGGGTTCAATTACTGTTGGACTTTTAGCAGTATTTGCAGATATGACAGGAGCAATAGGAACAGGAACAGGAATTCTGTTAACTGTGGGGATTGTTTATAAGTTCTATGAACAATTAGCAAAAGACCAATTGTTCGAGTCAGGTAATTTTTTGAAAACAATGTTAAATAAGTGATAAAAATATGAATATACCAATAACAGGATCATACTGGTTAGATTTGATAATTTTCTCATTGATATTTGTAATTATAAACAAAACAGTACAACATTTATTTTCAGATCCAAAAGAATATTTCTTTGTAAAAAGAAGAAACAAAGAAATCCAAGCAGAAATGAAAGAATTAATGAAAAATAATGACTACATAGGGGTTCAAGAAAAACAAAAAGAAGCATTCAGCCTTATGAGTAGACAATTTAAAGGAATGTTTAAAACCATGATTCCATTAATGTTAATTGGGCTTCCAGCAGTTTATTTTATAAATAAGTTTTATGGTCCTATAAAATTTATAGATGCGAAATTTCCAAAGCCTTGGGATCTTCATGGTTTTTGGACATATATCTTTGTGGTCTTTATACTATCAATAATAGTAAATAATATTTATGATAAATTATTTGAGAAAAAATATGCAGACTATGTTCCTGCAGACTATAAGAAAAAGTAATATGGTGAAAAAACAATATGCCAAATCCAGATCAAAAATTTAAAAAACACAAGACAATAGTTACCCCAAGTGGTAGAAAATCAAGAGTTGTTGTAAAGAAGAAGACCTCAAAACACAAGTGTGCAGTTTGTAAAGCAATTCTTCACGGCATGCCACATGGCAAAAGAGCATTAGAAGTTAAAAAACTAAGTAAGACAGAGAGAAGACCAGAGAATCTATTATCAAGTGTTCTTTGCCCAAAGTGTAGAAAGGTGGCTTACCTTGATGCAGTAATGTTAAAGCATAACCTTAAGACAGAAAATGAAGTGGATTTAAGATATATGAAATATATAAAAATGATATTAAAAAAAATAGAGTGATGATTTATGGGTTTATTAGAGAAGGGAAGAAAATGCATTATAATGCAAGGTAGGAATATGGGTAAACAAATAATTATTGATAAGATGGATACCAAATATATTTACTACAAGATAAAAGACAAAGAACAAAAGATTGGAATACAACACGTGTTTCCTTTAGAATAATTAAATGTGATTAATAATGGCAAAAGATAAAAAGAAAAGTAAAAAATCACCAGAAGCAAAGCTTAAGAAAGGTAGATCAGAAGGTTCAGGTCGTGCATCTACAGATAGATTGAGATTGGTCAAGCCAAAGCCTAAACCAAGTCATTTCAATCCTGCAAAAGAAGGTGCTGACTTCAAACACATCGTAAGAATTGCAAATAGAGATATACCAGGGTATATGACAATCTCTGATGGTTTAACCTTAATCTATGGAATAAGTTATAGATTAGGAAAAGCAATTGAAGATATATTCTTCAAAGATTCTGGTAAGGTTATTGCAAAAGTAGGAAATTTAACTGATAAAGATGTTGAAACAATAGAAAACATAATAGCAAATTTAGACAAAAGAGTGCCTGCTTGGTTACTTAATAGACCAAAACAAAGAGATGGTACCCAAGCTCAATATATCATGGCAGATCTAAAACTAGTTGAGAGAAAAGAACTTCAAAGGCTTGGTAAATCAAAAAGCTATAGAGGTTTAAGACTACAGTGGGGCCTAAGAGTAAGAGGACAAAAATCTAAATCAACTGGTAGAAAGCATTCAACAATTGGTGTAGAAAAGAAAAAGTAGGGGGCACATTAAAAAAAATAAAGGTGAAAAATAATGGGTGAACCAAGAAGATTAAATAGACAATATGATGTTCCAAGAAAGCTTCACGATAAGCAGAAAATGATTAATGATAGAAAGCTTGAAAGAGAATATGGCTTAAAAACAAAAAGAGAAATTTGGAAAGCAGAGTCAATCGTTAGAAATTACAGAAAGATGGCTAGAAATCTTCTAGCTGGTAATATTGATGACTACGAGAAAAGAACAAGAGAGTTGCTTGGTAAATTACAAAGAACAGGTATTTTTACTAAGGATCACACAATTGATGATGTTTTAAAATTACAGGCTTCAGATTTACTTGAAAGAAGACTTCAAACACAAGTTTTTAGAAGAGGCCTGGCATTAACACCAAAACAAGCAAGGCAATTAATAACTCATGGACACATAATAGTAAATGGGGTAAAAAGGACAGCACCAAGTTCTATTGTTATGGCTGGAGATTCAATAGCCTATATTGATACAAAAATAAAAGCAGCAATAGACAGAGCACAAGAACAAAAAGGAAAGCCTTTTGTTAAGCCAGTAAAACAAAATAAAGAAGAGACAAAAAAGGAGAGTGAATGATTATGGCAAGTCCAGGAAAAACAGGTATTGTTAATATCTTTGCTTCAAGAAACAACACTATAATTGTTCTAACAGATGAGACTGGTTCAGAAGTTATTGCAAAATGCTCTGGTGGTCAAATGACAAAGTCTCAGCATAAAGAAGGATCTCCTTATATTGCAACTAAGATTGCTCAGGTTGTTGCAGAAAAAGCAAATGATAAAGGAATAAAGAATGTTCATGTTAAGATTAGAGCGCCTGGTGGTAATCTTTATTATAACCCAGGACAAGGAGCAGAATCTTCTTTAAAGACATTAACAAGAGCAGGCTTAAATATTTTAAGCATATCAAATACTACACCTGTCCCACATGATGGTTGTAGAAAACAAAAAAAGTTTAGAAAGAAAAACTAAAATGGTAGGCAGAAAAATATGGCTAAAATAACTTATCTAGAAACAGTTGGTAAAACTTATAAGTATCTTGCAGAGGGCTTTGACCCGATAGATATTAACACTTTAAGAAGGAAGATAAGTTATTGTTTATCAGTATATGCAGTTGATGAGATTGATTTTTATGAGAATGATTCGGTTATTGTTGATGAGATGCTTGCAAACAGAATCGCATTAGTTCCATTAACAACACCAACAGAATCAACAGGAAAAAAAATAACATTAACTTTAGAAAAAGAAGGGCCATGCACAGTCTATTCTGGTGACCTAAAATCAAATGATGAAGAAGTTAAGCCAGTATATGACACTATACCGTTAACAAAACTAAAAGAAAACCAAAGATTAAGACTTGATGCTTATGCAATTCAAGGTCAAGGAAGAACACACGTAAAATTCTCTCCTGCAATTGTTTCTTATATGCAATTGCCAGAACTTGAGACTTTAAGAGGATGTGATGGTTGTCAGGCTTGTGTTAATGCTTGCCCTGTAAAATGTATGAAGATGGTTTCTAACAAACCAAAGATTGATGATGTTAATAAATGTTCAAACTGCCAAGCTTGTGTTGATGCTTGCCCAAAGAATTGTTTAAAACTTAACGATACTAATAATTATATATTAACCATAGAATTAATCGGTCAACTACCAATTGAAGCAATTGTAAAGTTGCTTGATAGATATACTAAAGAGTATATGATGTTACTTAAAAAGAAAATTAAGTAATGTAAAGAGGACAAAGCTTAGCGCTGGGGTTCCCGAGCGGTCAAAGGGGCTGGACTTAAGATCCAGTGCTTAGTGCTTCGCAGGTTCGAATCCTGCCCTCAGCAGATAACCTTTTCCAAAGAATTGATATTTGAAAAAATTAAAAAAGAGAACAATTATGAAAAGAGATATAAAAAATTTACAGACTCAAAAATTGATTGAGAATCTATATAAGTCATCAAAAGACAAGAAAAAAGAGATATATGCTAGTGTTGCAAGAATCTTAGAATCATCTTCAAGAAAGCAACCTTCTAAAAATCTTTTTAACTTACAGAAGATGTCTTATATTAAAGATGGAGATATAGTTGTAATTCCTGGAAAAGTTTTAGGAACAGGAAATTTAGATAAGAAGATAACAATCTATGCTTTAAGTTTTTCAGAGTCTGCAAAAGCAAAATATAAAGGGCTAAAGACATTAAAAGATTTTTGTAAAGACAATATAGATTACAAAAAAGTAAAGTTGATAAAATAAATTTATTTTGGTGAAAATATATGATAATAATAAATGCAAAAAACAAAATACTTGGAAGACTTGCTTCTGAGATCGCTCCAAAGCTTTTAAGAAGTTCAGAAAAAATAGTTGTTGTTAATGCTAACTATGCATTTATTTCTGGAACAAAAGAAGATATTATGGAAAGATTCAAAGAAAGAACACATAGAAAAGGAAAAGGCAATCCATTAAAGAATGCAAAATATCCAAGATATCCAGATAAAATGATAAAGTTTGCAGTGAGAGGGATGCTTCCAAGAAACGCTAGAGGTCAAGCTGCTTTAAGAAATCTTAAGGTGTTTATTGATGCTCCTGAAGTTTATGAAAAAGACATTCCAAAAGTTGTTTCAGAAAAACCAAAATTAAAAGGCATGACTCTAAATGAGGTTTGTGTACTATTAGGTGCAAAGATAAAGATATAATTATTAGGTGAAAAAAATGGCAAAGAATTATTTTGTTAAAGCTTCAAGAAAAAATGCAGTTGCTAGATGTATGTCAAAAGCAGGAACTGGAAAAGTTCGTATTAATGGACATGCTCTAGAAGCATATTATTCTGGTTACAAGCAAGGATTAATAAAAGAACCAATGATTCTTCTTGATGAAGAAGCAAGTAAGCTTGATTATTTTATAAATGTAAAAGGTGGCGGAGTAATGTCACAGGTTCAAGCTGCAAGAGCGTGTATTGCAAAATCAATACTTGCAGCGAATAACAAGGAAAAAATAAAAGAAAAGATAATGAAATATGATAGGCACCTTCTTGTTGATGATGTCAGACAAAAAGAACCAAAGAAACAATTAGGCAGGGGTGCTAGAAAGAAAAAGCAACATTCTAAAAGGTGAAATTATGATTTGTCCAGTAAGATGTTTTTCATGTGGTCAGGTTGTAGCTGACAAATATGATGAGTATATTAGATTGATAACTCAAGAAAAGAAAACATTTGAGGAGGCATTAGATATCTTGGGCATAAACAAATATTGCTGTAGAAGAATGCTTTTAACTCATGTAGAAGTTATTGATGATATTATGAAGTATAATTAAATGTGATAAAAATGGATAAAGCGAATACAAAACCTAAAAATTTTGAAACAACAGAAAACAGAACACCACAGAGCAGAACTCTTGTTAATGTTGATTTATATCTTAAGAACGGAATACATATTGGAACAAAATATAAGAATGGGCCAATGAGAAAGTTCGTATTCAAGTCTAGAAACGACAAAATCAATGTAATGGATGTTCAAGTAATTGACAAGAGAATAAAAATTGCAATTGATTTTATTTCTAAATATGAACCAACAGATGTTGTGTTTATTTCAAGGAAAAAATATGCTCTTCCTGGCATTAAAATCTTAGAGCAAGCATTTGGCTATAAATCAAAATTAAACAGATTTATTCCAGGAACTTTTACAAATCCAGAATCAGAACACTTCATAGAACCAAAATTGGTATTTATTGCAGATCCTAATGTGGATAGACAGGCAATTGTAGAAAGCACAAAAGCAAATATCCCAATAATTGCTCTTTGTACAACTTCTAGTAATACAAGAAATATAGATTTTATTATTCCTTATAACAATAAAGGAAGAAAATCAGTAGCATTGTTCTTTTGGTTATTAATAAGAGAGTTAGAATTAAAGAATGGGATAATAAGATCAGATAAAGATTATGCATATTCAATTGATGATTTTGTATATAATAGCGAAAGTGGTGAAAAAGAAATAGATGAAGATCAGCCACTTCCAGGAAAGAGAACAAGAAAAGTCTCAGCTAAAACAACAGCTAGAAAACCAGTAGCTGGTGGCAGAAGACCAAGCACAGCAGGTGGTGCTCCAAGAAAGCCTTATGTTAGAAGAACACCAACCACAACCACTCCTTCAAAAGAAACAGATAAAAAAGAGGAAAAGCCATCAGATGGAACAGAGAAAAAGCCAGTAGAAAAAAAAGAAAAGCCAGCAGTAGCCAAGAAAGAAAAACTATCAGAGGAACCAAAGAAAAAAGAAGACAAGCCAGCGGTAGCAAAGAAAGAAGACAAACCTACAGAGATTAAGAAAGAAAAGCAAGCAGATGTTAAGAAAGAAGAAGTTGCTGAAGAAAAAAAAGAATAGGTTTATTTAACTATCGCTAATATATATAATATAATAAATTAATGTGAATAGGGGTTTTATGCACAATAGCAAAATATTAAGTTTATTATTGGACTTTGGTCTTACAGAATATGAGGCCAGAACATTAACAACTTTATTTAATTTTGTTGAAGCTGATGCTCCACACATCAGTAGAAATGCAGAAATTCCAAAAACAAGAATTTATGATGTTTTAGAAAAATTAAAAGAAAAAGGGCTAATTCTAGAAGTCTATGGTAGACCAAAGAGATACAAGGTAATTGATCCTAACGAAATTTTCAAACAACTAATAGATAATAAGAAAAAAGAAATATCTCTTCTTGATAAACAAGTAAAAGATATCTTAAGTAAAGAAACCTGGTCAAATCAAGTTGCTGGGGTACAAGAAAAGATTTTACAAGTTAAAAATCTTAAAGACTATAACAAGCTATTGTCTCAGGAATTTGAAAATGCAGAAAAAGAAATTACTGGCTTTACAAGTATGGATGACAGAGTAGAAGCATTTAAGCCAATTTCAGAGATGCCAGAAGTTCATGTTAAATTAATCTCTAAGCCTATAACAAAAGAGTTTGATTTCCCAAAGAATTTTGCAATACAAGAGAAAGAACATACAATGGATGCTTTTATCATTGATAAGAACAAGGTTGTCATGTCATTAAATGATTTATCAGCACCAAAAGAGACATATCATTTAACAATTTTAAAGAATAACCCAAGTCTTACAAAAGCACTTCTTACTCATTTTGATGATTATTGGAAGAAGTAGTTTTTTTCTATTTTTATTTTTTAAATTTTAAAAAATTATCATTGTCTATTTTTTTATAACCAAAAACCAAAAGTTTATATATTTTTGTTCCTTATTCTATTATAGTATATTTATATTAGATTACTAGGTTGAGAAATAATGGGTCAAAAATTAATTAGAAATAGAGAAACTTTATCTAAAAACAACAAACCACAAAAAACCGATTTAAAAAGAAAAGCACAAGCAACAATGGAAGTTTTGATTATAATGGGTGTTTTAGTTGTTGGAGTAATAATATTTGGAACTTTTTATTTTGGAAATATTGGTGAGAGATCAAGAGGTTCAGCAGGAATTTCTAGAGACATGAATGAATCTGAATTAAAAACCAGTTATGATAAAGCGATAATCTATGATGGTGTTGATCAAGTATCAATGGATGGTGGTAGTAGCCATATTGTTCCAGATGATGGCGATAGCGATGATGAAGATGGGGATGAGCCACCAGGTTCAGATGAAACTGGCCCTCCAACAATATTGGTATTTGATACAAGAAATACAAGTGATGGTTCTTCTGGGTCACCCTCTCCTTCTTCTACTGGCAATCAAATCGGGTCGCCATTAGAAGACGAACCACTATTAGAAGAAATAGACACTTATAATTTTAATGTTGATTGGAATGATGACACAGATAGTAATATCACTTTTTGGAGCCAACCAGAAGCAACCCCTACCAATTCAGGTCCTGGAAATCTCCCTTCTTCTGACATCAGTCAAATCAGGTTGCCATTAGAATCTTCAGGGACTTATAATTTTAATGTTGATTGGAATGATGGTACAAACAGCCACATTACTTCTTGGAACCAGCCAGAAGCAACACATACTTATTCAGAGCCAGGAATTTATGAAATAAAAATAACTGGAGTAATTAAAGGATTTCGTTTTAATAATAATGGCGACAGATTAAAACTTATAGAAATAAAAAACTGGGGCAACCTAAATCTAGGTAATAACGGTTATTATTTTTATGGTTGTTCTAATCTAGATATTACAGCAACAGATGTATTGGATTTAAATGGCACAACAAATTTAAGAGGTTTATTTTATAAATGTAGTAGTTTAGTATTTAATGAAAGCATAAATTCATGGGATACCTCTAAAGTAACTAATATGGGGTCTATGTTTAATAAGGCTTCTAGTTTTAATCAACCATTGTCTTTTGATACATCTAATGTAATTAATATGTCTTTTATGTTTTCTACTGCTTCTAGTTTCAATCAACCTTTAGATTTTAATACCTCTAGTGTAACAGATATGTTTGCGATGTTTCAGTGTGCGACCGATTTTAACCAGCCTTTATCTTCTTTTGATACTTCTAATGTAACTGATATGCATCATATGTTTGGATGTATTTATGATATGAGTTTCAATCAGTCCTTATCAAATTTTGACACCTCTAAAGTACGCAATATGTCTTATATGTTTCGTTATGCTTCTAGTTTCAACCAGTCTTTATCTAATTTCGATACCTCTAATGTAACTGATATGCAACATATGTTTTATCATGCATCTAGTTTCAACCAGTCTTTATCTAATTTCGATACTTCTAATGTGACCGATATGTGGGATATGTTTTTCCATGCATCTAGTTTCAACCAGCCTTTATCTTCTTTTGATACTTCTAAAGTAACTAATATGGGTGGTATGTTTTCAGGTGCAAGTAATTTCAACCAGTCTTTATCTTCTTTTGATACTTCTAAAGTAACTAATATGCGTGCTATGTTTTTTGGTGCACGTAGTTTCAATCAGCCATTATCTTCTTTTGATACTTCTAATGTAACTGATATGTATGGTATGTTTTCAGGTGCGAGTAGTTTCAATCAGTCTTTATCTTCTTTTGATACTTCTAATGTAACCGATATGCATTGGATGTTTAGAGATGCTTCCAGTTTCAACCAGCCCTTATCTTCTTTTAATACCTCTAATGTAACCGATATGTCTGAGATGTTTAGGAATGCATCAAGTTTCAATCATCCCTTAGATTTTAATACAACTAATGTAACCGATATGTCAGGTATGTTTTCTGATGCAACCAGTTTTAATCAGCCATTAGATTTTGATACTTCTAAAGTAACCGATATGAGTAGCATGTTTTTTGGGGTTACAAATTTCAAGTCGCCTATAAATTTTGATACCTCTAATGTAACTGACATGTCCTACATGTTTTACAACACTTCAAGTTTCAATCACCCCTTAGATTTTAATACCTCTAATGTCACTAATATGTCTTTTATGTTTTATGGTGCATCAAGTTTCAATCACCCTTTAGATTTTAACACCTCTAATGTTAATGGAATGACTGGTATGTTTTATGGCGCTTCCAGTTTTAATCAACCATTAGATTTTGATACTTCTAAAGTAACTAATATGGGGTCTATGTTTTTTAATGCAACAAATTTCAATCATCCATTGGATTTTGATACTTCTAGTGTAAGATATATGAGTCGTATGTTTTTAGGTGCTTCCAGTTTTAATCAACCTTTAGATTTTAATACTTCTAATGTCACTGATATGTCTTTGATGTTTTATAGTGCATCTAATTTCAATTCCACCTTGTCTTTTGATACATCTAATGTAACCGATATGTCTGCAATGTTTTTCCAAGCTAATAGTTTCAATCATCCCTTAGATTTTAATGTCTCAAAAGTAACTAATATGGGAGGTATGTTTAATAATGCATCCAGTTTCAACCAAGACATTAGCTCATGGGATGTAGAAAATGTTACAAATTGGTCAGGAATATTTACTAATTGCCCAATACAAACAGACTATAAACCTGAAAAGTTTAGATAAACATTCTAAATCTTTTCTCTTTCTATTTTCCCCAACTTTTGTATTTGCCTAGAAAAAGCATCTCTATAATCTATTTTATAAAAGACCTTTTTGATTCCAAATTCAATCATATATCTTACACAAGAAACACAAGGACTATATGTGGAATATAATTCTGCCCCTTTCAAGTCATACCCTTTCTTTATCGCATCAATCATAGCCCTTTGCTCAGCACACATGCCAGTACATAGCTCGTTTCTTTGTCCTGGCCTAAACTTAAAATGATCTTTTGCACAGCCAATAACTGAACATGGCGGAATACTAGGAGAATTGCCATTATATCCACTACCAATAATTCTGCCATTTTTAACAACAACAGCACCTATCTTTTTTCTTAAACAAAGCGATTTTTTTTCTTCTCTGATTAGTGTATTTTTAATGGTATTTAGGCTCATAAATACTAAGAAAAGATGAATCTATTTATAAAGCTTTCTTGGCCTAAATATATTATACTTAGTATACTTTTTTCTAAAGAAAAAAGCCGATGAAGAAAACATTTTGGAGGTTTTAAAATGGCAGACTATGTTAAGTTCAGCGTACCAGAGGATTTAAAGAATCTTCAAGCTGATGTTGTTTCAAAGATTTCTAAATCAGGTAAAGTTAAAGTGGGAATCAATGAAGTAACAAAAATGGTAGAGAGAAACACAGCAAAATTAGTATTGATTGCAGAAGATATAACTCCTGCAGAAATAGTAATGCACCTTCCTGTAATTTGTAAAGAAAAGAACATTGCATTCAGTTATGTTTCAACAAAGGAAGAGCTTGGAAAGATATCAGGAATAAATGCAAAAGCGAGTGCTATAGCTGTTGTTGATGAAGGAGTTTTAAAAAAGGAATTCTCTGCATTAATCTCAAAGATTGAAGAGTTAAGTGGCGGAAAACCAAAACCAGAAAGTAAACCAAAACCAGCAGAGAAAAAGCCAGTAGAAAAAAAAGAAAAGCCATCTGAAAATAAAAAAGAAGAAAAGCCAGCAGAAGTTAAGAAAGAAGAAGTTGCTGAAGAAAAAAAAGAATAGGTGATTGATAATGGCAGATGAAGGAGTTCCTGCAGAAGTCGTAGAGATTGTTGGCAGAACAGGCTCTAGAGGCGAAGCAACTCAAGTTCTTTGCAGAATATTAGATGGCTTTGAAAAAGGAAGAATTAAGAAAAGAAATGTAAGGGGCCTAGTAAAGAAAGGCGATGTATTAATCTTAATGAATCCAGAATCTGAAGCAAAGGACATTAGGGGTCGCTAGATTAAAGGTGAATGCAAATGAAATGTACATTTTGTGGTAAAGAAATAAAAAAAGGCACAGGCATAATCTATGCTAAAAAAGACGGAACAACAAGTTATTTTTGTTCAAGTAAATGTAAGAAAAATCAACTAGTTAAAAAATACAAGCCACTAAAGACTAGATGGACAGACACCTATCATCTAGAAAAGACAAGACATCAAAAGAAAAAACTTGTTAAAGAATAAGTTTTTTTATCTTTTGACAAGATGTTGTTTTTATTTTCTAAAGTGTGATAAACATAACATATAGACAACCAATAATCACAGTCATGGGTCATATTGACTCTGGAAAGACAACCTTTCTAGACAAGATTAAAGGTACTAGTATAGTTGATAAAGAAGCAGGCAAAATCACACAACATATTGGCGCAACAGAAATAACAATTGATATAATTCAAAAGATTAGCGGGCACTTAGCTAAAAAATATAATTTTGAATTAAGCATTCCAGGACTATTATTCATAGACACACCAGGACATAATGCCTTTGATAATCTAAGAGAGCGAGGCGGAAGTCTTGCAGACCTAGTAGTAATAGTAATGGATATCAACAAAGGCTTACAAGTGCAGGATATTGAAACACTCAATATTCTAAAGATGTATAAGGTTCCTTTTTTAGTTGTGGCTAACAAGTTAGATTTGGTTCATGGCTGGTGTCAAGAAGGAAAAGACATTTCAAACAACCTTACAACACAATCAAAACAAATAGAAGAAAAGATCGATGAATTAATCTACAGAATTGTTGGACAGCTATATGATAAAGGCTTTCAAGCAGAAAGGTTTGATAGAGTAACTGACTTTACAAAACAGATTGCAATAATTCCTGGATCGTGTGTTAATGGCTGGGGACTAGCAGAAACAGTTTTGTTTTTATCGGTTTTAAGTCAAAAATTTCTAGGAAAAAAAATAACAATTGATGAAAACGATCATATGCACGGGGCTGTTCTTGAGGTTGGCGAGCTTAAAGGAATGGGCTCGACTGCTGATGTTATTGTTTATCAAGGCAGTCTAAAGCTAAAGGATGAAATTGTTTTTCCAACAAGATTTGGTTTACAAAACTCAAAAGTAAAGGCGATATTAAAACCAAACTTCATGACTGCAGTTGATAAGAAAGGAAGTTTTGAAAACATTTCTGTGATTCATGCAGCTTCGGGAATAAAGGTTGTGGCTCCAGGAATTGATGCTTGTCTACCAGGTGCAGTAATTATCTCTGCAAATGATAAAGAAGCAATAGAGAGGCTAAAAACAAAATCATATAATTGTTTTATTAATAGCCCAGAAGGGGCGTTTATTAAAGCAGACACTCTTGGCTCTCTTGAGGCTCTACATAAGCTATTAGAAAAGGAATGTATAAAAATAGCAAGCTCAGATATAGGTGAATTCACAAACAAAGACCTAACAGAATTGAAAATATTAAACGAAAAAGACAAGATCCAAGGAGTTCTTTTCTTGTTTAATGTTAAAATCAGTCAAGAGTTTGAAGATGAGATAAATAAGTTAAAAATCCCTATATTTAAAAATAATATTATATATAAATTAATTGAAGATTATCAAGAATGGCTAAGCAAAACAAAAAAAACAGAGCATGATAAATTATTAAAGGAAATAATATATCCTTGTAAATTTAAGGTGCTTCCAAACTTTATATTTAGAAGTAGTAAGCCAGCAGTTGTTGGCGTAAGAATATTAGAGGGCAGGTTGATTTCTGGAGCAGTAGTTAGTTTAAATGGTAAAAAGATAGGGACAATAGAAGGCATACAATCAGAAGGAAAAGAAATAGAGATTGCTCAAAAAGATATGGAAGTGGCAGTGTCAATTGCTGACGCCACCTATCTTAAAGACTTTAAGGAAGGAGATGTTCTTGAAATTTCTCTTAACCTTGATATGATTAGTAAGCTAGAGGCTCTGGAAGGAGAATTAAGCCCAGAAGAACAAACAATGATAGAAGTTATTAAAAATGAAATTTATAAAAAACAAAATCAATGAAAAAGAGGTGTATGAATTTTGAGATTAATATTATCAGATCCAAAAACAAAAAAAAGTTATAATGCAGAAGCAGATGAAAAGACAAAGCTTCATTTGCTTGGAAAGAAAATCAACGATGAGGTTGATTTATCAAATATCGCTCCTGGTTTAAAAGGAAAAATAACAGGTGGCTCAGATAAGCAGGGCTTTCCAATGCACATAAAACTTGACTCTGAAGTTTCTAAAAAGATTCTAACTAAAAAAGGCACAGGCTTTAAATCAAAAAGGCCAGGTGAGAGAAAAAGAGTAAGAGTTGCTGGAAGAGTTGTAGTTGCTGGCACTGCCCAAGTAAATATTAAATTAACAGAAGGAGACACAACAGGCTTTTCTGAAAGATTCCCAAAGCAAAAGAAAGAAGAATCTGGCACAAAGAAAAAGAAGAAGAAATAAAGTGAAATAAAAAAATGGAAAAAACACAATCAGTTCTTAATATTGGAGTGGTAGGACATGTTGACCACGGAAAGACAACATTAACCTCAAAGATAACTGGAACTTGGACAAATAAGCATTCTGATGAAATCAAGCAAGGAATATCTATTAAGCTAGGGTATGCAGATGCTTGTTTTTATAAATGTAAAACTTGTCAAGGCTTGCAAGCATATGGTGCAACAAATAAATGTCATCTTTGTGGTGGTCAAAGAGAACTTATAAGAAAAGTTTCTTTTGTTGATGCCCCTGGTCACGAGACATTGATGGCGGTAATGCTATCTGGTGCAACATTACTAAATGGTGCAATACTTGTTGTTGCTGCTAATGAAGATTGTCCTCAGCCAAGAACTGTTGAACATTTTTCTGCATTAAAGATGCATGGCATAAAAAACATGGTTGTTGCTCAAAACAAAATTGATTTAGTTACAAAAGAAGAGGCACAAGAAAATTATAAAAAGATTAGAAAATTTTTAGATGATGAAGGTTATTCTCATGTTCCAATCATACCCACCTCTGCTCATTTTGATGCTAACATTGATGCATTAGTTTATGCATTAATAACAGCAATTCCTGTTCCTGAGTCAGATACAAAATCAGCACCATTAAAAATGAGAATTGTTAGATCCTTTGATATTAATAAACCAGGATATCCAATAGAGAAGATAAGAGGGGGGGTTCTTGGTGGCGCAATTATGCAAGGAACCTTATCTGAAAAACAAAAGGTTTGGTTATATCCAGGAATTAACAAGCCAATTGAAATCACAATAGAATCATTAAATTCTAACGGTATACCTTTTAAGCAAGTTCATGCAGGAGGGTTGATTGCTGTTGGAACAGATCTTGACCCATTCTATGTCGCAGGAGACAAGATGATTGGGCAATTGATATGTGATGAAAAATCTAAGCCGTTAATGGGCCAAGAATTAGAATTAAAATACACAAAAATAGAAAGACTATTGGACTCAAATAAAGACGGTATAAAGCTTGGAGAAAATGTGGTATTAATTATTGGCACAGCAGCACATTTAGGAAACATAAAGAAGATAAAAGGAGATATAGTAAATATTTCTTTAAAGAATGTAGCAGTATATTACAAAAATGAAACAATAGCAATTAGTAGATTGGTTTCGGGGCGTTGGAGATTATCAGGTTATGCGCAAATCAGATAGGGTAGCAAATGTTATTATTGATACAAATGTATTCATATACATGTATGAACTTAAAAAAGACATCTTTGAGTTTGCTTTAACAGTTTTACCAAATGCAAAGTTTTTTGTGCTTTCTGAATCTTTTAAAGAAATAGAAAAAGTGTTTAGCAAAAAGCCAAGAAAGCTTTTGAATCTAAAAAGGTACATAGAAAAATTAAAAGAATTAAATAAATTTGAGATTTTAGAGGTTGATAAAAGTTTGTTAGAAAAATATAAAAAAGTGGATAATTTATTAATATATTTTAGCAATAAATACATAATATACACAAACGATAAAATTTTAAAATCAAAAATAAAGAAAAAAGGAAATAGAGTTTTAACATTAAGATTACATGATGTTTTTTTAAATTAAAGGAGATAGATAAAATGGGCTATAAAAAATACACAATAGAGGGGATAGTTAGTATTGCTCCGCAGAGATTATCTGGAGAGCTAAAAGACATAATTCTTGATCAATTATGTAATGATTATGAAGGGGTAATTGACAAAAATATTGGAGTAATTGTTGCAGTAACTGATGTAATATCTCATGATATCGGAGAGATTGTTCCTGCAGACCCTAATGTGTTTTTTAAAGTTAAGTTTTCAGTTGTAAGTTATCTTCCAAAGCTACATGAGATAGTTTCTGGTAATGTTTCTCAAGCAACAGACTTTGGGGCGTTTATCAAGATGGGTCCATTTGAAGGTCTTTGTCATGTTTCTCAGGTTATGGAGGATTTCAATTCTTATAATGCTGAGCTTCCAGGCTTTAATGGCAAAGAAAGTAAGCAAACACTTGTTGTTGGCGATGAGGTCATAGCAAGAGTTGCTAATGTTAGTTTAAAGCCAAGTATTGCAGACACAAAGATAGGATTAACCATGAGACAATTTGGGCTTGGCAAAGCAGAATGGCAAAAAGTAGAAAAGAAAAAAGAAAAAGCAGTTAAGAAAACAACAAAAAAAGGAAAAGAAGACAAAGCAGATAATAAATCAAGATCAAAGAAAAAGAAGTGATAATTTATGGTATATAAAGCATGTAGAAAATGTAGAAAAATTGTAGAAGACAATGTCGCAGATGAAGATAAATCTTCAATTAAGGAATGTCCTGTTTGTGGGAATACTACGTTTACAACTTTCTGGAAGGGAAATGCCTTAATTGTTGATCCTGAAATTTCAGATATAGCAAAAGCAATGGAAGTAAAGACCCCAGGCAGATATGCATTAAGATTAAGTAGATAAAAAGGAGATTAATATGAATATAGAAATTGAAAAACAAAGAAACGAGTTATTGCATAGAACTGCAATAATTGCCAAAATAAAAGGAGCAAAAACACCAGGCAGAAAAGAACTTTTAAAAAAGGTTTCAGCAATGCTTGGAGCTGATGAAAAGCTTTTGGTTGTTGATAAGATATCTCAAGAGTTCGGTAAGCAATCAGCAATAGCTTATCTAAAGCTTTATGATAATGCAAAAGTCCTAAAGGAACTAGAATTAAATCACAAGATCAAAAGAACTGGAGATCTTGAAGAAAAAAAGGTAGTTAAGAAAGAAGAAGCTACTGATGAGAAAAATGAAGAAAAAGAAAAGGAGTGATATTAAATGGCAAAAAAGAAAGGCGGCGGAGTAAAGAAAGGAAAGACAAAACACAAGCCAACAGTTAATGTTAAGGTAAGCAAGTTCTATAGCGTTTCCGGTGACTCTGTTGAGAGAAAAGGAAAGGACTGTCCTAAGTGCGGAACTGGCGTAAAAATGGGCCTTCACAAGTCAAAAGAAGGAAAAACAAGATATGCTTGTGGCAAATGCGGAATGAATGTTTTTGACTAAAATAGTTTCTTTTGATAAATTATGTTATTTATTGCTGAAGAATTTATTTTAGATATTTTTCTATTTTTCATACCTTTTTATTTTATATTTTTATTTAATAGAGCAAATAGCTTTGCTCAGGTTTTTAGATTACAAGGTTTAAAAAAAATTTCTTTTAAAGAGTTTTTTAAAAAAACAATAATAATTTTTCTTTTGCTTTTTGTTTTAAGCTATACACTTAGTTTCTTTTCTGTGCTTTTTAAGGTTTCAGATCTTAATCTTGTAAGTGAAGAGATTTTAAGGTATTCGCCTATTGCTATTGTTTATCTTTTCTTGGTAAGGGTGTTTTTAGAAGAGTGGTTTTTTAGGGGTTTTTTAACCCCAAGGCTTGGTGTTATTTTATCTAGTGCTTTGTTTGCTATTGGGCATATTGCTTATGGTTCTATTATAGAAATAATTGGTGCCTTTGTGTTAGGTGTTTTTCTTTCAAGCACATATAAAAAATATAATAATCTTTGGCCAAATGTTTTTGCACATATTATTTATAATCTTGTAATATATCTTTTTCTTGTTTTTTTCTAGTTTAATTTTAACTTGATGGAGTTAAAGGTAACTTCTTGTAGTTAATTTTTCACTATGTGCTTTAAGAGAGGGTTATTAAGGGTCTCTCAAAAGTTGGTACATCTTAAAGTACATTTGTGTTATAAATGTTACATAAAATCAAGGATAGTATATATATACTGATGAACACACATATATTTTGGAATTTGATAATACAAAAAATCCAAGTGTTTTTAGATAACTAGACACGGAGCAAAAAGGATTAAACGGTATCTTCCAGGGGGGGTCGAATAAGATTGCTGAATGAAGAATTAACCCTGAAAGAAAACTCAGGGTCGGTATAGGCAAGAGAAATATGCTATTACCTGGCTTGAAGGTCGAAACAGAATATTAGTGTGGTTTTCTCTTGTCTTAAACTATTTCTCTCAAAATCAAAACATTTAAAAACATCTTTGCAGTTATTATCTTTAGTGTAAGGTGATTTTTTTGGTTAAAGCAAAAACAACAAAAAAAGTTTCAAAATTAGAAGTTAAGAAGAAAGCTAAAGCAAAATCAAAGCCAAAGCCACATAAAGATGCGCACACTTATTTTTCAACAACCAAAATTAGTTACCCAAGCGAGTTTAATAAGTTTGATTTGCACATACATTCAAAGTTTTCACCAGATGCAGTAAGTGAACCAGAAACAATTGTAAAAAGAGCAAAAATTGCAGGTCTTAAGGGCTTTGCAATAACAGATCATAACACAATAAGGGCTTGGCCAGAGCTTGCAAGACTAGCAAAGCAAAATGATCTTGTTTTTGTGCCTGGCCAAGAGATTGATGTTACTTTTAAAGGTAAAAGATTAGGGCACATCTTAGCATTATTTACTTATGATAAGATATCTTCTACAGACATATTTGATGTTGTTGATGATGCAAGATCGCAATCTGCCCTTCTTTCCTTCCCTCACCCTTTTGATACTGGCAGATATTTTAAGGGCTTTGATTATTTAATGAATAATGGACCAATCTCAAGGTTTGTTCCTGCAATGGAGACATTTAATTCAAGAGTATTAACAAGTAGAGCAAACGAGATAGCAAAAGAATTTGCACAAAAGCACGGTCTTATACAAACAGCAGGCTCTGATGCACATATGCCTTACGAGATAGGTAATGGCTATCTAATAGCAAAAGCACAAACAGAATTAGAACTTTTAAAAGAAATAAAGCTTGGCAGAGTTGTTGTTAATGGAGAACTTGCAGGGCTAGTTCCAAAGATTCACACACTTGGTGCATATCTAAAGATAGTAAAGGATAAGAATTTCAAATAGTTAGTATTTTTTTAATATCTATTTCTTTATTTAGATTATTGATGATCCCGTCAAGGTGCCCAGCACCTACAACAACAACTATGTTTTCTTCAGGGATCTTTTGAAGATTATAAGCAATAAACTCGTCTCTTTCATCAACAAGTATTTCTTTTAGTTTCTTGTGTCTTTTTGTAAATAATTTCATTATTTCTTCAATAATTTCGGATTTTTCTTCTTCTGTTTCTACTTCTGACATCAGTTTGTTTATGTCTATTTTTTTAAGTTCTTTTTTTGGAATAAATAGGCCACCAAACAAGAGATTCATTTTTTCTTTGAAGGTTAATCTTTTAAGTAGCTTTGAAAGAGTTATGTTAATGTCTCTATCCACAAGATATACCCTTGCACCAACAACTTTTGCTCCAGAGATTGCAGAAAGCATTTCTTCTCCTGGAGTGATATTGTATTTTTTAGCTATCTTTTTTTGTAGCCCGCCAAGTATGTAGCTTAGAAGAAAAACAGACTTGTGTTTTGTTTTAAAGATGTTTGAAAATTTAGGCTTTTTATTTTGTTCTTCTGGGTTCATTAGTGCATAAAGCCTATTGGCATCAAGTTCAACACAAACAGCAGTTGGTTTTTTGTCTAAGATAATCTCTTTAACCTGATCTCTGTTCTTTGCAGAAATATGTGCTGTGCCAATGATTGTGATGTGCTTATTATTAAAATCTAATTCTTTAATCATATTCTTTTCAAAAATATATAAAAGGCAAACATTTTAAATATATAATATATTATATTTATAGTAACAAAATATTAAAATCAAAAAATAGAGAAATGTGGTGTAAATAGATGTTTTTAAGAAAAGTATCTTTAGTTTTATTGATTTTAATATTTGTAAGTTCTTCTGTTTTTGCAACAGTACTTGAAATTGTAATACGTAGCGATAATAAATATGTGAATAGCGAAAGGTCTGTTTCTTTTAATGTAGCTGCAGACTCATATCCTGCTCTTTTGCATGTTTCTTCACTTAAAGATCCAGAAGGTATTGATTTTAATGTAGATGGCAGTAGTGGCTTTGTGATTATTTCTTTTTCTGCAAGTTCTGCATCAACATCAAGTGAAGGGATACCTACAATACCAGTGTATAATGATAGAATAGATGTTGTTACAATATCTGCGGTTGGTGATAGCATCTCTGACACTTTTACTGTTGATGCTGTAAGGCCGACAAATTCTGCTATAATTTCTATAAGTCCTGAAGGCCCTGATTCTGTACATGACAATTTTTATTCTGGACAAATAACAGTTGATTTTTCTGAAGGAGAAATCTCTGATGATGAAACTTATGTTGATAGGCACATTGTTTATTTAGTGCCAGTCTCAAAATTGAATAATTATAGTTCTGAATATACAAAAAAATATGAAGATACAAATACGACTAGGACAAGAGAGATTAATTCTGCCTCTGAAATTCCTGACGGCAATTATTATATAGTTGTTGATGCAAAAGATATTGCAGGAAATTATTCTGATCCTAGTGATGTGAAAAACACAAAAGTAAATGTTTATTTTGATAATACACCAGCAAGCATTTCTGAAGTTAAGATTGATAATATAAAGGTTGACTTTGTACCAAGAGAAAGATATTTATACACTGACAAAAATGTTTTTGATTTAAGAGTTACAATGAGTGATGATGCCGGGGTTGCTAGTGGGACAATGACAGTAACTTTACCTAATAATGTCTCGAAATCTGCTGGTTATGATTCTGGTTTTTTAATATCTAAAGAAATAATATCTGATGGATTAACTAATTACCAAGTACAAACAAGTCAAAAATATATGGTAAAAATCTTTGCAACAGATTATGTTTATAATGTCTATGAAGGAGATTTTAATATTATTGTGGATTTAACGCCACCAACAATTCCTAATAAAAACGAATTAACAATAGATGACTATAATAAGAGCGTAACTATTGCTTGGCAAAAGGACGCATCATCTGATAGTCTTTCAGGATTAAAAGAATATAGGGTTTACAAAAGCAATTCTGATTTCACAGAAATAACAAACCAA
Source organism: archaeon (assembly GCA_029563035.1). The sequence continues at coordinate 37,356 of JAKQTP010000138.1, read as the reverse complement.
ACACTAGTGTGTACAACAGGAACTAACATATATACTTGTAAAGATAATGATGTTGAAGATGTTGGGAAAAAGATATACTACGGGATAGTTGGCGTGGATAATGTTGGAAACATAAGTGATGCCAACATTCGGTATATTTCAACAGGGCCTGGTAATTGTACTGTTGAAATTAATAAAGGAGATGATTATACTAATAACCCAGTTGTAGAATTAAAAATCAAATATCCTGATGATGTTAATGGAATGGGGATTAGTTGTAATAATGGCAATCCAACAATAATAACTGTAGATGATGAGGCCACATTTAATTTAACTACTGGAACTGGCTGTTCATCAACAAATGGAGAAAAAACAATTTATGTTAAAGTAGTAAGCAAAAACGACCCCAAAAGATTTTCTGTTTGTTCTTCAGACATAATTTTTGATAATACTGCTCCAACAGTTCCTACTAACCTTGCTGCAACTTCACAAGCAGATGGTTCAGTAAAACTAACATGGACAGCATCTACTGAAAATCTAGAACCAAAGATCGTAAGATATAAGGTGTATTATTCAACATCAAGCAATTTAACTAATGCTGCAGAATATAAAGAATCAAATACTAATAGTTATATCTTCAGATCAAATCAAGATGTTAATCTTTATTTTAAAGTTAGTGCATTAGATTTAAGAAATAACGAATCAGCATTAAGTTCATCAGTTCAGGCAAACATAAGAAAAACAGGACCAAGGTTTGAAATAAAAGTTAATCCTTCAAATGATGTTAATGGAGATATTTATGTAAATTCTGGAACAAAAACAATTGAGTTCTTAAGTGATGAGACATTATTAGGTAATCCTCAAGTAAGCATAAAGAAAGCAAACAGCAATAATTTTATTGATGTTTTATCAACATATGATAATGTTACTAAGAAAGGGCAAGCAACAACAGTCTTTGTATCTTCAGGAACCAACATCATAAGAATAACAGGAACTAACACGAAAAATGAAAAAGCAACTTCTGAGTTAGAAGTTATAATGGATGGCACAGTTCCTGATTTTAATTTCACATATAAACTTGTAGAACCTACCTTTTATGAAATTGGATTATATAATCTGCCAGATGATGTTTTTAAAGTAGAATACTCAATAGATGATTTAAATGTTGTTTATTCTGTGAAACAAGCAAAAGATTATAATTTCAGCAAATATGATTTTTCAGAAACACCTGATGGCAACTATACAATGTATATTAATGTTTATGATAAAGCACTAAACAAAGCAACAAAGACATTTGCTTATGTTGTTGATCTTATTGATGAAGACAAAGTTGATTGTGATCTATTAAGAGGCGAGATTGTAAGTAAATTAGATGCACTAGAAGAAAAAATAGATTTGTTTAAGGCAATAAAAATTATTGATTCTGCACTTGAGCAAACAATAAATGATAAAAAAAACATATTATTTACTAAACGCTCAGAAGGAAATGACAAGTATTCTGAAAAAAATTATGTCTTAGCAAAAGAGGCTTATCAAATAACTTTAAACGAAATACAGGCAATTGCTGGTTTGTTGCCAGAAATAGAAATAATTAAATCAACAACTTTTCCAATAGTTTATGATGCAAATGCTTCAGTGTCCTTAGAAGAAATACTTGATCAAAATGTTTCTGTAAAAACAAAAGCACTTTATGATAGCAATATTATTCAAGTAGATAGAACTATAGAGACATTAAAAATCGCAACACAAAATTTCTTTTCAGTAAAGTTGATTATTAAAAATACAAGTGCTGTATCTAAAGAAATAACAATTGTGGAAAATATCCCAAAACAATTTGCAAATAATGTTTCTAATTTGATATTTAATAAAGAAGTAGAAATATTGGTAACAGATCCTGTAATAAAATATACTGTTGAGATACCACCAAATGGTAGTGAAGAGCTTATTTATAGGTCTCTAACTCCTGTAACAGCAGTTGATGTTGATAAAAAGTATAATGTTTTAACTAAAGAATTTAATACAAGAGTGCCATTAATTGTTGATGGCAATATCTCTTCTGAGCAATTAGATATTAAAAAGCCAATTAACTTGCAAATAATTATATATGCGGTAGTTGCTATTTTGTTAATAATAATTATTTTGCTAATAATTGGTGCAATTAATAATTATAAAAATAGGAAAATAGATATAAAACCTGATTCAAATAAGATGATGTATGATTATTTTGGTAAATATGAAAAAGAAACCAAAAAGGAAACTAAACAAGAGCCTTCAAAAATAGAAGACACTAAAAATCAAACAGAAGAACAAAAGAAAAAATCAGAATCAGATAAATTTAATGAAGATTACCAATATATTCTTTCTGCAATTAAAAGAAGATAAATAATGATAAGAGGATTAGAAACAAGAATAATAATTGTTGGGGCAGGACCTGCTGGTCTATATTGCGGTTACTTGATAAAAAGATTTAATCCAAATATTTTAGTGACCATTATAGAAAATGATAAAGAAGTAGGAATACCAAAAGCCTGTACAGGTCATATCTCTATTTTTGGTTTAAAGAAATTAAAATTAACTCCTTTTTTAGATATTGATAAATTGGTTGTTAATAGGATAAGAGGAGCAAACATACATGGTCCAAGCAAAGCAGAACTGCAATTTAGAACTAAAAAATTCCAAACGGTAGTTGTAGACAGAGTGATATTTGATAGAGAAATAGAAAAGCTTGCAAGAAACGTTGGAGTGGAAATATTGCTTGGTCATCAAGTAGTTAGTGTTCAAGATGGTTCTGTTGCAGTAAATATTATTGATGAAAATAGATTGATTTATTTGGATTATACATATCTAATTGGTGCAGATGGGCCAAACTCAATTGTCAGAAATGCATTTACTGAAAAGCCAAGCACTGAAGAATTTATATCAACATACCAGATTACAGCAAATGGTGATTTTACAAAAGACATGGTTGAATTATATTTTGGGGATTTTTCTAAAAATTTCTTTGCATGGATTGTCCCAGAAAGTTACACAATTGCAAGAATTGGAATTGGTGTGCCATTAGGTCAAAATCCAAAGCAGGCACTAGATGATTTTATTGCAAAGAGAAATATAAAATTAACAAATATAAAGTTTGATTGCTCAGGACAGATCCCAGTTTCCAAGCCAATAACTAATTATTATGAGAATAAAAAATTATTAATTGGTGATGCAGCTTGCTTTGTTAAAGCAACAAGTGGCGGGGGAATTATCTTTGGGCTAACAAGTGCAGAATGTGCAGCAAAAGCAATAACAGAAAGATTAAAGCACTTTAAAAAGCTTGAAAATTATAATAAGCATTTAAAACCAGTAATTAGAGAATTAAATATACATTATAAATTATACAAATATAAAAGCCAAAAAACAAATCTAGAATTTGATAATCTTCTTTTAAAGCTAAAAGATGCAGGCATAGAGGATTTTCTTAATAACAATGGGAATATAGATTATCCTAGTAATTTCATACCAAAGTTGGTATTCTATCCGAAATTTTTGGTGTTTTATAAGGAATTAATTGATTTAATAAAGTCAAAATAGCAAATTGTGTGTTTGTGTATTTTGTTTTATTCGCACTATTTCTTGGACAACCAATCCCAGGCCCAACCGACCGATATATATATATCGGTTTTAACTTATTTACAAAAAATATAATTAAATAACTCAAAATGGAGATGATTTAAAATGCCAAAAAAAGCAAGCACGTATAAATTAGTCAGAAAAAAGACAACAGGAACCATGAAGGGCAAGCTAAAAAAAGCACCTGTGACAAAAGAGAGGGAATTAACAAAAAGTTTGATAGAAACATTAAAAAAAGAGGCAAAAAGCAAAGGCGTTACATTAAAATCATTACTAACAGAAAAAGAAATAAAAACACTAACAGAACGTGCACGCAACAAAGCCTTTGAAACAGCAGGGAAAAAAAGTCAGAGTAACTAAAGCAGAACATGTAAAAAATGTATTATCTAACCTTTATAGTGAATCGGGGGAATATGGCGGTTGGCATCCCGACGAGGTACATGAGGATTTTAAAAAACAGATAAAATTAAGTGCAAATAAAAAATATGCAATTTTTAAAATTAAGGGGAAATCCAAAATGTTAGTTCTTCCTAAAGAAGAAGTACTTAAACTATTATTTGATAAAAGAATTTTTAAAGACCTTAGGATTTATTCATGGGATTTTGGTGAATTATTTAAAGATATGAAGTATAATAGTAGTCCAAAAGCAAAAGAATATTTTGACACTTTAATTAAGGCAGAAATAGGCGAGCTAACTGAATATAAAGAATGGTATGATGAGGGATTTAAATATTATAGCTCTGGAAGTAGATATGAGCGAGGAATGGCGATGCAAGTAAAAATATCTGAAAATATGATACAGGGTTTATCTAAAGCAGGTGTGCCTATAGAAAAATTAGAACCTTTTGTAAGTGAAAAACATGTTCCTATTGGATATATAGCAAATTTTTCAGAAATGTTGGTGAAAAATTATGGTTTTAATGAGTATATTTCTAAAATTGTGCCTGGAAAGTGTAAGAACTTAATGAGATTTGATAGCATTTATAATAGAGAAACCTTTAATAGTGGTATAAAAGGCGTGCTTGTAAAAATTAGAGATCCAAAGATCGCAATTGAAACAGCAAGTAAAGTTTTAACACTAACAGAAAGATCAGAGATTTGGAAAAAAGTTCCTCATCATAGAGGCTATGGGGAAAAAGAAATCCTGACTGACCTGCCAGTTTTTTGTGAAGTTTTAGGAAAAGGCGGTTTTTTTACAAGTAAACAACATGAAAAAGCAGCTGCAAGATTTCTTTTTGATGATATTAATTTTTTAAAAGAGAGTAACAGATCTAGTAGTGGTGGTTATGAATTTTTATCTAATAAAGAATTAAAACATGATACCTATAACTCGTATTTTGATGATTGGGATCATGTAGAGAATATTTCTCATTACTGGAGATATGGATTAAGGCCTTTATTAGAAAAAGGAACATTATCTAGAAAAAGACTATTAGAATTATTAGATGTGAGATGTGGTCCAGGAGAATCAGAAACAAAAACAAAATGGTTAAATCATTTAATTTTCTTTGAGGCCATAACTCCTGAACAGGTAAATCTTTACCAAAACTCGAAAAGAAAGTAAAAAAATCAAAAGAGAAGTTATTTCTCTTTTGTTATTTTTAATTCTATTTATAAAAATAACTGTTCATAAAATATATATTAATATACCGTTTTTTAGCCCGATGGTGTAGTGGCCAAGCATGCAAGGCTTTGAACCTTGCGACAGGAGTTCGAATCTCTTTCGGGCTAAACATGGGAGTGTAGCTTAGCCTGGTTAGAGCACCCGACTGATAATCGGGAGGTCGCAGGTTCGAATCCTGCCTCTCCCATATCCTCTTTAAAAGAATCTGAATATTATGATAAAGGACCTAGAGCAACTATTAAATAACGGGTATTATTATAGAGCTCAAAAGAAAAAAGAAACCGCAATATTAATAATACATGGTTTTGCTGCTTCTCCTATAGAGCAAAAGCCTCTTGCAGAATATCTAAAAGATGATTATGATATTTACGCACCAATTCTTCCTGGACATAAAACAAACATATTAGACTTTAGCAAACAAAAATATAAAAACTGGCTTTCTTTTTCTGAAAAAATATATGAAGAGCTATTAAAAGAATATTCTAAGGTAGTATTGTTAGGCTTTTCAATGGGCGGTACTATATGTCTGTATCTTTCAACAAAAAAAAGGCCACACAAGCTCATTACAATGTCAGCACCAATCAATTTTTTAGACCCTGACTTTGGAAAACTTATTTTAGCTGACTGGAAAAGAACAAACATAAGGCTTTCAACAATAATTTCTGAAATTAATGAGATTTCTAAAAAGCAATCACAAACCAAACGATCAACATCAGAAAAAATCAGAATGGTTATTAATAACATATATAGAAAAAGCAGAAAAGAATTTATTAAACTAAATAATGAATTATTAGAATATGAAGACACTTATAATGAGATATCGACAAGTGCAATTCAACAGATATTTGAATTAGTAAAATTTGTTAAAAAACAAATATCTAAGGTAAATGCAGACATACTTATAATCCACAGCAAAAAGGACTACCTAATACCTGTAAGTAACTCCAAAGAAATAATGCTGTCTGTATCTTCAAATAATGTTGAAAGATTTCTTTTAGAAGAATCTGGACATCAAGTTATGCTTGATGTAGAATATGAAAAGGTATTTAAGAAAATAAAAGAATTTCTATCTAGGGAAATATAATTACTTTGTTTTCTCATTAACAAAAGAAATGTTTGGTGTAATAATTTGTTTTTCTTTATCAAATCTTGCTGTGCCAATTATGTGATTTCCATAAACACAAGCAACAAAGCCAGAAGATAGCAGATTCTTGTTTTTTATGTCTTTAGTTGCAATTTCTTTTCCTGAAAAGTAAGTGTTTGTTTGGTTTCTTGTCAACTCTACAAAGTTTTGTTTTATTTGTTTTTTTGCAAAGCTTGAAAACCCAAGTGAGGAGGGTTTATAATCTTTGTAATTAGAGAAAATCTCTATCCCGAAAGAAATAGTAAAATTCTGTCTAATTTGATTTTCTATAATCTTTTGTGTTTCTCTTGTTTTATAAATAATTGAAACAGATTTTCCTGAAATAACAAAAAGATAATCTGCAAAAAAAGAACTATCAATGCCAAAGCGAGACTCTAAATAGTTTATTAGTTTTTTTCTTGTTTTTTCATCTAATTTTTTTGCCATAATTAATCCTTTCTAATCTTACAAATAAAAAAGCCCTCAATTCCACTTTTGTGTGGCCAAATCCTTATTGCTTTTTTTAGCTCATTATCAAAGTTTTTATGCTTGTATTTTGTTAACCCCTCATCATAATTAAGCCCTGTAATTCTTGTCTCTTGAACTTTTGCATTTTTATTTTTTTTAAGAAGAAAATCAATTACTTCTTCGTTTTCTTCAGGAGACAATGTACAAGTAGAATATACCAGCACGCCATTTGGCTTAAGCAAAGAAAAGGCATTAGCTATTAGCTTCTTTTGTAAATTAGATTTTGAGTTTACTTCTTTGTAAGACCAAGTTTTTAAGGAATCTGGTTTTTTCCTTATCATTCCTTCACAAGAGCATGGCGCATCTAGAAGTATTTTATCAAATTTAAAATTAAAATTAATTTTTGTAGCATCTCTACAAGTAATTATTGTGTTTCTTACACCTAGTCTTTTTAATGTGAATTTTAAGGTCTTAATTCTGGTTTTATCCACGTCGTTAGCAATAATTAATCCTTTGTTTTTCATTATTTGTGCTAAGATGCCTGTCTTGTTTCCGGGAGCAGCAGTCATATCTAAAACTATGTCTGTCTCTTTTGGATCAAGAACAAAAGCAGGGAGCATAGAAGATATCTCTTGCATTTGGAATAAGCCGATGTTTTGTTCAATGGTGTTACCAAGACCAGAAACAAGAGACCTAATAAAATAGGCATTATCTATATATTTTACTTTTTCTAAATTAAGCCCTTGTTCTTTAAGAAAAGAAGCATCTTTGGCTTTAAGAGTATTAATGATTAAAGATTTTGTAAGTCTGGTTTTACAGGAATCCAAGAAAATAAGCACTTCTTGGTCTCCAAGTATCCATTTGTATTTTTCTGTAAATTCTTTAGGTAAATACACTTCCCCCATAGATATGTTAGTTAAGAAATACATTTAAAACAAGGCATTTTTTGGCCAACCAATAAGATATATAAATCTAATGTATCCATAATTTTTATATAAAAACTTTTTTTAAAAAATGATGAATATGTTAGTGTATATGGTAGCAAAAAATGAGGAACAAGACTATAACCTTGATGACTTTGATTACGATGGCGACGAATGCATAATGGAAGAAAAAGAAGATATCGATACAGAATACACTCCAGATGACTTTGATGACGAAGATGAAGAAGAGTACGATAGTGATCAAGACTATAGTGATGACTAAAACAATTTTTTTAAAAAAACACAAAAGGTGGAATAAAAAATGTATGTAATAACCAATGACTTAGAAGGTCAAGTCTTAAAGATAGATGACTACGATGAAGAAAACTATGAAGACTTTGATGAAGACGAAGACTATGAAGAAAGCGAAGAAGACGAAGACCTTGAAGAAGATTATGATGATTTTGAAGATGAAGAATAGATAGGCTATTCTCTTAATTTCTATTTCTATATTTACTTTTTTTATGTTAAAAAATACATATTTAAAGGCTTCTATACCTATATATATTATATATTAAATACAATTTTTATAACAAAAAAGAGGGGTTTAAAAATGAGCGAAAATGATTTAGAAAACCAAGAAATAAAATCTGTTGAAGAAGAAATTAAAGATGCTGTTGAAGATGAAGGAGTAGAACTTGATGATGAAAAATTACCTTTTCCAAATGCTACTGTTGTTAGATTAATGAGAAAGAATTTAGATAAGCACAAGCAAATAAAAGGGATAGTAAAAAAAGAAATGAATCTTTTTCTTGGCAGAATTGTAGAAACTGTTTGTAAGAAAATGAATAGCTACGAATATACTTCTGTGGATTATGGCATGTTTAAGCAAGCAATAGAAACTTTTGAAAATATTCAATCTATTGAACTTGAAAAAATTAGAATTATTAAAAACTTAGAAAAGATAAAAGCAGAATGTGATATTTTGATAGATGATGTAGAACGAAAATTCCATCAATAAAATTAGAAGGTGAAAGAGTATGGGTAATGAAAGTCAAAATACTGTGTTTTTACCTGAAGGCTCTAAAAGAGAAAGAGGTAAAGACGCTCAAAGAATGAACATAATGGTTGCTAAAGCTGTAAGTAATGCTGTCAAATCAACACTTGGCCCTAGAGGAATGGACAAGATGCTAGTTGATGAGTTGGGGAATGTCACAATCAGCAATGACGGTGCAACAATTCTTAAAGAAATGGCAATAGAACACCCAATAGGAAAGATGCTAGTAGAACTTGCAAAAAACCAAGATGATGAAGTAGGGGACGGAACAACAAGTGCTGTTGTTATTGCAGGTGGCCTTGTAGCAAAAGCTGAGAACCTTTTAGATGAAAATGTACATCCATCAATAATAATTAAAGGCTATAAGATGGCTTCAGAAAAAGCAGTTGAGTATTTTAATGAAATTTCAGAGAAGGTTGCAATCAATGATAAGCAAGAACTTCTAGATATTGCAAAAACCTCAATGACTGGTAAGGCATCAGAATATAGCTCAAATCTTGGTAACATTGTTCTTGAAGCAACTCTAAAGATTTCAAAATCAAATAAAGAAATAGACAGAGACCAAATCAAGATTGAACAAAAGATTGGGGGTAGCCTTTCTGATACAAAGTTAATAGACGGTATTGTTCTTGATAAAGAGATTGTTCACTCAGAGATGCCAAGAAGCGTAAAGAATGCAAAAATCTTATTATTAAGTTCTGCTCTTGAAGTAAAAGAGCCAGAGACAGAAGCAAAGATACAGATAACTTCTCCTGATCAGCTACAGGCATTTATTGATGAAGAAGAACATTATCTTAAAGCAATGGTTGATAGAATAGAAGCAACTGGTGCTAATGTTGTTCTTTGTCAGAAAGGGATAGATGATCTTGCTCAGCATTATCTTGCGAAAGCAGGAATAACTGCTATTAGAAGAGTAAGACAAACAGATATTGAAAGAATTGCAAAAGCCACAGGCGGAAAGATTGTCTCAAGAATAAAAGATGTTACAACTAAAGACCTTGGAACAGCAGAACATGTGTATGATAAAAAAATAGCAGGCGACTACATGTTGTTTATTGAAAAATGTCCAAACCCAGGGTATGTTACAATATTACTTAGAGGAACATCTGAGCAAGTTTTAGCAGAAACTGAGAGAACATTAACAGATGCTATAGGTGCTGTAATATCTACAATCAAGACTGGCAAGTTTGTTGCAGCAGGTGGTGCTTCAGAAATAGAAGTTGCTTTAAGATTGAAAAACTTTGCAAAGACTGTAGGTGGAAGAGAGCAATTAGCAATAGAGGCATTTGCTGATGTTCTTGAAATCATTCCAAAGACCTTGGCAGAAAGTGCTGGTTTAGATGCAATTGATACAATTGTCTTTTTAAGAAGCAAGCATCAAGACCCTGCAAACAAAGCACTAGGAATAGACGTTGTTAATGGCATTGTAGCAGACATGAAGAAGAAAAAGGTAATTGAGCCAATAGCTGTTAAGACACAAGCAGTGACATCTGCTACAGAGGTTGCAGAGATGATTCTAAGGATTGACGATATCATTGCTGGTCAATCTAATAGACCAAGGACTCCACCAATGGGAATGGGCGGAATGCCTGGCGGAATGGGCGAAATGTAATTTCAACCTTTTCCTTTTTTTCTATTTTTTAATTTTTTATATTTTGCACTAATTCTCGGACAACATCGTAATCCGCACAAATCGATTATAAAATATAATAACAGTGGTATTTACTAATGACCACAAAACCCTGTTAGTTGTCATTAGTAATGACAGCTTTTATAAAGGAAAATAAAGATATTTTAATAGAAGCCAAATATAATCAAGAAATAAAAGATAAGCAAAAATTATAACTCCTAAAACTCGTTATTTTTCCTTTTTCTTTCAAACATAAGGTTTTTAAATAACTTCTAAACTAAGATATATAACAAAACCATAACCTTGATTAGAGATGATATTAGAAAAAATAAGAGACATAAAGCACTATCAAAAGAAAGTGGATATTGTAGCAAAGGTTATAGACAAGACTAATGTCCGAGAAGTTGTTTCCAAACTTGATGAAACACGACACAAGGTTTGTGAAGTCCTAATAGGCGACGAAACAGGAACAATCTATCTTACAATGTGGGATGATGCTATTTCTAAAATAGAGATTGGTAAAACCTATATCTTTAGAAACCTATTTTCTTCTGAGTTTCAAAAATCAATGAGGCTAAACATTGGAAGATTTGGAGAGTTCGAGGAAACGGACAAACAAATAGATGTGAACTTGGATAATTTCAGATCTCAAGTGCATTAAAATAACCTTTAAATATATTTCTACAGCTATATTACTTAATAGACCGCAAAATTTCTAATTTGCCTAAGTTTATTGGGAGTATAGCTCAGCCTGGTCAGAGCAGTGGTCTTATACACCAAAGGTCGCAGGTTCGAATCCTGCTTCTCCCACCTTTGGAAAAACCTTGTTTTTTTAATTAAATATCTTTAAAAACATATTTATAATCTATTTTTCTATGATACTTAAAGATACAAAAAAGATATTCCTATGGATATTTGGATTAATCTTTAGTGGTATTGTTTATTTTATATTAAAAAACAACTATATCTTTGATACTTCAAAACACCCTTATATTCCTTTAGCAATATCTCTTGTAGTCTTTCTTTTGTTTTTTGGAGTTGGTATTTTTGTATCCCAGATATCAAATATCTTCTACTTGGTTCTTTCTAAAAGCAAAGACCTAAATGAAGTTCAAAAAATTGCAAGAGACGAACAGAAAGAAAAACAGCTTAAACAAATAACCAAAAATATTAGAAGAATCGTAAACTATATTTTATTTAAAAATTATTCTAAGGAATCAATCAAAGCACTATCAGATTATATAGGCCTGGATTCTGAAGCAACTGAAAGATTAATAAAAATAATAAAAGAAACCACCAAAATAAGGTTTGTCTATTGGATAATTGGTATTATTTTGTCAAGCTTAAATATGGTTTTGATTTATAGTCTTGATATATTTGTATTTTTAAGAACTCCAATGATTATTCCAGTAACAGTTTCTTTAGTAATTTATATGTTGTTCTTTGTTGAAGGGTTTTTGATATTAAGACTGCCAAAGCATGTCTATCTTGATGTTTTGAAAATTACAGAAAAATCAAAAGAAGAAAGAAAATATGCTTTAGAGAAAAACAAAGAAGAATTAAATAAGAAAGAAAGCATACAAAAAAAATCAATACAAAATATCAGAAACACAATCAAATATTTGATAGAGATTGGAGCTAATAGAGACTGGATACTTGATTTGTTAGTAAGTAATGGCTTTAGTAAAGAAGTTGCTCAAGACATTATGTTTGATATTATTAAAGAAGGCATAAAAGAAAAAGAACTATACAAAGCAGAAATAAGAGAAATAAAAAACATGCAAAAAACAAAAGAATTGTTTGTTAAGAAAATGCTTGAAGATTTTAATAATTTAAGAAAAATATATCAAGAGGTAAGCTATCTAAAAAACTTTGTTTCTAATCTTGAAGACAAAGAGGTAAAAGTGGATAGCTTTAGAGAAAAACAAGTAAGCTATAAAACATTTGATATTCCAAACATTAAACAAACAGAAGAGATGTCTGCAAGTATTAATGAGATGAAGAAAAGAAGAGATTATGCAAATATTCCTGTAGATGCCACTAATGGATCCAGAATAACTGCCCAAGAAGCAATGGCTAGCCTTCCTAAAAACGAATCTTCAAATCAAGATATTAATTTTTTATATGTTTTAATAAGGCCATATGCTAACAAATATACAAGAGAAGAACTACAAAGTATGATGCTATCTCTTGGTTATTCTGTTGCGATGATTGACGATGTTTTGATATTATTAGAGCAAAACGGAATAGACTTCAAACAGGATGAAAAAGGAGTATTTACTTTTGTTGGTAACATTATTGATAAGGCATCAAAGAAATAGCCTAAATTGCCTTATTTTAAAAACTTATTCTATCTAAAATATATTATTATCTAATATATAAAATTGATTTAATTATGTCTGAACAATTTTCAAACAAAACAGAACTGGAAATTAAAGAATATTGGGAAGCAAAAGGCATTCCAGAAAAGGTAAGAGCAAAGAAAGGCAAAAACAACTATTACTTTATAGATGGGCCACCTTATGCATCAGGAAGTCTACATCTTGGAACAGCAATGAACAGAATCCTTAAAGATTTAATCATAAGATACAGACGAATGTCTGGATATACTGTCCTTGATACACCTGGCTTTGATACTCATGGTGTTCCAATCGAAGCAAAGGTGCAAAAGGCATATAACCTAAAATCAAAAGAAGATATTGAAAAGTTTGGAATTGAAAATTTCACAAAAGAATGTTATAAGTTTGCAACAGAACATATTGATGACATGTCAAAGGAAATTTATAATCTTGGGCAATGGATGGATTTTAAGAGGCCTTACAGAACCCTTGACAAATCGTATATGGAGACAGGGTGGTGGGTTTTTAAGAAAGCTACAGATAAAGGCCTTTTATATCATGACAAATACCCTGTGCATGTCTGTCCATCTTGTGGAACAGCAGTTTCTTTTAATGAGATTGAACATAAGGACTTAACAGACACTTCTATTTATGTTAAAATGAAATCATTGGATATGCCTGATACCTATTATGTTATCTGGACAACAACTCCTTGGACATTACCTGCAAATCTAGGAATAATGGTGCATCCAAGTTATACTTATGTTGAATTAATTTATAATAATGAGAAATATATAGTAGCAGAAGAGCTTGTTGAAAAGATTACAAGAGAACTTGGCTGGTATGATTACGATCTTGGAAAAAAATATAAGGGCGAAGAGCTTGCTGGAAAAAAATATGAGTCCATCTTAGGAGAATGGCTAGAAAATCTTGAAGAGCTAAAGAAAGATTGTTATAAGGTTGTGTTATCTCCAAGGTATGTGCATCTTGAAGAAGGAACAGGCCTTGTACATTGTGCACCAGGGCATGGTAGAGAGGACTATGTTGTTGGTAAAGAAAATAATCTTCCTGCATATTGTCCAGTTACTGTTGAAGGTGTTTATGATTCTTCTATGAAAATGTTTAAGGGCGAAAAAGTAAAAGCACTTGATCCTAAAATTATTGAATATTTGGAAGATAAACAAGCAATACTTGGAAAGCGCCCAATAACACATGCATACCCTACTTGTTGGAGATGTGTTTCGCCTCTTTTGCAGGTTGCTCTCCCACAATGGTTTTTAAGAATTGAACCAATGAAGGAAAGACTAAGAGAGATTAATCAAAAAGAAGTGACTTGGTATCCTGATTGGGCAAAAGAAAGATTTGATAATTGGCTTGATTCTTTGTCTGATTGGCCAATTTCAAGAGCAAGATATTGGGGAACACCAATACCTATCTGGCAATGTGAAAAATGTAAGGAGATTGAGGTGTTTGGGTCTTTAGAGGAATTAAAAACAAAAGTTCCTGATTTAGATGTAAATATGGATCTTCATAAGCCAGGAATTGATAATATCACATATGCTTGTAAATGTGGAGGTACAAAAAAAAGAATACCTGAAATCTTTGATGTTTGGTTTGATTCTGGAATTGCTTCTTTTGCAAGCTTAGGTTATCCAAGGCAAAAAGAAAAATTTAATGAGTTCTGGCCACCAGACATTAATCTTGAAGGCTCTGACCAGATAAGGGGTTGGTGGAATTCTCAGATGCTTACTTCTGCAATATGTTTTGATAAGGCGCCTTATAAGTTTGTTGCTCTTCATGGAATGGTTCTTGCAGTTGATAAAAGAAAATTATCAAAGTCATTGGGTAATGACAGGCCACTTTCACAAAGGTTTTCTGAATTATCAATTGATTACTATAGATATTATTTTGCAAGAGAATACAATGGAATGGATGTAATAATTGATGAAAAGAAATTTGCAGATATCAAAAGAGTGTTTAATCTTCTTGAAAATATTTATTCGTTGATGGCATTATTGGATGATAAACAAAAGTTTAATCCATCAATTGATAATGATAATCTAGAGATAGAAGACAAATGGATCCTTTCTAAGTATAATAACTTGGTTGATAGCTATCACAAGAACTATCAAGGCTGTAACTTTTCTAAAGCCACTCTTGATTTGGAAAAATTTATTTTAGAAGACTTTAGTAGGACATACCTAAAGCTAATTAAGAAGAGAGAAACAAAGAACAATGTTTTAAGCCACATCTTTTCTGGTTTGTTATTGCTTTTGTCTCCAGCCACTCCACATTTAAGCGAACATCTTTTCTTAAAGTTTAAAGATAGAAAAGAAACAATACACCTAGAGGAATTACCTGTGGCAAATGCAAAGCTAATAGATAAAGAACTAGAGGAAAACTTTGATATTGCTCTTTCAATTGTGCAAGAAGCACTTGCTGCAAGAGAGAGAACAAAGAAAAGACTAAGATGGGTTCTTCCAAGGCTTGTAGTTGTTTCTCCTGATGCTGAGAAACTTTCTGGTGTAAAAGAGATTGTTTCAAACATGGCAAATGTTAAAGAAGTACAACTTCTGACAACTGTACCAAAAGGAAACTTTGAGGAAGGAAAGATTTCAGAAAATCTTTTAATCTATCTTGACAATGATCTTCCATTGGGTCTAGAAGATGAATGGGAACTAAGCGAGTTAACAAGAGCAATACAGGCAGAGAGAAAGAAAAACAACCTTGTTCCAAGCCAGGTAGTAACTCTAAACATTGCTTGTAGTGATGAAGAGTTTATAAAAAATAAAAAAGAAGCAATTGAAACTGCAACTGCTACCAAGCTTTCTATTGTTCCATTTGATTCCAGCAATCCAAAAAAGCAAAAGCTAATAGAAAGAGAGGTTTGTTTCTCTTTTTCTTTCTGATTTTTGTTAAAAAGTATTTGTTCACTCTCAGTGAACAAAAAACCCTTATTTTGTGCACTGGCAATGCACAATTTTAGAAAGGGAAAATTTCGTACAAATTCTTGGACAACCGATCCCTCCGCCCGACCGATATATATATATCGGTTTTAATTTATTTACAAAAAACATAATTAAATAACTTAAAAAGGAGATGAAAGCAATATGAAAAAAGACGATAAAAAAATAATTGTTTGGGCAATAGTTGCTTTAGTTGTTGGTGTGCTTTTAGGTTTACTAATTACTAATTTAGCAACAACAGGAGAAGCAAAATACAGTCTAAGAAGTAGAAATCCAGAAAAATGGACTTTAGGAAGAAACGATAGTGTTGCTTTAAAACCAAACACTGAAATACGAACAACTGATGGTCGATTAATGGCTACAGTAAATGAAAATAAAGAAGTTAAATTCAATACAAAAATAGGAAAAGTAACTGACAATCCAGATGGAGGAGTAACATATGATTTATATGTTGATGGTACAGGCGGAGGCGGAGCAAGTGTAAATCTGGGTTGTTCTTGTCAGATTGAAAATTTTAGTGGTGACTGTAAAGATCATTTTAGTTCATCATGTAGTGATACATATAATTATTATGGCGACTTTTCTTGTACCCCCGCTCGGTGCTGTAATTTATGTATGATCAGTATTAGAATTAATGGGGGATCTATAGAAGTTTATAGTTTTGCTAATCATACAAACTGAGATTTAAAAAACTATGAATTTTTTCTTTTTCTTTTTTTAAATTTTTAATTTTACAATTTCTAATTTTCGTTCTCTTTTATAAGCTTTTCTTATCTTATGTTACTTATGATATACAAAATAGTCTTAGAGAATTCTGATTTTAAGTCAAGGTTTTGTATAGTAATCAATAACTTTAATGGCCAGTAAGGCCAACACTATATTTATTTGCATAGCTAACTTGTGTTTCTTGACATAAGTGTTTTGTTTTTAATATATTTGTTTATTATTAATAATTAAAGGATGTGAAAAAATATGAAATATTATTCAGTTAAAGAAGCTTTAGATAAAAAGGAAGGAGATGTTTCCTTAAGAGGATGGGTATATAGAATTAGAGGCCAAAAAGATAATATCTTTATAACAATAAGAGACGAAACAGGAATCATACAGTTGGTTGCTTCAAAAGAAAAACTAAAAGAAGAAGAGTTTATAACTGCAAAAGCCCTAGGAATAGAATCTTCAATAATAGTTCATGGAAAAATAAGAAAAGAAGAAAGATCTCCTCAAGGCTATGAAGTGGATATTGATTCAATAGAACTTGTAGGAAAATCAGACAACTATCCTATCTCAAAAGACTTCTCAGAAGAGTTTCTTCTAGATGTCAGACATCTCTGGCTTAGAAGCAGAAAGATGACTGCTATTCTTAAAATAAGATCAACAATATTTGGTGCAATACATGAATATTTTAGAAAAGAAGGATTTTACGAGTATCAATCGCCAATCTTACAATCTGTTCAATGTGAAGGGGGCTCTTCTCTTTTCAAAGTTGATTACTTTGAAGAGAAAGGAGTTTTCTTGGCTCAGACATGGCAACTTTATGCTGAGCCTGCTATCTTTTCTCTAGGAAAGATCTACACGATTGCTCCATCTTTTAGAGCAGAAAAATCAAAAACCTCAAGACACCTAACAGAATTCTGGCATGCAGAGATGGAGGGTGCATGGATCGATTTTGAGCAATTGCAAGATTATGGAGAAGGCCTAATCAAGCATGTGATTAAAACAGTTCTTGAAAAACACAAAGAAGATCTTCAAATCTTAAAAAGGGATATTAAATCTTTAGAAACTGCAATCTCAAAGCCATTTATTAGAATGACATATACTGAGGTCTTAAATCTTCTTAAAGAAAAAGCAGATATGGAAATAGAATGGGGAAAAGACCTAAGAACTATTGAAGAAGACAAGCTAAGTAAAATGCATGACACTTTTACAATAGTTACAAGATATCCTAAAGCAGTTAAGGCCTTTTACATGAAAGAAGACCCAAAAGATCCAAATGTTGTTCTTGGCTTTGATTGTATAGGCCCTGAAGGTTATGGAGAGATTATTGGTGCAAGTGAGAGAGAGCCAGATTTAGAGAAGATAAAGAAAAGGCTATCAGACGATGGAGAAGATCCAAAACAATATGAGTTTTATCTAGATACTAGAAGATATGGGTCTGTTCCACATGCTGGTTTTGGCCTAGGTGTAGAGCGTCTTATAGCTTACATAACTGGTGTTGACAACATAAAAGACACAATACCATTTCCAAGAACAATGGTTAGATATAAGCCATAACTAACATTTTTCTTTTTCTTTTGTTTTAATGGTTTAAAGATAACCATCTTTTATCTATAAATTATATATTACAATTTTAGTTTTTGTAATTTTAGTACAATAAACTTCTTAAAAGATTACTTTTTAAATAATGTGTTTTATATATATTTTTATAAAAACAAAAAAGGTGGTTTTTTTGAGATTAAAAAATATTTTATCAATATTTATTATAATGGCATTTGTATTTCCGTTAATTAATGCAGATGTAACAATTCCAACTAGAACAAAAGTATATTTAGAACAAGATGGAATAGAGGTAGATTCTCAAATTGAAATTGAAATAAATGGATATGGATATAGTTATCCACCTGGCCCAAAGGTTTTTAAGGAGCAAGGAACATACACTCCAGAAAAGATAAAATCAATAAAAATAAACTATACAAAACCAGGGGAAATTATTTATGATCCATATTATATGAATTACAGACATTTTGATTACTGGGAAATAAAAGGCAAAACAAAAACAGGTCAAGAATTCATAATTAAAGATATAAGTAAATTTTCAGAAATTATTAATTGTGAAAATAACCCTGTAGTTGAAAAAAAAGGAAAATATTATCGTTATAAAGATTATAAAAAAGTAATAGCCTGTTCTGAACAAGATGAGAATTCAAGATCAGCAGATCTTAGAAAATATTGTGAAGATTTTTATGCAGTTGCTGGAAGATGTACATTTAAAACTTATAATGAAATAATTGGAGCTCCATTAGATATGGATTCAGAAGAATGTAAACCCTTTTTTGTAGAGGTTAATAAAGAAGAAGTAACTGATGATAAAAATCACTCATTAGAAAGATTTTGTGAGATTAGAATTGATTTAAAATCTGCAGATTGGGGAAATGATGTAAATCCCTATTATGAAAACAAAAAAGAAACTACATTAACAGAGGAACCTGACAATAATAATTCAGTAGTTGTAAATCCTGAAACAAATACAAATAAAACAGAAAAAGACACAAACCAGAGTAATAAAATAAGATCTAATCATACAGAAAATAATAATGTTCAAAAAAGAAGCATATTCAGATCAATTGGTTGTTTTTTCAAGGGATTATTTGGTAAGGGCTGTTAAATATGCTTTATGAAACACAGTTCCTTCTTTCTCTTCTTATTACTGTTGTTATTGAAGTAATTGTTGTGTTTTTAATATCTAAATTTGTTTTTAAATATAATTTAAAAGAGCAAACAAATCTAATGATTGTTTGTGTTTTTGCATCTGCATTAACATTACCATATTTATGGTTTGTTATACCGCCATATATTGTAGCTAATTATTATTTGATTGTAGGGGAATTATTTGTAGTAGTTATAGAAATTATAATATACAAATTATTTACAAAAGCAAATTGGTTGCAAGCAATAGTTATCTCAGTTGTGGCTAATGTTATGTCTTTTTTATTAGGATTATTTATCTATTGAAAGAATTTTGATCTTGTGAACTATTTTTAAACATTATGATTATTCATATAATTATATAAATTAAAAAAGGTGATAATTGTGCCAACAATAGTTGCTATTAAAAAACCATTAATAAAGCCAAAGGCAGTAAAGCCATTATATATAAAAGAAAAAGTAACAAAAGTAACAACTGCAAAAACATCTAAAAGGCCAGCAAGAAGAGTAAGCTTGGCAAATGAAATTTCTAGCTTTCAAGGGGGAGTAAATAAATTACCAAAAAGCCAACAAAAAATTGCAACAAGAAATCTAATGCAAAAATTAGAAGCAAGACAAAGATATATTCAAACAAATATTGAAAAAATAAATAGAAATTTAAACAGGTATAGGTTCCAAAGAGAAAATATTGAATTTTTAAAAAGATCTAGATTACAAGAATTACAACGAACAAATAAAAACCAATATAAAATATGGGATTTAGCAGAAAAAAACCTTGTGGCAGGACAAAGACCAGCAGATCTTTTAAGAGCAGGATATACTGTTAGTGAAGTTGCTGCAGGTGTTTTTAAACTTAAAACAAAAAAATAAAATGAACAAAGCAATCTGTTATGCAAACTTGACATTAAGTCATAAGAAACACCCTTTGCAGTTTACTGTTGGTCTGGGCTTTAAAGGCAAGTTGATTAATGGCAGAGTCAAAGGGATAGATCTAAACAAAGAAAGAAAAGCTTTAGAAGATTTCAATTTTAAGATTAGAGACAAAGAACTTTTTGTTTTGATTAAAGGCTACAAGGGAATGGAATCCCTTGCTAATTTCTATTTTAAAGAATTAAAAAATAAAAAAATTGATTTTATTATAATTAAGGAAAACAATACAGAAGAAATAATTATTGAAAAATAAAATCATTCATAATGCCAAGTAGTTCCTGTCTGGGTATCACTTAGTATTACTCCTTTTTTTTCTAAATTTAATCTGATTTGATCAGATTCTTCCCATTTTTTGTTTTTTCTTAATTCGTTTCTTTTCTGGATTAATTCTTCAATTTCTGCTTTTTGTATTTTGTTTTTGTCTTTTGGTGCGCTTTGTTCAAAATTAAAGACCTTAAATACAAGGTTTACTTTATGTAAGAAATCTAAGATTTTATGTGATTCTTCTTCTGTCAATTTTTGTAAATCCATTAGCTTGTTTGCTTCTTTGACTAGAAACCAAATGCTTGCCCAAGCTGAAGGAGTATTAAGATCATCATTCATTGCATTCTTGAAATTTTCAATAGTATTTTCAATAATTTCTTTTCCAAAATTAGTGTCTTTTTGATAATTTATTGCTTGTAGCCTTTTTATGAATTTGTTAAGCCTATCAACCGCTGCTTCTGAATCCTCAATTGCCTTTTCAGTATAGTTTTGAGGTTTTCTGTAATTTCCTGAAGAGAAAAGATATCTTAAAGATTCTGCTGAGTGTTTTTTAAGAAAATCTTCAATAGTAATAAAATTACCAAGAGATTTGCCCATCTTCTTTCCATCAACCATGAGCATTGCTGTATGCACCCAATAGTTTACAACATCGTGTCCATAATACCCGTAGTTTTGTGCAATCTCGTTTTGATGGTGTGGGAAAAGATGTTCTATTCCTCCGCCATGTATATCAAACTTTTCTCCTAAATATTTTGTGCCCATAACAGAACACTCAAGATGCCAACCAGGATAGCCCTCTCCCCAAGGCGATGGCCATTTTAGTATGTGTTCTGGCTTTGCTTTTATCCATAAAGCAAAATCTCCGATATTTTTTTTATTTGGGTCATTTTCAAATCTTGTGTTTTTCTCTAGTTCTTCAAGATTTTTGTTAGCGAATTTTCCATAATCTTTGAATTTAGAAATATCATAATATACATTTCCGTTTACTTCGTATGCAATCCCTGTCTTTAACATTTTTTTAATCCATTCTTGCATCTCGATAATATGAGCAGAAGCTGTTGGCTCTAGATTTGGCCTTGAAATCTTTAAAGCATCAAAATATTTCCACATTCTATGCGAATAATTATAGACTAGTTCCATTGGGTGAACTTTTCTTTCGCTAGCCCTTTTCTGTATCTTGTCTTCGCCAGTATCTGATAGGCCATCATCTGTCAGATGTCCAACATCAGTTATGTTTCTAACATAAAGTATGTCATAATCTAGAAAATACCTAAAATAATTTACAAGAATGTCATAATTAATATATGAAAAAGCATGCCCTAAATGAACATCATCATAAATAGTAACACCACACACATATATCTTTAATTGGTTAGGATTAACAGATTTGAAGATTTCTTTTTTCTTAGTTGCGGTATTATATAATTTGATTGCCATAATATACTTTAAATAATATAGTTATTAAAAATATATCTTAATTAGATATATTTATGGTTAAAGCAAAAATATGTCTTGGAATAGAAAGCACAGCTCACACCCTTGGAGTTGGAATAATTGACTCTAATGGCAAGATACTAGCAAATTGTAAAAGGCAATTTGTAGCAAAGCCTGGTAGTAATACAGGACTTAAGCCATTTGATGTTTCTGTTCACCATTATGCTTGTGCAGTTGATGTTGTTAAAGAAGCATTATCTGAAGCAAAACTAAAGATGAAAGATATTGATGTAGTTTCTTTTTCACAAGGCCCTGGCCTAGCACCTTGTCTTTCTGTTTCTGCAACATTAGCAAGAGCATTAGCAGACAAATATAATAAGCCAATAATTGGTGTTAATCATTGTGTAAGCCATATTGAGATAGGTAAAACAATTTTAAAATGTAAAGATCCTTTGGTGATTTATACATCAGGAGCAAACACTCAAATTATTGCAAAAGATAATGGATATTATAAGGTAATTGGAGAAACTCTTGATATAGGCATTGGTAATCTTTTTGATTCTTTTGCAAGAGACATGGGTTATGGTTTTCCTGGAGGGCCTGTGCTTGATAAAATATATATGGAAAACAAGGAAAGGAACTATATTGATCTCCCCTATTCAGTAAAAGGAATGGATTTGGCATTCTCTGGGCTTCAAACAGCTGCAAGAAAAAAGATAGCAACAGAAAAAAAAGAAGATCTTGTTTATTCTTTTATGCATACAGCTTATGCCATGCTATTAGAGGTGACAGATAGGGCATTATCTTACACAAAGAAAAAAGAAGTGATAGTGATAGGTGGAGTTGCAGCAAGTTCGGCCTTAAAAGAAATGCTTGAAAAGCTTTGTAAACAAAACAAAATAAAACTTTATATTCCGCCAAGCATTGTTTGTCTTGATAATGGTCTTTTGATAGCAGATCTTGGAATCAAGCATTTTATTCACACCTATAAAGGCAAAGGCGGAATGAAATTACAAGAAACCCTAATCAACCCTAAGTTTAGAACAGACCAAGTAAAGATTGATTGGTGAAAATATGGCAAATAGAGACATAGTTTATAATTTTTTAAAAAGAAGATTCAATGAAAATGAATCTGAATTAAAATATGGTGTATTTCCAGATAAGTATTTTAACCAAGACATAGATTCAGCAAAATCAAAATTATCAAAGATAGGAATAAAAGAACAAGAAGAAATTGTGAGAATTGTTGAAAAATTTAGTGCTAACCAACTATCTGCCGTTCTTGAAAATATAAGATTTAATTTGGCACACCAAAGAGAATTTAATAGTCTTTTAAGAGATACAAGAGATATACAAAAAGGCAGGTTTCTTAAAAAACCAAGAGGGAAAGCAAACCCAGAGAAGTGTATTACATCGTATATTGGTTTTATGAGAGCACTAAAGGAAGATACACTATATACTGCAAAATTAAATATTGATGGCAAATTAAAAAGAGTGTTTATTAAAACACCTGTTGGTAGTTCTAAATCACAAGATTTAGACTATGGATTTTCAAGACTTGCAATAGACCCCGAAACTCTTAATATTTATTCTTTTATAAATCAAAAGGATGGTAAAATAAACAAAACAAAAGTAAGAAAAGTTTATTCAAAAATAGATTTAGATCGTGAGGCTTTAGAATATCCTAACGATATATTTGTAAATATGGCTAAAGAAAATTATGTAAATTTCAGAAAAGTGCTTTTAAATAAACTTGATGCTGTATATGGCATTGAAAGAATAGTTGATACTTATTTAAGAATGGGCGGAAAGATTGACCCAAAGAAATATAAAAACAAAGCATTTAAAGAAGAACTAATAAGGCATCTTGAAGGAAGATTTGGGACTAATAAATTGCTTGAATGGGCCTCAAAAATCAAAAATCCAAAAGAAGCAGCAAAATTAAAGCTTGAAATATTAGAAAATCTAGGGAAATATCATGGAAAAGAATATAGGGCGCATTATAGTAAGGAATACAATAGTAATCGCAAAAGACTACAAAAACGGAAATTAAGACGAGTTGTGCCAAAAAGAGCTATAAAACGGCCAATGTAAAGAAATCTATTTTTAAACTTATTTGTCTTATTTTTATTAAGGAAAAATATATTAAACTTAAAAAAGGAGTGAAAGGTCATGAAAGCAAAATTTCATATAGTAAAAAAAGTAGCAGATATGGAGCGTCCAAAAAATAATACCAAAATAGAGAAAGATATAGAAGTAGATGTTAATGAGCAATTTGAGTTAGAGGGTGGCATTTATGTATTTAAATTACTAGCAGCTAGATCAAATGGTGCACAAATAGAATATGATAGACATTACGCAGTTATGAACGAGCATAGAGGCTATGAATTTAATACAATATTTTATATAGGAGAACCAAAGATTGTTACTTCTATGTGGGGTAAGAACCAAATAACCTACACCATAACATATAATGGTTTAATTGCCGATTCAGAAGATCAAGAATAGAGGATAAAATATTTTCTCTATTAAACTTATTTTGTATTAAGGAAAAAGAATGTATAAACAAGTTATAATTTACAGAAATGATTTAAAACTTGGAAAAGGAAAGATTGCTGGGCAAGTTAGTCATGCAGCAGTCGAAGCCTATATTCTTACTTCTAAAAAAGACCCTAAGGCTGTTGAAGGCTGGCTAGAAGAAGGGCAGAAGAAAGTTGTCTTAAAGATTGATAGTAAAAAAGAACTTTTAGAGTTGTATCAAAGCATAAAAAACAAATTCCCTTGTGTTCTGATTAAAGATGCAGCAAAGACACAGCTACCTGCGCCAGACATAACTTGTCTTGGCATAGGGCCAATAAAAGAAACAGAGATTGACCAGTTTACAAGGAAGTATAAGCTTTTGTAACGCACTATTTCTTGGACAGACAATCCCAGACCCAACCGACCGATATATATATATATATATCGGTTTTAACTTATTTACAAAAAATATAATTAAATAACTTAAAAAGGAGATGATTAAAGATGGCAAAAGTAAGAAGGGTAAATGTAAAACCAAAAAATGTAAAACCAAAATCAGGAATTAGAAACAGAATAGCAAAAGGTGTTGGTACAGCAGCAATCGCAGGGGTAGTAACATTTGGTGCAATGTCAATTAAAAATCCGATAAGAAGGGTACATCAAAGCGTTGCTAATGAAAGGGCAATTGAGCAAATTATAAAAACAAAAAAGATTAATGTTAATGCTAAAACGAAATCCAGAAATCCAAACCTGATAAGAGAAACAGTAAATTCTTATAACAGAAAAGCAAAAACAGGACAAGTTTATTTTTATGATGGTAAAAAAATAAATAGTGTTAATTTTGATCAAACCGGATTAAAACAAATAAGGCAGATATTGCCAGATGCAGAAAAAGCAAAGATTGATAGTTTAATTGCAAGAAAAGTTGCAAGAGTAGAAGCAACAGCAAAAAGTAATGTTGTTTTGAGTAAAAAAATAATAGATAGGGTTGGAAAATTAGATTATGCAAAATATTTATTGTCATTAACCCCTAGTGAATTTTCACGAGCATTTTCTGGAGCAGAAATAAAAGTAGTAAGACAAGCACTTGAAAGAAGCAATCCTCAAATATTTAAAAATATAAAATCACAACAGAATGCGCATACTAGACATAAGGTTATTTACTCAATGATATTAGGTTTGTTGTGGGGAGGTATTATTTCTCCAAATATCGCAGAAATAAAAGTAACTAGGAAAAGAAATAAAACCTTAAATTCAAATAATACATAAAAGCTAAAAAATTTATTTAATATTTAATTTTCTTGCTTTTAGTTCATTTAATGTTTTTATGGCAGATTCATAAAGACATTTGTTCCTTAAACTCTTTTCTTTTTTTGCTTCTCTTTCAAGAGAATTGATTATGTCTTCTAGTTCTAGATATGCCATTTTTAATCACATTTATAAAATATATTTAACTAATATATATTTATGATAGAAAGAGTATTTAAACCTGTCTAGATGCCCCTAAAAATCGCTAATAAACTCTTCAAAGCCCTTTCCTTTAGCCCTTATCTCTTCTTTTTTGATAGCATAGGCCTTTTTGGTCTTGTTTAGCTTGTCAATACCTATAAAGAACCAAGCATCTTTGCCAAGCCTCCAGGCAATATAGGCCTTTAAGCCACTAAGCTTCTCCCAAAGCTTTAATTCCTCTATTTGCTCTTCTCTAATGTTTAGATACTCGCCTTTCTTGGTCTTACATTCTATTGCAATGGCTTTTTTGTTCTTAAAGCCCAAAACATCAGGTGTTGGAAGCTGAGATGAGCCAGAACCAGCAACTCTTGACACTGCAAAGCCCTTGTTAAATAGCATAAACAACAGTTCTCTTTCAGCATTTGAGCCTTTTTGTTTGTTTTTCATTATTTTTTCACATTTTTTAAAAGTAGCCTTTATATACTTTTTTATCTAATAATATATATAAAAATAACAAAAAATTTATAATTATATTCAAAAATTAAAAGATTAGTTATTAGAAATTAAGAAGATTAACTTTAATAAGGTATTTGAAACAAATGTTTGAAAAAAACCAGATATTTTCATTGCAAGTTATTTGCAATAGCGACAGGCAAGAAATCCAAAAGATTGATGATAATACTTATAAATTAAAGATAAGAAGCATTGCACAGAAAGGCAAGGCAAACAAAGAAATCTTTGAGTTTTTCAAAGATAAGGGATTAAGGATTGAGATAATAAAAGGCGAAAAATCAAACAAAAAACTGCTTAAAATCCTTTAAAAGTGTCTTCTTTTTATAATGTCTAATCTATTTTTGAATGTCAAAACAATTAACAGGAGTGACATTTAAAATGGGAAAAACATATATTGAGACAATCAAGTACATGATTGTTGCTGATTTTGAAGTAAATGGTCTTGTAGAAAGGCCAGATGTGATTGGTGCGATTTTTGGACAATCTGAAGGTCTTTTAGGAGCAAACCTGGATATTAAAGAACTACAACAGAATGGAAAGATCGGCAGAATAGAAATAGAATATACTCAAAACCAAAACAAAGTAAGAGGCATACTTAGACTTCCATGTAGTGTTTCTATGGTTGAAACTGCTATCATTGCAGCATCCATTGAAACTATAGAAAAAGTAGGACCTTGTGATGCTGTCTTTAAAGTTAAGCAAATTGAAGACACAAGAGGCCTAAAGAGACAACAAATAAAAGAAAGAGCAATTGAGCTATTAGGAAAGCTAATGCAAGAAGAGATACCAGACACAAAAGAGTTAATGGATGACATAATGGATACTTTTAAAACAAAAGACATAATCTCTTATGGCTCAGAAAAACTAGCAGCAGGCCCAACAGTTGATTCAAGTAAAGAGTTGATTGTTGTAGAGGGCAGAGCTGATGTTTTAAATCTTCTAAGATATGGCTTTACTAATGTTGTTGCAACAGGTGGGGCAAGAATACCAAAGTCCTTAGAAGAAATCTCTAGAAATAAAATAGTAACGATTTTCTTAGATGGCGATCATGGTGCAGACATTCAGCAACAGCAATTACTTAAATCAATAAAAGTAGATTATATTGCAAGAGCTCCAGATGGTAAAGAAGTTGAAGAGCTAACTCAGAAAGAAATAAATAAAGCATTAAGAAGAAGAATAAAAGCAAATTCTAATTATTCCAGTAATAATCAATTTTCAACACAGCAATTTAATCCAAATCTAACAAAACAAGCAGGAATTGTTAAAGCAACAAAGTTTTCTACAACAAACGATCATAAGCTTGCAAATCCAAAGTTCTTTGAAAACAAACCAAACAAATATTTACAACATCAACAATCTACTAATAGACAAATGAATGATCATAACTCATCAGATGTTTTTAATCAATTGCTTTCTGAGATACCAGATATTGAAAGAGTAGATGTTTCAAGAGACAGGGATTTTAGAAGAAGCAATGATAGAGATAGAAGTAATTACAATAGACAAAAATCATTTAATGATAGAAACCGTTTTGAGAAAAAAGAAAAACAAATTTATAATAAGGTAAAAGAAGAAACTGGGCGATTACAATCAAAGACGAAATCTAGTTTGCCAGAAGCAAAACCTTCAATAAAAGAAGAATTGATTCAGCAAGTTTCTGAAGGTATGCAGGTTAAGTTAGATGTGCCACACACAAAAGGTATGGAAGCGCCAAATAAGCCAATTGATGATGTAAAACCAGAAATTACTAAAAAAGAAGAAATACAAGAGATACCTAAGAAAGAAAAGCCAAAAGAAGAGCCAAAGAAAAAAGCAATTGTTCTTCCAAAGATTACAGATGATATGAAAGCAAGTCTAAGCAAAATAATTGGAGACATTAAGGACAAAAAAGAAGCAAGACTTCTAAATGAAAAGTTTAGAAGAATAAGTAGCTGTAGTGCAACAGATCTTGAGAACAAGTTAAGAGAGTTTACTTCTGATAAATTGTTTGCTATAGCTGTAGATCAAGAACTTAATGACACAATTAAAGACCTAGCAAAAGAAAGAGGAGCAAGTATTCTTGTGGTTAAAAATTCCAATGGCATAAAAGATAGCCAGATACATGTTCTAACTTATCAAGAATTAAATAAATAAAAAGAAAGAAATTTATTTTTTCTTTTTTTTCGATGTTTTTTTTGCAACTACTTTTTTAGTTTCTATATATGTTCTTGATGAACGAGTATATAGTGTCATTCCTAGTATAAAGAAAGTAACCGACATCAATATCTTCAATAATGATTTAGTATAAACCATCAAATATTGATTTGTGGATAACCTTAATTGATTCTCCCTGATTTTAAAGCCTAGGCCATTAGATGCATTTAATTTACATGATGCTAATGTTTCTTCATTGTAAGAGTAATTTACACAAGTATCATATTCTACTATGTAGTCAACTTGGTTGAATAAATCTACAATAGAAAATACAAGAAACAATAAAGAAATAGTTGTAATGAATGCACCAAGTGTTTTTGTTAAATTAACTTTATTCATAATTTCCCCCTTTTTAAGTAAATATTATATTATATTTATAGTCTTATGTATTTAAATATTTTTTCATTTTTATAATATATATAAAAATCTAGTTTTTTATATGGATCTGTGGTCTAGTGGTTATGATATCACCCTTACAAGGTGAGGATCGGCGGTCCGAATCCGCCCAGATCCATTTTTTCTTTAAATTGAAGATTGATGCAGAAGTACCCGAGTGGTCAAAGGGGCACGGCTAAGAACCGTGTGCTTAGTGCTTCGCAGGTTCGAATCCTGTCTTCTGCATATTTTTAAAAAGCATTTACTTTTTCTTGTAAATCACATAAGAATAAAGAAAAATAATTATTGAAGAACCTACTATTTCTGAGAAAAAGATAATTGTAAAATGTTTCACATAAACCAAAGCAATTAATGTAGTTATTCCAATTATTATAAATAACCAGCCACCAAGCTTATGTGTTTTTATCCAAACCTCATCATCAGTTAAGGTCCAAGGCGTTCTTATTCCAAAAAACAGATTTCTTTTTTTTATTTTCATTAAGATAATACCAAGAACAATAAATAATACAGATGTTGCTGGGATAATAAAATAGCTAAAATTAAAATGAATTCCAACATTATAAATTAAGGAAAGAACAGAAATATAAAATAAAAATGACATTGCTAAAATAATTGTCACATCAAGCTGTTTTTTTAAATTTGCATTTTTAAACATGTCGCTTCTAGAAAAAAGGACATAGACAAAAAATATAATCACGAAAAAGACAGGCATAATCATTACACCCCAAAGCTTTGGGGTAAAGCCATCTGCGACGCCATTAAAATTCCAATGTGTTGCTATTTTTTCTGGCATATGTGAATATAAGAAAAAAGCAACAACTGCATATAGTAATATTAATATTAAAATAAATAATTCTGTTTTATTTAATTTTGCCATATAAAAAATAAAGGATGATTAGTATTATAAACTGTTGTTTCTTTTATTTTTATTGAATAATCAAAAAAGAAAAAATATGAAAAAGATCGTAATTGTATTTTTATTTGTTGTTTTATTTTCTACTTTTGTTTATTCTGAAGATCAAAACAATGTTTTAGAATTTGATGCAATAAAAACTAAATATATCTCTTTAGACGTGAATATGTTTACGCCAATTAATTTTTCAAACTATACAAGCAATGATGAATTTACATTTAAGACTGCGATTTTTCAAAATTTAAAAAATCAAGAAGTGAATATTTCTGCATATTATTTTGATGATAATGGCGAAAAGATATTTGGAGAAATAATAGCTGATGGCGAAAACAAATATGCAACTTTTAAAGTTAAGCCAATTACTAAAAATCAATATGTGTTCTACATCTCAGGGCATATAGTTTCAGAAGACAAATTTGTTTTAGAAGATTTAAAACCAGAGCTAATACCAATAACTGATGAAATTAAAGAATATACAAAATCAACTAGATATATACAATCAGATAGTAGCGAGATTAGAACATTAGCTAATTATCTTAAGAAAAGCGAAGATCTAGAAAATTTAGTTTATGTGACTAATTGGATTAATTCTTATTTAACTTATGATGATGACAACAGTTATGTGTTTTCAATTTATGATTCTTTGTCTGTCTTATCAGATGCAAAGGGTGTTTGTGATGAGTTTGCAATACTTGAGGCAGCAATATTAAGAGCCCAAGGTTATCCTGTGAAATATGTTGTAGGATATACAAATACAGGCCAAAAATGGGGGCCACACGCATGGTTAGAGGTATATGTACCTGGATATGGCTGGATTCCTGTAGACCCTACATATAACGAAATAGGTAGTGTTGATGCAACTCACATAATTTTAGAAAAATTAAAAGATCCAAGTTCAAAAGATACTGTGACTTATACAAATAATGTGCTTGTGAGTTTTGGAGAAAAAAAACAGTACTTTACCCATCACGATGTAAAAACCTATGAGCAATTAGGATTAGGCAATGATCTAGATATTGATGTTATAATGCAAAAAGAAGCATATCAAAGTAGCCCACATATTGTAAAATTACAATTAAAAAACAAAACAAATAATCATTTGGTGGTTTTGATTGCGAGTCAATTAGCTTCTGATTTTAAGCAAATCTATCCAAAAACTAGAAAAACAGTTTATCATCTCAAGCCTTTAGAAACAAAGAAATTTGATTATTATTTTAAATTACCTGATTTAAATAATTCATATACTTTTAAGTTTAGTTATATTTCACAATATAAAGATAAAACTACAGAATTAAATATTTATCATAATAGGGGCAATTATCAAGATCTTTTCTATGTTTATGAGCCGACAATATATTATCGAAATGGGTTGCTTGTTTTTGAAAATACTGTTTTAAATTATACAAAAAAAGAAAAGAATATATCTTATGCTTTTGATTATAACGGGACAGATTATTTTGAAAATCAAAAGATACCAAAATATTCAGAAATTACATATCAAAAGATTTTTAAAAAGACAGAAGACGGATATTTAAGTTATATGTTGTCAGGAGATTATAATTCTTTTAAAATGGCACAAATATTACCTACCATAGAAACACCATATGTGTTTGATGTTAATATTGATAAAAACACCTTCCTTTCTGAAGAAGATAAAAACAAATCAGAAATTTTTGAAAAAATAAAAGAAGATTCTGTTGTTGAAAAGCCAAAACCAGATTATTTAATGATAATTTTTGTTTGTGTCTTTATAGTGGTGATTATTGGATTATTTATTTCTAAGATGATAAAGAAAGAACAATAAAAACAATAGAGTTTATAAACATTTTTTATGCTAGATATATTATACAACACAATAAGACGCCTGTAGTCTAGTGGTTAGGATGGGAGCTTGCCAAGCTTTCGGCCCGGGTCCGACTCCCGGCAGGCGTATTTTTTGAAAAATTATGAAAGGCAAAGACGAATACAAGAAAAGAGTTTATTTTTTAATTGATTTTGCGATTTCTGAAAATAATCTAAAAATAGGTAACCCCTATATCAAAGATTATATTGGGCTTGCTTTTGATATTTCTAAAAAGATCAATTTTAGATTTCCAAAAGAACTTCACAGAAAAGTATGTAGATATTGTTATGCAATAAGAACAAGTAAAAACACAAAAGTAAGAACAATAACTGAAAACAAAAATCATAAGAGGCAAAAATATCTTAAGATTCATTGTCTAGAGTGTGACAAGATAAAGAAAATTGCACTCAAGTGAAAACAAAACCTATTTAAATAAAACTATTCTATAAATATATTGTAATACTTGTTTTTTGACAAAGCATTGGTTTTGCCAAGAAATCAGCAGAAATGCGAAATATTTTCTTGAGTTTTCCAGAAAGGAAGCCAGAGAAATTTAAAAAACTAGAGGTGAATAATTTGGCTAATGTAAAAGACGTTCCAGCTCAGATTATGATAGCTGAGATTGCAAAGGACTTAAAGACAAACAAAAAAGTAAAGATGCCAGAATTTGCAGAATATGTAAAGACTGGCTGTAGCAGAGAGAGAGCACCACAAGATGTTGATTGGTGGTATATCAGAATGGCATCTATTCTTAGAAAAGTTGCAATTAATAATAAGACAACAGTCAACTCATTAAGAACATATTATGGTGGAAAAAAGAATAGAGGAGTTAAGCCAGAAGAGTTTAGAAAAGCAGGCGGAAAAATAATAAGGGTTTGTTTACAAGATTTAGAGAAATTGGGACTTGTAAGTAAATCAGAAGAAAAGAAAGGAAGAATAATAACTCCTGCAGGACAAAGTTATCTAGATAAGATAGCTGATAATATATTAAAAGACTATAGCAAATACAAGATTGTCAAGAAAGAAAAAGATATTGCAATGACAAAAGACACAAAAGAAAAGTCTGTGTTTGATGTTGCAGAAAAGAAAGGAAAGAAAGATAATAATAAAAAGAAACAGGAGGTTGAAGAATAATGGCAAAACAAAAAACAAGAGAAAAGAAAGAATTTCTAATTTCTCAGAGAGATAAAGTAGGTCCTGGTTATTTAAATACCCCTGTTTGGATTATTCAAAAAGCAGGAAAAAGAATATGGAATAGAAAACAGAAAAGAAACTGGAAACAAACAGAATTCGGAGACGAATTTAGAAAATTACAACTTAAAAAAGCAGATGCTGTTAAGAAAACAGCAAGAGTGAGCGGAAAGAAAGAAAAAACCGCAAGAAGAAAAGTAAGAAAGACAAGAAACACAGTAGTTGTAAGAAATCCAATAAAGAAGAAGAGGAAGTGATTAAGATATGCCAAGTGAAAATTATGTAATACCTTTAAAAAAGGTTTATGATAACAAACCAAGAACAAGAAGAGCAAATAATGCAATTGCTGAAATCTTTAGCTTTCTTAAAAAACATACAAGAATGGAAAAGAAAGATGTAATTATTTCAAAAGAGGTAAACGAATATATTTGGAAAAATAGTATTCAAAATCCTCCAAGAAAAATTGCAATAAGCTTAAAGATTGATTCTGGTAAGGCTTATGTCTTCTTGAAAGATTCAAAGGAATTTAAAGATTTTGGGAAGGCAACTCCTGAACCTAAGGAAAAGCCAAAATTTAAAGAAGCAGTACAAAAAGCAGTAAAGGAAGCTACCTCTCAAAAGAAAATGACAGCAAATACAGAAAAAAAGAAAACTGATAAAATTGCAAAGACAAGTGATAAGCCAGAAAAACCAGAAAAGAAGGCAAGTGATAAAACAGAAAAGAAAACTGCAGAGAAAGTGGAGTCAACAAACTGAAAAGCTATGAAACTAGATAGATCAACAATTTATAATTCACCGTTTCTAAATATATATTCCTATTGTACAGAAAAGATTTGCTTAGTTCCACACAGCATTCTTGCAAAAGAAGAAAGAAAGATTGAAGAGATTTTAGATGTTAAGGTCATAAAAACTTCAATTAATAGATCTGGTCTGTTAGGTGTATATCTTTCAGGAATTAATGAAAAGATAGTTGTTGAGAAAAACAGCATTCATTCAGAAGAATTGGCACACTTAGAAAAAGAAGGACTAAAGGTAAAGACAATAGCTGATGATAACAATGCTTTTGGAAATCTATTAGCAATCAATTCCAATTATGGGATTGCAAGCCCTCTTTTCCGACCAGAAACTGTTTCTGAGATTAAAAAATTCCTTAAGGTAGATATTGAACAGAAGAACTTTGCTGGGTTTGATCTCCCAGGAAGCTCAATCTTTGTATCTGATTCTTTGTTTTTGATTAACCCAACAATCGATATTAAAGAATTTAATTATTTTGTGAAAAAATTTAAAGTTCCTGGAAAAGCAACAACAGCAAATTATGGAGATGTATTTGTTGGTAATGATATTATGGGCAATAAAAATGGGATATTAGTTGGGGAAACAACAAGTAATATTGAGATGATAAAAATAGATGAGCTTGTTGTGGATTTAAAATAAAATGAGGGGGAATTAATTATGGCAAAAGAAAATAAAGAAATCAAAACTGAAAAAACAATAACACTTGATAAGAACCAGACTATCCAATTATATCAAAATAAAGAAAAAGAATTACAAGGTATATCTCAAAGAGTTGAACAAATAGATAGTATTTTACAAGAAATGCAGAAAGCAGAAGCCACATTAAAGCAAATAAAGAAATTAAAAAGTGAAGAAAAACTATTGGTAAATCTTGGCGCAGGGGTCTTAATGGAGTGTGAGGTTTCTAATAAATCATCAATTAAAGTTATGCTTCCTGGTCAGATAATGACAGAAAGAAGCATTGATGAAGTAATTGAAGATATAGACAAGAGAAATAAGGAATTGCAATCAGCAAAAGAAAAACTAATAAAATCATATAACCAGACATCACAAATGCTTGAACAAATATCTAATGTCTTTAGGGAGATGCAATTAAGGGAAGAGCAAAAGAAAAGATCAAGAGATATCAATTAAATAAATAAAATGGGTTTTTGAGTTGTTTGATTTATTAAAAAACAAGTTTAAGAGCTTTACAGATAAGTTATTTGGAAAGGCCAAAGAAAAAGCAGAAGAAGAGCAAGTTGTCGAAACTAAACAAGAAATTGCTTTGCCACAAGAGCCCCAAATATCAACTCCTGAAGTTGCAGAATCCAAATCTGTTCAAGAGTTAACAAAAGATGCAGATAAGCTTGAGAAAGCCATAGATAGTCAGACCACAGAAGATGCGCTTATTCTTGGACAGCCAGAAGTTAAAGTCCCTGAACCTGTTTTAGAAGAGCCAGAGGTTAAGCCAGAGGTTAAGCAACCGGTTCTTGAAAAACCAGAAGTTAAGGTTTCAGAACCTGAAGTTAAGTACCCTGCTCCTGAAGTTCCAAAAAAAGATAAGCATTCTATTTTTGATATCTTTAAGCCAAAGCCTAAAGTTAAGCCAACAGAAGAAGAAATACCACAACCAACTTCTGTTGAGCCAGAACCTGTAGTTTCTGAGATTGAACAACCTACTCCAAAGCCACTATCTACAGAGCCACAAGAAGATTTGACAGTTAAGAAAACAACAGAAATAAAAAAATCATTTATTACTTCTGTTAAAAGTATTTTTACAAGCAAAATCACACTTTCAGAAAAAGAGATTTCTGATTTTTTAGAGGAGTTTGAACTCTCGCTTCTTGAGGCGGATGTTTCAATTGTTTCTGCTGAGAATATCTGTAAAGATCTAAAAGAAAAATTAATTTCTGCAAGCTTTTCAAAAGACAACCCTTTAGAAGACATAAAGCAACACATAAGAGAGTCATTAAAAACGCAATTAGACATTGATTGCGATATTAATAACTATATAGAAAAAACAAGAAAGCCAGATTTGCCTTTTGTAATAATGTTTATTGGTCCAAATGGAGCAGGCAAGACAACTACAATTTCTAAGTTTGCTTATCACTATAAGAAAGAAAACAAATCTGTTGTCTTAGCATCAGGAGACACCTTTAGAGCAGGAAGCATCGACCAACTTGAAAAACATGCAAATGCAATTGGTGTGAAAATTATTAAGCAAAACTATGGTTCAGACCCTGCTGCTGTTGCCTTTGATGCTGTAACTTCTGCAAAGGCAGGAAAGATAGACTATGTGTTTATTGATACTGCAGGAAGACAAGAAAACAATATCAACTTGATGCAGGAACTTAAGAAAATAAAAAAAGTAGTTAGCCCTAATCTAACAATTTATATTGGCGAAGCACAAGCTGGTCAAGCAATTGTTGATCAGGTTTTAGGGTTTGACAAAGAGATAGGTGTTGATGGAGTAATTCTAACAAAGATTGATACTGACCCTAAAGGTGGAGTTGCAATTTCTATTTTAAACGAACTTAAAAAGCCAATCTTTTTTGTTGGAACCGGCCAGACATATGATGACCTAAAAGCATTCTCTCCACAATTTATAATAGACAGGGTTGTTGTTTGAAGATATATTTAAAAACTATTTGTGTCATCTCTATATAACAATATTGTTATATTGGAGTGTAATACCTTTTTTTCTATTTCTTATTTATGCATGGTAATATTACAATATTGTAATATATATTACAATAAAAGAATATATATTCTTTTATAGCAATATATATTGCTATATAGTAATATATATATAACTATACAATAATATATATTATTGTATTGTAATATATATTACAATAAAAGAATATTATAATATATAAAGAAAATAATAAAATAAATATAATATATATAAAATAAATATTAGTATATAAAATAAATAATATAATTATATATAAAAGAATAAAATAAATATTAGTATATATATTATTATATATAGGGTAATAAAATAAATATAAATATATATATTATTATATTTAAGGTAATAAAATAAATATAAGTATAATATAATTATATAATATATAACAAATATAAGTATAATATAATTATATTTAGGGTAATAAATTAACCTTTTTCTAACTTATACATAACAATACTTGGCGCACTATGGCGCACTATTTTTATAAATTGAAATTAAGGCGCACTATGGCGCACTATGGCGCACATCTATGCATAAGTTTATAAAGATTTCTAATATATAAACCTATCTATTTGGTATATACTCAATATTACGAAAAAGAGAAGAAAAAAGGGGGGGTTTCGTAGTAGATAGTCTTAATCTAAATCCTATTTTGTCTCTTATTTTTTAGTTTAACTTCTACTATTTTCTATATTCTCATATTTTTTTATAGGTTGTGTATATGTTATTACCTTAAACTTTCTCGTTTCTTTTTGCATAAGTGGGTAGCACGCCATCATCAATGCATCTGCCAGGTCATCTTTTCCTTTAGTTGAATTTGCTTTAAGTTTTTCGTTCAGATTTCGCAGTTGTGTAATCATTGGTTGGTAGTTTGGCAGTTCAATCTCTCTGGAATTAAGTCCTTCCCTCAACAATTCGTAGCCCTGTTGTTTATCAGTAGTAAAGTTAAATGATTGGATACGTCCTTTTCCAAACAATTCCTCAAGTAAAGGAATCATCCATCTTCCTCCTTTATTATCAGGCACTACCCATTTAATATTATAGAGTTGTTTAATCCTTTTCAGTTCAGGTTCTAGGTTATTCAGGTCATCTCC
>JAKQTP010000014.1 GCA_029563035.1 archaeon | reverse complement strand
AAATGTTTTACAAAATGCTCAAAATGGGTTATATAATATAAGTGACCCAGAAACACTTAAAATGCTATCTAAATTAAGTTTAGAAAGCCCTTATTTACAAGGTCTAGTTGATGTAGCTTCTGCTGGGTTGACTGATAGATTAGATAAAATGGCAATGAGTGCTGCTCAAATTGAAAACATTAAATCAAGTACAGCTCAAAACTACGCACAGATAAATAAATTGAGAGCTGATATGGCTAGTGGTAGTGGAGATACTGCTTCTAAAGAACTAAAAGCATTTTATGATGATGCAGAAAATCAATTAAATTTATTATCAACAGGTAAAACTGATTGGAAAACTGCTTATAATACTCTTAAAACAAAATATCCAGTAGCTGATGGAGAACAAGGAAGAGAACAAGATGATTTAATTGACAGTTTATTAAACAAAGATTTATGGAGTAAAGAGGGTGCTTATGAAACTCAACTATCAAATAGAAAGACAGTCGATCCATTAACAGCTGAAATAGGAAAAATAAGTAGTAAACTAGGAGTAGAATAAATTTAATAAAAAATAAATATGATAGATTTCAAACAAGTAAACAGTCGTGTCAATCCATCATCTTCAATAGATTATAAAGAACTTAATAGCAGGTTGCCAAAATCTGTTGTTAAGGTTGAAGAACCAAAGGTAGAGAGAATAGATGCTGGTCAAAATTACAGAAACTTGTTGGCTGGTGGTGATTATCAAGTATATAATAAAACTGTTCCAGTTAAAAAAAGCGAACCATTAAAGTATGTTCAGCAAACTGCTGATCCTTTTAAATCTTTAATGTCAAACTTCGGTGAGGACACAATGGCAAATTCTACTTCTAAAATGGAAAGTGAAAGTTTTGGTTTGAAAGATATTTTTGGGATGATAAGAGCCACAACTGATTGGGCTTCATTACCAGTTTCACTATTGTTAAACGAAGCTACTGGTGCTTTTACATTGAAAGAAGATGACAAATATCCTAAGTCTGAAATATCACAAAGCACACCGGCTGTTATGACATCTGATAGAGTTGATACAAAATATATTCTTGATGCCACCAAAGAAATGGCTTTGAATGATATAAAAACTGGTGGTGAATGGAGCATGAGTCAGGCAGCACAAGGTTACTTAAAAGCAAGAGGAATAACAGATGGAAGAGATGTAAAAATACAAGACATAGCAGTTCTTGGTTCTTTTGGTATTTTTCATATGTTTGGAGATCTAGTATTAGGAATACCAGCTATGAAAACATTAAAGGAGTTTGCTTTATGGAAAAAAGTGGGGCAATTAGAGAAACCATTAAAAGAAAGTGTTACTATAACTAAGGGAATAACAAGAGACATACCTATTGCTCAAGATTTAAAAATAAAAGTAGTTCCAAAACAAAAAAGTGTTATTTTTGAGGGATATATAAAAAGAGGAAGTAAAGGTGAAATATTAAATGCACCTCTCGAGTTAGATACAATTATTTCTGAAACTTCTAAGGCTACTGGCAGAGAAGTTGTTTTGGCTGTCAAGGGAAACAATTTAATACTAAAAGCAACAGACAATATTTCTTCTTCAATGCCAGTGTCAAAGGCTATTGTTCCAAATAAAATAGAGATGGCCGGGCAAGAATTATTAAAACCACAAGAAATAACTCCAGCTAAATCTAGTATGGCTTTAGATTTTAATGCTGAACCTACTGTGTCTGAAACTCCAACTGTCAATATGGAAATTCCAGCTAGTAAAACTACAACTAATATAGATGTAGCTGACAAAAAAATAGATGAAAATATTACTAAAGCTGAATATAGTGGTAATCAAATAGCTAAAGAAGCTAAAGATTTGGGTAGTGATCAGGGTGGTTTAAGTGATTATACGTTAAAACAAATAAAAGCAGAGGATTATAAAACAGAAAATATTAAAATAGATGAATTAAGAAAATTAGACAAAGATCTTGATGAATATTTGAGTAATAATAAAATTAGAGAATACGAAGGTGAGCCATTTTCAATGAACCCAATAGTTAATTCTAAGGGTGAAGTTTTAGATGGATATAACAGAATAGCACAAATGTTAGCTGACGGAGAAAGAGAAATAACTATTTTAAAAGGAATAAATAAAACATTGTCATCAGAAATAAAACCTGACAAAGGTGAGTATATTGAATTGCCAAAGAGTCAAGCTGAAACCAAATTAAAGACAATTGAAACACCTGAACAATATAGATTGGCTAAATCAATAGCTCCTGATTTGAATTTTATAATGAAATCATCTAAGAAATTTAACGGATATTTTAGACCAAACGGAATGGCCGGTGAAGAAATAGCTATGAACAGAGAGCTATATAAAAGAGGTAAGGAGGAAAGCAAAGAACAATATCAAACAAGAATAGGTAAAACAATGGCTCACGAGATAGGTCACCTAATAGATTATATGCCAGATAAGAATTTATCTAGGGGTAATTTAATTGGTAGGTTAAAAACATTGTCAAAGTTTAGAAAAAACTTTGTTGATGATCCTGCTATTTTAGATGAAAGAAGTAAAATAATAAGTGAAATAAACAAGATAGTTAAAGACGATGTATTATTGGATTCACAACAAGATAAATTAACTGAACCTCTGTTTAAAAAATTAGAGGCAATTAATAAAAAAATAGAATTTAATAACCCTAGATTTAAAGACGAATTGATAAAATTATCTAGGATTTGGAAACCGTGGGAAGATGGTCTAAATCCTAGTTATGATGGATATAGAAAATCACCTGCTGAGTTATATGCCGACTTTGTTTCTGTTTTGTTTAATGATCCAGCTTTAGCTCAAGAAACTGCACCAACATTTTATAAATCATTCTTTAGATCATTGGATAAAAAACCAGATGTTGAAAGAGAATTTTTATCTATTCAAGCAGAATTAATGGGTGATAAACCTAGTTTAATGAAATCTCGTTATCAAATGTTGAAAGACTCCGGTCAGAATGCTCAGGGCAAATTTGCCTCTATGGTAGCAGAGAAACAGGCTTTAAATAAGAAACCTTGGTTGGAAGCATTAATGAGAGAAGGGTGGTATCAACACGCATGGACAAGGAAGAAAGGTAAACCTATACAGAATTTAATGGAAGTTATGGACAGAGGATTTAATAATGAAATATATCTATGGACAGAAAAAAATATAAAGCCGATTATGGATGTTCTTAAAAAAGCAGATTTGACTGCCAGTGATATGGATGCCGTATTGAGTTTAGAGCGTATTGCCAAAGATATTACCAGACAAGATGTTGCCAATATTAAAGGTATGGATGTCAAGACTTCAGAAGAGGTATTGTCTGAATTAGAAAATATTTTAGGAAAAGAAAAGGCTGATATAGTTTTAAAACAAGCTCAAAATTTAAGAGATGCTTTAAAAGATTTACAACTACAATTCCCTGATTTATGGAGTTCAGAACAACTAGAATTAATGAAATCAAATAATTTCTATGCTCCTTTTAATGTCCTATTTAAAGAAACTAATAATATAGGATATTATATCAAACAATCAGTTGGAAATATAGATAAGGATTTTAGTCCTTTTGTCAACACATTACTTCGTGCTAAAGCTGTTTCACATTTTGGTGCTAAAAATAGTATAAAGAAAAATGTAATAGATAATTTATTGGAAGAGAATGCCGGTGATATAAAGAAAGCTGAGGTATCGAATATAAAAACTGAAAGTGGTAAGATGATTAGGAATGTCAAAACTCCACCAAAGGATTGGGGATTGGTCGAAATAAAAAGAGATGGTAAAATTGAATCATATTATTTACCAGATGATATAGCTAATAGTTTAAACCAAGATAACTTAGGTACTTTGAGTTCTCTTCTAAAGCCATTTAATGTTATAACAAAACCATTTAAACAATTATATACAGGTGTCATAAACCCTGGCTTTCAAGTTGTTAACTTTCTATTTAGAGATTGGGGAACATCTAGTTTAATATTTAGTCCTGAGTGGACAAGGGCGGCACAAGATAAATCTAACAAAGGTCTAAACATTTTAGCCAATAATACTTATAGAAATGTTATAGCTAAATTAAACCAAGCTAAGTGGTACTGGAAGTCATTTAAAAATATTAAAGAAAAGAATTTGTTTGGAAGATATACACCTATTGTTGAAGAGGGATTAAAGAGCCATATAATAGAAGTTGATCCTAGTGGAATGTATAAAATAGACACAAAGAATTTGAAAGAACAAGATGCTATGGCAGTAAAATATATATTACAAACATTGGGATTAAAAGAAAAAGGTAGCAAACTATCTCAATTAGGAAAACAGGCAAAAGGATTAGCTCAGACGCTTGAAGAGACTCCTAAGTTAGCTGCTTATATGCATATGAAACAATTAGGAGTATTAGATGATAATAATTTATCTGTTATTAGAAATCATGTAGGTTCACCTAACTTCTGGAAACAAGCTAGGCAGAGTAAAAACATTTCATCATTATTTATATTCTATAACCCAATCATTAGAGGTATAGAAAATATGGGTAAAAAAGCTTTTGTCAAAGATGCAGCTGGCAAAGGAAGTAGGACTGCTTTCTGGTATAGAATGATGAGAAAAGCTATTATACCTGCCTTAGTTGGGGTCGCTGCTGAAGA
Source organism: archaeon (assembly GCA_029563035.1). The sequence goes on along the minus strand of JAKQTP010000014.1, from coordinate 2,201 downwards.
AGGATTTTTTGGAGATGATGAAAAAAGAAAGTGGTCATTATTACCTGAGTATCTAAAAGGTAATTATCTAAATATCCCTATCGGAATAGACGAGAATGGAAAGGTAAAGTCAATATCAGTTCCTATGGATGAAGAAGCTAGAATGGTACATTCTTTTGTTAGAAACATTGCTAGAATAGCTTTACATAGTAATGATAAAAATATAAGAAGAAGGGCGTTGGTTGATATACTAGCTTATACTGGTGGCCAAGTTCCTGGTACTATACCAGCTATATCAATTGCCGAATCATGGTCAACTGCTATGAGTGGTGGAAATCCTTATGACTCTTTCAGAAGACAACATATATTTTTAGCTAATGAATTAAATTTACCAACTTCTGAAAAAGCTAAGATAATGACAAAATGGACACTAAATCAATCTGGAATTTTAAAACTTAATTTGCATGATTCAGTAGAAAGTAGAACTGTTACTGAGCAAATAGTTTCAAATACTCCAGTTATAAATAGATTTTATAGAATTACTAATAGAGGAGATTACGAAGCTGATCAACAAATAATAAAAGAAGAAAGAACTAAGGCGGCCATAGAACTAATGATAAAGAAAGGTGTTGTTAACAACTTAGTTGAAAAAATAAATAAAGATCCAAAGTATGATCCAACTGTTGATTTAATTAAACTTGCCAAAGAAAGAATTGGAGATGATAAAAATATAAAAGAGATAGCATCAGAATACAAGACATTAAATAACGCTTTACAAGAAGAATATATAACTAACTTTGGGAATGTTCATTATAGATCTCTTATGAATCAAAGTAATGATGCTAAGGAAAAATTATTATTAGATATTTATGATAGAGGTTATATGGATGATAAAGAATATCTTAAATTTATATTAACATCACTATCACTCAAAATAATATCTAAAGAAATAGCAGCACCAATATTGGTGCAAACAGTCGGCAAATAAAAAAGGAGAGCTTCACAGCTCTCTCTTTTTTTATTCTAACAAACTAGAATATCCTTTTTTCTATTAGATCGATTCTTCTCTTTAAATCTTCGATGTCTTTTTTTGTAGTGTCTTCAGCTATCACTTTTTCTTCTTCAACCGGTGTTTCTTCTTCCAACTTGACATCTTCAACTTTTTCTGTTGAGATTTCTTCATTTTTTAACTCTTTTAACTTAGCCATAGGCGTAGTATCGTGAATTTGGCGTAAAATTACCCCATATTAACGACTTAATTATTATATGATAGTTATATCATAATTTATTTTAAAAGCTTTCTAACTCCAAATTCTTGACAATTTTTTTTAGTGATTGACTTTTTTCCTGCATTATACAGTTTCATCACCTCTCTTATATGAATTAAGTAAAACTCGTTCTGATTTTCTGGGATGTTGAACATTATACCAACATAAGCATCTCCATACATAAACCAACAATCTGCTGGTTTCAACCCGACCGATAGATCTGACTCTTTATGGTATAAACCTTCAGTATAACATTTCCAAAGAGATGGAAGTTGTTGCGATTCAAATCGAGAAAAAGGAACAGTGTTGCCATGACTTATTTTTAATTCAAATAACCCAGTAACCCTTTCTTCTTTCACCCAGTGTCCAAACTTTAATTGAAAATGTTTTTCTAATGTTATCATATTTGTTTTTTATTTAATATATATAATTTGATTATTACTCTCTATTACTTTGTAAGTAAGAAATATACTGTGAAATGGTGAACCACCAACCTTCTCACCTCTCAAACTTTTAGGTGTTAAATAATTTATTCTCTTTTCTGGTATAACTATTTTTATATCTTTACCTTTTAATAATTCACAAGCCTCAACTCCACCTAAATGTTCTAAGCGAATAAGGAATATAAATGGCTTACCTAGTTCTATTGCTCGTCTAATGAATTTTTTATTACCATTAAAGGGTGGGTTTGTTATCCAGATATCCCAATGTTCTTTTGGCTCATCTATTAAGCAGTCAATATCTTTATGCCCAACCACATCATAACTAAGTCTCCTTAGTTCATCTGCCATGTGTCCCATACCATAACAAGCTTCCCAATAAACTTTATCTTTAGGCATAAATGGTGTTATGTATTTCATGGCCTCTGGTGGTGTGTACATTTCGTTAAAATTATTTAGTTTTGGATATGTCATAAAATTAGTAAGTTTTTCTTTCCCAACTTAATAAATTATT
>JAKQTP010000114.1 GCA_029563035.1 archaeon | reverse complement strand
TTTGCTTTGAAATTCATTAATGAAATATTTGCTAAGTTCTTCCTGAAATTGAAAAGGCACATTATTACCTATTAGTTTTTCAAGAAACTTAACAGGGTTGTCAATCTGAACTTTGTATGCCCCTCTTGCTTTAAGTTTGGTTGCAATTCCAAGCATTTTGTCACGCACTTGAATTGGTGAATCTGTACCCCACAAAATTTCTTCGGAGTGAGCTTTGCGAACAAAATAAACAACACAATTAAATGTACTTATGCCACCAGTAAAAGCGTTTCGTAAACGACTTATAAAAGGATAGTTTTCAGTTGATAGTTTGTAAGTTCCATTTTCAAAGGTTTGTTCAACTGTTCCACCTTTTATAAAAATAGCTTCTTCGCCCGGCATAACAATAAGAGTAGAATTTGTATTAAAATCTTCCTCTGGTTGTCGCCAAATTAAAAGTTCACCGGAGCCAGTATTTTTGATTACATCAGCCCAATGCTTTTGACCGCCTGTAAAGGCGGTTTCGTTTGGATTTTTGTTATTGAAAAGTCCCATGATTTCTTTTTTTAATAATTTTAAGGATTGTCTACTCCGTAAATACCATTACATGTAATAAATAAGCGAATGTAAATCTTCTTAAATGCTTCAAACATTCCATACTTATTTAATACCATAATAGAATATTCTGAACAGGTTGGTTTTAATGTACATTTTCTTCTTTTTTCTTCCGAGGCATAGTGCTGATATAGTTCTATAAAAAGAATAGAAAATCTTTTATAAAACAACATTAGCAATAGTACACTAATGATAAAGTGCAACGAAGTAAAATTGTAACTAAAACCAACAAATACGAGCATTTTAGCAACTAAATAAGCGATTAAAAGAGTTGCTAACTCTAAAACAATTAAGTATTTCATTGCTGTAATAATATTTGTTTTAGGTCTTTTCACTTCTCTGTTAACGCAATAATTTATTAATGCTTCCAACTCGTATTTGTTTTGAGGTTTTTCCATTATTCAATTACGATTTTTTTTCACGCAATTTTGCTTTCATTGCCTGAATTGCTCGTTCTGTATAATCGTTTTGTTCAAGCCAACAATAGAATTTATCACCTGGAACAACTAATGAAAAACGATTAGAATCAATATTCTCTAATAAATATTTCTTTTGCTTAGGATCCCAATACGGTGTTTCTACTGTGTCTGTACTTGTAGAGAAGTTCGTTATATCTTTATAGAAATACTCCTCAGTTGCAACTTTTTTGTCATCTTTATCAAAATGAATTGTATTTTGATACAAATACACTTGAGTAGAAGAGAAAAACAACCAAGAAACTTGATAAGCAGAACTTCTCCAAACTCCATCTTTTCCTCGTTTGGCATAACTAACATTATTATCTTTACCAAAAGCCCAGTTTTCAAAATGAACAGGGTCAATTTCTTTTAGTTCTGATTCGTCTAATCCAATTTTGTCTAATGCTTTTTTCTTGAAATCTTGATTAGAAATTGTAGATTTTACTAATTCATTATATTCGGTATCAGATATTGTTTTTGATAAACAACCTTCTACAGCAAAATAACGAATAACTTTTTTCTGTTCATCGTTACGATTTTTGTAACGTTCCTTTACTTCTGAAGGGTCAGACATTGAACTACTTTTGTAGAAATATACTCCAACTCCAATTACGATAAGAACAATTATAAATCCCATGATTTTTTATTTTTTTAAATTTTGCCTACTCTGTTTATGATTAAGGTTTTCAGCTTTCCCTTTGATTTGAATTTAAAAAGTATTTTTAATCAGCTTGTGTCCATAATATTTAAATTTAAATGGTTACAAGTTCTGGTTTGTTGATTTGTCAAGTCAGAAGAGTAGAACTCAATAACTCTAATGTCTTGTATTTGTTTATCTATTTTCAATTTGTCAATTCTCTCATTAATGTGCACTGTCGTCTTTTTTAGTTTTGCAGGTAACATCTGTGTAAACTTACAATTACGTTTATATCTTCATTATCCATAGTCGCTTTGTTTCGATAAAATGCTGATAATGTGAGCAATAATATGTGTCTAAGATAATTCATTTTGTAACTACGCGTACAAATTTATACTT
>JAKQTP010000097.1 GCA_029563035.1 archaeon | reverse complement strand
TGAAATCAATTTATTTTTAGCTATTTCTCTTGCTAATGAACAAACTCCTTCGGTTTCTGCACTTGTTATTATTAACTCTGGTTTCAATTCTTCTATTTTATTTTCTATTATTTCTTTGGCTTTTATCCTATTTATTTTACGGCTACCCCATATTATTATTCTCATTTTACGCTCTTTTACTATATATTGTATTGCATTTTTACTCCAATTCATTCAAAAATGTTTCTTTGCTCACTCCCAGATCGGCAGCGAATAGTTCTACTGCACGGTCAAAGAACACATTGAATTTATCTTGATCCATACTTTCAAAGCTTATACTATCGGGCACTATATATTTTTGCCCCTTGTATTCTACCGTATGAGAATATCCCAGACATATTTTCAACACCTGTAGACACTCTTCTACCGTTTTGAACCGTCCTGAGGCTTCCATATATACCTTGACGAGGGCAAAGAATTTTCTATGCTGTTCAAGGCTTCTTATCCTTTTTACCTCAACCGAATAGTAACCTTCTTTCAGGCTTATGAAATCCTGGCTGACAAGTGTATTATATTTCTTTTTTGCTATTGTCTTCATATCTTATAAGCCCTTATCTGTTTTTAGCTTTTCATACTCATCTTGATTTATTTTTATGTTTATTTCAGCAGGATTTGTATATTTAGTTTCATCAATATATCCAAATTCTCTTAAGAGTTCTGTAACAGTTTTCATACTTCCTCCTATACCTTATGAATTTCAATAATATCTCCTAAGTTAAAGAACGACATAAATTTATTATGTTCATCTTTTGGAATTATTATACACTTTTCAGGATAAGGGAAATCAGATGCACAAATTAATACATTATTAACTGTTTCATCAGAATTCAAAACAGGAAGATTACCATTTATATTTTCTTCAGGATTATCATTCAAAATTAGAATAACTTTATGCTTTTCCCTTGTTATAACTATGCCAAAATATCTTTTATTATCAATTTCTATATGGTTATCAACATCACAAGGAGCACAAAATATCAATGTATTTTTTTCTATATCCTTTACCCAGATATCACTGAAATAATTATCTTTCCATGGCACTTCCTTCGTGATTCTATGCGAATTAATAAATATTCCTTTTTCCATATTATCCCCCTTTGTGTTCTATAACCCACTTTGCCCATCGCCCGCTTTGCATATCAAAAAGACTATGTTTTTGAAGCAAGTCTCTCACAGGCTCGAGCCCTTCAAAATATTCATCTATGCTTTTTTTTTCCTCAAAACATTTTGCTGTGTATTCATTTATAAAACTGACTAATTCCTTTTCATCTGCAGTTGCTTTCTTCTCCTCCTTGATAGCCTTGTTTTTTCTATTCACTATTTTTGCTATTGTCTCCTCGATGTAGGCAAATGTAAGTCGTTCTCGGCTATGTGAAGCTATATAATCAAGCCCTTTGGCTATATCTTCATCCAGGAAATTCTCTTGTAGCTTTTTGATCACGCTTGCAATAGTCATATCACTCCATCGGCTTGTGCCGGTAACCTCAAGAGCAATCTGCAGAAAGTTTTTTAAGTCGGTTTCAAGATACATATTGTCCTCCCTTATACTATTTTTCTTTTTTGCTCTTCCCTCAATATCTGTTCATTTTGTTCAAGTCTTTTTCTTTGCTCCTCCATTTTTTCTTTTAATTGTCGGGCTAAGTCTTCCGGCAGGTCAGGCAACTTTTCTTCTTTTTTTGGCTCGACTTCAGTTTTCAAAACATCATGAAATACAGGTTTCTCTGGCTCTGTATATTCAACCATTTGTATTTTTATTCTTTGAAATTTCTCATTGGCATAAGAATAAAGCCCTGGGTATTTATGCTGTATTTCAGAAAGCAAACCTTCCAGGTTATGCTGTGCAATAGTGTTATGGTCTTTTTCAACACAAAATAATAAATGTTCAACCTGATCCTTGATTGATTTATAGTTATTTTGCTTTTCCAATATGTCTTTTTCGTTCTCTTTGTCTTCAACTTTGCTTTGCACTTTAGCAATATTAATAACTTTTTTTATTTCAGGGTTGACTGCCAAGTTGTAATATTTCTGTATATCTTGAGCTAAAAGACTTATATCGTGTTGCCTGTTCAAAAGATATTGGTTGTTGTCACTCAAAAAGGCTGTAACTACTTTCTCCCAATAGTCCTGGTTAATGCAGGAAATAATATATTTGCACATTCTCAT
>JAKQTP010000094.1 GCA_029563035.1 archaeon | reverse complement strand
AATTTAGTATGGAGATTATTGAATGAAAAGCATATACTCAATTGGAACATCAGAAAAGAGTGCAGAAGAATTTTTTAATTTGTTAAAAGAATCAAATATAACTAAGATAATAGATATTAGAAGACACAACACATCACAACTTGCTGGATTTTCCAAAAAAGACGATTTAAGGTATTTCTTAAAAGAGATATGTAACGCTGAGTATGAGCATGAGACCTCAATAGCAACACCAGAAACTTTACTCAATAAATATAAAAAAGACCGCGACTGGGCGTATTATGAAAAAGAATTCAATAAACTATTAAGAGACCCTAGTTTAAAAACAACTTACAATAAAATGTTAGAAGATAAGCATACCATATGTTTACTATGTTCTGAGAACAAGCCAGATAAATGCCATAGAAGATTAATATTGGAATACATTAAAAATAACATACAGGATATCAAAATAATTCATCTAATGAAAAAATAAAATATCAATGAGGTATTCCATACTGTAATACAGAAAATGGAAAAATTTTTTTAAAAACCAAATATGGAAAATAATATTTTTTCACTATTTTTCCTATTATTTCCCAAATCTTTATAAATATAAAAGGGAAATAGATTAGTGAATAAGATTTATAGTGATTTAATTGAGATTAATGATTGAATTAATATCAAAAGAAAATTTTAGTTATAATGAAATTAATAAGCACTCTATACAAGGATTTCTTTACTCACCTTTTAAATTAGAATATCCAGATTTTCATGATACCAAAGGATTCAAATTTTTCTGTTTTTCTGATGTATTCCCAACAAACGACTATAAAGAAGGAGAAAAAAAGAATCTAATAGTATCATCTCCTGATAAAAGCTTTATTCAATTTTTAAATTCAAAATTATGTGGGGAAAAAATGATTGCTGGACATCCCTTTAAAATCGAAGCAAGAATAATCAAAGTCCCTTTTAAACGAATTTGGATTACTGGTAGCCCAATTGTATTATATAAAGATAATAAAAATAATATTTACTATTCATTTGAAAGAGATAAAGACTTACTTTTCTTTTTGGACAGAATAAAGGATAACGCATTAAAAAAATATAATGCTTTCTACAATGAAAACTTAACTTTAGAGGGCAGCATTTTTGATAAATTAGTATTTAACAAAGAAGTTGTTATTAATACTATAAAAAGGGGAAATGAATTCATAATTATAGGGTCCATGTGGAAAAATTTAGAGAAAGAATATGTAAGTCAAAACTATAAAAAATTTTATTCTTTTTTGATGGAAACAGGACTTGGTGAAAAAAATTCAATGGGATTTGGATTTATTAATCCTATAAAATCATGTAAAAATAAAATACCAGGTGCATAAATGATTAACTCAGTTGCTACTATTGGAGAATATTTAATTAAAAAGGAGAATAGACCTCCCTTATCTATATTGACACAAGATTCAAAAGCTAAGTATGTAGTAGGTATAGTACTAAATAAATCTGGCAATAACTATGACTATGAAACTATAAGGATTGAAGAGTATGATTCTATTAATTTTGAAAAATATCTTTATAGAAGAGGTGAATCTCAAGGTGCTGATGTAACTCCCACTTGTAAAATAACAGATATAGACAAAACATTCAAGAAAAAATTTTTACATTGGTTTTCTGAAAGCAATTCATACAATCTAAGTGAGGAAGCAATTAAAGAAATTGAAGGAATTAAAAAAGTTCTTGAAAAAAATCAGGAAATCATCCTAAAAGATATCAAAAATACAATAAACGCTTTCAGTGACAACGAAATTAAGGGAGGAACATTACTAACCTTATTATTTAAAGAAAATGATGAAATTCAATATTTATTTGATTTAAAAATATTTAGAAGTATATTAGTTGATCGTTCAAATTTCCGGTATTATAATAAATATGGGCTCCAATCTATCGGAAAAAATAAAATTTGTAGTATTTGTCTTAATAACGAAGATGAAGTGTATGGATTTACTTCAGATATATTCCCATTTTATACTCTTGATAAAAGTAGTTTTGCACCTTCACTTAATCAAAAAAATGGGTGGAAACTTTATCCTGTTTGTGCTAAATGTGCACTAAATCTAGAAGAGGGAAAAAAATATATTGAAAAATTTATGAATCTTAATTTTTATGGGAGGTATAGGTATTATCTTATTCCTAAATTTATGAATTTAGTAGAAGAAAATTATTATGATTCAATATTTGACTTATTTGAAGTATACGCTAAAGATCCATCTTTTTCTAAAGAAAAGAGAGGGTGGATAGGAGATCTTACCTACACAGAGGATAGAATTCTTGAACTTATAAGCGAACAAAAAAATCTTCTAACTTTAAATTTAGTTTTTTATGACAAACCTAATCCAAAAGAATTAAAAATTTTATTAAATATTGGGGATGTACTGCCATCCTATTTAAATAAACTATTTGAAACTAAAAAAAGAGTGGATAATATTGAAATATTTTACAATAATCAAATTAGTTTTAATTTTGAAATTTTGTACAATATTTTTGTTAGATCAATGGAGAAGGATAAGTCAAAAAAATTTTACATAGATACAATAGGGAGAATATTTACTGGAAAAAAAATTAATTATAATCTAATTTTATTTTTCTTGATCAAAAGAATCAGAAAAAATTTTAGTAATAATATTAATACAAAAGACATGACACTAAAGGGTTTTATGTTATTATTATACTTAGATGCGTTATTAATTTTAGATAAATCCAATGCGGGTGAAAGTATGGAAAAGTCGTTAAATCAGGATGTGTTTGAAGAAAAAAATGAAATTGTACATATTGCAAATAAAGTATTTAATCAATATGGCAGTTTTTTCAATTCTGACATAAAAAAAGCTATTTTTCTTGAAGGTGTACTTACACAAAAATTGCTAAATATACAATATAGAGATAAAAAATCAACTCCATTTAGAAATAAATTGAATGGTTTAAAGTTAGATGAAAAGAGAATTAAAACTTTATTACCTCAAATACAAGCAAAGCTAGAGGATTATGGGAAGAATTACTATAAAGAAATAGAAAAACTAATTTCAAAATACTTTTTAAAAGCAGGTGAAAAATGGAATATTGATAATAATGAAATTAGTTTTTATTTCGTTTTAGGAATGAATATGGCGGATATATTTGTGATTAAAAAGGATATGGCGGTGGAAGAAGAATGAGTAATATAGTGAAAGAAAGATCTGAAATAATATTCTTGTATGATGTAAAAGATATTAATCCAAATGGAGATCCAGCTGATGAGAATAAACCAAGAATGGATGAAGATACAAGAACCAATATTGTAACAGATGTAAGGCTCAAACGAACAGTAAGGGATTATATATATAACTTTAAAAATAAAGAAATCTTTGTTAGAAAAATATCTGACAAAGATGGTAACATACAAGATGCCAAAGCTAGAGGAAAAGACTTTCAAAATAATCCTGATACTATACTCAATGAATGTATAGACGTAAGACTATTTGGCGGAACTATACCAATCGCTACTGGAAAAAGTAAAGATAGTTCTATTATTTACACTGGACCCGTTCAATTTAAAATGGGCAGATCTTTGAATAAAATTGAATTAAAATATTTAAAAGGATCTGGTGCATTTGCTTCTGGAGAAGGAAAAGAGGCAAAAACTTTTAGGGAAGAGTGGGTAGTTCCTTATTCCATTATATCTTTCTATGGAATAATAAATGAAAATGCTGCTAAGGATACTAAACTAACCCAAGAAGATGTGAATCTACTTATAGAAGGTATATGGAACGGTACTAAAAACTTAATCTCTAGATCTAAAGTTGGGCAAATGCCAAGATTATTAATAAAAATAGATTATTTAGAGAACAATTATCATATAGGCGATCTGGATAAATTGTTCGTAATATCTTCAGATTTATCAGAAGAGCAATTGAGAGATATTTCAGATTTCAAGATTGATATATCAAAATTAGTTAATGTTTTAGTCAAAAATAGAGATAAAATAGCAATGGTGACATATATAGTCGACGATAGAACTAAATTTATTTTAAATAACATAGAACTAAAATTTGAAGAAATATTAAGAAATAACAATATACAATCCAAAGAGTTTAAAGTATAGTAGCGTGGAAATATGCAGTTATTAGCTTTTGATGTATGGGGAGATTATGCACATTTTAAGAAAAGATATGCAACATCTTCACCTTTGACACATTCAATACCATCAAAACCGACTATATTGGGCCTCATTGCAGCTATTTTAGGATTTAGAAGAAATGAGTATCAGTCTAAATTTAAAGAGTATGATTCAAAAATTGCACTTCAGATTTTAAATCCAATTAAAAAAACAAGAATATCAATTAATCAAATTAATACAAAAAGTGAATATTTGATTTCTTATCCTATGATGAACTACTTTACACAACATACACTGCTTAATTTTGAATTTATTAAAGATCCAAAGTATAGGATTTATTTTTTTACCGAAGATAATAACTTGTATGAGCAATTAAAAGAACTGTTAATCTGTCACAAAACTGTATATACACCCTATTTGGGACTAAGTGAATTAATATGTAATTTTAGCTATGTAAATGATTATTCTTTCAACGAAATAAAATCACAAGAATATCACTATATTGATTCAATTGTTCCAATAAAAAAATCTAAAATTGGCTCTTTAATTAAAAAAATAGAGCCCGAAGAAGATAAAAAATATTTCATAGAATCTATTCCCTCATTTATCAATTCTGATAGAGAAACAGAAGAGTATGTTGAAGTAATTGCAGAAGAATCCGGTAAATTAATTAAAGTAATCCCAGAAACATATTGGGAGTTAAACGATGGAACAAAGATTATCCCAATTTAAACTATACTCTCATCCTCATAAACTTTTAATTTCACATCTAAAAGAAGTTGGCACTCTCTCTAGAAATACCTTCCTTGAAAAAAGGTTAAATATTGAAGAATATATTGATATAGACGTTTTATCTAAAATCGTGTATTTAATTGGAGCAACGCATGATATTGGAAAAGCATCTACATATTTTCAAGAATACTTGACAGAAAAAGACCCTATCAAAAAAAGACAACTAAAATCTCGCAATGAAACTAGGCATGGATTGCTTTCCTCTATTTATACATACCATATAACAAAAACATACTTAGAGCAAATATCCAAAGATAAAGAAGATTACTACTCATTATTACCCATAATTTCATTTTTTGTCGTAAAAAGACACCATGGAAATCTAGCAAATTCTTTAAAAGAAATAAATGAAATTCATGAAATTCTACATGATCAAAAATTGACTTCAATAATAACTTCGCAAATTAATTCAATGGATGAAAGTGAAATACAAAATACTCTAGATGAGATGTTTGGCTGTAATGTGGCCTCGTTTTCAGATTTCAAGAAGAATTATCTAAAGATAATCAAAGATATTGATAGAGAATTCATGAAACTATTAAAAATTCAAAAGAGAAAATTAATATTTTATTACTTTATAACTCTATTATTATATTCTATTTTAATTGATTCAGATAAGAGCGACGCAATAGGCGCATCGACCTTAATTAGAGAAGATATTTCTCCAGAAATAGTAGATAATTATAAAAAAAATAGATTTGATAAAAATCCTAATTTAGTTGACAGTATTAGAACAGAAATTTATGCTAAAGTGAATAAAAATATAGAAAATCTAGATCTTGAAAATAAAATATATTTATTAAATGTTCCAACTGGCACTGGTAAAACTATAACTTCATTTTCCTTTGCTATTAAGTTAAAGAATAAAATACAATCAGAAAAAGGGTGGAATCCCAGAATTATTTATTCTCTCCCTTATTTGAGCATTATAGATCAAAATTATTCAGTTATTGAAGATATAATTTCTACTGAGTATGATATTATCACCTCAAACATTCTGTTAAAACATCACCACCTTTCTGAATTAGTTTACAAAACTATTGAAGAGGAATATGAATCGGATTTAAGTTTATTTTTAATAGAAGGGTGGAATTCAGAAATTATAATTACTTCTTTTATCCAACTGTTTCATGGAATTATTTCCAATAGAAATAGATCCTTGAGAAAATTCCATAATATAATAAATTCAATTGTTATACTTGACGAAATTCAAACTATACCGCATAAGTATTGGAAATTAATAAATGAATCACTTAATTTTATTTCAAAATATTACAATACATATTTTATTATTGTAACAGCAACAGCACCATTGATTTTTGATACAGATAGAAACGAAATTAAAAATCTACTAGATAACCATATGAAATATTATGATCAATTAAACAGAACTAGACTAAACTTAAATTTAGAAAAAGAAGTTAATTTTGAAGAATTTAAAAATATTGTATTAAATGATATATTAACTAGAAAAGAAAAAAGTTTTCTAATAGTATTAAACACCATTAGTTCATCGAAAGAAATGTTCAATTTTTTAAAAGAGAGTACAAATAATGATTTAAATGAGTATTATTATTTATCTTCTAATATAATCCCTATTGATAGATTAAATAGAATAAGAAAAATAAAGTCTAGTAATAAAAGAAAAATTATTGTTTCTACTCAAGTTATTGAAGCGGGTGTTGATATTGACATCGACATTATATACAGAGATCTTGCCCCTCTCGATTCGATTAATCAAATTGCAGGAAGATGTAATCGTAATTTTTTATTGAGTGTTCAAGGTGAAGTTAATATATATTTATTGAAAGACGATAATAATAATAGAAAATATTATAGTTATATATATGAAGGATTTTTGATTAATAAAACACTAGAAGTTTTGAAGGGAAAGGAATTTGTAGAAGAAAAAGATTTTTTAAAATTAATTAATAAATATTTTTTATTAGTAAAAGAATTATCAAGCGATCAAATATCAAGAGACATATTAGAAAGTTTGTATAAACTAGAGTTTCATGAAACAGGTAACTTCAAGTTAATTGAAGAAGATTATGAAAAAATCGACATATTTATAGAAATAAACGAAAATGCAAAAATAATATGGGAAAAGTTTTTAGAAGTGTTGGATATTAAAGACCCAATTATAAAAAAGAAAATGTTTCTCGATATTAAAAAATCTTTTTATGATTACATCATTTCAATTCCAAAAAATAAAGCAAACGATGTTCTTTTTAGTGAGAGAATAGGATATGTTCCTCTTAATATGATAAATAATAAATACAACATAGAAACAGGATATATACCAAAAGACTCACCTCTAATAATTTAGGTTTAATGTTATGAAAATAACTGGAGTAATGATCCAATATTATAAAGCATGTGACAGAGAATTATGGTATTTTGGAAACCAAATAAACATGAACTACGATAACGATTTTATATCAATGGGTAAATTAATCAATGAAGAGTCATATAAAAGAGAAAAGAAAAATTTATTGATTGACGACACCATTGCCATTGATTTTATCAAAAAAAGAGGAGAGATTACGATATATGAAATTAAAAAATCTTCCAAACTAGAAGAACCCGCAAAATATCAACTTTATTATTATTTATGGTATTTAAAGAATAAATTAGGAAAAATAGTAAGGGGAGAAGTGGTATACCCAAAGGAAAAAACATCTGATACTTTATACCTCACACCTGAAATTGAAAAGGAAATTCAACTAATAATAGAGGATATACCCAAGATTATTAGTAGAAATTCCCCGCCCCCAATTTCAAGAAAACCTTACTGTAAGAACTGTTCATATTATAATTTATGCTATGTATAGAGGTATTAATATGAAGGAGCCTTTGTATATTGTATCTGAAGGAATATTGAAGCGAGAAGGAAATACCTTATTTTTTGTGAATAAGGATGAAAAAAAAGCATTGCCGATTGAACATCTAAGTGATATTTACTGTTATGGAAAAGTAAGTCTTAAATCAGGAGCATCTTCTCTTTTAATGAAAATGGGATTGCCAACTCACTTTTTTAATCATTATGGATATTACGAAGGATCATTATATCCAAAAGATCAGCTTAATTCGGGATTAGTTGTAGTTGAACAATCAAGACATTATATTGACAAAGAAAAAAGAATAATAATAGCTACGGAGTTTGTTAAAGGTATAAAGCATAATATTTTGCAGACACTAAAATATTACGAAAAAAAGGAAAAGAATTTAGAAGAAATAATAAAAAATATTGATTCATTGAATATATATGGAGATATCCCTACATTAAGAGGCATAGAAGGAGAAATATGGGAAAACTACTACAAATCTTTTCCTAAAATTATAAAATTTTTTGAATTTAACAAAAGAGAAAGACAGCCACCTTCAAATGAGATTAATGCACTTATCTCATTTGGGAATTCTCTATTATATTCTACAGTCTTGTCAGAAATTTATAATACCTATCTCCATCCTTCAATTAGTTACTTACATGAACCATTGGAGAGAAGATTTTCTCTTGCACTAGATATAGCAGATATATTCAAACCTATAATAATCGAAAGACTCATCTTTAATCTTGTCAATAATAAATATATCAATGAAGATGAGTTTGACAAAGAAATAGGGGTATTCTTAAATGAAAAAGGAAAAAGAATTTTTCTTAAAGAATATAAAGAAAAACTTGATACAACTATTCAACACCCCTCTTTAAAAAGAAAAGTATCATATAGGTATTTAATAAGATTAGAATGTTATAAGTTACTAAAACATATAGTTGGGGATAAAGAATATATTAGTTTTAGAATGTGGTGGTGATGTATCTAATTGTTGTATATGATATTGAAATTGATAGAGTGAATAAAGTGCACAAATTTCTAAGAAAATATTTATTCTGGAGACAAAATTCAGTTTTTGAGGGAGAGGTAAGTAAAGCCCAGATAGAACAAATAAAAGTAGGGTTAAATGAAATAATAAAAAAAGAAAAAGATTCAGTTCTATTATATATTCTCGATAATAAGTCAAATTTTCAATTTAAAGTATTGGGTATAGAAAAAAATCTTATGAGTACAATATTATAGTCTAGTATTATATATACAGTGCATTATCCTACGTTGATTTTCAAAACATTTTTAAACACGGGAAAATATCGTTTATTATCAAAAAATGAGGCTTTTTGAGGCCAGTTTTAGAAGAACTTTATAGTATGGAAATTTGGCGTCCACACAGGGAATCACGAAGAAACAATCAGGTTTTAGAAGAACTTTATAGTATGGAAATTGTCTATGACTATCAAAAGATAGTAAGGGATAATGAGTTTTAGAAGAACTTTATAGTATGGAAATTTATATAAAAATTCAATCCAAGAAATAATAAATTTTTGGTTTTAGAAGAACTTTATAGTATGGAAATTTGTCCCAAAAAATCCTTTCGTGCATTGTAGATTTAGTTTTAGAAGAACTTTATAGTATGGAAATTGGGCATACCATCCACCTATAACATTTTTTGAATATCCCTGTTTTAGAAGAACTTTATAGTATGGAAATGAGCTCCTTTTGCCTGATTTTGCCATACCTCAAGAGTTTTAGAAGAACTTTATAGTATGGAAATAAAAATGATCCATCCTTGAATATCACTTCTTGCTGTGTGTTTTAGAAGAACTTTATAGTATGGAAATTCCGCATGAAGAAGATTACCCAGCTGCAGAAATTATGTTTTAGAAGAACTTTATAGTATGGAAATCAAATTCGAGGTTTTTCCGCATGAAAACACAGTTACGGGTTTTAGAAGAACTTTATAGTATGGAAATTCCTGTATTCCTTTTGAGTTTCATTAAAACCCCTAAGTTTTAGAAG
>JAKQTP010000061.1 GCA_029563035.1 archaeon | reverse complement strand
AAAGAGGATCAATCTGTTTAAAAGTCACTACATAAGCTTTTTCACCAACAAAACGAACAGAATAAATTCTCTCTCCTTCTGCTAAGCCCTTTATTTTACCAGCCAATTCTAAGTTTGAATCTAAAACATAAAGATTGTTGTAAGATTCAACTGTTTCTTTTTCGAATCTTGACCAAGTCTGATTTCTAGTGGTGGCTATTCTAAAAAAACCATCGGACTCATCCATTGAAAATTGATTTAAAACAGTTCCTGAAACTTCGGCCATAAAAATTGGTTCAACTGATCCGTCAAAAACAGCCAACTTATGAATAACTGTTTTTTCTAATTCATCCAAAATATTTGGATATTTCTCCATCATTTTATTGTCAACATCTTTTTGTAAGGCTTCCCTCTCTGGTAAAGACAAAACACTAACATATAAATCTAAAATTCTTCTGACCTTAGCCCTCTTTTCTCCTAAACTCAAAACATTCTCCGAAACCGAATTTATTTCATCAATAACTTTTTTATCATTATCAGTTAAGCGAGGATAAACAGTGTCTAATAAAATTTCAGTTTCTATTTCATACTCATCTAAATATTTGGTATAGGTAAGATAAACATTGTCCCTGGAAACATATAGATTCTGACCAGCTGGCAATAAGTAAAAATGATTTTGTGGCTCACTATTAAAATCAGATACATTCAAAGAAATTACACTAGTTAAATCAAAACCATTATTGTAGTAATCGTCTACATAATAAATCTCCGAAGAAATACACTTTAAGCCAGATTGACAATCAAAACTAACCTCTTGATCTTGATAAAACATTTTTGGCAAACCAGTATTATAATAACTATAATTATTAACAAAAAAATAAAGATAATCTCCTATAAGACGAGAATTGAAATAAGAACCATCAACTTTAATATCTTTTTCCTTTTTAGGATTCAAGCGATCGGAAATATTGTAAACCTGCAAGAAAACACTGGAAGACATTGGTCTAATATAAGAAAGCTCTCTATAAGCC
>JAKQTP010000027.1 GCA_029563035.1 archaeon | reverse complement strand
GGTTTTTATGAAATTTTCAACCCTATTGATATTTGTGCCGACAAAGTTTGTAACCTTAAATATATAAAAGTTGATGACAACGGAAAAATTATTGAATTTAATAATTTTGAAAAGGTTTTTATGCGAAAAGTGAATGATATTACAACATTTTCGCAATTTATTTATAATTATGCGTTCAATTATATGGCAAGTGGAAACGCATTTGTTCACTTTCTTAAAACAGGAAATTATATTTCCTATGCAAATGTTTTAAATACAGACCTTGTATTCCCAGATTATACAAATAATAATGGAGGTCTTATTGTTTCAAAAGATAATAATATTAAAGGTTATTTCTATAATGATTACTTTATATCAAAAAAAGATGTTTTTTACTCTTGTTATTTACCGCAAACCTTTAATAATGAAACAAAATTTGGCACAAGTCCGTTAAAAATTGTTGAAAGAAACATAAATTTACTATCCGCAGTCTATATGGCACGTTGGAATGTTTACAATAACAACGGGATGGCCGGAATTATTACAAAAAAAGCAACAAATGAAAACGCTTTTGATATGGCTCTTGACCCTGTTACTCAACAAAGTATTGCTACTGAATTATTTAAGGAATATAATATATCTAAATTAAATAATATCAAAGGAATTTCAAGTGTTCCGTTGGAATTTATAAAAACGTTAGCTACAATTAGCGAATTAGAGCCTTTTCGAGAAGTACAAGCTGATAGTATTGCAATTGCAGCTGTTTATGGAGTAAAAAAAGAATTATTAGGTCGTGAAACTGATACAACTTTCAATAATCAAAGAGATGCCGAGAGATTTCTTTGGCAAAATACAATAAAAAGTGTAGCGTTTGACGCTTCCGAGATGTTAGAAAGTCTATTTTCTCTTAAACCGAATGAGCATATTATACCAGATTTTTCTAATATTGAAGTTTTGCAAGACGATGAAAGCACAAGGATTAAGACTTTATCTGAAAAAATTGATGTTTATGCAAAAATAAAGGAAATGACGGGGGTTGATTATAATGATAAAATTATAGAAATATCAAAAAATATTTAAAATGGAAAAGACAGAAAAATTTACCTATTTAAAAATAAGGGAAGCAAAATTAACAGAAGATAAAAACATCTATGTTGTAGAGGGTTATGCTACAACATGGAATAACGAATATCCCGTATTTGATTGGATAGAAGATTTTGGATTTATCGAATTTTATGAGAGTTTTGAACGTGGTGCATTTGCAAAGTCTATTAATGCAAGGGCGGGGAAAGAAAAGAAAAATTCAATAAAAATGTTATATCAGCACAATAGAACTCAGGTTTTAGGCACTCCTACATTGGAAGAGGATGAGATTGGATTAAAATTTCATTGTGAAATT
>JAKQTP010000017.1 GCA_029563035.1 archaeon | reverse complement strand
GAGCCCAATTCTTCTTTGGCAGCAACAATGCGAAAGATAACTCTATTATTCAATGCTTTAAAAGTGTAATCCCGAAAAAGGACACCGGTTTTAGTATAATACTGATCATAATTTGCCCAGTATAATTTTACTTCTTCTCCGTCATAAGGAATAGCGTATTTGAATTTTTTATTGGAATAACGATATTGGGGAACAAAATCGCCTTCTTCATAATAGCGGGAAAAGAAATTAAATAAGTCGTTAAACACTTGGAGCTTAATTTCCTCTATTTGCTCTATATTCTTTTTCCGTTCAAGTAGTTCCGTATATTCTTTCCCTAATTTTGTATCGGCATATTTTTCTATAATTTCGCCTGCAGGTGTAAAAGAATTAATCTCAAAATTTTCGGTTATTACCTTCTTTTGCTTGGCAATTTGTTCATCCAGATTTTTATCAATTTCTTTATTGTATTTGGCAAAGAAACCCTCAACTCTGGTAACGAGGTCGTCTTCAATAAACTTTTTAATTCTGTCTCTTTTATAATTCAAAATGCGGTAAATACCGAAATCCAAATCCGATGTTTCAAATTGAAAAAGACCTTTCAGTAATTCCTGAAATTTCGTAATACTATCCATTATAACCCCTTTTTTGGTAATAGAGCAAATATAAACTGCTTACTTTATAAACAATAATGCTTGAAATACCTGCTACTGTTCTTCTAAATAACTTGTTGTTATAGTGAAATACACTTTTTCTTTTCTATTTGATGGCTCTATTTTGTCAAGCTCTTTATCCGCTTTTTTAAAATGAAATGCAGGATAGTTAATAAATTGTTACATATTATAATAAGAGGGTATAATTAAGTCAGGAGTCATTTGCGCCTTGATATCTTTTACCCTGTTGATAATTATATAGGTGCCAATGGCTAAATACTTCAAAATGCACCTAAAATTATCCCTTTGTTTCACTTTTAATTACAACGAAAATATCTGATAAACTTTAAACCTACTTCCAGACCTCTTTACCTATCTGGACCTGCAAAACAACTTAGAAGTAATCTAAATTTCCATCTCACTCTATCATTATTTTACTATCTAACCCTTTTCCCGAATTGGCATAACAATATACACAGCCATTAGGGCAGGTATTATATTGCCCGATATCTTTACTTTTTATGCAGCCGCAGAATTTGCGTTGTCCTTTATCTTTTAATTTTTCATAGCTGTAG
>JAKQTP010000001.1 GCA_029563035.1 archaeon | reverse complement strand
CGTACTCTGGAAGAATTGGAAAAACCTTTTGGCATTCCCCCTTCCGAGAAACCTGCTAATCCTAAAAGTTTCAATATTATAGTTGATGCCAGTGCAAGTATGTATGGTTTTACAGGTGAAAATAGTGAATATCTCAATCTTCTTAATACCATTATAGCAAAGATTCCTCAGGACGCTAAAATCAATTTCTATAGCTTTGGTCAGGGCTCGCTCAAGATGGAGGGTGACTTAAGAGCCAATCTATATAAATTATCCCGACGGGATTTTTATAAAGAACCAAGAACTGACCTTACCAAACCATTTAACCTGATTAGAGAGGACAAAAATTCCGTTAATTTAATTCTTACCGATGGTGTGCAATCCACTCAACATTCACAACAGGATTATGTCATATTTGCTAAAGAATTGAATTCATATCTGGAAGGTAATGGTTTCTTCGCTTTGATGGGGAAACTAGTGTCTTTTGAAGGGTCCTATTATTCTGAATATGCCAGAAAATATATTGATATTGAACCAGGAGGGAAACGTCCTATATATTGCCTTGCCTTCGGAAATCGTAAATATGCGGATTTTGTCCAGAAGAAAATTAGAGACCTTTTTGAGAATTGTTTTGATTTTGGAGTCATTCTACCAAATCATCTAAAATATACAGAAGATGAAGAAGGGAAGAATGTTCCAGAAGAGCTTAATCATATTGGCAATGATGAAAAGTTACCAGTAGCATATTTTACATTAGATAAAGGTCATTTTCAATATCTAAAATTTAATTTAAAGGGTTATGAAGATAGATTCGGTACTACCATAGATTATGCAATTGCTTATCAAGCGAAAAAGAACCCTAATTTCGTTGAACTGCAGGACAAAAGAGGAAATATTAAAGCAAATAAACTCGCAGGAACAGATAAAATAACTTTTAAAATTCCTTTTGAAGAAGATAATCCAGGCACCTATCGTATCCTCTTATCTTTTCGTAAAACCTTACCCTCCTGGATAAAAGAATGGAGCACGGATGATGATTCAAAGCCTGAATTCCAGACTAAAACCTATCATCTGGCTAACTGGATGCAATTCATTCTGGATAACTTTGAAGACTATAAATTTTTAACTACGACTCGTTATTATCTACAAATAGAGAGGAAATAAATGTTACCTAATATCTCATTTTTTTGGATTTTCAGACCCAAAATTTACATTGAAAATTGGCATAATGAAATGAACCAAAGCGTTTTTATTGGGTTGATGGTTAATATAATTTTTATAGCTATCTATGCTGCTTTGCGTTACCGTAGAGAAAAAGAAAGCCAAAGATTCTGGATGGCCTTTTTATTCTCTATGGTTATTAACCTAATTTATATCATATATACTGCGATTAAGATAGATAGTGAGATGGTAACGGATAGTTACAGGTTTCTCTATATCCTCAATTTTATGCTTGTTATGGTATTGTGTGACTTTTTACTGTTTTACCTGGTAAGTTTTTTTCTTAGAGCAAAAAAATATTTTTGCAGAATTCATGAACATATACTAAAAGCTAAATAGGAGGAAGAACAGTGCCTTACTATGTATTTTCTGTCGGGGGAACAGGTGCAAGATGCCTGGAATCGCTTATTTATTTATGTGCTATGGGAATTCATTTAGACCAGCCTTTATTTCCTATATTTGTTGATCCTGACCAGAGTAATGGGAATATCACCAGAACCATTAAATTAATTCAAAAGTATAAACTGATTAGAGAACATTTACCCAGACCATCCAAAGATTATTTATTCAATACAGAGATTATATACAGCGACAAAGAAAATTCACCTAATACAACAGTTAAAATTCCTAATTTATACAATCCAAACTCTGGTTTAGACCCTGCTCAAAATAAACTTTCCCATTTTATTGAATATGAAACGAAACTTCAGGGGACAGATTATAAATTCCTGGCTGACCTTTTATTCAGTAAAGAAGAATTGAATATGGATATGAGTGCTGGATACAGAGGTATCCCTTCTATTGGTTCTATCTTAATGACCGATATTCAAAATCAAGCTTTCTGGACAGAATTAAGAGGAAGATTGGAAGAAGATACTGCTTCTCGAGTTTTTATTTTTGCCTCGTTATTTGGAGGTACTGGAGCTTCAGGATATCCAGTTATCAGTAAATTAATCAAAAATGCCTCTCCAACTACTAAGGTTGGTGGTGTTTTAATGCTTCCCTATTTTAAGCTTAAAGACCCTGAAAACCTGCAAAAATATCAAGAAAGCCTCAAAAAAGAAAAGATAATGCCAAATTCAAAAAGTTTTATGATTAATGCTAAAACTGCTTGTGAATTTTATAAAAATAATTATTCTCAGATTGACTCTAATTATTTTCTGGGTGATGACTTTGAACACTGTAAACAGTACGAAAATTATGCTATAGGAAGCACTGAGCAAAAAAATGATGCTCATATGCTGGAACTTATGGCAGCTTATGCTGCTATAGATTTCTTCAATAAAGGAAGCGGTAACTTCAAACCATTCTATGTAATACAGGTGAAAAATCCTGATAAAAATAATGATGATACTACCGATGTAGTTGATGAAGATATTCCTCATAAAGATAAAGGAAAACCATTTGAAAAGTTTGCTCTACTCTATCATCATATAAATGAATTATTTGAACTTATTGATAAAAACAATGTTAGACTTTTAGATAAAATAGCTTGGTTAAGAGACCTTAAGATTGACAATGAAAAAGTTAGAGCAAGAGATATAATTGATAAAAAAACTGAACTTTCTTCTCTTAAAGAATTAATGGATTCCTTCCGAGAATGGATTTATCAAAATCATAATAATTATGCAAAATTAAATATAATGGATTATGAACTCAAACTTGATAATCTTCTAACTAATAATCCTGATAAATATAAAGGATATCATATAAGCCATCTGGATACCAAACTTTATGATAAGAAAACCAATCAAAATAACTTATTAGGTGATATGGTAGAAGCAATGTCCTTGGCAAAAATAACTAAAGGAAGGTAAAAAATGGCACGTTACTTGCTTCCAAAACAACAATCTTTACCTCAGACCACACCTGGTCAATGGAAAGAATTATCTCCAACTGAATTTACTACTTTTGTTAATGAAATGGAAGTTTCACCGGATTCCAAAATTAATGTTACTTCTATTCCTTCACCTTGGGCAAGAATGTTACTTTTTAAAGAAGCTATTAAATCTACTAATCATCTTATGCACAAAGAAGCTATGTCCAATATCCTGGATGTTCTGGAGATAATCTTCTATTATGAATTGATGAATATTAATATTGAGTATAAAGAGATTAAAATAAAGAATGACGAGAAAAATAAGTTTCTAAAAATACTGTATGACCTCAGTCCGGACGAACTAAAGATAAATGATGTTGTCAGCATTGGTTTATTAATTGCCAGCAGAGATTCAAATGATAAATTCGTTTTAGCAGGAACCAGTCCCTTTTCTCTTTTATTCACACCTATGAATTTAAAGCATAAAGAAGGTAATATAGTTTTCCCAAGATATTTTAGAGAAAAACCTGTCCCTCTTAAAGAACGTCCACAGGATTTTCAAAGATGGATAAATTCTAACTTTCTCACTAAACTACGAAAAGATGGAAACTATCCTGATTTAGTTAAAGCTTTATCTGATGATGAAGGTATATGTGCAGAAAGTTTAAAAGAATCGTTAAAGGAGGACATTTTACTTACTTGTGATTTTCTCTTGGAATCCTCTCTGTCAAACCTGCTGGAAAAAATTAATATAAAAAGAATATCCAGTTCATATCTGTTGAAACATCTTAAGGAAAATGAAATACCCCCTCTGGTTATTGACACTTCCAAAAGTTTATATGGTAGTGAGTATTACAATGGTTATAACTATCTACAAGATTTCAAATATGAAGAATTAAAAGATAGCAACAGAGATTTTCTGCCAGGTGAAAACATAAAATATCCCTGGATATTACCCCAAGAAGATTTTTTCCAACCGGTTCTGGTTAAGTATAAATATCGGCTCAATAATAATAGACTTATACTCGGTTCTTACAAAGATAGCAGCGATATGAAATATGCACTTCCTCTAACTGATACATTTTTCTCCTATTTTAACTATGATGATGTACAGGATATGTTAAGCATCCAAGAAATAAGTGATAAAACAGTTAGAGTTACATTAAAAATTCCTATCCAGAATGGAGATTATATAGAAATTAAACGGGATTATTTTCAAGACTTAACTAATAGCAAAGAAAATCGTATTATAAATTATGATGACCGGGATATTGATACACCTCTTCCACATATAATGATTTGGCCTCCACTACATCCTGAAAACTGGAAAGATAGCTATTATGCTTTTGTTTATGGGAAAAGATACAAAGATGGTATAAATCAGGAAGAAATGGTGCCTCTGGAGTTTAAAGACCAGGATTTTAAAGATATAAATTATGAGAGATCTCGCAAAGCTGATAAAATAGAAATATTCCAATTAGAAAAACTTCCTACTTATATTGTGATTTCTGATATTGCTTCCAATGGTAAGGGTTTATTAATTCTCAATCATAAATTCCTGACCACAGTAATGAATCCGGAAAAATCTGCAAAAGTTGGTATTGATTTTGGAACTTCCCATACTAATATTGCTATTACAATTGATAATTCCGAGCCAGAAGTGCTGAAATATAGTTCTGAATTTTCAGGTAAAAATCTGAATGATAATGATTTTATCACCCTCATAAGATTTTCTGAACCAGAATTAGGAAGAGAACAAATTCCTAATTTGATTTATAATTATTTAAAACAATATTTCTTACCTAATTCACTAAGTGAGATTCATAATAATCAATCTGTTGATATGCCTCTTCCTTCTATGATATTAATTGAAGGTGATACTGATTCTTATAAAGCATTATTAAATACCTCTATTGCTTTCTCTAAAGATGATGTTGGATTTTTCAATTATGATTTAGATGGAAGGACAATTAAAAAAACTTATGTTCAACAAACCAATTTAAAATGGGCACCTCAATTAATAAAACAACAAGCATCAAAAGAATATCTCAGGATATTACTGCTCTTGTTAAAGTATGAATTAATTAAACGAGGAGTTGATTTAAAAAAAGTAGAATATCACTGGGCTTTTCCTAAATCTTTTTCTGAAAC
>JAKQTP010000286.1 GCA_029563035.1 archaeon | reverse complement strand
ACATAAATTTGATATACATAAAGTTTTCCTGTTACTTTTTTTGAAATGTCAGAACAAATCACATCAAACACATGCTTTCGGTATTCTTTAAATGTTCTTGGTCGAAGTAATGTGGCAGTATCGTATATTTCAAACACACCACGATTATCCCAAAGTATATTAAAATGATGGGGAGGATATGCATCTACTAAACATTGATATATGTGTCCATTTCTTAATTCAAAAACTGGTGAATATACTCTTTCCCACTTAAACCCAACATCGTTATTTTTTAAATATTTAAAAAATGCTTTAGTCCATTCTTCGGATACCTCGTCCCAATCATCATTTTCAATATGGTTGTTGTTTTTTATTGTTTCGGGGCTTTTAAATGCGTTAAGAATTGTCGGTGGAATTGCTGCGACAAAAAATGTTCCGCCAAGTTTTTGTAAAAAATCCTTTCTTTTCATGATAAATTTAATTATTCTTTCATTTTATTTTTTGTGAATTCTTTTTCAATCCAGTCAACACCTTTACTTGTAATAATTGTCATATTTCCCACTTTAATTCCGTGCAACCCATCATACACTCTTCGGAAATATACTTTTTGATTTGGGATGAATTTAGCGTGGGCATGTTCTTCAATATCTTTATATTTTTTACCTTTTGCATACCAACCCACACTTTCTGTTGTAATAATCATTTCCTTACCAAGCTCGTCACAAATTTGTTGAAGTTTTTCACAATCAAATGTTATATCCAAATCACCTTTAAATACATTTCCATTTTTTGGTATAAAAATATTTGCATTAAAAACAATATCATTGTCGGGATATTTCGAACGATAAACAGATTTTGAAAAAGATATCATTCTACCAGTATGAAATCCGTGGTTATCGAAAATTTCCATTATTTTTTATCATTTTTTCTTTTAAATTCCAAATTCTGAGTGTACCTAATCTTGCTATCTTAAACTGTTCTTCTGTTGTGAGTTTCACTGAAAACTTATTTATTTTAGCTTTTCTCATTGTTTTAACACCCATAACCCATTTGGTTTTATCAGTCCACCGAAATTTTTTTTTATCCCAAATATCTTGTACATACTTGTAATATGTAATAATTCCTGCATGTTCGGGAATTAATTTTGACCACTCATCAGCTTTTTCTTCTGGTATTGCGTAATAAAATTCTCTTATTTTAGTACTTACATGCCCATGTCTTTTTTTAAAATCATTCAGTAAATCACTTTTGGTTCGTTTAATTTCAACTTCAATAGCATATCCTGATTTTCTAATTATAAACATGTCACATTCATGCATTGAATGCCAACCATCTTTATCTTTCCAACAAAATCCCCATGATACATTTGGTACGATTATATGTTTTCTTATACCATAATATTTCGCTATAGCAACTTCAATTTCATTTAAAGTAATCGTTGTTTTTTTCGTTTCACCTTTTTTAATTACCATATTTTTTTTGAATCATCGATATATCAAATATATGGTTATTTTTTGATTTTATCAAATTATCTCAAATTTAAATTTTCGGGCTTGTCAAACTTTTACATATGAGTCGATGACCACAATAGTGCTAAAGCACTTAAGTTAAATTCCCTATCGTCTTCTACTTCAACATAATTAACCATTTTTTTCCAATCATTAATTAACTTTTCACCCGTTCTTGTATTCCAAGTTAACAAACAAGCATGTGTTAATTCTTGACTTGTTTTTTCTTTACAACACGTAACAGCACCCATTGTGGGTTTTATTTGATGAATAATACATTTATGATTAACAAAAAATTTACATGTACCTATTGGGTTCCAATCAGCTTTTGAACATTCATTACCCCTACTAGCACCAGACAAAAAATATATTTTTTTACCATTATTAATACTCTCATGTGAATAATAATCGATCATTAAACTTGTTGCATAACCAGCATCAATAATTCGTTTAAAATCATTTACAGTACCCCAACATGGCCTAGTTTGGCACATTTTCTCACCACCATCACAAAAACGACATTCAACTTTTTTTGCCGACCTTATAATTTTATTTCTTTCTTTTATTGTCATTGTTTTTCTTTAATTTCAACGAAAAATTTTTGTACCATTAATTATAAGTTTTTTTATTTTATGTTATCAATTATGTGTACTTCGATTTCTTCAAATTCTTTTAATAGTTTCTCACGTTCTTTTTGAGGCATCATTTTTAAAATCATCTCAGATAAAAACCAACAGACTTTTGAAACAACTTTTGGCTTCCATATTCTCCAAATGACAAACCATTGATATTGGAGCCAACGTATAACTTTATACTTGGAAGTTTTACGTTTACTGATGGTTATTTGAAGTACTTCTTTAGACATGATTTTATCTTTTTATGATTCATATTTTATACATTCCCAAACTGGAGTAGTAACTCCATTATCAATATCAAATTGGAAAAGTTTTTGAGCAACTTCACAATTTTCAGGCGTATTAGGTTTAAAATACTTACATCCTAACCAACATAAACAGTGTTCTCGATGTTTTCCCAATAAATGTTCTTGGGCATTTAATTCTTTGCCAAATTTTTGAACTTTAATTATTTTCATTTCTTATGTTATTTTATCTTTTTTAATTAATCATCGTGATATATTTTCCAAGCAATATTATCACTATCAATTGCAAAATCAGTCATACAACGCTTTGAAACATTGAGTACTTTTTTTGTTTTTTTATCATGAAATACAACTGTCCTACCATCAATTTCAGGAACTTCTGGGAGTTCTTCAGGATATTCAAAACTAACTTTGGGACGAAATGCACCATCGCCATCAGCAAAAAACGAACACCATCTTGATGAACCAATGTTGCCAAGATGTTCCATGTATTTAAACATTTTTATTAGAGCTATTGCATCTGCCTGCCCAACATTTTCTAATGTGATTACCAATTTTTGATATTTTCTTTCCATTGTAATGAATATTAAAATATAAAATTAATTAAAAAGTAAATTCCACAACCAAATATGACTAATATCATGAAAATAAATAATAAAAACAATCCCATCGATGCGGTATAACAAATTTTATCTATAGTTTTATCATCCGCATCCCCAAAAAAATAGTTTCCGGCAAAATAAGAAACTGCGATATAGAGTATTGTCAGTACAATTAAAAGTATAATTTTAAGTGTCATAATAATTAAAATTTATTTGGTTGGTATTCTTTATTGTCAATTGTTTCAAAATGGTATTGTCCATTTATATCAGGTAAAGATAATTCAAACCAACTATCTTTACATCCATCTTTTACTTGTTCTCCACATCTAACAAAATAATTTTTAATACCCATTTCACTCATTACATTATTAATCATGTTAAGGGTGTGTGTAGAATCTAACAAATCGCCTTGTATCCACATATAATGTCCACAGCTACAACAAGTATTAATACCGACATTACGAAGGTGAAAAACAATATCCCTAATGGGTTTTTCGATTTCATTTAAACACAAATCATTACAATCCTTTTCCATATTCTGTGTTTATGTTCGTTTTACGTTCTTCCATTAAATCATTCATGACCTCATATACGTCTTCCATGTAGGTTTTATTCCAAACAGTTTCTTCACAAGGAAAAAAACAATACTGTCTCCATCTACCAAACCATTTAATTTGACCAATGACTTTTTGATGATTGATATTAACAATATCAATTATTTTCATCTTGCCATTGCTTGGTTTTTCAACAAATTGTAAATACCGGGTTTCTTTAATTATGTTCATGTTATTTTTTTAATTAGACATCTGATAACTGCTATAAAATGC
>JAKQTP010000293.1 GCA_029563035.1 archaeon | reverse complement strand
AAATTAAAAACAACAACAATAAAAGATTTTCGTATAAAATTTTTTGAACAATTTGAAAATAATTCTGAATTGATTAAAGAATTTAGTAAATTTACAAACTTAAATAATTCAATGAGTTTATACGATGATTTTATAAAATATTCTATAAAAATATTACAGCAAAGAATGTTTGATGAGCAAAAAATAGGGAAACGAGTAGGAAATATTAATATTTTGAAAGCGAGATTGAAACAAGCGGAAGTTAATTTAGAAAAATATTTAAAAGATATTCAATCAAAAGAAAATAAAGAGCAATTTACGGAAATAGGATTTGTTGAATGGGTTGCATCAGTAAGTAAATATTATGGTTTTGAAATTAAAGGAGAAACTACAATGTTTGATTTTCTTGTTATGGCTAAGAAAATGAACAAAGATATAGATTTACAACAAAAGGGATTTGATAAATTTAAAAAAAGAAAATAATGGCAGAATCAAATAATTTACAAGGATTAGCAAGTAAAATTACAGAGATTTTTACATCCGCAACAAGAGGTGTTGAGGAAACTACAAATAAGTTGAACGGATTAAGCACCGCTTTGGAAAATCTTTCAAAAGTAAAAACAGATGATTTAGACAAGTTTGCAAATAATCTTAAAGCTGTTATTAACTTTGAAAAGGAATATACGCAACTTGCGACTAAAAAAATAGAACTTGAAAAAATGTCGGCAGATGCTGAAAGAGCATTAATTGCATTAAATGAAAAAAAGAATGAAGTTGCGAAGAAAAATAAAGCAACAGCAGAGGATTTAGCAAGAATTGCTGAAAAGAGTATAAAACAAAAACAAGTTGAATTAGAAGCGATAAAAGGAGTTTCCACCGTTATTGACGGACAAATTAAAAATACAAGGCAACTATTAATTGAAAAAGAAAAGATTAGTACAACAACAAAAGAACAAACTAATTTACTTAAAGCGGAAGCAGCAGTTGAAAAAGAAAGACAACGTGGATTAGAGGAAACCGCAGCAAAATATCAAGTTGTAGGAAACTCAATTAGGGAATTAGAAGCACAAAATAAATCATTAAGGGAAATAACAAAATCGACAGATATTGTTGAAAATAGTGAAGAATTAGATAAATACAAT
>JAKQTP010000292.1 GCA_029563035.1 archaeon | reverse complement strand
CTGTAGCCATATTCTTTAAATAAAAAAGAGAGGAGGATCAATATCCTCCCCTCTCATTAACCTAACTAAACCAAACTTATGAAAAAACAGTCTACAGCGTAGACCAAAGCATGAGTCGAATATACGAACTATTTTACATATCATTTAGACTTCAATTTCTTTTTCAGGTTCAGCAGAACAGTACAACATTTGATATCGCATGCTCCTCATGCAGGTATTGAAAGTGTAGTTAGCTGCTCTCTGAGCTTGTAAGCTTCCAGTTTCTTCAAATACATCACATAGCTTATCGCCAATGATCATTGTTCTCTTCTCAATGTGAGAAAGTTTCTTACTGTGGCTAAACTTGCCGACATCTTTTACTCCTTTAGGCATAACATTAATTTTTAGTGGTTAATAACTTTTTGAGCTCTCTCATTTTTCTTAATTTTATTAGACAATATCTATATTTTTCCATCTTGTATTTTGATATTTCCTTAAAAGGAATTGTAATACCTGTACTATTTTTAATAGCACTCTGTATACAGCCTTTTACATAGCTGTTAGAATGATTTGCTTTTCTATATGCTAATATACTTGCTCGTTGTCTAATTATCATATCTTTCGTTATATCACTCTTTGATTTTATGTCAGACCTATTAATCAAGCACATTTTCATATATCTGTCTGAAAGATTTTTTATCCCTTTTGATTGTGATTTATTTACTGTATTTTTTCTTCTTATTTTCTTAGGGATTTTTCTATATTCTCTATATTTTATTAATTCTTCCCTCTTCTTTATTATTTCTTCATAAGTAACTTCACTATATTTTTTCTTAAGAGATGAGGCAGCTAATCTTTTTACATAACTGTTTGAAAGAGTCTCTGCGTCTTTTTTATTTCTTTCTCTTAGTTTTATATAAAATGTGCCATTACCTTTTGCTTTATCACGATATTTTTTGTATTTATCAGGGTGTTTTAAATGCTGTTTTTTTGAACTTTCTCTATTTTTGATTATACATCTATATCTTATTCGTGCTCCTTCCTTCCATGTTAGCCATTCATTTCCTCCACAATGAGGACATATCTTATCTGGAATAATTACTGTAGCCATATTCTTTAAATAAAAAAGAGAGGAGGATCAATATCCTCCCCTCTCATTAACCTAACTAAACCAAACTTATGAAAAAACAGTCTACAGCGTAGACCAAAGC
>JAKQTP010000291.1 GCA_029563035.1 archaeon | reverse complement strand
ATTTTTTTGCTAAATAAATTTCCTCTACAGTCGCATTATCAATAAAATCTCTTGAAAAACATAAATTTAATAAGTAATGTATTGCAAACTTGTTTATTTTCATATTTTCCTCCATTGTTTTTAATTTTAAAACCGCTAGCGGAGAGATTTGAACTCCCAGCCCGTTGATTAACAGTCAACTGCTCTGCCAATTGAGCTACACCAGCAACTTAATATTTTTAAAAAGCTAGCGAAGAGAATTGAACTCCTAACCTGCTGATTACAAGTCAGCTGCTCTACCAGTTGAGCTACGCTAGCAAAGTAATATTTTAAAAGCTGGCGGAGAGGTTTGAACTCCCAGCTAGCCGATAAAAATCAGCTGCTCTTCCCTTTGAGTTACGCCAGCTTTTTTTAAAAAATTATTCTGAAATTTGGAAATAAAAATTGGTTAACAGAATTTTTATTTGTGCATTTTCACTTTTTATATCTTTCATTAATACTTTTAAAAAATCTTTCATTTCATTTGTTATTTCTTCATCAGGAACTTCTACAGTTTCCTGGAACAAACAAGAAATCTTTTTAAAATAATCTTCATAAAGACCTTTTAAAGAAGGTATTTCGCCAGACATTTTGTCAACTAACTCATCTAAAGTCATTTCTTCTTTTACATTTTTCAAAATTTTTTCTGCATCTTCTGCTGATAATTTATCCATCAAATAACATAAAAAATTAAAATTTAAAAACTCTTCATTTAAATGTTTTTGAAAAGTTTCTTGAATTTTTCTTGATAACGAAATTTCTTCTATAGAAGCATTATCAAGAAATTGTGGTTTTACAAAAATATTCAAAATATAATTTACAACAAATTTATTTATTATCATTGTTTCTCCCTTTTAATTGTGAACCTCACATGACTAAAGTCACGTGCTTCTAGTATCACTACTAGAATTTCCTGCTTCATCGTCCTCGTAACCTACTAACTCCACAGGCGTAACTTCGGATAGTTCCTACCCTAGTTATATTAATTTATATAGTCATAC
>JAKQTP010000243.1 GCA_029563035.1 archaeon | reverse complement strand
ACATCGCCAGAAAGAAAGAGGAGACCTCAATCTTATTGGAAAAATCTTCGGTAGTCGATAGTCTTTTTACTGAAGCTCTTGCAACACATCTAGAGAAACGTTTATTGTGAGTGAGTATGATTATTTTTTTTATATTATTTTGCTTTAAAATCTCCTCTAATAGCAATCTAACTTCTTCCAAGTGTCCACCAACTTTCTTCTCTATTGATTGTATGATTCAATGATTTCTTTTTGTCTTTTTTTCTTATGTACATTTCTTTGGGGTTTTCTAGTAATTGGAGATAACGCACCCCAAGTTTTTCTTTGTCTATTATTGTACTCATTTCTTTCTTTATTTTTACTATACTTATATTATAACATATTTTTAACTAAAAGTCAACAAAAGAAAAAAACCTTCTACATTAAGTAGAAGGCTTATTACTGTTAGATTTCGATTATACAAACTTTTAGAGGTTTTCTAACTTTTGTTGGCACTTTTACCTCACCACAAAAAGTTTTTTCACCATAGATTTTATTTTTTTCCATGTATTCTTCTGCCATTTTAGAGATTTCATCATTGAAATCTTTTGGCAAATTACTAAATATTGTGGCAGTCTTTATCTCTTTCTGCTTAAATACTAGAGCAGTAGATTTTTTGTTTTTTACCAAAAAATCCTCAATATATTCAACAATTTCACCAATCTCAGTTGGTACGTCATATGTTTTCCCTTGAACCTCAAAACTGTATTTCGTCATGTTTTTGCCCCTCCAATATAATTATATCATCTTCATTTTCTCCAATTGATATTACTTCTGGATAAACATATTCATCAGTTTGAATATCAATTGCAATAAATCTTTTTATGTCAAAATTATCTTTGCACATCTCTTTGAAAAAGTCACAAATGGCAATTTGTTTATACATATTTGTCTGAAATTTAGGATTGTTACTTATTATAATGATATCACAACTCCTAAAGTCTTGATATGTAAAGCTAAGAATTGGGCGAACTTCATAACTAAGCAAGTCCAATAAAAAATATCTATTCGTTTCATCTATAAAAGAATTTTTGTTTTCTATATAGTATAATAGAAATTTTTGTTTGTCAATACTTTTATACATTTTAAACCTTCTTTCTAATTATGTTATCGTCAAAATACCTCATGAAGTCGCTTTCCACTTCATCTAAACTACAATTATTCTTATATATATGGTCGTAAACATAGTCGTTAACATTGTCATCAGCTGGATTGCCATAAATAGTATGTTGTGAACTATCTCTCTCAACTAAAAGTGTTGTAAGTGAAAGTGATTTATACATTCCTGTGAAATTAACCAACTGCTTAATCATTTCGATGTCATTTTTCTCTCTCATATGAATAAAAAGAATTTCTTCATCTTTTTGAAGAAAAGTATTCAACTTTTCAAAAACCGACATTAGTGGCAAGCTATTATAATTTTCCAATGCCAATTTTAAATCGGAAAGAAACTTTCTTGCTTTTGGAGTTTTTTCTCCTTTCCAGCCACAAGTTTCTGCTATTTTTTTTACTTCATCAACAACCGAAATGACTTTTGTTTGATAATGTTTTCCAACAATATCACATAAGAAATCTTTGCCAATGCCGCCTTTTCCATTTATTACAACAACTTGTTTCATATACACTCCTTTTAGTTTGTAGCATATGCTAATTTTTCTAGTTCTTTTATCAGAACTATTAAGTCCTCAGCTGTGTGATAGTCTTCACCCTTAATCGCATCGCAAATGTAACCCATTTCCATTTTCAAATTTTCCATTAGAACTTCCTCCTTAATTTTTATTATGTATATATTATACCACACTTTTGACAAAAAGTCAAGTGGTGGATTTTTTATCCAAAAAAGAACCGATGTCCTTCTATTTCTTGGCAGAATAGTAAACTTTCAAACCAATTTGCCGTTTCTTGACTTACATTACCAACAGAATAAAAGTATTTTACTGGCAAAATAGAAGGTGTTTCTAATACATTTTGAACAGCTTGTCTTGTACTCTCGTTTGGAGTACATTCCATTCCATAAGTGGAAAATTGCCCCTGTTGTGTTATAACATCAGAAATTGACATATTCCAATCTATAGAACGTGACAAAATAACGTGTGCAATTAACTGTTTATGATAATCTGACGCATTTTCTCCTGCCTCTAATTGCACAATTTTACAAATCATTTCTTTTTCCCAATCCTCTATTATGTGAAAAGGCTCATTAATTGCCTTTTCTGTTATCGGGACTCGGTGAACTTGTATTTTTATTGTTTGCAATGTATTTACATCTTCAATTAACAAAGGCTCTAAGGTAGTAACTTCAATTATTTGTTCAATTGTTGTTTCTTCTATTGTTGTTACAATTGGTGTTGTTGTATTTGATGTTACTTCTTTTGTTGTTATAATGGATGTAGATATTGCTGTGGTTTCGCTCATTGTAGTTGTTTCAATTTTATTTTGTTCTCTTTTTTCATCTTTAGCTACCATTATGTTAACAAAGGTAGCTATTGTGAATAGTATTGCAGATGCAATTATTATTTTTTTCATATCTCCCTCCAAGAGCAGTTATCTTTCACTTGTTGATAATATAATTCTTTATCCTCTGGACAAAACAATTCTTCATCTTTGAATATTTTGGCAAAGAATTTATCAACTAGTTCAGAAAACAAACTTTCATTCATCTCCTCAACATCAGTTTTTTCAAAGATTTCTTCTCCGTTAGAGAAGATTAATTCATATTTCATATTTGGTATCCTTTCCGTGTTTAGCACTCTAAAGTTTTATTAATGCCTCTTTTAAGTCTGATATTTGATAAGAGGTTTTTACAATGCTCCAACTTCTAACTTCGTCTGCTTTGGCTGAATTTTCTTGTAAAAGATTATATTTCCCATAATTAGCCCTTGCAAGGTTAGTTACATCAAGTCCTAGTGGATTTGGAACTACAAAAAGATAACTTTTACCATTGACTATAAACCCAACCTCATAGCTATAAGGTTCGTACAATCCAGCTTGTCCACTGTATACAAGTTTATTAATACACGCTATATTACTATTAATGTGAGATTGCATTTTTTTTAATAATACTTCTCCATATTCAGAATTTTCCAAGGTTAGCTTAATAATAGTGCAAAAGTCTTTAGCTTCATATTCCAAATTATTTATAATATTTAGTAATAAAGAATTTTGAATTAATTGTTCCTCTTCAATCTTTTGTTGGCTTTTTTGATATAACTTGAATAATTCTTCAGCTTTCATAATTAACAACCTTTCTGTGCTTTGTCTCAGCACTTTCAATTTTTTCTTTTTTAGTTTTAGTTTTTCTTGTTACTGGATTAATAGTCCAGAAATTTCTCTTTTTATTATTTTCGGCTTTTTTCTTTTTCTTGTTCACTAATTTCCCTTCTCTCTTTTACTATAATAATATTATATCATATTTTATTACTTTTGTCAACTAGTTAGAAAATATTTTTCTATACTATCCACACTCTCTATTAAATCATAGAGTAAAATAGTTTTTTCTTCCTTAAAAATTTCGTCTATATGAAGATGTCCAGCAAACCAATATTTATATTCTATCTTATTAACAAAACAATCTAAAAGCTCAGCTGTTAAATCAGGAATATAGTAGTGCTCCCAAAGTTTTTTAGTAAGTAGACTTGGAGGTGTATGTGTAAGAATATAATCTACTTTATAGTTATGTTTTTTTAAGTTAATTGAAGCATTTTGTTTATCCTCAAAGGTAGCGTCCTCTTTGCTCCACCAAGAGATATTTTCAATACGTCTTTCTTTATCAATAGAGTGTGCCCCTCCAAAAGTAAAATATTTTTTATTTTCAATTATATAAACTTCTCCACGCATTAAATGAATAACATTTTTTGCTTTTGGATGAATTTGAACTTTTCCGCCCATCCAATCAGTTATAGGTTGATTATCCCAAAAATTAAAATTCTCGTGATTTCCATCAATAAAACAAATAGTATAAGGTCTTTCAGATAACCATTTTATCCAATAATTATAATCACTATTTTCATCCTCAATGTCAACATCAAGAAAAGGCAATCCAAAATCACCTAATATAATTAAATAATCATCTTTTTTAATATTAATACCAAGTTTTCTCAATTTATTGTCAGACAATTTATTAATATCTAAATGACCATGTAAGTCACCTGTTATATATACCATTTACAACCCTTCTTTCTTTTTTCTTTTTTACTATAATAATATTATATCACACTTTATTTGATTTGTCAACTAGTTCTCTTGCTTCAATAATACTTAATTCATTGGCTTTCAAAAATTCATTAGCTTTTACAGGTTTCATACCCAGTGCTCTTAACCCACAAATTGTACTTAATTTTAGATTATCAACCTTACTAAAGTTAAAAAATTTAGATAATTCTTCATATGTACCACAATCTAAAGCACAATTATAAGTTTCTTTTAATTCATCGTTAAAAACTTCTAACTCTAATTCATCATATAAATCATAAAAAATACTAGTATGCCCTTTTTCTTTGGCATACTCGTTTATTTTTTTCAAATTTTCTCTCTCTTGATAAATATTTTCAAAAAAACTAAAGGCAATGGTAATTTCTTTATCATAAATGAGAAACAAAACTTTTCCATTTAAATTATTCATATTCTCTTTTTTTACAAATTTATCAAATTCTACTTTCAAATTTTCTGGTAGCTTTTTATACTTTGTAATTATTCTTATCATATTGCACCGACCTTTATATTTTTATTTAGTATTTCGCACAGTTTCAATGCATTTTTCTTCTGTTGAAATTTCGGGGAAAAATTAGGAGTTGTGTATCTAACATTATTTGCAATAAGGAAATTTTCCCAATCTTCTTTAGTAACTCCCAAGACATAAGGAATTACTGCAATAAAACTTCCACCACCCAAGCAAATATCCCCATCAACTGACAGAAAGAAATAATCTTCATTTTCATCTATAATATATCTAAAATTTGTTTTAGTTTCTATAATTGGACTATTACATTTTTCCAAAAATTCTTCTATAGAGTTAATAGAATTAAATGAAAAATCCCATTTTATTATATTTTCAGTTGGCAATGCCTCTCTGCTGAGCTTTAAATACTTTGAGACACTACTAGTAGATATACCTAAGCTTTCAGCAACTTTCTTTTGAGTTCCAAGAGTTGCATATAATAAAGGGATTTGTTCGATTATTTCTTTTGTTAGTTTCATGTGTTTTCCTTCTTTCTTATTTACTATACTTATATTATAGCATGTTTTTATCCAAAAGTCAATTCCTCTAAAGTTGTTATTTTGCATTTATTTTTAATACCCTTTTCCACTTTAGTAGATGTAAAATCCTTGCTTGGAATAACAAGAACATTTGTCTCTTTTGTTACATCTTTGACTTCTATCCAGTTTGGATATTTTTCTAATATTAATTTAACAATTTCACTTTTCTTTTGTTGAAATTTTCCTGTTAAACAGAATTTTATTCCTTGTTTATTTTCTTTTTCTTCATTTTTAAAAGAAAATATCTTACTTAATTCATTTATTGAGACTTCATTTTCTTTTAAATAGTTGTGAACATTTGCCACAATACTTTCGCCAAACCCATTATAACAAGAAAAGTCACCTTTTAATAAACTCATAAATTCATTATAAGTTTGATTTTTGTATAATTTTTCTAACCTACCTTTAGACATATTTGGCAAACCTAAGGCAGAAAAGAACTCAATAACTGAACATTTTTTTGATTTTTCTATTGCCACTTTTATATTATCTACGGATTTTTCGCCAAACCCTTCCAACTTAATAACTTTTGAAAAATCTATATTATATAAATCTTTATATTCTACAATTGGACTTACTGAATTTATCTTTTTTAATGTTTTTAAGCTTAAACCTTTTATATCTAAACCATTTTTACTACATAGATAGCTGATTTTTTCTAAGAAATAACAGTTGTTGTTACAAAATAGAACGCCATCATTTATTTGTAGTTTGCCGCCACAATTAGGACATTCAGTAATTGGTTGATAAGTATCGGACTTAGTTAAGTTTTTAACTACTTTTGGAATTATCATATTGCTTTTTTCCACTAAAATGGTATCCCCTATGCCCAACTTTAATTCTTTCAATATATTTAAGTTTGATAAAGAAGCATTTGTAATTTCAGTATTATCAATTTCAACTTTATCAAATACAGCAACTGGACATAAAGTGCCTTTTCTTGATATTTTATAAGTGATATCTCTTAGAATGGTTTTCTTTCTCTCATCCTCAAATTTATAAGCAATTGCCCATTTTGGATGTTTGTTTGTATATCCCAACTTATCCTTATTATTTTTTTCGGCAACTTTTGAAACAATACCATCTGTTGGATATTTACATTTTTCAACAAATGATAATAAGTCATCTGGAATTTCTCTCAAAGTTTCTGGAATATTAAACCCTAACTTTTTTAAGTATAGTAAAGTAGAAACTTCATCACTTTCGTCTATATCACTATAAGCTAGAAAATCAACATATCCCAAAAGGGGGTGTTCCTCTTTACTGTTCAATATTCCAGCAACCAAGTTCCTATTATTGGAATAATTGGTTTTTTCTTTTATTAAGCCCCAATTTTCTTTTGAGATTGTTGCTTCTCCGTAGACCGAATAGACATCTCTATCAGTTAATATTTTTTTAGGGATATTCTTTAACATTTTCTTATCACCTGTAACTCCATTTTTGCGACTACTTATAGATGATAGAATACCTTTTTTATAGATAAGTTCAACTGACATACCGTCAATTTTAGGTTGAATTACAAAAGGAACTTTCCATTCTAAGTCCTTACTATCTTTTGTCTTTTTAAGTGATAGCATTTTTTTTAAATGTAGGATTTCTCCCTCATTATTGCCACTTATTCTTTGAGTAGGCGAATTTGGGTAAATAATTCCTGTTTCTTTTTCTAATTTTGCTATTTCTTCTATTATCTCGTCATATTCTTCATCTGATATTGGAGAGTTTCCATTCTCATACATTTCAAGATACTTATTTGCTTTTTCTATTAATATTTCTAACATTAAAAAATTCCTTCTTTCTATTTAATATATTAATTATAGCATATTATTAACTAAAAGTCAAGCGGTAATTCCACTAAAACAATTAATATTACTTTTTTATTGTTTTCAGAGGGAATCTCTTTAATTAGGTAAGCGTATAAGTCACCTAATACTATAAGTGGGTTTTCTTGTCCTGTTAACCCACTTTTAGAAAAGGTATTTATAAGATTTTGCCCATTTACAAATAATAAGGTGGAATAAACTGCTCGGCAAAACTTATTAAAATGTTCTTGATACTCTTTACCCTCAGTAAGAAAAAAACGTGGGATTTTACCCACATCTTTTCTAGTGAAAATTTTAGGATAGAATAGTGCATAATCTACATTTGGCAATAACATTTTTAATTCCTCTTGAAAGAAAATAGAATTTTCTTTATCTATAGGTTTACTACCCTTTGTAAACATACCTTTTACATCATATTCCATTTGCCATTTTCACCTCTTTCTTTATTCCTTTTGCCGTTCTTTTTACAAGTGGAAAATCTTTGCTTTCCACAATTAGTCCATTACTATCATCTTTTATATAAAGTCTATCACTAGATGTTATGCAAATAATTTCATCACCTGCTTTTACGCCTTTTGAGGGACGAGAAACACTAGGAATTTCATCCATATTTATTCTTTTAATGTTTTCTTTTTCTACAATAATTAACTCTTCTTCGGCAATACAAGCAGAAACAACTGGCGATTTCATAGCTATTACACCTTTTGCCGTTTTTCCTGTTGGAGAAATGTCAATAACACGAACTGTTGTAACATTTATACCATCAGTTAGGGCAATTGTTTGGTTATCTTTAACAACACCAATAAAAATAATTTTATCATTATCTTCTAATTTTAAGGATTTTTTTTCTTTGCCTTTTATATATTCAGATATCTTTGTTCTCTTTATATATTTGGTTGTAACAATAATAATATCATCATCTTTATCATTTACTTTACATATAAAATCAACATTTTCTAAATCTTCTAAGTTTTCAACTGTTGTAGGTAGGACATTATCCCCTCTAAACACAAGTAAAATATCTAAGTTAGTAACTTCTATTTTCTTTAGAACATCACTCTTTTTACCCTTACTGGTTCTTTTTTTAGAAGTTTCTTTTCCTTCTAAAACTTTAATGCTTTTATCTTGATAGATAGATATTGTATAATCTTTTTTCTCATATATCTTTTTATCATTTAAAGTTTCTTTTGGAATAATTATATTAGAACGTCTATCATCACCATAGATAGATATTACTTCATCTAAAGTTTTTATAACCTCCTTCTTTAAAAGCTCTTCAGAATTTAAAATTTCTTCTATCTTTATTCTTTCGTCATTTAAATCTTTTAACTCATTTTCTATTTTTTGTTTTTCTAATTTTTTTAGTTGTTTAAGTTTGAACTCTAAAAGTTTTTCCAATTGTAATTCTGTAAAGGGATAAATTGTTAATATTTGTTCATTTGTCCAATCTTCTTTTAAAGCTTGAATTATTGCATCAATATTGTCAATTATTCTTAAGTAGCCCTCTCTTATTTCCATTTTCTTTTTTACTTCTTTTAATACAATTTGAAATTCTTTTGTTTTTAGTCTCTTTACTTTTTCTGTATAATTTATTAGAATATCGGTAAAGGTATATCTAGTTGGTTTACGATTGTCTTTTAGCATATTAATATTAATACCACAATACTCCACTAAACTAGTGTTTTTATATAGAAAATTGATTTCCTTTTCTAGCCTTAAAGGTGTTATATTTTTTTCAAATATAATAGTTATTTCCCCAATCTTACTAGAAGTGTCAATATAATTTTTAACAAGTGGAATTTTACCCTCTTGTTCCAGTTGTTCTAATTCTCCCATTATTCTAGCAGGAAAAACAGATAAAGGAAAGTTTGTGAATTTAACAATATTATCTTTTATACTATATTTTGCTCTCATAACTACAGCTTTTCCAGTTCCTTTTGAAAGAGACTCCAAAATCTCTGACTGATTTGTAATATCACAACCACTAGGAAAGTCTGGTAGACATAGTAATTCTTTTCTATCTATGTTCTCATTTGCCAAATACTTCTTACAACTATTAATTACCTCTTTAATATTAAATGAAGGTAAGCATGATGCCATACCAACACCAATGCCTAACCATCCATTTACAAACATAGGGAAATATGTAGGTAAAGAACAAGGTATTTTTTCAGTTTCAAGATAGTTATCTTCCCATTCATCTACTAAATCATTGGAGTTTAATATTAATTTTTTCATTTTTGGGTCAATTTTTAATTTTAAATATCTATCCGCCGCAAAATCATAACCTTTTGCAGTTGAACCGATATTACCTTCAGGAACAAGAAGTGGATATCGTGTCAATCTAGGACTTGCTAAATGACAAACATTTTCCCAAATTGCCGCATTTCCATGAGGGTTATAATTCATAATACTACCCGTTATACCTACACCATTTGTTAATTTGGTATAGTTATTTTTTATAAAAGAATATAAGATATAACGTGCACCTGTTTTTAAGCAATCATCACTATTTGGTAACGCTCTTGTTTGCAAAACATATTTAGCAAATGGAAGAAAATTTTCTTCCAATATTTTTATACTATTCATTAATTAAATTCTCCATTTCTTGTTTATTTACGACCAATCCCTTTGCCCATTTTGGCTTTACCCAATTTTTTGGTATTTTAAAAGCTGTCCATCCATTTAATTCATATTGTAAAAAATACATATAAACACTTCCTTTCTTATTTTCTATACTAATTATAACACATTTCTTACTAAAAGTCAATACCTCTTCTATAAATAGACTGATTACTACTCGCAAGATTAATCCCATATTGTAGATTATCTTTTGTTGCTAGTTCTGGTAAATATCTGCCACATTTAATATAATCACATAGCTTTATATTATCTTTTAAAATATCTTTCGCCTCGTCTAAAGAAAATCTTG
>JAKQTP010000238.1 GCA_029563035.1 archaeon | reverse complement strand
ACAACTTTCCAATCACCAGTGTCACCATCAAAATCATAATCATTTGAAACAAACAAATAATATTCATTAGATGTTGAGTCATCTGTTAGTTTATGAAGCCATTTTTGGTTGCTTACTAAAAGCTCAAGTGTTTCTTCGGTTGATTCTATTCTAGAAATAATTTCATCCTGTTTAGACTCAGTGGCTAATGGATTCAATAATCATCATTCAAATGTACTCCTCTCCCTATATCACATATTATAATATTATATTATCTATTTTTCTTCAATAGAACGATTCTAACTGTATTTTTATTGCCCTTAACTTTGCCTCTTTTTCGTCAAGCCATCTGCTTTTTTCGCTAAGCGATCAATCAATTTTATTGAGTGAATGTTGTCTTTCATCAAGTTCTAGTTTTTTATTGATATATACATTATTTGCATCATTTATTATTTTCTCTCTCTCTTCTGTAGCGCTAGTAATTATTCTTGATGACTCATATTTGGCATTTTCTATTATTTCAACGGCATCTTTTTTCGCGTTTACTATTATATTAGATGCAATATTTTTCGAACCTTCAATAGCTTTTAATATTTCATTTTTTTCTTTAATATGTTTTTGTAATATGTTCTTTGCTTCTTCTATATCTAACTCTATTTTTAGTAATAAACTTTTATTATCATTATATTTTTTCATCAACGATTCATTTGACTTAAGTATCGAATTATGTCTTTCAATTTCGTCGTTACACATTTTTGATGCATTTTTATATAACTTTATACAATCCTGTTTCTTGTTTTCTATTGAATCTATTAACTGTTCTTGTCATGATATGGTTATTTTTCAATATTCTATCTGCTCTTTTAAATCAATAAGTTTTTTCTTTTTGTCTTCTATACTTAGGTTTAGATTCTCTTCAACTTTAATTAATTTTTTTATTCTTCAATCTAATAATGATTCATTGTTCTCAAGCGATGACAGTTTTTCTTCTAATTTTCAAATCAGTCAATTATACATTTCTACATTCTCTGATAACTCTAATATAGTTCATTCCAATGAAGATATTTTAGATACATCGTTTTCATACTTTTCCTTTATTTTCTGAAGTCTTTCTATCTCTGATGATAAGAACTCAATACTGTTTTTTAGAGAAGAAAGTTTTAATTTTGACTTTTCATCTAGCTTAATTGTTGATCTTTGTATGTTCAACATATTCTTATGCAATACCAGTTAATGCTTTTATGGCCATTGAACTACCACTAACAGTTCATGTTCACTTAACCGATACTGTTATGTAATCTGCGTAAATTGGTAATATTATTTCGTATTTTCATGTAGTGCCTATAGTTATCTCATGAAAATCAACGGTATCAGCTCATGACGTTATAGAGCTTGATGTTCTTTGATAGAAATCTCAAGTTTCTCATGATGAAGAGCTATCAATTTTAATTTGTGCAGATGTCAAGTCTCATTTTGTAAAATCAACGTGCAATACTAATACGTTCCCATTTCTTGCTTTTTCTATTGTTGTTCATGCTACATAACTTGTTGTAAGTATCGCAGCATCACGAACTTTTGTAACTTCCATATTTTTTTTAATTTTAGAACAATTCTTTTGGTAATAATTGCCACTCTACATCAGTTATTGAAACTCAATTTTTTCTATGAGCTTCGTCTACTAATAGCATCAACATTCTGTCAGTTGAATTTGCTACGTAAAGCTTTCATCTTAATACCTTTCAAAATGCTCAGTTATTTATATTTCTGACCCATTTTTGGTCATTTTTTTCTAAAAATTTTTGTATGTCCATATTTATTGGTTTGTTTACAGTTATGCTATATTGTAAGTATGATCTTGGATGTTCTCTGCTGTATAACTTTTGCTCAGTACTATAACTATCATTTACCATCAATGCGTCATTACTTTCGTCATATCAATTTATCATTATTGCATGATTAAGGTTTCACGATGGATTTAGTATTCAGTTTCAGTCATCATATCTTACAACTGCTTGTAATGGAGAAAATTTTAATGCATTTTTTAATGTTTCCTTTCATATCGGTCAGTCAGAATAGTCAATCCACTCAAAGTTAATTGTAAACATCTTGTTAAACTCTTCTCACATTTTATACATTTCATCAGTTATTTTTGTCCTGTCAACAAACTCGTCATAACTCTTTGCATTTAATGGCAACATTGTCTCTGGAATGAGTCAATATTTTCTTATTGCGCTGGCTATTTTAAATAAATATGCTCAATCTTTTGTTGTCTCTCACAATATTCACACGAATCTATCAGAGAAATTTATTTTTCAGTTTTTAAAATATCATGCTTTGTTAAGCCTTTGTATGTATTCAGTTGGCACTTCTCATGAAGACATTAAATAGTTAGATTCTGTTTCTATACCATCTGTAGCAGAAAACGAAACACAAAACATTGTTTCATAGACGCTCAATCAACTAGATATTAATTGAATTTCATGTTCTGGAGCGTATTGAGTCCAATTCATTGATGGATTCCTATTCTTGTTTATAATTGGAGAGCTAACTCAAGCGATCCAATCTCTTGGATCTCTTCATCTAAGAACTCAATTATAGTTTTGCATTTCTATTTTCATTTCTATATATTTATGCTTGTCTCTGTAAAAAGTCAAGCTACATCTCTTGATATATTTGATTTGTCACTTCAAAATAGCTTCTTGTTTGAATCCATTATGTCTTTGATAACATTTCTCCTAGTATTGTCAATTAAACTAAGTTTTGCTAGCAACCATCTTCACGATC
This sequence comes from archaeon, assembly GCA_029563035.1. The sequence continues at coordinate 3,754 of JAKQTP010000238.1, read as the reverse complement.
ATATATATTTGTTCTTTATTGATAGTATCTCATGATCGAAGTCTTTATTAAACATGCTTTTTCTCATTACCATTATACTTCATGAAATTGACTTTTCTAGATATAATTTTTTGTCAAACTTCTGTAAGTCCATACTATTTTTTTCACTTTCTTTTTTCTTTTAATTTTTCACTTATTTCTTCGTCACTTGGAGCATCTTCCTCTACTTCTATTTCTTCTTTTTTAATTTTGATTGGCTCTGTTGTTACATTTAACTGTAATTGATCTGATAGTCACTTTATATGTGATAATAGATCTTGATTACACTCAGACTCTCATTTTGGTATTGTATATTCTTTGTAGTCAAATGTAATTGTAAATTCTTTTCAATTATTATAAATTTTCATATTTTATTAATATAGTTAACAGATTACTGCCAGTGTATTAACACTGGTAGTGTAACTGCTAACTACAAAACTTTATATTCTAAATATAGCTTACCAGCTAGGCTAGAAGCATTTTGTGTTAATATTTTTCAAGTAATCCAACTGTTAGTACCTCAATTTTCATCAACTATAACAGCCTTACCCTCTGTATATGTGTCATATAATGCCCCTCACATATTATCGTAAAGAGTAACTGTATTGATTCAAACTCAGTCAAAGATTACATCATCTGTTCAGGTTGCTGAAGTTGTTACTCCAATGTCCATAACAGATCATGATGTTCATCCAGCTGTTGATACGTATAAAATAGCTCTTGTTACTGCTATTTTTGATTTCTCTGGATTAGTCCATGCAAAAGAAATTGCGTTTGCTACTCATGCAACAAGATCAATTTCTATATTCTTTTTGCTTTCCTTTGGATCTAAATTTCTATTTTTTATCATTGTTTTATGATAGTTATCCCCCAGTGGAGATTACGCTCCACTGGGATACTAAGTTATATACTAGCTAATTTTTCTAACAACACTGTTCTTGTTTGGAGCTGAGATGGCTAGGTTGCCATAATATCTCAATGTTGCGTTCCAAGCAGGAGTTGTTGCACTTCTATCTAAGATGTTTCCATCTTCGTTTAAGAAGCTGATGTCGCCTAAGTCTTCAACTGAAATTGTTTTCTTGTCAATGAAGTATAATTCATCGAAAGGACAATCATAGTCTGGAACTATCAATAATGTATTAAACATCAATCAAGTAAAGCCTCAGTTTAATTGCATTTTATCTGTATAACGTCTATCTGGAGTTAATGATTGTCCATAAGAACTAAATACATCAAAAGATGTCAATCCAAATGATGGTTCGCCTTTCTTTTTAGCTTCTAAGAAAGATCTGTGTAACAATGCATCTGATACTGGTCTTGAAGAAGCTGCAGTATTTACATAAGATTTCCACCATGGGTATGTTGCACGAGCAATTCATTGTAATGTTGCTACGTTTGTACCATCATCAATCAAACCTTTAAGACCCATCATTTCATTGTCTTTGTTAGACTGTGTTGCTGATTGTGCAATGTAAACAATGTCATTATCTGCTAAATCCAATGAGTTTGCAGCAATTGTAAATGTGGTTGCTGAAGTAATGGCTGTTACTGCGGCTACGTTAGTAGCTGTTGCACCGAATCTTAGTGTGTTTCCAATTTCGATGTAATCAGTACAGTCTCTACCAACCATAGGTGAATCAACTGTTAAGTCTGTTGCACTAGCTGCTGGATTTCAATTTAATTTGAATAATTCACCAGTTCAGATTCAGTACATTTGTCTTGACAATTGTCTTCTCATGTCCTCTTTTGCACCGTCATATTCTGATTGTAATGCATCTACTAAAAATTCTTTTGATTTCTTAGAATGTTGCAAAACCACATCAGTAAGAGAAATTGTATGAAAGTTGTATTTCATAGGAATTTCTGCTTGCATGTATTTTTGGTTACCAGCGGTTGGCAATGTTAATGTTTCTGTACCAGCTGCTGATCATACATTTCTACCATAATGAACTGTTAAATACTTTGTACTTGCTCATACATTTTTAGCAAAGTTACGTGCAACGTTTGATAATAATACGTTTTTTGTAAACAATTGATTGTGTACGTTTTTATCGTATATGCGCATAGCTGCGCCTAAAATATTTTTTAGGGATTGTCCCATATTCTATCTATTTATCCCTCTGTAAAAGAACAATTTATCTACTTATCAGAAGGCTATTTTAATTATTGTTCTGAGTCATTTCTGCCTCAATAGCCTCCAAAACAGCATTTTTAATTTCGTCTTCTCAGACTTTTTCTTCTTTCGATTCAGGAGAAATCGCAGATTGTTCATTAACCTCTCTGACTTCTGGCTTTGAAGATAGTCTTTGCTTAACTTCATAGTCAAGTAATTCTTCTTTCTTCATTGCAAAGAATGCTTCTGACGGTGAAAGATATAACTTGTTATTATCTCTTTGCCATTGTATGACTTCTGAATCGTCGTATTTTGGCTTTCCGTCTTTTCAGTTCCATTCTGACTCAAGAGTGTTAATCTCTTTTTCGAGCTGTTCTGCTCGTTTTTGTCTTTCGATTTCTTCCTTCCTTTCGTTTTCCTTCTTCTCAAGAAATTCTTCTAGCTGATCATGTGTTAAGAATTTTTGTTCTTCATTCTCGCTAGGCTTTTGTTCTGTTTTTGGAGGTCAGAAAACGTCCTTAAGTTTTGTAAGAGGTTGTTCTAGTTCTTCTAGTTTAGCTCTTAATTCTTTAGCACGTTCCCTTTCTTCCTGAAGAGCTTTATTAAGATTTTTAATTTGCTCATCAGATTTACTAACCTCTTTAACTGGCTCTTGTTCGTTCGCTTTAGGCTCTTCGGCTTTTTCAGTTTCCTTACTTTCGCTAGCTGGTTTAACGTCTCCAGACGGTACTTCTTCAGAAGGTTTTTGGTCGGAAGATTCCCCTGCCCCTTCAATGGCATTTTCTACTTCCTTTTTTAATTCGTCGTCCATATTGATTCACGCCACATACTTATAACATTGTTTTTAACGTGACAACGAACACGATTAAGTATAAGCGCAATTATTATTGATAGCTTATTTGCTATCTTTATTTTTAAATTGTTTTAATCTTGTTTTTACAACCTGTTCAGAAACCTCCTTAGCTCTTTTTCAGTATTTAGTTCAATAATTAGATTCTTTTAGTTTCGGATAAGATCATGTCTTTCACTTTTGATCTCACTTTTTGTAATCAGATCATGGTTGTGTTTTCATGAATATTTGCTCCGCTTCTTTTTCTGCACTTTCCATCACTTCTTTTTTTTCATTATTGTACTTCTTGTCCAATCACATCCTTCTTCAAATTTCTTTTAAAACTCATTTCATATTTATATTCATAATCTTTGACGTTCTGATTCAATGTGAGCGTCAAATAATTCTCTATTTTTATTATAGTCATCTGGGAATTCATCAACGAATGCTATGTGCAAATCTGTATGCTCTTTAACTAACATAGACTCTGGAGTCTCTGGTATTTGAACTCACATTGCCATTTGATTGTTTTCACTATCAGCAAGAGTTGCTGGGTCTGCTGGAGCATTTCACTCTGAATGCGCTGCATTTTGTTTGATTAACTCCTCACTCATTTCGTCTTTTCTCTTCGCATTTACTCTTTCCATTATGTCTGAGATATTAGATAATGATAGTTTCTCCAAAACTGTTTGTGTGTCGATTATTCATAGCTCAACCATTTTCATCATTCTTTCAAATTTTGCTTCTTCACTATATGCTATTTCTGGAACTATAACAACCTTTACTTTTGCTTT
>JAKQTP010000228.1 GCA_029563035.1 archaeon | reverse complement strand
AAGCATGGCGGATCGATTACAACGAAACCCGGCCTCATAGTACGCTGGGATTTCTCACGCCAAAGGAATTTGCACAAAAAGAAGAAACTATGTTATTGAAAAACCCTAATGCGCAGTGGCACTATAACTGGGGGTAGTCCCATACCTTTTCAAGATCTTGTGCAATTGACTTGCTTTTCAGAGCAATCCCCGTTAAAAGCTGTCCCAAACTATCATGCAACTCCAGACCTATTGTCCACCTTTCACACTCAGTAGCTTCCAAAACTTCTTTTTCTAATTTCTTTTTTTCGGTAATATCACGAATTATACTCTGATACCCCCATATACTTCCATCTTGTCCATATTTTAATGTAATAGTCAGCAAACAATTAATTATTGTACTATTTTTCTTTTTGATTTGAACCGAGTAATCAACAATAGCTTTTTCTTTGTTTATTTTATCAATAAAATCAACATCTTCATCACCAAAAATATATTTCCAAGCATCAAGGCTAAACAATTCCTGCTTAGTTAAATCAAATAGATTGAGAAAAGAAGGATTTGCTTCAATAATTTTCCCTCCTTTATTAATAACAAATATGGCATCTTTTGAATCTTCAAAAAGCTTTTTATATTTTTGCTCGCTCTGAATCAATTGGGCTAATATAAGATCTTTGTGTGCCTGTTCCTTATAAAGTGCTTCCTTCATCGCTTTATTTTCTGTTATATCCGTGTATACAGTAAGTATTTTTTTTTCACTTTTTAGAGGATAATAACGAGTCATCCATCTTCTACCCAAAAATGACGCATCATATCGTGTAAGTATTTCATCCGAATTCAACGCTTTAAGCGCAATACAATTCTCACACGGCTTGTTTTTGCCATGGAAGAGAACATAACAATATTTCCCTTTTAGCTCATCGGTGCTCATTCCAAAATGTTTAGTTACTTCTTTATTTGTCCAAAGAATAGACAAATTATCATCTACCAACACAACGCAATCGAACATTGCGTCCAAGATAGCCTTTTTTTCTTGTTCGGACCCTCTAAGTATTTCTATAATGCGGGTACTTTCAGATTCGCGTCTTAATAACTCGTTTAGTTTCTTATTTAAATCACTGATTTCTTGAAGAAGTTGTTTTTTTGTTTTCATTGAAATCTCTCCATAATTTTCTACTTTTTAAAAAATTCATCTTACAAAATTACGCCATTATTTATAATGGCAAATATCGTGAAAAAACTTTTTTGTGTCCCTGACCCATTTCTTATTGACCATGATCGGGTAGAGTAGGCTCACCAAGAAATCGATCCATTCTCAGTTCAAAGATCAATGCTCTCTTAAAATATATATTTCGAATAATTTTTATATGATTACTGCTTTATTTTATGCAATACAACCATTTTTTTAACAAAATAATTTTTGCTTTCTCAACCAACATTTTTTCAATGATCATACAAAGGTAATACAAGTAATACGACTGTTCACTTGCTTTTATTTAAAAGCATTGGTGATTTCATCTCATATTAACATTAAATATTGATAATTTTATCACATTACTAATCAAAATCAAACACCATATTGATCCTGTTGTTGACTCTTGTCTTTTTTTCTCCTATATTAGAGATGTCGCGTAATGGTTTGATGATATTTTTTACCTTTAAACAAAACCTAGCCAAAATTCAAAGAAAGGCAGGGAAAAGACATGCTCAAAAAAATAATTATTATAGGGGCCTCTTTAATCGCCGCGTTTTTTTTATTTATCGCCATTGCCGGCA
>JAKQTP010000223.1 GCA_029563035.1 archaeon | reverse complement strand
CGGAAGTTCGACAAGTAAAGGTCAAAAATGAGGGGTTAAAGTGTCATAAATCCTTTAGATATGCGGGTGCCATTTTTTTTGGGCCAAATTTCCACGTGTCACGTCTATATAATAATACTTGACAAAACAAGAATTATTAGTTATAATATTATTGCTATGAGTATATATGTAAGAACAAAAACCTGCAAAAATAAAGATGGAACTAAAAGAGATTACCTGTGTCTGGTAGAATCCGAATGGGATCCGAAGAAAAAATGCTGTGTTCAGAGAAATATATGCAATATTGGAAGGTTAGATGATAAAGGCACACGGATAACAGCAGAAAATCTGTCTAAAAATTTAGCAAAATATTCAGAGAAGCAGGAACTATTGGATGTAGCAAAAGATATAGACCCAGTATCAAGTAAAGTATATGGAGAACTGTTAATTTACCGTAAATTATGGGAAGAATTAAAGTTTGCCGGAATTTTAAAGAAGTATTTTAAGAAAAGTAAGAAAGAAGTGGACATAACAGAAGCAATATTTGCAATGGTATGCAATCGTCTGATAGAGCCGAGTAGTAAAAGAGGAACAAATGAATGGAAAAAAGATGTATATTCTCCGGAATGGGATAAATATGAATTACATAATTTTTATAGAGGGATGGATTTTTTAATAGACCATAAAGAATTAATAGAGAAAGACATATTTAATCGAGTAAAAGACCTGTTCAATCTAAAAGTAAATGTGATAATGTTTGATACAACCAGTGTAAGTTATTATGGAAAGGGGAAACGTTCAGAGGAGCTCCTTATGCATGGTTATCCTAAAAATAAGAGATTTGACCTCAAGCAGATAGTAATAGGAATAATAATGGATAAATCCGGGATGCCACTTGGTCACGAAGTATGGGAGGGAAACAAATCAGATAAGCCGGCATTTAAAGAAGTGATAGACAAAATAAAAGAGAAGTATGAAATAGGTAAAGTTATCCTTGTGTCAGATAGAGGTATGGTATCAGAAGAAAATATAAAATATCTTGAGGAAAATAATTACGAATATATCCTGGGAGTAAAGATGAGGCAGCTGGGCAGGATGAAAAGACGGGTATTACTTTCAGATAAAGGGTTTGAAAAGCTCAGTAATTCTGCATTAAAAGCAAAAGAATTTACAGAAAAAGAGCTTTATGAAAAAGTATGGGAATTATCAAATGATATGTTATTGCAGAAACAATTTTCCGTAATGCTTACCTCTGTTCAATCTCTTTATGGAAGCATAAATCCCTTTATTTCTAAAATTGATGTCATAAAAGCTGAGTTTTATGGAAAAACAAAAAGGCTTCATAAGATTGCAAAACCTTCTGGTGATGATAAGAATAATAAACGTAGATGGATTGTCTGTTTGAATGAAATAGTAAGTGCTGAAGATAAACAAAAAAGAGAATATTTTCAGCAAATTCTGGAAAATAAAATAGAATTTAATACGGCAAAAGAGTGGATAGTGAAAAATGGCTATAAGAAATATGTAATAATTGATGAAATGTCCATCAGGCTTAATCAAGATAAATTGATTGAAGAAGAAATTTATGATGGGAAATGGGTTTTAATTTCAAATTCTTCCTTACTTATTTCTGAGGTTATTGAGGGTTACAAAGACCTTGCTAAAATTGAAAGACATTTCAGAGACTTGAAGTCTCATCTTGAAGTTGGTCCACTCTTTCATCATACAGATAAGAGGATAAAAGCTCACGTTTTCATATGCTTTCTTGCTTTACAGCTTAAAGCTGCTTTTACTTCAAGGCTTAAAGAGGTATCTGAGGATTTATCTTACTCTGAGGTTCTTAGAGACCTGGCCAGAATTAAAGTTGTTGAACTTATACTTCCTAATCTTAGACTTCTTAAAAGAACAGATTTCCAGGGGCTAGCTCACTTCGCTTTTAAGGCTGTTAAACTTCAAATTCCCCCTAAAGTTATTTCTATTCAAAAATTTGAAAACCACGTGTCTACGTCTATTTTATAATACGAATCCCCCTGGTTTTACGCCATTACTTAACTTCAGGTTGTCAAACTTCCGTTA
>JAKQTP010000057.1 GCA_029563035.1 archaeon | reverse complement strand
AAATTCGGTCATATAATTACAAACTATCTTTTATCTTTTTAAGCCCCCAAATTATTACAAGAATAATAATTAAAGGGGTGTAAATCTGTACAAATTCAATTCCATTTATTTCCATATTTTTTTAGCTACATAAATTATAATGATTGCCCCTAACGCTATTTTTACAAAGAAAAATAAACCAGCAATTGGTAAAACAAATGTAGCAGTTAAATTAACAATATTGTCAGCACTGTCTAAAACTTGATAATGGAATAAAATTTCGTTGAAATTCATAAGATTAATTTAGAAGCAGGGAATGGACTTACAGATTTTATATTTAACCTTGCCATTCCCTCGTTTCTAATTTTTATTTTCATCAGGAACGTAAACGGAAAGGAAGGCTCTTTTTCTTTGCTTATCAAGATAATAATAAGGAAAGATGTTGACCAAGATTTCTATAGACGTTCCGACTTTACCGTAATTTTTTTCTAGAGGCACTCCAACCTTTATTGGATAAATGCTTCCGGCCGGTTCGATAAACAAAGATCGCTTAACGCCAGGTGTGCCGTCTTTGCGAGTAAAATTTTCATTTTTATCTTCTTTGATTGTCCCTTTTAGAATAAACATAGTTTTTGTATTATCGTTTTTTATTATTCTGCCCCCGACCTTTATCCGGCAGTTTACGTTCATATAATATATAATTGGCTTTCACAAAAATTACGGGGAATATTTCTGTGTATAACAAAAAAGCCCCGTTCTAAGGGACTTTAATCTTAATTATTTTTGTGAATTTAGAGGTATTTTTTTCTTATTCTAACCTTGCCTTTGCTTCCAGTATTATAAATTAAAAAATCTATTATTAAGTTATTACTTTGTTCTCTTATTTTATCGTTTATATATTGGCAGGCTCTATTATACTTTTTCCAGTTATTTCTTCTTTCTTTATATTCTAATTCGCCGAATTCATCCTCGGCAATTTCAGAATAAAAGAAGTCATCACTCAAATTATTTTTATTGTCTATAAAAATATACTTTAATATTTTGTGAGCATTAGTGGTTTTTTCTTGTTTATTAATATAAATCTTTTGTTCTTTGATATATAAAATACTTTTATCATCATCGAACCAAGTTTTTTTATCTTCTTTTTCTTTGCATAAGAAACATTTTTGATCAAGTTGTTCAAAAACATTGCTGTTTATAACCTTAAAAGATAATTCTAACATTTCATTAGAATATGGCTTAGAAAAAAGTCGGCATAAATTTTCAAATTTCTTTTTATCGTAAATTTGGCAATCTCTCATTTTTTTCATTTTTCCATATATTATTTCCAGGTTGGAATAATATGTCCAAAAATCATTTGTATAAAGAACTTCGCCTTTAACATCTAAAAATTCTTCCTCATCAATACAATCGCTATAATCTTTTCCACCTATCTTTGCGGTCTCATCAAACATCTTTTGGAGTATCTCTTGAGTTAGCGGGTCTTTGTTTAATAAGCGAATATACTTATAAACAATGACAAATTTTTGAAAAATATTCCTCTCTATACAAAAAAGCCTGGTTAGCTCCAGCATTTTTTGTTTTACTTTTTGAGAAGAAAGTCTCATACGCCCAATTTATTTTTGTGTTTATAAGTAGGGGGAAGTAGTCTGTCATAATTTATTTAAAATTTCTGATAATTTTAACAACCACCCCTCTTATTTCAACGTCTTTTCTATAAATTGGCTCGTATTTAGGGTTAGCCGGCTGTAATTTTATTTTATTTTTTCCAATATAAAACTTTTTAAGCGTAGCCTCATTTTTGTCTATAATAGCTACAACTGTATCACCATTATCTGCTACTGATTGTTTTTTGGCAATAACAATATCATTATCAAATATGCCTTCATCAATCATTGAATCACCTTCAACTTTTAAGGCATATAAATTACCCTTTAAAGAGGGCTCCCTTACAACTTTTATAAACTCATCAACTGTTTCAATAGCTTCAATTGGTTCCCCAGCTCGAATAATACCAAGCAGAGGAATTTCCATATATTGCTTTTTTTTGGGGATAACTGTAATCCCTCGGGGACTTTTTTCGTCTCTTAATAAATAACCCTTGTTAACCAATTCAGTGATATGTTCGTGAACAGTTGAAAGGGCAGATAATTGAAAATTATCCTTTATCTCTTCATATGTTGGGGAATACCCATTTTTATCTATGTATGAATAGATATATTCAAATATTTCTAGTTGTCTTTTTGTTAGTGGGCTCATATGTTATAATGACATTATACCCGAATATGTACCGAAGTGCAACTGTGGACAAATATCTAAAAATAAAGTAATATTAATAATATTAATAATATAAAATATAAATTATATTAAGATTTTAATGATTATGAAAAATATATTTGAACAACTTACAGATTTATTAAAAAAAGATGAGCGCCTTGTTTCGCAAGACGGCGTACTTTTGAAAAATCAAACGCAGGAATTAGCACGAAAAAATGATCCTGAACTTATCAAACTTTTACTCTCTGACAAGGCGACAAAACAACACTTCTTTTTTGAAGTGGAAAAGACGCTGATTTTTGATAAAGAAAAGTTTATCCGCTTTATATCAAACAAACAATTTTTGCCGGATTCTTATACGGCTTTCAAAAACAAAGTTGGTTTAACTGCCGGTGATAAATATTTGAGCGAAAGTAAAGAGGTAGTTTTAGTATGGCCTTACAAAGATTGTGTTTTGGAAGGTGGAATGACCAAAGAAGACCAAAAAAGAGACGAGATTTTTTATAACGAAACATTGGCGCCGGACGACATCAATCGTTTGTTAGATGCCAAAGTTTTTACTAATTTCAAGCGGATAGACAAAAAAGGTGAACACAAGCTGGCCGGCTTCAAGCGCGATGAAAAAGGCACGATTAAAGACAATTTGATCATTAAAGGCAATAACCTACTCGTGCTCGCTTCGCTCAAAAAAGAATTCGCCGGAAAAGTAAAATTGATTTACATCGATCCGCCTTATAATACTGGTGGAAGTGGCGATACTTTTTATTATAACAATACTTTTAAACATTCAACTTGGTATGTTTTTATTCAAAACCGACTTGAAATTGCAAGAAACCTTTTAAAAGATGACGGCTTTATTGCAATAGCAATTGATCATTTTGAGTTGTATTATCTCGGAATTATTGCAGATGAAATATTTGGTAGAGAAAATAGGATTGGTATTGTTTCAGTTGTTCATAAACCCGAAGGAAGAAATCAAGAAAAGTTTTTTGCAACATCAAATGAATTTATGCTTGTTTATGCAAAAAATAAAACTATTGCTAATTTCAATACAGTAGTTCTAAGTGAGGATAAAATCAGCGAATTTAATGAAAGCGACGAAAAAGGTCTTTATAAGTTAAATAATTTCTTAAGATCGGGTGGCGGAGATGACAATTTACGAAAAAATAAACCGACTTTTTACTATCCTATATATGTCAGCAATAATCTTTCAAAAATTTCATTAGAAACTTTTGCTGGTGCAAATATAATTTATCCGATAACTAATTCAGGACAAGAACGAACATGGAAAACAAAATTGGGTACATTTAAAAAATTGTTAGAAGACGGATATATTGTTGCTCAAAAAGAAAAAAATGGAATCCAAATATTTGAAAAATACTATGCCGAAGAAAAAGGACAGCTAATAAAGACACATTGGATAGATAAAAGGTATAACGCAATCAATCAGGGAACAAAAATAGTAGAAGATCTTTTAGGAAGTAAAGAATTTAGCTATCCAAAATCAGTGTTTTTGGTTCAAGATGTAGTAAAACTAATGTCTGATAAGGACAGTATTGTCTTAGATTTTTTTGCAGGCTCAGGCACAACTGCGCAAGCGGTTCTAGACCAGAACAAAAAAGATAACGGTACAAGAAAATTCATTATTTGCGAACAGTTAGATTATGTTGAAACTATTACTACTAAAAGAGTTAAAAAAGTGATAGAGAATAACGGCGAGGGTGAGTTTGTTTATATGGAACTTGCGAAATGGAACGAAGAATGGATAGAAAAGATTGAAAAGGCAAAAACCGGGAAAGAGCTTACTAAATTATGGGGTGAGATGAAAGAGACAGCCTTTTTAAGTTACAAGGTAGATCCGAAATCGATTGACGCGAATGTAAAAGATTTTGTCGGTTTATCTCTTGCTGATCAAAAGAAATTTTTGATTGAGTGTTTGGATAAAAACCAGCTTTATATCAATTTGAGTGAAGTTGAAGATACGGAATATGGATTAAAAAAAGATGATAAGGTGCTTAATGCAGATTTTTATTTAAAAGGAAAAAAATAATATGAAAGATGTAAAAGAGGAGGCATTTGGCTCAAGAAAATCAATTATTACTCAATATTTTATAGATAATCAAATAGATTTTATAAAAAATATTTGGTTTGTAACTTGTAGGCGTGCAATAAACCCAAACAAGAAAACAAGATATCTCGTTTTATTGGAAAATGACGATAAAATTAATTTAAATATTTTTAATGAAGATGTGCCGGTTTATAGAGTTCATTTTAATGAAAAAAGCATTGATATCCTAGATATTAGGTTAAACAAATCACAATCATTTTCATCTAAAGAAACATTTAGAGATTGGATAATCGATAAAACTTGTTGCAAACTTATTCAAAGCTTTGCTTCCGGAAGCTCGAGTTCAACAAACTTAAGCGTTTTTTTTAGAGAAAACATGGGTAAAGGATTTTCGCTTTCAGACGTCGACTTTTTCATTACCAATAAATCAGTATTTTTAGAAGAAAAAAATTTCATAGATAATAATCTAGGCTATCTTGGTGAGGGTCAGTTATATACATTCAGGGAAATACAAAATGATATTTGTAAAAATATTGATTTTAATATTGTTTTAAGCGATAAAAATGATTTTTATTTAGTCAATCTTTCGAATGTAAGCACAACACGATTTAGAATATTACCAAAATGGGGAAAAATGATCGAGTATGATTTAGGTGAAAAACTAACGATTGACGAAATTATAAAAAAATATCTATAAATATGCTTTACGACGAATTTAACTCATATAAAAATTTTGCCGGTGCAGATGTTTTTAAAAACAAGGCGATTGAAAAAACGGACATTTTGAAAAATCTCAATCCGGCTTTTTCAGCGCGCGAATACCAAAAAGAAGCGCTGGGACGATTTTATTATTATTGCGAAGAGTATCACCAAAAACAAAAACCAATTCATTTGATGTTCAATATGGCGACCGGTTCAGGCAAGACGCTCATAATGGCCGCCAATCTTTTATATTTTTATCAAAAGGGTTACCGTAATTTTATTTTCTTTACTCGTCTTGGCAACATTATCCAAAAGACCAAGGCCAATTTTCTTGATCCGAGTTCCAAAAAGTATTTGTTTGCCGACAAAATCACGCTGGGCGGACAGGAAATAAAAATTAAAGAAGTTGATAATTTTGAAGGAGTAAATGAGGACGATATAAACATTATCTTTTCTACTACCGCACTTTTGCATTCTCGCTTTAATTTCGCTCGCGAAAATGTTTTGACTTATGAAGATTTTGCGGACAAGAAAATTGTTTTGATTGCGGATGAAGCACACAATCTATCTGCGGAAACAAATGCCAAAATAAGCAACACCGAAGAAGAAGACCGCAGAAATTGGGAAAATACAGTAATGCGGATTTTGAACGCCAACAGCCAAAAGGATAATGTGCTTTTGGAATTTACGGCAACGGCTCGATTAGAACAGGAATATCCTGAAATTTTAGAAAAATACAAAGACAAAGCGATTTATCGTTATGATCTGAAAGAGTATCGCTTGGACGGGTTTTCAAAAGATGTGCGTACTTTGCAGATAAACGCTCCGATTATGGAACGCGCGCTTTCGGCGGTGATTATTTCGCAATATCGCCGTAAGGTGGCGGAAAAGTATAAAATCGCACTAAAGCCGGTGGTTATGTTTAAAGCCAACCGAGTAAGTATTCCAAAAGAAGGAATATCAAAAGAACATAATCCGCAAATTGTCGTCTCAAGCATTTTCAAAGATTCTTTTCATAAACTTATTTCTGAACTCGGCGAAAAACACCTAAAACAGCAGACAGCAATAAAAGACGCAACATTGCAAAAAGCATTTCAATTTTTCAATGAGCAAAAAATTACTCTCGCGGATTTAGTGGCAGAAATTAAAA
>JAKQTP010000290.1 GCA_029563035.1 archaeon | reverse complement strand
ACTTTGTACCGCCTATTGTGATACCAAATTCGCCCGCTGTATCAGTTAGTAAAGCAGAACTATTTAAATTACGCATTACATAAATTTTAGCATTTTCTTTTGGTGTTAAGTTATCTTGTCCATCTACCACACCCACATCTGTTAATGTTGTTAATTCTACAGCTGCTTTTAGAACTGTATCAACTCCTTCAAATAATGTGCTTGCTGCTGTGTAACCTACACCACCACTTTTTTTCCATTTTGTAGGGTCATAATTACCCTCAAATGCTGTATTTACAAGTTCAGTTGGTGATTGATATGTTATATCATAACCTTTTGCTAAGTAAGGTACGCTTGATAAATTTTGATCTATTAATGCCATTATTTCATCAGTATCATATGAAACAGAACCTCTTATTTTTATAATACAAACTTTTTCAGAGCCATAAGGAGCTGAAGCGTAATTATCATCAAAGTAAAAATCTCCAAACAATACGTCAGCTGGGTTTAGTTTAAATGAGTATCTATCACCTGTTCTTGTAAATAAGTTTTGTCTAATAGCAAAATCTGCTAAAATCATATTTTCAATGTTCGTTGAAAAAAGACCACTTGCTGCTCCTGCTGCTGCAATATCTACATTGGGGATTGCTAATGCGTAAAAACCTTCTGCTTCAGAAGAACCAACAAACGCAGTCATTGGATAAACTTTTGTCTTTTTAATAGCAGCCTTTAGTACCGTTGAAAGAAATATAGTACGTTGAGAGTCATATTTTTCCTCTACCTTATCTATCTTTTCAAATAGAACGTCACATACTTCTTTAATACCATGTTTTTCAAATATATTCATTATTTTCCTCCTTATTTTTTGGCTCTACTATAGAACCAATTTGTTAAGTCTAATTTTTTAGGGTCAGCCCCTACTAGCAGTTGTTGATATGAAAGTTCACTATTGAATTTTCTTCTTATTCTTTCAAATTGTTCAGTTAAAAAATAATAAGAGCATTCATATAATGATTTTGGCGGCATACTCATTTCCAAAGATACGCTTGATATCATATCCAATAAAGAGTAACCTAGTGAGTCATCATCTTTCTGAGCTTTTTTTCTTTTCGCTTCTTCAACCTTCTCTCTTGCTTCACGCATTTTTTTCTCATGTGGTTTCTCGTCTTTTGGAATTTCTGCTTTTGGCGGCAAATGCAAATAAATATTTATATATTCTTGCAATACAGAAAATAAATTTTCATTTATTACCCTATTATCTTTAGGGTTTCCCAATACAATTAATCCAACATCAGGCAAATAAAAAGGTTTTTCTTTTAAAAAGAACTCCAGACTCTTTGTTACTTCTGCATATAGAGTATCATTTCTCTGTGTCATCTCTAACAAAAGAGAAAAACTTATTTTATCTTTTTTTCCTATTAACGTTGTTACATATTTCGCAAATTCACTTTGTCCACTATCTAAAACATCTTTAATAGTTGGGGGATAAAAAGTAAAATATGGTGTTTCCACTTTTTCGCCAAAAAAGAATAAATTTTTTAAATCATCAAGTGAGTGATTAGCTATATTCATGGAACTCGTAGGTTAAACTATAGCATCCAACCTCATCCCCTAAAGAAGAAACACTAAAGTTTGTACATTTTAATTGCCCCAATGTATTTAATTTTAAATCATTAATTGATTTATTTATTTCTGACATAATAGCAAATGGTCTTAATTGTTCGCCAGTTATTAACCACTCTTTATATGGAGTATATATAAAAATTTTTAATGTTAAATCAGTTATTGCTCTTTCTATATCTCCACTTGCAACCAAAACAACTATTCTACTTTCTGTATTTTCAGTAGAATTCACATTCGGTACTATTAGAATATTTTTATGTAATATTGAACTCTTATCTGGGTTAGCTTGTTCCAATGGATTACGTTCTGTGTTTTTCAATAGCTTACATAAATTATCATTATCAATTAATGTTTTTACTATTGTTTGAGTATCTTTTCCAACATTACCTAAGTCTGTTATCATTTTATATCACCATCCAAGCCATTTAACCAGTAATTAGTATTATCATCTATAACTAATTCTTTATTATTTTTATCTTCCTTTAAAACTTTAAGAGTTTCTTCTAGTGATACATAAGCAATATTAGGAATTGACAATCTATCTATACCTTCGACTCTCCAAGCCATTTGCCCAAATTCTACATATAAATCTTTTTTCAAATACTCATTATCTTTACACACAAGATTTATTCTATTTTTTGTCGCCGATTTTAAAGCAGCTCCGTTTATATCTCTAAAATTGTCGGCAAAGAATTTATTTGAAGCATTAAATATCTTGCAATAAAAAGTGCTAACTTCTTCATCATAGGCATCCAATATAGTAAACTCATCATCTAATAAAATTCCTTCATATTTTAAATATCCGTATGTTAGATTATTTTCATGAAATGTTATTAATAATTGAGAAGTTTTTTCTCTATCATCAATTTTTTGTACTACTGTTAATTCAGTTCCAACACTTAATGGAAAACTCTTTTTTACCATCAAATTATTAATTTCTTTTTCTTGATTATATTTATGTGGCTGTAGAATACAAGGTTCACTTTCTTCTTCACCATCAACACTTTCTATAGTAGATAAATAAATTGATTTTGGCAATGTGAGTTTTTCAAATTCTCTTTCTTTTTGTGTTAAAACTCTTTCCTGCATGGTATTTCCATTTCTATTAGTTCTTCTAAGGTAATCATCATAAAAAGGCATTATAAATCACCTTCTTCAAGAAGATTAAGAATTTCTTGTCTAAATAGCCCGTAGCTATGATATTTTAAAAAGGCAATTCTTTTAAAATTGTTTACTTGTTTACCGCTTTTTTCTATATAATATAAATCTTTTAGAAGGTTATCTAAAAAATCTATCCAATCTTTTTTTTCTTCACGTAAACAAAGTAAATAATATAATTTTTCTTTCATTAATTTTCAGTACAATCGGAGTGAATTTCTAACTTTCTATAAAAAGCCTTTTCTTTCGATATAGCTTTTCTCTCCGCCCTTTTTACTGTTTCATTTAAACTTTTCAAGAGATTGGCACTTGAGAAGTCTTTCTCATGATACATTGTTTTTGTGTTTTCCCAAGATGTACATAGTCTATCAAGAAACTCGTATTTCATATATTCTGCTAGCACATTTATTTCGGCATCACTAACTTCATTTCTGAAATTTTCGCCATCATCAGTCTCTAAGCCTGTATTTGGGAATTTAAATAAAAGAAGTGCCGATTGGTATAAATCAAACCAATCGGACATTGCTTCTTCTACTAAATCTTCAGTTGAGAGGTCATCCCACTCATCTGTGTCTATCAACCTTAGAAACGCCTTGTAAAGGTCTTCTAAAGGTCTCATTATTTATCTTCCTCCAAACTTCTAATAATTGAACCAATATCTAGCCCACATAATTTTTTTAATATAGAGCTTTTTTCATAGTCCATTATTTTATTTGTTACAGCATATTGAACGAACTCTTCTAAGATTTCCTGTCCGAAATTTTTTACCTTTGCCTCAAAAGCAGAAGGTGTTATTTCTAAAAAACAATGCTTTATAAAATTTTCGTCAATTTTTTCAAACTCCTCAATCGGAGTATCATTCTTTGCCTCAGGCGTTTCTACATATAACATTCCTTGATTTAACATATAATTAAACCCTTCATTAAACTGTATAATATCCCATTGGTCTGCTGTTACAAAATGTTTTTGTCCTTTCTTTTTAAAGGTTTTATTAACCTTAGCCTCAGAGTCTATTAACAAAATTGTTCCACTTACCTGTGAGGTTATAAAAACTTTATCCATTTTTTATTCTCCTTTTTTAACTCAAGGGGGTGTTACCCCCTCATATATTTTATTTTAATTATTTAGATGTGTCTGTAATGGTAGTATTTTGATATATACACCAGTCATGGTTTGTTAGAACAGAAACGCCAAAACGTAAGTAAGCTTCTACCTCAGTGGAACTATCATGTCCTTGGAACTCTTTAACAATTGTTTTCCCTTCAATAACTGAAGCAACTGGCTTTGTTTTGCCAATTGGGAAAATGTAAGCAAACTGTGGATTTACTACAGTAACTTCATTATTTTCATCTATAAATGATTGAGGTATTTCTACAATTGGGAAACCTCTAAATGATTTAATTTTTCCTGTAGCTACATAGTCATCAACTTGCTTTTGTGAGTAAACGTCTTTCACAACTTCATCAAGACCCATTGCTGCGATAAATTCTGGTGTAGCATAAATTACAGCTGAGTCGCCATAGCTTTTTGCAACATTACAAAGTTTCAACATATTATCTGCTGAGAACCCAGTTCCTGAAATTTTATTAGCTGATGGTCTATTTGTAGCTTTAATAGCAGTTTGAAGTGCTTTTTGTACTTCACCGTGCATTCTATCAATAATACCATCCATTAAAACTTCAGTGTAATCTGATAGACTTTCATCACCATTTGCCCATCTCTCGAAGTTAACTCTACAAGCACCGCCGATAGCAGTTGTCTTTACTTCAAATTCGTCGGTATCTAATCTGAATGTTTCATATCTGCCTGACAAACCTACTGCTGTAACGAATTGTTTCGCTCTTAATTTTCCTTTGATTATTTTAAAGTATTTTCTGTCATTTGCTTTTACTACTTTAGTTGTAGCAAAATTTTCAAAATAAGGTAATACTCTTTTTGGTACTGCTATATCAAATGTTTCACCTATCAAACGATAGATTAGATTTTTATTGTCTTGTAAATCATAGTAGTCACTTGTATATTTAGCTATTTCAGCGGCAAGTGTCTTATTTACATCCTCTAATACCACACCTTCTACAGTATAGTTAGTTGGTACTTCATTTTTAGCTGAGTATAACATTAAATCTTTTAGTGTTTGATACTCAGTTGTTCCTTGTTTTAATTTCATTATTATACCCCTCCTTATGCCTTCACGGCTTGCAATTTTATACCAGTAGACCCATCTGGCATTGATGTTTTTTCTACAACTCTGTAAACTATTCCACCTAAATTATTAGTAACTCCTTCAGTAATTACTAGAAAACCTTTGGATTCGTTTGTTAATATACCATATAGTGGAGTAGTTGCTACATCCCCCAAAGCTTCAATAAATACATCTTCAGCTGTTTTAGGTGAGTCTTCAGCGAACTCTGTGTCGTCATATAATACAGCGTTTATTGTTATAACATCTGAAACTTCTGGTATACCTATGTTAGGTAAGAAATCTTCACAAGTTTGTTTGAAATTCTTTAAACCTCTTTTTCTTTCGTCATATAATACTTCACTTGAGAAGTTATATCCTATTGGAAGATAACCTGCGTCAGTAGCAGTTGTTGGAACAGTTGCCACCATGTTTGTTTTGTCTAATGCTAGGAATTGTCCTACTTCACAAAATATACCTGAAGTATCTGAGTCATTTGCTTTGAAAACGTCTGGGTCTAATGGAAGTTGAGATTCCATCTTAGCTGTAAATGGAGCTGCAATTTTGTTCCATTCAGCTACGCCATAGCCTTCTATTGTTAATCTTTTTAATGCCATTATTGTTTACCCCCTATTTTTTTAATTAATTCTAATGTTTTATCTGGGTTTTCATATTTATGAGAACCACCATGTGAGTATATTCTTTGACCTTCAAACAATACCCCCTCATTTGACTTAGTGTATAAGAAAGCCAACTCTTTCTCAATTTCTTGTACTGAATATTGAGTCACTTTTGACTTTATATCCTCTAATTCTACGGCTTTTTCTTCACCTATAATTTTAGAGTATTTTTCAATTAGTGATTTTTTTTCCAAGGTTTCTTTTTCTAATCTTTCTGCCTCTAGTGCTGAAAATTTAGTTTCAATTTCTACCTTTTCTACTTGTAAAGTAGAATATTTGTTTTCAATCTCTACTTTTTCTGTCTCTAAAATTGAATATTTTTCATCAAGAGCAGTTTTTTCTGCCTCAAGTGCTGAAAATTTAGTTTCTATTTCTACTTTTTCAGTTTCTAATGTGGAATATTTTTCTGCTACTTCAGCTTTTTCTGTTTCTAAAGTTGAATATTTTGCTTGTAGTTCGTCCATTTGTTCATAAACTGAACTTACAGTAGCCACACCCAATTTGTCTGCCTCTTCTTTTGTAACAGTATATAACAAAGTTTTTACTTCGCCATCAACTAATTCATAAAGATTTTCGGCAATCTTTTTAATTTCCATTTTATCATTATCCTCCTTTTTTTGTGTCATTAAGAACTCATAGAACGCCGCCCCGCCAAAGCAAGGTTCTACTTCATTACCTAAAACCTGTAGTGCTTGAAATTCTGCTTGGCTAAATTTAAAATAGCTATCACCATTTTCATCCTCAATCCATTTACCTTTTGCAGTTTTTGGATTAAGTTCTAAAGACAAGCCTTTGCCAGCTATATAGCCTGCCTCTGTATATAAACCTGTGTATAAGTATACATCACAAGCCATATATTTTTTTATTGTACCATCCTCATCTGAATTTTCTTCATATGTGATAGTTTGGTCTGCGGGCACAATACCATAAATTCGCCCTTGAGTTGAGTTCCAGCCATGACCCTCAAAATCTCTTTTTTCATCTGACCAAATTGCCTTAATTGGAGTATATATTAAACTTTTTTCCATTTGAGGCAAAACATCCTCAAAACAGGTATAGTTACGATTTCTGTCGCCATAACAAATTCTTGCTCGGCACTTGCTTAAATTAGAACTTACCTTTTCTAAATTTTTAGAAAATTCTATAGGTAAATTATAATTGATTTTCTTCTTGTTCAACTGGCTTTTCCTCCTCTTTAACTTTTTCTTTATCTTGTGGTAAATTTTTGCCACTTGTTGTATAAGATGACATTAGTGGTTTTAACACACTGTCTAAATCAAGACCATCATTTTCTAATTGTTTTAATGATAATAGATTGCTTTGCTTTCCACCTGCCAAAATATGTGGAATTAAAAAGCTATAGCCAAATGCCAACAATTCTTTTGATTTTTTAAATTCTTCCTCTTTGTTAAACTGTGCAACAGGAAGAATATTTACTGAAAATTCTACTTTCTTAGTATTTAACAATAACAAGAGTATTCTTTCAAAGAATTTGGCAATTTTTTCGCCAAATTTAACACAAAAGGCTAAATCTTTCTGTAAAATAAACTCAGCTGTCTTATCTGTATCTGCATTAAACAATTTATAAGATATTCCAGCATCGGCGTAAAAACTATCTAAAATATCTTCATTTGTTATTTTTGCAGAATTATCATTTGCCAATTTGTGTACATTTACTTTTGCATAAGTGGATAGTATTTTTGCATCAAGTGGTTTTCCTACATTGGCTACTGCCCCTTTGTGCAATGCTTTCATTTCATTTGGCTCAATAGCAAAATCACCATCTTTTAACAATTCAGGCTCTAATGTTATTAGAGTTCCTAATTGTTTTTTATCAAATTGGTCTTGATATTCTTTCTTTTTCTCAATACCTATCAAAGATAAGAGTGTATTAAGAAAGAAAGGCTTTTCTTCAAATATATTTAAATAAAAAGCGTATTTTGTAGATAGTGGTAACCATCTATCTCTTTTGCCTCTTACATATTTATTATATTCTTTTACTATCTCTTTAGGGTATGTATTTAATAAGAGTTCTCTATCAATTTGGTTTCTCACCGAATTGAAGTATTCTAAATTAAGTTCTACCACATCATAACCATTTAAATCTAAGAAACGGCAACGACAATATTCAAAAGGTAAGTCTTGTAATACAACGGATGTGTTTGTTTTTGTTGCCAATACATAATAGCCGCCTTTTACTAGTACTTCATTAAATATCTTCATAGAGAGATTATACATATCGCTATCTTCTAAATAATTTAATGCTTGATAATACTCTTTTTCATACTTACTGAAAGGCATTTTTTTGGCACTAGGCTTAACACTTAAAACATACAAATAAAGTAAAAAGTTTGAATAATGATGTATTAATGCACTATACAATCCATTTACTCTATAAAAAGTGAGTGATAATTTACTTCTTTCTAAACTATCGCCTTCTTTGATAATTCTAATAATTTCTTCTTTTGTATATTCATACGTTTCTTCTGGTGCATATCGTTCATTTCCATATGTTGAAATAACAGCATTTTCCATTCCAGATAGAAAGCCACTTAGCTCTTTGCTAAATTTTTCATAGTTAGTGTTCATTGTTTTTATCACCCCTTATATATAAAGTACGTTTATCAATCAACAAATATAAGATTTCGTGCAGAATTTCTGCTCTTTTTCAAATTGTTCAAATATTCATCTTCTAGTTCTTTTATTCGCCACAATCCGTAAGATGCTGACGAAAATTTATCTTTCAATGTTGACTTACTTTTTTGTTCTAGCACAATAAGATTGGTTGCTCTTGTTCTTGGCGAAAGTTTTAGGTTCAACATTTCGGCAAATAGTCTTGTCGTTAATTCATAAGGTAAAAGATGTTCTATTCTTTTCTCTATCTTTTTATATGAAGAAGAATTTTGTATTCTAGCTTTTTCTAAAGTCTCACTAATTAAAAAAGCTACTTGTCCGCTTTGTATTCTTGATAGAGCATTAGAATAAATTTTTGAATTTAGTTCGTCATTACCTTTTATATTATAAATAATTTTTTCCCCTGCATATTTGTTAGCTGTTTTGTAATGTCCTTTTGTGTCATTTTTTACGCCATATGCTGGATAAATAACACCATCTTCAGAATTTTCTATTATCATAAAATCTATAAGTCCGTCACCTATACCATTTCCATCTATAACAATTTCTTTTACTCTATAATCAGCTATCATCTTTTTTAAGTCTATTGCTTGTTTTTCAAAATGCTTTCTATCTTCAGTTAAGCCCAATATTTTTATATTTACTAACTTACTATAATATTTGCCGTCTTTCGGTAATACCTTAAAAACTGAGGCTACTGTTTGACAGCTATATTTTGCAACGTCAACCGATATTAGATAAAACGCCCTTTTATTTTGTGATTGATGATAGTAGTGTTCAGCCATTTTAACTATTCTTCTTTTGTTTAATAGCTCACCATCAAACCAGCTATCACTTCCACCTGCCAACCATCTACCTAAATATTCTTTGGCAAAAGACTCAGCAGAGTAAGTAGTTGATGTTTTAATCTGGTTTAGATAATTTTCATCTAAAAGGTTGTGCATAAGTGGCACTTTGTAACTACATCCAAATACCCAAGCATCTTGTGGCGATATAATAGATTGTATAAGTGTTTCTATCATTTTATCATATGCAAATGAAAATTTATCACCTGCAGATGTTATATATATAATTCTTTGCTTTTTTTCATAAGGATTTAATTTACCAAGTAGTGTTCTTCTACTTACATTAAAAAGTGGCAAAATTATGTTATTTAATTTGTCACCATCATGGTCTCTAACCTCATCTATAATTCCACCATGTTTTCTACGTCCACGAGTAGAGTCGAGAGCGGCAACCACTTCTAAAGTTGAGCCGTTTTCTAATATAGCATTGATGTAATCCTTACCTGAAAAAAAATCTCCGCCTACTAATTCTTTCTTTAGTAGTGGAAATAATCCGAATATTTCATTAAATTTATCTTTTGTTAATTGTGTTGCTTGCTCCTTCCCAGGTGCTATTATTGAAAGCTTAATGCCAGGACAGAATATACATAAGGTTAAAAATCCCAATATCATTAAAAACGATTTACTAAAAGCACGAGGTGCTGTTATGTAAACATATCTATATCTTACAGAGCCTCTTAATACCATTCTTTGGTATGGATATAGGTTAAATTCTGAGTCGGACGGCTTTATTACATCTAAAAATATATCTGGATAAGCAGAAAAGGTGCGACATACTTTCTGCACCTTTTCTATATTTCTTTCTAACCATTCTTTATCAATAGAGTAGCCTTTTTCAAAAACAACACCATTCTTTTTTGCACAAGTTAATGAAGTATCTTTTGCCAATATTCTTTTATAATCAATCATCGCTTATTTCACCTTCGTTAAAGAAGTTTACCAGCTCTTTATCCTCTTGTTCCATTGCCTCATCAATATCTTCATCAGATGGTAATTCCTCATATTTATTCGATTTATTTAATAGTGTTACAACTTGTTTTAATGTTGCTTCGAGTTGATCGCCAATTTCAGAATTGTCAATTACAACCCTTTTTGTCCAAGCTTGCATTTCTAATATCGTTTTATCTAATTCATCATTTTCTTCGCCTTGATAATAGGTATTTAACCAACCTGATTTTTCTAAATAACTAAACATTTCGCCAACTGTCTCAATACTATCGGAGTTTCCTTTTGATTTATTGGAAAAGCCCAAACTATCTTTTAAAGCTACATATGTTTTTAGCACTTTATCAATATCCTCACCTGCTCGAACCTTTTTATCCATTTGTAAAGCAATCTTACATAATCTTTTTGTATCTTCCAATTGATTATGATTGGATATTGCTTGAGTTTGTCGCCAAGATTTTAGCATTTTTTCTAATTCTAAACATTCTTCTTGTAAATATTCTTCACCCCAAGCGTCTTTAAGTCTTAATAATTCGCCCTCTTCTAATACAGGATGTACTTGATGAATTTCGCCAAGTGTAACTAATTTTAAATATGCTTTGTTTAGTGTATTCCAATCAACGGTATCAGCTTTTGGTGCTTTCTTCATATATAATATAAGTGCATTTTCAGCATCTATATCTCTAAGTTCTTGGTAAAGTTGTGGGTCAAAATATATATCTATAGTTTGACAAAATTTATTAAAGGTATCCCACTCTTTGCCACTTGGTACTTTTTGAGTAAAGAAATCGTTTAAACACTCTAAACATATGGGAAATTTTTTGTCTACAAAAAATATATTTTCGGTATCTATAAAAACATCTAGTGTTTTTTCCTTTTTGCAATAAGTACATTTTTTCTTCATATATTAACCTCCTAAATAACATTTTTTACATTTTTTTCTTTTTCTTTTGCCATTTGAATAATGATAGAATTTAGAATTATCGGGCAATTTTTTGCCACATTCAACACATTGGAAAAGTTCATCACCTTGTGAATTAATAAAATCTTGAACTTTTTCTGCAAATGCAGGAAGTATTTGTTTATATAGAATAGTTGATAAATAATTTGGGTTTATTGAAGAACCTAATTCTCTTTCTATATATTTAGCAGCAGAAATTTGCGGCATTCCCGTTTTCCTTGTTTTTAAAACCAATTGTTTCTTTTTTGATAGATACAATAGACCTTCAAAAAATTCTAATGTTTCATGCAACATAGGATATTCATGCCAATTTTTATACAATTCACTTAAATGTGCAATGTTTGTTAAGTCTATCATTTTATCGGTTTTTTCACCTATAAGAATATCAAAGGTTTTAAATGCAGGTGTGTACATACTTGGATATACCTCTAACCCAAAATCATCTACTTCAGATATAATAATATCATGAAAGTTTTTTGCTTGCACATCATATCTACTATTTATAGTATTTCTTTGATTATCCAATATATAATATTGTTCTTTATATAAATCACTTAATAATTTTCTTTTATCTCTATCCAATTCACTATTTTCTAAATGTATAATTGTTTTTAATAATTCTTTTATAGGTTTTGTTGCCTCTTTTTCATAATCTATTGGTTTATTACGAATTCTTGTTGCTTTAGAAGTTATTTTTTTAAATATATCCATATTATGTTCTTCTAAATAAATTACGCCGTATTGCTTTTGTTTTTTTAGTATCTTTTCTTCTGTAATATAAAAGTTTTTTTGTGGTTCTGCCCACAATATATAATTTGCCAAAATTTCTTTCTGTTCATTAGTTGGGTTTTTAAAATTTCTAACAAATTCTATTCTTTCTTTTTGTGTTAGATTAAAGTCTAGTTTCATATATTTTCTCCGTTACTGAAAACTTAT
>JAKQTP010000137.1 GCA_029563035.1 archaeon | reverse complement strand
AAAAAAATAATTTACAACTTAATAAACAAATAACATGGCAGGAGAAATGATTAGGGGTATCCCTTTCGAATATGAACCAAAACGTGTAAACAGGTTCTTCGCTGAATTTGCAGACGAATTGGGCATTGAAGTTTGGAAAGTTCAAAAATTCAAAAGACCTTCAATGAAAATCAACTCAGTTCCGATTCAATATATGAACGAACAAAACTATGTAGCAGGTAGATATACTTGGGATGAAATGCAATTAGTATTCCTTGACCCAATCGGTCCGTCTACATCACAACAGCTTATGGAATGGGTTCGTTTACATGCTGAATCATTAACTGGTCGTATGGGTTATGCAGCAGGTTATAAGAAAAATATCCTTCTTAAAGCACTTGACCCAACAGGTGTTGAAGTTGAAAAATGGTTCTTGGAGCAGTGTATGATTACATCAATTGACTTTGGTGATAATGACTACTCAAATGATGAATTAACAAACATCACGCTGAACATACAACCGTGGAGATGTATTCTTAACCTTTAAGCAATACTGGAAAAATATCAAAACTCGCATCATTGGTGCGAGTTTTTATAATAACATTATTGGGAAACTAATACAAATTTAAATGAAAAATAGAATAAATTTAAATTTATTTAAAAACATTAAAGATAAAGAAATTGCATATATTTTAGGGTTGTTGTGGGCAGACGGTCATGTTACATTTGCGAACAATAATGCAAAAACACCAATAATAAAACATTCTGCAAAAGATTCTGACAATACAACATTTAAAGAAATATTAAAATTTTCGGGTGAGTGGAATTCATTTACTTGTAAAAATATTGGCTCGTATGCAAAAAAGCCAAAAACAATATCAGTTAATTGGATATCGAACAGGGAATTTGGTGAATTTTTAATTCAAAATCAATATCGTAATAAAGTTCAATCACCAGAAATGATTTTAGGGAAAATTCCACATGAATTGAAATCATATTGGTTTAGAGGATATTTTGATGGCGATGGGTCGGTCACAATAAAAAATAAGGGGCATCATTCGATTGCATTCACTGCAAATGAAAAGCAGGATTGGAAGTTTGTTGTTGATTTATTTCACGACCTAAATATCACCAACTATAAGATTAGGATAGTTAACAGTAGAGGGGGTACGTCTTCACAGATAAGAATTACAAATAAAAAGGATTTATTGAAATTTGAAGATTTTATATATTCCGATTATGATACAAATCGCTTGGGATTAGAAAGAAAACGTATTCAATTTAAAAACCTTTAAGTTCCGCAATACGATTCTCAACAATTTTTTCGGCATAATATGACCTATCTTTTGTTTTAATTAATTGATAACTATCATTATTATGTGAAAACCAAACAAGATATGATTGCCCCAACTTAATTCCAGTATTCTTTTCGATAATATATTTATATAAGTCAAGTTGTAAAGAATATAACTCCAAATC
>JAKQTP010000132.1 GCA_029563035.1 archaeon | reverse complement strand
TTTTTAGAGCCCAATTCTTCTTTGGCAGCAACAATGCGAAAGATAACTCTATGATTTAATGTCTTGAAAGTGTAATCCCGAAAAAGGACACCGGTTTTGGTATAATACTGATCATAATTTGCCCAGTATAATTTTACTTCTTCACCGTCATAAGGAATAGCGTATTTGAATTTTTTATTGGAATAACGGTATTGGGGAACAAAATCACCTTCTTCATAATAGCGGGAAAAGAAATTAAACAAGTCGTTAAATACTTGGAGTTTAATTTCCTCAATTTGCTCTATATTCTTTTTCCGTTCAAGTAGTTTCGTATATTCTTTCCCTAAGTTTGAATCGGCATATTTTTCTATAATTTCACCTGCAGGTGTAAAAGAATTAATCCCAATATTTTCGGTTATTATCTTCTTTTGCTTGTCAATTTGTTCATCCAGATTTTTATCAATTTCTTTTTCGTATTTGGCAAAGGAATTCTTAACTCTGGTAACGAGGTCATCTTCAATAAACTTTTTAATTCTGTCTCTTTTATAATTCAAAATGCGGTAAATACCGAAATCCAAATCCGATGTTTCAAATTGGAAAAGACCTTTCAGTAATTCCTGAAATTTCATAATACTATCCATTATAACCCCTTTTTTGCTAATAGAGCAAATATAAGCTGCTTACTTTATAAACAATAATGCCTGAAATACCTGCTACTGTTTTTCTAAATAACTTGTTGTTATAGTGAAATACACTTTTTCTTTTCTATTTGATGGCTCTATTTTGTCAAGTTCTTTATCCGCTTCTTTAAAATGAAATGCAGGATAGTTAATAAATTGTTACATATTATAATAAGAGGGTATAATTAAGTAAGGAGTCATTTGCGCCTTGATAACTTTTACCCTGTTGATAATTATATAGGTGCCAATGACTAAATACTTCAAAATGCACCTAAAATTATCCCTTTGTTTCACTTTTAATTACAAAGAAAATATCCGATAAACTTTAAACCTACTTCCAGACCTCTTTATCTTTCTGGACTTGCAAAACAACTCAGAAGAAATCTAAATATCCATCTCACTCTATCACTATCTTACTATCTAACCCTTTTCCCGAATTGGCATAACAATATACACAGCCATTAGGGCAGGTATTATATTGCCCGATATCTTTACTTTTTATGCAGCCGCAGAATTTGCGTTGTCCTTTATCTTTTAATTTTTCATAGCTGTAG
>JAKQTP010000123.1 GCA_029563035.1 archaeon | reverse complement strand
ACTGGTGGTAAAATGAAAGCTAGATATTACATAGCGACTGAAGACTATCTTTCTAAAGAAATTAAAAAAGGTCAAATCTTTTGCTTTAGAACAAGCGATGATTTAATAGCATTGAATTCTATTGATCTATACAGAAAACATAGTCAAGCATATGGTCGAGATACTGATACTATTACTCTCTTTTGTGTATCTGGTTTAAAAAAATCTAGATCAATGTGTTTTTCAATAGATTTAACATTATTTATACTTTTTGATCTTATTAAACGAAGAATTCTTTTAAAAATCAAAGACATTGATCCCGATCCATATCTACTATAAAGTAATGGAGGATAACATGAAGGTAGGTGATAGATTTAGATTACTGGCAACTTCTAAAAACAGACAGATGAATTATACAATAATGGCAAAGGATATTGTAAATAAATCTGATGGAAAAATCAAGAAAGGTTACTTCTGCATTGACGAAGATAATAATTCTAGATTCTTTTCTTATCCTCAATTTCATATGTTAAAGAATCATAATGTTATAGAAATAATTACTAAAGATGGGATTGAATTACAATGAATTATAGAGTTAGAATGTATATAGCAACAGAATCCAATATTATTTTTGATAAAGGATATTTGTATTTATATATACTGAGTAGTTCTGAAGACGTAAATTCGCTTAATTCTATGCAATTATTTCTTGATAATAATGCTAACTTAGATTGTGATTCAGTGTTAGGTTTATATAAGATTACTAATCTTACTAAAAATACTGCGACAGTAGAAAGCAAAACTACTGCTGTATTAGTAAATCAATTTTTTAAATTACTGGAACAACATAAACTTATGATAATAAAAGATTGTATATTAACTTGTGATATTCAAAAGTAGAAATGATAACATATTATAAAAACATAAGAATATATATAGTATTAAAATCTACTAATGAGCTAAACAAAGGAGAAATCTTAGCTTTTGTTTTTCCAGATAAAGAATCTTTTAGACAACTAACTTCCTTAGAAGATTATATTGAATATAATCCTACTTGGGTGGGTTATACAGTATCACTCTATCCTATAGTATCTTTTTTATCTGATAGAATAATTATGGTTTCAGGAGGAGTTAGAGGGACTAGTAGTAAAGAAATGCGTCTTGAAGATTTTTTTTCACTTATAAAAAATAAAACACTGCTTCAAATCAAAGATAAATATTCAGTAGGCGTAGAATGGAATTAATAAAGTATAGAATATTAAGTAAACATGAATTTATTCAGAAATTTGGTAGTGATTCACCAGATACTAAATATGATCATCATTGGAATGCGCAAGGACACATGGATTATCTATTCGGAATGAGTTTGGAAGTAAAAGATAATGCTAAATGCGTAATAGTGAAAAATGCATCTAAAGAATCAGATTGGTATGAATGGACTATCTACCCTGAGCATATGATTGCTAGAACAGAACCGAATAGATTTATCATGACAGTTACAGATACTATTTCTGTTCTTCCATATACCAGGGGATATCATCAATCTATTTCTTTTACTAAAGGATTAGTATTCACTAGGGAATGGGTTTTAAATTTTGCTTCACCAGGAAGTGACATTAGATATGTTTGTGATACAGATAGACATATATTAAACATTCCTTTTACAGCAAATCTTTTAAAATATTGGGAAGACAATAAATTTATTTTGAGGTTCTAGCTTATGCTTAAGCATATAAAAGATTTTATAATAGAATTAGGAAAAAGTTTTCTAAAGAGTATGGGAAATTTTCTTCTGAGAATTTCTATTATATCTATTATTTCGGCACTTTCAATAACAATAGCATTTTTATTAAGTCTACTTGTGGGATATATACATTGGTCTTTATTTGAAAAAGACTATGTAATGCTAATTGAGATTTTCCAATATTCTACCTTTGATATTAAATTACTTTGTCTTATAGGTCTAATAGATATTTTATTAGGTACATGTATTGTTATAATAGCAAAAATAATTCACATTATATTCAGATATTTAAGATCTATTTGGAAACAAACATATGAAAAATAAAAGAAAATGCCCTTCTTGCTTTTGTGACAAGTTGGATAAAGGTAGAGCCTTCGATGGTAGAAGAGCGTATCGTTGTAAACAATGCAAGCATGTTTGGACAGAAGGTATGCAAGGAAGAGAACAAAAGTTTCATTCTCAAAGACTTAGTTTTCAGTTTGCAGATAGCAAAGGAAAAACACATCAATCATGAACTGGATAAAAAATAATTGGTATATTATTAAGTTCTATATAAGTATATTTGTTCCAACTATTGTTGCAATAATCTCTGCAATTAAAACTAATAATCCAATGATTGGTTTAATTACAGGTATTCTTTTGGCATCAATTTTTATTTTGATATTTTATTGGAAGCAATTATAAAAGGAAGATAATGAATAATTTTACACTTTTAGTTTTACATAGATTCTTTTGCTGGATAAATTCTTTTATTCAAATATTTTGTTGTATTATAAATATAGTAACTTTTACAGTATATAGACCTTATTTAGAAATAACATTTTTCTCCTGGAGCTCAAGATTAGTAATCACCTTAAAGCAAAAACAGGATAATAGGAGGAGAAAGAAATGAAATCAAAATCTGAGATAATTAAAGAAATAAATAGATTATCTGATTTAGATTTTTCAGATGAACATGATTACCTTACAAGAATAAATGCATTGAAGTGGGTACTTGATGGTGATTATTCTTCTGATGAAGATATTGATAATATAGATTATAAACCTCTCCACACCCTCGCCGTTGCCCGGTTCAGGGCGGGGGAGGAACTGCGGGACGGTTGTTATTGCTGTGTTGAAGTTGAAGATGGAGTGGAGTGTTGCGAGAAATGCTTATTGCTTAAAGAACATCAACTCGCCATCGCCGCCTACGAAGCGGCGGTAAAAGGAGAAGGGGAATGAAAAACAAAAAAGAACCACAAGTTGTTAGATCGATGAATTTATCAGATTTTGAATTACTTACAAAGGAAATAAACACATTCCGTGATGGGGGTGATATTTCTTTTGATGATGATACTTTCGAAATGAATATTTATGACAACGGTGATATTGAATTGCGTGGTGAGTTCAGATCGTACGAAACAAAAATGTTGCGAGCATAACAACAAGGCGGTAAAAGGGGAAGGGATATGATAGAAGCGTTTTTTGATATTTTATTCAACATAATTCTGCTCTGCGTTGGTGTTGCAATAAGTTATCTAGCAATATTTATGATTTAACAAAGCGGTAAAGGAGGGAAGGGATGAAATGTCCGTATTGCGGAATAACTGAACTTGGAACCGGTGACATTAACGGTGTTTGTTCGTCTTGTTCTAACAGATACAATTTAAACACGTTTACTGTAAGTTTTCCTCCAGACCATAGGCCGGATACTGACACAAGAGATTTGGAATACGAGCAATTAAAAGCCGACCGTGACAGGCTACAAGAAGAGGCGAAAGGTTGGAAAGATTCTGCACTGCAATACGAAATTGTTGCAAAAGAATGGAAATCGAAATTCGACACCCTGACCGCCCGATGCAATGAACTACAGGCAGAGGTGGGGAGACTAACAAGGGAACGAGATGCGGCAATTAAAGAACTTGGGGACTTTGCACGTAAAGCAGGACATGAGGCCGGACTGTTGACCGCCCGATGCAAGGCGGCAGAGATACTTGGAAAGAAATGTGGTAAATGCGCTTTTAAAAAAGAAGAACCGAGTTGTGGGCAATGTCCAGAATTAGTAGAATGGCTCACCCTCAAAAAGGATGGAAACAATGGAATATAAATACTGTAAAAATTGTAAACATTATACAATTTATTATCATCCATTTGGATACGTATTAGAAACTAAATGCATTATTCAAAACGGATTTAGACGCACACCGGTATCATTGATTAGGGCGTATAGAGTATTTAAGCCAGAAGAGAGAAACAAAAATAATAATTGTGAAGATTATGCCCGCAAGTGGTATAAGTTTTGGGTAAGGCCATAAATTTCATCCTCAAAAAGGAGTAATAAATATGAAATTAACTTTTATTAAACCAAAAGATAAAATAGAACTATTAAAGGATGGATCTATATCTAAATCAGATGGGGATCATTCTTTTAAAAAAATTCCTAAAGGTTCTATTCTAGAGGTAAGTCAAGTTTATATTAGAAATAGAGGTTGATATCCTTCTAGTATTACCTTTAAAGTTTTAAATGGTTCTCTTTTAAATAAAATGATTTCTTCTCAAAAATCAAAAGAGGTTGCTTATCTTGAAAAATTAATTAAAGGATTAAAAGAAGAGATTTCTCTTCTTGAATCTAAGAATGCTACCTTTAGGTATGCTAAAAATGATGGTTCTATTTTTTATAAGAATGAATCAGAAGAAGTTTGGAAAACTTTCTATCCTTTTGGAACTAGATGGAAATCTTTTCATATAGACTATCTTCGTAGGGATGTAATAAACAAAGAAAACCAGATACAAAAGTTAAAAAAGAAGAAGATTAAAAATAAGAAGTCTAATCAAGTAATTCGTATACTTGTTTCAGATGTAGAGAAATGGGATGTTGAATTAATTAAAGCAAAATGATAATACCTTTAAAATTTATTTGTTGCAAAGACTTTGCAATGCAGGGTGCACAGTTAAAAAAAGGTATGGTCTGTCATTTAAATACTGATGTTCGTCTACACAGTGATAGTGCTAGATATAATTTCTTTTGTACACATAAAGATATGCATTATGGTAATGTACCATCACGTGATAAATATTTTCACTTTAGCTTTGATATAATACAAAACTATCATAAATTAAATTATTTAATAATATATCAATATGAAAGTACCAAGTAAGTTTATATTTCTGGAACATGGTGAAGGTGATTACTATCAAAATGCTAATGTAGAGCTAGGTATGCTTTGTATTTTTAATCAAGTATATGGTTCCGGTAATCTACAGTATAAATTTTATGGTATGTCCTGTACAGGTGTTTTCTCCAGAGGTAATCTCTATTACGGATTTAGTATTGAATGTATACAAAAGTGGATTAATGATAAGAAGATTATAATATTAGAAAGCATAGATATAGCTAAGGAGGTATTATATCAATGATATTTATTATTGTTATGAGTATATCATTTTTCATGTTAATTCTTTGCTTGTATTATTTAAATAGAAATCAATGGGTTTGTTCTCAGCTTCTGCAAATTAGCCAAGATTGGTATAACAAAGGTTGCAATTGCATTATTTTGAATGAGTTTTACTATACAGAAATAGAAAAGCATGTTAAATCATATGATAGAATTTTATATGATATCAGAATAAGAAACAAAAAACAAATGATGACTAAAGAATTCTATACCTGGTTATATGGAGAAGAAAAATGAATGCAACAGAACTTACTATTCAAAGATTAAAACTATATTCAGGATCTCTTCTTTCATCCAGATGGAAAGTTCCTAAATCTAAAAGACAATTTTCACATGCATTGAATAGAGTAATAAAGTTATTTTATGCAATGCAAAATAGAAATCTGTACTATCCACAGCTTGTAAATGCTATCAAGCAAGTTGCTATTTACTTCAAACTTTATATTATTAAGCATAGACCAGATAAGATGCTGTATTATCTTACTGAGCTTGATACTATAATTAATTTTGAACCTCCTTATGTTTTCGATCGAATAGAAAAGGTAAGGGTAAAAGAAAATAAGAAGTGCTCTGTATGTAGATGTAATCTTACATATCCTGCCTATTTAATCTATAGAACTAATGAAGGAATAGAAATTCAATCTGAAGCAACAGGTATCTTTTGTCTTGAACAACTCCATGGGTATATTCAGAACTTTAAAGACTCCATTGAAGTAGAATGGGCTATTAATAGCATTAAAGAAGGTATAACAGAATCTGGAAAAGAAATGTTAAAGGTTGGTTAGAATGTTTGTATACTTTATTGCAACTGGTATTTGTTCTACCTCTAAATCTAAAACTGATATGGTTTTTGAAAGGGGAGATATATTAGAAATAGATACAGAAAGAATGAAAATGTTTAGAACAAGTGTTTATAGATTTGATCCAGGTTCAGATCCGGAGATAGAAGTAAGATTTCCACTATACATAGGCGATAATTTTGCTTTGCAATGCAGGAAATGGTTTAAAAAAGGTCTTCTAGAATACATAGGTTCTAGAGAAAGCAGACTTATATTTAGGGAGCAATAGAATGTATATTGCTTATATAGCTACAGGAGATTGTAGAGATTATATAGATGAACATCTGCTTTATGCAGAGAAGGGTGACATATTAGTACTGAATACAGTTATTTGTTCTTTAACTAGAACTTGTCTTAGAAGAGAAGGTTATATTGAAAGGAATCACACGCTATCTGCAGGTCCATCTAATAATATAGAAAACTTAAAGTATTGGATTCATGAAAAATTAATAATACAGTATCTATACAAAGATACACCTATACTTTTTTAAGGAGTAGATTATATGATTAAAACCAAATCTGATCATAAACCAGAAATAGATTTAAATGGTCCGGAAGGAAATGCTTTCGTGCTTCTTGCTTACGCTAGAAATTATGGTAAACAGTTAGGGGTAGATTATAAGCAAATACAATCAGAGATGCAGGTTGGTGACTATGAAAACCTTATTAATGTATTTGATAAATATTTTGGTGAATATGTAGATCTAATCAGAAGAGTTCCCAGCGTAGATGAGGAGGAAGAATAATATGTGGAAAATAATTAACAATCAATTATTAGATTTAT
Organism: archaeon; assembly: GCA_029563035.1. The sequence goes on along the minus strand of JAKQTP010000123.1, from coordinate 193,405 downwards.
CTAAAGTAATTCATATTGAAAAATATGGTGAATTATGTATTAGATTTACTTCAGCTACTGGTAATAAATATTTCGATATTACTTTGAAATCATCAGAAGAAAGGCACGAACTGTTTGAACAATTATGTAAGATATTAGAGGCCGAAAAGTTATGAAGAAAGTTAATTATAAAAGAGAACTTATACCAGAAAGATTAACTGAAGATTTAACTTATGAATTAAGTACTAATAATTTAGATAAAACAATAAATATCTTAAATGGATATAGAGATAAGTACAAAGAAACACATGTTAACCTTTATTTAGATATAGATCAAGATTATGACTTTGGACAAATAGTTATTAGAGGCTCCAGATTAGAAACAGATAAAGAATATGAAAAAAGAATTAAAGCAGAAGAATCTAGATTTCAAAAAGAAAAAGATAGACATAAAACTCAAGAAGAGAAAGATCGTGCTACATATGAAAGATTAAAAAAGAAATTTGAGGGCAAATAATTGCAAAAAATTAAAATCTATTATCATGAAGATTTATATTTATAAAGAATATAAAAAAGAAATTTAAGATCAAAGATATAATTATGAAATATGGATTGATTTATAAAGTTACTAATATTGAAACTAAAAAAGTTTATATAGGAAAAACTACTAAAAATTTTAAAGATTATATTAGATGGCATCTTCAAGACGCTAAAAACAATGTAGATAAAGGAACAAAATATTTATATAATAGTATTAGAAAATATTCACCATTTAAATTCAAATGGGAAATACTTGGATACTGTTCTTCAAAAGAAGAATTAAACGAATCAGAAAAGGAATGTATACTATTTTTTCACAGTAGAGAAGATAAATATGGCTATAATATAGCTCTAGGTGGTGATGGTGGGATTACTGATAATAGAAAAGGAAAAACATTAGAGGAGAGAGTAGGAAAAGAAAAGGCGGATGAAATTAGTAAGAAAATTTCAGAAGCTAAAATAGGTAAATCTAATGGGAGATTAGGATTTATTCACTCAGAAGAAACTAAAAGAAAGATAAGTAATTCCTTACAAGGTCATGAAGTTTCTACAGAAACTCGAGAAAAATTAAGATCCTGGAGTAGATCTGATGAACTAAAACAAAAAATGAGTTCCTCTCATAAAGGAAAAGTTCCTTGGTATAAGGGTCTTTCCTTTGAAGACCATTTTGGTGTAGAACGAACACTTGAAATAAAAGAAAAAATGAGCTTGAAGTTAAAAGGAAGAATTTATATGAAAAAGGATTCAAAAAAGAAAAGAATTTTTCCAGAAGAATTAGAAAAATTTTTACAAGATGGATGGTCTATAATTCCTTCGAGGAGATCAAAAAAATGAATCATAGAATCTTTTATCATCAAGACCTAGATGGAATTATGTCTAGTATTTTGTATATTAAATTATTAAAAGATTCTGGTGATACTAAATCAAAGTTCTTGATGGAGTCAGTTAATTATAATCTTACCAACTGGCAAGAATTAGATTTAGAAAAGAAATATTCATCAGAGTTTTTAATAGTACTAGATTTTCTATATAATCCCTCGATAGACTTTTGGGTAGATCATCATGCGTCTGGGTGGGGAAAAATCGTTCCAACTGAATTTGTAGGGAATTTTGATCCTTCTGCAAGAAGTTGTGCGGAAGCTATCTTTCTTATGAAAAACAGAAATAAATTCTTAGATGAACAATTAATTTTTGAAATTGTAAAAGAAGTAAATATGGTAGATTCCGCTCTATATCCAAGTATAGATGATGTTTATAATCCAAAAACATTTGGACCTAAATTTAGATTAGCAGAGATGGAAGATGCAGATGAAAACTATCGGCAAGAAATTATTAAGATGTTTTCTAATGATAGAACTCTTTTGTATAGATTATTGGATGGATACCTACCTTGGTCTGTGGAGTGGAGATACTCAAAAATTCAAAATAAACTTGAAGAAGGATATAGAGAATTTGTTAAAGTCGCTAAATTAGAAGATGATATAGTTACTTTTGAGATTCCTAAATATCATAAATTTGATAGATACTTTCCATTCAGATGGAAACCAGAATCTATCTATACTGCTTATATAAGAGATATGAGTTACTTCGGCAAAGGATGGCACGTTGCGATTTCTCAAAATCCTTGGAATCAAGAGAAACGTAGACATAACATAAAAGAGATTTGTGAAAAATATGGCGGCGGGGGTCATGAAGGCGTAGGCGGTATTCATATCGATCAGAGTATGGATAGAGCTAGACAAGTTTTATCAGAGGTAAAAGAGATGTTAAAAATATGAAAATTTATGTTTATAAAATATTGCATCAAAGTGCAAATTCCGATTCTATATTAGTTAAAGAATGGATTGAACCCGGTGAGTATGAGTTAGATATAGATCATGATAAAGATATACGTCTTTCTGACCGTCATAATATTAGATGTTATTTAAGTACTAGTAGTTTTAGAGAAAATCTGAAAAATAAAAATATTAGGGTTTTGATATGAAAGTCACTTATGTTACCGAATTTATTGTTGTGGCAGATAAACTTTTAGACGTAAAAAGAGGTGAGATTTGGAAATTACAACAAGCAGGGCATGTTCCAGGAGCATTTAGATACTCATGCATAGTTCATTCTAGAAATAAGGATCAAGGTTGGAATACAGACTTATACTATAATCCAATAACATTAGCAGTATTAGAAAAGTGGGAATACATTAAAATATTAAAAACAATTGAAGTTGAAACAGAAATTAAATAATATGATACCGAAGAGATTTATATTTATTTCTGATTATAAAGATTGTAAAAGGGGTGAAGTACATATTTTTGATTTATTTGATACAACTAAACAACAATTGGTGTATACGTATAAAACTAGATCTGGCCAATATAAAAGTTATTGGCCTAAATCTTTTTTAAGAAATCTAGTAAAAATGAAAATTATACTTCCTTTTTAAATAATTAAAAATCAATGCCTACAACATATAAGATTCCAAAACGATTTATTTTTACACAATCTTTTAATGATTGTAGAAGAGGTGAAGTGTATACTTTTAATAGTTATCTAGATAATCAACATATCTATTATAATAAGAAGTATAAATATCATTATGTCAGAACTCAATGGAGATATGGAACTCTCTGTTTGCTTGTTAAAAATAATATAATTCAGGTTTTTTAAATGAAGATATTTGTTAAAAATCAACTACATGAATCTCTTAATTCAGATAAGTTTTTTTCTAGTGATAGAAATAGAATTATTGATAGTGACAGCTTCTATATGGTAAGCATTGATGCAGATAGTGATATTCGATTATCTTCAGAATCCGGTGGATATATGTGGAAGTATTTATCTACTAGAGCTTTTAAACAAGCTATCAAAAATGGAGATATAATTTTAATAAATGATAGTGATCTTTAGAAGAGATATTGACCCAGGGGATAATCGAACCTTTGCTCGTATTTATCCAAATATTAAATACGCAGTAGAAGTTATTCCTTTTGATAGAAGATTTACAGAGGATTGGCAAATACTCTTATCTGCTTTAGATTATGTAGATGTAGATAAGAGTCTGAACAGGACACAAAGTATCTGTGTTCAAGATTTCAGAAAGTGGTTAAGAAATAGAGATATGCAAGTAATATGTTAATAAAATATATCCCTTCAGGTAAGATTTATATTATCGAATTATCTAGAATAGAAAAAAGTAAATTTTATATAGTAAATGCAAAAAATCTTAGTGCAAAATTAATGAATCCATATAACAGCAGTTTGCTTTGGTCTAGAAAGAATTTTAAACAAGCTCTTTTAGAAGGACAATTGAAAATAATATGTTAGTACGAGTAACTAGGGAAATCGATGATGAAAACAGCCGTTCTAGTGTAGTTCTTACACAGAATGTTATATATAGAATTAGACCGCTTACAAAAGATGAACAAAAGTATATAAAGCCTTTCAACAATGGGACTAATCACAAAAATGGATATATTTGGAATCTTATAATAGAAAGAGAAGGTGGAATAGGAAATCCATTATATCTTATGTCTTCCGAGTTTAGAGAATGGATTAAAGATGGTACAATGGTAATTGTTAATGAAAGTTAAAATAGTAAAACCAATATTTGTGTTGAGTGAATATCCTCGTGTTAATTATCTTAATCAAATCTTTGATGTTATTGTAAGATATAAAGGTTATGTAGATTTTGGTTTTCCTGATAATGGACCTAGAATTGAATTAAGAAATTTTAGTATATTTAAAAAAGGTGCTCCTCTATTGACTACAAAAGATTTTAGAAGATATCTTAAAGAAGATTATATAGAAGTTATCTATGAAAATCAATAAATTTATAGTAGTAAAGAATTTTGATCACAGATGTACATTTGAAAGAGGACAAGTACTTGTTATATCAAAACGAGATCTCCACGCAGGAGAATATTATTTTGAAAGTAAAGTATTCCCAAAGCATTTATATATAACATCACGCGTTTTGGAAAAATTAATTAAAGAGGAGAGTATATTAGTATTAGGATAAACCGTGGATACTATTGTCTTTTAACTGCATGTTGTAGATTAGAAAGTCTTCTGTTCTTTTAAGAAGATCTTTTAAATAGAATTCCAATGAGGTTAAATTTTCTTTGGCATATTCATAGGGATCTTTTAATTTACCTATCTCATCTTTTATAAAATGAACAAAATTAGTAGCATCTTGCTTAGATGTTTTAGATTCATCTAGGTATTCTAGATTATCAGAGATGCTTCTTAATTCTGTTTCTATTAAAGATATTAAGTTATCTTCCGTTGCTTTGATAACTCTTAGTGAATCATATTCACTAACAACATATTTAGAATTTAAACTGAACATAATTATACTATATATGATTTTTCTCTAGGTAATTCAATATCACTAACAGAATATGTTTCACCAGTTAGATTATTATAACTATACATATCTCTTGTATAAAGTTCTACTTCATTATAGATATCTAAAATTTGTTTTTTAAATTGTTGAAGAGTTGGTTCTAATTGTTTTTCTATTTGATCTAGTTTTTGTTTTTGCTGATTAGCAAATAATGTAACAGTATACGGAGATGCTACATCAGTATCTAAATTTTTTAAATTCTCCGGATTAGTTAATGAATCTATTAATCTTTTAGTTTGCTGCACTAAATCTTCTAGATTGTTTGCAAACTTAATAACGTGTTGGTTATTTCCTATAGCAAAAACGATTGTATTTGAGTTTAGATGTAGCATCTCTTTTCTCCAAAAAAGAAAAATAAAAGTTATTACTCATTTTTTAAGTATAATACTACATCACAAGGAGATTAATAAAAAATGTTATTAGACACTTCACTATCAGAACATGATATAATAACTTTGGTAGATGATCTACCTGAATTTTATCTCTACAAAGGAGATAGAGGTGTAATTGTACATATTTATTCTAATTTTTCTGATTTTGAGGTAGAATTTTCTAAAGATTATTTTACAACTAAAGTAGTTACATTAAAAAGATTTCAGTTTAGGATAGAAACTAAATAAAGGAGATTTTGTAATGCCAATATATTTTTGGTTATTAATAGCAGCAATGATAGTAGGTATAGGTTCAACAGGAATACATTCTTATTTAGTAAATAATTATGAGTCTTCAAAATTTAGATGGGTTACTATTTCTGTAATGATATTAAGTGTAGTATTTGCAGTTGTAATTATGTTCTTAGGTTTTTCTGATAAAACAAAGATTTCTAAACATGTAGATGTTCTTCAAACTATAGAATTTGATGAAAAGATTATCTTGATTTTAGACGATCATACTGTTCTAGAAAAAACAGACCTTATATGGAAATCTAATTTAGATAACATTTATAAAGAAGTATCTATAAATAATTTCGATGTAAAAACTATCAATTATATTATCAAGGAGAAGAAGAATGAGAAATGAACTTTATAGAAAGTTCTATGCTGCTGATGTTATAGGACAAGCTTTTGTTGATTCTGTGAATAATATTGGTATCTGTTTTACAGATACTCAAATAGAAATATTTGATCCTAAAACAAATAAAGTAATTCATTATTTTGAATTTACTAATGCAGAGGAAATAGAGTAAATAAATAAAAAGGAGGCTTAAAATGTCTAAACAAATTATTACAGGTTCGTATGGCGTAGATGCAGGAAATATTAGCGTGGTTGATCTTGATTATATAGAATCTTGTGGTGGCAAATTTGGTAGTACTGCTTCCAGTCTTTGTAAAAAAGTAGAAGTAGAACCTGGTGAATATAAGTGTTCTATTTCTATTCCTAACTGCTGGGCAGGTAAGATAAAACATAACTTTATTCTTAAAACAAAAGGTACTATTGTAATAGGTGATGTTTGCTATCTATTTTCTTCATCTGAGACAGATGATCAGTATTGGTCAGATTTTCTTTCTGATACTGATTATCTTGATGAATCATTTGAATATTGTTTCTTTGCTAATACAGGAGGTGACGGAGAATTTAAAACTACAGTTACATTAGAAAAAATTTAATTTAATAAGGAGTTTATATATGAAACCTACTGGAAGATATCATGATTCTGTTTATAGAAGAATTGACAGAAGACCAAAGCTTGTTAAGGTAACAGAGAAGGATAAAAGACTTATTGCTAAGGCCTATCTTAAAAATCTTTCTTCTCAGAAGATATTGGAAAGATATGATGAGAAGTTTGATTATGAGTATACTCTGATGCAAATAGCAGCAATCAAAGCCCATATTACAATGGGTACATATTAAAATAGGAGAAAAGAATGAAAGGGCAAAGATATGTAAAAAGATTTCAAGAATATGAACAAAAAGTACCAGGTATTACTCAAATGATTAAAGCATGCGATAGAGTTTCTACCAGTGAACTTTCAATAAAACTCGGTGTTCCTAAAAGGAAATTAGAAGCAGATATCTATTATATGCGTAAATTTGAGTTATCTGATTCTTCTTGTTCTTGCGTTCAAGAAGGTCCTTTTCTTGTTCAAAAGAAAACTTTAATTTTTGGGAAGGTAGAGAAGGATTTAAATCATATTCTTTCTTATTGTGCTTGCGAAGATAGAGAAACTCTTGAACTCATCCGTTCAATATTTCTTAAGTATGCAAAAGATCTTAATAATATGATTGAAGAAAAAAGTAGATAAATGATTAAACTATATACAGATCCAGAAAAATTATTAAATAGAGAAGAAATGATCTTCTCTAATTATCTTTCTATCACAGGTAAATCTTCTATTCCCTGTGATAGAAAGTATTTTACTTTAGCAGGACCTTGTATAGACGATTTTGGAAGAATTATTCCAAATACAGAATTATATCATCTTCTTAAAAAGAAGTTAATACAAAAAGAACAACTGATTAGTTTTGAAAATAAGAACTTTGATACACACAATAGAAATAGTAAATTTAAAGGTCCTATCTGGCTTAAACAAGACATCTGCTCATTTGATTTTTCTTTATTAGCAAAAAATCAGCTACCAGCAATTATTAATTTTGATAGTTGTGATTATTTTCCAAATGGATTAAAAGGTTTAAAAAGAATTATAACATCAATTGATGCTTGTAATATAAGAGATATATTAATTGTTTTTAATAGTATTCTAGATTACAGCAATAGGCTAATTCCTATTTCTTTGGAAGAAGCCACACAATCTTTTAACTTTAAAAAATGGAAAATGACAAAGTATACTACTTATCGTGGTAGATCATCTAAAACTACAATGGGTACTTTTTCTTTTTATAAGGAGTGAATATGAGAGATAAAATACAAGATTTAATTGACGAGTATACGCGAAGAACAGAAACTCTATTTAATAGAATTATAGAATGTACTGGTATAAATTTTCCTACTCAAAAGGAGTTAATATCTTATAATACAAAATCATCTTTTCTTCAAAAGAAACTTCATATAGAAAATGAGAGCATAGATATAATCATGTTTTACACTGAATTAGAAGATTTAGAATGTGTTATAATAGATTTAAAAAATCTTTTACAATAAAATTTATATAGAAAAAAACAATCAGGAGATATTATTATATATGATAGCTAGTTGAAGTTTCTCAAAGCCTCCTATTTAGGAATGAATACTATTCATTCCTCTCTAAGACCTAGACCTAAAAATCTAGGTCTCTTTCTTTGACATCTAATTTATTATCAGGAGATATACATGAGAGAAAAGACAATGACTTTAATTAACAGGTATTGTAGAGTAGTTGGTATTACAGAGGATAAAGATAAGAAAGAACTTAAGAATAGATGGAAGTATCTTTCTCACAAACAAAAAGGAAAAGAAACTAAACTAATGAAAGAAAGAATAATTGAAGGTAAATAGGAGGTAGATATGGAATTCGTTGTCTCTGGAGTATATAGAACTAAAGAAAATAAGCTCATAATTATTATGGGTGATGTTCCTCATGCAGTAAAGATAAAAAATGAGTTTTTACATCAGTATGTGGGTAAGGGTGAAGCAGAACATACTGAAACGGGTGAAACAATACAATTATTCGAACATACTGATACTAAAGTAGTTGTCGGTGTAACAAGAGGTTTAACTAAACTTGTTAAAAGCGATATACTAACCATTTATCAGGATCTTGAAACTAAAAAATTATTTGCTTGTCCAAAAAGGATTTTTATGCAATTAGAAATGGTTAGAGTGGATGAATAGAAATGAAATCTGTTTTTTATTTTATAGTTATGAAAAACATACCAATTCATTCTTTGAAAAAGCATGAATGTTATAAAATTTCATTTGGTAATAAATCTTCATTAGAGTTAGCATATATTTTGATATCTTTTGATCAAGATTTTAAATTAACAATTATACCTTATAATATACATGATCAAATTTCTTTAAGAAGAGTATATATAACAGTACAACAGTTTATATCTTTAATTGAGAAAAAGGAAATACACTTCTTTAAAAGAGAGATAGTAGAAGATGATTGAAAAATTTCATACTTATCATTTTATCTTTTCAAAAGATACAAGTACAAAAGAATCCTTTTTTCATAAAGGTGAATGCTGGAGTTTAACTATTCCAGATAGATTTTTCTATTCGAAAGATTTTCTTCAAGGAGTTCATCTTTTAAATAAAAATCATGCTAATGCATTTAATCATAGTAGTCTTGTAATTGTTAAAAATAGATACAAGGAAGGTAAGCAGGTTGCACAGATATCTATTAATACTTTAGAAGGGATGATTAGAAAAATAATTGTATAGGTTATTCATACACTACTTTTACTCAAAATTTATGACAGCAAAAATTTTATCATTTTTTAGATATCATAAGAAAAAAGAAGAGATCACCTTAGATTTCGAAAAATGTCTAGATCTAGCAGTTGATTTAACTCTTCTTCTTAAGGATGAAGCAGATGCAGATAACATCAAAGCTGCTGTTCGTGTATTATTCGAAAAGTATAAAGACGATTACTCTGTAGTTAAACTTAAATTTTAGGAGTTTAATATGATTTTTAAACGATTTAAAGACTTAGAAAGCAATTTTTCACACTATAAAGAAGCAACAAATTCTGAAATTCAGAGTTTAAAGAAAGAAATTTTCTTTCTAAAGAATCCTTTTATCTTTAAAAAGGAGATAAAGTTCAAGTTAGATTAAAAGATAAATCTTGCCCTGTTCTTAGATATACTGATTCAGTGCAGGACGATAGGGTATTTATAGTAACGGATTACACACAAGCTGAAGAGGAACGTAGCTATTTTCCATCTTACTACCATAGCTATGAAGTTGTAGATGATAAATTTACAAAATATTTTATGAGACAAGAATCATTAATACTGTATATTCCAAAAAAGGAGAAGAAAAAGAAATGATAGACGAATACATCTGTGAATGTGGTCATATTACAGAATTTAAAAAGGAATATGGAGTGGATTTTCCAAAGACTATTCCATGTGAGAAGTGTGGGAAAGAAGCTAAACGGCGCTATCAAAGTAAAAAAATAGTTATTCCAGAAGAAATGAAATCTACTTTTAATCAAAGTTAAATAGGAGTTAAAATTATGGAAACATTTAAGAAAAAACTTCAGAAATTTATTGAAATATTTTTAAAATATCTGGAAATAGTTACAGATAAGTTTCGTGAATGGTATTACACTATTAAATTTGCCATTCAAGATTTCTTCGAAGATTATCTTGAGATTTTCTCAAGAAACTTTAAGAAACTTGTAAAAAATATTTAAAAAGGATAAAAGTAAAATTATAATACCTTTAGTTGTCGGTTTGATTGGTGGTGGTTTTGGTTATCTTCTTTCAGTATTATTAGGAACATTATATTCTATTTTTCTTATAATTGTTTGTGTATGGACCATAGCAGATATTTTTGTTAAGGATAGACCGCTCCCGTTAAAAGTATTAGCTTGTGTTCTTATGGGTTTAATTCTTATGCTTATTCTTGCTGAAGCATTTTTGAGGTAATATTATGATAAAAGCAGTGTTTGGTGTAATATTTGTGAGTATTGCAGCTTTTATAATACTTGTTCTTGCCAGTCTTGGTTTTGGTATTGTAAGCTGTAATAAAGTAATTTACAATGTACTTCAACCTAAGGTAAATACTATGGAAAAAGAAAAAGATTTTATTGCAAGTAATATCAAAGCAAGTATTGAACAAGAAGTAAAAAGATCTTCTTATTTGAATAATACTTGGAAAGTAGAAACAAATATTTGGACTATGACAAAAGATGATAAAATTCAAACTCTTGAATATCATTCTGTTGCCTTTGTTAAATTTGAAGATTTGGATAAAGTTAAAACAGAAGAATATGAGAAAGCTCTTCCTTATCTTTCTAAATTAAATAAACTTTTGGAAGAAGATAATAATGTTAAGAATAAGTAACACACAAGTTTATGGTCTAGAAGAAAGTTGTATTGCTTCTGGATATCCAATGCGAACAGATTTACCACATGAATTTAGCGATGGTGTTTATTTTCATTTTGATAAAACACCTCATTATAAAAGAAGCTGTAAGCTAGGTAATGCACAATCAAATTCTGGACATGCAAATTTTCTTACTGGTATTATTGTTCAGTTTGATGTAACCTATCCAGCTTATTGGTCAATGCAGTTTCAGAGATATCATTTTGCACAGTTTATTAGTTCGCAAAGTAAAATGCACAAATTAGCTTTTATGGATTTGGAATCTGGAATGAATAAATATGTGTCAAAACAAGTAATAGAATATCTTACTAATCTACAAAATGATTATCAAGCTAATCCTACTTATGAAAATTATATGAAGTTACTTTCTAACTGTCCAATGGGATTGGAGTTAACAGCCAGAATAAGTACTAACTATTTACAATTGAAAAACATTTATAATCAAAGAAAGATGCATAAGCTAAAAGAAGATTGGGGTGAGTTTTGTTCTTGGGTAGAACAGCTTCCACACTTTAAGGAATTAACAGGTGTTTAATTATGAAAAAGTTATTAGTAATAATATTTATTTTACTTGGCTCTTTTTCTTTTGCAAAAACTACTATAATAGATAGATTTTCTTTATCCAAAGATGAATCTTATAAATATAGTGACAGAATTTATTATAGAATTTTATGTATTGATGGATACAAATATTTAACTACGTATACTTCAGATAAGTATTCTTCAGCACATACTATTCAAATGTATCAAATAGAAAATGGAGATCCAAGACCAATAAGGTGTAATAGTAATGGAAATAGATAAAGAAACTCTACATCATCTTCTTCAACTGATAAATCAGTTTTGTTATTCTTCATTCGAAGAGGATAATAAATTTAGTACTAGATTTTCTGCAGATGCCAGAGCTGCAGATTTTCTTGTTAAGCAAGGATATGCAGAATACTTTTCAGATAAACATTGGCCAGATACTAAATATTGTGAATTTAGACTAACAGAAAAAGGTTGGGAATTATTAAATAGTAATATATACAATTAGATAAATTCTAATTTTATATATAAATTAACTAAAGGAGGATTAGATATAAATGAATATGGAGGTGGATGCTATTAAAAAACAGGTACCAAAGATTATCAAATGATCACTACTTGGTTTGCTTAGTTTAATTCTTACTTGTGGATCTTGTTATACAGTTGGTGCAGGTGTAGTAGGTGTTACATTTAATAGAATTACTGGTGCTACAGACGCTTATTCTCAAGGATTGCACTTTAAGCTTCCTATTGTAACTGATGTAGTTAAATTTGATGTAAAAACACAAAAAGAAACAATTGATGCAGAATCTGCATCAAAAGACTTACAAAAAGTTTTTGTAAAAGTAGTGATTAATTATCATCTAGATTATGAAAAAGTAAATAACTTGTATGTTAAAGTAGGTAGAGATTATGCAGATAAAGTTCTGCATCCTGCTGTTAATGAAAGCGTTAAAGCTTCTGTTTCACAATATCCTGTAGAGGAGATTATTGTAAAAAGAGAAGACGTTAAATCTCTTATAGAGAAATCTTTAAAAGATAGACTTGCTTTTTATAATATTGTTCTAGAATCCGTTAATCTAGTTAATATCTCTTTTGATGAAGAATTTAATAAAGTTGTAGAAGAAAAACAGATTGAAGAACAAAAGATTAAAACTGCAGAGTATAAAAAGAAACAGGCTGAACAAGATAAGCTAGCTACTATTTTAACAGCTGAAGGTGAAGCGCGTAAGCAAGAACTTCTTCGTGCAACTATCAGTAAGGATACAGTTATGATGCAGTGGATTCAAAAATGGGATGGCAAACTTCCTATGTATATGATGGGTGATAAAACCATGATGATGGTACCTAACCAAAAATAGTATCTAATGTTTTGAGGAGCTGATGCTCCTCTTTTTCCTGGATGGCGGAAGTAGAAGACGCAAGAAGGGACACCGGCAATATGAATTAGCATGTATAGGGGTAGTCGCCTAATAGGTTGTTGTGGGCCGGATACTAACAACGAGACGGACGGTAGTGTAGTAGATAGTAATATCGAGGGTAGGAGCCAAACATGCTGTGTGAGGGGCAGTGCCTCACTCCAGGACATTAAAATAAAATAGGAGACGATAATGAAAAAACTAATTTGTCTAGTAGCTTTTGTATTTCTTAATTGTTCATCCAATGATTATTCTACACCAGGTAGCGTCAATCATGGAAATTACTTACAGAGTTTTTATATTCAAAGAAGATGCATTGAAGGGCATGTGTATTATTTAAATAATGGTTATCAGGCTGGTGGTATAGCACCAAAGTTGCATGATGATGGAACACCTGTAAAATGTGAGGAATAATAATATGAAAAAGTTATTGATTATTTTACTAGCTATTTTTATATTTAATTCCGTTGATAGTTATGCAATAGAATTAAAGAAGCATCATAAAATGTTTATTGGATGGATACCCTTTAATACTAGTGAGTATAAAGCATATGGATATAAATCTAAAGGTGAATTTAAAGTAGTAACTGATTATGCAAATAGAGAAATCTTTCAAAAAGAATTATCTAATTTATTATATAATTTCTTTTATACAGATAGTGCAAAAAATAGTAAAGATATTCTGAATACTTATACTTGGTATTCATTAAAGATATCTAATGTAGAATTAAGTTATAATCTTAGAGAGCTTTTTGCAATAGTTTCTATTATAGATATAGATGAAAATGTTTTAGAATACAGATTTCCAATTAGAGTTAGAATACCAGATGGTATAGAACCACTAGAAAAAGATGATAACATTTCATATCTTTCTAGTTTAGCAGCAGTAGCTATCTATTATGAGATAATATTAAAATAGGAGAAATGTAATGGCAAAGATTGGTGGTAAAGAAGATAATAAAAAGGATAAGAAAACTAGTGGTAAGAAGATAGTATTACACTACTATCACTATACAAAAGCTAATGGTGCTACAGGATTAAGATCTAAATTTGAAGAAGTAGAGGTAGAAAAGAAATGAAAAAGATTCAAAAGAAATATACTTCCAAAAAGAAAATAGTATCTACTGAACAAGTATATAAAGATGTTAAAGAAAGCATAGAACTTTTTATTAAAAATCTTAAAAAGAAGAAATGAGACTAATAGATGTATATCATAATGATAAGCTCCTTTGTCAAATGAAATTAGAAGATGATTTGATAAAAGGATTATCAGAAGATGAAATACAAGATCTTTGTAAAAGTATTTTATGGGAAGAAACTGTTCACAAACTTTTGGGTAAAACGGAGGTATGGCATAATCCATGGAAAAGAAAAAAGTAAAACAAGAGAAGTTATACACAGAAAAACAACTTCAAAATAAGTTAAGAAAAGAATTTAGTAGAGGATTTGAGGTAGGAAAGAAAGAGGGTGTAAAAGATGTAACAAATGCAATGCTTCGCCTTCTAGGGTTAGATAAAGAATTAACTACTATACGAAGTAGTTTATCTGGTATTAATTATGTTGTTAACAAGTAATCTAAAACTTCTTAAAATAGAAGAACTTAATAACAAAGACTTTCATTCTAAACATATGTCGGAATTAAAGGACTTTTATGCTAGAGTAGTTTTAAAAAAGCATTCTAAATATTATTCTATTCCTATAGAATCTTTAAAAGAAAGATCCTATCTTACTTATATAATTATATTAGGGCTTAATCAAATTAAATTACTTGGTACAATGTTCTTTTCTTCTTCCAGAAATAGATATTTAACCAGGTATCATTGGATCATCCAAGGAATAAATATTTATTCTAGATATATAGAAGAACAAGAAAAGAAGTATTACATCTGTACTAAATGCGGTTTTCCTGTTCCAGGATACTCATATCATTGTAATTATTGTGGAACGGATAACGAAGAAAAATGGGTTGAATTTGAGCAACAGTTAAACGAAGTTTATGATTTAGATTATCAAGAAGAAGAAAACGTATTTGAGAAAGCAGCAGAGGCAATACTTAGTTTAAGTCAAGTAATATCTAAGATTCCTCCTGGAAAAAGAAAGAGTGATTTCTGCCCAGGATGTGGTGTTGCAAAAGAAGGTGCTAAGTGTAAGTATTGTGGAACACAATTTTGGAGGGAATATTAAATGATAATAAAAGAATTGCTTCCGTATAATAGATATACAATAAAATCTTATTGTAGATCTGAAATTGATCCTAGCTATACAGCTTTAGTAATCACTTCTTTTAAATGCCCTAGCTGTGGAACTGAATTACCACCTCTACACCATGATGAGTCTGTTACATGCAAATGTAAGTTACAAATGACATTGCACGGCAATGCTTTGCAATGTACTAAATCCTCAAAGGAGAAGAAAAAATAATGCTTTCAAGAATTAAATACAAGTTAATTTTCATGACTTCTGAGCTGGATTATCTTTTTTATAAAAAAATAACTAAAAGAATTAATGCTGTTAAGTTTGCTTTAAAAAACAAAGATAAGTATTGTTCTTGGGATGTATATAACTCCTCAGTAGAATTGCTTTTCAGTCAATTTAAAGATTTTTATGAAATGCATGAAGAAAAGTTTTCTGATGAAATGCTTTTTAATTTTTATAAGGAATTAGAATACTTTCAAAAAGTGAAGATGGATAAAAGTATTATTTCTAATACCAAAAAACAAATAAAAACAGACGAAAAAGCTTTTGTAGAACTAAGAAATATTTACAGATATATTACTTATTCAAGAATACAAAATGAAAAAAAGTTTCAAGAAATTCTTGATAAGCATGTTGGTATATCTACACCTTTTACTTTAAAAGCTTCTAAAGAATTTAAAGTAAATTGGAAGTTTGATAATATAGGTCTTGCAGATGTTTCGTATGAAGAATGCTCTTCTATTTCAAACAATCTTTTTGATTTTGAAGATGCATGTAATGATAAAGATACAGAAATAGCAAAGAGAATTTTAGATCTTAGATCTTATCTTATAGATTGATGGAGACATGGATGAACGATATAGAAGAATTTGGTACAGAGATTAATTCAGATATTCTAAATCTTAGAAAGGAAATAGCAGAGATAGTAGGAACAGAAGATGCCCCAATAGAGTTATCAGAGGATAATCAACAAAAACATCCGCAAGATGTTAATCAATGGTCTGCTTTATCTAGTTATTCTTTTGTGGCTTCCGGTAATACTATTAAAGCTATACCTGCAGGATTCTATGATCTAGATAGAACTAATATGGGAATACTTTTCACTAAACAAGATTTATCAGTAGATAATTGGTTAACATTTCCTGATAGTATTATGAGTCAAATTACTTCAGAAATTTCTTCTTTTTGGAAGAAAGCAGATCTATTTGAAAAGTATGGCTTTCTACACAAAAGAGGATATATGTTTTATGGTCCTCAAGGAAGTGGAAAGAGTATACTTGTACAACAAATTCTTAATGCTCTTATCAAAGAAGAACATGGTATAGTTTTAAACGGAAATACGGCACCTGCTCTTCTTATTAAAGGAATCGAAGTAGTAAGAAAAATAGAACCTCATAGAAGAGTTATCTGCTTATTTGAAGATATAGATTCTATTATTAACAGATATGGAGAAGAAAGTTTACTATCATTTTTAGATGGTGAATCTAATACTAATCATGTATTGCATATAGCTACTACTAACTATCCAGAAAAATTGGATCCTCGTATTGTTAATCGTCCGAGACGATTTGATAGAGTAATAAAAATAGGAATGCCTTCTGAAGTAATGAGAAGAATATATTTAGCTGAAAAATTAAAGATAGAAGATCAAGATGAGTTAACTAGATATGTAAAGGGTACAGAAGGTTTCTCTTTTGCTGGTTTAGCAGAATTAGTTATATCAATTAAATGCTTAGATAAAACATTTGAGGAAGCATGTGAGCTACTTAGAAAACTAATGTTCAAGAAAAAATCTAGCGATGATTTTGGAGGAGCAGTAGGTTTTCATAAATAAAAATAAAATTTAAATTGAGGTTTAAAAAATGAACAAAACATTAAAACTTAATCAAGTTATTGCCATTGCCAATGGTCAAAAAAGTCGCAAGGAAAAAGTACTTTCTAAAGTATATCATACTTTAGAAAAAGCAGATTTATTTCAGGGTTTAGCAAAACGATACACACCTAAGGATGAAGAAGGAGATCGTTTTCCTAATGAGGATAAGCAGATTCAAACTTCTGTATTTGAATGTATTAAAGAAGCAAGAGAAGTTTGTGAAGATATGTATAATGTATGTGCAACACAAGATGTTGCAAACTGTAATGCTAAAGCTGATGTGTTAGTAGATGGTAAAATAATTCTTAATCAAGTACCCGTTACACATCTTCTTTTTCTTGAAAAGCAGCTTACAGATTTGCACACATTTGTAAATGCCCTTCCTGTTCTTGATCCTGCAGAGAATTGGACATGGAAAGAGGATTCTATGCAATATGTTTCAGATTCTAAAGATACTTTTAAAACAAAAAAAGTAATGAAGAACCATGTTAAAGCGGAAGCAACAGATAAGCATCCTGCCCAAGTAGAGGTATACAATGAAGATGTGGTTATTGGTACTTGGTCTACTACAAAATTTTCTGGATGTATTGCAAAGCAAGATAAAGAAAAAATGCTTGAAAAAATTCGTGCATTAGATAAAGCTATTAAAGTTGCTAGAGAAGAAGCTAATTCTATTGAAGTAAAACAAGAAGATTTTGGTACAAAGCTCCTTGATTTTGTATTTGAGAAGTAATAGTTTTAGTTATGGTAAAGGGGGTTAGTGAAGGTTCGAGTCCTTCCACCATAAAGGGTTCTATTGCTATAAGCAATAGACAGGCTTAGGTTTAAATTTAATTTGATATAATGATTGCTCATTGAGCTTGAAGGTTCGAATCCTTCCTCTCCGAATAGCATTAATAAATTAACGGAGAGTGCTGAAACGGTAAACAGAATCATTTAAGATTTAAGTTATTACCCTAAGTTAAGAACATGTGCTAGGAATGTAGTCAAGTCTGAATTACTAATGAGGAGAAGTCGCAGGTTCGATTCCTGTCCCCTCGACTAAGTTTATATTCATGAAATGTAGATTTAGTCGAGGGGTGGACCAGCAGGAAGGTCGTCTCCTGTAAAGCTAAGAATTCAGTTAAACGGAAAGGTACATTCTAAAATTGAGCACAATCATCAGCTACAAATACTCTTGAAAAGTATTCGATGATACTATCAATCCCGGCCTGAAGGTGATCAGGTCGGGATCTATTTGAAAATTAATTTTATAAGAGGATATATATGAATAGGTTTAAAACAGGAAAATATCTAGTATTAGTATATAAGTTTAAAAAATGTATTCCATGTATAATAGAATTTTCTACTTTTAGTGAGCTAAGAAAGTTTATAGGATTGCATATAACTACTAAACAGTTAAAAGGCCTTAAAACACAAAAGCAATTAGTAGATGAAGTAAGAAAATTAAAAGAAGGTGCAGAATTTTCAAATGAGTTATTTCAAACAGAAGTATACTATATCAAACCTAATAATGATTTAGTTCCTTTTTTAGTATAGGAGATACAATGAAAAGATTAATAGTATTATCATTTATCTTTTTCTTGGGTTGTAATTTATTTCAACTCAGAGAAGACGAAGAATGCTTTCCTTTAACATTTTCAAAGTTTAAGATAACTTCTGAAGGGTTAAATACAATTAAAGCAGATGTAATAGTATCTATTTCTAACACTTCTAATTCTAAAATCTATTTAGATGCAACAGATTTATATGTGGATTTTGATGGTACTACACTTACTAGAATTGCTACTAATCTTAAAAAGGAAATTGGTTATATAGCTCCTAAATCTAAAAAGAATTTTAGATTTAGGATTTCTTTTAAGAACACAGATACTATATCTAGATTAACTTGGGGTAATAGTCAATCTAAATTGTTACTAGCCGGTCTTGTATATTATAAGTTTTCAAAATATCCAACATATTCTTCTAAGTGTATTGTAAGTACTTATAGAGTGAGATAATAAATGAAGAAAAAATCTGGATCTAAATGTGAGAAATGTAAACACTGTTCTCAAGATGGTTGGATGGAAAGATATGTATGTATACATCCTAAATTTCCTTTAGCAAAAGTTATTATTGATATTAAAGAAGAAGGATATCCATTTTGGTGTCCTCTCAAAAAAACATTAAAGGAGATGTAGTATATGTCAAACGTAGGTAAGATCTTTTCAGTAATAGTATTAATAGGTCTTATAATAGGTGTGGTCTTTCTAGTAAAAAGTTGTTTAAGAAAAACTTATCTAGAAATGGAAACTGAATATATTTCATGTATTCAAACATGTTTGGTGGATAGAAGTATAGATATGAAAGCTAAAGCAGATCCTAAAGAATTTAGAGCTATAATAGAATATTGTGCAAAAGACGTAGTTGATTAAACTGCTGGGATGGTATAAATGAATTTCTTTAAAAAAATGATTGCTGAAATCCAAACACAGATAGAATGCAAAGATTATGCTAAGAAGAAAGATTCAGTAAGACAAGCTATGATCTTAATGGATCTTAAATTTAAAAAACCTGTAGATGAGTCATATGTTCCGCATGACGATTATCAAGATCATTTACAAGAATGCAAAGCTAGCTTTGTAGATTATATGCAAACTTCTTATACAAGAGATTCTGTTAGAATACTTGGTATAGGAGATTCTATTCTAGCACAAAGTAAAAAAGACGCACAAGACGTTATAGATATAAGAATGAACTGGGCATTAGGTGGCATGCGTGCATGCCACATGCTCCAGCTTTTAAAGGATATGGATTCTGATATAACTAGATATAATTATCAACCTAATTTTATTCTAGTAGGGACGCCGGGTGGGAATAATTTATTGCAACATCAAAAAATAGAAGTAGTGAAAAAAGAATGTAATATATTATTCGATTATATTAGAAAAAGATTTCCAAAAGCAAGAATTATTATGTATGGACTACCAGCAACGTGCGTGGATTATGCAATGATACATTATGTGGAATATACTCAAAATCTTTTTAACTGGTTGGGACAAGATAAAAATACAGTAATTATACCATTAATCAAACATTTTGTAGCTGCTTGGCATGTTATGATGAAAGCAGATTATTCTTCAGATGGAGTGCACCTATCACCTATTGGACGATTACTGTTCGTAGATTTAATAGAAAGAAGCACGCATAAGAATTGTCTTCCCATTATAGCATAAAATAAAAGGAGAGCAGATAACATGGAGAAAATAATTGCTGTAATTCAATCTAGATTTAATTCGACTAGATTACCAGGAAAAGCAATGCTTCCATTAGCAGAAAAACCTTTATTAGAACATGTAATAGATAGAGTACAAAAACTCAAGAACGTAGATTTAGTTATTGTAGCTACTGGTATACACGAATCCAATCAACCTATAGTTGATTTAGCTAGATCTAAAGGATGTAATGTTTACAGAGGTCCTGACGAGGATGTTCTTAAAAGATTTTATGATGCGACTAATTATCGTAGCTGTCAATATGTAATTAGAGCAACAGGTGATAATCCTTTTGTAGATGTGGAATTAGGAAATAAGCTTATACAAAAGGAACTAAAAGATAAGATAGATTACTATGGTATGTCTGGCATTCCTATTGGAGTAGGAATTGAAATGTTTAAAAAATCTGCTCTGGATAGAGCATATTCAGAATCCAAAAGAAAATCAGATAGAGAGCACGTAACAACTTATATCAAATTAAACAATCATATCTTTCATTCTGAATTTATGGATATGGGTATAGTACAAGGTGAAGGTTTAAGATTAACTGTGGATTATAAAAGTGATTATATTTTAGCTAGTAAAATATATGAAGAGCTTTATCATGGTAAACCCTTCTCTATACAAGAAGTTTTGAAATTCTTAAAAAAGAATCCAGAATTAATAGCAGGTGTCGAAATAGAATGAAAAGAAAACGAGTTAAAATTACTATAGAATTATCTGATGAAATACTAATTCAATTAGCTATTCTTTCTGCTGAGTATGATAGGTCTGTTAATTGGATTTGTGAACAAGCTTTAAAACAATATATCAAAAAAATAAAAAAGGCATGAAAAGAATAATCATAAGTCTTCTTAGTTTACTACTAATTTCTTCTTTTGTCTTTGCAGAAGAATTTGAAGAAATAGATTTACTTAGATGTATTTGTTTATATAATAAAGAATATAATAAGTTGCATCGTCTGAAAAGAATGAATAGAACTAAATTAAACGAAGTAGAAGAAAATATGCATAGATGTTTAATTACCTATTCAGATAAGTTTGGTAAATTTTCTTGGTCTAAATGTGGAGGAATTAAATGAAAAAACTTGCTATAATATTTGGTATTATAGTATTTACAATAAGTACCTTACTACAACTATATATAATAGCAGAATATATTAATCCTCTTCCTTTTTTAAGTGATTGGTTTATAGCAATGATTATACAATTTATTATTTTTGCTATAATAAATGGTTTACTTCTTTTTATAACTAAAAAGATTTTTAAACATAAAAAAGGTAATTATGACACCTCAAGATGATATAGTTAATCTGGCTCAAAGAAAGGCAAGTCAATCTAGATGTAGATATAAAGTATCAGCAGTAGGGTTGGATAGAAAAGGAAGAGTATTGGGTTGCACAATGAATCGGCATCGCCTTTCACACCGTGGCGGTGGAGTTCATGCAGAGATTGCTCTGATAAGAAAGTATGGAGAAAGATTAAGAAGTATTATTATTTGTAGAACAAACAAGAGAGGAGATCTTTTAGATATACATGCTTGTCCTGCTTGTGCACAAGTTGCTTCAAAACTTAAAATAAAAATTTATTCTATAAAAGAGATATTAAAGGAGGAGGTTTAAATGAAAGAATTAATAGCAAATATTATCTGCAAATTTTGTAAAGTATTTAAAATTCATCTTATGGTCAATATAAGATTGGAAGCAAAGGATGCTAAGCTTATTAAACTTACAGAATACGGAGTAATTAGATATTGTGAGTTCTGTGGTCATACAGTAATTGATACTGATAATCGGAGTAAGTAAATGAAAACTATTTTAGTCGGAATGCTAATTTTATGTACAGGGTGTGTCAGTATAGAAACATACGAAGCTGATATACAGAAACTTCAAATAGAAAGAGATAAATTTAAACAAGAAAATTTATGGTTAAGAGTTGATTTAGAAATGGCAAAAGGATTTAATAAACAATGTGGTGAATACACAAAAGAATTAGAAAGTAAATTAAAAGAATTACAACCTACTAGTAATGCACAGGGTAAATAGTTATGATGGATGCAATTGAAAAACAACGAAGAGATTTAATAAATGAATTAAAACAAACTTGTCCGCATAGAAAAATGAGAATAGTTGGAAGGGGTATGTCAGTACCAGAAAACAAAAGTTGCAAGTATCCTAAATATAGAGGTAGAACAGATTGTGTTATCTTTGATCATCCTTTAGGATGTCCAGTTGTTAAGGAGCAAGTAGATAATCAATTTTAAGGAGAGTTATTATGGATATAACGGCTCACGACAAAATTAAGGATTTAGAAAACGAACTTAAAAAATTAAAAGAAGAGCATTTTAAAGAGATAGAAAAACTTAAGGACGATATAGCGCATTTAAAATCTGCGCTTTGTTTTCCTGCAAAGAAAGAAGTTAGAATAGGACAAGATTCCTCTTTAAATTCTCTGGATAGAAGAATGAAAAAACAGCAGGAAGAAAACAAAAAGAAATCAAAATGAATATAAAAAAGTTAACTTGGCCAGTAAGAAGAAGATATTACAAAGTTAGATTATTTTATAAAGCAAGTAAAGCATTTTATGCTCCATGGGAATGCCAAGAGATGCTTCTTACTTTTAACTTTGAACTTCTTTGTGATTTTTATGAACACGGTGGATTAGATAGTGTTAACTGGAATAGTGATAAATATCATAAAAAAGCTAAAGAAGAAATAGATAGATTATATTCTTACTGGAAGATAGAAAGAAAACAAAGAGAAGAAGAAATAGATTACTTATTAGATCAATGGTCCGAGCATACCGTTCATTATTACACTCCTTGTGAAGATCATCCAGGTCTTTTTGAATGGCATAGTGTTAGTTCTAACTATGGTGAATACTTAAGTAATTTATATAATCAAGAACAAATAAAATTTCTAGAAGAAGAGGAAAAGAATTTAATTAGATTAATAAAAATAAGAGGCTATCTTTGGACATAAAGAGAAAAGTTATTCTACTTTCTGGAAAGAAGCAGGTAGGTGAGCTACTAAAGTCTAAAAAACTTTAGCTTCCATCTTCAACGAATCATGATTTAAATTTTCTAGATTGCTCTTTGAAAATTCATTGATCTTATTCTCAGATGTTGTACTGTTACGCTCCATAACAGAATTGGATTTAGACTTTCCAATTAAAAGTATATTATTAGCTGAATGAGTATCTCTATCTTTTTCATAACCACAAGAACATTTATAAGTTCTTTCTGATAAAGATATTTTATTTAGTAATCCACAAACTGGACATAATTTAGTAGTTGGTTCCCATTTCGATATTACTTGGGTGCTTTCTAAAGTTTTTAATTTAGACTTTATTGCCCCAAGTGCAGAATGTTGAACTTGTTTACCAAATAAACCTTTATGCCAATTTGCTATTTGTTCTTCTTGAATATAAATTGTATCATAATTATTCTTTAAATAAGATACAAGTTTATTTACTTGATCTTTTTTCTGATTTGAAATTCTTTCATATTCTTGTTTTATTTTAATAAGATTCTTTTTTCTTTTATTTGATTTTAAATTATTTTTCTTTGCAAAACCCTTTTGAAGTCTTTTTAATCTATAAGATTCTGGAATTTTAATATTTAATTTTTCACCATCAGAAGTTGTTATAGAATCTTTAATTCCAAAATCTAAACCAACTTCTTTATTAGTTTTTTGTTTTTCTTTTCTTTGTTGAAAGGTTGTAATTTGAATATAATAACCAGAAGGCTTTCTTACAAGTTTCGCATTAGCAAATTCACTTCCTTTTGGAATTTGTTTTAAACCATGAA
Source organism: archaeon (assembly GCA_029563035.1). The sequence goes on along the minus strand of JAKQTP010000123.1, from coordinate 169,415 downwards.
CTTTAAATGGTTTCTTTAATCCCTGTATTTTAATTCTAGTTTTATTAAATTTCCAAGTATTATTATATTGAGGAAGATCGATGGAATTTATTTCAGATTTGAATTTTAATCTACCAATAGTAAAATTAAGTTTTTTAAGTTTAGACAAAACTTTAATAGCTTCTTTTATTCTCTCATATAAACCTTGTTTCATTTGAGAAGATAAAAATTCTATATTTCTTTTTTCAAACTTACTTAAAACTTTTATCGTAATTTCTTTTTGTTTATATAAAGAAGTATTAAGAAAAATATTATCTTGTGATATAATATAATTATAAAACCATCTAGCTTCTATAAAGATTTTTTTCAACCATTTCTTTTGTATAGAATTTAAATGACTTTTATCTATCTTTAAAGTATAAACTTTACAAACTTGAGATTTTCTTTTCTCTCGAGTTTTAGCTAAAGAGTTTTTTATCTTTAATTTCTTTTCTTGCGTAACTTGCATAAAAGAATAATATAAAATTTTACCTAATTTTAAGTATATCAGGAAAAAATAATAAAAATGTCACAATCTATATCTACACCTAGGCGAGTTGTATTACTATTATCAGGTAAAAAGTGTGTTGGTAAAGATACTTTTTCTAATATTATATGTAGAACGAGTAAACGATCTAATATACCATTTTATAGATTAGCTCTCGCAGATGAATTAAAAGATCAAATAGTTGAAATTACTGCAGGCTTAGTTGGAAAGTTACCTGGAGTAGGAGGAATACCTAATTACTTTTTTGACCCCAAGTTAAAAGAAGTTCCCATATGTGATCTCACTTTTCGAGATTCTGGTAAAGCTTTTACAGCAAGGAATTTAATGCAGTGGTATGGACAAGTAATTAAAGCCACTTTTGACGAATTGATTTGGGTTAATTTATTATTACAACACTGGGTATTTCAAGATATAAATAAATGTAATATAGTTATAACTGATTGTAGATTTAAATATGAACTAGAGGAATTAAAAAATAATTTACAAGATAAATTTGATGTTATAACAGTTAGAATAAAACGAACTACAGGTTTAATAGATTCAGATATATCTGAAACAGATTTAGATTCTTTAGAGGATTCTTATTTCGATTATATTCTAGAAAATAATACCACGAAAGAAGATTTTAGAAAAAAAGTTAAGGATTTAAAATCAATAATATTTAAAAGGAAATGAAATGAGCAAAGTTAAATGTGAATGTTGCAACGAAGAATTAGAATCAAAATCTAGGCATGATTTTCAACAATGCAATTGTGAACAAGCTACTTTTATAGATGGTGGTAATGATTATACCAGATGTGGTGGAAAAGATTTACAACAAGTTCTTCTTTGGAATGAAGAAAAGAAAGAATATTGTCATTTAGAAGGTCTCCCTTATGAAGAAAGTAAAGAAGAAAAATCTTTAACCATAAATGATTTTGTAAATCAAATACATGCAACCGCAAAAGAAAAAGGATGGTGGGATAATCCAAGATCGCCTCTTGAGATTCATGCTTTAATTCATTCTGAGATATCAGAAGCAACAGAAGATGTTCGTGAGCAAAAGCAAGATTATTATCTTGATATGAATGGAAAACCTTGTGGTGAAACAACAGAGCTTATAGATGCATTCATTCGTATAGCAGATTATTTTGGATATAAAGGTTGGGACTTTGAAGATATTCTAAAAAGAAAAATGGAGTATAATAATACCAGAGCTTATCGTCATGGTAATAAAAAATACTGATTATGAAAGTTAAATTTATTACAGAATTTTCATATGGAGATTGGTTAAGAAGAGGTACTATCTCTTTTGATAAAGATGAAATATTTGAATTAAAACCATACCGTGGTTCAGATAAAGATTTTTCAGTGATTTTATATAGAAGTGATCCTAAAATAGAAAGAAAAATAAATATTACTAAACAAGTATTTAAATATTTTCTTAAAAAGAATATTATAGAAATAATGAAAGAATAAAATGAAAACTAAATCTCAACAATTAAGAGAAGAAGCAAAACAAATAGAATTAGAATTAAAGATCATTCTTCATATAATTAATAAGACAAAGGAAGAATTAAAAAAAGATGGCAAATAGAATTTACATACCAGTTTGTTCAACCGTAGCAAATAAATGTCAAGAATGGTCCAGTGGGAATAGCACTCTTCAGGAGCTTGCAGATAAATCTATAAAACAAATGAGATTAGAAAGAAAGAAAAATGAAGGTAAGAAACATGAAAAAAATCACAGAAAAGCTTCTACAATTTCTCCTCTGCTTTAAACGTCTAAAAGTAAGAAAACTTATTAAAGAGTATTCCAAATGATAGATCAATTTGGATGGTTTTTTGTCTCTATAAGTTTTATAGGTTATCTTCTTAATATCAAAAAGAATAAATGGTGTTTTCTTCTTTGGATTCTTTGTTCTATTTGGTGGATAGGAGTTAGCATTTACAGAGAACAATGGTCATTAGTTGGAAACTTTATTCTATATTTGGGTGCTGAAATCTGGGGTTTAATTCAGTGGTCTAAAGAAGATAAATTCGTTCAAACTGAAGAATAAAGAGAAAGGAAGAAAAAGTTACAGAAAAAAATTCGATTTTTAATATTTTCAACAAGAGGAAAAAAGATGAGTTATACATTACTTAAACACCCAAACGATTTTTTAAGAACAAAATGCAAGAATATCGATAAGATAGATGAAAAAGTACATTATGTTGCTAAAAGAATGTTTCAAGTAATGTATTCCAATAAAGGAATTGGTTTAGCTGCTAATCAAATAGGTTCTTCATATAGAATGCTTATTATAGATACTATTATGTACGAAAATGGTGTTAGATTAACTTTATTAAATCCAGAGATTACGTCGCATAGCGATGAAACTATAAAAGGAATGGAGGGTTGTCTTTCTTGCCCAGGTCAAGAAAGAGAGGTAGAAAGATGGAAAGAGATATCTGTAAAAGGAATAGATTTAGATGGTGAAGAACTAAAACTAAATCTTAGTGATGTATCTGCAAGAGTGATACAACAAGAATTAGACCATTTAGATGGTATACTAATCATAGATAAATAGGATTATATATGCCCTTAAATATCTTTATACCTGTTATAATAATTATATGTGGTTTAGCGTTTTGTATAGGTTTTGCTACTAGAAATGAATGGGTTTTAACTGCCAAACTTAAAGTGTTTGAAAAAGCAATTAAAAAAAGACATTCTCTAGAACAAGAAGGAAAAAAGGGTAAACTCCTGCGTGAAATAGAACAAGGAATGTGGTCATATAATAAAATGCTATACAGATTTTGGGAAAAAGATGTTACAAAAATGTTTACAGATGATGAGATAAAACAATATCTTTTTGAAAAAGAGGATGGTGAATAATATATCGCGGGTTAGACTAGCGGACAGTCAGAAGGTTCATACCCTTCTTAGGTGAGTTCGACTCTCACACCCGCTAATGCAGTACAGACGGAGCTCATTAAATTTGAGATATAGCTTCTAATAAGGTAGGCTCGAAGTTACACCCTCCTTCAGTGGAAGAGATCATACGATGCCGTGACGGTGAAGCAGAAATCGGCTAAAGGTTATATTCGCTCGGTGTACACCAGTATCCGTCTGTACTGCATTTTTTAATATAAAAAAGGAGACTTAGATGAAGTATTGGTATAAAATAATTGATTTTCAGAATGGAAATGCAAAAACATTATTTCACGGATTAGAAGGAAGTAAAACAATACCAATAAAAAAATGGCTTAAAGCAGAAAAGAAGATGGTAAGGGATGGTATTGGATCTGAATATATGTCAGGTTGGCATATAATTCCTTCACCTGAACTATGCAGAGAATACCTTAAGAAATTCAAAAATACAGAATACAAAGCTATTGCTAAATGTAAATGTAAAAAAATAGTTAAGAAAGAAAAAAGTCCAGATCAAGTGTATTTAGCAGACTACTTATATATTGAAGATATTATTTCAGTTTAGGTAATAAAAATATGAATCCTTTTTTAACTAAAAATCATATAGATCATTCTAATTATAAGATTCTTACTTATCTAAGAATAAGTTATAATCTAGTTCAATATGATTATGATACTTTTTGTCCGGAATGCGGTAGAATATGCTGTGAATGCCCAGGATTATGTTCAGGTGATGCTTATAAATTTCTTAGTAGATTAAAAACGGAAAATATTAGGTTTTATATATTAGGAACTATTTTTTATTTTTCTTTACTAAGAAAATTTTCTCCAAAAGAAAGAAAATATTGGGTGACAGAAGATAACTTTTTATATAAGTAATTATGAAAGGTAAATGTGCTAAACAAGAAGTAACTGCGTATATCTTAACTTTGAATTCCAAACTGATTTGTGGATCTAATTGGTGTGCTAATCCTCAAAAAGAGTGTCCAAGAAAAGATCTACCTTCTGGACAAGGATATGAGTTATGCAAAGATATTTGCAAACAAAAAAATCACGCAGAAGTAGATGCTTGTATTAATGCAGGTGATGAAGCAATAGATGGAACATTATACTTAATAGGACATACTTATTGCTGTGAGAATTGTATAAAGATAATGAAAGAATACAAAATTAAAAAAGTTGTATTTGAAGATTCTTCTGAATTAATTTTATCTGAAAAAGAAGCAATTTAACTAATGTTAAGAGGCAATAAAAATGAGATATAAAACTTATAGAACTAAAGATAACAAAAGAGTTTTTCATTTTATATTTGAAGATCAAGAATCTATGAATAGAACCTTCATGAGATTTAGTGAATTTAATGAATCCCCTATCTACAAAAATAGATTATTTGAGACAACAGATATCTTAAAATATATTCCTAATTATTATTCAATAGTATTGGGGCATAATATTCCAGGTGAAGTTTGTAGAAAATTTCATGAAAGATATTCTGTAAATTTTTCATTAGATGAACTTAAAATTATAAAAATTGTTCAACAAAATAATCAGCAATTAATGAATGATTTTTATATTATAGCTACTTTTGAATCTGATAAAGCTAAATATAGCGCTATTGATCATGAGATTGCACATGCTTTATATTATCTAAATAGAAATTATAACTCAGAGATAAGAAGAATAGCAAATAAGTATACTAGAACATATAAATTAGATTTCTCTCCAATGTTTAAAGTTTTAACTTATAAGCAATATGATAAAACTGTTTGGTGGGATGAAATACATGCTTTCTTAATTGATCTAGGTCTTGGAAGTGTTGGATTCTTTTATGGAAGAACCTTTAAGGAATTTATTAGAAGGCTATTTACAGGAAAACTTGCTTTGCATTGTAAATATAAAAGAATTGCATATGAAATGAAACAAGTTTATGATAAATATACAAAAGAATTATATCTAGAAAAGTATTAAGAGGAATCTATGTGCATACAAGCATTACTATTAACTATAGGAGTTATTCTAGGAGTCGTAGTCTTTCCTTATATAATTGGAAGAATACAAACAAGATATTTAAACTCCTCATTGATATTAGTATTTTGTAATGATTATACAGATTATTGGTTAAGTGGAATTATTACTATTGGTATTTTTGTATTAATTGTTCTTAGTATTTATCTTCTAATATTATTATATTTTTGTTTTAGTATATTTTTTTGTAATTGAGATAAGGATGCTATAATAATGATATTTATTAAAAATGATGCAGCTATAGAAAGAATTCATCAATATGAAAGACAGTTAGGTATTAATCTAAATAAACTTGCAGATGCAAATCTTAATTTCTTATTATTTGGTGGTGCAGTAAGGGATAGTTTATTAGATAAAGATTCTTGTAAAGATTTTGATATTATCTTTCTGGAATTTCCTGGTGATCTTAGAAATGTTTTTCCAAACTTAGAACATTGCTCTGCATCTAGTTTAACAGAATCGAAATTTCTTAAAGGAAATGGGTATAGATATAGAGGAGTAAAAGTACTAGATGCTATGTTTCTAAAAGAACCAGAAAAATATTATAGCCCATTAATACAACTATTCGATGTAGTAAATCATGTAGATGTAAATATTTCAGGTATGGCGTATCATCCATATTGTGGTATTATTGAAGTGATTCCCGGTGCTTCCAAATTTATACAAAGAAAAATATTTATGATACATACTACAGAATCAAACTATTTTATGGATAGAAATGAAGAAAGAATTAAGAAATTTGAGGAAGATGGTTGGCTTAAAATAAATTAGTATATGGAGATAAATAATGCCTTATATTAAACAATCAAGAAGAACAGAGCTAGAACATATTGTAGTGGATCTTGCAAAAGCAGAGATAAAAGCAGATGGTGATTTAAATTATATCTTATTTAAATTTTGTAAGTATTTTATTAAACCATCATATAATAATTATAAGAACTTTATTGGCGAATTACGCCAATGTGCAACTGAAATAGAAAGATCTATTTTAGCTGAATATGAAGAAAAACGAAAAGAAGAAAACGGCTCGATATGATTGAACTTATCTGTTCAGTTTAAAGAAAGAAATAGTATGTGAAATGGAGTTATAATAAATGATAAAAGTATATATAGCATCACCTTACAGTAAGGGTGATATGGGTATAAATGTAGGGAATTCTATGAGATGTGCAGATAAATTAATAGATCTTGGATTTGCACCCTTTTGTCCATTACTACTACATTTTCAACATATTATGAACCCTAAAGATTATAATACTTGCATGCGGTTAGATTTAGAATGGTTGAAACAATGCGATTGTCTTTTAAGACTGCCTGGTAAATCCAAGGGTGCAGATATAGAAGTTAAGTTTGCAAAGAAAAATAATATTCCTGTTTTTTATGATTTAGATGAATTATTAAAATGGAAAACAACTACAGAAAGTGCTCAAGTTATTACAGATGGAGAAAATATCTGGCTTAAAAGATGCCCTGAATGCGGAAAGAAAACAATGGAAGTAGTTAGACCAGGAAAGGTGCAATGTTCTAATTGTGGTTAAGTAATTATTACTTATATTTACACCAGGATCATTTATTATGGAAAGAGAAATTATTATCACTTTAACTAAAGAAGAATTATTTATTATACAAGATGCTTTATTCTCTCATTTACTGAGATTTGCACACACAGAAGAAGTAAAAGATATAGGAAGAGTATATTGTAAAATAGATGATTTGATTCCAGAAGACTGGTGTTGGGAGGACGAAGAATGAAAGTTAAAGATACCTTAATTACCTTATGTTTTATGAATGGTCTTGCGTCTATAATAGGTTTCGTTTGTCTGACAAAAACAAATATTATGATGCAAATATTAATTATATTTATATGTATTATAAATATCGTCTCAATGCCCTTAGCAGAAAAAAAAGATATGGCATATAATCTGATAGCTTTAAATAGTTTTAGTGTTGTCTTTTGGATAGGTGCAGTATTTTATGAATTAGCACTATCTAATATAATATCTTCTATTATATTAGGTGGTATAGGATTACTTAATCTTATATCCTTATATATTTTAACAGATATTATTGTATTTCGTAAAGGTAATTAATATGAATATTATATATTATATTATAATCGGTATATTACTAGTTATATTTTTATTACTTGCTATTTTATTTGCAACATCTATAGATTAAATAAAAAGGAGAATAGTAATGATTAAAATTAGAGTCGAAGCAACAGATATCTTTGCTGAGGTAGATAGAGATAATGTTTGTTCAGTAGAGATTGTTACTACAAATGTAAATTCTGATGCACCTATCAGTGAATTTGTGGATCTATTTTATAGGGCTATGATTGGATTATCTTTTACGAAGCAGACTATTGTTGAAGGCTTAGAAAATAAGGTGGAAGAAGAAAAAGAAGAAGAATGTTAAGTTGGATATTTGTAGGAATTAACATATTAGGATCTGTTCTTAACGTATTTAAAAATCGCTACAGCTATGTATTATGGTTAGTAGGTAATATAGGATATTGTATTATAGGCATTTACAAAGAAGATTATCCTCAAGTTGTGCTATTTTCTATTTATAGTATAACAAGTATAGTTGGTTTATATCAGTGGTTCAAAAAAGATGAAATTACTAAATAAAATTCCATTTGAGTTAGACAAAGATACAATAAAAGAATTTCTGGAGTACGTAAAAAAAGATGATTATGAACATTATGATTTTTCTCGGATGTTTTCTAGATTGGATAAGTTGTCTTCTAAAAAGAAGTTTTTAATAGGATTTAGCATAGGTTTTATTTTAACTAGTATGTACATTGTACTTAATTTCATTTTTTAAAATGAATCTATTTAATATCAAAACAGAAAAAACAATTTCAGATACAGGAAAGAAGTATCAATGGTATCTTTGTATAGGTATCATATCTAATAAAAAATGGAAATTTGGTTTTGTAAAAGATTGGTATGACGGACCTATTTATTATATTCATTTAGGATTTTTCACAATTGGTATGTGTGAAGATAGAAAAGAAATTTTATGAAAAAGAAAGATTTAGTATTTCCTCTTTTAATTCTTGTAGCAGTATTTGTATTTATATATATTTCTTGTATACAACTCTTTTCGAAAGAAGATAAAAAAAATGGTTGACTTGAGAGGATATAAAGGATTCGTTTTATTAAAAAACGATAATTCCAAAGAAGCACAAGCTATTATGATTACTTGTGCTTTACAGAAGATTCCTTATATAAGAGTAAGAAAAAATGAATCTGTTCCATCTGAATATGTTCCTTGCGGTTCTATTGAATGGATTGAATCTATTTTAGGATATCATCCTACACCTGATTATTATCCATCATTTCTTAAACAATATTTATACAGGGATGTGTGGAAAGCAGATAAATGGCCATTAGATAAAAAGGTTTTTATTAAACCTGCAGATAGATATAAAAGATTTAATGGAAGAATAACTATACCGGGATCTTATAGAGGAAAGAAAAAAGGTCCTTATTGGTGTTCTGATATAATTAAATTTGAAAATGAATGGCGTTATTATATATCAAATGGTAAAGTATTATGTGGAGAATGGTATGCTGGTGATGAAGAAAATATGCCAGATGCATTAGATATTTCTTATAAAGAATTATGGTTTGCAACTTTCCCAATTGGTGGTAGGCCATTAACAGAAATGGAAATGCTGCGGAGAAAAGGTATTCATTTTCCAGATAGATTTTGTGGAGCAGTAGATTTTGGAATGACATCAGAAGGAAAGTTTGCTTTAGTGGAATCTCAACATCCATATTCTTGTGGATGGTATGGTAAAGACCATGAGAAATATTGTCAATGGGTTATTGATGGTTGGATTTATATGAATAAAAAATAAAGGAGATTTTAAATGAATACAAACACGACTACCGAACCTTTAGTTTCAAAATTACATTTTAAGACAAAACAAATTTCTGAAGTAATACTTGGGTGTGAAACTCTTGTTACTGATATTCAGAATTCTGTAGTTGAACCCAAACCTATGTCTTCTGATGATAACACAGATACAAAAAAATGTTATGCTTCTAAAGGTGATTTATTAGAACTACAAGATAGATTAAATACTCTTTATTATACTGTAGAAGTATTATGCAAAAACTTAAGAGAAATTAGAAATGAACTTTGTTCTCAGCCTTTACAAAAAGAAACTAGATAATAGAAATGATATTATTAATAACAACTATTATCTTAACACTAATTTCTATAATATTTATAGTATTTGCTTTCTGGAGAGATTCCTGCGGTCATGAGATGGAAACAATGATTATAATTCTATCCTATTTAACTGGGATAGCATTTGCTGGTATAGCTTTTATTTTTTGGATTATAGTTTTACTTTGTAAAATATTTTGTGAGTAAAATATGAAAGAAATAAATCATCATGCAATAGTAGAATCTTTAATTGAATTATATTCCGAAAAATTCAATAATTGGGAATCAGATTTTTTGAATAATATGTTGACACAAGAATCTTATTCAGATAAAATGAAAGATAAGATTATTGAATTAAATAGAAAATATAGAAGTAAAAGGTAATTAAATATGAGATGCAAATCTTGTGGTGCACACTTACAAGATAGTAAATGCAGATATTGTGGTGTAGAATATAATGAAGAATCTATTCCTACTTCAACTGAAGAAATAGCAGATGCTATCTGGAATCCCGATACACTAACATATACAGAATTTTGGAAAGAAGAGTATGCTAGATATAATAGAAGTAAAAATAAAATAAAAAAGTGTTGCAAATGAAAATATTTATATTAGAAGATAATCCTGATAGAATGATAGCATTCAAATCTATTCTTAAAGATCATACTATAATTCATGCTATAGATGTAAAAGAAGCAAAAGAAAAGTTTGATAAAAATAGACCTTTTGATTCTATTCTTTTAGATCACGATCTTGGCGGTGAGATTTATGTAGATTCGGATTTCTGGAATACTGGTTATCAATTTGTTAGATTTCTTACTACGTATAGATCTGAGGATATTAAAAACACACAAATCATTATTCATACACAAAATCCTGTTGGTGCAGAAAATATGCTTCAGCTATTTATACAAGAAAATATTCAAGCAAAAGTAATACCTTTTCCTATTCTAATTAATCAAATTAAAATAATGGAGTAAATTATATGAAAAAAACTCTTACTATTCTTTTTAGTTTAATTACTATTTCTCTTTTTGCTATAGGTGCTGGTGTTCAATCTGGCAAAGGAGATACAGATAGAGAAGCATGTCAAGATGCTATTAATCATGCTCCTTGTAAATTAAAACCAGGTGATTATCATTGTGATTGCACTTATAATGGTGAAATTTGGATGTGCTCTTTTAAATATGAGTGCGATCCTAATTCTATAAATCTAACTAAAAAGCAGTAAGAATTTAAATTATATTCAATATATATTATGAATATATTTATATTAGATTATGATTTGGAGAAATGTGCACAATATCATAATAACCGTCATCTCGTAAAAATGATAACAGAATCTGTTCAGATCATTTCTACTGCCTGTAGATTATCGGGTCTGGATATAGGTTATAAAATAACGCATAAGAATCATCCTTGTGTTAAATGGGTAATGGAAAGTAGAAAAAATTTCTTTTGGTTGTATTGTTTAACAATACAATTACAGAAAGAATGGAGATTAAGATTTAATCATCCAAATCATACTCATCATGGTGCAGTAAAAGTATTATATGGATTACCAGTTACTATATTAGCATTACCAGATAAAGAATTAACTCCATTTGCATTAGCAATGCCTGATTATTGCAAAACAGATGATCCAGTAGAAAGTTACAGAAATTATTATATGAAAGAAAAGCAACATTTAGCAGATTGGGGGAATAGGGGAACACCCTATTGGTATAAATAAAATAGGTATTAGGCAGTGAGACTGGGTTGTCACACCTGACGAGGTGAAGAAGCGGTTCGAGTCCGTTCTGGGATACATTGGGTTCGAGGCCCAACACTGCCAATGAAGAATGTACTAAGGCCTAGAGATACGCTTATGTTTGGAAGGGGACTCCACCAGAATGAGTGGCCACCGAGGCTCTATCAATACGATCGATTGGTATAGAGATAGTGTTCCGATCTTGGCCCAAAGAAATTTCGGTTAGTATCTTTACATTCTTCTTTTTTAATCTATATAAATAATTGGAGGTTTTTAAAATGAGATTAAAAGTTATTTCTGATGGTACAATTGATGGTACTTATGTTGTTTCTGATAAGGGTGAAAAGCTTCAAGATGTAGAATATATTTGTTGGGAAATGGATTTCGTTTCTAGAACTAAAAATTTAGTAATTAGCTTAAAAGCAGATGCCCCTGTAATACTAGAAGGTGAATCTGAACGACCTATAACGGAGAAGAATTAATGAGACAATCGTTTGTTACAATTAATTGGAGAAATAAAGTAGGTAAAAGAGGTCTAACAGAAAAGACATTGGAGACTCTTAGAAAACTTTCTTTGAAATCAAAAAAGAATGGATCCAATTATGAAGATCTAGTTAATAAACTAGAAAAAGATTATCATGATTTAAAACAAGTTCCTATCTTTGACTTACAAGAAGAAATTAAAGTTAATAATAAATATGTAAGAGTGATAATATGATTCCTTTGAACGAATGTAAAGACGGATATCTTTACATTGTAAATGCTAGAAATGCCTATCTTGGTATCTTTAATAAAGAAACTAATGGATTTATTATCAGTAGATTTAAATTTGGAGATAACTATCTATTTACTGAGTACCACTATGAAGCTAGTAAAGGTTTTGGTACTTGTAAACCTTTAGAAGAAGTAGAGAAGTGTCCTTATGAAATCTACACAGGATTAGAATATAAAACTCAATCTGAAGTTCTTGATTATTTAAATAGCAAGTTAACTGAATTAGAAGAGCATGTTGGAAAATATAAACAAGCTTGGTATGAAGAAGTAAAGAGGAAAAGAAATGAAATTAAATGATAAATGTGTCGCTCCCTTTAAAAGTGAAGTTATTCACAGGCCTTGGGGGCATTTTGGACTTTATGCAGACAATGTAATCTCGACTTCAAAAATTTTATATATTAAGCCCCAAGAAAAACTATCCTTGCAGTATCATTTTCAGAGGGCACAATTTTATTTGCTTTTAGATGATAGCTTCATCATAGATTATAGTATAAAACCTGTTCCTAAAACTATAATAGATAATCCTAATGAAGCAGAAAGAATAGTTCAATTAGAAGAGTTTTTAAAAGATAATCTAGTTACAGTAGAAGCTAATGAAGGAGATGAATTTGGTTTTCATGAGTTTGTAGTACACAGAGCAACTTATATAGGAAATCGTAGTTACGGCAGAATTCTAGATCTGGCTTTTGGTATCAACGATGAGTCAGATATTTTTCGAATAAAAGACTTATATGGAAGGGAGAACACGAAATGACAGCAAAAAAGAAAGAAGAACAATCTGTTGAAATTAAAGTTACGATTAAGATGGGTAAAGGAAAGAAGATTACTCTTGATAATAATGAGGCAAGAGATTTATATTACAAATTGAAAGAGATATACGATAAATATTATCCATATACCATTACAACATATCCGTGGGTTTATACCAATACATCTCCATGGAATTCAAATGCTACTACAAATGATGTAGATACATATACAACATCGTATAGTGATAGTAATATAACAATTACTGCGGAGAAGAACTAAATATAATGGGTTTATTAGAAGATCTCCAACATGCATTTAACGTAGATGGACATCAACCTTTAAATGAGTGGTCAGATGTAGCAGATGAATTAGCTACTATCATCGAAACATATCCAGATTTTGATTCTAAAAATTATATAATAAATGGTGCTATGGATATAGCACAACGTGGTACTAGTTTTTCTTCTGTTGCTAATGGTACTTATACTCTCGATAGATGGAAATATCATAAATCTGGTGCTGCTGCACATACGGTTACCCAAGATACTGATGTTCCTTCAAATTCTATTTTTACAAAAAGCGTTAAACTAGATTGCACTACTGCTGATACATCTATTGCAGCTACAGATGGAACATCTTTTAGACAACATATTGAAGGATATGTATTTAAAAATCTTGTGGGAAAAACAGCAACACTATCTTTTTGGGTAAAAGCCACAAAAGTAGGTATATATTGTGTTTCGTTTTTTAACAGGGGATTTGATAGATCGTATGTCTCAGAATTTACAATTAATGAAACAGAAACATGGGAATATAAAACGATAACAGTAACCTTTGACTATTCAGACGGAACATGGAATTATACTAATGGTATTGGTTTAACTGTTAATTTTACATTAGCAATTGGTTCTGATTATTACACAACACCTAATACTTGGCAAAACGGAATTTATGTTGCAACCTCAAATCAAGTTAATGGAACTGATTCTACTGACAATAACTTTTGGTTGACAGGAGTTGTATTGAATGAGGGTACAGAAGCTGCTCCGTATCAGCCTTTTGGTGGAACATATGAATCAGATTTACAAGCATGTGAACGAAGATATAAAAAATCATACGCTTTGGCAGATCCACCTGGTACAGATACAGTAAATGGTTCTGTTCAAAGACAGGCTAGAGCGACTAATGCAATGGCAGGTTTTGAATGGCAAAGAATGGCAGATATTCCTACTGTTACGATCTATTCTACTAATGGGACAGCTAACAAAGTAACAACGGCTGTCGATGTAGATATTGGAACTTCTGTTACTGCTCTTTCTGTTGGGGCTGTTGCATGTAGATCATTATTAGATTCTGGTAAAGGTTTAACCTCTGGCGTTTTTTATCAATTTCATTATACATTAGAATGCGAATTATAAACGGTATTAATCAATGGATTATAACAAACATTATATAAGATTACAGGGTAATACGATTGTAGCAGCTTTTTCTGATGCTTTTCAACAACCAGAAAAAGATGATATATGTGTTAATGAAAAAGGAACTAGACATTTTAATTTAGATTTATTTACAGAAGATACTTACTATAAATTAAAATGGGATGGAGAAAAAATTGTAGAAAAAACTAAAGATGAAATTTTTACTCCGGATGTTTTAGCAGATATAGCAGATAAAGAAGCAAAAGAAGAATTAAAAAAGATAGATTTAGAATCAATTAGAGCAATTCGAGAATATATATTAAAACAAGAAGATTGTCCAGAAATATTAAAAAATCATGAAACTGCTGCAATAACAGAAAGAACAAAAATTAAAATATGATAAGAATAACTAAAAATAGTGTAAAGAGAAATAAGGTACCAAAAAGAATTATTATTGGACCTCATGTTATTACAGTTAAATTAGTTAATGGTAAAAAGATAGATAATGATATGGGAGAAGCCAGATTTGCTACATTAGAAATTCTAATAAACAAATCTGCTCCTCCTGCTATGAGATATTCTACTTTTATTCATGAAGTAGTTGAATTTATCAATTATATATATGAATTAAAACTTCCACATAATAAAATCACCGTTTTAGAGAGTGCTTTATTAGGATTAGCATTGATAGATAATAAATCTGTCGATGAAAAAAAATAATAGAGTAATTCTATCCAATTCATATAATTAAGCATATCGGGGGCGTAGCTCAACAGGGAGAGCGGCTAGACTACAGTCTAGCATGGACTGAGGTTCGAGACCTCACGTCTCCACATTCTTTTTTAAAGGAGATATCATGTATAAGATTTGTATTAGTGAATCATCGCAAGCTGAAAAAGTACAGTTAATATTTAATCATCCCAAAATTAGTTGTGCTCTCGGTGGATTTACTTTTCTTGAGGGAATTAAAGATAAAATAAAAGGAAATACTATCAGCTGCTGGCATTGTGAAGATACTTCTGGTAATATTCTTGGTGCAATGATGGCTGCTGGACGTCCTCAAAGTCATATTTTGAAATTTGGTAGTGTTGGAACTGTTCCAGAATATAGAAGACAAGGTATTGGAACAGCTTTATATTGCTCTACTATCTTTCAAAGCATTTTAGAAGGTAGAAGATTGTTTGAAGATACTATTGTAGGTGATAATGAAGAACAAAGAAAGTTTCTTCTTCCATCTTTAGGTATTCAACTGTCAGGGGAGCTTTTGCACAAAACTGCGACAGGAAAAACACTTTGTATTTATCAGTTATCTCTTTTAAATGAAGGTTCTTTTGAAAAAGTTTGGGAGAGGTTTAACAAATTCGGTCATTCTATTGAGTTAGTGGAAAATGAATATACTGCAGATCTTTGGGACAAAAATATGCTTATCATTCAGAGGCATATGCCCCAGTTAGAAGCCAAACTTTCACAATATCGTGAGATAATTAGGGAATCTAAACTTGTAACTATTAAATATAAGCCTATTAAAATTCAAAATAAGAAATCTGAAAAGAAAGTAGAGCAAAATACTCTATTTGAAGAAGGAGCGGTATGAAAATCAAGAAGAGAGTAATATACTTTTCTTCGTTTTTAATAATTATTTTTGGTGGATTAGGAATAGGAGTGATAAATCACTCCTATTTCTTTAAATCAAAGCCAGAAATAACACATGAAATATATATGATGAAAGATGCAAAAAAAGAAACTTCTTCATCTATAGAAGTTACATCTAATGGAATACAAATTCATACAGGAAATATCATTATAGATGCTATTATAACAAGTATCTCTGGATTAGCAGTATATTTTAGTAAAAAAGGTATAGATTGGTATTTCAAAAAGAAAGAAATTGAACTGGAAGCTGAAGTAAAAGAAATAGGTGTATAATATATTCTGGTGTAGCTCAGTTGGAAGAGCCTTCGGCTGTTAACCGAATGGTCACTGGTTCGAACCCAGTCACCAGAGCATAAAGATAAAATATGAAAACTGAAAAACAAATTAAAGATAGAATAAAGAAATTACAAGAAAAATTAAAAGATGGATCTTATAAAAATATAGGTAGTCCTTTTTTTAACTTTGATGAATACATTAAAATAGATAGAGAGATAGAAATTTTAAAATGGATTCTAAAGAAATAAAACATTGTAATAACTGCGTCTTTATTAGTATCTATCATTGTTTTCATCCTAATGGTGATTACGGTATGAAGAAATCTTTTTCTGAAGAAGAAGGTTTAAATTGTAAAAATTGGAGACAAGGTGAATTAAGACCTATTTTAGTTGAAGGATTTAGTAATTGTTCTAAATGTGGTAGATCTGTTCCTGTAGAAGAACTTGTTAATGGTGGTAAAGGTATTGCTTATTGTAAGGAGTGTAAGTAGATGATTCCATTTATAGCAACAAGCATTTTTATATTAATAGCTGTACTTATTATATGCATTGTTCCAAAACGAGATTTTGTTGCTGATATAATTAGTGGTATGCTTACTTTATTTTTCTTATTAATAGACATAATTGTATATTTAATATTTTGGATTATTTATCTAATAGTAAAATGAATGATATAATAAAAGACATCTACAAAGCAGCAAAAGAAATATCTTTATGGCCTAAATGGAAAAGAGATATATCTGGTATAGAAAGTGATTATACTATTACAAAGATAGATTTTAGTAAGATTGAAAAATTATGTGAGAAGCAATTTAAAACTCGTGGATATCCAATAAAACATGAAAATAAATACTTTAGCTCTAAAGAAGAAGAATCAGTATATAATTGTATAGTAGATTGGAAAACAACAAGATCTACTACTGCTTCTTCTGTTTCTGAATATTTGAATATACCAGTTAAAAATGTTATTAAGCATATAGAGAATCTAGAAAAATGTAAATATTTAGTACAAGATATGTGTTAAAGGTATGATACCATGAAAATAAAATGTAAAAGATTTTGCAGTCTTTACTGTTCAGGAACAAATCAAGAAAGTAGGGAAGAAATGATAAATAATATTATTGACGTAGAGAATATTCCAATTGAAAATATTATCAATATTTCATCAAATTCTGATTTAACTTATGCTACTCTATGGTATAAAGAATAAAATGCTACCTTCAAACAAAAGGAGATTTAGAATAATATGGAATCGACAGATGTATGGCATCCTATGCATCCTTTAAGTGTTTGGAAGGATAACAATACTACACAAAACAATTATGTAGATCAGAAAACATCTATTGAAGTACAACAATCTGAAGTACAACAATCGTTGGGTATTGACGTAAATACTGGCAATCAATTAATGCTAATGTCTGTGCTTATAGTGTTAGCTTTAGTAATAGCAATATTAATAATTAAAAAATAGAATAGAATTAATGAAGATACAATCTATAACATTTAGAGCAGTACTTAATGCAGTAGCTGAAAATAAAATAAATAAATTTCTAGAAGAGTATAAAAGTTCTGCGAAGGATGTTATAAATATTACAGTAGAGTATATTCCAATGAAGCCTAGTGATGTTACTGTGTGGTATAGAAAATGAACAGAATAACACCAAATAACATTACTGAACTCAAAGAAAATGAAATCTTTGTCTTTGGATCTAACATTTCTGGTAGACATGGAAAGGGTGCTGCTAAAACTGCTATGTCTTGGGGTGCTAAATATGGTCAAGGTGAGGGTATTCAAGGTAGAACATATGGTATTCCTACAGTAAATGCTTCTATCTCTAATAAACTGACTATTGAGAAGATTAAAGTATATGTTGATAGATTTATACAATATGCAAAGCAACATCCAGAAAATATTTTCTTAGTAACAGAAATAGGTTGTGGATTAGCAGGGCACTCACATAAGGATATATCTCCATTGTTTCAAGAAGCAGCTACAATAGAAAATATATTTCTTCCAACAAAATTTTGGCATAAATTACTAGCAAATCAATCGAGGAGATTTAAATAAAATGAAAAAAATTTATATGAGTTTAGTAATAATTTGTCTTGTTATATTTGCTGCTTGTGATGCAGAAAAAGAAATACCTCTTTTCTTAGTTACTAATGTAACTGGTTCTGTTTCTTTGGGTTGTGATAGCAATGATAAAGTTATAGTTTGTTTAGAGCCTTCCAATTGTCAACCAGTAGTTGATTGTGCAAGTTTAGGTAAAACTTGTATGACAGGTCCCTCAAATTGTGATGGAAGTAATGCGTGCTGTAAATAAGAAATAGTTTATTATTTATATAATAAATTTAAAAGTGGTCCGATACTTGAAATGACAAAAACCCTCCAATTTTTAGTTCATCTCAAAGACCTCCTGCACCCCTAAAAGTATCGGATCACTTTTTTTATTTGAATTTAAAATCTAAGGAGCTTGAATATGTTTAAAATATTTTTATTGATTTGGTTTATCTGTGCCTGTGTCTATTTATATAATACGATTAAAAAAGAGTTAGTAGATAAAGAATTTATCTCTTTAGGTGAATTAGCTATTCTTGTTCTTATAGCACTTATTAGCCCTGCAATATTAATTTTTGAGCTTTTAGTGAAAATAATTAATTCTAATATTTGGGGAAAACCTATAATTAAAAGAAAAGAAGAAAAACAAGAGGAAGAGGTAGAAAAATGAATTACTTTAAATACACAGTAAATGGTAGACTTTATTTTGTTAATTTTAGACATTATCTTACAGCTAGACCAAGAACTAAATGCTGGATTCTTGATTATGATCTAGATAGAATTTATGTAGGTACCGCCAAGCTTAATATTATTGATGGTGATACATATGATGAAAAATTGGGTGAATCTATTGCTTTTGAAAGAGCTCTTGCCAAAAGAGATAGCACTATAAATAAAATGAAAATTGCTGTTCCAAAATATCTTGAAAATCAAAAAGAAAGTGACAAAGCATCTCTTGTTAAAAAGTTTAAAAGAGAACAAGCTAAATTTGAAAATTGTATTATAAGCAGAGAAGAACCAAGCGTAGTTCAATTTCCAAAAAAGAAGGTATGATATATGGAAGAATATATTTATAGATGTAATAAATGTGAAAGATGTTGGAATTCAAAAATAAAAGATTCCACTTGTCCGTCTTGTGGGTCCAAAAATGATGTTGAATTTAATATCCAATATAATCTTTTTGAGGATTATGATGACAATAAATGATAAGTGGTTTGCTTATTATAAATCAAAAGATATAGATCTTCGTAATGAATTGATAGTAGATAATATTCAATTAGCAAAAAAGACTGCAGAGATTATGTCAAGAAAGTTCTTTACTGCAGATCCCAGTGTTATTCTATCGCATTCTTATATAGGATTAATTCATGCTGTAGAACAATATAATCCTACATTAGGGTATACTTTTAGCACTTATGCTTCTAAAAGGCTATCTGGTGCGATAATAGATGGATTAAGAAAAGAAGGTACTCTTTCTCGATCTAAGAACGAAGAAGGAGAACATATTTATTCTACAGAAAGTATAGAAAGTAATATAGTTGGTTTTCTAGAATATGTAGATAAGCA
Organism: archaeon; assembly: GCA_029563035.1. The sequence goes on along the minus strand of JAKQTP010000123.1, from coordinate 149,541 downwards.
TTCTAAAAATGATTTAGAAGAAAATTTCATGAAAGAAGAAGATATGAGAATGCTGGATTCTGCTTTAAATACTCTATCAGAAAAGGATAAACAATTAATTCTTTCGTATCATGTAGAAGGATTATCTTATCCTCAAGTTTCTCAAAAGCTTGGTATCTCTATTAGTTATATAGAAAAAAATAGAGTTAGAATACTTGAACATTTAAGAAAGTATTTAGTTAAAACTTATAAATTAGAAGGAAAGGATATAGCAGCATGAAAATATTTAATGCATATTATATATATGCTCCTGTATGCAAAAGGTATGGTACAGGACATTATAAAAGAGCGTTAGATCACATTGCCAAATACCCTTCTTTTAAAGCAATAGCAAAAAATAATATTTCTTCTATTAAGATTAAACAAGGTGACGTAGTATATATAGATGTAAAGAAATGTTCATTCCTTCTAGCTTATAAGTTATATAGAAAAACACATCATCTGATATTTATAGATGATTTTGGTTTAGGTGCTAGACTATTTAATAGAGAAATTAGAGTATATATACCGCATTGGAAAGAAAGATTAGGAATTAGATGTTATACAAAATCTTCTTTTAAACCTATAAAAGTATATTTATATGGTGGAGGTTTAGATCCAAAAAAAGCTATTTTAAGACAATTAAAACAATTTAAAGATTTAAGTAACATATATAGAATTTATATACAAATAGGTAATAGCTTTTCCAAAAGCTATATTAAAAAACTTAGATGCTATTGTGATAAAAACAATTTGCATGCTGTTTTTATAGATCATATAGATCTTAACTTGGTAAGGTTAAGCAATTATGATCTAATATATATGACTTGGGGATTGCATTATCTAAAATATTATGATACATATAAAATAATTCCTTTGGCATTTGATAGACATACCAAAAAATTAATAAAATATTTTTGTTCTAATTATCTTTAAGGAGGATAGAAATGATCTATTCTAGATATTGTTCAATATGTGGAAAGGAGAAACAAAAAATTCAATCTGGTTATGATCCGAATACTGGAAAAGAACTTTATATTTATACAGATTGTGATATAAAAGATTGCAAACATGGATATCATAGCTATAAATTTATTTATGGAAAATGCAGAAACTGTGGTGAAAGACCTTATGCAGGAGAAGGTATGTAGTAAAAATATAAAATATTTTTGTAGAGGATAATATATGAAAAAATATATCACTTATGATCAGCTTAATCATCTAAATGCTTGTCAAGTAGAATTAAATAGATTTAAAAAAGCTTTCGGTGAACAAGTATTATTAACAAGGACAGTTATAGATAAGTATTGTAATAGGTTCGATTTTACATGGGCTGCGAGAAATTTATTATATCAAAAAGATTATAAAAAATGGGCTACGCTTTTTAATCGTAATAACGATAAAATAGTAGATGAGAAATTAACAGAAAAACAGGCAGTAAAATCTGAGGCTATTTTATTCTGGAGATTGTATAAAGGACCAAAACAATTATATAGAAGAATGGAGGATAAAACATAATGAAAACAGAATATATTGAATGTGATTGTCATACAGAATTACTACAGTTAGAATTTGAAAATGAAGAAGAAGTAAATGAAGAGATTGATAATAGATTTCTTTATATCTCTTTTTATAATCTAGGTGTTAATGATTTTAAAAGACCATTAAGATCTAAATTACGCCATATCTGGCATATTATAACAAAAGGAACACCCTGGTCTGATCAAATATTATTAAGAAAAGAAGAAAGATTAAAATTAACAGCATTTTTAAATTCTTTAAATGAGGAAAATAATGTTTCCAAATGATAAATCAGAATTATTAAAATATTTTCAGAAAAGGACAGATCTGCATAGAGAATTAGTTCAAAAATACTGTAATAAGTTATTTGAAATAGATCCTATTACTTTTAAAGAAATGACAAAAAGAGGTGAAGATCACGATTTAAGTAAATATAAAGAACCTGAGCTAGATCCGTATCTTCTTATATCTTGGGAATATAAAGATAAAGATGAAGGAAAGGAATGTGCAGTTTCAAAAGCACAAAGAAAGGAAATGAATGATGCTACTGAACACCACGTTCATACCAATAGTCATCATCCGGAATACTTTGATTCTTCTTCTACTATAAATATAGAAGATCGTGATAAGAATCCTTCTAAAATAGTAGATTCTACTAATATGACTGAATTAGATATAGCAGAAATGTGTTGTGATTGGTGTGCTATGTCAGAGGAGAAACGAAATAATCCTTTTGAATGGGCTGATAGCAGAATAAATAAAAGATGGAAATTCACGGATGATCAGGTAGATTTAATTTATTATATTCTTGAACTATTATGGAAATAACATTTAAAATAAAACTTGAAATTTCAGAACATTTATATCAACAAGAATATTGTATTAATATAGATGCTACATCAATTTTTGATAATGGTGTTATCTTTCTTTCAAAAGAATTATATGATATATGTAGTCACTTATCAAAGGAAGGAATGCAGACCTTGCCAAGAAAGTGTATCAGGGTAAGTCCTAGTATTCTTGGATCTAGAATATTTGATAATCGTACCTGGACTTCTCTTCCAGGTACCAAGCCTGCAAATGTATCTGCTTCTGGTACAACTATGATAGGACCTGTATGGGTTTCTACAAATTCGTATACTCCACAAAATACTGTTTCTACTAATCAAACAGGTCAAACAGGTTTTTATACACAGTTATCAGCTAGTGTTAATAATTCTAAAGGATTCTGGGATACTTTTAAATCAAACAAAGTTTCAAAAAAGAAAATTAAGAAGTTAAAGGTATAATTAAAATGGCATATCATTTACCTAGTGTTCATCTAACTAATATTACACTTACAGATAGAAATAACTTTTCTGTTATATCTGATACATTATTAAAGAATTCAGAGTATTATATAGATAGTGATAGATATGATCATACAATTATACTTACATCACCTGAATTAAGTAAAATATGTAAAAAATTAAATAAAGAAGGTATTACAAATCTTTTAAAGAAATGTACAGAAATACATAAAATTGATTATGACCGAAGAAAGCTAGGTACTCCTATTGGGACTATGAGTTCTACAGGTGCAACAGGTATATGTGCACAAAGAGTATATCCTCCTACATTTACTGTTAATTCTATGCCTAATATATCTATGAAAGATATTGCTGAAAGACAATTTGATATAGTAACAAGAGAAATGATAAAGCATGAAGACGAAGAAATTTTAAAAGATTTACAAAAAGAAGCAGAGAAAAGAAAAGAAAAAAGTAGATTACAAAAAATTGCGGATGAAGTTTGGACAAGAACATTTGAAAGATGGAAAAGCAAATAATTGTATTACAACAAAGATGACTAATGAAACCTTTTAGTATTACTAGTAGCCTACTATTACAACATTCTGAATACTATGAAAATCAGAGTAGTATATATCCTTGTGTATATCTTTCCGTTGAACTATATGATATCTGTAATAATTTATCAAACGAAAGTATTTTAAAGGTTCTAAAAAGATGTAAAGAAATATCTGGATTTGAATTTGAACAAAGAAGATTAAAATCTTTTGATACTTCTATTTGTATTCATAGAGTCAAACAATCACAATGTGATTCTATAATTAAAATGATATTAGAACATATGAAAGACGAAGCTTCAAAACTGATGAAGAAAAGAGGCAATATGTGATTATAATACATGATAAAATAATGCATCTAGATAAAGAAAACACTTTTATATTAATAAATTCTTCTTTTAACAATATAGAATATGCTATAAATATAGACGGTTTGTATTATAAAAATAGAATTTATGTATCTAAAGCTTTATATCAATTATTAAAACAATTATCTTTACAAAATATTATAAAAGTTTTAAATAGATGTAGGAGAAGATTATTATGAAAAGAATATTTATTAAGGTATATTTCGTTTCGTTGGGTTACGTTCAGATTTGTTGAGTTTTGTTGGGTTATACTGCGTTTTATTATGTTAAGGTAAATTATATTAAAAAGAGGTTTAAGTATATATGATTATTAAATTACTAGTTTTAGCAGATGTTCATGTGGGTTCTATTTATGGTCTAACGCCTAGAAAGTATTTTAATGAACATACAAATTCTTATCAATTATGGGCAATAAACAAATGGGAAGAATTTATTCAAAAATATAAATATCCTGATTATCTAATTCTTAATGGTGATATAGTGGATGGTCCTGGTGGAAAAGATGCTACTACACTCTGTATTCCTGATATGGAGGATCAAGTAAACTCTGCTGTAGAATTATTATCTCCTTTAGTAGGTAAAAATACTATAATCTATGGATGCAGCGGTTCAGGATATCATACAGGTAAAGGAACGGGGTTCGATGCAGATAGACAAATTACACAAAATTTAATTACATTACATAATGTAAAAGGAAATCATTATAAAAAGGAATTTAATTTATCCTTAAGTAAATATAATATGCCAAGTATTAACTTCAGACATCAAGGGAAAACACCATCTTCTGAAATTACTGCTGCTTTTAAAAGATATTATAAAACTAACACTGCAAAAATAGGAATGATTGTTGCTTCTCATCTTCATAGAATATATGAGGCGCATGATGGAGTGAAAATTATTCATACACCCTGTTGGCAGTGGGAAACAGCATTTATGGGATCTGATAACCCTGTGGATATTGGTGCTACATTAATTCAAGTAGATATCGATCAAAAAACTATTAAACACGAATTTATAGAATATATTCGTCCCCAAGAATTATTTGAAGATATGCAACATTGGGAAGATATTTCTTTAGAAAGAGAAACTGAATTAAGAAAAATAGAAGTGGAACAAAATAAAAAAGAAGTAGAAAAGTTATCCAAAAAATTTAAGGAGATACCAAAAGTTACAATAGAAAAAATTAGACAAGAAATTAAAAAAGAAGATAGTATTCAAAATCTTTCTCTTCCTTCGATTGCAGTAGAAAAACGAAAAGAAGAAAAGAAGAAAGAGATTAAATTTCCAGAAATTTCTTCTAGTTCTTTATCTAGAAAGAAATAAAGTGATATGTTGCAGTCGGTTCTGTTTAGTTGAGTTGAGTTTGGTTGAGTTTTGTTGAGTTGAGTTCAGTTAAGGTAAGAATTATATGAATATAAAAAAGAAACTACAATATTATAAAGATATGTTAGATAAAGGATACTATCCTACAAGAATACAAAATTTCTTTTGGTGGATATATGTTAATGTTACTTCTCTATTTTCTAAATATGATTATTCTTTAGAAATAGAAGAATGTCAAATTGTTAGAGCAAAAATAGAAAAAGAATCTGTAAAGTATTTGCACTAGAACTTATAAACTAATTAAGTTTGGTTGCGTTGCGTTTCGTTGAGTTAAGTTGTGTTGGGTTGTGTTACGTTGAGTTGGATTTCGGTATAGTAAGGTAAAATATTTTAAAATAAATGAGGTAAAAGTAAATGAAAGCAGCAATAGTTGAAATTGAAGGAGCAAGTCCTTTAAGTTTTTCAAAGTATTATGAAGTTCCAAAGAAAGAAGGAGAGAAGAATGCAGATTATGAAGAGAGAACTTGGAAGGAAAGAATGCATTACAATGAAGAAGGTTATGTAATTATTCCTCCAATGGCTCTAAAAAACTGTCTGACAAATGCAGCAAAGTATTTGTCTGAAAGAATTGAAGGCGAAGGTAAGAAGACTTGGACCAAGAAATTTGAAGCAGGTCTTATGGTGGTAGATCCCATTGTTCTTTCTATTAAGAAAGAGGATGTTCAAGGTGAAAGATTGCTTGTTCCTGCAGATGGAACAAGAGGTGGTACAACACGTGTACCTAGAATTTTTCCAAAGATAGAATCTTGGTCTGGAAAAGCAAAGTTTTTTATAATTGATGAATCTATTGCTACCACCCAAGGTGGAAAGGTATTTGAAAGGCATTTAGATGTAGCAGGTAAATTTATAGGATTATTAAGATTCAGACCAAGTCAAAATGGATACTACGGTAGATTTAATGTTAAATCTATTGAGTATATAGAAGAGTAAGTTAGGTTATGTTTAATTCAGTTTAATTCAGTTGAGTTACGTTGAGTTAGGTTATGTTTAATTCAGTTGAGTTGAGTTACGTTGGGTTACGTTCAGTTATATTAAGTTATATTAAGTTAAGGAGATTGTTAAAATAATGAAAAAAGTTCCTGCTAGTTTTAGTGTTAAAAAAGATTATAAAGATTTAAATCTCAATAAAGATGAATATTACTGGAGAGATCACGATAATGTTTATCTTCAAGTATTTGAAACAGAAAATGGAATGAAATATCCAGGATTTTTCTTTTCTACAAAAATAGTTTCTAAAACTATTGAAATTAGTGATTCGGATCTTCTTTCTTTAAGAAAGAAAAAGATTATTACTATTCCTGTTTTTCAAGAAGAGTCAGAAATAAACGAGAATAGTTTTCTATTAGAAAAAAATTGTATATCAGATAAGGTATAGTATAATGAGTTTCAATTTATTACGTTGGGTTGGGTTGAGATAAGATCCGTCAAGTTGTGATAAGATATGCTAAACAAACAAAATGCAGTAGTTAACTACTGCATTTTGTTTTATAGATTACTTACATGTAAAATGGATACCAAGTTGGTTGAAATTTACTTACTCCTTTTTCATTCATCCACATCGTAATGATCCAAAATCCGCTGTGATTTGCCAGCCTCTTTCCTCGCATCCATCTGCTTTGTAAACATATTGCTCCAGTACTAATACAATGAATATTTCTTTCAAAAAAGTATCCTTGTTTATGTACATGCCCTGCCAATAAAACATTAGGTTTCTCACCGCCAGAAAAAGCTTCAACTAGTTTTTGCAGTCGATAAGAAGTAGCATAGCTAGAAGAATCTATTCCATGCCATAACATAATCTTAATATCACCTAGTGTAATAATTCCTTCATCATGCCCTAGAAAAGTGGCTCCTTGTTCAAAGTGATTTAATTCATTACAAATATCTTTTGCTATAATTGCACCAGAATTATTATTTTCGACATACCAACGGTCATGATTGCCATCTATGAAGTACCAGTGTTTTCTCCATTGTGAAAAGCATCGTACAGCTCTTTCTTTCTGCCTTTGATATCCTATATCCTTGAGTTCGTATACATGACCTGGTCTTCTAGACATTCCGTCTGTTAGATCGCCTGTATGACAAATAAACTGACAATTTTGCTTATCACATTCCTCTATTGCTTGTTCTAGTAATTCTTCTTTGAAATAGACACTTCCAATATGTGTATCACCCATCGCACCAAATGTTACTTTCTCACCATCAAAATTTAATTTTGGAGATGAATGTTCACCTGGTATAATCCTTGATCCTTCTGCTATAGATTTAAGTTCTGCTTCGCTAAATCTTTCAAAAATCTGTCCAAGATAAATCTTTTTATTTATATCATCACTTACCTGTTCTTTATATAATCTTTTATACTTTTCCAATGTAGATACTGTAATATTAAAAGATTCTCTAGTTTTTTCTTCTCCTTGTTCTAAGCAAAATTCCATTATTTCCTGTAATCGTTGTTTGGAAACGCTCATTTTCTTAATCTCCTTTATTTAAGTAGAAAATTTGGGAAGACATTTTGTTCTGGGGCTTTAGTTCCTTTACTAAAAACACTGCTTACTCCTATACTACCTGGCGTTCTATTAATAGGTAAACCAGCAGTAGGTGCTATCATAGGAGACTTCATATATTCTTGCATCCCTGCAATGCCCCTTAATGTGGGCAAGCCTACCTGCATAGGATTAGTAATAACATTACCTTGCACCGCTTGTTGCAATACATTTATATATACTTCGAATACGACTCTAGCTAGAGCATCGGAGGCATCCGAACTTCCCGAAGAACTGTGATCAACTTTCTGACCACGTATCAAATTAAGTTGTCGTAATTCTTTAAGTAGCCTATCGTTTTGAGGCATTTCTATAAGACCATTATAAAATAATGTCTTAAGAATCTCATATTTCTTTAGATTTTCAGAAGGATTAGTTTTTTCTGTCATTATTCCTTTACTAAATAATCTTTGAATAGATTCTGTACTATTCCACTGGTCAAATACTACTTTCTTAATATTAAAATTTTGGTGGAGTTTAAATATGATTTCTTCTACATTAGGAAAGTATACTGTTACACGTTTTTCTCGATCTGGAACCCAACATTCAATAAAATCTATTATAACTTTATATCTAGTATATTCTATTTCTTTTCCTTCTGTATTTACTGTTCTATAAGCTATAGTTTCTCCGTGTGCCATTGCTACAACAAACGCATCTTTCTTTTCACCCTGGTCACATGATATATAGTAATCTTTCATTTTATTGGGCTTAACTATTTCCAAAGATTTACCTATATAATGTCTAACACTTAGTGGTAATCCATCTCTGTCTACAGATTCTTGAAATTCCCTATCAAAGAAAATTACTGCTTGTGAATTCTTGACAATACAGGATTCTATTCTTTCAGGATATTCAAAGAAAGGACTTACTGCTGAGGGTGGTATAGCAAGAAAGTCTCTTCTAAAACCTTCTGGACTCTCATTTCTTTTACTCTTGAAAAAGCTTTGTTCTGGGCTAAATCCACCTGGTATAATATTGCCATTTGCATCCTTTAGAGGATTCATTTCAAAAGTAGTATAATGATATCCTAGCATTCTTTCTGCTTTATCAGGGTATTGCCTTCTTAGAGTATGAATAATACCACTTTGTTCTCCGCCTTTAAATGTACCAGATTGATATAATAATCTCATGCCATAATCATCTTCATACATAGGAGATGTAATAGTAACAACCTTAGAAAAAGGCATTAGAGATGTTGCTGCTTTAGCTACACCGTCATAAATAGCTTGTGCAACACGCTTTTGTGATTTAGCTTGTATATCATTCTCCGCTACATCAAAACGAGAAAGCTCATCAAATATACAGCATGCTGAAGTTTTACCTACTGCAGTTGCGGAGTTAGAATTTAGCGATAAAATAGCAACATTCTTTTCATAAAATTCTATACTTTGTGCTTTATGTTCAAATAATGAATTTACAGGAAGATGTTCTTCTCTTTCTCTCTCTTTTAACCATCCTATATACTTTTGATACCAAAATGAATCTGTAATAAGTGTTTCAAAGGTAGCATACGCCGTTTCTTTCGCTTGTGCTTCGGAGTTAGCAATAAATTGTATAGTAAGACGTTGCCCTTTAATCTGATGCAGCTCTAATGCTGGTTCCTTCATAGATAGTAATCTGTGCACTTGAAATGCAGCTATAAATGCTGCTAAAGCAGATTTACCACCACGCATACCTGCTATAAAAACACCTGTATCGTATTTTGGATATCCGGAATCGTCTAATGAATATAAATCGACAAGAAAGTTTTTTTGTAGTGGTCTTAGCTTAGTACCCAAAAATTCTTCGTGCTCACAGAATTCGACAATATCTGTAGTAAAACGTACTGGGCATTCTTTTTTACTAGGAGTTAAAAACGTGGGTAGAGTAGTAGTTGAAGGAGAATACGAGGGATCTAATAATCTGCTAGTTAATAAATCTGACATTGTTATAAAAATAATAATACAAATATAATCTTTAAGGTATTATTTGATATTTAGTAAACTATCAAAAGTTCCTTTAGAAAATTCTTCTAAGAGTGTAGCTGTAACTTCTTGAATAGTCAATTTATTATGCTTACACTTTTGTTTTACTTTCCAATGAATTTCACTGGAGATTAATACTAATATACTTTTTATCATTTTTCTATATCTATTTTTGTCTCATCCTGAAACATACTGCTAGCTTCAAGTTCTGTAAGAGTATTTTCTTCTAAAAATACTTGAAGTTCCAGTTTAATTCTTTGTATAATTTCGTAGACTGCGTGGTATGAAATTCCTAATTTTTTTGCAAGTTGAGTACACGAGGAAGATCCCAAAAAGTAATTATAGCAAACTTCTTTTACTGTATTACTCTTTGTTTTTCTTTCTGCTCTTTGCATAATAAATTCTTTATATTCTTCTTGCATTACATAGCTATTATATCTCTCATAAACACTATCCTTACTATTCATAAAAGGATCTGCTATTGCATTATCAACTATAACAGTATCTACTGGAATGTAAGATTTTCTTTTTGTTCTTTGACTCCATGCTTTAACTTGTCTTGGTAACATATTTCTAATGTAATAAGGGAAGGCGGAAATGGAAGGATTATACCCATATACTAATCGTATAAAGGTAGCGTAAGTTTCTTGAAGAATATCCTCATATTCTTCACAATCTTTGATATAAAAGTAGATCTTTCCTGCTATCTTTCTGATAAGAGGATCAAATACAAATACAATAAAGGCCAGTGCTTTATCAGAATCATCGTTTTGAGGATCTTGAGCACACAATACTGCTTCTTTTATTGTATCATATAACTCTTGTGTTTCCAATTCTGTTCTATTTTCAAAATTTCTACTTACTTTTGCATTTTTATCTAATGATTTCTCATTGAGAGAAATTTGTTGTTCTTGCGTATCCATTTAATTATAGATCTCTTCTCCAAATATGTGCTCATGTATATATTAAGCACTTTCATATTCCTCTTGTAACTTTTTATAAAAACTTTCACGAGATCTTGCCGATCTCTTTAATGGAAACTGAAGCTTTCCAAATTGATCTTTTAATTGTACTGCATTATCTGCATAATCGTATACTTTAGGTAGTAATATCTTATCTTCTGCTACACGTCTAATACGTCCTATTCTTTGTTTTAGTTTTGGTAAATTAGTAGATGGACAGGTTAAATGCAGTGCGGATAGAGAAGGGTAATCTAGACCTTCTTCAGCGATGCTTCGCTGTGCTACAATAGCTTGTATGCTATTATCTTGTCTGATTTCTTCCCAATTAGATTGCTTGCGTGTAGCTCCTATTAATAATACAACATTATATCCTAAATCTAATAAATATTGATAAAGATATTTACAATGATCTACTCTATCTGATAATATTAAAGGCTTATATCCTTCTTTTATGGATTCTATAATTTTTTCTAAAATTATAGTATTTCTTTGCTGATTTTTAACCAGTAGGCTTAAAAGAGAAACATAATCTACTTTTGTTACTCTTGCACCATCAGCCCATAGTTTTCTTGTAGGTGCATCTATTTTACAATTAGTCTCTACTATTTCATAGGTAAAAGAAGTAACACGATGTTTCAAGTCCTCTGCTCCTATAGAAATAAGAACAGGGCCTAAAATATCGAACATTAATATTTCTTTTTGATCTTTTCTTTTAACAGTACCTGTTAAACCTATTCTATATTTAGCAGGTATATTATTTACTACTAATTCAAACATTTTTGCTGGTGTATGATGGCAATTATGTACTAATATATTTTCCACAAAATAGTTATGATTATCTTCTATTGTAAGATCATAGACATAATCTTCGCCACGCAAGATGTCAAGTTTTCGTGAATCTGCGAGTGAGTAAAGCGTAATACTTTCCACCCCAATCCTTGTAAGAATATATCCTTCTTTTTGTCTAATTGTATCTGTTGTTTGTTTAAATGAGTATCCCCATCTACTTCTATTCCAATTTTTAATTCTTTGCAACCAATATCCAATTTGTAACAAGTTGGATATCCTGAAGTTCTTCCCATTTTGGTAGGAACTGGACATTCTTTTATCCAAATATCTTGTATGAAATTCAGAGAATCTAATAAAGATTGATGTTCTTTTGAACATGCCCGCCCATTTCCGCAATGTTCGAAACAATTTAAATCGTAAGTACCATTTTCTCGATTTTTTTGTACAGCTTTTTTTGCTATCTCTGGATCCTTTGAAGGATTGTTTTCCAACATTCTTTTGACAATAATATCTCGATATTTCAAATTTGTTCTTGTCATTGTCTCGCTGCTCGTTTTTCTGACATAAGCTTTTGAACATTCCCTTGAACAATATGCTCTTCCTGTCAGTCTGTAAGTTTCCTTTGTTTGAGTTCCAGATAATATTTCCACATCTTTTCCACAAATGTAACAGGGAATAATTGCAATCACTTTGTTTTTCTTTTTTCTTCTCGATAGTTCTTCCATAAATAATAGTATCCACAGTAATAAGTTCATCATTTAATACAAGATTTTTAGCTGATATCCATCCTTTAGTAGTATATATGTTATGATCTTCTGTACAAACAATACTTTTACCATTATTAAGTTTTATACTTATAAGATTTTTTCTTGATTTTTTTTGTATATTGTTAACTACAGATTTCCATTCTAATTCTTTAGTAGTCTCATTCGTAGTTAGAACAATATCTCCTTTTTGTACATCTTTAATATTTTTATATCCAGAATTAGTTAATACTTTAGAATACCAAGGAAAGCATTCATCGACTATAACTACACCATATTTTGAAAAGATATCTTTATTTTCTTTATACATCAGATAAACGGAATTAATAATTCCGATTGTTATATCACCTTCCCGTTTCTCGTCACCATCTAATCTTCCTAAAGTAAAATCTCCTTGAAGTCTTCTTTTAATTTCTTCTTCCCATTGTGTTCTAAGTCTATGTTCATGTACTAGAATAAGAGTAGATTTTTTTACTTTTGAGATAAAACCCAAAGCAGCAATTGTCTTCCCACCGCCCGGTAGCATTTCTATCAATCCACCCTCATTAGCTTTTAAAAGCTCTATGATTTCTAACTGCTGGGGTTCTAATCTTGTGTCTGTTAACTCGATATCTATATCTTTACCTTCATTTCTGTTATCTAAGTGGCGTAAGGATATATTATTCTTTTCTAGAAAAGTTTTAACTTTCTTAATAGCACCTCTAGGTACTACTATGCATTTTTCCTTTGTTTCGGATTCTTGAAAAGCATAATGTGCAAGAAAAGGACTGCATTTTGTGGTGCTAAAACCCATTTTAGATTTTTCAAAATATTCTGGATTTTGATAGGTAAAAATCTTAGCTAAATCATTTGCTTTAGCACCTAACTTACATAATGGAATATATATTTTATCTGAAATTATCACTTGAATATCCTGCTATATTTGGGTAGCTCAGAAAGATTTTCTGATTTAGTTAATGTATCTTTTAAAACTGCTAATCCTTTATTAATCACTTCGCTTTTGGAAAGAGCTTGACCATATTTTTTATAATATAGTTCTCTAACCTCTTTATCTAAAGAACAATAAAGGTTATAATCAGACATATAGATACAAATATTTCTACCATTCCTCATAAATACTTTCCTTATAATCTGATAGATAACAATACAACAATTCAAATGCTCTTTCTAATCTAAAGTAAACTGCTGGAAAAGAAAGATTAACTTCATCACATATTGATGCTTGCATTAAAGATGATTTGGCTGAATCAGGACATACTGGAACATCATCCATCCATAATTTAATAATCTGTTTTGTTTTATCTGGTAATTTATTTATAGCAGCTTCTATATCTAATTTAGTAATCTTACGAGTTTCTTCAGAATTTTCTGGACAAATAATAACAGAATCTAATTCTACCTCATGAAAATAAGTTTGCTTTCTAGCTGTTATAAGTTGTATTTCTTTTGCAATTTGATGCTTTATTCTAAAGTAGATATATTTTCTAACTAATTCTTTAGTAGGAGTTTTATTAACTCCTTCCCATATTCCTAGATTTACCAAGATTTTCCAATCCTCTGCTTCATATGATGGGAAAATCCTGGAATATTTATAAGAAAGTTTATTAGATAAAGGTTCATAACATTTAAATATTTTACCTAGAATTCTTTCTTTCTTAAAAGTATTTTTTTCTTGCGTATATTCTACATATAATGTTTCTACATTAGAATTCATGTAAAGCCTCCGTATAATTTGATAGCTATTATAGTTGAAAGTCTTTATCTAGTGAGAGATCTTCATCAAATGTTAATTCTGAAATAACTTGAATAGTTTGATCCTCCTTTTCTTGTTTATGTTGAAAAGCATTTTCATCTCTTCTTAGATTCTTTATTCTAGATTGGAGTATTTTAGGTAATTGTAATCCAGAATTTATAATTGTTACTTTAACAGAATCTTTTAAAAGTGGATCTGTAAACATACCCAATATTGATATAGCATTACCTACGCGATGCTTTATAATATCAAATATTTTCTTTGATATCAAGCTATAATTTCCAGATTGTGGTACGTCTATCGATACCAAATAACATTTGGATTCTTTATAATTATATCCTTCTACAAGTTGAGGATGAAAAAGTAAAGTACTTAGCTCCTCTTCACTTTTTCCACAATCTTCTGTGGTTAGATAGTATCTTCTAATATCTGTACAACCTTTTCCATAAGTTAAACTTCTAATTACCTCACCTCTATCTATAGAACCTAAACCTTGTTGAGCTGTTTTATTTTCACGTATAATTTCAGTAGATGAATAGAAAGTAGATAATATCATTCTATTTATCTTACCCCACCAAGTATCATCTTTTCCTACTTCTTCTATTAATAATTCATTATCTACCAGCATAAAGAAATCTGTTTCAAGTTTTAAAAGTTCTTTTAAAGTAATCAAGGAATTTTTTGCTGTTACGATGCCTAGCATTTTAGGTGGAAGAGTATAAATTACGCCTACTTTATACCCTAAACTTTTTGTATATTCTACTGCAGGAGCAATAAAAGATCCACCTGTTCCTCCACCACCTCCTGCAATAAAGATTGTAACACCATTCTTATTGCAATTCTTTCTGATAAAGGATTCAAATTTACTTTTATTATTTTCTATAATTTGTTTTCCTATCTTTAAAGATTTACCTGTTCCTGTTCCTTTTAAAACAAGCAATCTATCGGATTCTATCTCATATCCTCTTTCATCTATTTCGTCAGAATTAATAATAGACGTATAAAATCCCATTTTTTCAAATTCTTGAGATATTCGTAGACCGCATTGACCCAAACCTATAAATCTAAAGAATTTATTCATTCGATACTCCTTTAATTGATAAAGATTGCATTATTGCAAATGATTGTAGTGTATTGCGTGTTAGATTATTACATACTTCTATATACGTACAATTAATGCATTTTTCACATTGGTCTACAAAAGCATTTGCCTTAGATTCTTTAAATGCTAGTATATGTTTTAAACCAGAAACAGTCATACTATTTCCTGTAAGGACTTTGTCAGAATTAGCACAAACTTCTGTTAGATCTACATTCGCTCGATTGATTTCTGGTATACTTTCAGTAGGTGCTATAATATCTGTGTCTTCTATTTCTTCTATCTGATTTAAAATAGGAAGAAGCATTCCACCCATACAAGAAGGTAGATTTTTCTTTTCTAATCTGTCTATAATAAGTGAGTCATATGTAGGAGGTAATTTTTCTAAATTTATTTTTAATTTCATTATTTGATTCCGTAATTTAAATATAATATATTTCTTATAATGCAACAACTACCATTTAAACTTATAAGGTATCTATTCTATTACAATTATAAGAATTTCTTATATTTTGATTAAAAAAACTACCTTTAGATTGTGCTTCTTTAAATCTGTTATAAATAACTTCTGGAACTTTTAGATACTCGTAATATATACCAGTTTTGAATCTGATAATCATTTTGCTACTAGTTGAATCATATCCTGCTGCATCGATATTAGATGAATCTACTTGCTCAAGGACCATTGTAAAAACCTCTCTGATTTTATAAATTCTGCTATATCTACTTCTTTAAATATAGATTCTAGCATTTCTTCTAGTGTGCATTCGTTTGCATCTTTTTTAGATACGGGTGGGCACCATACTCGTACCTCTAAAACAGAAGATAGCTGTAATGCATCTTCTATTAACTGTAAACTAGCATTATCATTGTCTAACCCTAAAACTAGAGTTTTAAATCTTTTTAATGCTTCTCGCTGTTCTTTAGAAATTCTATTACCCAAAAACGCTAGAGATTGCCGTCTGGTTCTTTCAAACCAAATTTTATCAAAAATTCCTTCAAATCCATAAACTTCTTCCGTATTAAAAGGAATTGTATCGTATCCAAATAAGATATCCTTTCTTGGATATCCTACTACTGTATCACCTTCTTTATGATAACCATATACTTTTCTATTAGAAAGAGGACTTCTAATAAACCAAGTTCTTAGCTTTCCTTTATAATAAATAGGAATATAAATCCAGTTATGATAGGGTTGTCTAGGAGTATTAACCTGCCGTATATTCCATCTATGAATTTCTTCTTTAGTAAATCCTCTTTGGTATTCTAGATAAAAATTAGAAGTAATCGGTAGTGTATCTAATTCTCTAACTTCTGTAAATTCAGAGCATTCTTTTTTCTGAGATCTCTTTGACATTTCTTCTATAAGATGATTGTATACCTCTTCTTCGGTATTACCACCTTTTGTCTGCTCAATTACATATTTTTTTGCTTCATTATCATCTAGCTTTAATTCCATTTTTGCTAGAGTAAAAATATTACCTTTAGTTCCGCAACCAAAGCAGTGAAACTTTCCGTCATCTAAATGAACAAACATGGAGGGTTCTTTTTCGTTGTGATGAGGATTTAAACATTTAATTCTAGCATTATTACCAGATTTTTTATATGCTATATTAAGATCTTTAAGTATTTTTTCTACGTTATAGTTTTGCATATCTATTTAAATAATTTTTTAAAGAATCCTTCTTTCTTCTGTTCTATGATGGGTTTAAAAGAATCACAGTTAAATAATTCTTTTTCCAAAATAAATTTATTTCCATTAATCTTGCAATCTAGATAATAAAGATGAAATTCTTTTGTCAAGAGATTTAAATTTTTACAGGATTTACATATATCTACATCAATTATATTCATATGGGTACGTCCTCAGGATCTATATCTTTTTGGGCATTCAAAGTATCTTGAAATTCTGGTGTAATAGCACTATATCTAGTTGTTATTTTATCAAAAAAGAAATTAATAATCTTATTCCCTTCACCCATCCTCTGTTTAAGAATAATTACTTCCGCAATAGATTCATTAGGATCGTCCTCTAATTCTTCTGGTTCTTCTCCTGTTCCGTATCTATATTCATTTTCAGCTATCTGTTTCTTCATTGCTGTTTCTGGGTCATACCACGGTCTATGCACTGCTAAAATTAAATCTGCTACTTCTTCCCAGGCACCTGAGTTTTTCAAATCACTCATTTTTGGTCTTTTAAATTTTCTTCCAGATTCTAATCTATGTATCTGTGCAACAGGTATAATACATACACCTGTTTCCTTTGCCATAATCTGTACTTCATTTAATTTCTTTTCATAATCTGTAGCAAAACTATCACTATCTTGAAACTCTCTTATTTTACCAAATAAGTCTATTGAAACTACTATATATTCTTGTTTCAAATGATCTTGTAATACCATTATTTGTTCTCGAATAGTATCCAGATTTTGTGATGGCGTATCATTAAATCGTAGATACTTATTAGTAGCTAATCTATCAAGTTCATATTCTAATAGTTTCTTTTCTTCATCTGTTAATTTATCATAGTGCTTTATAATTCTTTCTACACTTATTCTCGAATTGTAAGAAGCTAGTTTACTGGCTAATGCATTATTATCCATTTCTAATGCAAACTGTGCAGAATAAATACCTTGATTAGCAAGGTTATTCATTGAACTTAAACACAGAGAGCTTTTACCCATCCCAGGCAAACCTGCAATAATACAGATACCCTTTGGTTTATATCCTTCAGTTAAATATGCATCCAATTGTGTAAATCCAGTAGTATAAAAACCTTGAGAATGTTTGCGATATTCTCTATATTCGTCTACGACTTGCTTCATATCTTTGAATTGAACTTGACTATAGGAATATCCTTTTTGAAGGATATCATTTACGTTTTGCATTCTTGCTGCTAAAAAGTTTAAATCTGATCTAGGATTTAAACATGCAGTATATATGGATTTATGGAATGTTGTTACTAATTCAGATTTAATCTTATCTAATTGTAGTTTAGAAATATGAGTGTCATAGTTTACTTCACCAACTTCTGGAAAGTTTTGAATTAAACTATCAATAAAGTTGTAATCTACATTATATCTTACAGGACAGGATTTTGACTTTAATAAAACAGCATCAGAATTAATATCCATCTTCTGTTCTTCTACTGCTTTAATTGCCCATGCTACCACTTGATTTTCTTTGTATCTAAAATCAAGATAATCTGTTTTTCTTATAAAAAGATCTCTATTCTTTTTATTTTTAAGAGCATTAGATAAAATTAATGCTTCATTATCTAAATCTATTGGCAATTCTGGTAGTGCAAAGGTATCTGACATAGATTCTATTTATACGTCCCTATCATATCATTTTGTATAAGATAATCTAATTGTTCTTTAGTAGAAATTGGAGAATTTAAGTTATTTTGAATTCTCCAGGCTTCTATTCGTGCAAATCTTCTTGGTGTGATAAAATATTGATATTTACTTGAGTCCATAGGAACTCTTTCAGTATCATAAACATCAAAAATTACATCTTCACACTTGAAGGTTAATAATTTTGCCATATTTATTTAAGATGTTGAAGAATAGGTGTAAAAGATCCTTGAAGTCTAACTTCTTCCACAGATCTATTAATAATTATTCTTAATTGACTAAAAATATTGTCAATACTTTTAGCACTAATATTAGATGTACAGATTATATGCTTATTATCATTTAATAAATCATTAACAAACCCAAATAACTGAGATTGTTTATAATTTGTAGGATTACATCTAGTGGTATCGAATGCGTCATCTAAAATGTATACTTGATACCCTTGTAATTGCTGAAAATATTCAGATCTTGAAGAAAAATTTGTAAACATCTCCATTAGTTTATAAAATTCAAGAAAAAGAACTTTCACATTAACTTTTAATAAGCTATCTGCTAAAACAGTAGCTAGGGTTGTATGACAAGCATTATCATCTGTACCCCAAATCCATAGAACCTGAGGACCTTCTAATAATTTTTGAGGGTTATCTATATAATTTTCTAAAACTTTAAGATATTCTGCATTTGAAGCAATAACTGCTGGTAATAACTTAGGCTCTAGCATTTTTGCTAGAGCTTTATAATTATCAAAAGAATAATCCCAGTATCGAACCGGGATTCTGGCTTCTATTCTTTTTTTTCTTAACGATTCTTTCTGTATTCTTTCCAGGCGGCATTTACACGGAGTAAATTCTTGCTCACCTGTTGCAGAGATTACTGGCATAAAGCCCGTTCCGCTACAGATTCCGTAAGGACATTTCAATATATTAACCCTTTAAATGGTATTATACTATATAATATTATATTATATAGTTTTTCTAAAAAGAAACAATAAGATTTTCTTGAGATTTTAAAAAATCTTGCCATTCTATTATATAGAAGGTTCTTCTTTCTTCATAGAATACCAACTTTAATACAATGGGATCACCTTGAAAGGTAGTTAATGCAGCGTATAAATCATTATATTTAATAGTTTTACTTTTCTTACTAGAAGTATAGAACATAATAGAGCCTACTTCTGCTTCTTGGTTACAATAACAAGATTCTATACATGCATAGTTCTGAAATATGGATCTATTACTAAATCCAAATCTCAAAATAGGTAATTTTCCTTGTTTATGTGCTTGTGATGTTAATTTATCTATTATATCTAACTTAATACTGTATCTATCTGATATAACAAATTTATCTTCTATAAGAAGAAATTCATTACTTGCATCGCCTCTTTTAAACCAGACATTTCCAGAACCTACATGTCTTTGTCCTGAAATATCTTTTGCAATTTCTTTTTCTCTCTTGGTGGATATCTTCTTATAATTCATCTAGCACCTTTTTATAATATCATTATATAATTGTGAAGTGAAAGAAGGATCCATTGCAAGAGCTTCTCGTAAAGCATTTTTACCTTGAAACGTTTTTCCGTTGCAATCGAAATAAGGTCCTCTTTGCTTTATTAGTGAAAAAGCGATACCTAAATCCATTATCTCTTTAATATGATCTATAGTACCAACAGGAAATTGTGGAGTTGCCTTAAAGTAATAATCATATGTGAACATTTCACCTGGTGAACTTATTTTACTTTTTTCTGCTCTAACTCTAGTTTGCTGACCATAATAAACAGTCCCCCAAGCAGCCTCTCTTCCGTTTTGATCTAGAAACTTATCTCTTTTAACTTCTAGAGCAAGAGAAATATGATGAGCTAAAGCATTACCGCCAGAGTATGAATCTGGTTTAGCATACATTGTACCTAATTCACTTCTAACTTGTGAAGTAATAAATACTGTAGGTTTATATGCTTCGCCAGGATCAAGAAGATCATCTGCTGCAAATGCTGCACCAATCTGTCTCATTAAAAGACCTGTTAATTTTGCTTCAACACCCATTGTTGCTTCTTCTGCATCTCGTTTTTCCACATACATTGGAATTGCAGCTTGGATAGAATCCCAAATAATTCCATCTACTTCTCTAGATTTAACAATCTTCTTAACAATATCAATACCTTCGTCCATAAACTTGGGTTCTGCAACCAAAAGATTATCGATATTAATTCCACAAGCTGACATATAATCGGTTTCTGGTATCTTAGTAATTTCTTGTTCTTTTATATCTAGATTTTGTAGCCAAGTTTCTATGTTTTTTATCATAGATTGTTCTACATCTGTTAGTTTATCTTTAGCTTTAAGATCTTTTAGAATATCTACCTGTTGATTATAATCATTTTCATTGATTTCATCGCCAGTATTTCTATTTGTAATAGATCTAACTATAGTAGGTCTTGGTTCTTCTACACCTAGCGACTTTTCATAATCTAGAAGAAGAAATATCTTACCTTGTGCTTTTCCACAATTACACACAGGTATATTTTTATAATTAACTAAAATATTTGTCCATCTATCGTATGTTTTTGCTTCAAAATATTCAGGAAGAACACCTTTACAATGTCTGCATAGTCTCTGATTATAAGCAAGCATTTGGTAAAGCTGACTATTCTTTCCGCTACTTTTATGACCATATAATAAAAGAATTCTTTTATAGGTATATCCACCACCAGTAATGTGATCAATACCAAAAGAACCACTAAAATATCTTTTAACTGCAAAAGATTTAGCTTTAGTAAGAGTAGTAATTTTGGTGGTACCAAATTCTTTATTTATTTGATTAATTACTGGAGATAGTTCTTTATCCGCAACAAATGTACTTTCTTTCTTTTCTTTAACTTTTACGTCTGCCATATCTACTCCTTAAGTTATTTTATCCAATTATAGGTTTTATCAAGTATTCGTATCCCATCACCCAGCCCAGAAGGTATTTCGAATAATTCTAGAAAATCAGCTGGTAACTTATTATAAGCTTCTTGTAAATAAGCACACATAACTTCTGGATCTTTAAAATGATCATCATTTTCTTTTAACATATGAATATATTCTGTAAGAGCTCTAGAACATCTTTCTTCAGACATACCCTGACTACCAAGAAAAATTGATAACATGGTATAAAATTTTAAACTATTTAATACATCCTTTTCAAATGTTATTTTACCAAGTGTCTCCATATTTTCCTCTAATTTTAATTTAATTATCCATTCCAAATATGATTGGCGATTCCTAATATTACTATAACTATAAATGGGCTTAAAATCCAATACAGTGCAGCGGTACTATTAATAAGAACACCTATAGGTATTGCTCCAAATAACCAAATCCAAAATAATAATCTTACTATTCTACCAAGAATTCTTTTTTTTCTACTCTGGTTTTGAGGTGGAGGATTATATATTACCATAAATATCCTTCTCCTTTAGAACAATGAATTTACTTCTACATTACAGGTTCTTTTACCTTGTCTTTCGAAATCTAAAAACACATTTAAATTAGCAAATACTCTTGCTTGATTTCTTTCACCAAATAAATCTGAAGGTGTTATAAATGGATATCTCTTGCACAGATATTCTATATATTGATTTACTTGTTCAAGAAAAGCTTTATTACCTTTTTTATGTGATTGCATTAAAAATTTATATCCATCTGGACCTTTACTTGCTTTTTCTACAGAAACACTAATTTCTTTTTTGGAATATACATCGTCGTCACCTAACACAACCTTTCCTTTAGAATTAAAAGGTATAGATAACTTTCCATACATTCCTATCATAAACCAAGAAGTTGAATCTACACTAAACCAATCGAATGATTTCATTAAATCAAAAGATGTTACAGCAAATCCATGAGTTCTAACTTCCTTCGGTACTTTCTTAAAAGTTTCGTCCAACCAAATGGTTCTCTGAGGTGTCATAACATCATTAGAAGGAGATATACCAATATAAGCAGGTTTTGTATCTAATAATCGTAATAATGCTTCTTCTGAATCACCTTGGTGGAATACATGAATTACATTATCAAATTCATTTCGCATGATATCATAATTCTTAAATCCTTCCTCTATTGCATCATTAATTTGCTGCATAGTAGGTGATTCACCTTGTTTTCCTGGAATAACGTCTAAATTAACATACCATACTTCATTAAATTTAGATCTGTGTTCTTTTTCAAATTTTCGTAAAAATTCAATATATTCCATTACATCTAATTTACCACCTGCATTCCAAACAGAAAAAGCTCCAGAATCTATAATAAGATTTACGCCATCTATACCTTTATCTCTTTCTCCTGTTATAGGATTAATAGCATCTGTGCCTTGAACATAATCCAAAGCTTTTACTATCTGCTCTGGATAATGCTTGGAGCCAAGTAAGTTCTTGGCTCCTAAGTATTTGCAGATATGATAATAGCGTATGAAAGCAGAAAGAACTAATCTCTCCATCTATTGCCTTATCTCCCTTGCATATCTAGAAAATTCAACATGAAAATCATAATTATACTCACCTATTGAATCAAATACACGAATTGGGTTGATATCTAAACCGCCCCTACGTGTGTACCGAAGTTCTACACGTAACCATTTTGGGTTAATTTTAAACATGATATCGTGCATAATTCTTTCACAACACTCTTCATGAAATTCTCTGTGATTTCTGAAAGAAATTATATATTTTAAAACAGAATAAGGATCCAATTGCGCAGAATTTGGTTCATAAGAAATATAAGCAGTTCCCCAATCTGGTAAACCACTGTGTCTACAGTTAGATTTAAGTAAATCTGTCTTTAGAAAAATAGGATAATTATATAATGAAGGTTGAATTTCAAGCAAATCTGGGTCATAATCATATGAATACTTATCACAACGTAATTGATCTATAGGATAGTAATACTTAGCAAAATCATGAATATAATTTGTTTCTATAAAGTATGCTTCTATAGAATTACATTTAATTGCTTGTTTTAAATCTTGCTTAATAATATCTATTATATTACCTTTACCTAATTTTTCTACTATAGTGTTATTAAAAGAATTAAAATAAAGTTTTAACGATTTAGATTCTATAATAGATTCACTATCTGAATCATAAGCAATACGAATCATTTTATTTACAGGTTTTCCATTTCTATCCAGATAAGATAATTCATAACCATTCCATACATCTAGACCTACAAAAGGAATATACTCATATCCAATTGCTTCACGTGTAGGTTGTCTTTTAACTGGAAGAAGCAGAGTAGGATCGTACTCATTAATATATGCTGTTCTAGAACCTAGAGGAGTTTTTAGATTATCTATAACTTTATCTATAATCTTTTTTGCATAGTCATCTAACGATTTAATTGATTGTCTAACCTTTTCTTCTTGCTCGAAGTGAACATCTTTTGAAATTATCAAAAGCCAATCTTCCCACATTCTATCGAAAACCCAGTAAATAATCTCATCTTTATTTTCATATGATTTTACATACTCTTCTATTTCTGCAATATTATAAATAGAATATACTGCAAATCCAGTACTTCCTGAAAGTTCTACACCAGTAAATTCACATTTATAATTTGCTTTTCTGAGTTTTTTAAAAGCAAAACATTTAGATATAAATTCTATTATATTACTCATACATACTTCCTTAATGTAAATTTGAAGGATCACCTTTATCAGTGATACTTTGCATAATTGCATTACTTAAAATATCTAAAGTTTCTAAAACAGTATAAGCTAAATTTCTAATCTCATCTTCTGATGCCAGTTTGGGATCATTTAATATTTCAATAATTCTTTGTGTGGTTAGAAAATGTACTGTATCATCATCTCGTATAGTATCCATTATTACTTTTTCTTTCTTTCTAAAAAAATTATTAAACATCTAAAGTACCTTTCTTATCGTAACTATGTAATACTGCACCAACTTTAAAAAAATCAGACATCCTACAAGAAATAAATCCTGTTCTATCATCTTCTTTTTTTGAATCATTCCATTTTAGATTTCTGGGATAGTTGAAGTTATTAAGCTGAACTGGCATATTAAAAATGCCACTATCTATAGCTTTTCTTCTATCAAAAATTAACCACTTTGTTATTATATTACTAGTATTTATATGACCAAAGAAATACCTATCCCAAGTTACTTCATCTCTTTGAATTTTATAGTATTCACTATATTTTTGATTAGGTACATCAGTATGATCATAAGTATGCACACGAAAAGTTATACGATCCCAATGCGGTTTATCATTTAATAATCTACATGCATAACTGACATTAATTGCTTTTTGAATGATTATAAAATCAGATCCACCAAACTTGTCTTCTTCAAAAGAACATTCATGTAAATAAGTTTTAGAAGGAAGCAGTTTAATGATTTGTTGAACATACTGATATCTTTTTTTAGATATCTCTATATTTTGTTGTTTAGTATATACCATTATGTATTCTTTTTAACTAAATTTAAAAATTCTGTTCTAGTTTCTAGTTTTTCAAAACTTCCGTAGACTTCTGACGTAGTAGCACTTGAATTAATAGCACCAACGCCTCTGCAAACCATGCAATTATGTACACCTTTTACCACACAAATAGCACCTTCAGGTTTAACATGTTCGACAAATTGTTCAATACATTGTTTAGTAAAATCCTCTTGAAGTATGGGTTGTTTAGCTAAGAGTTTTATAAATCTAGGAATCTTCGAAAGACCCAACATTTTATCAGAAGGTATATATCCAAAATCTACACGATAAGCTACAGGAAGTGCATGATGTGGACACATTGAATAACAATTAATTGAATCAATAATTATCATTCCTGTATAATTACTTGGAAAATTGGTTTCTAATATTTTTGTTACTTCGTGTTTTTGCGAAAGACCTATACACATTTCTACCCAAGCTTTTGCTATCCTATAAGGTGTTTTCTTAAAATTAGGATCATCCAAAGAAATTGTCGAATATGTTGTTAAGGGACTGGTAGATTCTGGTGCTGTTACTTCACCTAAACCCTCAAGAAGAAGTCTTGCTCCTTCTTCCATTTTCTTAAACGATTCTTTTTGGAGTAATTTAATTAGTTGTTCTTCCATATATTAAACACCTTTTATTTTAACTGAAGCAAATTTTATAGATTTATGAAAGTCTTTAAATTGTTCTAGTACACGAACACCAAATTCGTATACATGCAAATCGATAAGTTCTTGTAATCCTATTGCTGGAACAGGTATATTCATATCTGTATCTATATTAATACCTACGTGGATTAAACCAGAAATATGACTTACTGTAGCAATAGATACAGAAAGCTTCTTCCAAACTTCTCCATCCAATGTTTTAACTAGAATATCATCACCTTTCAGTTTAACTAAATAAACTATAATATTTGATTCTGCTAATATATCTTTAAGAACATTTGTACAAATCTGCATAAAAGCTCTTTGATATAGTACTGCAGTTTCTATATTGATGTTAAAGATCTCTATAATAAAGTTAAGAGCTTTAGGCGACCAGATATAATCATTTTCTTTTACATCTTCAATATCTACCATATGATCAGTTTTTACATCCATTTTTCCTTCAAAAGCAAAAACAGAATCTCCTATCATATTAGCAGTTTTAAAATTGAATAGACTATGAAGTTGATCACCTATATAATCTATATTTTCATCTGTGTAATAAAACGTATCTAATGAACTAAGCATTAATTTCTCCTAAGTGGATCTTTTACACCAGCTAGCATAAATCCTTTTTCTCTAACCCTACATGCTGGACATACACCACAGGGTTCGTCTCTTTGTGGATTATAACAAGACCAGGTTTTTGAAAAATCTACATCCATATCAACACCGATACGAATAACATCTTCTTTAGTATTAGTAATAAAAGGTGTTAAAATTTGATAGGGTTGATCGTACTTTGCAGCAATCTGTAAAGTTTTTTCTAATGCATCATGAAATTCTCTTCTACAATCTCTGAAAACATCGAAATCTTCTCGTGTTGGACTAGTTGCAATTACACCGGCATTTACTTTATCTGCATAACTAGCTGCGATACTAATCATCATAATATTTCTAAATGGAACAACTGTATTAATTGTATCTTTTAAATCATCTGGAGTTCTAATAGATTTGTCTACTAGAGAAGAATCTGAAAGTATATTGCCAGTTAACTTTACTTCTTCTAGAAATAATCCTAATTCCTTACATGTTTGTTGTGCGGCATAAAATTCTTTTTCTTTATGACTTGATCCATAGTTAATATAAAGAGGAAATACCTTATCATATCTCTCTTTCACCCAATACAGCATAACTGTTGAATCTAAACCACCAGAAAGAAGTACTACGCAATTTGTATCTCTACCCATAATCTTTTCTCCTAAGAAAATAAATTAGGAAACGGTCAAACAACATTTCTGTTGATATTTCTTCCTTAAAATTCTAATATATAAAAAGTTTAGGTTGTCCATTTTCATCTCTTTTAACTACTATATCTTCTGTATTACTATTATCTATTTCATATTTATATATTTTAACAATAGGTTTATCTTGATCTGCACTACCAAAAATTTCTATTCTTTGTATATAACCTGGTGATTTTCCTTCTAGATCTCTAACACATAATTGATAATTAGAAGCAATAGAATGAAGATGATCACAGCTACAATCATTATAAGTTTTACCGCAAGAAGAACAAACAGTAAAAATTCTTAAATCTTTATCAAGACCCTCACATCTTGCAATAATATCTAAATCGGAGATATATGTGTTTAACGTTAATTTAATAGGTTCTGCATTATGACAATCACCAGAATCGAGTGTAAATGCTGCTATATTCTTTTCAGAAAGAAAAGAAAGTATTTTACACTTACCATCAGAAGTTGTAATTATTTTCATCCTTCTTACTCCATAACTACACTTAATCTTGTAGAAATAATCTGTGATAAGAATTCTATTTGTTGCTCAGTAAATCCTACTTGTTTTGCTTTTTGAATAAAATTTTGATCTAATACTTTATTAAAGGTCTCACTACCGAAAAACATTTTATTTTTCTCTGCTTTTGGATGTAAATTCCAGCATGTATTGCAGCACTTATAGGTATGATATGCACCATTTTTACAATAATAATTCATAACATTATACTCCTTTTTTATTGCCCCAAATAACTATCTGTTGTCTGGAAGATAAATTCCATCCTTTTCTTAGGCAAACAGGGACAAGTAGTTTGCTTGATTTTCTAATTTCTTCTATTGAAGTACCTTTAGGCATTAACCAAATATTATTATCTAGATCCAATTTATATGATTTTATAAAATCTAAAACAATACTTAGTTCTTCTTCTGTTCCTATAACAAATTTAAAGATATGATTCGTATATAAAAATCTATCTAAAATTTCTTGATTATATCTTTTTATTATATCTTCTGAGTATAGTTTTGGTGAAACAATCCATAAATCTACGTCTTTTTCCAATTCTCTATCTTTATGAATCAAACCATTTGTTTCTACTTCTATAAACCAATTATAAAAATCTTTAACTAAAGATGTTAGTGGGTTTAAATCTTGTAAAGTTGGCTCACCACCTGTTATAGTTAGCATATTAACTTTTGGATTTGCAATATACATCATACTTAAATGTGCTGAAATACCTTGATAATCATATTTATCTCCAGATTTCCAGCTATATTTAGAATCACAGAAAGGACATGAAGCATTACATTTTGCAAGTCGAATAAAATGGGAAGGAACCCCTTCATGAATTCCTTCTCCCTGTATGGACGTGAAGCTTTCTGTAATATCTAAATTCCATTCTTTTTCTGTCATATTGCCTCCCAAGGAAAGATTAACCAAATATGATCGTCATATTCTTTTTTGAAATAATTTGGTTTAAATTGTGTTTTATTTTTTATTGCATATGTAAGTGTAGTTAATTCTTTAATATAATACTTCTTTGATAAAAATTCTGTAATTCTTTCTAAGGATTCTCCTTTATCAGATACATCGTCTACTACTAATATTCTATTATATTCTTCTTTTCTAGAAAGATTACATTTAATCTTTGTATTACTATCATATCTAGAAAAATATAGTATTTCTACTGGAACATGAAATTTATGACTTAGAAGAACTCCTATAGGAAGACCACCACGATGGACTGCTAAAATTACATCTGGTGTTTCTTGTACTCTTAATTCTCTACAATAGGCAGCAATATCATCCCAATTAACAAAATTAGCCTTTTTAAAAGACATTAAAAATCACCACACTTAGTTAGTATCTGAATGAGTGTAAACTAAAATATCATTCCCATTGCATTCGGTAGCAATACCACATCCTGTAGCGGTTTCCCATACCGCTACCTCTGCAACAGAAAGTGTAGGATAATCTTTTTGTAACCAATCTTTAGTAAATTTGAAAAGTGATCTTGCCATATTTTCTGCTGTAGGATTTTGTTTCATGATAAGAACTCTTGAAAATTTATCTTGAAAAAAAGCTAGAATTTCACAATCCGGTTCCTTAGACCAAAAAACAGTTGCGTGATCAAAAAGATCTATAAAATCCTTAATAGGTTTTAAATCTTTAAAATCTATAATCATTCCTGCATGATCTAGACCACCTTGTATTGTTACTATCCAAGTATAGCTATGACCATGTATATTATTCTTGCAACGAATCGATGAAGCTTCTCTTACTATATGGGCTGTTTCAGTAGTAAATTTTTTTTGTATTTTCATTCTACTTTTATCCTATTAATTAATTATAATATAAAACTATTAGATATTTCTAGCTATTTTTAATATAGTTATAAACACTTAGAAAATTAGAAAATTGTCCTTCATCCGTAATTAATAATGGTGCTTTTACATTATCACTATATTTGATATAAATTAAATCACTAGGTATGGATCTAACCAAACTTGCTAGTAATCTAATATTTAAATAAAATGTAATATCTTCTTTCGGTGAAACTGCTTCAATACTATTTATAATCTCTAATCCTTCCTTTGTACCTTCAGAAGCTGCTGCTAATTGTAGATTACCATCTTTAGTAAATACTGCAGAAGCC
Source organism: archaeon (assembly GCA_029563035.1). The sequence continues at coordinate 120,094 of JAKQTP010000123.1, read as the reverse complement.
ATTAATCGTTGGTGTATATCTGCAAATGGTGTTAGTTTTTCACTGACTTTTTGCAATCTAGATTTCTCCACTGCAAATTTGTACGAATAATTAGAAGTTATATCTATGATTTTATTATAATTTGGAAAAGCACCATTGATTTGTGGAGTAATCATTTTTAAATTATCGCATTCTATAATATTAAGATTATTTGCTTTGTAAATTAGAATATCTTTATTCTCTGGTAATGATGATATCAAATCAAGACTCTCACTCAGTAAAAATACTGTATTTTCTTGCTTTATATCATTAGAATATACCCCGCATATGTTTCCGTCTGCTGCTACAAAATTACCATCAAACTGAATGCCATTTAAAAAAGGTCTTGCCGCATCATTCGCAATGCAAGGATCCAAAAACTTAAAAATTTTACTAAATTCTGCTGCATTAGTAGTTAATAATACTTCAGATTGTTCTGATATATTTTCAAAAATGTAACTTAAAGAATTTTCAGAAGAAAAATAGTTAAATTTATAAGAACTATTACCATCTTTTACAACTAAACGAGTTTCTTTAAAATCAAAATCTAATTTCTCTTGTTCACTATATTTTACGACATGAGAAATGCCTTCTGCATCAATAAGATAACGAGAATCTTCGCAATTTACTTCTCCGTATGAAATTTGTAGACCATAACTTGAATCGTAAGCGTATAATGTTAAATTATTATTCTTAAAATCCAATTGAACTTGTGAGTATAAAGGTGATCCACCACTTTTCTTGCTTTTCGTTGTTATTTTGCTAATATAATTTAAGCAATTTCTTAGATTTTGAGTTTCAAGTAAAACTTTCATATAAAATATCCTCCTATTTCTTCCATCTCGTTAAAACTTCTGCGTCTGCTACTAATGGAATTGTTACTTTTGGTAAATTTTGTGTCATAAAATATGGTAATTTTTCTACCATTAACTCTACTTCTTCAAAAGGCGTTTCTAGAACAATTTCATCATGTATAATCATGATAGGTTTTGTTTTTAACTGTTTCTCGTCTATAAACTTTTGAATTCTAATAAGACCAAAACAAGCACAATCACTAGCAGTGCCTTGAATTGGTGTATTTACGGCTTGCCTTAATGCACCTTCACGAACTTTTTGATCTGAACTGTGTACATACGGCAAATATCTACGTCTTCCGTGCAATGTTTGTACATATCCATTCTTTAAAGCAAAAGATTTTGTTTTATCTATCCATCTTTTTACATTAAAATAAGTATTGTAAAATTTGTCAATAAAATCTTGTGCTTCTTTTAATGAAATATTCACATCTGAAGCTAATGAATTTGCTGACATTTGATACGCAATACCGAAATTAATATTTTTTGCTAGAGATCGTTTTGCTTTATGATCTGGATTATTTTCTTTATCAAATATCTCTGGTTTTATACCAAACATTGCACATGCAGTATAAGCATGGAAGTCATATCCAGATGCAAAAGCATCTATCATTTTCTTATCGTCTGCCATCATAGCTAGAATTCTTAATTCTGCTTGTGATAAGTCAGCAGTTACAAGTTTGCATCCCTCTCTAGGAATAATCATATTACGAATACGGTTATCTCTAGGTATATTTTGTGTATTAGGTGCACTAGAATTATGAACACAGATTTCATTAGCAATAAAATTTGGATAATTTTCTATCTCTAAATCCCAAACATGATATTTACCTGCAGGTTTAACTGATAGAATTACATGATTAGTTGATATATCATAATACTTTAATAATCTTTTAAACTTATCTTGACTTATATGCAATTCACCTGCACATCTATATATAGGATATTCATAATCTTTATATTTATCCCATACTTTAAAAACATCTTCTTGAGAAATAAAAAACTTACCTCTTGAGAAACAGTCACAAAGTTCTTTAAGATTGATACCTTCTGTTTCACATTTTTGTTTATATGTTAAAAAATCCATTGGAATATGCGTAACTATACCTTTGGCATCCTTTAACATTTGAATAAGTTCTTCTTTAGTTTTATAAATATATGTTGGATTATCTTTACCATATTTTAAAGATTGTAATCGTTTTGCATGCGCTTCTGATGTATGCATGTGCCTTTCACTAACTATTCCTTTTTCGTATAGCAATCTAGAATGATATCTATTATGTTCAGCACTATCTAAAATTTCCAAATTAGAAATTCTGTTATTAGAAGGATTGTGATCTATATGATGAATATGTGTCTTTTTAGGATCTGCCTTAAAATATACTCTTTTTATAAATCTTTGTTCGTCTTCACAAAAAGAATTTGTACCATATAGTCGTGGACGAGGATCATAAGAGTAAGTTTTTCCTTTTCTTAGGTGATATACCTTATCATAATGTTTTAAATCTTTAGCTTCTGTCCAGCCATTATACTTATGTAGTATTCTATGTTCAGGTGTACAAATTAATTCACCTATTTTTCCATTTCCTGAACTTTGCCATTTAACTCTTACACAATCACCGTATCCGCTATATGATTTATTTAATACTTTAGAAATAGTTAAATTTCCATCATTATCATAATTATAAACAAAATCTCCTGGTTGGACATCTTCTATATTTTTTTCTTCTCCTACTATAGCAATCTTGGTACCTTCAGCTATACAAGATAATCTGCCAGTTGCGGTAGCATGCTGCAAAAAAGATGTATGAATTCTTCCAGTAACAGGATCTACATGATTTTTAAATCCATCCAAGTATGTAGAATTTTCTTTCTCGAGTTTTCTGTATTCTACAATTCCATTTAAAATAGGATGTTTTTTAGCTAAATACTCTATAGCATTTTTATCGGTGGAAGGCATTTTTACTCCACTTTTTCCACCATTAGTCATATATTCTTCTTCTACTGGAATTCTTAAATGATCATAAATAACTTCTCTTAATTCTTTTGGTGAATCCATATTAAATTCTTTCTTTACTTTCTTAAAAAAAGAATTTTTTATTTCTGCTGTTCTAGCACGATTCTCGTCTAAAAGCATATCTATGTAAGGAGTATCTAGAAGAATACCGTTCTGTTCTAATCGTTGTAGTGTAGAAGAAAGAGGCATAATTAAATCATAAAATACCTCTTTAAATTCTGAATCTATCTGTGGTTTCAATCTCTTATAAATTTGAAAGGTAACATCCGCATCCATTGCTGAATAATACTCTAAAGCTGTTAGTTTTGTAGATTCTAATTTCTTTTTAAGCTTGTCTGAAACAAAGGTTACATAAGTCTGTAATTCTTTTTCTTGTTCTTCATTTATTATAAAAATATTTGGATCTTCTTCTAATAATGTTCTTCTTAATTTCTTTGCTGGTGTAAACTTTTCAAGAAATTTACCATCTTCTTCAGTAGATAAATGAGAAAAATATTCATTTGCGATATTAGTTTTAACTACTGGTTCTGCCATATCATCAAATAAAGAATTACATTCTACTACTGGAACTCTGATTACTTGTTTAGTTTTCTCTGACTTCTGTTCTTTTTTCTTTTCTTCCTTCTTCTCTTGTTCCTTCTTTATCTCCTTTTCTTTCTTCTCTGCTTTCTTCTGCAATATTCCATTTTGATGACCTGCTATTCCACCAAATTCTTCTAGAATTGCTTTGTAATTTCCTTCTCTTGTTAAAAGCCAAGACATAACCTCCAAACTATAAAGAGATTTTCCTTCACCTTCAAAAGTCATTGTAGTTGTATGATAAGCCAATTGGGTATCAAAATAAAAATTTGCTACATTAATACCAATAGCTTTTAGAAAAGCAGTATCAAACTTGCCGTTTTGAAATACACATTTTAATTCTGGTTTTTCTAGAAGTTTTTTTAAGCACTCAAAATATGGAAGTATATCTATCCATCTTATATGTACACCTTCACCGCATTTTGCACATAAAGAGATATCTGTTATCCTATCTTTTCTAGGATTTAACCCTGTTGTTTCTAAGTCAATGGCACATTCTTCAATAGTATTTAAATACTCCAGATATTCCTTAATTTCTACAGGATCCTGAAGTGATCTCGGATTAGAGTTAATTTGTCTTACTCTGGGTGCTTTTAATAATTCTATAGCCTGATGAAGATCTTGCATAAATTGCTTTTCTACAAGTTTATCTCCACTGTATCCTAAATAAGCAGGATGCCAAGTAGGTACAATATGACATTCTAATTGTGGATGATAATACGTTCTTCCACGAACAGATGTCATACTTAGACCCAAATGTAATAATTGAGTTACAGGTATAGATCCTAGAGTTAATATTACAGTAGGTTTTATTTTATCTATTAACTGATATGTTTTTGCTGAACATAATTTTATTTCTTTAGCAGTAGGTGTTCTATTATGAAGAATAGTTTCACCTTTTCTATTTAAACTTTTAGAAGTAGGTCTACATTTTACAGCATTACTTATATAATATTTGATATTTAATCTATCGAGATATGCTTGTAGTCTTTGTCCAGAAGAACCTACAAAAGGTAATCCTTGTAAGTCCTCTTGTTCTCCTAAGGCTTCTCCTAAAATAAGTAATTTTGCTGATGGATCGCCTCTTCCTGTAACACAAGGATGCTTAGCATCCTTCCATAATCCACATTTTTCACATAAACTATTATGATACATTTATCTCTTAGGTCCTATTGGGCTAACTTCTGCTTCAGAAATATAATGGGTCTCTACTTTTCCAGTATCCAAGGCAGTTTGTAGATAAGAAAGCATCTTATCCCTATCAAAAAAGGAGTAACTTATAATTACTCCTTCCACAATTAAGGTTAAATCGAATCTTTTCATATTAAAAGATTTATATCTTGATATTTTTTTCTTATAGATAATAAAACTTCTTCTTGATATTTCTTAAGCTCTAAAGACGAATTGGGTGTGTTATATATCTGATAATCTCTGCAAATTCTTGCAAGAATATATGCGTCTGCTAAATCGTTCTGTCTAATTTCTATATTGTAATTTTTATAGATATCTAACATTATTGTATCTTTTCTACTTTGTCCTTGACCAGAAGCATATTTTTTTAACTGATTAGGTGCTATTAAAAGATATTCTATGTTTCTTTTAAAGAGATGTAATTTAAAAATTCCAGCCCATTCACCTAAATCAAATAATCTACCTTGTTCTGTGCCTAATGCGGGACTCTCAATACAACAATATAATATATGATTCTGATCTAAAAATTCTATTAAAGATTGTTCTAAAAAAAATAATCTTTCAACGCCTCTAGAACCATCAGGAGGCGTCAAAAGATATTGTTTTACTATGTTTGCAGATTTATCTAGAATTACTAGACCACTGGAATTCAAAGAAAGATCCGCCCCCAGATAATAGCACATGTATTTAACCTACTTTATACTCTGTTTTACAGCTCGGACATATTGTTTCAAAAACTGAAAACAGTGTGCCGCATTTAGCACAAGGTTCTTGAAGAACATTATTACAAGCAGGGCAAGTTACAGAATTCATTGGAATTTCTTTTTTACAATAACCACAAATCTCCTTAGCTACTGGGGCTGCTACTCTAGAAGCTACTCTAGAAGGTGTGGCTGCTTGAGGTGGAACTGCTACTTGAGGTGCAGGTTGTTGCACTTCAACTTGTCCTTCTTGTTGTCTTGCTAGAGATTCTAGTTGCATAATCCAGTTGGTACCTTTGATTGTATCTATTCTGGATATTGTATTTCTTAGATACTTCAAGATATCAGAAGATGATGTTAGTTTTGCTTCTTTCTGTAGATCATTTCTTGTATAAGATTTTTCATCTTCTGTTAATGGGCCGATAACTACATTAGGAACATTTGCACCGGCTTTTAGAATATTATGTTTTGTTCCATAACCTGTTCCTTTCTTAAGATAGTTGATATCATATTCTGATAATTCACCATCATTAAGACGAACATCTTGTAGATTTTTATATGCCATAACTCCCATTTTTAGAAGCTTAGTTTGCTTATTTTCTTTACACCAAAAATAAAGAGTACCACTCTCATCTTTATCGGGATTTCTTTGAATAGCATTAAAAATATATTCTTCTCTGGGCTTCCAAGATCCTGCATCACCGGTAGGATCATTATTGTAAGCAACTCTGAGTAGAAGCTCTGGATCTTTATCCTCCCATACATATTTTCCTTTGTTAGTAACAGGATCTTTTACTGATTCTAGAATACCGCCTTTATAAAAATTCTCTTTATCACCTAAAAGTTTAAGAAGAATACTTTTACCTTCAAAATCGTTTTCAAGAATAAAAGGTCTTTTCTTATCATCATCGCAGATAATCCAAGATACATAATAACGTTCAACACCATTAGGTGTATCTACTAATCTGATAGGATTAGGTACTTCTTTTTGAATTTTAATTTCCCTGATGTTATAATCAGTTTTTTTAGATCCATCAAATTCATCAATTTGTGAGGCATACCGACTCATTTTATCATTTACATCTGTCATTTTAAAACTCCTTAATTTATATTAGCTATCTGGCCTTATTATATGGCTAGTTATGCTTTCTTATTAAGATATAATTCTTTATATTTCTTATCTATTTCTTTAATCTTTTTTAAATGCAAGCGATTACTTGTATAGGAATCATCTAACAAACATGCTACAGCTCTGGGGTTAATTATGGATAAACTTTCGTTTACAGTTACCTTAACATTAGAATTATCTAACGTAGTAGATGTAATAGAATTAATTCTTTTACCACCTAAATATCTACCGTCTGTCACTGCGAATATAGCTCTTAAAGGTAAAAGATCAAAACCCATATCAAATATATTAACACCCCAAATACTTCCTATCAACGAATAATCTAGTAATATCTGTTCTGTTATTTTATCAAAATCCTGTGCTGGAAAGTTTTCTTTATTTTCTAGTATGTCATTACTAGCCAAAGTGCTCATTAAAAATTTATCTACAACAAGTCGATGTCTTTCTACTTCGTATTGCACAGTTTCTAAATTAGATTTGGTAATTCCTTTATATGTAAAATCATCAGAAATAACTTCATTATTTTGTTCACTTGCTTTTAGCAGCATGTGTTTGAATATTCTATCTTCTTGTGCAATTACTTTTTTTAAAGCTTCCTCTTCAGTTGTTCCCGAAGTACTTAAAATAATATCTTCCAAAAATGAAACAGTTTTTTCTTTATCCTCTACACAAATTTTAATTACTTTATCTTCTAGTTGAATTGCTTTGATTGAAGGTATATTCTTATCTTTTTCGAAATATATACTTCCAGATGGATCTACTTCTCTTAAAACTTTACTTGCTAAGCTATTTTCTGTAAATTTTTCTCTTAGATTTTTTCCATTCATGTTATTGCACCTTTCTCTGTATGAGCATTTCTTGGTATCCAAGTATTGCATGCAGCTTATAAGAATAGTTATCTATGGATGCAGCTGCTGATCGTATAATTGCTAATCTATATTTTTCTTCTCTTAATCTATGCTGAAAAAGAGAATATTCTTCGCTATATGTAGTAATAATAATCTTTTCTTTTGCACCTTCTGTTCTTACTACTTTTGTCTCTCCTACTTGATTACCGGATCTATCATATTTAGGTTCTTTTTCATTATCTATTTCTATCCATTTTTCTGCATACCACTTGTTATATTCGTCTTCTAATTGCTGTACAAGTTTTGTTTGTGTATCAGCAATCATTTTGTATCTAAATAAAGTTCTAGGTATGTTATTTAATTCGAGTATAATCTGTTCTAGATTATGTGGATCTATTAATTGAATATCTTTTGAATCAAAGCTAACTGCATAGGATTGCAGATCTTCATAATCCAGCCCATCTTCTGGTTGCTTAAATTCTTCTATAAAACTAGAGAAAGGATCTTTTTCTTGACTAATAGGAATTCTAGGCATGATTATACCTCTATTAGTTCTTATAATATAAACTAATAAAAAGATTCTTAAATTTTTTTAAAAACTTAAAGGAGTGACAGAAGATACTTCAAAAGTATCATCAAATTCTGGAATGTAGCAATAAATCTTATCATTTAATATTCTTGTTATAACACCTATAGTTTTCTCTTCATCTACATACACATATTGATCTACTTTGGGTTCTTCAGTAGATTGCTTTAAAGAAAGTTCTTCTACTAGCTCAGTAGGAACTTGTGCTGTTCTGTTTAATAAAGGAAAGAATATTTGACTTATGTTATCAGAAATACTTATCTGTATTCCTTCATAACTATCTATCATAGGTCTATAAATACCTAAAGGTTGTAATAATCTAAATGTTTTTAGTGTTTTAATAGGTTTAATATCTTCTACCCATTTTCTGGATTCTTTAGCAAATTTTGTTCTATTAGAATATAAATAACTGTAAATAGGTAACTGTAGGGTATCCTGCGGTGGAGCAAGAGTTTGAGAATCTACATAAATAACAAACAAATTAGAAAATATTTGTCGTTTATATTCATCTAGAGTATCTTGATTTGCATAGATAGGTAAACCAGGAGCATTATCTGGTATTTCTTGATAAGTAAAAGGAGGATGACATTCTACATAGCATCTACAATCTGGGTGACTTCTACTAAAAATAGGTGAAGGAGGATTATGCTGAGAAGCAAATAGTAACCAATCAGTAGTAAAAGATAAACCTTCTAATTCATCGCAAACATCTACTTTCGGATGGGATTCAGCTAGATGCCAAATAACATCTCTGTATCCTAATGAATCGAGATATTTAAAGACATTATAAGAATGATCATTTTTCATATTGTAATCATCTGGAATAGGTAATGTCCAGAGATGAATATCTGTAGGTATAGGTGGTAAACCTGTTTCTTCTGGTTTATGATAGGGTTGATCTATTGGAAGAAGTTTAGATTCTTCTGCAGGTGCAGATATTTCTTTTTTTTCTTCAGGATCTTGAGATTCAAACATATTTTCATTTATGTTTTCAAGAATCTCTGGAAGAATAGCTGTTTTCTTTTTTAGAGATAAATTATTCATATCTATTTCTAGTTAAGTTATGGTAATGCGTCTAGTAAAGATAAAATAAATTCTAGAGGTTCTAGTGTTTGATATTTTTTTCTTTCTTGTTCTGGTGTATTTTTTAAAAGTAAATAATATTCTTGAATTGTCTCTACAGAAAGATCTGCAACAGATAATGCAGTAAGTACAAAGTTCTTATAAGCTGTATCTCCTTTCTCTTGAAAAAGCGGATAACTATTATAAAGATAATAAGGTAATTCACTCGGATGATTTGCATCAGGATCAAAATCTTGAGATGCTATAAATTCTGGGGAATCTGTATCTGAATATAGAAAAGATAAATTTCCAGACGTTTGTGTTAAAAACAAGAATAAGTCTTGCGTAAGCTGATTCTCATATTTAATTAAAAAGTTCTCAATATCTATATCATTATCATCTTCTGTAAAAAACATACCAGAAAATTTATCGTATTGCCATCTTCTATTATCATTCTTATTAATAAGATTGTAAATAGGACCATTAGAAAAATATGTATTAAAACTATCTCTAGTAGTACACCAATCTGTACCCTTACCTACTTCACAAGCTTGTTCTTCTGTTTGTGGGGTAAAAATGATCCAATTTTCATCTTCATACGCTATTGGTATATTTTGTTTTAGTTCATTTATATCTACATATTTTGTGTATTTTACGTTAGATTGATATTCAGAATTAATTAAATTTTTCAAGCTTTCAATTGAATAATCATTAATATCGGCTGAATATCCTTTAGTTCTTAAATCTTGTTTATGATTTTCAAATTCTTTAAGATATTGAAGATAATTAGGTATATCCTCAAGAAAAGTAAATTTAGCTTGTATATATGAATTTCTTGCAAGATTTGGATTAGTATTTTTTATTCTATCAATACTCTTAATCATAGCCTCATATTGTTTAAATATCCAAGGAATATAACTTCTTGGAACTTCTTGTTGAATAAGAGTTAATTCTTCTTGTGTAAACCATTTTGAATACTTCTTAAGAAGATCGGAAATAATATCTGAAAATTTTAGTTCTGTATAAAAATCTTGTAATATTTTACTTCTCATAACCCGCACTCTTTCTTAAATTGACACCAATTACAAAATTGATTAGAACAAGCAGGAAAAATGTTATCTCGTATTCCACTAACAGCTTGTCGTAGTTTTTGATGAACACTATAATCATTAAAATCTGTTCTATCTATTAATTGTTCTTTACTTTGTTTGATATAATAATATCCTATTTTTTCTACAGAAAATCTTTTGATTAAATTTTCTATTGCAAATATATAGATTCCTAACTGTATACTTTCAAAAAGATCGTTTAAAAAATTACTTGTTACTTTGTTATCAATAATATATATTTTATTATTAATAAGTTCTAATTTATCTATTTTTCCTGTCAATAAAAAATCATCAAATTCTACTTCAAAAGGAACTTCAATACCAAATTTTCTTTCTATTTTATTATTCTGAAAGTAAAATTTTAGATATTTAAAAAGATTTTCTTTTTGTGTTTCTTCTTCTTTCTTTGATTTATAGTTTAAAAATAAATAACTTTCTTGATTTATTTCTGAATATTCTTTCTTGTATTGATTAGGTATCCAGTAATAATTTATTAGTTCTTTTAATTTACTATCTTCTAAAAGAGAATTATGAAAACTTTCTTCTTTATATACTTTCTCTAAAATATCTGCTGCTGTTATACCAAAGAATATCTGCCATTTAGGTTTTTCTTTTATCTTTTCTATATATTGCTTTTTATATCTAAAAGGACATTCTAAATAAGTAGATATCTTACTATAACTGTATTTCTGTTTCATTTACTTGATTAAGTAGCATCAATAGTTTTTCTACTTCGTTTGGAACTGTATCTTTTTCTTTGAAGTATTTACTAACTTCTACAAGTATACTTAAGTATCCGTATCTTTGTAAAAGCTTAAAAATAAGATTACCATCTGAATAATTTAAAGAACCCATTAACTTTTCTAATTCTGTATCTAGATAATTTTTATCAAAAGCTATTTCCCTTAATTGTTTAATAGCATTTTTATCTATAATTAATTGTTCTAAATCTCTATGAACATAGTCTAGTTGAGTTAGAAATTCTTGTTGAAGATTATATAAATCGTCTGCTTCTAAAGATTTTAGAAAGTCTTGTAGAACTAAAAAATCTATACAATCTTGTTTTGTTTGTTCTATATCATCTATTATTATATCTAAATATGGTTGTGCTTTTCTTTTCGCTATTTCTAAAATAAAACTTGGATTAGAATAATCCGGCTTTTCAGGTAATTTCAACCAATCGTCTGTAGAAAGAAAATAAATAGAATCGTATTTAATAGTATTTAATCTTTCTAAATGCTTGCCAGACAAAAAATAAATATCTATTCTATGATCAGTATTTGGTACTTTTTGGGTTAACCAGTAAGATTCTCTTCCTTTTTCTTTTAACCATTTAAGAAGTTGTTCGTCACTTAAAGTAGAAAAATCTGGGTTATATTCTAAAAATAAATCTATATCAATAAAAAGCTTAACATCTAAATCAGAATAATCAGTGTAAAAATAGGTGGCAAGAGAAGAAGCAATCATAGCTTCCAATATCCACTTATTTGAACCTTTAATATTAAGATAATCAAAAAAATTTTTTAAACATGCACCAAGAAATTCTTTAACTTCTTCTTTCAAAGAAAAATCAGAATTCCAAATTTCTGGCGAAAGAATAGATTTTTGATAATCTAATATAGAACTATATTTTTTCACGAAATTCTAAATATTTTATTCTTGTGTTTTAGCTAATTTTTCTTTTATCCAAGATTCATATTCTTCAGTAGAAGCTTTTTTTCCTTCTTTTAAAGGTTCTTCTGTTTCTTTAGGTTCTTGAATAACCTTCTTTTTATCTGTCATGGATTCATATTCATCCATTTCTGATTTAGCTATAGCAAAATCTTTTTTCTCATAATCATCTCTTTTCTTTGTATGCATTTTAAATAATGCACCCTTAGAAATAGGTTGCATTCCACCTGTTTCCCATTGCACACAAACAGTTTCTCCATCCCAATGTTCTTTTACTACAGTACCAAATCTTCCTGTCATTCTTGATTTAACACTATCACCAATGCCGATGTCTTCTTGTTGTATAAAATAATCTGCAAGATCTTCTCTTCCTGCTTTTTTAAGCGTTCTTCTAACCATTTGATTAGAAACTTTTAGAGCGTTTTTAGCTAACCATTCTGTCATTTTTTCAAGACGGTATTCTTCAGGTATATTTGATATAGCTATCCTGTAAAGAGGTACGTAATATTCTTGTTCAATTCCCATCGTAATTCTCCTGTTATTTTAAATATCTACCTGCTTCTAGCAAATGAGAAGCTGCAATTTTTATTTTTTCTATTATATCTTTATCCTCTACAGTAGTTCCAGAATCTGTCATAATATATTTTACTGTATTAGCATAAGGATTACATATTGCAATAAATCTTTGATTATCCAATACGAAATAAAGATTTACTTCTGCAGAAATATATCCTTCATATTCAATATCAAAGGGTTGTTCATCATGATATAAATGTAATGCATCTTGCGCTGCTAATCTATTATAAAAATCTTCAATATCCTTATTTATTTTCATTCTATTCTCCTAATTAATAATTATTGGCTGATCATTATCTAATATGATTACAGCAGATAAAATTGCTTCACTATTCTTAAGATTATATCCTGCTGTTACTATAATTTCTTCTAATTCTATATCGCTGAAACAAATCTTTCCTTCTTGAAATTCAAAATCAAACCATGATTTCTTTTCTGGATTATCAAATTGATAAAATTTAGATTCTTTATCGTAATGTGGTATAAAATATAATGCTTCTTCTTGTTGCTGTGATAACGAAATATTAGGCTCTAAACCCTTACTTACAACTATATAATCATTAATTTGAATACATAAGGGTAATTTATCTAAATAAGATATTACTTCTAAAGTACAAAGTTCTTTTAAGAAATCAGGTAATTTATCTTCATTATAATCTTCAAGAAAATCTATTTCTTTCTTTCCCTTTACTGAATAACAGTTTTTATTATCTTTCAAAAAATAAATAATATCTAGCAAATTCTTATAGTTCTCGTTATCTATAAAATTACCTGTTAGTATTAAGATATCTTTATAATTAAAATTCTGTTCATACAGAATATTAATTAGTGCTTTATAATCACCTTCCAAAGCACCAACGATAAAGATTCTTTCAGAGTTTTGTTGTGTTAGATTAAGAATATTCATAACTATTCATTACTGTTTTAAAATAATAAATAGTTTCGATAAAAATTAAGGTTTAGTAGTTGATTCTTTTTCAGAAATATTGACTAAATACGAGGGTTTATTCGTAGAGTTTTCTTGTTGTTCTTGCTTGGGTTCTTCAGCAACAAATTCTTGTTGAAAATAATTAGGTCTACTTACAGGTGAAGCAACTCTTGGAGTTTTGTTTCTAGGTGTAGGCCTTTCCTTTGCTGCATATTCTTCGCTATCTAATTCATCTTCTATACCAATAATAGTACCTTGAAGTTTTTGTATTGCGTTTTCTCTGTCTATAAGATGTTGTAGTGCTATTTGTGCTTGAACAAGAATATCTGCTAAAAGTTCTTCAATACTTTCTGACAACCTTTGACTTTCAGATTTGGATTTATTAGATAATAAAGCTTGAAGATATATAGTAGCCATAGAAGCATCGTTTATAATTGCATCAATTGAGTTCTTTGCCATAATTAATACCTACTTGTTACCTAATATTCCACCGGATCTTAATATTTCATCTTCTATTGGACTTAAATTTTTTGCTAATTCTGATCTTATTTCTGCAATAATTAAAGTATGTCTTGGATCTTTTTCTAGTTTAAGAAGTGCAAATTGCAAACTATCTATTAATTTAGCAAAAGTATTTAATTTCCATTTGAGTATAGCATTGGATAATTCTACTTGAGAAGCAGGAAATAATTTTTTATCTCGTAACGAGACTATCTTCTCCATTGAATCCTCTATTTCACCCGCTGTTTTATTTAATTGAATAAATTCTTGTTTATCTATATCATCAGCAGTATCTACTTCTAAATGCGCTTTTAAAAATTCTAATCTATTCATTACTGCTAAATGCCTTCTAGATTTAGATTCTAGAATTGCTTGTGTAGCAGCAAAGATATCCATTTCTCCTTCAAAGATTTTATTCACCAAAGCAAGATCTGCAGAACTAGTGCTATCCTCTTTTAATGCTATAAGTTTTCTTTGCCTTTCCGCAATTATAAAATGATTTTTAAAATGTTTTTCTAGATTAGAAGGTGTTACTGCAGCAGATTTCATTCTTCTAGCTATTTCATCATAACTTAAATGATCTCTAGCACGAAGAAGATTGATTTCCATATGATTAGATTTTTGACAGATAGGACAAAGATGCGATTTACCACCTGCATAGTATCCATATAGATCCTCTAGTGTATCTTGTGAGTTAGATACACTTACTGCAGAAGAACATGCAGGTACTACAGCTGTTGAATCTATAGATTGTTCAATAATTTCAGCTTCTTTAACTTCTAATTCTTTATTCATTGTTTTGTAGAACAGGAAACAATTTTTACTTTGTTTACTTTCTTTCCCTCAGGTTGATTAGTTGTTAATAAAATTCCATCTTCTGTTGGTATAGCATAAGCTTCAAGATAAGAAAATTTCTTTTTATCTAATTCGCCTATATGCTTAAATCTAGACAAAATATCTCTTAACGAATATTGTTCGTTTTCTATAAAGAAAAGAAAATCTTGAAAAGATATATAATACTCTTCAGATTTTTCTTTTAGAATTTCAAATTCAAATAGATCTAACTTTTCTTTTTGTTCATTTATAGCTTGAGTGTGTTGATTAGATACTTCTATTTGATTTTTTAATTTCTTAAACTTCTTTAGAAAAGAAAATGCTTTTCGTATCTCAAAATTCATGTTAATTTTCTATCTCAATTATATTAGAAAATCCTTTTAATTCTTCTGCTGAAAATAATATTAAAGGATTAAATCCAAAACTGTCTCTTAATATATTAAATATAATAGAAGTAGTTAATTCTTTAATATCCAATTCTTGAATAGCTTTTTCACAAAGATATACAAAATATTGTTTTAGATAGTTTCTAACAATTGTTACAGATTGTGGAAAATCAGGTTTAGCAAGAAAATCAGGTATTGCTTGTATCATACTACTATTTACTACGTGATCCGCATAACTAGATTTTTCTAGTTTTATTGCAGTATCATTTTGTGCTTCTTTTGCATGTTTTATATTACCGTCTATTTCTATAAGAGACATATGTAATTTTTCTTCTTTAATTTCCAACTTTTCTAAATCTTTAGAAAGCTTATCTAAATCTTGTAAATTAAAAGATTTATATTTTTGAAATGTAACATCTAATTCTTCTAATCTAAATTTAGTTGTTTCTTGCATATCTCCTAATTCTTTTATAGTATTAGTAAACATAGCACCTTTATCTTGTAAAAATTTCTTTTGATCTAGGTAATATTTGAGTTGTGTATTATCTTTTTCTTCTGCTGCATTAATATCAGATAAATGACCGTCTATTTCTTTAATAAGTTCTAGGATTTCTTGATATTTTTTTAGATAACTATTTTTTTGTTCTTTAAGATATTTAAAATCGTCTGTTAGAGAATTATACTCTAATTCGTACTTATCTTTAAAATGGGCGAATTGAATTAAATTATTCTTCAAATCACGTAGTTCTTCTCGTTTCTTTTTATTCTTTTCTATTTGTTTTATAATTTTTTCTTTATTATCTTGCAAATCTTCTATTACTAGGCTATAAGAACTAATAGATTTTTCAGATATTTCTCCATCATCTATTTCCTGTATTGCATCTTTTCTTTCAAACAAATTTCTTAAAGGTGTAAATGAATTCTTTTGTGCTTCTTTGATATATAAAAATCTAAAAAGATATTCAAAAGTATCGTATGCGTCTTTTTCTTGTAATGTAGCAATAAAGAAAGGAAATAGCTTATATTTTTCCATAAACTCTAATTGTGGTGGAATTATAATTCTACCGTCTTCGTGTACCACACGATAAACTAAATTGTTGTAGTATACTTCTAAAGTTATGGAAGTTCCTACAGGAAAAGAGAAGAATTTATCAAACATATTCTTCATCGTTTCAATCACATAAGAAGGAACTTTAGACGAGGATTCTTCGAAATCATATATAAAAGAATCGTCGTTTAATGTATACTTAAATGTTTTAAAAGAAATCTGATTTAGGTAATCAAATATATCTTGAATTCTAACGAAGGTTGTTTTATAAGTAGAGTCTGTTAGATTTGTATTTTTAAGAAACTCCTCATATAATTTAGTTAATATCATTTGTACTGCTCCTTAATTAATTAGTAGATATTCTACTCACACCATCTTCTCCCATCATTACTTTTATCAAATTAGGAAAATCTTGGATATTATCCACATGTGATATAACAATGATTTGAGAAAACGATTTTTTAAGTTCCATTAATATTTTTTTCACGATTTCTCTATTATGATTATCTAGAAAAGCAAAAGGCTCATCTAAAATTAGAAAATTTAATTGCACACCTACTCTGGATGAAATAACTTTAGAAAAACCTAACCTTAATGCCAGATTAGCTATAGTACGTTGACCACCTGATAATCTTTTATAATTTCTTCTTTTTCCATCTATAGTAAAAAATACTTGAAGAGGTTTATTAACTTTAGTTAGATCTTCTTGAACTATAATATTCATTTCAGGAAAAAATGAATGAATAATATTACCTGCTTCTTTTTCTATACAAGAAACAGAAGATGTTAAAATACTGCTTGGTATTCTTGTAAATTCTTCTTCTAGAATTTTGGAGATAGAAAAATCTTGTTCTTTTTCTTTTAAAGTTTTTTCTTTTACATCTTTTTCTGTTTGTAATATAACAAGATCTTCTCGTATTTTATTTAATCTACCTATATCTTGATGTAATTTATTAATACTTTCTTCTATTTCTCTAGATTCTTTTTCTAAATCTGAAAGTATTTCTATACTAATAGAAGAAGTAAGTAATTTTTCAAGTTCTGCAATTTTTAAATCTATGAATTTTTCTTTTTCTTCTAATTCTTTTAGATGTTCAGAAAATTCTTGATGCAAAGAATCTTTAGTTGTAATCCTTGAAGTTATAGTAGATATTTGTTTAGATAATATTGTTTCCTCGTTAATAAGATTATCTAATATCTTATCTTTATCTGTTAATAAAATCTTTAGATTTTTTTGATTTAAATTATCTATCTCTTGTTTAAGAAATGCTTGTTTTTCAAAAATATTATTAATATTATTTACTATACACTGGATTTCTTTATCTAAGGAAAGATGTTTAGCTATTATGAATTCTTTTGAGATTTCTTGAGTACAAGTTGGACAAATACCTTCCTTTAGTTCTTTTTTTAACTGCCTTAAATGATTTAATGCAACATTATGCCCTGCTAAATCTGAAGTTAAAGAATGAATTTCTTCATTAAGTTTTTCTACAGCAATATTTACTATATCTAAATCTACTTTTAATTTACTTCTTTCTTGTTTTATTTTCAGTAAATCCTGATTGCATATTACTAATTTTTTTTCTAAAGGGAGTAATTCTTTTGCGTCATTAGCATCTTGTAAAGCTAGTTGTTCTAATTTACTAGAATAATATTGTTTCTTAGTTTCAATAACATGCTTTTCTGAGGTATAATCTCTTAATAATTCCCTATTATTTTTAAAATCTTGTAAAGATGTAAGCTTTTCTAATAATTCTTGTTTTCTAATTTCTTTATAAGAAAGATCTTTAGCAATATCTTCTAAATTAGATATCTGAATAGTATAATCATTTATAAGTAGATTTAGAGAAGAAATAGATTCAGATAAAGACTCTAGATCTTTTTTAATAGAATTTTTATCTTTTATTATAAGTTTAGAAGCAGAAGACCAAATATCTATACCTAAAACTTTTTCAATATAATTTCTCCTAGTAGAAGGATCTGTATCTACAAGTTTATTTAATCTATCTTGTTCAAAGAAAATAGAAGCTGTGAACATTTGATAATCCATACCAATTACTTTCTGAATTTCTTCTGTTCTTTTATCTATCTTAGGATCTCCTCTAGAAATTCCATTTTCAGTAAACTCTAAATAAGAATCTGGATTCTTTCCTCTTTCTACTTCATAAACAGTATTACCTTGAGAAAAAATAACTTTAACAAAAAATCCATCTTTAGGTGATAATTGATCATTAATTATTTCTTCTATCTTATCAAATTCACCTTTTCCAAAAAATGCATAGTTTAAAGCAGATACAATAGTAGTTTTACCTGCACCTACAGATTTAACTTCATTACTACAATAAGAACCTACAATACCAGTTAAACCTAGTGGTATTTTAATATGAGTTAAATCACGGTAAGAACCGAAGCCTTTTAAAATAATCTCTTGTATAATCAACGTGTATTACCAGTAATTAAATCTAGATAAGAAAAACCTTTATTAATTAAATCTTTCTTTATATCCATAGATAAATCTTCTTTACTATCAATATCTTCTTTTAGCAGTAGATAGGGATCACAATTTGTTAAAAAAGAAGATATAATTTCATCTGAAGAAGCACTTTGATTCCACTTTATATTACCAAGTAAGCAATTCTTAATAGATAATAATTGTTTAATATGGTCTTCTGTATTTATATCTTTTTCTTGTTCTAAAGAAAGAAAAATTACAGAATTATTTTGTAATCTTCGCATTTCAATAATTCTTTCATAATCCATATCTTTAGGAATATAAATAGAAATAAACTTTCTAATAGAAGATATTTCTTCAAAAGAAATATTACCTTGTGCATTAAATAATAAAAATCCTTTTAATATATTACAATCTGTTATGTCTTGGTAAAAACAACTTCCTGGATAAGCAACTGTCATATGTCCTTTTTTATATGATTGCTGTTTGTGCATGTGACCAGAAAGTAAATATAAATCTTTAGAATAATGAATATTATTTATGTCAATAATATCTACACCTTTTGATATCATTATAGATTCAGTTCCTATTTTTGCAGTACATTCTTGAATGTGAGATATTATAATAGTTTTAGTATCTGCAGAAGATATAGCTTGTAAAATATTAGATTCAAATTCTTTTTCTTTACTCTTCATAGTATCAGAATAAATATATGGAATAAAATTAAGATTCCATTCATTCCATTTATACTCTGTAGGTTGAAGAATAAGTTTAATATTTTTAGTATTCAAAGAATTTAAGAATATTAAGCTATTAGAATATAGTGCTGCATCGTGATTTCCAGGTATAATATAAAATGGTTTATTTAACTTATCCATTTTAAGAAACCAAGAAATAGCAAAACTTATATTTTCTGAACTAGGTTGGTTAGTATGAAAGAAATCACCACCACAAATAATTGATGTAATATCAGAAGCTTGTGATCTAGAATAAATTGCTTCTAAGACTTTTCTAGCTTCGTATTCAGCGGTAGTTAGTCCTTTATTATCATAAGAAGAGTAAGTTTTAATACCTAAATGTAGATCTGCAAAGAATAAAATCATTTAATATCCTTAGATTTTGGAGAAGAATTAAATAACTTATTTTTCAAAGAACTTCCATAAATTCCAAGAGTTAATCTCTTATAAAAAATTTTTAGTAAATCTATTCGTTGGGATGTAGAAATAGGTTCTTCATCCATATCTTCTGCAAGTAAAGGATCTGGTGGTTGTTGCAAGAGTAAATCAATGCTTTGTTCTAGCTTAGAATATAATTCATATTGTCTTTTAGAGATGATTTTAAACATTGTTAATAACCAGTTTCCAATTAATTAGTTTCTTACAACTAGGGCATGTTTCATTAAATCCATCAAATTCTGTATTACATCCTGAGCATTTATATAACCATTTTAATGCTTCAATTGGATTATCATATAGTTGTTTAAGTTTTATAGGATAAATTTGTTCTTGTGATCCTTGTGAATTAAATAAAGGATTAGATTGAACAGAAATCTCTGGTTTGTAATTTTCAACACATTTATTAAAATAAGGTATAGTTAAAACCGTAGCAGAACCAGACTCTATTTTCTTTTCAAAAATATCGATCGTTTTTAAAAGAGCTTCTTCTCCATAATTATCTAATAAATAATTTAAGCTTTTAGATCTTCTTGTAGTTAAATTTAAACCTTTTTCAGTAGAATAACTTTTTTTAGATAATTTCATATAAAAAAAGTATACTCTTTCTCCATTATTTTGACCTAGCTTAGAAATACATAATTCTTTAAATTCAGTAGTAATAGTTTTCATATGGTATAATATATATAGAATTTTATAGTTTTTCTATATATTTATATTTATACTATACATATAATAAAAAGAGAGAGTATATGCAGGATAAGAAAAAAACAAAAAAATTACAACAAAATCATTTTAAAAAATGGCCAGTAACCGTTATACGAAAAGAGTTAATAGATATTAGTGGGTCTAATAATAAAGCAATTTTGTTAAATCATTTATTATATTGGACAGATAGAGGATTTAAAGAAAAAGAAATACAAGAATATCTTGAAGAGGAATTTACTGATAAAGAAATCAAAGAATGTTGCTGGATACATAAATCAGGTAATATATTTAAACAAGAAACTATGCTAAAGTCTGATGAAGCAACAATACGTAAAGAATTAACAGAACTAACTTATTTAGGATATATTAAAAGAAGAAAATCTAAACAGTATTCTGCACAAAGTAAAAATACTTATGAATATAGAGTAAATATTAAAAGAATTATAGGAAGTTTATTAACTATTAATTTTCCTTTAGAAGAAGTATATATAGATTTATTTCCATCGTTATTTAAAGATGAATACATATCGAGTTTAGATAAAGAAAGATGTATTAAAGAGGAAGTAGTAGCTAAAAAATTACAAGAATTACAGAAAGAAAAGGATATAGAAGAAGATCGTAAAAAATCTTTAGAATTAACATTAAAAAGAAAAAAGAATGATAAACTTATATCTATTTATCATAAAGAACAATCAATGTAAACAAGGCAAACGCCTTGGTTAAACAAGGCAAACGCCTTGGTTAAACAGCGTGCCCGCCTTGGTTAAACAAGGCAAACGCCTTGGTTCTATATAATAGAGAATATATAGAGAATATAAATATAGAGTAAAATATAGTACCTGCTTATTTTATAAGCAGGATGATATTACTATAATATATTTATTTACTAAAGGAAAAGAAATGAATTCAAATTATTCAAAAGAAAATGACTCAATACCTAGAATAATAACTCAATTTTTCAGTTCTGTAACTGAAGTTCCATTTGTATATCAGGGACAAGAATATCATCCTATTACGCTTACTGTTTCTCCTGGTCTTTTGCGCGGTTTTACTTGCCCAGAAAACTGCGGAGCATGTTGTAGATTTGTTTCTATAGATTATCTACCTTCAGAACAAACACCTCCCAGTATTGAAGTAATAGATAAACCAGTAGATTTTAATAATAAAACATATACCCTTAAAGCTGTTAAAAGAACTGTTAAATATTCAGATAGATGCGAACAATTAGATAAAACTAATGGAAGATGTACAATTCATAATTTTCATAGTTTCTCATGTGATTTTGAATTAATTAGATTTATGCTTCCTAAAGATATAACTAAACCTTCACATCTTACTAATAGATTACGTGGTAGATATTGGAAAATGATAAAGCTAGACGGCACTAAAGGTGCTTTATGCAGAATGACTCCTCCTACGCAAGAAAGTATAAATGATGTGAAGAGAAGATTACTTAGATTACAAGATTGGTGTAATTTCTTTGAAATTAGATCTAAAATACCTAGAATAATACAATGGATAGATTCAGGTGATACCTCTAAACAGCTAATTATACCCTCATAATAATCTAAACAATCTAAAATTTTACAAAATCTGTAAAAACTATATTAAAAGTTTTATTTAAGAATTATTATTTCCTAAATAAAACTTATGATAACTTATAAATTAAAAATACATAAAACAGATAATATAGATTTGATAAAAGAATATCAAAATAGATATTCCTATGCTTATAGAAAAATGTTTAAAAATTATAAACTTTTAACTAACAAAGATTTCAAAAATAAAATAAAGAAAAAGTTTAAAATCAATGATTATATTTATTCTAGTTTAAATGAAGAAATAGAAACTAAAGTTAAACAAGTTATTACTTTTAAAAATCAAAATATAGAAAAACAAGAAAATATTAAAGAAGAACTAAACAACTGTACAAATAAAACTAGAAAATTTAAACTAACTAAAAAACTTCAAGAATTAGAAAACTCCCTTTCAAAAGATATAGTTTTAGGTGGAAAAACTCTTCTTCAAAGAATATCAGTTCTATCGAATGATACAAAATCTAATAATAAAGAAGATATATATCTACTTAAAGAAGAATATAAGAAAAATCGAATACGATCAATTTATCTACATGGAGCAGCATATCATTCAGGGAATGAAAAGGTAGATTTTGATCTTGAAAATCAAAAAATTCTTTTTAAACCAACACTAGCAGAAAAGTGTTGGATCGAATTTAAATGTTCTAAGAAACAAAAAACTGAATTAACAAAACTTCAGTATTTAATAAATCAAAATAAAATTCCTATATCTGTTAGAATTTCAACTGAATTTATTTGGTTAACTTTTGATGAAGAGTTGTTAAATGGATTTGCTTTTAATAAAAATTCTTGGTTAAGAGAACTTAGCAAGATTCCAAAAGAAAATAAAGAAGTAAGAAAACAAATAACAAAAGAATTTTATCAAGAACAGAAAGAAAGAAAATTAAAGAATAAAAAAAGAAATAGATATCTTGCAGTTGATTTAAATCCACAATATATTGGTTGGTGTATCTGTGATAAATTAAAAGATACAACTAAAATTATAAATAAGGGATGTTATGATCTATCTAAACTTTCTGTAAAGTTAAAAATATCTTCTGAAGACGAAAAACAAAAGTATCAAAATAATAAAAGAAAATATGAAATTTCTATTGTTTGGAAAGATTTATTTAAAAAAGCAATTCACTATAAAGTAGCTTATTTTGTTTGTGAAGAATTACAATTTAACGAAAAAACTATAAATCAAGAAAATAGAGAATTTAATAGAAAGATAAAAAATATTTGGCACAGAACATTAACAACTAGTTTAATAAATAAATATTGTAATTCACTAGGAATTCACAAAATAGAAGTAATGCCTGCATATTCAAGCTTTATTGGTAATATTCAACATACTTTTTTCGATCCTGTAAGTGCCTCTTTGGAAATTTGTAGAAGAGGAATTTACAAGTTTGAAAAAGGTAAATTTTTTCCAGAATTAACTTTCAAGGATCTTGACACTATGAGTAATTTGATTAAAAATCAAATGAGAGATGTTCAAGATATGACTGGAAGTAATTCAAAAAACATTTTAAATTTAGCAATTGAAGATTTAACTTGGCAAAAAGCATTTAATTTTTTCAAATCCTGCAAATGTAAGTACAGGAATTCTTTAGATAATTTTAAAGAATTTAGACTACAAACTTCAAAAAGTAATGTAATATTCTACAACTTTATATAACTTTTTGTTGTTTTAGATATTACCTTAAAAACTACCTTCATATTTTTAATTTTTCTTTAGAAATTATATTCAGTAAATACTTATAACTGAGGTGCATTATCATGCCAGAAATTATTCAAATAAATTCTAAAAGAGGTTTAGTAAAGTTCTCTTTTCAAGATCTAATAGATCTAAATCTAGATAGATATATACGAACATCATTTAAAGGTATTGGAAAAAAAGGTCTTCTTTTAGACACACCCTTTCAAGATGCTGCTGCAAAAGTTTATCAAGATAAATATCCGCAAATGCAAATTCATATTGCGGAAAAATGCATGCTTAATCATGATCATACTGTTGATGTGGTATTAAAAACCAGTAAAGCAGTTTCTGATGAAATGTATAATCAACACTCAAATTCCATAGTTATCAAAAAGCAAGTAAAGTCTAGAGGCTAAAGCATGAAAACTAAGATAGCATTAACATTAGATTACGAATTTAATTACTTTCCAACAGGTGAAGATACTGGTTATGTTAAAGACGATCAAGCACCCGAAGATGAAAGTAAATACAAATATTTTGAAGAAGATGATTCTATTACTTCCGTACAAGATGTAAACGGAGAAGATATTGTTGCAGGTGATATTGTAGATTTAATTGGTGATTTTTCTTATACTCAAAGATTTTCAAGACCTCTTCTTCAAATATTAAAAAGTAAAGGCTATCTTACACCAGAAGTAGAAGCTTTTGTTGAAAAATATTTTGGTATTACTAGACAAACAGAAGCAGAAGGTGATATAAATACTAAAATATCTATTTTAGACGATATTATGCTAATAGTGG
Organism: archaeon; assembly: GCA_029563035.1. The sequence continues at coordinate 95,644 of JAKQTP010000123.1, read as the reverse complement.
GAGAGTTAGTATCAGAAAATCTAATAGCACCAGAAGCATATGATAAAGTTAAATCTGATCTTGTAACTTCAGGACAATCTTTAATACAAGTTCTTAAACATAATGGTACATATAATAAAAATATAGCAGATTATTTATCTATCAATTATGGTATTACTGAAGATACAGATATTAAAGCAGAAATGATTAATACTAATACAGGATCGTTACCTAATCTAATTTCTGTACTAGAGTTTTTAATATCGCACGGTTTAGTTCCACAAGAAGCATACGAAGAAGTAAGTTCAGCTTTAATTCAAAATGCCCCATCTTCTGCTATTAAGAGAGCGATAGTAAGATACTTTGTTTCTGATTTTAATCCAGAAGTAATTTTTGAAGAAAAAGAAAGACAAGATTTTGAAGCTTACAAGAAAGATCTAAAAAAACAAATAGATAATGAACTTCTTCAAGATTTTTACAAAGTAGATGTGCAACAACTACGAAAAGATATTATTGAAAAAAATAAACCTCAATTATTAGAACTTAAAAAGAAATTAGATCCTGATACTTTTCAAGTTGAAGCTAATAAAGTAATTAATAGTAAAATGATTTATCAAATAGAAAAAGCATTAGGTCCCAACAAATTTGATTTCTATGCTCTTTCCAAAGAAATGTATAATAATGAATTAGAAAAATTTCAAGTACCTTGGATGATTGTAGAAATACTTGATGAACAAAATAAACCTACTGGTAAATTTAAAGAAATTATACCTTATAGTGTTGCAAAAGTAGAATATCCAGGTGAAGTACAAGAAAATGAAGATATTTATGCAAAATCTGTAGATACCTGGATAAAAAGACAAAAGGTGAATATAATGAATGCTTATATACGACAAGCAAAAGAATTAGATAAATCTGCAAATATTAACCAAGAAGAATATAGATTATATAATCAAAGTTTTAATCAACTAGAACTTCCAGAAGAATATATTAAAGAAAAAGATCTAGAAGAAAAAACCTTACCCGAAACTAGCAAAGAAGCTTTAGACATCGAGTTATGCGATAAAGAAGCTAAATTTCTTAAAGCTCTTCAAAAAGCTGCTTGTTGTGATATGTGTGGCGAAGAACCAGAAGAATTTGCAATAATAGAAGTATTAGATGCTTCTAAAGATATTCCTGAAGAAAGCGAATATTCTGAATTAACAGAAGAATTATTTCAACTAGCGAAAGAATTTTTAAGAACAAGTGAAAGTTCTTTAAAAAATAAATATGCTATCGAAATAGACCCCAATAGAGATCAATCCTTAAATGCAGAAATAACAAGACCGGATGCAAATGGACAACCTTCAGTTATTTGGATGGGATTATTAAAAACAGCACCTGTCGGTCTTGGTAGATTTAGAGTATATAATTCCATTCCTTCACAATCTAATGACGAAGTTCAAGTTCTTTTAAATAGTCTAATCAACATGCAACAAGGATTTACTACTTTAGACGAATTGCAACAATATTTTATTCCTTATGGTATGAATTTAAATATTGTAAGCGAAGTACAAACAAAAGGAATGTATGCTAGATTTAAAAATCTAGATGAGTTTTTAAAATATGGTGAAGAAGAAAATAAACCAAAATCTAATCCTGTATATGATCAAGAAGGAAAACTTCATTCTAAAGAAGAAAAAGGATCTAATGTTAATAAGCAAGCGGACGATAATACTTCACATCCTTTTCAACCATATGAAGTTAGCGAACAAGATCAACCACCGGTAACATCTACCCTTCAAGAACAGCAGAATCCTAATGATGTATCAATGATAGATGGTACTAGAATATCTTCTTTTACAAGTATAGATGATCTTCTTAAACACGCAGGTGAGTTTGGGAATCTGGCTGAAAAAAACGATTTAGGCCCAACAGAAACTTCTAATGAAGAAACACAACAACCTGGTTTAGATACAAAAGAATAAGTTTCGGAGTACTAAGAATGGAAAAATTTGCTCAAGCACAATCCTGGTTAGATATTATTGAAAAAATGCCTTACCCCAGAACTTGGGAAGAAATTGCTCAAGCTATAGAAGAAAACGGTAATATTTCTTTAGAAGAATTTAAAAAAGAATCTGAATCATTTCGTAAATTATATCTTGATATGCTAGATTTTTCTGGTAAAGGCGGAGTATCTAAAAAACTTAATTCTATGTTTAATGTTGTAGAAAGAATATTAGATATTATTGGGCATAATCCAGAAGAAGCTGATCCTGAAGAAGAAGAATCTTTATTTGATTTACTTATAGATGAAAATGAAAAAGATATTGTAGCAGAAGTTAATCTTACAACTAAATACGCAGAAACTGTAGCAGGTGTAGATTATATCGATCCACAAGAATTCAGTTTTTATGAGGATCCTACTAAAGAATTAGCAAAACAACAAGCTTTAATTGCTAAAAGAATGCTTTTAGTTTCACCTGAAGAACGTGAAATATTACAAAACTGGTATGATGAATTAGATCAATATAGAGAATTTTACAAGCAAGAAAACATAGAAAAAGGTTTACCACAAAAACCTAAGCAAAAAATAACTCCACAGTGGTCTGGTGCATATACAGATTGGAAGGGTTGGGGTAAAGGTAATACTCCTGCCGGTGGATGGGAAGGTAGAGAGCAATGGAAACCAGAAGGAATCACAGAGATATCACCTATTAAAGATCCGGAACCTAGAACAGAAGGTGGTAAACTTAAATGGTATGAAGAACAAAAAAACCTACCCAAAGAAGTAGTTAAGATACCAGAAAAGAAACAAACATTTAGAAAATCCTCTATTGAAGATCAAATAAAAGAAGAAGATGTACCTAAAGATGAATTGCTTAAGGGTATTGAAATAGAAAGTGAGCACGATAATACTATAACAGATATTTTTAATGAATTAGATAATCGAGATCCTTCAGAAACTGAACTTCTTGACGCACAAAAAGATATAGCTTTGGATCATGAAACAGAAGCAGAGAAATATACAGAAGAACCTAATTATTATGAAGATTATCTTATTCCGATGGAAGAGAAAATGAAAAAAGATATTTCTTTAGCAACGTTTAAAAATATAGATGAGTTATTAAAATATGCAAGAAACAGCAAGTAAATTTCATAAATTTGTTAAATTTCTTTATAATTCATTGAAGATAATTCTTATTCTTATTTGTTTAAGTGCTTGTATTGGTATAACAGTTCAATATGATTTACAAGCAGGTTTAATAACTTTTTCAGCATGTACATTAAGTTTTATTTTAGGAAAACTTCTTAAAAAAATTTAAATATTATTATGTAATATCAAAAGGAGAAATTTTATCATGAAAATCAATTCAAACACAATAGTTCTTGCAAAAGAATCAGATCTTTATAAAGAACTAGAAAATGTAATAACTAAAATTGCTGAAGAAAATAATATTAGTAATATTAAACAAGCTTCATTAGCTGTTACAAAAGATAATGGATTTATATCTTTTAAAGTAGCAGAAGGAATTGGAACTTCTGAAGGTATTGATACAGGTAGTCTTCCAACTGGTCAATTAAAAGCTAGAATTCAAGAACTAGAAGAAGCTATTCCAGGAACAACTGGTGATTATAAAACCATGCTAGAAAATGAACTTTCTTCTGCTAAAAGTCAATTAGAAGGAGAAGAGACTTTGGTAACAGGAACACCTTTTCAAGCCGGTGAATTTCAAGCACAAGAAGGAACTTATGTAGATCCTTATACTGGTGAAACTAAAGCTACAAATCCTTATGGTAATTTAACTCCTGAACAAATTGCTTCTGGAAAAATGAGTTCTGTTAAAGAAGGTCTTAAAAAAGTAGCAGAAATGTATGAAGAATTAGAAGAAGAAGGATATAGCGAAGAAGAAGAAATTAGTAAACTACAAGCTATTTATAATGATGCAAAAACTTTAATAGATATGCATGATTCAATGGATTATACCGAAGGTGACGAACTAGAATTAGTACGTCAGATAGTAGAAAAAGGAAAAGATATTATAAATCTACATGGTACTACTATCTAAGTTATCTAATTATTGTTTTAATTAAATGAAATGAATATTTTTTGAAGGTAAATAATGAGTTCAACTTACGAAAAGAATTTTGAAAGCATGTATCCTAGCTCTATTAACTCTAGAGCTTGGTTAGGCGATTCTTCTGAATCCGGTGCTAGAGAGAAAACTGCCGCTACGTATAATTCTACTAATTTTGGTAGTTTAGCAACATTAGGCCTATCCTCTGGATTAGCAAATGGCGGATTAAATATTCTTAGAAACTCCTCAAGACGTTTCTATGATCCAGAAATTACTACTACTGCTATTTATCTACCTAGATCTATTAAACAAAAAAATAGATGGCGTAGATGGTTTTATGATCATGATGAGGTTGTTGGTGCTGTTCTCGACATGCATGCAGAGCTTCCGTATTCTAAAGCAGAAGTAGTTTGTGATGATAAAATTATTAAGCAACATGTACAAGATTGCTTCGATCAAACACAATTCTTTTCTATGCTTCCTGCTATTGATCTTGAATATCTCAAGATAGGCGAAGTATTTATTAACACACCTTGGGATGATGAAAAAGGAATGTGGAAACACATCATTATTCATAATCCTGATTTCGTTGAATTATCTGCTAGCCCATTCGCAGATCAAGAATATTCAGTAGAATTAATCCCTGACGATGAATTAAAACATCTAGTAAATTCTACTAAACCCCAAGACCAAGAACTCAAGAAAAGATTACCTCATGAAATCATTAAACGAGTATTATCTGGTAAAAATTTAATATTAGATCCAGACGAAATAACGCATATAGCAAGAAGAAGTAATCCGTATGATTTACGTGGAACTTCAATCTTAGATCGCATTTTCAGGCTTCTCATGTATGAGGATAAGTTACGAGAATCTCAGATTACTATTGCTGATAATTTTATTTATCCTTTAAAGCTATTTAAATTAGGAGATCCACAAAAAGGTTGGATACCAAGTGCAGATCATCAGATGGCATTAGCTCAAATGTTACAACAAGCTACCTTTGATCCTAACTTTGCTCTAATCTATCATTATGCCCTAAATGTAGAATTTCTTACAGTAGCAGATAAAGTAATGAAATTAGACAGAGAGTGGGATGAAATTGCTAAAAAGAAAATGATAGCATTAGGTGTAAGTCAACAATTTATGACAGGAGAAGCTACATATGCTTCTGCCAATGTTGGATTACAAACACAATTAGCTAGATATAAAGCTAAAAGAGATTTATTTGAAGTTCGTTGGATTCAGAATAAGTTTCTACGCGGAATGGCAAAAAGAAATGGTTGGTATAGAAGAGATAAAAGAGAAATTGTCGGACAATATAGAATAGCTAGAAAAGGAAAAGAATTAGAAGAGCGCTTAATTATACCAAAATTAGCTTGGCATAAAAAACTAATGCTTAGAGATGATCAAGCATTTTTAACTTTTATGAATAATGTTTATGCACAGGGTAAAGGTCCTCTTTCTGCATTAACACTACTACAATCAATGGGTTTCGATCTAGAAGAAGAATTAATTAAGAAGAAACAACAAAAAGAATTAGAAGAAAGAATTGGTATATATGCACAACCTCCTGCAGCTGGTAGTATAAGTGCTCCGATGTCAGCATTAGGTTCAGCTTTTAAAGGATTAAGAAATAAATTTGGTCTCTCTAAACCTAGAGAACAAGTTAATTTAGATATCGAGCATATTGCACAAGATAATGAATTTATAAGCGAATCTAAAACTGCAGAAGTAATACAAGAAGAAGTATTATTACATCCAGATCAAGTTAGACAGAAAGAAGCAAATATAGAGTTATCTACTTCTAAGTATATGGATGCAGTAGAAGAAGAAACTTGGAATAAAAATTTAAAAGCACAAGAAATTCCTGGTCCTGTTTCCTTACTTTTTTATAAGATAGGAGAAAATCTATCTAAAAATAAACCTGTTGAAGATCTTATTGATAATTTTAAAAAGCTATATATACAAGGAAAACTATTTGCATATGGAAAAACAGGTTTTGTTCCGTATACACAAAATAAAGAATATCAAGGATTTACAGATTTATTAATCTCTAATGAACTAGAAGGTTGGGCAAAAGAATTCTTTTTTAGTAAACAAGCTGATATTAAACAATCTAATTTTTGTTCTAAGATAAAAGGATTAGGTGTAACTGCTTTTTGTTTTGGGCAATTAAAAGGATTTAATGAACAAGGTATTTATAATGTAAAAGTAGAAAATATATTAACAAAAGAAGGACAAATCTTTCCAACTGATGAATTATTAAGCAAAGGAAGAAATCTTGCATTTTTATTATCACCTACTTTAGAAGTATGTTTATTATCACCAGCTACTGAAGGATGTGATGAAGAATTCGGCAATAAATTAGATTCTCAAATAAGACGTTATAAAGATTTTTATGTTGGAGATATTAGAGTTGGTTCTTGTCCAGTAGATTTAATAGATCCTACTAGACGATTAATATCTAAAATATCCAAGTTACATAAAAAAGCTAGATTTGATAAAGTAGAATTTGTTGCAGATATTATTGATATTCCTGAATGGGAAAAAATAGAAAGAGAAAAACTTGCAAAGCAGTTTTCTTCTACTGAAGAAGACAAAGAATCTAAATCTGCTCAATTGCAAGAAATGCTAATAACTGCTAGAATGCAGCAAGAAAAAATAAAATATAGAGGATATGTTCCTTTCTTTTTACATAATAATATATTATATGCATCTAAATGGATTGCGCAAGAAAACGATTCTATAAGTAATATCTTTTTAAGGAATTTTGAGTTTATAAACGAAGATCTGGAGAAGAAGATCAGAAAAGCTTTTAAAGAACCTGATTATAATCTTTCTTCTGAAGAATTAGATACATATAAATTATACCAAATATTATATCCTATTTATTCAAATCAAGAGATAGTAGGATATGAATTAAATGAACAAAGAATTAAACAAGGAAGTATAGACGACAAACTTATTAAAGGGAAAGTTTGGGATAATCAAGGTAAATGTTTAAATAAAGAAGGATCTGATCAATTACAAAGATTTAGAGAAAATTTTACCAAGTGGATAGATTACCCACATCTTTTAGATAAAGAACTTCAAGAATCATTCGATAGATTAGGAGATTAATTGTGAAGAATAAAATTATAACTGTTACTAGTACAGGATTAAGTACTCATACTTATCAGGTATACAACTGCGAAATGGAAATAACGTCTACTGGTCGTTGGAGTCAAGGTACAAAACCAACTGTTATTTATTTTAAAAATACTTCTGGTATAACAGTAGAATTCAATTTTATAACTAGACAAGAATTAAAAGAATTTCAAACAAGCCAAACTAATTTTGCAGGTGTTAGAATCTTAAATGATGATTTTTTTATACAAAGAGATCTTATTGGAAAAGAATTTCTAGAACCACAACCTTCTTATTTACTTATAAAAGGTGTAAGCGGCAGCGCTAGTGGTAGTATAAGCATATATTGTTTAAATTATGTATAATCATATTAATCTAGTAAATAAGATATACAAGAAATTAGCAGAAATAAGTCAAACAGAAGAACCGCAAAATAATCCTATTTCTTCTAACCAATCGCCTATCTCTCTTACTAATTTAGAGGAAGGTTTAGAAATGCAAAAAAATACAGATCAATTCATAAAGGAAAAAGAAGATACTCAATATAATTACGCTTCTGTATACGAAAATCTTCTAAAAAGAAAGATAGCTTATCTTACATCTCAAATTTATAAATATAGTTTTGTATCTCATTGCCCTGGACATAAGAATAGTCAAGGAGAAAAAGCTGAGTGGTGCATCAAAGATCACAATGATGGACATATTATATCTTCTCATAAAACAGAAGAAGAAGCTAAAAAACATTTAAGGGATATGCATACCCATAAGTAGTCTATTGGAGGCATTATGGCTAAGAAGAAAAATGAAGATTTCAAATTAAGTTCCAAAGAAGAATTACAACTTCAAGTTCAAAAAGAATTAAAAAAGTTTATTAGGGAAGAGAAGAAAAATAAAAAATCTAATAAAGAATCTTCCACAAAAGAAGATAATACTGAATTAGATTTAATAGAAATATTAGCTAAAGAGGAATTAAAACTTAAAGAACAAGTGAAACTTGTTTCTAAAATGACTGATATTGAAAAAGCTGAGTGGTTATGTGAAAAACATAATGAATACATTGCTACTATGAACTATACATTATGTGCAGATGTTTTAAATGGAACAGAATATTATGAAAGATTTCTACTGGTAGCATATCTACAAGAACTCTTAAACCTATTAGCAACATACGATATTGAAATTACTAAAGAAATGACAAGCATCTTGATAGAAAAAGGCGAAGTGGAACTTTTGGCCATTTTGAATGTGATGAATTTTATTTAATTGCTATCATGAAAAGAATTGCATTTATATCATCAGATAAAGAAAAAGAAATTATTGTATGGATTAGATTACAAGATCCTTCTTCCAATAATGATAAATATAATATTCTTGATTTTATACAATCTAAGTTCGATTTAGATTTTGAACATGCAGAAACACTTTACTATAAAGCCCTCCCAGATGGTCTCTCTATTGAGCAAGAAACTCAAGTAAAAGAAATAAGTAAAGAATTAGCATTAAATAGCTCTTCTGTCGAAGAAGTAAATTCTATATTAGATGATTGTGTAGCTATAGTTTTGGAAACTAATAATACAACATCTGATATTATTTCTGAGTTTCTAGAATTAGCTCAACAATGTATTAACTTAACTTAAAAAAATTTTATATAATTTTATATTTTTTTAATATTCTATAATCTGGAGATTACTGTGAATACTTCTACGTACAAAATGGGTGAATTAAAGCCGCAAGAATTTAAGCAATTTAGTTCTAAAGATAAAGAAAAGATTGCTTCTATAATTGAATCCCAGAAAGATCATATGATTATTTCTAAAGCAGTAGAAGATTATGTATATGCTACTACACGGGCATTAGATGCAGGTGATTATTATGGAAAAGTAAATAAATCTGCGCTATGGGAACATGCAGTAAATAAAAATTCAGATTACTTTGATATAACAGAACTTGAAGATCTAAATTCAGATAAAAATATCAAAAGGTATTATTCATTCAGAACAGCAGCAATGTATAAGAATCATGAATCAGATAAAATAGAAAATTCAATTGGATTGGTATTCGACGCTGTATTAATAAATAAACCTTATGAAGATATGCATGTAACAACTTTATTTGGAATAGATAGCATTAAAGCACCAAAAATAGCAAGAGATTTAATAAAGTACCCTACTCGAGTACCTGTTTCTATGGGTTGTTCCATAACTCATTCTGTATGTACTGCATGTGGAAAAGAAATACTTAAAGAAGCAGAAATTTGTGAATGTTTAAAATATCACCGCGGTAGAAGAAGAAACGGAAAAAAAGTAGCAGAACTTCTTAAGGGTGTTGATTTTTTTGAGTTATCAGTAGTAACTTCACCCGCTGCAGTCAAAGCCTATGTTATAGATGCTATATCAGAACTTGTACCGGGTAGATTATTAAAAGTAGCAGATGAAAATGCTACTTATGCAAAAGAAATTTCTAATATAGTATATGGAATGATTGATAGGGCAAAAACTTCAGAAGAGAAGAGAAGAATAGCTAATCAATTTGATAGAATAATTTCTAATCTTGAAAAACTTGTTTAATAAATATGTTTACTATAAAAATAAGTGCAGATACGTATTTAGTAATCAAACCTATTAAATCAGCTGCAAATCCTCATTCTACTGGACAAGGAACAGATATTCATGTTATGAAAGTAGCTCCTGGTTCAGAATTTGGACAAGGATATATTGTAGAAATATTTGATTATGGTCAAAAAGTAGATGAAAGATTTGTTCAAACCAAAAAACAGGTTATGGAACTTGTTAAAGAACAGAAATCTAGATATAATACTAATAAAGCATTTGAAGAAGAATTAAAGCTTCATGTTACTTATAAATCACCAGGTGGTCAAGGTTTTCAACATCAAGGATCTTCACAAGGAGAAATAAAAATGGATATTGATCAAATTCTTTATGAAAAAGCAGCTAAAATAAACAATTTAGTTGCATCTTTAGAAGATCCCAAAATCCCAAGAAAAGAAAAAATTGCATTAGATCCTGCAATGCAATCAACACAACCTAAATCACCTTCAATACAATTAGATAATTCTGGTGAAGAAATTACTTCTAATGAACAATTAATAGAATTTATTAAGAATGAGCTTGTAGAATATTTCTCAGATCCTACTAATGTAACTCCTGATTCTAGGATGACACAACAATCTAATGTTCAGGCATCTGTACATACAGAGAAAAAAGCATATGCACCAGGCGAAAATCCTGAAAATGTAATTTCTAAGTATTTCTCTAAAATAAAAGATATTATTAATGCAGAAGATCCAAGTCATACAACATTTAATCTAGACGAAGTAGTAGAATCATTAAAACATATCTTTAAAGATTCTGGTCTTCCTGGATGGAATGTTTTATTTAAAACTGCTGGAATAGAAGAAGATAAGCTTGTTTCTAAAATAAATACTGATAAGGAATCCTTATCTATTAAAAATACTTTAGAAAACACAGAAAATGCAGATGATCTTATCGAAAATATTGCTAAAAAAGAAAATAAAAATGAAGCAGAAACTCTTCTTTCTAAACTAAGTTCTGAACAGTATCTAGATGATTTAGAAGAAATGTTTAGATATGCAGCAGATGATTTTTGGAAATATCTAAAGAATTATAAGGGAATAAATACATTAAATAAAGTCTATAGTGAATGGCAAAAGAAAGTTAATCCATTAGTAATTAATCAAGATATGAATCCTATTTTAAAATCTTATGTATTAAATAGCATAGAAGGTTATATCAAAACTTCTAGAAAAGAAGAAATTCATAAGTATGCTTTTAACTCTGTAATTGATAATTATAGAAAAGCAACTACTATTATTATTAATGAAGGTGAATCTGAAGAACCATCTATAATTAAAGAACAAGAAGATAATGCACCTATACCTGAATCTACCGAGATAGCGTCACAAAAAATTCCTCTTGTTGATCAGGAATCTTCTGTACCTACTCAAGAAAACAGAACACTTTTAGATATTCTCAAAGAATAGACCAGAAAATTTGATTTTTTTAACTTAAAAAATATGGTCGTTTTTCTATTTTTACAAGTTAGAACACCTATAGGCATATAAATGGCAGAACCATTACCCATTACACCAACAGAAGGCGAAGGAAGTCTAAGTCCTGATAAAATGCCTCAAGATCATACACCTGTTGGTATGGGTGGTACTAATGTAGATGCAAAGGGAGTTGCCGGTACTGGTAGACCACCATTGCCGGGTGGTGGAGGGGCAATACCTCCTATCGGTGGCGGCGGAGGTGGTGGAGTACCACCTGCAGCAAAAGGTCCTGCTGCTCCAATGCCAGTAAAAACACCTGAGCAATTATTAGATGAACGCTCTGAAAAAAGATTAGAACAGGATATAAAAGATATTTTAATTCTAGAAAAACTAGAAGACTCTGAAGATATTATATCTTTAGAAGATCTTGGTTTAGATATTTTAATACGAAAACTAGTAGATGAAAAAGGATGGCGTGTAGATCGCCTAAAAGAACTTTTACCGTCTAGAGACGAAAAAGGTATAATACAATATTTTCAAGATCTCTTAGAAGGTCGTAAAAAATCTGATACAACAAGTGATGTAAATCAAAAACCATTAACACCGCCTATGCCAATGCCAAGTGCTCCGTCTATGGCAAAAGCGCCAATTGGTGGCCAAGCAAGTGCACCTGCTACTCCTAAAAATGCACCTGTTCAAATGCAACCAATGCATGCGCCTAATATACAACCACAGATGCAGTCACCTAAAGCAGCTAGTATAGGTAAAACAAATAGTGTTAGGAGTACTTATATTATGTCAAAAGAAGAAATTCTTGTAAACAGCGGAAAGCTAGAATCTGTTACTAACATTACAGATTCTCTAAATCAACTATCTTATGCTATAGATAGCGCTTCTCAAGCAAGAAAAGCCTATGCAGATGCAGTAATTAAAAAAGCCGGTCTAGATTCATTAGGAATGGGTCTAGGTTTAGGTAAAGGAATGGAAGAAGAAATGCCAGAAACTGATCCTCTTGCAATGGGATCTAAAGAAGGCGATTTGAAAGATGCATTAAAAATGCTAACTGACGTTCTTAAAAAGTTTCTTGATGAAAGAGGTTCAAGCAAACTTGATGCAGATTCTGCTATTAAAAGCGATGCTATGATTGGCAAAGCAAAAGACGAAATAGGAAAAGGAAAAGATATGCTTTCCGGTATTGGAAAGCCTAAAGAAGAAAAGAAAGAAGAAGGTCTCAAACCTTTTGAAAAGAAAGAAGAGAAAGAAGAAAAAGAAGAACCAGTAGAAGAAAAAGCAGAAAAGATGGCTATGGATGCGGCTGCTGGTGGTAAAAAAGTAAATGTTTCTTCTGCTCAAGCAGGTGAGCCTGAACAAGGAAAAGGAGAAGGCGGAGATCCAATGAAAGCTACAATGGGTAAAAAAGAAGCTAAAGAAGAAATTCTAGAGAAAATTAAAGAAAGAATGACAAAACTAGCTGAAGCTAGAAAAGCTAATCTATATCCTTTCAAGCAGCCTAAAGAATACCAATTTTCAGATATTAATGCTGAAATGGCAGGAAAACAAAAAACAGAAATTGATTCAGATATGAAATCTGGAGAAATGACTAAAGATAAAAAAGAGAAATTCCTAGGTCAGGGAAGAGAGAAAGGCGGAAATCAACCTAAGGATCCTGGAATGGAGATTTCTAAACCTGCAAATAAAGCTGCAGAAGAACAAATGATTACAATAAAGCAAGCTAATACTAAAACAGCTCAAGAAGTAGAAGAAGCTGTTGCTAAAATTAAGCTTGCAATGGAAGTTGCTTCAGTACAACAGTTAAAGGATCTTATTTCTAATCCTTTAAAAGAAGCAATGGTTAAAAATATGGTAGAAGCTGGTATAGTAAAAGAAGCTGCAGAAGCTATTGCACATAACTCATTCTTAGATGGATATCAAAAAGCTCAAGAAGAAGTTATATCAGAAGCTTTTAATCATCTCGCAAAACAAAACATTGACGAGTTTATTAAAGTAGCATCTTTTACAAAGAAATACTCCGGTGAATTCAACGCTTCTGTAAAAGAAGCTGAAGAAACTAAACCGCAAGTAAAAACTGCGAGCGAAAAAGGTTCAGTCGCTCTCCGTGGATCTCAAGTCACCAAACAAAGTGACACAACTTATCGCGATTTCTGGCGTAATGCTTACGCAGAACAGAGATCAGGAAAGTAATTATAGGAGAAATGTATAATGTCAGATTTTAGTGTACTACCTCCAATAGGAAGAACTGGTATTAACAATGGAACAGGTGTAAGACGCCTTTCTAATATGCCAGTAACTGGTTGGAGAGATGTATCCCCAACTGCTACTTTCGTAGCAGGTCAATTAGCAACTCTAGCTACCGATTCAAACGGTAAAGTAGTTGTTGAAACTGTAAATAGCACAGGCGATAAAGTTATAGGCGTTTTCTTTACTGATAACACTACTACTTTTTATCGTTCAGCTTATGCAGAAGAACACACATTTGGTGAGAACGCAGCCACTCCCAATGTTATCTATGTAAATCCATATGTAAAAGCTAGTTCATATGTTGTTTGCAATGCAGCCGACACTGCTACTGCAAGCAGATATACCGAAACTACAGATTTTACTATCGATGTTACAAGCGGCGCAATTACAAATACTCTAGTCGGTATTGGTGCAACTGCTACTGTATATGTAACTTATATGTATAAAGATATTAACCTTTCTGGTATTAATCAAACTCTTGGGTCAGGCAAAGCAGCTCTATTAGAAGATTTCGGTGAGATCGCTACTCTACAGTACGATACTACATCAGCCACAGCTTATGCTCTTAATGGTTCTATTTATTATAACAGTTCTGGTTATTTTACTGCTACTAGCGGTTCTTCAGCAATAGGTTTTATTACTAAAGTTCCAACTGCCGACGATCCCGAACTTTATATAAAACTAGATTTGGTATAAGGTAGGGAGGAATTAAACCATGGCAAATATATGGAATGAAGGTTTGGAAAAGAAAGAAGTTATGAATAAAACCGCTGAAGAAAAAACCAAGAAAGTAGCAAGCAGACTTTATAGTGAAGAACTATTAGAACCCAAAGGATATGGTGGCGTATCCTCTGATGGTAGAGCACAAAAAGGTTCAAGCAGACTTTTCGATGACCAAGGTCAACTAAGAGCTTATGACAAGAAAGATGCACTAACTCAATTACAGCATTTTGCTGCACTAAGAGAAAAACGTGTTGCCCACGACAAGGCATACTATACACCAGAAGAAAAACAACAAATCATCCAAGCTGCTCTTTCTGGACTTCCTGAAGAAAGACTTCGCTTTGGTGCAGAGATGATTCCTCTTGTTCTAGATCGTCTAGACTATGAAGGATTTATTCGTCAGGTATTCCGTACACATAACTTAGCTCAAGGCCAGGTTAACTCGTACGAAAAAGATATTAACGTAGTTGCTCTTGTAACTAACGAAGATGGTCAAACAATTGGATCTCAAGTACGCGGCCAGAGAGTATTCCCACCCGAATTTCTCGTAACTGCACTACCTAAGATCACTGTGTCTGAGATTGCTCAAAGACAATTTGATGTTGTTGAGCGTACTCATGACAAAACTACATTCCAGATTATGTTAAAAGAAGACCGCCAGGGCTTAAAAGAGCTCTATGCAGCTTCTACTCTAAACAACGATGTTGTTAATATAACTGGAACAGTTTCAAAGTCTGCTCTAGAAACTCTCCAATATGAAGTTGAGCGTTGGAGATTACAAGTAGACAAGTTCCTCATGAATCGTGCTGAATTAGGCGATTTGAAGAAAAATATCAATGCTATAGATTTCGATCCTATTACTTCAAGAGATCTACTTCTAACTGGTATTTTTGGTTCAATTTGGGGAGTCAATGTTTACGTAACTGCTGGTGTTGACGAAGCCGGTATTGAAAGCGTTTCCGTTCCTGCTGGTATGATTTTTGCAGTAACTGAAGGCCGTTACCTTGGTGCAATGCCAGTCCGCGTTGAGTTAAGCGTATTCCCAGCTGATCAGTTCGTATTTGGATATCCCTCCTATGGTTGGTTATTCCTAGAACAAATTAGCCAGATCGTTCTTAACCCAAGAGCAGTTGCTGTTGCAATGAAATCCAGCGCTACCGTCCCAACTTGGATGACAGCGTAAGATTTTTTAGCAATATATACTCTTCAATGATAGGATGCTCCAAAAGAGCATCCTATTTTTTTATACTTAAAATACTATTAAAACTTTCTATATTTTTTGTAAAATTATATACCCAGAAGGGTAAGGAGTTTAAATGAAATGAAAGAACAACAAAACGTCTTCAATCCAGACATTGATTCACAATTGAATGCACCTCAATTTGATAAGAATCTAAGAAATGTCAATCCTATAGCACCAGAAGCTATTATGGAAAAATTAGCCGTACAACAAGAAGCAGAAAAAGAATATGCTAAAAGAAGATTAGAAGAATTGAGTACTAGAACTAAAAACTTTCAGCCTATTAAAGATTCCAGTTCTTTTGATCAAGAACCAGAAATCCCTGCTTCAAAAAAAGTAGAATATGTAGAATATCCTCAGATGAAGCAAGCAAAAGAATTAACAGATTATAACAATGACGAAGTACAAGATAAAATTGTTACTACTCAAGGTGCACCTGCTAAATCTACAAAACAAAAAATTCAGGAAATGAAAGCTAGATTAGATGGTGATATTGGATTTAATTCTAAAAAATCTCTATCACCTCAACTTAGATCATTCTTCGATGAATTTGGTGAAGAAACCTATTATGTTAAAAACGTAAGTAATGGGCATGTCGTTATCTCCGATCTTGATAGAGGACAAAACGGTGTATCTGGTGAAAATAAAATTGCTCGTGGAGCAATAGTTGATCTTCTCGAACAATACGATCTAGAAACACTTAAAAAATCCAGAGAACTTCGTGTAGCTATGTCGAGTAGAGATGGTAAGGTTCTTCTACAAAGACTTACACCAGAAGAATATTTAAAAGAAATTACTATTCTAGCAGAAAACAAAGAGAAAATTGAACAGTTTAAAGTGATGTCCGAACTTAAAGCTGCAAGTGGTCAAGCAAAACCTAAAAAACCGATTCGTCCAGTAATTGAAGCTAAACTTCTACAATTACAACTAAGTTATTCTGATCAACCTCATAAAGGTATTTCTCCTGTAGAATTTATCCAATGGGTCAATACAGAAAAACTAACCGCTGATGAATTAGATTATATTCTTAGCGGCGTAGATGATAAAGATATTCGTATGTTTGTTTATTCTAAAAAACAAGATCTTTAAGATCTAAAATAGGATTATACAATGTTACTAGACTTTGATATAGTAGAACAATTATCAGATGGTATAACTTTTACAACAGAAACATTAACAGAAGATGATTATCGTTGCTATATTGTATATGATACATCTACAGGTTATACCACTCTAAGAGATTACTATGTATGGAGAGCTGATACATATACTTCTACTGGTCTTACAGATGCTGTGGGTTTAGTAATAAATAATAATTGTTTATATCCTAGATTAACTCCTCCTATTACAGATTATAGTGAATTAAATCCTTTTCTATTTTATATGCTAACTAGCCAAGAACATCAAATTTTAATGAATGTTATTGATAGATTGGATTTAGTTAGAAAAAGATTACCTAATCCTGGAACTATTATAGAAGACGTAGATGGATTTGGTGATAATGGTGTTGCATCAGTTGCAGGAGGATATTATAAGAAATTCGCTATTAGCGAACTTATGCGATATATAGAAGGTTCATTAATAGAAATTAACTTTTATCCTCCTGTAACAAGTTTTTATTGGGAATTTACTACAGCAGATACTGATAGAATAAATAATCCTTATTTAAGAAGTACAGGTTATGCTGTTCCTTATAATTTTGTAGATTTAATTGTACAAGGTGCAATGATTCGAGCTTTAATGAGCTGGGGTATTTTAGAAGTAGATTTAAACTTTTCTACATCCGACGCAGGACTTACTATTACTTATGATAAAGTTGGACATGTACAAAGTTGGTATGATAGACTTTTAACTTCTTATACCCAACAAATGGGTTTAACCAAAATGAACTACGCAAATCATGCGGGGGTTGGTTTAGGAAGTTTGCCGTTTGCGGCGGGGGGAATTTTCGGTTCTGCTTTAGGTATGATAGAACATAGTGGTACTATTCCATTAACCTCAATGTTAGGATTTAACATTAGAAGCAATACACCACTTTAATGTACTATTATATATAATAATATATGAAATGAAAAGGAAGATAGTATGATTAAAGTCAAAAAATGTAAAAAGTGTGGAACAATAGAAAATTTGCACACTACTACCATAAAAGGAAAAACATACGTATGTAACATCTGTCAGGATTGTTATGTCAATAATTCTAAAGAATGGAGACAAAAACAACTTAATGGATATAAAGCAGAATCTTTTACTATTAAGTATTGCAAATATTGTGGAACTACAGAAGATTTAAAAACAATAACTATAAAAAATCAATTTATGGAAGAAACCAAAACAGTAATTCAAAATGTCTGTAATACTTGTTTTGGTAAACAAATAAGTGAAAGAACTAAGGGGAAGTCTAAATCAGAAGAAACAAAACAGAAACTTAAAGAAGCAAGTTTAAAATGGCTTGAAGATCCAGAAAATAAAAGAAAACAAATAGAATCTCGTGGCCTCGATTATGAAGATTTTTTAAAAAGACAAGAAGAATCAAAACTTCCTAAAACTTGTAAATATTGTGGAACTACAGAAAATTTAATTACTAGGAGTATCGAGAATAGATTAACTAAGGAAATTAAAATAATACAATATACCATATGTCGAGAATGTTATTTAAAATATCATAGCGGTGAAAATAATCCTTTTTTCGGTAAAAAACATTCTGAAGAAACTAAACAAAAAGCAAGAGATTATATAAAAAATTGGTATTATAATACAGAAGAAGGAATTATCTGTAGACAAGAAAAAAGTATTGCATCAAAAAAATGGGCAGAAGAGCATCGTGAAGAATTACTTAGGTATAGTCTTAAAGGATGTCATTCTCAAAGAAAAATTTCCTCCATTGAAACTAGACTAGCTAATGTTCTAAAATGGTGATTTAAAAGATAAAATACAGACACAATATCTTCAACAACAAGGCTTCATTGTTCTTAGATTCTGGGAAAGAGATATTCTTTCTAATTTGGATAATGTAATTAGAATCATTGAATCTTTTTATAAATTTAAAACCAACAAAAGATTTTTAGATACTTCTTATGATGAATATTTTTCTAATTTACATGGAAATGTTATATAGATCATGCAAAGAAGATTATCTAATGTACTTTATTCTGTTACTAGTTCTACTGGATCTTATGTTCAATTAAATTTTCCAGACGGATCTTTATCTTACTTTGATTCTCCCATTAAACAAGAATTTGATAATGTTCTAATAGATAATATTGGAGACGGTGATATTTGAGTATCTTTTAGACCCGGATTAGTACTAACCTCCAGTATTACAGGAGCTAAAACTTTAGTTTCTAAAGATAGTTTATATATACAAGAAAGTATACTTCATATTACTATCTATTTTATACAAAGTTCAACAGTAGAACTTATTTTACTTCTAGATCTGAATAATGAAGATTGTTAAGAAAGATAATATTAAAATTTCTCTTATTAGAAAAGAAGAACAAATAGATCTTCGTATTGTTTTATCCTCAAATAATAGTATTATTATTTGTAATCATGAAAATATAGTGTATGTATAAATATGGCACTTACAAGCATTTATCATGAAAGTCTAACTACTAGTTGTGGTATTCATATACCATATTCTTTTGAATATACTTCTAGAACTACTAGAGAAGCTGATATCAGTTTCGATTCTACTGATATTGGAAAACTAGCACGACAAACTGATAACAATTCTTTGTGGATGCTTATTGCAATTTCACCTATAACTTGGTCTGCTATAACTGCAGAAACAGGTGCTCCGGGTGATATGTTTAAGTATATTTACGATACCAACAACGATGGTATTGTAGATAATTCACATCAATTAGAAGGGCATAATTCTACTTTTTTTACTTCCACAGGACACTAGCATTATAGAAATGCTGGACCAATAACAACCCCGGTATTGACAGATAATGGCGATGGTACAGCAACTATATCATCTACAGATGTAGTATTATTCAATAATACTGATTTTGTGGAACCTGCAGCAAAATATACTATTGCTGGCGATACTTTTACTTTTACAGAAGGATCGGAAGAATATGTAGTTGCAGACTATAATTCTGGTTCACCAATTATGAGAGTAGAAACAAATAAAGCTCTTATAAATGGAAGTTCTATTGTAACATTGCTTATTTGTTGGAGGCAAGACTCAGTAATACATTCTGTTGATGAAGATGCATATGGAATGGGTCTTGCAAATAAAATAAATAGAATGTTATATAATACTCAATCTTATAATAGAAGTATCGATGGTGGGTTAATTTTATCTGAAAGTTCTTCTCCTATAGCTAGAACAATCTTGGTCAGTGCATCTATTGTATATGCAGCTGCTACACCTTATGTAGTTTCTACATTTAATTCAAGTACAGATTTATTAACTCAAGTTAATCATGTTGGAGGAAATTGGACATATACTAATGTTTCTGTTTACGATAATCAATATTATGATAACGGTACAAATGCTGTTTTAATGACAGATAATAGATTTTCTAATAGATTCTTTTATAGAAGCATTGGCGATGTTAAACAGGTATTTTACACATTAGGACAGATTCAATATTATAACACAGATGAAACTTATCAAGAACTCCCACCAACTCCTCCTTTAGTACTAAGAGATCATTGTGTTTATATTGGAAGAATCGCAATTGGAAAAAATAGTAGTACTGGCGTAGTACACCCTGCTTTTGATCATATAACAGAATTACCAGAATATATATTTTATGATAGCTCTGGGGTATTCACAGCACCAACTATAGTTGGTAGTAGCACAGGGATAATAACAGTCGGTCAAGGAGAATATCTATTATATTCAGATTCAACATATACAGAAAATACTTTAAATAAGTATACTATTTCTGGTGATACTTTTACAATACCAGATGATGGTATTAATCATTATATAGTAGCTAATTATAATTCTGGTTCACCACAATTAGAATTAATAGATGATATGGAGGCTATAAATCAAAGTGATATAATACCGGTTCTTAGTGTATTTAATCTATTAGGAACAATTTTGTATATCTTTTGGGATGAAATGGCCAAGGGATTATCTAATAAATTATGTGATAGATTAGTAAAAACAGAACAGTTTACTGTAGAAAAAGGTGGGTTAATACTATCTGAAGTTGCAACTAGACTAGTAAATATAACTGAGGGTAGAATTTGGTATGGAGCAGCATATTTAGATTTACCAGAAGTGCAATCTAATGTAGCAGGTCAATATATAGCTCTTTGGTATCATAGTAGCGGTACGTGGACAAGAACAACGTCTACTACTTATAATAATACACAATACGATAATGGAACAAATTTAGTTACTCTTACAAATAATAGATATGCTGTTAACTGGATTTATAGGGGATTTTCGGCAGATCCAGTAAATGTTGTTCAACGACCAGTATCAGTTTTAGGACAAGGTGATTATACATTAGAACAAGCAGTAGCAAGTCTAGAACCAGATCCTTTACCACCAGCTATACAAAATTTTTGTGTTTTAGTCGGAAAAATAATTGTTAAAAAAGGTGATAGTACCGCGACAGTAATTATGCCATTAGCGCAAGAAACTACTCTAAGTAGTGTATTTCCACATAATGGTTTACCTGGATTACAAGGTGGGGCAATTGATGAATATTATTATTTAACAGCAGCAGAATATACAGCATTAGGGCATTTATCGTTTAATATTACAACACAAACAACCACCTATACAATATTAAATACTGATGATGTAATTTTGTGTAATGGTACATTTACAGCTACACTACCAGCAGCAACAGGAACAGGTAAAGTATTTCATATTAAAAACATAGGAACAGGAGTTATTACAGTAGCTGGTAATGGAACTGAAACTATAGATAATGAATTAACACAAACTGTGAATAGTTATGAAAATTTGCAGGTTATAGATGGTTCTTCCGGAAATTGGTATATATTATAAAGGTGCAACATGTCATACTTTAAAGCAATAGAACAAAATGTTAAGATATCATCTGGAAATAGTTCAACTGTAAATTTAACATCTAGTGGCATTTTTACTGGAGTTTCAGATTCTACTCTAGGTGTCAATGCAATACAGGTTTCTTTATATACAGATCAAAAATGTATCGTATATGTTGAACAATCACCAAATGGCACTAATTGGGATATTTGCGATGAATACGATTACAATGAAAACGAAAATTTTGGTATTACTGTACAAGCAGTAAATTCGTATGTACGTGTTCGTGTAACAAATACTAATTCAAGTGCTGCTACATCATTTTTCAGATTACAAACAGCTCTTTGCCCGATTGTTGAAGCATTACCAAGAAGTTTAGATGATCATGGAAATTTAAAAGTAAGTATAAACTCTATAAAAGATGAATATGGATTTGAAGCTGAATGCAGTCCTATGAATCAATTAAGAGTTACTCAAGTATATAAATTAATCGGTGGAGTTGGTTCTGGAAGTCAAGTAGATCCAAATTTTTGGTCTGCTACATTAGCAAATGGTGGTACTGTAGTAGAATCTAGTGGAGAAGTAAGAATTAGAACAAATACTACATTAAATGGCTCTGCTATTATTAATTCAAATAGAAATGCAAGATATGTTGTTGGTGCAGCAAATTATTTTATAGGAGTGGGACACACAGATTCAGGTATTTCTGGAAACGTAAGACGATGGGGGGTATTTTCATCAACAAATGGTGCATTCTATGAAATAAACGGAACATCTTTTAGATGTGTCACCAGAAATAATAGCACAGATATAATCACAAGTTCAGGATATTTTAATGGAGATTTGGGGTCTTCGTATTCTATTGGGACTTCGATTCATACTTATGAAATATATTATACAACTACTCAAGTATGGTTTTCTGTCGATGGTAATTTATTACATACTACATCAGCCTCAACAACACCATGGACAACAAATATTCATCTTCCTATTAGAGCAGAAAATACAAATACTGGTATAACAACTGATATCAGTTTGTATATAAGAGGAGCTACAATTAATAGATTAGGACCTCTACAAACTGATTCATTATATAAGTATATTTCTGGAGCCAGTACTACTGTCTTAAAATACAGCCCCGGTCATTTATACAGATTAGTAGTGAATGATGGTGCTGCTGGAAGTAGTATTACGCTATACGATAATACTGCTGCATCTGGAGCAATAATAGGAATAGTTAATACTGCATCTATTGCTACACCAACAACTCTTGTATTTGATTGCGGATTTTATACAGGATTAACAGTAGTTATTGTTAATGCGGTTAATGTTACAGTTATTTATGAATAGAAGTATTATTTCTTAATATTCTTACTAATTTTTACTTAAATAGATATTAAAAATTTTTAAATTTATGTAAAATAGAAAAAATATTTTTACATGAATATTGGTATGTTATGTTTTCTTGGTTAAGCACACTCCCATTATGGTTTCAACTTTCCTTTGCTATCATCTCCTTTTTGGGTATTATTTTTATGATCGGTGTAATAATTAAAATTATTTATCAAGCTATTAAATTAGGTATTAAATGGAAATCAGGAGATGATACCATAGAAATAGGATCAACAGATAGCAGTACAAAAAAAGAATCAAAATTTAGAAAAAATCCACATAAGGAGTGTATGCATAATAAAGATATCATCTTATTAATACATGAAAGCAATAAATTACAATATGAAAAATTATATGTGATACACATCGAACAGTTAAGAGATCAAATGAATTATGCAGAACAAAAATCTGATGAAATAAAGTATTATATGCTTTCTCTATATCTTGATTTACTGGAAACTAAAGGTATTAGTAGTGTTGTTGGCAGCATTAGTACAAACTGTTATAGGTTACTTTTAAAAGATATAACAAATGAAATATTACGGGATGTTCGTCAAGCATTTAGAGAAAATCATTTTATAGACATGAATGAAATAAGTTTCAATAAATATATTAACGATAAATTTGAATATATTAAAAGTAGAACTAGCGAATTACTGAATCAAAACTATTTCTATGAGGAAGTTATAACCAGAGAAGAACTATATACTTATAATATTAAAAATGTAGAAAGAATTAGAGAACTAATTTTTCAAGTTTTTATGCATGCAAAAGAAGTAGCAATTAATTATAGACAAAAAGAAAGAGAATTAGACGAAAAATTGCAGAAATTACTAGAAAAATATTTTTAGAAACCTTAAAGAATAATTTCCTTTTTAATATTTTCTTGTAAACTTGCAATATTATATTTATTTTCTGCAATTGACATAACCAAGGAGAATATACACAATGTCAACTTATAAAGGCGTAATTAGATTCATATCAGAAACCAGCGAAATAGCTTTAGTAGAAGAAACACCACTTGTTCAAGATCAAACAATTGCATCTACTGAATTAGCATCTACTGGTGCGGTAACATGGGAAGGTACACTTCAACCAATTATAAATGAAAATTCTCTTATTATTAAGATAGCTGGAACAGAAGCCCCTCATGCAGAGTATGCATTAACCACATCGACAGGTAGAAAAATTTATACAAGCACTGGTGCTGGGTATATTGCTGCAGACGGATTACTATATACTGCATCTGGTTCTTATGATATGAATAACTGTACTGCATTATATGGAACTGCATTTGAATTAACATCAGAAAATATTCTAGATAAAGTAACAGGAACGATAGTACTTAACTTTGCTGTTGCTAGTGCACCAACTGCTGGGCAAGAAGTTCGTGTTGATTATACAAGAGATTATTTCAACGAGACAATAGGATATACAAGAACTAGAATGCTACGCGGTGATTTTTCAGATCTAAGCGTTGATGATATAATTTATTATGATTATTCTGAAGGCGCAAGCGAAGAAGAATTCACAGTAGATGTCGAGCGTCCTGGCCAAGCTTAATGAAAGATAAACTTCATCAAGAACAAGAAACAGATTATTTTGATATTTTGTTTCCAGAACTTCAAAAAAAGAAAGTAGCTGTTAAACTGCCTTCAATAAAAGATAGTACAAAAAAAGAGATGGAGAAAGATGAAACAACTCCATCTCCTGCTGCTTCTAAAAAAGAAGAACCAATAGAAGATACAGATAATATGGATCTTCTTAGAGAAGAAATTAACAAAGCTATTGAAGACGCCAAAATTACTGATGGAATTGAAAGAGAACTTCAAGATCTTAAAGACGTTGTACAAGATCTAGAAAGAGAAGAAAAATTTAAAGTTCTTAAAGAGGAATTAAAAACAGACGTTCTAAAACAAATGGAACCTCTTCAAAAAGAACTAGAAGAACTTAAAGAAAGAAAAATTCCAGAAAGAAGACAGTTTGAAACGGATGGAGCTTATAAAGAACAACTCTATCCTATAGCTACTAATGTTCTTGATAAGATTATTATACCCTTAATTAATATTGTTCCAGATTATAATTTAATTTCTACTCAAATTTCAAGTACTTATGAAGATGGTACTATTAAGAATGGTATTGTTTCTATAAATATGATCATTCCTAATAATGATTATAGATATGATTTTAGAATAGATTTAGTAATTTTAAATGGATTAATTCAATCTCCTTCTTATTGTACAAGAGGTAGAAACTTAATACCATTAACTCAAAAAGACTTATATAATGAAATAAATACATTTTCCTATAGAAAATTAGAGCCTAATTATAATTACAAAAAGAGTCCGTTTAGCAATACTGGAGAAAATCCTCTTAGAAGACCTGATAATCAAAAATTCTACGAAGTAGATAATAAAGAACCAACTCCAAGCGCAATTTCAGAGGACCATAAATGGAAAGCTCATCTAGAGCGCGGATTGATATAAAGGTAGATATATGAATGGAAATGCCTTTCAAACTTGTGATTTGCCGCTTGCTACATTTCTTCGTTGCAACGGAATAGCACATTCTTCAGAATACAATAGTAGAACTAAAGAATGGAGTTTTAAAGATGAACTAAAGTGTAAAGAACTTGCACAAAAGTTTATTAATGGAGAAGCCAAAGTAGATCCATTACAATATGAAATGCACAGAAGAGCATTACTAAGTACTGCTAAAAGAATTCGTGGTGAATAAGATTAACGAATATAATAAAATTCTTGATTTACTTGTTTGTACATCAGTTACAATATCAGATCTTCATGAAGAAAATAAGAAGATAATTGAATTACTAGAAGAATCCTTAGGAAAAAAGGATTCTATTTTTTTGAGTGATAGTGAGAAAAAATTACAAATGTGGTTATCTACTACTAAAAACAAAATAGTAGGAAATACTTATAGAATACCAGAATCTTTGCATGAAGACTTCAAAAAGAAATGTGCAGAAGAAGGTTATTCTGTTCAAGAAGGTATTGCTAGATTAATTCAGTCTTATGTTGATGAATCTTTTATAATAAAAACTAAATAGCATAGCAAGAATTCGCTTTCTTGGGACCGTCATAGAAGACCCTAGATAATTTAATTATTATCTAGGGTTTTTAATAACTTAAGAATTTGTTATAAGTTTTTATTTTTTATAGTTAGTTAATAAATTGGATAATTTAATATGGGTCTAAATTTAGCAACAAATCAATGTTTAACAGCACCAGTTAGTATTTCTGCTCCACAACCTTTCACATTTATGTGTTGGGTAAAAAAAGCTTCTACATATTTTGAACCAATGTCTATGATTAGTTTAGGAGATGTATCAGAAGCTTTATCTTTTAATGCTATGCAAGCACAAAACGAATGGACAAGAGCAATTTCTTTTGCTGCTTTTGCAGCTGCTTCAGATGCTACACACTTAATTGATGATGATGTTAATCACTTTCTTTGCGCTGTTTTTGGTGCTTCTTCCATAGTATTTTATTTTGATGATAACACCCCTACAACACAAGCTTGGAGTCCGTCTGGTTCTGTAGCTTTTGATCTTATGGCTGTAGGTCGAACAGCAAATTCAGGTGGGGCAGAATTTTTTACAGGAACAATAGAACATGCAGCATGTTGGAATGTAGCACTTAATTCTACACAAGTTGGAAATTTATATGCATGCACTACAGCACCTTCTGAAATTAGTGGACTACAATTTTATTTTCCTTTTTCAGATTCTTTAACAGATAGTGTAGGAACACTATCTTGGTCAGCTTCAAACTTAGGCTCTCCTACATATACATCATTAGGTATAACTTATCCATCAGGCGGTGAACCACCTGCAGGTGGTTCAAATATATCTTCTAAGGTAGTTTTATATTTAATGCAACAGGGATTCATTTAATATATGGCATTACGATTTACTAGAGCTAGTGAACAATATTTATACTCTGCATTAAGTGTTAATAGAGTACCTATGACTATTTCGTTGTGGGTTAGACGTGCATCTTTAGCATATTGGTGTACATTAGCAGGTGTAGGAGATGTAGATCAAGAACGTCAATATCAATGTATACAAACTGCAGATGACCAGATACGATCTATTGGATGGGCTGGTGGATCTGGGTATACTTCTACACATTCTGGTAATCCTGGTACAACAAATTGGTACCATTGTGTAGTAGTTTTTGTAAGTGATAGCATAACTTTTTATTTAGATAACGAAGCACAAACACCTGGGGCATGGACAGCAGGATCAATTAGTATAGATCAAATAAGAATAGGAGCTAGTTGTTCTTCTACTTTTTACGACTATGCAGATGATTATATAGAGCATGTTGCAGTGTGGGATGTTGCTTTATCAACTGATGAAATAGCTGATCTATATAATTGTGACGTAAATCCTCTTGATATACAATCTGATCATCTTTTAACATATACTCCTTTAATAGATGATATGACAGATGAATCCGGTAATCTTACCTGGACGGCAGTTAATATGTCGTCTCCATCTTACTCTACTTCAGGAATAGAATATCCTGCAAGCAGTGGTAGTTCTTGTACACTTACTTATAATGGAAATGGTAATACTTCAGGATCAGTACCTACCGATGCAAATTCACCTTATGAATCTGGAGCAACAGTAACAGTATTAGGAAATACTGGAAGCCTGGCAAAAACTAATTATACCTTTGGTGGTTGGCAAACAACCTCAACAGGTGGTACTCATTATGATGCTAATGATACATTTGTTATATCAAATAATACTACGCTATATGCAGATTGGACAGCCACCTATCAATATAGAACAATAAATCATACTAATTATGATCCTTCAAGTTACACTAATGCTGAAATTTTAAAAGCTGCAGCAAAGAAAGTATACTTTGAACATGCTTCTACTGGTCAAGATATTGTAGGAGATTCAACCACAAATTCAACTACTGGTAATAACTATGACGATTCTGCAAATTGTGGTTTAGCTCTGTTATATGCAGAAAATAATAGATATCTTTGTGATAGAGATTCTGCAGAATCAGCCAATGATTACACTTGGTTTTCAACACATACAGGTTTACAGGATAATAACCGTGGAAATCCTACTCCTGCTACTAAAATAAGTGGATTCGTTGAGATGTCAGCTAATATGCGCGGTGCTATTGATATTGCAATGTGGAAATATTGCTGGATAGATGTTTGGCCTGAAACTTCTGGTTATATTTCTGATGGTGCAGCAGCGGCTGCATCCGATATTGAGGATATAGAAGCATTTGAAGCAGCAAATCCAAGTATAACTGTTGTTTGGTGGACAATGCCTCTTCAAGATGATGCAAGTTATGCTGCTAGAGAAGCATATAATTCTGCAATTAGAACTTACTGTTTAGATCATGCAAAATGGTTAATAGATATTGCTGATATAGAATGTTATAATACTTCTAATGTTAAGCAAGTAGATGGAAATGGTAGAGAAATAGCAGAAACTTCATATATGAGAGCAGATGGTGGACATCTTGGTACAGATGGAAGACTGAGAATGGGAAAAGCATATTGGTCACTTTTAGCTGCTATTGCAAATGAAAATTTAAATCCTACTACATATAAGAAAGAAATAATATTTGAGACTATCTCTTCTATGAAGAAATTTATATGTATAAAACGAGCAATTTAAACGAAAAGATACTAAAATTATATAGAAAAATAATATATTTTACTTACACACTATCTTATCTAAAGTAATAAGGGTAGCAGAATGATATTCCCACTAAAATACAATACAGCCAGTCAAGAAGTTCCATTAGGATTCTTTTTAGACACATCTACTGGAAACATAGAACAAACAAGTTTAACTATAGCAAATACTGATATAAAGTTGTGGAAATCAGGTGCTACTACTTTAGCAAATAAAAATAGCGGTGGTGCAACACATATTTCAAATGGTATTTATTATTGTGTATTAGATGCAACAGATACTAATACGTATGGGCCATTAGAAATTTTTATACATGTTTCTGGTGCATTAGCATTTCATAAGGTATGTACAGTTATAAACTCTGATGCATATGATGCATTAATGAGTGCTTCTTCTGGATCTATTAGATCTACAGTAACTGCAATGAGTGCAGGAGTAATAACTTCTACTGCAATAGCAGATGAGTTATTTTATACCTCAGATCAAATTTCTCAAGATGTTTGGGAATATACTACAAGAACCTTAACAAGTTCTGGAACTGCTACAGTCAATGCAGCAGATGTATGGTCTTATTCAAGTAGAACATTATCCGGTGATCAGTCTTTTATACTCATTGGTAATGTAAGTGGTAATGTTAATGGTAGTGTTGGAAGCGTAGTTGGTAGTGTTGGTAGTGTTACTGGAGCAGTTGGTAGTGTTGCTGGTAATGTAAGTGGATCAGTTGGAAGTGTAGTTGGTGCTGTTGGTTCAGTAGCTGGTAATGTTAGTGGTTCAGTAGCTTCAGTTACAGGAGCTGTTGGTTCAGTTACAGGAGCTGTAGGTAGTGTAGCTGGTAATGTTAGCGGTTCAGTTGGAAGCGTAGTTGGTAGTGTTGGATCGGTTGCCGGTAATGTTAGTGGTTCAGTAGCTTCAGTAGTTGGTGCAGTTGGTAGTGTTGCTGGTAATGTTTCTGGTTCGGTTGGTTCTGTTTCTGGATTGACTACTTCAACAATAGCTTCATCAGTATGGGGTAATTCCTCAAGAACATTATCAGGTGATCAATCATTTACACTTATTGGAAATGTTTCAGGAAATATAACAGGATCTGTTGGATCAGTTACAACAGTTTCAGATAAAACAGGATATAGTTTGGCAAGTACACAATCATATACCTTAATTGGTAATGTAAGTGGTAATGTTAATGGTAGTGTTGGAAGCGTAGTTGGTAGTGTTGGATCAGTAGCTGGTAATGTTTCTGGTAGTGTTGCAAGTGTTGTAAATGGAGCAACCCTAACACAAATCAACTCGTTGGTATCTGGTATTCGTGGTGCAGATAATGATTCTTTAAAGACACTCTCGGATCAAGTAGATAATGTTACAGTATCAGGTGCAACAGCACAAGCAATTTGGGAATATACTAATAGAACTTTAACAAGTTCAGGAACAGCTGCTATTGATTATACCCAAGTAGCAAACGCCGTATGGGATGAATTATTATCTCTTCATACAGTAAGTGGTTCTGCAGGTAAACAACTCTCATCTACAGTAACAAGTTCTGGTGCTGTATATGTAAATATTGCAGGAGCAGAAATAGCAGATGCGGTTTGGAATGCAGAAACAGCTACATATAATGTAGCTGGATCGATGGGTAGAGCTTTAACAAGTACCGGAACTGCAGTTATAGATGCTTCAGATGTATGGAATTATGGAACTAGAACATTAACATCAAGTACTGGAAATGCTACTCTTGCTAATCAAGAAATTATTATAAATCATCTTACAGACATTAAAGGTGATGGATGGACAGATGAAGATTTAGTAGCAATTATGACTGCTATAGAAAACGGAACTTGGGGTGGATTTGGAGTATAAAATATGAGTGAAAGATATACAGCAAATGTTTCTGAATCTACTACACTTGAATTTCAGTTTTTACGGGCTGGAACAGCATATGATGCATACTCTGTTAATAAAGTTACAATTCATTCTTTATATGCTGATGCTGTTTCAAATTCTAATATAGTAGAAACAATTTCATCTGGGAGTATTACTAGAGTAACTACTGGATTATATCAGTATACTGCATCTATAATTACTACACCAGGAACATATTTTGATAAAATATTTTTAACACCAACAGATGGTGGAACAGAAATCTCTTTTATTAATACTTTTTATGTTTCAAGTGAATCTGTAAGCACAAATGAGTGTAATGTATATGGCACTATATTAGATTCAACAGGTGAAGCATTTGAAGGTGTAAGAATTTATGCAATACCGACTACAGTACCTGCTTTTATATCAACTAGTACAGGATTAGTTGCGATAGGATATGAACCTAGATCTACAGTAACAGATTCAAATGGATATTTTACTCTAGCATTACTTAGAAATCTTTCTTTTAATATTACTATTAAAGAAATAGGATTAAGGGATACAATTACTGTACCCGATGATTCAAGTGTAAATTTATTTTCATTATTAGGAGCAACAGTTCAAGCATCCACAACACCTGCGGATACGAATTGGACTTGATAGATAACATAGATGAAAAACTATAAAATCTTTGTAGATCTTGATGGAGTTCTCGTCGACTTTGACAAGAAATTTGAACAAGAATTAGGAGATAAACCAGAGGTTTTATTTAAAAAGTATGGTGATGATTTTGTCTGGGATATCTTGGATAAGATAGATAATTTCTGGTTTGATATGGATCCAAAACTAGATGCAGAAGAGTTATGGAATTTCGTGTTACCATATAACCCATCGATATTAACTAAACCAGCTAAATCTGTATATAGTTGTAAAAAAGATAAAAGAAAATGGGTAGATAAATATCTAGGTGAGGATATAAAAGTTCTTTTTGAACAAGATAAAAGTAAGTATGCAACACCTAATAGTATTCTAATAGATGATCAGGAAAAAAATATCTCTAAGTGGGAAACTGCAGGCGGTATTGGCATATTGCATAAAAATTCACAAGATACTATTAAACAACTAAAAGAGATATTAAATGCTTGAAGAAGTATATGAAATATTAGATTTAATAGAATCTTCTATTTTAGAAATAGATTCAGAAAAAGAGTCTTCTTCTATATTAGAAGATATTGGATATATGACAGAAAAAAGAAGAAAGGAATTAAATCTAAGAAATGATGCTTATGAAGCATTGCAAGAAATAAAAAAATATTTTAATAATCAAAGAACTTTGTCTTCTGAAAAAACAGATCAATTAATGTCAGTAATAGATAAATTTTTTGTTGAAAATAATCAATCATTGTTTGTGATAAATACTATTTTACCATTTAGATTAGAATATCTTCCTTAAGGAGAAATATATATAAATACAAAATATGAAACCAAATTTAGAAAAAAGAAATCCTTCTTTAGAAGATATAAAAGAATTTTTTAATAAATATGATTTGATATTATTATCGGATTCAATAAAAGATTGGAATTCAACTTTAAAGTACATCTGCAAGTGTGGAAAGGAATTTGAATCTACTTGGTATACTTTACAAAAGAGAATTTATCCTTATTGCTATGAATGCACAAAAATAATACAAAATAGACCGAAAACAAAAAGTTTTGAAGAAATACAAGAATTTTTTACAAAACACAATGCCGTTATACTATCTAGTAAACAAGATTATTCTACAATGAGAACAAAACTTAAAGTTAAATGCACAATATGTGCTGATATTTTTACAACCACAGCAGAACGTGCTATGCGTATTATAACTTATAATAATTTTAATATTATTTGTGATAGTTGCAGAAATACGGAAAAATTAAAAAAAATAAAAGAAGAAGAATTTTTAAAAGCAAAAGAATTATTTAAAGAACATGGATTTGAATTACTAGAAACAAGCTATAATATAAAATCCAAAAAAATGAAATGTAAATGTAAAAATGGACATATTATCTATAAAGGATTAGATCAAATAAGCTATAGTTGTTCAATTTGTTCTCATAGTAAAACAGCAAAACAAAATTCTATAAGACATTTATTAAACTATCAGGAAGTAAAAGAATTTTTTGAGAAACGTAATTGCATATTGTTAACTGAGTATATCGAACAGCTAACTATACGTACACCCTTAGAATATATATGTAGTTGTGGAAGACATAATTATACTTCTTTCGAAGTTTTTAGATATAAACCAGTAGTCGATAACAGGGTAACCTGTAAATCGTGCGGTTATTTAAATAGAGAAATACGAGAAAAAGAATTATATACTATTCAATGTAAAGAATACTTAAATAATATAGGTTATATATTACTAGATACAAATATAAAAGAATTATCTTCTACTGATACACTACAATTAATTTGTCCAGAAGGACACCATACTTCTTTATCTATAGCTTCTTTAAAAAATGGAAGAAAATGCAGAATATGTACTAAAATAGAACTTAGGAAGAAAAAATGTGGTGTAAATCATCCAAGATATAACCCAAACTTATCTTTACAAGATAGATTACTCAATAGAAGATATATTGAGTATGAAGATTGGAGAAAAGCAGTTTATTCTAGAGATTTATACACTTGTCAAGTTTGTGGAAAAACAAATTGTAAATTACATGCACACCACAAAAATGGATTTGCAGAACATAAAGAATTACGAACAATTTTAGAAAATGGAATAACTCTTTGTGAAACATGCCACAGAGAATTTCATTCTTTATATAGTGTTTTAAATAATACAGAAGAACAGTTTAATGAATTTTATTTTAATAAAGTTTACAAGGAGGTGGATTGTGAGGTGGCCAATTAGATCTAGAACAGATGTACGCGCGGTTATTGATCGTCATCTCATATACGATTTTACTATCTCACAACTTCGTGTAAAAATGCGTGGTTGTGGAACTCCTTGTACTCTTTATAAAAATGTAGCAAATACTTTATATGGAACTGCACCATCTGGTGAAACTAAATGTTATTGTTGGGATGAAGAAAAAGCTCAACCAGATAGATCTCATTTCTTATGTTTAGGTACCGGCTATCTTGGCGGATACCAAAAATATGGATATGAAGAATTTGTTGTATCCACTCCATCTACTGTTACAAAAGATGATTTTATTACAATAGCTGGTGATTCTGGAAGTCTATTTACTATATCTTCAAATACTAATCGAGAAGGTATAATTACTACTGAAAGATTTACATTAACTAGATGTGAAGCTTTTGATAGATTTCTAATTAACGATAGAACAGATCCAACTTTAAATAGAATAACTTATTATTATTCTACAGACGATATTAATTGGAATGAAATTTCAACATCTACTTATTCTACTAATAACTTAGCAAATAAACAAGGTACTTTTACTTTAACTAAAGGTACACAATATATTAGATTTAGAATTGTTATGTTAAAAAGAACGGTAACAAGTCCTTCACCTGAATTTAATTCTATCAGATTTAGATATAGAAATCAAAAGAATTTAATAGATATAGATCCAACTTATTCAGCAATTGATTATCCTGCTTTCTTGGCTGCAAGAGATCAAGAAAGAACAGAAATTACAGAAGGTCCATATGGTTGGGCTACTGTCCGTCCTTTAAGATGGTGGGTTCTTCCAGAAGTAGTAATTGAAAATTTTGATATTATTCAATTTCTACAAGGAACATTTGAAAATCAATTTTATGAAGTACAACAATCTACTTTTCATATGCATGGACCACAATTAAAAATGATCCATACAGATTTTATCACTGCTTATTTGAGAGATAAGCAGGATGTTGTTAAAATAATACAGTATTTGTCTTAAATAAGTAAATTTATTCTTTATTTTTCTTAAAAGTATAGGAGCACTAAAATGAGTAAAGAACGAGATAATAGCATTTTTTCATCTTTATATGGTGATTCTTTTCTTGAAACTGAAAAGAGAAAAGAAATACAAAGGAGACTTGCGTCCTCCAGATTAGTTAAATTAACACCTGATGTAAAAAAAGAAGTGGAAAAAATAGGACAAAATACTTACAGAACCAAAACAGGTTCTGTAGAATGGTCTATTATTTTAGTAGATGGACAACCACATCTAGCTAGAAGAGAAGTAGATGAAGAAGGAAGAGAAGAAAAGATAGCTAATCCCGATGCACCCATAAAGTAAAGAATATGCGAGAAATACTAATAGAATCTATTATAATAAATCCTTCTGTTGTAAAAGTAGTACCTACACATTGCCCAGGTAGCGATAGAGAAGATATTTTAAAAGATCAAGATGGT
Source organism: archaeon (assembly GCA_029563035.1). The sequence continues at coordinate 60,935 of JAKQTP010000123.1, read as the reverse complement.
ATTCCTTCTTGTGTAGTAAATACTTCTATTTGTAAATATCTAAATATGGTATATTTTAATATAGATGAACACAAAGAAACTTTATTGTGCGAATTACCAGAAGAAGAAACTACTACTGAAGAATCATAACGAATGAGTATAGAATCTAATCAACACCCAGAATCGTTTAGCGGAGATTTAACACAATTTAGCTTTCATAAAATAGAAAGACAAACTAAAAGTGTGTTAAAAGATATTCTTAATCAATTCTTTTCTAGTTCAGTTACTAGTTATAAGATAGCTGTTCCTGAAATTATTATTTTACAAAATACAGATTCTGAAACAAAGCTAAATATAGAAAGAGATTTTCCTTTTTATGAAAGGAAGATGCCATTAATTGCTATTTCATCTAGAAATAAAAGAGAAAGAAAACCTTTTTTAGGTGCAGATGATTTTATATATCAAGATGCATTAGAAAGTACAGATGGTAGTATACAATCTTTTTATAATATGTATGCTAATATGTATGATGTTCCAGTAGATTTGATAATTGCTGCTATGTCACCTGATATAAGATCTCAAATTAGTGAGTTAGTAGCATTATGTTTTTCTCATTATTACCGCTGGCCTTATTTATATAAAGGCGATAGCGAAGAAATGTTTAATATTATACCTACTACTACACCAGTAGAAATAACAGGAGAAAATGAAGTAACTGATATTAGTACACAGACTCTTATATATACGTGTACAGTAAGATTAAATTCTTTTGTAGAATATATATTTCCTGATATAGGAGATAATTGGAATATATTAGTTACAGAAGGATTTAATTATATGGATAGAAGAACTTCTACAGGTAATGAAACCTTATATGTTCCTATCTATGTCTATGGAAGCATGGGAGAAATAACCAGTACTGGATATTATACAAGTACGGGGTATAATGGAAATGATATAAGATGGTGGGCAGATTATTATACAGTTGAAGAAGAAGAGGATGTAAGAAATCCTTTAGAATCTTATGATTAATCTGTAAAACATATAATTTAGGTAATTTTAAATAAAGAACCTTAAAACTAAAAAGACAAACTTAATATTTCAAGTAATCATAATTTGAAGGAGCATCTCCGATGGCAGATTCAGGATATACACTTCCGGGTGTAACTATAACAGAAATAACACAAACAGCCACTCCAAATGCGTCAAGCTCACAAAGAAAGCCTTGCTTTATTGGTGCAGCTAGCCCATATAAACGAGAAAAAAATGAGGCTATTACTAGAACATCTAGTGGTCTTGTTGATCAGTTAACATATTATACTACAGGTATTTATGAAATTGAATCAGCAGGTACACAAATAGGATTAAATGACCTAGTAGAAGATACGGATTTTACAGTAGATACTACTACTGGTGAAATTACTTGGATTATTAATACAGAAACCAAAACAATTTCAGGCGGAACCTATGGTGCTGATCTACTAACCTCATTAACACATTTTAGTGCAGTAGGTACTCCTGTTGCTGGCGTAGATGCAACTGGTGGTTATCAAGAAGTTGGTTTAGATGTAGTTCATACTTCTATCTGTGGTTTGGTAGGAGATACCTATTATTTTACAGTAAACGGAACAGAATATTACTTTAGTCTAACAAGTACAGGCGCATCTACTATGGATTACGACGATGTAGTAGACAGCATGAATGCTGCTCTTGTAGGTGCAGGTGTAACAGCAAGTTTTGTTACTAACGATATTCGTGTAACACATGATACTGCAGGTGCTGGAAATAATATTGCATTAGCTGCCGGATCCAGCGGAACGGACCTATTCTCTTCCTTAACAGGTTGGGATTCTTTTGATACAGCAGTTCCTGGTGCAGATGCTACAAGCGGTTATGGTGGATTTGGAATGACTATTACTGCTGGTGGTGGACAAGCCTCAGGTCTTTCTGCTGCTTCTAGATATTATTTTACTTTAAATGGCACTGAATATACAATATTAACAGCAAGTACATTAACATATGCTGCTATAGCTGCATTAATAAATACAGCAATTACAGCAGATGGTTTTACATGCTCTGCTGCGACTACAGATATTGTAATTACTAATACAGATACTGGATCAGATTCTACTGTTACTATAGAAAGCGGTACTGCTAAAGCTGCTTCTAATGGACAAATGGAGTTTACACTTTCTAGCCAACTTATTATAGCTAGAACAGCAGGATACGCAGAAATAACAGCTACTGTAGGTGCAAATACTTATACTTTCGGTATATCTGATGATATAACTCCTACTGATACTACTATTAATCTTTCTGGAACAGAAGCAGAATTAAACGCACTATTAGTAGGAACTGTTCTTACCATTACTACTACTCCTAAAGTAGCAGATAGTGGAACATACTATGTAACATATACATACAATAGACCAACTACAGATTATAAATATAAAGAATTTAGTTCTTATCAAGATGTATTGGATGATCTAGGTGATTGTATACCTGCTAATCCTTTAGTAATGCTTTGTGATTTAGCACTTAATTGGTATGGTGTACCTACTATTGCAGTTATTCAAGTTCCACCTTCAGATCAAAATAGTGATTATGTAGCTGCTTTACAGAAATGTAAGCATAGAGACGTACAAACACTTGGTGTTTTAAATACCAGTGGTACGGTTAGGAATGCTGTTATAGCACATGTTAACGATAGAAATTTACCACAAAACGGTAGATATAGAATGTATTATACAGGAGCAGCAGCACTAACAGATTTAGGTGATACAGATGAAGCTAATTCAGTTTGTGGTATAGCTTATAGTATACGAAATGAATCTGTAGTTTATATTAATGCTACAAGAGCTACTTATTATTATAAAGATCCTACTACTAAATTAGATACAGCTACAACAGTAAATGGAGCTTTTATAGCAGCAGCAATTGGCGCATATAGAGATTCATTCTCTTATGCAGCACAAACAATTTTAAGACATACTATTCCGGGTCTAGAGTTATTTGAAGAAGATTTTGATGATTATTATACAGATGATATGCTTAAATTAGCAGGTGGCGCAAGTGCTCTAGTATGCGGATTAGGTTCAGATAGTTCTTTAATTATTAAGGATGATTTAACTACTGATAATACTAGTGTTGAGAAAAATAATATTAATATTATTACTGCTAAGCATTATATTGCTAAAGATGTTGCTATTCAACTCGATAGAACATTTATTGGTAGATTAATTACAAATAGACCTGTATATAAACAAACAGTAGAAAAATTCTTAAACGACGTATTTAAGGATTATCTATCCAAGTTAATTATAGAAGAAATAGATCAGATATCTGTTACGTTACCAACTACAAGACGTGACACAGTAAACTTCAGATATTCATATTACTCAGTATATACCAATAAATACATGGAAGGAGAATACAGTATATCAGTGTAATTTACCTTTTTCCTGAGCTAGAAAAGTCAAACCCTGAAATTCATTATTTCAGGGTTTTTTATTGAATTACCAGAAAAATAATAGAAAAATAACCTAAGATACTATTATTATATTTTATACTTATTACAGGATTTAAGTTTATTTAATAATTAAGGAAAATATATATGATAGAAAAAAAATGTAAACACTGTGGAACTACTAAAGATCTTAGAACAAATAAAAATGGTGTTATCTATAATTGCTGTATTACTTGTTATAAAACAATAGAAGTTCCTGATCAAATTTATAAAACTAATGAAGCACTGCAAAAGAAATACGGTTCTTCTAGTTTTGGTATGCTAAGATCTGATCGTTGTAAACAAATGCCTAAAAAAGAACCAACAATTACCAAAAAAACTTGTAAATATTGTGGATCAGAAAATATTGTTAAGAAAGGAAAATATACTTATAGATCATGCGAATTACATTGGAAGCAATTTCAAAAAGATGCAGATATCAAAAGAAAAAAAACTAATTTAGAAGTAAATGGTAATTCTAATTTAATGAAATTACCTGAAAAAATAGAAAAATTTAAAAACACTATGTTGAAAAAATATGGTTGTGAGTATCCTATGCAGAATCCTGAATCTCTTGAAAAAAGAGGAAAGAATAACATACCAAAATTTGGCAGCAAAGGACCAATGAGTAGTCCTGAAGTACAAGAAAAAAGTAGAAATACAGTTCTAAAAGAATATGGTGTAACAAGCGTGTTAAAATCGCCACTGATACAAGAAAAAATAAAAAATACGCTACTCGAAAGTTTAGGTGTAGATAATCCGTTGAAATCCTCTATTATACGAGATAAACTTAAACAAACTAATCTTTTAAAAAGAGGCGTTGAGTGGCCAACACAATCTGCAGAAGTAATAGATAAAAGAAGAACAAACGATAGGTTTAAATATTGGGATACTTTTATAGAAATATTAAAACTAAAAAAATTAGAACCTTTATTTACACAAGAAGAATACAGTACTGGAAGAGATTTATTTGCATTTAAGTGTTTAAAATGTGAAAAGATCTTTACTACAGATAGATTTTATGCACAAGGTATTGGATGTTCCTGTTCTGCCTACAGATCTAGATATGAAGAAGAAATAGTAGATTGGTTAAAATCTATAAATATTATAAATATAGAAACAAATAAAAAATATGGAAGAAAAGGAAAATCTTCTTCATACGAACTTGATATATATCTTCCAGATTTTAATTTAGGAATAGATTTTCACGGTCTTTTCTGGCATTCTGATCAAGTACAAACTAGAAAATATCACCAGGATAAATATGTTTTTTTTAAAAATATTGGTATTTATTATATACAAATTTTTGAAAACGAATGGTTAAGTAAATGTAATATTGTTAAATCCATTATTTTATCTAAATTACATAAAACTACAGCTATATACGCTAGAAAATGCAATATTAAAGAAATTTCTTCTATACAATACCGAGAATTTTTAGAAGCAAATCATTTGCAAGGTTATGTATCAGCAAATATACGATTAGGGTTATTTTATGAAGATAAACTTGTTAGTATTTGTTCTTTCTCTAAATCTAGATATGATAAAAGTACAAATTGTTATGAATTAATACGATCTTGTACATTATTAAATTACTCTATTATAGGTGGTTTTCAAAAATTGTTAAAATATTTTGAAGATACTGTTAAACCAGAAAAATTAATTAGTTACATCAATGTAAGATACTTTGACGGTTCTAGTTATTTATCGTCTAACTTTAATATTGATATACTAACAGCACCTAATTATTTCTATTTTCATTTAAATAATATGTATATTCTCTATTCTAGAGAAAAATTTCAAAAACACAAACTGGAAAAAATATTAACTACTTATGATAAAAATTTATCTGAAAGTGAAAATATGTTTAAAAACAAATATCTAAGAATTTACGATGCTGGAAATCTTAAAGCTATTAAAGAATATACTTATTAATAGTTTCCATTTAATTTTTTTCAGAAAACCTTAAAAATCAGTAATAAAAATCATATTTTAATTCAAATGAATGATAACTAGGTAATCTTTGTAATATAATCTGTAAGGAGATCATAATATGGCTACATCACGAATCTTCCCAATGAACTGGGCAACCGGTGGGGGTGGAAGAGTTTCAGATACTGATACTGTACCAAAAGCAGCAATGCAATCTATTACCATGGCGGTTCGCTTTGGTGATGGTAAACAATTTGCTATAGGATATGTGCAACAATTTAAATGGACTATGACTAGAGATAAAGAAATTCTTCATCAAATAGAAGCTTATCCTAATGGTACATTTGAATCTGCTACTAATCTAGCAACTGCTAGATTTGGTCAGACCTTTTATTGGCCAGGTGAACCGATTGAAGTTATACCTGGAAAAGTAAATGGCGTGGACATTACCTTAAGTAGATATGCTTTATATAGTTCCAATCTTCTTAGATCTCTTATGAGAATAGACGGAGCAGGTACAGAAGATACCGAGCAAATACAAAATAATAATGAGATTCAATATACCGGTGCATTACAAAATCCTTATGTATCTCTTATTCAACAGGTTAGACCAGTGTATATTTATCAACAATTCTTATCTCCTACAGTAGGAACTATTGTATTTGGTAGGGTATTTGAAGAATGCTGGTTTACAGATATAGGTGAGGATATACCAACAGCAGAAAAGAATGGTCCTATTCTAGAAAACGGTACTTTAACTGCTACTAGAATTCGTCCTATTCTAGCTGGTGCATAATTATGCAATCTAGAGATTTAGAAGTGTTCTATAGAAAACTAGCTGCAGATAATAACAGATTTGCAGCAGATTTATTTAGACACACCATATATCCTGCTTTTTTTGAAGATGCCGTATGGACAGATGTGAAAGAATTTGAAAATCAAAAACAGGAATTAATATCTCTAATAAGCAGGTTACAAATTATAAACGGTATTGTTGAATTTAATTAAAAACCAGTAAAGGAGAAAATGAAATACAAATGAAACAAGAATTAGAAGATTTTAATCAGAGTGAATTTTTAACAGGTCCTCAAGCTCCTTCTAAAATGAGAGGTATTCCAATGCCCCCAGGAGTTATGATGCATCCTGATGCAGAAATTGAAAAAGAATTAGATTCATTTGCGGATACAAAATTGCATCAAGAACCTCAGTTTATAACAAAAGAAAGAAAAAATGAGATAGATGCAGAGATAGAGAAATATCTATCTAAAAATACTTTAGCAGAAGAACGGCTTTTAAAAGAAGTCGAAGCTGTTAAAAAGAAAAACGAAGCTGCTCCTGAGCATCCAAGAAATATTTTAGCTGATTTATTAGCTAAAGGTGAATTAAAAAAGACTTTCGATGTAGCAGGTCATACTTGGACACTAAGAGCGCTAGATCAAGGGGACATCCTTTTAGCAATGGATGATCTTAAGGATAGTATAGAAACCGAAGCTGGAAGAATTACATCGGTTGTCTTTTCAAAAGTAGTATATTCAATAGAAGCCATTGATGGCATCCCTATTTATCAATTCTTTCCAGAAATACAACCTCAAGATCACCCCTCTAAAATTGACTACATTATTACAGTCAAAAAATCTTTAAGAGCTTATCTAGTTGGTATGGCTCCTAGAATTATAGATCTTCTTTATTCAAAATATCTTGAATTAGAAGATGAAAGAGACAAAGCGCTAGATAAACTAAAAAACTCATAAGTCGTCCATTTGAAGAATGGGAAGACGCAGATGAATTAATGGGCGACTTCAATTTCATGAAACTTTTCATCTGCGCAATGAATGGATGGAATCCTTACTCTGAAGAAGTTAAGTCAATACCTATTAGTTATTGGCTTATTGCTATTCGCTGTAGACGATACAAACTATATGAAGAATGGACTGATATGATGAGACCTCACGGTGAATTCATATCCAGCATAGTAGCACCAGAAAACTATGGTGAATGGAAAAAGTATCATGATCAAAAAGAAAAGAATAAAAAACAGGGTCTTCCTGATACAGTAAATATGGGTGATTCTCATTATGCTTCTGCAGATACATATTATGATCCTACTAAAGGATTGGTTAGCATGAAAACTGGAGAAGTTCTTATATCAGATAAGGATATGAAAGATAGATTAAATATAGATGGAATCGCAGTAAGTATATAGGATATTATTATGCCAGATCCAAAATTAGATCAAGTAATGCTGGATGTAAAAAAAGCTGCTGAGGTATCTAAAGGTGCTACTGCAGATTTAACTGAACAACTAAAAAACGCAGAAGCTTTAAAAGATATATTTTCCAGCATTGATTCCACCCAGAGAAAAATGTTAGCAACAGAATTAGAAATGGATGAAGCTTTATCTAGATCTAAAAAATCTGTTAGTGAAACAAAGGATGCATTAGATAAAGTACCTTCTGTCCTTAAAGCAGCACAAGCAATACAAGAAAAAACAGGAAAATCATATCAAGACGCTTTAGAAACTTTAAAAAAAGCAGCTGAGGAAACTAAAAAACATACTGCTGCTAATAAGGCATTACTATCAGCAATTAAATCTGTAGAAGGTTCGTATAAGAAAGTTTCAGAAGAAATAGGAAAACAAGTTAAAACTTCTAAAGAAATAAATAAAGAACTCCAAATAAAAAGAAAAAATTTACAGGATATAAAAAAATTAGCATCTGAGGTAGGGGCACAGTTTAAATTAGTTTTTGGTGCAGCAGGTGCAGCAGGTCCTGAAGGTGCATTGAAAAGTATGGTAGGTACTGCTTCTGCTTTTGGTAGATTTGGTACGGAAAAACTTAAAGGATATACTGAAAGAAGAAGAGAACGAGAACTAGAAAAAACAGGTGAAATTTCTAAAGTTACAGGGGCACTAACTGGTATATTAAAAGGTATACCAGCAGTAGGTGGATTTATAGGAGGAACTGCCAATGCTTTAATAGAATCTATGATGTATGATTACAAAAGAAGATTACAGCAAAGAGTTTTTTCTGCAAGAGCCGGAGCATTAGGCGCACCTGGTGGTATTAGTGTAATGGCAAGTAGTCAATTAACTAGAGAGGAATTTACCCAGTATGGTGAAACAGCTTTTAGAAAAGGTATTATTGGGAGAACTAAAGAAGAAGCGGAAGAAGAAATTAAAGGATATGCTCTAATAAGCAAAACTTACGGTGAGGATATTGCTTCTGCATTTACCTCCAGTATAATTCAATCTTCTAATTCAGTAAGAGATACGTGGAAGATTGTAGAACAGACTATGAGTCAATTTAGAGAAACTGCAAAACAAGCAGGTATTCCTTTACAAGATATAGCTAAATGGATAGGTGATAGTGCGGTACAAGCTAGATACCTAGGTGTAGATATGGAAACCGTAGCCAGAGTAACTCAAGGATTACTAAAAAATCAGGAATTACTTTTTAGAGCTGGCATTACTAAACAAAATATTGGAAAGGTATCTGCAGACATTATTGGTGGAAGAGCACAACAAGGAATGGCTGTTAGTGCATTCTGGGCCAACCAAATAGGATTAAAAGGCTCATTAACTCAACAAATGGAACAATATATGTTGGGAGGAAAATACTTCAAAGAAAGAGAAGGTGGCGGGTATTCTCTAGAAGAGTCCGGGATAACAGGCAGAGATATAACCTTAAGAACAATAAGAGAATTTCAAAAACTAATTCTAAGTGGACCTGCAGGGTTTCAAAAAGGTATGGCTGCAATGCAAGCTGGAATTGCACCTATTAAAGATATGGAAACGCTAAGAACATTAATGCTAACACCTGCAGAAAAATTAGATGAACTAGTACCAGCAATACAGCAAGAAATGAAACCACCAGATGAAAAGCTAGGACAGTTGGTTAAATTTGAATTAATTACACAAAAATGGCAAGATAGAGTTGCAACACTTTTGGTACAACTTGCAAAAGGAGAAGCAACACCTGCAAAAGCTCTGCAAGCGTATAGAGAAAGTAAAAACGTATTAAAAGATATTATAGGAATGGAAGAAGGTGGAAAGAAACATATTGGTGGCGTTATAAAACGAGGAACAGTAAGCGAAGTTCTTACAAGTGAATCTATGAAATCTCTTGGACGTGATAGTTTTTATGCTTTTAATCCTTCGCATGATATACAAATTGGTTCTCCGCAAACTACTAAAAATGCTATGAATAGAGTTAGTGGCGGAATGGGAACTTCAGACAAAAAAATAGAAATTACTTTAAATATAAATGGATCAATATTAACAGATAATACCTTTCTTAATAAAATAGAAGAAGTATTTGCTAGAAGAATGGGTTTAATAGGTGGATAATATATGGCAGGCTTAACTCCTTTTTTATTTTCTTCAAATATGCTACAGCAAATGGCTTTACAAAAAAGATCATATCTTAGCACTAATCTAACTAGTTTATTAACTAAGGGTGTTGTATCTGATTCTACGCAAATAAAAAATTCTTGGTATGAAATGTGGATAAATCCTTCTTCTATTACTATACAAGATAAATATATTCAAAATAGACAGCATACAGCAGGTTCTATTGTTACTTTTCATTACAGACAAGATGTAAAAGTAATCACTGTGGAAGGTGCAGTTGGTTGGGTTCAAATTGAATCTGCTTCGCAAAATGCTGAAACTGGTGCTTTTAACCTTCTAAAAGGAAATACTAATTATATTAAACAAGGATTAAGAAATACATATAATTCGTATACAAGAAATGGTCAAATAGATCCCAATAAATTAAAAGCTCAATTAAATAAATGGAATCCAAGTCTTTCAGAAAGTAATAGAATTAAAGCTGGAAGACACGCAGATAATACAGATAATTCACCCAGATTATTCTTACAAAGATTAAAAGATTTAGCAGATCAACCTGCATATTATTATGATAATGATGGACAAGAACATTATAATGTAAAATATATAAAGATGTATACAAAACAATTTCCTACTGGTGTAATAGCAGAAGGATATTTCACGTCTTTTCAAGTACCAGAAACTAAAGATGATGCACAAACAGTTCATTATAGCTTTGAATATATTGTAGAAAATCTAAGAAAAATTACTATTTCACAAAGAGTTCCTGGTATGTATACATCTACTACTAATCTACAGAATGGAATGGTTAAAATACTATAATGCCTACTCCTATTGAACGCTTTAGAGATAAATTAAAAGCTGAAGGAAAAAAGCTAGTAGTAAATACTACAGATTCTTCTGCAAATGCACAAGGTATAGTATTTGGTACATTTGATAAAACATATCCTGTCTCTGCTATAGAAAGAGAAAGAGAAGATGGTGTAACTTTAGTTAATTTAAGTCCTGAATGCAGAGTTTTTTTATGTGGTGCAGAAGTAACTAAAGATGTTATAGGAGTAGATACCAGTTATGATGATGCTGCAAATGGTGGTTGTACCATAACTTTATCTAACCCCAGAGGAAAGTATAATGTAGATATTACAGATCTAATAGGAGAAGCCAATCAAGGAAGATGGAGAGAAGATAAAGATATTTTGCAAGCATATGAATATCCTTGGTTAAATAAACAAGGATCGCCTTATGATAATGTATCTACTAAAGTAGAAAGATCATTAAAAACAGATTTAAACCCATCTGATTTTTCTGCGGCATTTGATAAAATAGGTAGAAATACTGTAGAATCAGATATAATTAATAGTATAAATTCTCTTACTAATTTAAAGATAAATGATAGTATGGGTATTACTAGAATGTTATATGAAATAAAATTTCATAGTAATTGCCCAAAGAAAGCAGGTGAGATTATTTTTGATTTTAGAGATCCCATATATGTATTTTTTAAAGGAAGATTTTCTTCTTACTGGTATTTTGGATTTAGTGGTGTAATAAGTGGACTAGACCAAAGTAGATCATATGGATCTGACGATATAATAACTATACAAGGATCTGATCCTTTATATATTTACAAAAGAAAGAAATATACTGATAAAGGTTCTTTAATTCGTGCTGCTTCTCATGAAAGTGGTATCAAAGGACTTGCCAATAGAGGACAAAAAATTGAGTCTGGGCAACCAGGTGCATTTAATACTTTAGTTAAAGTAATGTTTTTCTCACAAGATGAAAGACAGTATAAAGCTATAGAAAATAGTCATTTTTACTATACCTCTGCTAATACTTTAGCTAAATCTAATAGCAATCCACCACCATATAATACTTCTAGTAGCAGTACAAATTTAGAAAGGTATATGAATGTGTTTCGTGAAGCCCACGAGTTTAAAACAGGAGTAAATTCTAATCAAAATTATATTGATGGAATGATGTGTAGAGAATTTACTTTAAGAAGCGTTACTTCTGGTTTATTATCTTCTCTTACGAGTATAACAGGTGCAGGATTAAATCTTGTTAATGCAGGATTAAATCTTGTTGATACCGGATTAAATACAGTAATGAATCCTGGCACTATGATACCTATAGGTAATACCGGAACGATTCAAAATCTAAGACCGTTTACTGCACTGACTGGTTTTGATTCAAATAGTTTACAAAATCAAATAGATAAAGGGCTTACAAAGTTTCAGGGTAAAGTTATAAATACACTTGATAGTAAAGTACAAAGTGTTTATAAAACAACGGAATTAGGTGGTAAAATAACAGAAGCTGTAGCACAGCAAATAGGAATTGAATCTGGAAGACAAACCAATTTTGAATCTTGGTTTAAACAAGATAAACCTTATTTAGCTGATCCAGATTGTTTTAATCTGGGTCCTTGGAATGATATCTATTTACAATATAACGAAATAACTATAGAAGATTTTAAAGAAGAGAATATCAAACCCTTTTATGATACTTCTGTAAGATATTGGACAAAAGATTATTCTCTAAAAGACGAAGCCAATCTTGTATCTAAGGTTGGTAGTGCTTTAATAAATGAAGCAGTTTCTGGTGTAGATAAGCTTACTGGAAAAGCTAAAGTAGGTACTGCAGCCAGTCAAGCTATCAATGCAGTTTCCAAAGGTTATCCCTTTAACAATTCAATTGATACTACTAAGACTGGATGGCAAAGTAATAGTGGATTCGGTGTATGTGGTATTCATCCTGCCCTTACATATGATTTTATTAACAACTTTCATAGAGTAGAAGATGTATATAATGCAGCCATAAATCCAAAAACCGGAAGACCTGATTTACTTGATAGTATAGTAGTAACACCCTATGAAAGATTAAAAGAAATGGTGTTAGGTAGTCCTACAGAACTCAGTGCAATAGATAGTCCGGCACAAATGGGAACTCAGAAAAATTATTTTAGACCTAGATTATTTTTCTTATGGCCCAAGAAGTTTAGAAAACGTGATAAGGATCGTTGGACTATAAGTGAATTACTTTTAACAGAAGAAAACATAACATCATCCTATGATGCAATAGAAAAACTTACAAATGATGAAGAATATTGTGTATATTGTTCTCCTATGGGTGATATCTTTATAGAACCTATTATGTATGATTTTCATCCTTCTAAGTTTATGTCTAAAATAGAAGAAAGAGATCCTGTTTATGATAAAAAACCAGTTTACTTTAGAAATTTTAACAATACCACAGATGGAGAAAAGGTAGTATATAGAAAAGATTATGCTTACTTTTTTAATACTAAAGCTAATCATCCATTGTTTATAACTCAAAAAGATACAATGCGTGTTAGTGAAACAATTAAACCCGAAATGATTAGAACTAGTGTTATTGTTGAAGGAAGTAGCTCCGGTGGGCAAGGAATGATAGATGCTACTCTAGCTGGTTTCATGCGTGTTGGTAGATATTTTACTATTCATAAAAATATAACAGATGATACTAAAAATAAAGAAGCAATGAATTTTCAACCTGGCATATATATTGCAGATGGTTTTCCTAACGTATTCCGTGGCGACGATTCTCTAGAAAATTGGACAAAAAAGATTAAATTAGGAAATAGAGTAGATGAGCTTACCAGTAGTTACAATTCTATACTTTTAGATACGCTATTAGCAGATAGAGGTGATAATACATTATACTCCTTAATTGAAGAATCTGGTACTTCAGCAGTAAATTTCTCTAAACAAAATATTAAATCTTTTGCACATTCTGATATTGCTGCTGTTCATCAAAAATTGCAAGTTGAGTATAGTGCTACAACTATTCAACAATTTATTATTGATAATGCAGGTAGTCCTTTCAAAGATTTAACAGTATATTCTTGGATTGTACTAAATCAGGTATGCCCCAATATATATAAACTTATTCAGTATTTATCAAATAAGGATATCCAGAGTACTACAGTTGGATCAAGTTCTAATACATCTGGTACTAAAGCTATTTCAGATAATTTATTATTATTTTTAGGAAAATATAATATTAAATCTACTAAAGGTCTTGCTAATTTATCTATTTCTGATATTGCAGAAGTTTTTAAAATAGAAAGTAGAGCTGGATCTTCACAACCAGTTAAAACTTCTTCATTAGAAACTAGAAGCGTTGGCTCTGTAGAAGCACTATTAACTACTGAATTATCTCGTGCGTATGAAATTTGTCTATTATCTGGCAATGGTCTAAAAAGCATGATAATACAAGGAATGCATGATAACATAAAAGATTTATTACCAGATACTGCAGCTTTTCCTATATTAACCAGAGGAGATTTAAAAGTATTAGAAAGAAGCGGTTTATATAATCCTAATACAGATTTTGTATCTAAATATGGTTATAATCCGGGACCTACAATTATTAACACTGCAATAGATAATGGACAAGAAGCAGTAAGATTTGCTAAAACACTTTTTAATAGAATGACATCGCAAGCAACTATATTTAGTATAGATCTTGTAGGAAGGCCAGAATTTTGGCTAAATCGTCCTTACTATCTAGAAGATAAGTACTCTATTGGCTTGCTTACCACCTTTTCTATAAAATATGGTATAGAACAACCATTTACTAGTTCTGCTACTCTTTCTTATATAAGAAGAAATTCTATTACATACTCATATTCTTTAAATGAATTGGATACTGTTGCTAGCCCAGTTTTAGGTGTAATGCCTTTTGCTAGACCTGATACTGGTATAAATTTAAATATAGGAAATATGCAAAGTACGCTTTCATTACCGGATACTACCGAAACAGTTAACTTACTAAATAAAACAGCATTTGATAGTGCATCTTTAACCGCATTATCGCCTACTTCTAGAGGTGTATCGAAAGTTACTTCTCTTTCTAAAAATAAATTAGCAAATAATGCTTCTACTCTATTAGAAGATGCATTAGGTTCCAATTCACATTCTAATAGTTATTTTAATCAAAAAGCTTTGAAATATTATAAAACATTAGGAACTTTAACTTCCTCTAAAATACCAGCAACTGACGAATTTTATAACACCGGAAGTTGGGTAGGACAGGGCGTTGGCATATTGGGTCAAACTATAGCAAATTCTGTTGCAACTTTTCTACCTACAATTACTGGTAATCCAGTTAATGGTGGCTTATATGTAGCACATGATTGCATAGGGCACTTAAATTATAATGACAGTGTATATGCAGCTGCTACAGATAATAAGATAGTTACAGAAAGAAGTACAGCAGAAAATCAAAATCTTCCAACTATAGGAAGAAAGTTAGGTGATGATATTCTAACAGAATCTCAAAGTAGTGCTCTTGAACTTAAAATGATAGAAGTTAATAATGCTTTTATTACATTACAAAATAAAGAAAAAAGCTTAAAAGAACAAATAGATATAATAGATAAACTACAGCAAAATATTAATAAAGATGAAGAGGATCGAGATATAGCATATCAGAATCTTAAAACTTCTAGAAATAACTATAATTCATATCCAGAAGGTAGCAGCGAAAAGTTACAAGCAGGAAAAGACAAAAATAAATATTATAAAGAATGGAAAACTTTAGTAGAAAAAGTTACTAAAGAAACAAATACTAAAAATGATTATGATAAAAAATTAACTTCTGCCTTAGAAGACTATTCTACTTTTGGTCAAACTATTTATAATGGTAGTGTGTCTTTCGATAAAACTACTAAAACTAGGAAGAAACCTTCTAAACCCTATGCTACAGATACAACTAGTGATGAAAACGAAAAAGAACAACAAGCTAAGTTAAGCAGTTTACCATTATTGCAGCAACTTTATTTAACAATACCAAAGTATTCTTATTATAATGATACTACTAAAATAAGGATAAAATGGACAATACGAGATGATACAGAATTACCACAAAGCACAAGTAAGAAAAAAGCAGAATTAACAGCTGCTAGCGGAAGTAATTTAGCAGGCGTAGGTGCTGTTTCTAGTGGATTAGGTTCCAGTAGCTTGGAAGAACAAAACGGTTCTTGCCCTAGCTATATTATTAAGAAATAAATGAATAAGGAGTAATAGATGGCAATATCGTTTCCAGGTAAACCCCATAATAATGCTTTATATGTAAGTCAAAGCATTCAAGGACCTATTTATTATGCAGATATTACAAAAGTAGATTCTATGCGACAAACTATGTCTGTATATGTTCGAGGATTACACGATGTAGACGAGGTTGCAATTAATCAAGTATTGACACTAGCAGGATCTGGAATACGATCTCTTCCTATTCCTGGTACTGTTCTAGCATTACTATATAAAGATAGTTCTGGTAAAAATAAATTTGGGTATCATCATATAGGATACTTTCTTCCAGAGGATGTAGTAGAAACATCTTCTTCAAACAAACAAGAAACAAAAACAGGTGCAATTACATTATTAAGATATCTAGATCCAGGAGAAGTACAAATCATTAGTGCAGGACAGGCAGAAGTATATTTAACTAATGATGGGAGTGTTAAAATAAATGGGGGATCTGGAAATTTTATAGAATTAAGCGAATACTCACAATCTATAAATATGTTAGCAAATGATTTAGATATAGAAGTTTTGGATGTGAGTATTAAAGCAGGAAGAGTAAAAAGAGTTTTAGAAGACGATGCTTCACAAACTAATATCCCCCAAATTATGAGAGATATTACTAATGAAGGAGAAGAAAACGAAACAGTTACTACACACACAGAATTTAGAGTAGATATTGGAACTAAATATAATAATGAGACTGGAAATCCTTCTTTAGAAACAGATGAAGATACAGGATTAGATACGGCGCCTACAACAGGTACTTTAGCTTTTGCAAGTAAAGTATTTAATCAGGTAGGAGATCCAGAAAAACTATTGAGAGATTTGGATACCGTAGTAAATTTTCTTTTAAAGCTACCTTCAAAAATAAAAATGGGTGTAGATGAAAATGGCAACTTTTACATTGTAAATGAACAAACGGAATCTTATTTTAAATTTAGAACAAATTTTTCAACTTCTGATGTTGATACAACACAATTAGACTTTGTTACCTCTGAAATGGCTTTTTCATGTAACAGTGAAAAATTTAGTATTATTAATAAAGATAATAATGATCAAATGATGTTTGGAAAGGATGAAAACGGTAAGACTGAATTTAGCGTAAGATGTAACAATAATATAACATCATTCAGCGATAAAGAAGGACCCAGTTTAGTGCATTCCAGCGGATCTGGTATTTCTTTTACAGATAATGGGGATATCATAATTCAACATAAATCTGGTGGGTCACTTATGTTAAAAAATACTGGATTTGATATAAGTATGTCAGGAGGAGTTGTTACCATAGCTTCTAAAGATGTAATTGTAGCAGGAACAGATACTATTACATTAGGTGTACCTTCAAGTTCTGCCTCCTCGGAAGTACTGTTATTGGGAGAAGCTACTGCGGACTTTCTAGATCAAGCTTTCGATAATCATTTACATAAAGGTCCTATGGGTCCACCTATGCTTCCATTACTTATGAAAGTAACAGCTACTGTAGCAGGACAGTTACAAGTAGCTAAAATAGGTGTTAGCGCAAATTAAGGTTAATTTAAATGGTACCTCCTTTTTTAACATCCTCAGGTGTTGTTTATAAATATGATACTTCAACTGGTGTATATGAAGTAACAACAGAAACGCCTGCACCTATAGTTACTATAGATGAATCTGGTGCAATTACTATTATTACTTCTACTGGATTAGAATTAACTAGTGGTCAATTACCTGATCAACCAGATCCTACACCACCGGATTTACCTGCTGGAATAATAGTAGATATAGATTCTTCTGCACCTTTTTTTCCAAAAGTAACAGTTAGTATGACTGGTGTAGATATTGGATTACCCATTTCTTTTACATTTCCGGGAGTAGATTTTAATCAAATTTTAGGTTTTCCAGGTTCTCCTGAAATTCCTATATCTATAGGTACAGGTCCTTTTGATTTTGGTCTTCAAATTACCTTCAAATGCCCAGGATTTCCAACTTGTGGTGCAAAAACACAATGTACTTATACTAAAAAAACACCTGGGTGGCAGGTGGATCCTTCAAAATGGTTTCCTTTTAAGATTCCAGGTATACCTGCAATGCCTAAATTACCTAATATACCAGCTTTTAATATTTCTGTGCCACCAAAATGGATGCTTCCACAAGGATGCCCTAATTATGTAAGATCACAACAAAATGAAGTAGGTGGATAAATGAACGAAACTAAAATAGATAAATTAATATTAGATAACTTGAAAAGATATAAAGGTAAAGAGAACTCTTTAGATAACCTATCTCATTTATTCGCAACGTATTATATAGGTTGTTTACATTCATTAACTGTGAGATTTAGCTTCGGTGGTATAGTAGTATTGCGTACACCTTTAGAATTACGGCAAGCTTTTATAGATAAAATGTCTGATATAATTAAAAAGAATGAATACGATTATTTAGATAATGTTGCTTTAGAAATAATTAATAGTTTACATTTCATGACTAGATTTGGTAATATCAATATAGACATTAATGATCGAGAAAAACAAAAGTTTATAAATATATGCAATTCTTTTAAAGGAAAAAACTGGAATGATATTATTCATTCATTTGTAGATGCTACATACGATTTATTGTGTGGTTGTACTATACAAGGCGGACAATTATTACTAGGCGCAAGAATGTGGCTATAATTAATTTATTATAGAAAGTGATATATTTACAATGCAATATTCAGTAAACGATCAAGATGTTCAAGATTATCTAGAACAATTAGCAGCACAATCTATTACTGTAGATACAGATACAGATACCGGTGCTCAGAATCTTAAAATTATATTGGATACACTTGAAGACAATTTAATAGAAATTAAATATACAGATACAGAAAAATTAAATCATTTAATTCAAAGAAAACTTATTATAGATAAAAGAATTGAATCGTTAAATGATAACTATTTTAATACTAACGCATTAGATCAACGATATATAAAATATAAACAGGATATACGTACAGTAAATGAAGTGCTAGATTCTGCATATATGACAATGATTCAAAGAACAATAGATACTAGTGTAGATTCCGGTATGCGTGAACTTTATAACTGTAGAAGAGAGCAGGCATATCTAGGGTATCTTATTAATAGCTTACAAGAAGAAATAAGCTATATGACTGATTTAGAGGATTCTATTACAACTTTAAAATCTAAGATTGACGCGTTATAACTTAAAATTCTTATAGCATTCTTATTTTTATAACAAAAGGTCTACTATGGCAATAGGTTTACAGTTTGTGAATGGTGATTTTGTTCTAAGCAACAAAAGACTAGTTTTCGTACAGAATATAGATAAGGTAAAAAGAGATTTTGTAAAATTCTTAGTTACAGATAAAGAGACATCTTCCAATAAAACTACCTATACGAGATATAATCCAAGCTATGGGACTAATATAAATAATGTAGAATTATATAAAAATCTTACACAAAAAGCTACATTAGATATGTTAGAATTACAATTAAGTGATTCTATTAAATATTACGTTACGTTACAAGAGACTAGAAATAATTTATCCATGTCTGAAGTAATTACAGATCTAGTTTTTAGTGTTTATCAAGATTTAAATAATGCACAAAAGATTAGATTTAATATTCAATTAAAGGTAGCTACTGGACAAACGACTACATTGAATCTTTCTCAAGAGGTATAGAAGTGGATTTTAAAACTGCTACTGATCTTAGAACATCATTAATAACTAGTTATAATAGATTAATAGATATCGATCTAACGGATGGTACACCAGAAAAAGATACCTTTGTAGAAGCACCTATAGAAGGTCAATTATTAGATATTTGGACAGCATTAGAATATTTATATAAGTTGCAAGCACCTTTTATTTATGCAGATCAACTACTAACAGAGGATTTAGATGTTATATGCAGAAACTATGATGTAGGCATTATACCTGCTACATATTCTACTGGTGAATTAACTTTCTACACACATAACATACCAGCTGCGGATATAATTATAGATTCTAGCAAAGGTGGAAAAAATGCTGATGGTACCAAAACTTATACTGTTTCTGGTTACTACGTAATACCTGTATCGGATATTTCTTCTTATTATAATGCTACAAATTCTAGATACGAAATAACGGTAAATATTATTGCGGATATGGCTGGTCCTGATGGGTCTATTGGTGCCCAAACCATTACACAACTTACTTCTTCAATTAATGGAATAGAGGGGTGTATTAATAATGATGCTATAACTGGCGGCGATGCAGAAGGATCTTTAACAGATAGATTAAATCAAGTTAGAACTAAATTTAAAGGTAGAAGTCTTAGCACAACAGCTGGATTATTATTATATGTTCAAAGCTATTCACCCACAGCCACAGTAGTAGGATCTAATGATGCATTAATGCTTAGAAGCGAAGGATTAGGCGGTGCTATAGATATTTATATTAAAGATCAAATTTTAGAAGGTGTAACAGATACTATAACCATTACATCCACAGGATTAGAAGGCTATATAGAAGATTGTGCATATACTAGCACAGGTATAATACTAACATATCAACCAGTAGATAGTATTACTATGGTTATCAAAAATGGTACCACTGTAGATAGCGATTATTATACTCTAACTAAAGATACAGGAACTTTAGCAAAATCCACCAGGAGTAGTGATAAAGTTGAACTTAATAGTGATGGTATTGCCGCATTAGGCTATTTTCAAGCAAATGATGAAATAGAAATACGATATAACTATAATAAGCTTTTAACTACTGTTGAAAGTGATTTAAATTCCGATGTAAATGCCTATGATAATAGAGATTATTTAGTTAGAGAACAATCTGAAATTGGAATAGATGTATACGCTTTAGTTAAAGTAAATACGGGTGTAAATATTAATACTGTAATATCAGCAGCAAGTCTAGATATCGGCAGTTATTTAGATTCTTTTGATAGTTCTGAATCTTCTAGGATAGAACTAATCGAGATACTTGATATTATTAAGAATACCTCAGGTGTAGATAACATTAATGCACTTACTGCTACATTAACTGCATCTGATGGAAGAACGGCCACAGCTAGTGGTGATATACCGATGTATTCAAATGAGTATCCTAAAGTCGGAACAGTAACCTTAGTAGAATGGACTTATTAACTATAAATTAATTTAAATATAAATGAAGGAAAAATTAAATGAAAACGATTGTTATAATCGCATCAGACGTTGTACCATTACCTATTAAAAAAGAATATTTAGATTCTTTATCTGTACAAGAAAGAAAAGAATTTAAAAGTAAATATACTTACGCAGAACCCGCAGGAATTAGATCTTGGAAATTTGCTTCAGTTCTTGCAGAAAAATATGAAGTACTTTTGTTAGTTCCAGATATAGCATTACCTGATAAATTAAAAGAAATTGTAGATTTTAGTAATATAAAATTTGAAATAGGATCTTATAATTATCGAGTTTCTTCTTGGAACTGGACACAAGAATTAGACAGAAAACTTAAGAAAGCTAATTTTGTTATTGTACAATGTAATTCTGGATCTGGAATACAAAATTGTTCTGTATTACCAAGTACAGTAAATTTAATCGTAGATGGATATAACATACTACCACAGGAATTATCAGGAAAGCTATTAACACATTCTATGATTTCTAGAAAAGTTTTTTGGCAAAAAGCAATGATGTTATATAATGATCTAATTACTAGATCTAATTGTCTTCTGGTAGCTAATGAAAGACAAACATTTTTTTATGAAGGGTTTTTTTATGGAATAGGAAAACTAAATTATAGTACCTTTCAATTTTCACCTTTACTGAAAGTTCCATATGGTATAGAAAAAAAGGAATTTACAGAAACAAATTTTAATATATCAAGCAATAACTTAAAATTATTATGGTATGGAACAGTGTATCCTTGGGAATGTCCTGAAGTTCTTATTAAGGAATTAGCAGATTTTGATAAAATTAGTATAGATTTTATCAATATTAAGCACACTAGGCAGCCCAAAGTTTTTAATACCTACTTTAAATCATTTTTTGATAATGTACCCAATATTTCAAACATACAAATAATAGATGATATAGATTTTGATCTCGGTACTGCACATGAAGAATATGATTTTGGTATTTGTCTTAACAGAAATTGGATATATGAATCTTATGTACATAAAACTAGAGCATTAGAAATGCTTGCAAATCAACTCCCTATTATTATTAATGATCTAGATAATTTAAATACAGAATTAGACTTTTTAAAAGATAATATTAGAAATGTAAATATACCCAGTATAAAAGAAAATTTGATAACAATATGCGAAAACAAAAAATCTAGTAAGATATCTAAAGATTCTTATGAAACCTTTACAAATATTTTTAATTGGAATAACACACTTTTACCGGTAATAGATTATATTGAAAATTTTTAGGACATATAAGTGATAGCGAGCATAACTAACTTTGCGGTTTCTTCTATTACAGTAGAAGATAATGTACAAACTATTATTTTTGAATTTGATATTCATACTGATCCAAATATTGGTGGTTATGAATTATTTAAATCTACAGATACTAGTGGGCATTCTATTAGCTGCGATATTAAAGTAGACGAAAGTGCTAATCAAAGTTCTACAATAAGCACATATAATGACTTAATCACAAATAAAACTTATTTTTCGTATACAGTACCAGAAGAAGATTTTGGTAGAAAAATCTTTTATTCTGTTGAAGCGATTGCAGCTAATCAAGAACATTCCGCCAGAACAGCAGATTTAGTTGTATATACGTTATTATCTACACCAGAAAATTTAGTTGTAGGATATGACAATTATGATACAAGCTTATCCTGGGATGCATTAGATACTACAGATTCTAAAAATAGTCAATTAAGTAATTATGCGGTATATAGAACAGAAATGAGTGTACCTACAGATGCATATTTAGATGCAGCTACAGGTGCTTTGGTATCCGATGCTTTTACTTATAAAAGCTATGTATATGTAATAGATATATTAAAGAAAAGTATTTGGTATGGTCAGGTATCTATTGAAGGAGTATTTTTTGCTACAGATTCTAATAGAAGTAGCTTTGTATTTGATCAAAGTCAGGATTATTCTGCAAGATTTAGAAATTTAGCTATTTATGTAGTAGATTATTCTACTACACCTTCATTACTTGGATACACAAAAAATACATCATATACAGATATCACAGCAAAAAGAAATTGTAATTATCTATATTATGTTGCTGCGGTTAATCCAAATAGACTACTAAGCAATTATGCTACTTATCCAATAATTACACAAGCCTTACAAGATAAATCTCCCTATCTCAGATCGGTGGATAATTCTCCTATTGATTATCTGCAGCAACCTTATTGGAAGTATCTTAAAAATGTTTTAATAGATCATAATTATTATAATAAGAATAAATTTGATATACCTGCTTTGAAAGGTAAATACCTTTTTAAAGGGTATTTAGGTATTAGTAATGCTAAAGTAGATGTTTATTTGAATGGTAATCATAATCAGTTTGTAATTACAGATTCTTATGGTAATTTTGAATTCGGTGTTTCTTTATCAAAAGGAACTTCTCATTTACAATTGCATGCCAGAGATTATAAAAATATAGGGTTTTCTAGAAAATCTACAAAACAAACAATAAATATAGTAAATTTATATTCTTTCTTTGCAGCATTAGGTAAGGAATATACAGATATATGGACTGAAATTAATTTACAAAAAGATGATCTATCCTTAACAGAAAGTAGATTTGAGGCTTTCGAAGAAAGAATATCTTCCTTAATAGAATATTATAGGGATATTTCAGAAGAAGCAGAACCTTACAGAAATATTGCTATAGCTATCTATTTAGCATATGAATACGGTGGATATCGAGAGGCTTTAAATATCATATTAGATGCTTTTCAAGAAAATATTGATGAATTTGATCATTATGAAATTTACTATAATAATTCATTATATGATCCTAAAAAAACTAGTAGGAGTTTTGTAATTAATAGTTCTACAGGAGAATGGGGATTAGAAAGAGATAACTATTATTATGGTGTTACATCAGTAAATGGTGACCAAGAAAGTTCCGCAACAACACTACGTATAGATAATCGCTGGTGGCCAACAAGTACGGGATTAGAAAGCAGTACAGGATATCAAGGTTTTAATGTTATCATGTGGCCAGAAGTAAATGGAATTGAAACTTATAATGTATACAAGTATAAAGGATCTAATTCTGTATATGACTATAGTAATTTAACCTTTGTTAGCCAATTGCATGCAAATTTATTTGTAGATATCAGCAATAATAACCTATCAACATCTACGAGAACACCTCCTTTATATACCTTTACTTCATTTGATCATCCAACAGAAGTTATAAATCTACCTAATACTAAGGTATCTAGTGAGTATCTTGCACAAAGAAAAGCTACTTATATTACTATAATAATATATGCTGTAGATAATGAGGATATACCAGATTTTCAGTTGGATAGATTATTAAGTGTATTTTCAGAGGTAATACCACCAGAATTAATTTATAGAGTTGTATATTGTAATGATTCAACTTCTGAATTTTTAGTTTAGAAAAAATTAACTAAGTTATATTATAAAAAATGAAATGAAAAAGCTATGTATCCTATCACCGGATGCTGTAAATTTACCCCTTGCATCAAACTGCCCAGATTCCATTTATATTAATGGAATTCTTTATTCAACGAAATCTAAATGCTGCAACGCAGCAGCTACTGGTATTCGTGCACAAAAGTTTGCAGAATATCTATCAACTGATTTTGATGTAACTTTATTAATACCTGATTTAAATCATCCGGGTAAAAATAATATTGATTATAGTAAACTTTCTTATTCTATAGAATCTTATAACTATAAAAAGTGTTCTTGGGAGTATTCCAAAGAATTAAAAAATATTCTTTCTAAATTTGATATTGTTATTTTACAGTGTACAGGTGGTATAGGGTTTAAGAATATTGTAAAATTAAGACCACACATTCGAGTTATTTTAGATGGTTATATACCACTATTAGCTGAATTTCCAGCAGCAGTTAGCTATCATACAGATGAAAAACTAAAAAAATATCAATGGTTGACATTACTACGTCAATATTCTGAACTTTTAAAAAGAGCAGATCTTATATTATATGCAAATGATAGACAAAAAAGATATTATGAAGGCCAATTATTCTTATTAAATAAACTTAATGTAGATAATTATAAGAATTCACCTTTACTTAAGATTCCTTATGGTATAACTTGGCATAAACCTGTAACTAGAGAGCATTCTGATAAATTAAAATTATTATGGTATGGACCATTTTATCCATGGTATGATTTCGAGAATTTAATTACAAATCTTTATAATCATTCATCTATAAAAATAGACTTTTATGGAATACAGCATCCAAGATTTACTAGATTTCTACAAAAATCGGTAAACTTGGATTATATAAATACATCTTCTAATATGAAAATAATAGGTGAATATAATTCATTAGATCCTAGAAAATTATTTGAAAAATACGATGCTTGTATCTGTCTATCTCAACATTGGCTAGAAAATAGATATTCTCATCGAGCAAGAATTTTTGAAGTGATGTCATACGGAATGCCAGTAATTATTACTAATAATTCACCTATTTTAGAAGAATCTAAATATTTAGATGATAGACTTATTTATGAAATTGTAGGTGGTGATTTTATTCGTGAAGAATTGGAAGATATAAAAGCTTTTTCTAATCTATTACATATAGATATTTCCGCAGAACATGAACTATTATATTCTCAATATAATTGGGATTCTATATTAAAGCCTCTTAAACTAACGCTATTAGAAGAGATGAAATGAAATCTAGACCATTGCAACTCCATCTTCTTGCACAAGAAGACAAGTATACCTCTTGGCTCCAAGTTAATAAATGGAATTCAAGAAAAGAACAGCAGTTAATACACACTCTTAAATCTTTATCATATCAACCTTTAATTAGTATTATAATGCCTGTATACAATGTAAATGTTTCTATTTTTAAACAGACATTACAAAGTATTTATGAACAGGTGTATGATAATTGGGAACTATGTATTTGTGACGATTGCAGCACAAATACAGATTTAATAGAATTCCTTAATGAATTACAATTTAATGTAAAAATAAAAATAACTAAGACTTCAAAGAATTCAGGAATTTCAGAATGTACTAATACCGCAATTACGCTAGCTAGCGGTGAATTTATTGCTTTTGTTGATAATGATGATATCTTATCACCAGACGCTTTAGCAGAAAATATAATAGAATTAAACACACATAATACTGCAGATATTATATATTCTGATGATGATAAAATATCTGTTTCAGGTGTTAGATATGAACCGCAATTTAAACCCGATTGGAACCCAGAATTACTTCTTAGTTACATGTATATAGGGCATCTTCTAGTAATAAGAACTTCTTTTTTTAGACAATTTACAGGTTTTAGAAAAGAATTTGATGGATCACAGGATTTCGATTTACTATTAAGATTATCAGAAGTAACAAAAAATATTTATCATATTCCAAAAATTCTATATCATTGGAAAGCAGTAGATGGATCGACTGCAAAAACTGCGCAAGCAAAACCAGAAAGTTTTATTGCAGGACAAAATGCTATAATAGAAGCATTACAAAGAAGAAATATTCAAGCAAGTGTTTCTAGACCAAAATGGGCGGTAGAATGGAACTGCGGTTACTATGAGTTGCATTTTCCTTCTTCTGGACCTGCTGTTACTATTGTAATACCAACTTTTAATCAACATACCATTTTGGATAGATGCATTAAATCCATTATCGAAAAAACTCAATATTCTAATTATGAGATATTAGTTATAGATAATGATAGCAATGACCCAAAAAGTTTAGATTATTTAGATAACTTGCCTTGCAGAGTTATTAAAATTTCGAACGGTGAAGAAAAATTTAATTTTTCTAAAATAAATAATGAAGCTATTAAACACGTTAAAACACCTTATGTATTATTTTTAAACAATGATACAGAAATTCTTGCACCACAATGGCTTAATCAAATGGTAGGTTATCTTAATGTACAAGATGTAGGAGCAGTGGGTGCAAGATTAATTTTTCCTAATGGTTTAATTCAACATGCTGGATTAGTTCATGGGTATAATAATGGTAGAGTAGAACCAGCATTTAAAATGATGAAATCAAATCATGGGACGTATATGGCATTTGAAAGATTATCTAGAGAATGTTCAGCGGTAACTGCTGCTTGTATGCTAACTAAAACGGATTTATTTAAGCAAGTATGTGGATTTGATGAAAAAAACTTTAGTGTAGGGTATAATGATCCAGATTACTGCCATAGAATAGAAAAACTTGGATATAGAATCGTCTATAGTGCTAATTCTATCTTATTTCATCATGAAAATTTTACACGAAGAGTAGAAAAGTATAGTCGAGATGATATACGAAATGAATTTACATATCGTCTTTTATATAAAGATTATAAAGATAAACATTATAATGCAAATCTATCGTTTAAAGATACAACATTTAGCATAGAATCTTCTATTGTAAATACTTCTAAAATACCTTATGCAATTAAAACATTAGGATTTGCATATAATCTTAATTTAGAAGGATCTAGCTATAGTAACTTTGAAATGATTTCTGGTTTAAAAAGAAAACAAATACTGGATCCTGTAATATATTGCTTTCAAGATGGACCTCTTAGAAAAGAATACGAACGAGAAGGTATAGAAGTAGTTATTAAACCTTCTCCGCTATCAAGAGGATTTTTTATAAAAGAGTATTTAGAAGGACTTGAGAATCTTAAGAGTTTAATTAAACAAATAAATCCAGAAATTATTTATGCAAATACGCTGCAGATGTTTTATGGTATAGATGTAGCAAAACAATTAAATATACCTTCTATTTGGAATGTTAGAGAAAGCGAACCAATCTTTACATATTATACACATTTTGGTGAAGATATTCAACAACGAGCCTTAAATTGTTTTTACTATCCTTACAAAGTTGTTTTTGTTGCAAATTCTACTAAACACAGATGTCTTCAGCTAGAAGCAAAAAATAATTTTACTGTAATACATAATGGTATTAATACCTCTAGATTTTCCGAATCGAATAATAGACAAAAAACTAGAGAAAAATATAATATAACAGACGATCAAGTAGTATTTTTATCTGTTGGTACAGTCTGCGATAGAAAAAATCAACTAGATCTACTGTTAGCAATAAGTGAACTACCAAATATCTATTCTAATAAATATAAAATTATTATTGCAGGAGATAGACCTTCTGGGTATAGTTCTATGCTGCATGATCTCATTTCAAAGTTTCCAAAAGAAAAAAGAGATAATATAATTATGTTACAAGAAACTTCTTGTGTTCAAGAATTATATGAAGCAGCAGATTGCTTTATTTTAACAAGTAAACTAGAAAGTTTCCCTAGGGTTATATTAGAAGCTATGCATTTCGATCTTCCTGTAATAACTGTTCCAACAATGGGTGTACAAGAACAGATATTCAATAAAGTAAATGGAAAGTATTATCCATTATCAAATTCTAATGCACTTATGATTGAAATGGTTTCTATGATACTTAATCCAGAATTAAGAAGATATTATTCTACTAATACCCAAATAATTAAAAAAGGAATGACAACACATCAAGAGATGCTAGATAAGTATGCTGAAGTTTTTCAAGAAGCTTGGTTAGCTGGGGAATCTAGATAATGTGTGGTATTGCTGGTATTATAGATTCTTCATTAACTAGTACTATCTCTTCTGACTTGATAGAAAAGATAAGTACTGCAATGAAACACAGAGGACCAGATTCTACAGGATCTTTCTATAAAGAAAATATTCTTCAAGTAATGACAAGATTATCTATTATAGATTTAGATCAAGGAGATCAACCTTTTCTTTCGCCTAACAAAAAATATGTTATATTTCAAAACGGTGAGATTTATAATTATAAAAAGCTTAGGAAAGAATTAGAAGCACAGAATTATACTTTTGATACACATTGTGATACAGAAGTAATTTCTATTGGATACGAAGCTTGGGGTATTACAAAACTACTTGAAAAATTAGATGGAATGTATGCTATTTCAATTTTCGATACAGAATCTAATACTTTATATCTAATTAGAGATAGATTCGGTGAAAAACCCTTATTTTATTGTATCAAAGAAAATAAATTTGCGTATTCTTCTTATTTAAAAACATTTAAGTATTTGAATTGGATAGATTTTACATTATCTAAAATATCTTTAGTATATTATATATGTCTGCATTATATACCTGGGCAGTATACTATATTCAATTTTATCAAAAAGGTATTACCAGGTCATTATCTAGAAATTAAATTAGAAAATCTTTCTATTAAAAATATTTGCTATTATAAACCTAAGCTAGAAGTAGGAACTGTTAAAAAAGAAGAATTATTACTAGATTTATTGCAAGACGCTGTCTCTTCAAGATTAGAAGCAGACGTACCAGTAGGTATTTTCTTATCTGGTGGTATAGATTCTAGCATAATTACAGCGTTGGCATCCAATATAAAATCTAATATCTCTACATTTTCAATGGGTTTTTACAGTAAGAATTATGATGAAAGTACTTATTCTAATCTAATTGCAGAAAGATTTAAAACAAATCATACAAATTTGATGTTTAACGAAGATTCTTTTTTAAGTTTGCTATCAAAAGTAATTAAATACCTAGATGAACCAGTAGGTGATCAAGCAATTTTACCGGTATATTGGTTGGCGGAACAATGTAAGGGTAAACTAAAAGTTGTTTTATCAGGTGAAGGTGGTGATGAAATTTTTGGTGGTTATTCATATTATCCAAGATTTACAGTTGATTCTAATCTAAAAGATATATCTAATAGATTTATTTCTAAAAATTTTAATTACACTCCTTCTGGTTTTCCTCTTGTCGCATCTATGCAACACGCATTTTCCTTATTAAATGAAGAATATATGTTCGATAAGGATTACTGGGAATCTTCTTGGATAGAATGGTTAAATTCCGCAAATGATTCTATACAATATGTTACTTCTGCCGATTTAACAACATGGTTACCAGACGATTTATTAGTAAAATTTGATAGAATGACTATGGCAAATAGTATAGAAGGAAGAGCTCCTTTTTTAGATCCAAAAGTAGTAGAATTTGGTTTAAATCTTCATGCTGATCAAAAAATCTTCGGTACAGAAAAAGTAATTTTAAAAAATATCGCAGAAAAATTATTACCAGAAGATATAATTAAGAGAAAGAAGCAAGGATTTGTTCTTCCTATGGAAGATTGGATTACTTCTTTTTTTAAAACTATACCTATACGAGAATTTGTAGAAGATATTAACTTTCCTTTTTTTAATACAATCAAGCTAGGTATGACAATAGGAACAAATCTTAATAATCCAAGATTTGTTTTTTCTCTTATTGTACTACTTTTATGGTATAAAAACTTTTTTCAAGAGTAAATATATGAGTAATAAACCCGTTCATATTTGTATGACAACTTTCAATCGAATAGATTTCACTAAATTAACATTAGATTCTTTGGTAGAAAGTAGAAAAGTAGGATACCCATTTATTCTTACAGTTGTAGATAATAATAGTAAAGATGAAACTGCAGAGTATCTAAAAAATAAATGGAAAGAAGGAATTATACAAAATTTAGTATTATTAGAAGAAAATCTAGGTGTTGCTAAAGCAGCTAATCTAGGTTGGCAATTAGAAGATGATACTTATTATATTAAATTTGATAATGATATTACATTTAAAAATCCTAATTGGTTGCAACCTATGGTAGAAATTGTAGATAATGTTCCGCAAATAGGTATTCTAGCATATAAATTTGAACAACAATCTTTTCCATTAAAAACTTTTGGTAATTATACAGTTCAACAAAAAGTTAATGGCGCTATCGGTGGTGCTTGTGTTTTAATACCTAAACGAACTCATGATACACTTGGGTATTGGAGAGAAGATTATCAAAAATATGGGGAAGAAGATGCAGATTTTTCTTTTAGGGCATATTATGATGGTTTTATTCTAGCATATATGAAAGATAATCTAGGTATACATTTACCAGAAAATTTTGGATATGAAGCAGAAGTAGAAAATAAGCAGCAAAATTATCGCGCATGGAAGGATATATGTAATACCACAAATAGACGTATATATCATGAAAATGTTATGGTATATTATAAAGATCCTAAAACTAGATATATTTCTTCTGCAATGCGTATAGAAGATTTTAAAGATAGAATTTATAAGGGTGAGTAATAATGAATAGTTCGTTTATATCCGCCAGCGCATTTCCTACTAAAATTTTACAGAATCCCATAATGCATGGGGATAAAATTATACCCTATCATGTACAACTATACCCAACAAATGTTTGTAATCTAAATTGTTCTTTTTGTAGCTGTGCAAATAGAAATAGAAAAGAAACTTTATCTTTAGAAGATATTAAAAGAGTTATGTCAGATGCTATATCATTGGGGTGTAAAGCTGTTACAATATCTGGTGGTGGTGAACCTACACTTCATCCTCAAATTAATAAGATATTAGAATTTTTAATTATCAATAAAATTTCTGTAGGTATGGCAACTAACGGTATTAGTTTAAGTAATGTGGACAAAAATTTATTAGATTCCATGACATGGTGCAGGATTAGTCACAGTGATGATAGAACTTTTAATCCTCCATATAGAAATGTATTGTTAAATATTATAGAACAATGTAAATATGTAGATTGGGGATTTAGCTACGTAGTTACTGCAAATCTCAATAAAGATACACTAATAAATATTATTAAAACAGCTAATGATTATAATTTCACACATGTAAGGCTTGTATCTGATCTACTCGATTTAGATAGTACTCAAAGTATGAAAAATATTAAAGAATTATTACAAAAAGAACATATAAACGATTCGCTTGTTATATATCAAGGAAGAAAAGAATTTACAAAAGGGACGAAAAAATGCTTGATTAGTTTATTAAAACCAGTTATAAATGCAGATGGAAACATTTACCCGTGTTGTGGTGCTCAATATGCATACGATCCACCATCATTAGAATGTAGTAAGGTAATGTCTATGGGAAAATTAAGCGATCTAAAATTTATCTATGAAGAACAAAGATATTTTAATGGTTCAATTTGTTCCAGATGCTATTATAATGAATATAATACAATACTTGAAAAAATGACGGAACCTCTAAAACACAAGGAATTTGTATAATGATTAATATTTCTGTTGTTACTCCTGTATATAATACTAAAGCTGAATATCTGCAAGAATGTTTTGATAGCATTTGGAATCAAACATATAAACCTATTGAAAGTATTTTTGTAAATGATGGGTCTACTAGAGAAGAAACACTTAAATTTCTAGATTCTATTAGAAATAAAGAAAATGTAATTGTTATTGATCAAGAAAATAAAAAAACAGCGGCAGCTTTAAATGCTGGTATAAGAATTATGAAGGGTAATTGGTGGGCCGGATTAGCTTCTGATGATATTTGGAAACCATACAAACTTCAATTACAAACTACTTTAATTAACAGAAATGCCGAAGCTAAGATAATTCATGGTGATTTTGAGTTAATAGATGTAAATAAAAAAGTTTTAAGTATACATAGAGATCCAGTATTCCCTGATTTACGCCAACAGCAGAAATTTCTTATTGCCTCTTATTTTGGAATGTGGAGTAACTTACTTATAGCAAAAGAAGTTATAGATGATGTTGGTATGTTTAATGAAGAAGTTTTAGGTGTAGAAGATTATGATTTTGCTATAAGACTTTCTACTAAATATAGATATTATAAAGTTCCTGAGATATTAACTTCTTATAGAACACACCCAGAACAAAATACACATACAGATTTTGGCTATCAAGGAAAAATTGGTAGACAATACGATTTAAAATGCCATCAATTAGCACAGAAACTCTTTGGTTAGGAGAATATAATGATAAAGTTTTCAATTTTAGTTCCAACAGTTCCGAGTAGATTAACAACATTTTATCCAAGATTAATCAATAGTTTACAGGAACAAATCAAGAATAGAGATGATATTGAAATTCTTGGATTTTATGATAATAAAAAAAGATCTGTAGGTTTAAAAAGAAATGCACTGCTTAACTTAGCACAAGGTGAATTCTTAACATTTATCGACGATGATGATAGAATAGCAGAAGATTATATTCAATCTATTATGGATACTATTTATGCGAATCCAACCGCAGATTGCATAGTATTTGATTGTATTACAACAATCAATGTTACAGAAAAAACAACCTATTCAAAATATAGTAAAGATTTTGCTTATAGTGAAGTAGGTGATCAATGGCGTGGTAAACCAGCACATACCATGGTATGGAGATCTTCTATTGCTAAAAGACATATGTTTCCTAATATTAATAACGGAGAAGATGTTAATTGGGTTGTTCGTGCATGTAAAGAGATTAAAAATGAAGTTAGAATAGATAAAGTACTTTACTATTATGATTTTAATTCACAATCCACGGAAACAAGATAGTTATGAAAGTACATATCGTAACTGAAGGTAATTGGATTAAGAAGTTTTGGTCTGATAAGATATTAGAATATAATCAAACAGATATGAATTATTCAGTATCTTATGGACAGAGATTTGATGTAGATATAAATTTTTATATTTGCTATAATGTATTTCTAAATTTTTCTCAAAAAACTAAAAGAGATATTGCATATGTAACACATATCCATGCAAATGACCCAAAAGAGCACAGCAAAGATTTGGGTGGTGCAGATTTTAATAGATTTAAACTGATGAATGCTTGGGTGCATCAATCGCAAAGAAGCCTTCAACAGTTTCTAAATCTTGGATTTCCTCAAGAACGTAATTACAACCTCACTTCTCCTATAGAAATACATAAATTTAAACCTACTATTAAAATAGGTATTTTTCAGAATGGCGAAGTGGTGGGAAAAGGATTATATTTCATGCTGGATCTTGTAAATAGATTTAACTTGAGTAATTTTAAATTTATCTTTTGCGGTAGAGGATGGGAAGTAGTTACAAATAGAATGAATCAACTTGGTATAAGAAATGAAGTTTATAGATACACACCAGATGAGTATAAAAATGTAAAACAAAGTGAATTATACGAAAAGATAGATTTTCTTCTTATACCTTCGTTATGGGAAGGTGGTCCAGTAGCACCAGAGGAAGCTATGGCTTGCGGAATCCCTATAATAAGTTCAGATGTAGGATTCATTCCAGAATTCAATGTAGAATATATGTTTCCAGCAGGTAATATAACTAAATTAATTGATATTCTGGTATCAATTGAAGATAAAGTACTTAAAAGAAGACAAAAAGTAGAACAACTTACTTATATTAATTTTAATAATAAATTAAAAGAAATTTTTAGTGAAATAATTGAAAAAGGATATTAAAATGAATTCTGATAAGACAGCACTTGTAACAGGAGGAGCAGGATTTATCGGTTCTCATTTATGTGAATATCTGATAAGTCAAGGATATTATGTGATTTGTCTAGATAATTTTTTTACAGGTTCTAAGCAGAATTTATATAAACTTTCTGAACACTCTAAATTTGAAATTATTAGACATGATGTAACAGAACCTATCTATTTGGAAGTAAATGAAATATATAATTTAGCATCACCTGCATCACCGATTCATTATCAATATAATCCTGTTAAAACAATAAAAACAAATGTAATGGGTTCTATTAATATGCTAGGTCTCGCAAAGCGAGTAAAAGCAAGAATTCTTCAAGCATCAACAAGTGAAGTATACGGTGATCCGGAAATACATCCACAAAAAGAAGAGTATTGGGGTAATGTAAATCCAGTCGGACTCAGAGCATGTTACGATGAAGGTAAAAGATGTGCAGAAGCATTATTTTGTGATTATCATAGACAAAATAATGTAGATATAAGAATAGCTAGAATATTTAACACATATGGACCTCGTTTCAACTTAGAAGATGGTAGAGTAATTAGTAATTTTATAGTTAATGCATTAAAAGGCACTCCTTTAGAAGTTTACGGAGATGGAAGTCAAACACGATCTTTTTGCTATATCAGTGATCTTGTTGAAGGATTATATAAACTTATGCAATACCCAGAATTTCCAGGACCAGTAAATTTAGGAAATCCAAATGAGATGACAATACTCCAAGTAGCAGAAAAAATTATAAGATATACCGGGTCTAAATCTCAAATTATTTTTAAAGAATTACCTAAAGATGATCCTTGTAGAAGAAAACCAGATATCTCTTTAGCACAAAATATATTAAATTGGTCACCAACAAAATCTTTTGAAATAGGATTAAGCAGCACTATTTCATATTTTGAAAAACAATTAATATTAAAAGGTGATTTGTAATGAATGATAGTTTTATTTTTAATAATAAACAATATCAATATCATACTCAGAGTAAAGTAGAAAGAATAGTAGAACTACCTATTATCTTTGACTACGTCCAACAGTTTAAAGATAAAAAAATACTGGAAATTGGTAATGTTTTATCTAACTATTATACAATAACGCATGACGTACTCGATAAATATGATATCTCATCTCGTTGCATTAAACATGATATTGTTAGCTATTTAACTTCTATAAAATATGATTTAATTGTAAGTATCTCCACATTAGAACATGTAGGCTATGAAGCTCCGGAGATAAAAGATCCTTCTAAAATTAAAAGATCAATAGAAAATATAAAAGATAATTTACTTGCAAACAGTGGTATGTGTGTTATTACAATACCTTTGGGATGGAATAAGATTCTTGATGCACAGATAGATAAGAAAGAAATTATTTTTGATGAAATATACTTTATGAAAAGAATTGAAGAATATAAATGGATTCAAGATAATGATACCACAATTCTTGGAGATTTCTATGATAATCCTTGGGGTTGTGGTAATAAACTACTTATTGGAATATTAAAAAAGGAGATCTAATTGAAAACGTTATTTATTAACATGGCATGGGATGCAGCTGGATGTTCTTTTAAACAAGCTGAAGCTATTAACCTACATACTAATTGGAAAGCCAGACATTTCAGAGCAGTAAAAACTTTTTATAATACATTAGATCTCGGACCAGAGAATTATAATAAAGAAGAATTTATGCAACTAATACGAGAAGCAGATATTCTTCATTTTTGCTCAGCTACACACACGTATAATAGCCCACATAATTTTGGATTCGATTGGAATGATCTTGTAAAAGATAAAGTTAAGATTTTTCATGATTATAATAGTTTTATGGGAAGATGGAGCGAAAGAGCAGAAGCAAAAGATATTTGGAATAAAAAAGAAGAGATAGGTTATAATGCAATCTTTTCATCTATCCCACAAGCTCTCCAAATTTATAAAGACTGTGTGTATATACCAGATGTAGTAAATTGTGACTCTGATGAATACTCATATACTAACATAAATAGAAAAGAAGTAATAATAGGTCATTTCCCTACGGGTGATCCTAATAATAAAAATACTAACGAATTACTCGCAGCTATTAATCAAGTGAAATCACAAAATAAAAATATTAAGGTAAATATTCATAGAGATTTAGCTAATAAAAGAATCATTGAAATCAAGAAAACATGTACTTTAGGATTTGATGCAATTTGGAGAGGTTTTCACGGCATGACTACTGTAGAAAATCTTGCGTTAGGAATACCTACAATGGTAAGTGCAGATGGAAATTTTGAAGAAACTTTTAAAGAATTTCATAAAACTGATATTTTTCCTTTTGATCGTGTAAATAATATAGAAGAGATTAAAAATCAGATATTATATTATTGTAATAATCCAGAACAATTAGAATATCGATCTAAAGAAGTTAGAAGTTTTATGGAAACTACTTGGTCTTATAAAAATATTGCAAATAGAATTGTTCAAGAATACGAAAAACTTTTGGAGAAGTAATAAATGAAAAAAATTCTAATTTTAGGTGGCTGTGGATTCGTGGGTGCTAACTTATCTCTTTACT
The DNA here is from genome assembly GCA_029563035.1 of archaeon. Next base: position 24,037 of record JAKQTP010000123.1, on the reverse strand, counting down.
TTGCGGAAAAAGGATATAAAGTGACTGCTTTTGATAATTTAGCAAGAAGAGGTTCAGAATATAATTTAGATGACTTCAAGAACAAAGGCGTAAAGTTTGTTCACGGTGATATCCGGTGTAAAGAAGATTTTGATAATCTTGGAACTTTTGACGCTATTTGTGAATGTAGTGCACAACCTTCTGCTATTGATGGATATAATAACCCATATTATGATTTTTCTAATAATACCCTTGGATTATTTAATGTTCTAGAATTTGCTAGAAAACAAGAGAATAAACCTGCTGTCATCTTTTGGTCAACAAATAAAGTATATAGTGGAGATAAAATCAATTCTTTTGAATTGTATGAATCTGATACACGATACAGATGGATCCTACAAGAAAGTTCTACTAAAGGATGGGATTCTAGATATGGTTTTTCGAATGAATTCAGCATCGATGGTGGACAACATTCTATTTATGGAATGAGTAAAGTAATGTCTGATCTTGCCTGTCAAGAATATTTCGATGCCTTTGGTGTTAAAACAGTTGTAAATAGATTTTCTTGTTTGGCAGGACCGCGACAATGGGGTAAAAGTGCACAAGGTTGGGTTGCCTGGTGGGCTATTGCAGCTATGTTTAATCTACCATTAGTGTATATTGGATGGAAAGGAAAACAAGTAAGAGATGCTCTTTTCATTGACGATATTTGTAAGTTAGTTGAAATGGAAATTGATAGTATAGATAAAGTTAAAGGACAGGTTTTTAATATTGGTGGTGGAAAAGATATTAGTCTATCACTTATTGAAGCAACTTCTTTAGTAGAAAGAGAATTTAACAGAAAAATGAAGATTTCTATTATAGAAGAACCAAGGAAAGCTGATCATGTTATTTATATTTCTGATATCAGAAAAATAAAAGAAGCAATTGGTTGGGAACCTAAAATTGGTGTAGAAGAAGGTTATCAGCAAATTATTCGATGGGTAACAAATAATGTAGAACTTCTTACTAAATTATATCTATAAGGTATTGTAATGACAAATGTAGTTTTTTGTATAACTATGTATAATGAAGTTAATACTGTTCAGTTTAATATTAATACTATTAAAAAACAATTCTTCGGATCTAAAATAATAGTAATTCAATCAGAATCTGATCGGAAGATAGAAGGTGCCGATATCTATGAAGTATTGCCTAACTTAGCTGGGGCAGTTCCTATTCATGAATTACCTGCTGTAGCAGTAACGAGAAATTATAATTTAGCTTTTTCTAAATTATATAGTACTTATTTTAGTGCTCCTTATATAGTCGCTATAACTGGAGATACATTGATTAGCGATATTAAAGGATTAGATAGAATTTACAGACAAATGTTAGATAATAAAAAAGTATTAGCTGTATCACAAGCTATAGGACAAGATTTTCATAGCTCAACTTCTAACCCACCGGTCATTTGCGGTGGAAGGTATCAATTTGATGGAATTTCAGATTTTATGCCGCAATTTTTTATTGTAGAAGGAAATTTTGCATATAAAACTAAAGTATTTTCAAATACGCAAATAACTAATAAATATACTACAGAACAATGTTTAGGTGATGAATTTTGTAAACACGGTTCTTTTAAAGATCAAGTATTGGTTTTGTCTAAAACAGCATATGGTTTTTCTGATGGTATTAAATACCAAACTAAATGATTAAATGTATAATATTTGATTTAGATGGAGTCTTATGTGATCTAGTACAAGTACATAGACACGCATTGGATTCTGCATTACTAGAAATTTGTGGGTATACTATTTCGGAATATGAATTTTGGAGATATTATAATGGTATTCCTTCAAATGTTAAACTACAAATGCTTGTTAATAGGGGAATTCTAGATCCAAAAGATAAGGAAAAAGTATGGAAATTAAAACAAGATAATACCATAAATGCAATTAAATCTTGTTTATCCTTAGATACACAAAAAATAGAATTACATACATATCTAAGAAGTAAAAACTATAAATTAATTTGTGTTTCTAACTCTATTAGAAACACCATAGAATTAGCTTTAAGGCAAACAGGTCAGTTGGAATTTATGGAGTTTTTTCTGGGGAATGAAGATTTTGGTATAAAACCTAAACCAGATCCTTATTGTTATTGTCTGGCTATAGAAAAAATAAAATTAAATACGCAAGAATGCTTGATAATAGAAGATTCTGAAAAAGGAATAACTGCGGCTATTAAATCTGGTGCGCATGTTTTAGAAGTTAAGAATCCAAAGTATGTTACAATAGAAAACATTGAACGGAAGGTTAAGAATGCAAACATCTGAAGAATTTAAGTATACACAAATGCAAAAAAACTGGTATGAAACTAATGCTAGAGCAAGTTATTATACAGATGGAAAATGCTTAGAAGATCATATCGTAGGAAATTTTCCAAATCAAGAAAAATTTCCATATGAACAATGGCTATTTAAATATTATATACCTTCTAAAGAGCATATCTGCTACGAATATGGATGTGGACCAGGAAGACAGATTAGAAGAATTTTTAATTTATTTAAGCGGGTAGATGGCGTTGATATTTCACAAAAGAATCTGGATAATGCAAAACAATATATAGGATCTTCATATAATGGAATTTTAAAAGTAACAGATGGGACACAAGTTCCTTTAGAAGATAAATATGATTTTTGTTATTCTGTCATTTGCTTACAACATATTCCTTGCTATTCTATTAGAAGAAAAATACTAGAAAATATGCTAGAAAGTTTAAAACCTGGTGGAAGAATAGCAATTCAACTTGCTTTTGGCCCATCTATGAATGGAACACCTACCTTTGGTTATACAGAAAATTTTTATGAAGCTACTACTACTAATGGGAGACTAGATTGTAGAGTGGATACAAGACAAGAAGTTATTCTAGATTTTTTAGATATAGGTTTTAAAGATGTTACTACAGAATTAAGTAACACAGTAGATGATCATCATCCTTGTTGGATATGGATTTATGGACAGAAACAGATTTGACGACCATTATACAGAATGGCGTTCTAAAAGAATAGCTACTATTGAGAAATATTTTACTAAAGAATTTTTCCAAGGTAAAACATTAGTAGAATTAGGTGCAGGATTTGGTGATATTGGATATCATTTTTCTACCTTAGGTTCAGCTGTAACATGTATAGAAGGTAGAAAAGATAATCTTGAGTATATACAATCTACTTATCAAAATATTACTGCACTACAAAAAGATTTAGACATCGAAAAATTTGAAATAGAACCAGTAGACATTATTATAAATATGGGGTTGTTATACCATTTAAAAGATCCTATTTATCTTTTACACACTTCTTGTAAGTTTTGTAAATATATGATTCTAGAAACAGAAGTAGTGGATAGTTACGATCCTTCTAAAATCATATACTGGAAGGATGTAAAAGAAGATTATGATCAATCACTGCATGACGTAGGTTGTAGAATTTCTGTCGGTATGATAGAGGCTATTCTAATAGAACATAAGTTTAAATTTGAAAGACTCGAAGATTCTTCTTGCAACTCTGGCCCGCATAAATATGATTGGATTATTAGAAATACAGGTACTTGGGAATCTGGTCAGAGAAAATTATGGTTTTGTACTAAGGAGGAGTAGAATGCATATAGTTATACCTATGGCGGGACGTGGGCAACGATTTATAGATGCAGGATATAAAGATCCAAAACCCTTCATTCCTATTAAAAATAAACCCATGATCGAATGGGTTATTAAAAACTTGGATTTTACCACAATATGGACTACTAAAGGATACGATTTTCACCAGCCTAGTTTTACTTTTATAGTTCAAGAAGATCATTGCAAGAAATTTCAGTTTGATCTAAGAATTAAAGAAGCCATTACAGCAGTATGCGGTAGAGATATAGCAGATAAAACAAATATTATACAAATAAATTATATTACTGAAGGTGCTGCTTGTACTGTATTGAAAGCAAGGGATATTATTAATACAAATGAATCCTTACTGATTGCTAATAGTGATCAATTTATAGATTGGACTGTATATTTATTTATGCAAGCAATAGCAGATACAAAAGCAGATGGATGTATCCCCGTTTTTCATGGAACACATCCTAAATGGTCTTATGCAGAATTAGATAATAAAGGATTCGTTACTAGAGTAAGAGAAAAAGAACCTATTTCTACTTATGCTACTGTAGGTATTTATTGGTTTAAACACGGATCAGACTTTGTTTGGGCAGCTGACGAAATGATTAACAAAAACTTAAGAGTAAATAATGAATTTTATGTTTGTCCTGTGTATAATGAATTAATTGTACCAAAAAATCAAAAAATACTTGCATTTCCTATTCCTACGTGTGCAATGCATGGATTAGGTACACCAGAAGATTTAGAGGAGTTTAAGAAATTGTATGAAAACTAGTAAAATTCAAGAAATGATTCGAGGTTGGTTTATTGGAAACTTTTCTCCTACTGTTTGGAAAACCGAAGATTTTGAAGTAGCAATTCAACGATATAAAGCTGGTGATACAGAAACACCACATATTCATCGAGTAGCTACTGAAATTAATGTAGTAACAGAAGGTGCTATAGAAATGAATGGAAAAGCTTTTATGGTAGACGATATTGTAATCATAGAACCGGGCGAAAAAGCACATTTTAAAGCACTTACAGATGCCGCTGTTGTAGTAGTAAAGGTTCCATCTTTAATAGGAGATAAGTATACAGAATAATGGGAGAATTATACCTTCATAATTTAGATAAATATAAATGCAATATTTTTATTGAAACTGGAACTGGTAAAGGTACGGGATTAAAACATGCTTTACAGTTTCCTTTTAAAAGTTTTTATTCAATAGAAATTAATAAAGAATTATATGAGTATTGTAAAACTAGGTATATTTCAACTAAATTAACTTTATTAAATATGACTTCTTTAGAAGGACTACAAAAAATATTGCCTACTATATCTAAAGAAGATAAGATATTGTTTTGGTTAGATGCGCACTTTCCTGGGGCTGATTTTCAACTAGGATCGTACGATGACGAAATAGAAGAAACTATTAAGCTACCCTTACAAACAGAAATTGAATTAATTTATAAATATAGAAAAGATTGTAAAGATACTTTTATTATAGATGATCTTCAGTTGTTTGAAGAAGGATTATACGAATTGAAAATGCCAGATAACCTTACAAGTAAGTATAGAAAAAGTAATAAATTTATATATGATTTATTTCAAACTACTCATAATATAACTAAAGATTATAGACATCAAGGATTTTTAATTTTGAGGCCAAAAGAATGATACTTATTGCTCATAGAGGTAATCTTACAGGTCCAGATAAGTATAAAGAAAATCACCCAGATTATATTTTGAAAGCACTAGATTCTGGATATACTGTAGAAATAGACGTATGGTATGAAAATGGTAAGTTTTATCTGGGCCACGATGGACCTTGGCTGACTATTGACGAAAAGTTTTTATTAACCAAAGGCTTATGGTGTCATGCAAAAACACCTAAAACTCTAGATATGCTTCTTGTACTGAGAACCACCTGTTTTTTTCATAATACAGATGCTTGTACATTAACTTCGAACAAATACATTTGGACATTTCCAAATAAAGAGCTAACACCTAATTCAATTATAGTTATACAGGGATATCCAAAAGATATTAATATTAATTCATATTCTTGTGCAGGAATATGTAGTGATTATATTAAAGAATTCAGATATGAGTAATATTAGCTTATTAATAATAAACAGAAATTATAGTAATTATATAAAAGAAGCGTTAGATTCTATACTTAATCAAAGTAAATTACCAAAAGAAATAGTTATTATAGATGATTATTCCACCGATTCTTCTTTTTCTAAATATATAGAATTGCAAAACTATATTTACGGTAACAATCTTAATATAGATCTTATTGTTACTTACAACTCAAGTAGAAAGGGTGTAATTGCTTGTAGAAATATTGCTGTTAATCATTCTTCTTGCGATTATCTATGTTTTTTAGACGCAGACGATTACATATCAACTACTTATCTAGAAGATACATCTAGAATATTAGATAATAATCAAGAAATAGGTATTGTTTATACAGATTTTATACTATTCGATCAATTTGCTCCACCAAGATACTATGATGTACCACAGGAAGAAAAAGGTGGAGAAATACAAAAAGGATACTTTAAAAGAATGTTTCCTGAATTTAATGAAGAATCTAAAAAATTACTACAAAATAGAAATTTTATTCATGGAGGTTCTCTTTTTAGAAGAAAATGCTTCGAAGATATTTCTGGATATATAAAATCTGATATACCGGAAGATTATAGTTTGTATAAAAGAATAGTAAACTTTGGATGGAATGCAAAAAAATGTAATACTTGTCTTTTATTTTATAGGCAACATTCTAATAAACAATTTAATATTACTGGTGAATAAATGATTTTACTTATAGGAAATAAAGGATTACTAGGAACAGAACTAGAATTGTATCTTAGATCACATTCTATTGCGTATGTTCCATATGATAAGGAAAGCGATATAGGTATACTAGACAATTTACATAATATTTGTAGAAATAAAGAAATAGATTGGATTATTAATTGTTCTGGTATCTCTAATGCAGATTTAGCAGAGAATAATCCTTCTTTAGCTTACAAAGTAAATGTAGAAGGGATAAAAAATATATGTGAAATAGCGAAACAGTATAATAGCAAACTTATTCATATTTCAGATGTTCAAATATTTAATGGTAAAAAAGATACGGAATATTCTGAATTTGATATACCAGATCCTATTAATATTTATGGAAAATCTAAACTGGAAGGTGAAAACATTATAAAAAAATCTTTAGAAAAGTACTTTATTATAAGATCCTCTTGGTTATATGGAAAATATGGTATTACCTTTGTATCTACTCTATTTAAACTTATAGGTAAACAAACACCAAAAATTCAAATCGTTGATGACGAAACAGGAAGTCCTACATATACAAAAGATTTAGTAGAAGGTATTTTTAAAATTATAGAATCCAATTCTACCAGATATGGTGTGTATAACTTTAGTAATAAAAACAAGACAGATTGGTTTGAATTTGCTAAAGAAGTTTATAGATTAATAATGATTTATGAAGTTTTACCTAGAACCCTACAAAGATTTGTGACCATTGAACCTATTACTAGTAGTGAATATAAAACATCTGCAAAAAGATTAGTAAATTCTTATCTAAATAGTAGAAATTTTGAGAATACCTTTGGTTTTCAGATACGTCCTTGGAAAATAGCATTAGAAGATTTTATATCAACCTTAAAGAAGTGAAAACATGAATGAACAAACCAAAATAATTGATCCTATCGTTGAAAAGTGGAAAGAAAACTATAAAAGAAATCTAGAAGAAGGTGTCTTCACTAGACCAAATTCTAGATATCTTAAGTTTTTGATTAATAATACCTTTTATAATAAGATACCTTGCGTTTTAGTAGCAGCAGGACCATCTCTAGAAAAAAATATACATATACTAAAACAGTATTCTGAAAATTATTTAATTATATGTGCAGATGTAGTTTTATACAGATTAATGGAAGAAGGAATTCATCCAGATTTTGTTTGCACAATAGATCCTAGTGATTCTTTCTCTAGATTTTGGAAGGGGGTGGATACCTCTAATTGTAATTTTATTTGCCCAACTACTGTAAGTTCTATTGCATTAAATGAATGGAAAGGTAATGTATTCTTTTTTAACCAAACAGATAAACCTGGATCTGAAAAACAAAAAGTTCTATCTGAAATAACCACATATACGAGCGGTGCTGGTGATTTAGAAAATAATTACTTTGTAGGTGCTACAATGTTTTTATTTTCTAAAATATTTAATCCTAGTTCTGTTATTTTTGTTGGATATGATTTTGGATTTACAGATAATAAACCGTATTGTAATGGATTTCTAGAAAGAAAACTTTATGATACTACGGGTGTTGGAATGGATGTTCTTATTAAAAGAGAACTCAATCACGATACAATTATAGATATTGATACATATTATATAAAAACAACTAAATTATTACTTCTTTATAGAAATACTTTATTAGATCTTATCTTTCAAAACAAGATAAAATGTATAAATTCTACAGAAGGTGGTATTTTAACTGAAATTCTAAGAATGCCGTTAGAAGATTCAGTTAAAGAATTTTGTGTTAAACCCATTAAAAAAGTTCCAGTTAATGAAATACCAAAAAGAAATCGCAGATAATAATTACTTAAAATCTCTATTTGTTTCTTATTATTTTAACAAAATACGAATATATGGAGATTTTGTCTAATGAACCAATTATACTTCCCAGGAAGAGTAGTAGATTTATATAGTGAAGATTACCAGTATCTTCAAGATAATGTTTCTACAGAGGTATTAAAAATACTAAAAAGTATAGTATCTGGTGAACTTTCTTCTTCTATTATTAAAAACTTTGTTTTACGTGTAGATCCTTCCAATAATCTATATTTAGAAGTAACGCAAAATAGTGGTACTGGGTTAGTAATTACAAATAGTGGTCTTTTAATAGAATATAATTCTGATATTTCTAGTATTGCATTATCAGACACTACTTATGGAACTGTTAATAATGTATATGCTAAGTGTTCTTATGTATATGGATCATATAATAGAAGAACAGAAACTATTGTGGAAGGAGAGAAAAAAGCAGTAGATTTATATGACGGAACACTTATTTATAACAGAAAGATAGAAGATTTAGAAATTGTAGTATATACTGTTGCAGAATATAATGCTTTGACTGCCGCACAAAAAGCAGAGTTAGTATTTTTAGGTTCTACTATTGCACAAGGATCTGGTAATCCATTATTATCTGTTGATTTGAGTTCTGTAACGTATTTTGCTATAGATGTAGTAGAATCAGAAATACCTGCAGGGGCAGAAGACGACGAATTTTATGGAACAGCGGATAACCTAGAAGAAGAACTTAATAGAATAAGAACAGAAATTAGAAATATTAAACAATCACCTGATTGGGATACTTATCAGATAGGTATATCTGCATCAGACCCAGATATGAATAAACTGCATTTATCCGGTGTAGCACCTAATGTTTATGAACAATTTGATTATGAATTAACAAGTAGCGGAACAGCTATTAGAATTAAGACGGGAAAAGCAATTGTAAATGGTGCTACTGTTATAACCTATTCTAATACAGATTTTAATATTGTTGAACAAGGTCAAGTTTATATTGGTAATTATACAGCTAGAACTAATCCAGAAACACACATAGTAGGAAATACACAACCAGTAACATTTGCTCTAGCTTATTCACCTGTAAGTAATGTACACTTAATAGAACAATCAAGCGGTAACGCTTTTATTGAGGGTGTAGACTATACTATAAATACCAGCACAGGCGAAGTTACAACTATCGTTGGCGGAAATATAATGAACGAAACGGTAGATTGTTATTATAGCTATCCTGGAAATAGATGTGATTTAATAGGAGTAAATAATTCTGAATTAGTATATGAAATAGGAACAGGAGATCCTGCAGAAACTTCTAGTGTTCTAAGAGTAACAAGTACAGGTATTCTTCCTTTATGGATCCTTTACCTACAATCAGGAGAAACCAGCTTAGTAGATGCTAGGGTTATTGATGCCAGAACATATTTACAACCAGTAAAAGAAACTCGTCAGTTAGATTATTCAACTATTTCTCTATATCCTACAGATGGTAAAATATCCTTTACAGATTCGACCACAGGAGCAATATCCAGTACAGGTTATACTATAACTAGTACAGGTATTACAAGTAGTGGTATATATTCTTATGTAACAGTTACAAATAGTGTAGATTTAACTGCATATATGTTTACTAAAGAGAATGATTTTGTGTGGATACTTTGTAGGCCAGTAGTTACTACAATGTATCCTGCAGTAGATGATACAGTATATTTAACGTTACATTATGAAACTTCACCAGGTAGTGGAACATTAGATGGTAGTTCTACTATTAAACTACCGACAACTACTTTTGCTAGCAATATCTTTATACCATTACTTTTTAAAGATACTGAAATAGCAGACGGTATTACAAGATTTAAAATTTCTATTTCGAGGGGGTCTCAATTCGATTTTTCTTGTATTCTTATAGGAAATAGCGATTTATTCTATCAATCTTCTTTAATAGAAGGATTATTAAGTAACTTAGAGGCATACGTAAACCGTGGAGATATTTCCACAAGTATATTTAGTAATATTTTTATTGGGCCAATGTCTTTTATTTCTAATATATCTAGCATTCATAATATTGCAATAGGACCTGCGTCTCTAACGGCTAATACCTTTGGTAACAAAAATATAGGTCTAGGTGCCGGTACTTTAATGGCAAACACCTTTGGAAGCAATAATATTGCAATGGGATTTCAAGCTTTGGGTGCAAACATTTCAGGGGATTCTAATATAGCTATTGGTCCTTCTACAATATCTCTAGGTGAGAATGCATCTTATAATATTGCTATGGGTGACGAAGCCTTAAGAAACTGCGGTGGTGATGCCACCCAAAACATTGCTTTGGGTTATCGAGCAATGCGTAGTAATTATTCAGGCAGATTTAATGTTGCAATTGGGAATTCTGCATTGCATTACAACACATATGGTTCGCATAATGTAGCAATAGGATCTAATGCCCTAGAACGCTTAGCATATAATGGTAGTACAGATAGATATAATGTAGCAATAGGATCTAGTGCACTAGGATTGCATAATGAGGGTGATTTAAATACTGCTGTAGGGTATGTATCTCTATATTCACACACAACTGGTAATTATAATACTGCGATAGGATCTTATTCTCTTTATAGTAGTCAGAGTGCGCAAAGAAACGTAGCTCTGGGATATTATGCAGGATATTATAATACAGCATCTGAGATGTTATTTATTCACAACCAAAATACAGGTTCAGAGGCAGGTGATCTTTCCAGGTCTCTTATAGTAGGTACCTTTAATAGTGTTTCTGCAAATCAAAATGTTACTATTAATGGAGATTTAAAAGTAGGCCATAATGTTTCTATTGCAGGTGGTTTGGAAGTAGGTAAGGTTAATTGGACATTTTGGGAGTTAGTAGGTAATGAATTAGCTATTTCTGGTATTGTAGTTGCACCAGCTCTTTGTTCTTTGAATGGAACAGATGTTGCTTTTGTTGATGGTCAAAATGATAAATTAAGAACATATAGATTTAACGGAACCACATGGACAACAGTTGGTAACGAATTAGCTATTTCTGGTACAATAGGTGCACCAGCTCTTTGTTCTTTGAATGGAACAGATGTTGCTTTTGTTGGTAGTGGAAACGACAAATTAAGAACATATAGATTTAACGGAACTACATGGACAACAGTTGGTAATGAATTAGCTATTTCTGGTACAATAGGTGCACCAGCTCTTTGTTCTTTGAATGGAACAGATGTTGCTTTTGTTGATGGTCAAAATGATAAATTAAGAACATATAGATTAAATTTTACATTATCTAAACCATATCGTTGGTGGTAGAATATTTTAAATATAAAGGATAAATGAATTAAATGAAAGTACTTATTGGAACACCTTGTCATACCTGGAATCTGCATACTAAATATGTAGATAGCTTAATCAATACTAAAGAATTTTGTAGAAAAATAGGAATTGAAGTTCATCATTGTTTTCTCTGCGGTGAATCTCTTGTGCAACTTGCAAGAAATGATTTGTTTAAGATTGCATATGAAAATAATGTTGATAAATTATTTTTTATAGACGACGATATGTATTGGAATCCAGAAGATTTTGTTAAACTTCTAAATAGTGAACATCAAATTATTGCTGTTGCTGGAAGAAAGAAAACAGAAGAAGAAATTTTTGCTATTAATGTAGGTGATCATGACTTTAATGGTCAAGAAGAAGTAATTCCTGTAAAAGGTATTGGTGCAGCTTTTATGTGTTTTTCTAAAGAAGCAATTAAAAAGCTGTATGAAGATGCTCCTTTTTATCAAGGTCCAAAAGGAATTGGTAAAATGGTATTCGATATTGGTATAATAGATGGGGAACTTTATAGTGAAGATCATTTACTATGTAAAAAATGGAGAGATCTGGGCGGTCAAGTAATGGTAGATATCAATATTTCATTGGGGCATATCGGACAAAAAGACTTTATAGGAAGTGTAGGAGATTTCGTTAGAAGAAAGGTATACGAACTCAATAAAGAAAAGATAGAAAAATCGATACAAGAATAATGTAGTTTAAGACCAGTAATATATAAAAATAGGATGTTCAATAGCAACATCCTATTTTTATCACCTAAAATCTATCTTAAATTTCTTATATTTCTATAAATATATGAAATATGGAGATATTAAATGAAGTCAGCTATAGATGAAATAATAGATAATGCAATTAGTATAGCTTCTGAACAAGCTTTTCAAATAGAAGATATTCCTTGTTTTCCTCAAGAAGATAATAAATACGCTCCGCTAAGTTCCTGTTTTAATACCTCCAATGCAATGTGTATTCAATACTGTTTAACTTCTATTGGAAAATCTAAAGAAGATATTGGATGTTCTTCTGATATGCAATTAGAAGATTATATTTTTGAATTTATTAATGGATCAGAAACAACAGAATATATTAAAAGTAATACTTCTACTTTAGGGAATTTAGTAAATTCACCTAAAAGAAGAATTTATTATGATATAGAATGCTTTGTATTTAATTATTTAATGAATCCTTTAGGATTTAAAGCAGTTTTTAAAACAGATTTAACCTATGAAGAAATTTGTTCTTGGCTACTATACAAAAAGTTACCTGGAATTATTGGTGGTAATTTTAAATCTGTAAGTTCAGTAGAAGGACATATGAATTGTCTTGTTGGATATAATAAAGTAGGTTTAAAAGAATTTATTGTAAATGATCCTTATGGAAATGCACTTTCTGGGTATACAGATAAAAATGGTTCGTATAAACATTATGGGACACGATTTTATCTTGAGTACGGTTTCTATAGGGTAATTCTTCTAGAAAAGGTGATATAATTATGTTAAATAAAATAAACGATATTTTCTCTGCTATAGGTAGATTTTTACTTTCTTGTATATTTTTTATACGTAAATTTCTATTTTCTTTTATAGGAAGCGACGAAACAGGTGAAATACAACCAGTATATGTTTGGGTCACAATCCTGATGATCTTATTAATTATAACTTGGTTTGGAAGACTTTTTAACCCTACTTGGGGAAATAAAATTACAGATACTATGTTTGTAGCTCTTTTAGCTTATATCGCTATCTGGCTAAAACTTTATAATGACGATAGGAAAAATAATCCAAAATAGATTTTAAAGGAGTTATTTTATGGCAGATTTACCTAAATTACTAGCATTTCTTGAAAAAGTAAAAGTATTTTTCATAACAACTCTTCCTACATTTTTTAATACTTTTTGGGAAAAGGTGAAAACAATGGCTACATGGAAAAAAGCTCTTATTATTGTTGCTATATTATTAATTACTCATGGCGGTGTAGGTTTAGGATTATACATAATAGGAACTAAAACTTGTGAACCAGAAGGTAAACCAGATATAACACCCGGAAAACCCATACCACATACTACTATTTATAAACCTGTTGAGAAAAATTCAGTTTGTGGAAAAGTTATAGATATTGCAGTTACTATGGAAACTGAAAAGAAACTTAAAGTTATAGCAAAGGATACTTGCAAAATTACTACAGCTTTTTTTAATATAGATTTCAATTGTCCTACAAAATCTCATAATATAGGATTTGGTCCTTCAGTATTATTTGTATATGATAATACAGGACATAGATTCATGCCTCTTATTGGTGGTAAAGTAAGTTATACCCATTTCTGGGGTGCATTTGGTCTCGGCGGTGCTGTTAGTGGTTATGGTGCTTTTGATAAAACTGCTTATGCAGCTGGAATAGATTTAATGCTTAACTATAGATTCTAGTTACTAGTTGTTGAAATTTAATTTAATTATTATATTTTAAGATATCGAATATGAGCTATCATCAGAATTTGATTAATAGAGCTTTGTCTATAAATTATTCTTTTCTGGAAATTTATCATGAAGAACCAGAAATTTTAGAACTAAGAATAGACAATATGTCTATACGCCAGATTAAATCTCAAGTTAAAAAACTTAAAAATATAACTAGAGTGGGATTAGTAACAGTAGAAGCAGATGAATTTGAACAATATAAACTCATTCTTAGTTACAGCGAAAATGAAGAATTAAAATGTTCTTTAATAGATAAATCGAATAAAATCATTAAAACGCAGTATTTAAAAGATCCTATATTTGAATCTGTAATTCTTCAAGATAAAGAAAATAATATTATACACTAACTTTATTTCTAGAATAAAGTTAGTTTTATATATTATAAAGAATACCAAATGAAATGAAACTCCAACCTACTTATGATTTCTTTACATAATTTAACTTGTTTTCGGAGATATTAATGAATGATGCAATTTTGAAGCTACTTCAAGATAGATACTTTGTTGATGGTGAAAGTTCTTGGGAAGATATTTCAAAAAGAGTTAGTACAATCTATCCACCCATAGAATCGTATATAAAGGATATGTGGTTTATTCCATCTACACCTACACTTATGAATGGTGGTACTGATAAAAGATCCGGAACATTAAGTTCCTGCTTTCCCATGAATATTGAAGATTCTATTGAAGGTATATTCGATGCATTAAAAGAATGTGCTATAGTAACTAAAAGTGGGGGAGGAATTGGGCTAAACTTTTCTACATTACGTTCGTCACAAGAAATTATTAAAACTTTGGATGCAAAATCAAGCGGACCTTTAGCATTTATTGAAAATTTTAATTCTATGCTTGATAGTATTCGCCAAGGTGGTAAACGAAGAGGCGCAGGTGCTGGATTACTTTCTATTGAGCATCCAGATATATTAGAATTTATTAAGTTAAAAGATACTTTATCTAAAATAAATAGGTTAAATTTATCTATCATGATACCTTCTAGTTTTTATGAAAAATTAGAAAAAGATCCCGAAAGTATTCATAAAGTTAAATTTAAAGATAATTCATATAAAGATTTAGAAGATATTAAAGGAAACAAGGTGTCTGTAAAACAACTTTGGGATCTTATTATTTCTCAAGCATGGAAATGTGCAGAACCTGGTATTTTTAATGAAACTATAGCATTTGATAGATGTACAGTTACTCATCTTAATACGAATGTTATTATGAACCCGTGTTCAGAATATACAAATATACCTTATACCTCCTGTGCTCTAGGATCTATTAATCTAGTAAAAATGTTAGATGGAAAAAGATTTAATTGGGAACGATTTGAAGAAACAATAGTACATGCAACAAGATTTATAAATAATACGCTAGATGTTAATAATTATCCTCTCAGAAAAATACTAGAAACTACACTAAAAGTACGAGCAATAGGTATAGGTATAATGGGTCTAGCTCATGCTCTATATCTTAAGGATATTCCTTATAACTCAGAAAAAGCAAAACAATTTACTGAGGATGTTATACGATATCTTACTTTACGGTCTATGCAAGAATCAGTAAAATTAGCTAAGGAATATCGAGAATATCAGCTATCTAAGGATTCGAAATGGCAGTTTATTTCTAATAAAGCTTCTATTGGAGGATATGAAGCAATAAATATAGATTTATATATGAAAGCTAATGAAAGATTTTTCACAAAAAATTGTAGAGATATTAATATTGAAGAATTAAAAAAAGAGATTAAAGAATATGGTGTTAGAAATTCAGCTACTACTTCAATTGCACCTACCGGAAGTATTAGTTTTATAGCTAATGTCTCTGGTGGTATTGAACCAGTATTTGCTTTATCATATGCTAGAAAAATTGAAAAACTTAATAGAGAATATGAAGTTGTATATATTACAGATCCTATCTTTGAAAAATATCTAGATGAAACTTTTGATAAACAAACAAAAGAAAAGATTCTTAAAGAAATTACTGAAAATCAAGGATCCTGCCAAAAATGTAAAGATATACCTGAAGAAATAAGAAAAATATTCGTTACTGCAGGTGACTTAACACCAATAGAACATTTAGATATACTAGAAGCTGCGTGTAATCAAACTGCACTTTCAGTTTCAAAAACAGTGAATTTACCTTCTACTGCTACAAAAGAAGAAGTTGCAGAAGTATTTATAGAAGCACACAAAAGAGGAATAATAGGAGTTACTATTTATAGAGATGGGTGTAGAGAAGGAATACTTGTTCATAATACTTCTTTAAATGGGAATGGAGATAAAATTGTAGAAAGACATGCACCCAAAAGACCTAAGAAACTCCCATGTGATGTATACAAAGTAATGTATCAAGGAAAAGCTTGGGTTGTATTTGTTGGTCTTTTGGAGAATAAACCATATGAGATTTTTGCTGGATCTTCTGAAGATGTTACTATACCAAAAAATATAACTGAAGGGTTTATTATAAAACAAAAATCAAGACATTATTCATTCGAATATGATGGTGAAATTATAGTAAGTAATATTTGTAAGACCTTTGCTAATAAAGAAAATGATGCTTTTGCTAGAACTATTTCAATGGGATTAAGGCATGGTGCTCCCATTCAATATGTAGTTGAAACTCTAAATAAAAGTGAAGGCGATATTACGCATCTTGCAAAAGTATTAGCAAGAACTCTTAAGAAATACATAGAAGATGGACAAGAAGCAGGTAAATGCCCTTCTTGCGGTAATAAACTAGCTTACAAAGAAGGCTGTATATGCTGTCCATCTTGTGGATTTTCGGTATGCAATTAAGTTGTAGGGAGTTATATTAACTTGTTAAAAGGAATTATTAGAAATAATATACCAATTTATGGTGATTGTAGTATAAAAGAGGTAGTTTTATCTGGAAATAAAACTACTAGTATTATTTGTAATTTAGAAATTGCAAGATCGTATGATAAAATTATAGTTTCTTGTAATAAATGTAATTCAGAATTTATTATACTCAAAAATTCATTGAATTTAGATAATCAACTTTGTAGAAAGTGTAAACAAATAGAAACTTCTCTCAAGAAATATGGAACAGAAAGTCCTAATCAAGTTCAAGAAATTAAAGAAAAACAACACAGTCAGCAGATGCGTGAAAATGTAAGTAGATCCTTAAAAAAATTATTTGAATCAGATGATTTTAGAGAAAATCATCGATTAAGAACTAAAGAAGCTGCTAATACATTAGAATCCAAAGAAAAACGAAGTATGAACGCAAAGATACTTTGGTCTAATCCAGAATATGCAGAATTAGTTTCGACCAAGGTAAGAAAAAGTTTACAAAATCCTGAAGTAAAGAAAAAACGAAGTGAAGCACAAAAAATCTTATACAAAAATCCTGAATATAAAGAAAAAATGATAGCTTTAGCAAAAGAAAAGTGGAGAACAAATAATAACTGCAGGGCAATTTCGAAAGTACATACTATTAGTAGTTTTCAACAAGAAATCTTTAATATGTTAATCACTATAGATAAAAACTGGATAATGGAATACTTTATACAAGATACAGGATATACTGTAGATTTATACAATAAAAACACTAATGAAATCATGGAATGTTTTGGCGATTATTGGCATTGTAATCCTCTTAAATTTAGTAGTAACTATTATCATAAACATATCCAATTAACTGCAGAAGAAATTTGGAAAAAAGATCTTATTAGAATAATAAATTTACAAAATCTTGGTTATAAAGTTAGTATTCTTTGGGAGGATGATTGGAGAAATCCAAAGAAAATCAATCTTGTAAAATATATATTTTAACCTTAAAAATATGATATGAAACCAATAATTCATTATAGGACATGGAAGTAACAGCAGAACACTTAAAAGCAGCAGTAATAAGTTATTTTAGATTCGAGAGATTCTGGATCTCTGCTACTGAAGTTAACTACTCAGAAATGAGTGGTATTGCAGACGTGCTATGTGATACAGGTAGCGAAATTATAGAAGTAGAAACCAAAGTAGTTAAAAGTGATTTACTCGATCTAGAATTACAAAAGAAGAAACATGATTACTTTAAAAGTTTAGAAGGTGATCTAGTTGCTAAACATGTTCCTAACAAATACTATATTTGTGTTCCAAAAAACCTCGCAAGATTAGCAGAAAGATTTATACAAGATGTTAATCCTTCATATGGTTTAATGATATTTGATACTAGAGAACAAGAAATACATTCACGAATAATTGCTATTAAAAAACATCCTACTCCGCTTCATTCTGGTTATGACGATTCAGTTAGAAACTTACTAATTATGAGATTATGCAGTGAAGTTGCTAACTTTTATCTACATAAAGCCAACAGCACTTTTCAAAGATCTTTACGACATTCACAAGCAACTGATAAAGAAGGAAATGCAGGAAGAAAGAAAGGTTATCGTAGACCTTCAGGATTTCTGGATCCTTCTCTAGAGGTAACTTCGGAAGAAAATTAAAACTAATTATATAGTTTTGGGAGAATACTAAAATGAAAGTAGATACTAATCTGCTAACTATTCTGTCTGGAAAGAAAGTTAGCCAAGATAAGAGGAACAAAAATTCTAATCCTCAAGGATCTCAAAAAGAGATTACACAGGTGAAGAAAATTCGTTCTTTTTACTTTTTTTCTTTATCACTAATAACACCTAAGGTAAAGAAATTCCTAGCTTTATGTATGTCTTATATGCTAAAGCTAGAAAAAATACTGAAGGAGAGAACTATGCAAGATACGATAAAAGAATTTCTTAAAAAGAATGCTAAAGTCATGTTAGCAATTGTAGCATGCTTTATATTCTTTGGAAGTATTCTATCTCTAATCTATCTCGATTATAGAAATAATATGGGTTTTGTGTTTGAAAAAAGATTTGTTATGCTAGCTAAAAATAGAAATAGTCTAGATAAGTATAATACGTTACAACCAGATGATTTACACATTATCTGGTTTAACTCTCTAAGAGGATTCACAAAAAATCATACAACTATTCAAGCAATAGCAAAGGTATTAAATGAATTAGGTGCAAATATTGATGGTAATGATGATTCGGTAATGTTTGTTAAAAGAATCAACGCATACATCGAAGTAGGATTATCACCTTCTAGCTCTGCACCTAAACCCGGTAGTTTAATTATTTTTAGGGGGACCTGGTACGGAAAGGTACAATCCCACAGGATAGGTATTATTGAAGAAGTTACAGGTGAGTATATTAAATACATGACCTGGACTCCAGACTTGAAAACAACTTATCCTGTTGTAAGAAAAGGAGATCCTTCTATTCTAATGATATCTGAAATGAGTTATCCTATTTGGTCGGGTGTTTTATTAAAAAATGGAATTAGAATAACACGAGGTATTGGTTTATTTCATGACGGTGTTGACATGAAAATAAGCAATTTTGATAGAAGAGTTTATGCATTTGAAGGTGGTGTGGTAGTTAAAGTATTTAATAAATATAATCCCAAAACTAGATGGACAGACTGGAGAAATTCTGGTGGTAATTACTGTGTAATTCAATCCAAAATTGGTGGGAAAACCTATCTAATGAGATACCTTCATTTAGTAAATCTAAAGGTTAGACAAGGTCAAAAAGTAGCAAAAAATCAATTATTAGGTCAGTATGCAGATGTTGGATATAGTTTTGGTGCTCATTTACATTTAGATATGCACGATCTGGCACATAATCGTGTGGATCCTTTGCCTTTTCTAAATGACTATGCTTCATTTATTATTTATGGATATGAAGACGAAAGAGCTTATATTGCTACTAATATGATTTTAGATCATATAAATTAATGAAAGGAATACTAAAAAATATAGACAGTTTGGAAGAAATCGAGATAGATGTGAATTGGGAAGATTTAAAGTTACAATCAGAATTAAAAGGCCTGAAAATTTCAGGCCTAATTTTTTCTGCTTTAACTAATACCTTAATTGTTTATGGGTATAAGCAACCTAATAAAAGAGTTATTTGTAATAATTAAATAACTGATCTCTAACTTTTTTGAATATATCAGATAAATTAATAGAAGCAATAATGGAATTATATTCTTCTCGATTAGGTGCGAGTATAGGATTAGTAGAAATAAATTCTTTAAGCCAGTTATCTATATGTGTACCGATCATATAATTTAAAGCTTCTTGTGGTGTATAATCTTTATTAATTATACAATCTTCCATAGAATCTTCTATAATCCAGGTTAGAATATCCAGAATAACTTCTTCAGGATCTTCATTAGATTGTAATCTGCTTATAAGAATATTACCATAAAGATCAATATTATCTTTAATAACGTCTGCTTTTTTAACAAGAAAATTATACATAGAGGTTTTAATGCTATTTATAAAATTTTGATAATCCATAGTTATTTACTTTCTTCTATCCAAGAATCTACTAAAGCGTCTATTTCTTCATAAGAAGCTTCTTCAGATAATTCTAGTTCTGCTAGATCTTCTAGTAACATATACACCGCTTTAAATCTAGATACTAGATATTCTGGTTTGTCTGGCATTTCTAAAAGTCGAATAGCTTCTTGAATCAATTTTTGTTTATCATAACGAAATTCCGTTGGATCTTGTAAGGTATCAGTGATATTAACATAATCGTCTATTTCTAGCTTTTCATATATTCGATTTAAAATGAATTCAATAAGATAATCATCTTGCTGTTCAAGTAATTTTTGTATTTCTTGAAGAGCTTGTTGTCTAGTTAGATCTGGCATAAAACTATTCCTTGATATCTAATTTTTAAAAAAAATAATTTTTTAGAAAGAAATTTTAAGGTTTACTTATATATTATTTAACAATAGGAGTTTATATGGAATCTTCACCAATAACATTTAGTTTTTTGATAGATAAGGATTTGCAAGGTACAGACATATATTATGATATAAAATGTTTTAAAATCTTTATGAGTAAAGATTTATTTGAAATTATTACAAACATATCTAATACCACTGTAATACAAAATATATTAAAAAAATGCAAGATAATAGACTATAAACCCGGGGGGTTTATTAGCTATACGTATACACCAGTGTACACAACACCTATTATTGGTAATGTAACATCTAGTAATACTAACATAAGTGTTGGATATACAACTTCGGTTAATAACACTAACGAATCTATTAATATATCTCAGATAGATTCTGTTCCTTTTGGTTTTTCTATTTCAGATATATCCATATAATTATATGCCATTAAAAACAAAGATTGAAGTAGAAATAAAAGAAGATAAGTTTTTAGAAGGGAATCAAATTTGTGTGTTTCCGAGATATATTTTAGTTTCTTCTGAATTATACAAGATTTTAAATGTATTAGAAAATCAATACGATAAAATCAATAATTTATTAAATAAAGCAGATGAATTAAATGAAGAAGAATACTCAGTAAAAAAGATGGGGCTTCTTCCTGGTCAACAATATCCTATTAATTTAGCAAAACACGGAAGAAGAAAATCCAATTCTTATAAACGAAGAATTAATAGTTGATTTCAAACGGTAGTTGTTAAATCTGTTAACTTATCTTATTATTAATATATAAGACATTAAAGATACAATCATTATATAAAATATTATGAAACAATATACAGACGAAAAATTCATTAAATTCTGTAGAAAACTTTGTTATATATTTTCTACTTTTTTAATACTTATTTTATTAAATAATCTTTTAGATCTTAAAAAAAATTATGATGAAAAAAATCATAATAACATAAGATCTAAAAATTATTTTTCTTATATAATTAATAAAATTCCTGTAAAGAGGAGCAAATAAATGAATACTAATATTAAAAAATCTACTGTACCAAGAATAAAAAATACAGTAAAAGAAAAGAAAAATCTAGTTTTATGGTTGATTTGGATTCAATTAATTATTATTTCTATAATTTTAGGATTTATTGCAGTAAATGTTAATAAGAATAATTCTACTAATGTAGCTACTTTACAATTACAGAAAAAACTTAATGATAGATTATATGTAGATTATAATTCTAATTATGAAATGACAAGCGATGTAGATGATATTTTAGCCGATAACTTACCTAGTTCTGTAAGTACAAACAAATTTAATGAAAAACTTATTACAGGAATTAGATATA
The DNA here is from genome assembly GCA_029563035.1 of archaeon. The sequence continues at coordinate 1,893 of JAKQTP010000123.1, read as the reverse complement.
TTGAAAGTTATTTAAAAATAACCAATTCCACAGAAATTACACAAAATGGTACTAAAACCATATTAAATTCAGAAAATAATTATCCAATTACATCTAAAATTCTTAATTCTTTTAAAAAATGGTTAGAACCCAAAAATGTAAATGGTTTTATATTATCTACAAAGATTGCGAACGATATTGCAGGAGAACATTACAGAGTTCAATTAGCTTGGTTTGCATATAAAAAGAAACAACAAGAAGAAGAAAAACTAAAACTTCTTAATAGTTCTGGTGAAGAAACTTCAGATATTACTCTTGGTGATAATAAAATTAGTTTTAATTATTAATTTTAAAAAAAAATAATTGACTCTTTTAAAATATTTTATTATTTTAATTTTGAGATAAAAAATCTCATGTTGATACTTATAAAGATCAACAAAATTACTACCAAAAGGAGTAAAAATTATGACTAAACAATTAGCACGCTTATTGTCTCAAGATGCCTCGCCATTTTTTAGGGATCTGGAAGGATTTGTTAATGTAGCTTTCCCAGATTTTCTCTTTTCTGATTTTCACGATGTTGTGCATTCTCAAGGTTATCCAATAACCAATATCTATGTAAATGATAAGAAGGAGATCAAGATAGAGATTACAGTAACAGGTATGTCAAAAGATGATATTAAATTAGAGGCAGAAGATGATGGTATTATTGTAAGAGGTGAAGTTCAGGATCAGGAAGATATAGATACTTCTTGGAGACTTATTGATGGTAAAATTAAAAAGAATTCTTTTGAAAAACGTATAAAACTATCGAATAAATTAGATTATATGAAAGCACAAGCAGAAGTTAAAGATGGTTTACTTACAATTAATATACCACAAAAAGAAAAGTTTGCCACGAAGCAAATAACTATCAAGTAGAATCAAAAGCCCCTTAGAAATAAGGGGCTTTATAGTTATGTTTAATATTGTATTGGTACTAAGTTACTGGATTCATTCATATTCGGTGGTGTATCAAATTTAAACTTAATTATTTTAATTATCTTTTTTTCGGTGGTATACCATACTGCAACAAAATCAACTTTGGATACTTGTAATAAAGTAATTCTACCTTCTTTTTCTGCTTGCTCAATATCAGCACAAGAATCTTTATTAGAAATATCTTCTTGTGCTACTACAATTGAAAAGAACATACATAAACACATAATCAAAATAATGTATAATTTTTTCATATTCCCATCCAAAAGAAAATATATCCTCTACAAAAAATAAATATAAAAAAATATAAAAAATTTTAGGATCAAATTTTTGAAAGCTATAGTAAGTAAACCATCTAGTGTTTTTACCAGAAAAGGTGAATGTTTTGATATAGATAGGTATAAAAATAATATGTATATTCTAACAAGTATATACAGAAAGGATGTTATACATAATTTAAATCAGCAGACACTTGATTGGTATATAAAAAGAGGTACATTTATTATATATGATACAACAGATACTATATTAATAGATTTTTAGAATGTAAATACAACTCTAAAATTCTTCGCAAGAACAAGAAGAAATAAAATTAGTTATTTTGTAATATTCCTCTTCTTGAAAATGAATAAGAAGATTACATTTTTTACAAAGTAATCCTAACTGAGGTATTTCTCTAAAAAAATGGTATTCTGTAGGAGATACAGAACAGCCCAAAACTTTATAAATTTTCATAGAACTATTGAAATAGAAGATATACTTTATTTAAACATACAAATATTCTACAGAATTTAAGTAATAAATATTATCTAAATTAAAATACATGTTAGAATACTAAATCTAGATTATATACTTATATTATAATAAAGGATTTACTATATGAAACTATCTAACAAATGCAGAGATTGTAAATATTGTAGTTATCAATTTAAGTTT
>JAKQTP010000103.1 GCA_029563035.1 archaeon | reverse complement strand
TAAAAAGTTCTCGCCTGTTACTTGTGTGAAAGTTAATAGTTGAGCCGTTACTTTATTTAGGATGTCATCATCATCAAATGTAGTTATTGATTGTAATCTTTCGGCTTCGCTTGCTAATTGTTCTGCTGTAAATCCTGCTGCTGCTCCTGTCGTATCAATTGCAGTTTTTACTTTGGTAATGGCTTTTTCTGATTCTTGAAATGCTGCCGTTGCACCACTCGCAAATGAAGCTAATGCACCAACGGCAACAGTAACACCACCTGTAAGTAAACCGCCTGTTACTATGTCTCCAACATCTAATAAGGCACTTTTGTAATTACCTATGTTTGATCTAAAATCACCAATACTTTGATCTATTGATAATATTTCTTTTTTTAGATTTCCTGCAAGTTTTATCTTAGATAACCCTTCTGCACTTTCTCTTTGTTCTTTGGAATATAATTGGATTTCCCTTGTTAGTTTGGTGTATTCTTGCCTTAATGCAACCAATGATCCAACTGGAGCTTTTTGACCTTCAAAATCCTTTATGCTATCTCTAAGGTTTTTCTTTAATTCTTGGCTGGATTTTTTTAGTTCTTCTTGCTCAATCCTTAGTTTTTTGTAAACTTCCGTGTCGCCTGTTTTTTTGGCTTCTTTGATAGCATCGTTTACTCTCTTTAATTCAAGTTCGACCTGACTAAGTTGGTTTATTAGGTCTAAGCCGCCTTTAAATTCTATTGTGAAAAATTTGTTTGTTGCCATGTTAGTTTTTTATGCAGCATTTTTCAAAGCCTTGTCAATCATATTTTCGATTTCTAAGGACATTCTACTATAAAAATGATCTGTTACTATTTTTTCAAATTCTGATTGGATAGACGTCCACGCTTCATTTACAAATCCTGTACGTCTTCCATTACTCGAATGTCGATATGAGTTTCGTGTTGGCATGCCTTCCCTTTTTTGTATTGTAGCGGTTGCAAATGCAGCTCCTTTTGCGTTTCTTTCGTTTAATCCTTTTGATCTAAAATAAGAAATAAGACCTTCGATATACTTAGACCGACCACCTAAACCTGTACGTCCTGAATATGGGATTTTTGAAGATGAAACTCCAGTGTCCATAAATACACCGTATGTATTCATAAACATGGAAACAACTATCTTTTCAGCTTTCAATTCAATGTCATAGGCTATTGACTTTTCGAGTTTGCCTGTATTGCTGTGACCTTGTGCCTTTAGTTCTTCCCTTAGTTTTTCTTTAAATAGTTCAGTCGCCTTCCCTATTTGGTTTAGTAGTATTTCCTGTATCATTTATAGTATTTTCAGGTATAAAAATTCTGTCGCCTTCTTTCTTGATGTATCCTAAAGAGATTCCTTTTAGTATTTGGTAGTTTATGTTATCTCTAACAGCTTTTGGGTAGTAATCGGATCTACTTATCATTCTAACAAAATGAGTTAAGTAGGCTGCTGCATTTTCCTTTGAAATTGGAATGAATGTTCTTTTTTGTGGTCGTCTTTTTAACATGTTGGACAATTTTTAATAATGAGTTCTGGACAATATTCGTATGATACTTTTATTTCTACCAATGTACCAAATAGATTAGCTACTGATTCATTTTCATATCGGTACATATTTATTACTGGGTTATTGTTTCTTAGAGAATTAACCCAATTATTTGTTGGTGGTTTTGTAGTTATTTTTGATTCATGTACTAATTCACCATCTATCCAATAGCATTGAGAAAGATAAAGAAGTATTCTATGTAGTGCTATTTCTGTGTCTCTTTCGATTTCATTTGTTAAACGCCCTGCACATCCTCGACAGTTTCCTTTGTTGCAGTCTTCTTTGTAGTTGTCCAATACTCCAATTTGGATATTATAAAAGCATTCGAGTTTTGTATTTTTGTGGAAAAGATTTTGATAGCTTCCTGACATTTCAAATACACTGACTAAGGGCCAATCAAATGAAATGTTGTTTGGGCTGTATTGTCTCGATTCCCATTGCCTGCTCCAAAAGTATTCTTTCTTTGCGTCACATGCTGTTTTACCTAAGTTTTCAGCATTAAGCAATGACTTTGAGTTAAGAACTGCAAATGAGTTTGGTCTTGTGCAATCTTCATGTCCATAGCTTCTTGTAGCTTCTTGGATAGCTTTGTATATTTTTTCGATCATTGTAGTTTGTAGGTTTTGGTAGTTTATTGGTTAATTATTGTTTGCATTTTTTTTTTGATACAATTACTTATAATTACACATCCTTTTAAATCGCTTACAACAAAGCAACTTGTATTGTTTTTTTCTGGACACTCAATTATATCATTGGCATTATTATTTGATAACTTTTTAATACATTCTATTTCTTGTAATTTACACATTGGTTTCAATTTTATTTTGTTATTTTACTGTTTTATACAAAGTACCAACAACTTCATTAACATTACAATTATAAATAGTATTATTTGGAGTTTTTGCTTTTATATCATACCCAGAATATGACGAATGTATATCTATCATACATAAATCAAAATCATCATATTTTGCGTATATAAGATAATTTGATCTTGACATTACAATTTTATCAAAGTCTAAATATGTTGGTTTTCGTTTTAAGTAACATTCTAAAATATCATTAAATATTAAATACATTGCATTGTAAACCTTTTTGTCTCCATAAGGAATCATTATTTTACAATATAATGAATGTTCTATTTCTTTAATGTCTCTAGCTTCCATTTTTATCTATTATTAATAAATCATCAAACTCAAATTCTTTATTTTCGCTATTTATAATATACTCGATGTTATCCATTATAACATCGAGTATATTATACTCAATTTCGTAATCTGCAAAGCCTTTTACTATTTTTTTTACATTCATTCCACCAGAGTATATTTCAACTTCATCATTGCTTATCCACCTTAAAAGAACACAACGATATTCATTACCAAAATTGCCACATTTAATATCTGTTTCAATTGGTTGGCATTCGCCTTTACATTGATTATTAGCTTCCATATTCTACCTTAATCATTTTTCTATCAAACTTACCGTACTTTCTTTTAAGCTTTAATTCAGTTAATGTAGGTACTCCATCAATTATATCTGTTTTACTACTTTTAATATCCTTTGGATTAAATAAATATCGAGCTACTATTCCGTTTTGTGCTATTTCTGATTCTTTAACTTCCATTTTATCTATTATTATTTAAATTGTTAAAATGTTACCTTGCCATTTACTACTGCATCTTTTAAATATTCGTCATCATTGCAATATTTAAATTCAATAGTAGTTTTATATTTTTTTGTATCAATATCTATTTTGTTTGTGTGTATAATAGTACCTAATTTTTTATTATCATAAGAGATGTGTACCTTATCTTTACATCCTTGCAATACATGTAATTGTATTTTGCTATAATCATCTAAATTAGGAGTCTTACCAATATGGTTAGTTAAAACTACTATGATTAAATCTTCCATAATATTTAACTCATCTTTTATATTAGAATAAAATATTTCGAATATCTTTTTATCTTTTTTATCTAACTCTTTAGCTTCCATTTTCTATTGATAAATATTTTAATAAGTCTCTAATATTTGAAGTCATCAACTCCTTTAAACTTTGGTATATCTTTAAATTCATTGATCTTGGGTATAAGGATTTGTAACCTATTCGATTCCACATTTTCTCATTCTCTTCCTTTGCTTTGTGGAAACTATCCATTTCGTTTTTGGATATTGGTTTTTTGGGTGGATGCCAAAAGAAGTAACAGTTTCGATCTTGCTCTAAACTTTCACGATACCGCCGAAAAAAAAAGCGGCTGTCAAACCTACACACATGTCAATATCAAGAAAATGCTTTTGCCTTGATTCAATGAATTTATCTATCTCGCTTTGGGTTTCTGGAAATATGTCATCTTCTTTTCTTGCTAATACAGAAATTACCGTTATGATCTCAGTAAATAAATAACTGTCATAATCGGATTCTTTTATATTCTTTTTGGATCTGTT
>JAKQTP010000084.1 GCA_029563035.1 archaeon | reverse complement strand
TCAAATGGCAGAACAAAAGAAAAACAATAAATAATATTATCATTTTTAATATGAAGGGGGTTTATTTTATATGAAATTAATTGAGTCAAAAAAAATATCTAAGAACACTATAATTGAACCTGTTTCAGAAATCCTAAAATCGTTGAGTACTATAAAAATTTCTGATGGTAGAAATCTGTTTTCGTTCAGAAATAATAAAGTAACGAACTCATTAAAAAACTTTGAAAAATATTGTATTGCCATTTATGATGGCACTTTTCTTGATAAATACAAAATAGATAAAAATAAAAGTGTCTATAATATCGCTAAAAATTCGTATGTAATTATAAACGAATGTAAAGGTGATTGGAATAAAATATATGATTTAATTGTTTCTACCGCTTTTAAGTACAAAAAATGGTTTGATCCAGAAAATGAACCTTTAAGTAAAAAATGGCTTCCTAGAGATGTAGCACGATGGATGTACGATGAATATAATAGGAACTCATTATTCATGGTATGTATATCCCATCAATTATCATCACGAAATGATATGATTGTTAATAGATTTATCCAAAAACTTCCAGAAAATGTATACAATGAAGCTCTAAAAATAGAATCAGAAATATTTAAGTTATGTACTGATAAAGATATAAACACTTTTTGGTTTAATGTAAATCAGACTTATAAAATAGAAAAGGAATTTGTAAAAGAATTTCACAATGAGTATATGGTAATGCTATGGCTAGAATTTGGGAAGGAAGGTAAATGGACTGAAAAATACTTGAAATGGTTACCTACTTGCTGGGGTGAAAATACGAAACAAATGCTAAAACCGTGGCATGTTGGGCCAAAAGGTAAGACATGGCAGTATTGGATATATTCTAATCCTGACCTGAAGGATTGGTGGAATGAAATGATGTTTATTACTAAGTCATTTTATGAATAGGGAATTAACGTATGCTAGATTTAATAAGTATTTTTAATGATTTTCATATTGATTATGAAGTTTCACAGAAATGGATAAATGTACAATGCCCCCATTGTTTGGATAAAGGGAAGCATGGTGGATTTAATATAAATGGTGAGTATTATAATTGTTTTCGTTGTGGTGGACATGATAGGGATTATACTTTACGAAAATTGCTGA
>JAKQTP010000062.1 GCA_029563035.1 archaeon | reverse complement strand
TTTAGCACCACCATTATCAGCTACAACAGCCTTATCATAGTTTTTATTATTATACCAATTTGCACCAAATGAAGCAAACCAGTTGTTTATCAAATAATCACCAGATTGATTACCAGCAAACATTCCAGTAGCCCATTTCTTACCATTATATTTTTGTTTTACCAATTCTGCCATTTTAAGAAAATCATCTATAGTCCAATTATCTGGAACTGTATAACCTATTTCTTTCATTATATCAAGATTTATAGCCATACCTTGTGCAGAACCATTGTTAGGTAAACCAAGCAATTTACCATTTACTCTAAACATCTCTAAAGAAGTTGGATAATATTTATCTAAATCCCTAATATAAGTATCTAATGGTAAAGCATATTCTGGAACCATATATTTACTTGCTCTAACAGTAGAATCAATATATACATTCGGTGGAGTACCAGCAGCCAATAGTGCATCCATAGTTAATGTAGAACCATCTGAAAGGTCTAATACAAGCCATTTTACCTTTACATTAGGATAATCCTTTTTCAATAAAGATTCTGCATATCCATAGTATGATGGTATTCCTGTACTTGCATCAAATTTTGTATCAGGCCCAGCAAGTACCGTAATTGTCTGTGAAAATGCTGATACTGTAAACAGCAAACACAAAGCAACAATGAAAACTCTTTTCATTCTTCTACTCCTTTAATTGACTGAAATTGTGAATACCAATGTATCCACATAGTTGTTACCTGCCTCATATAGTTCATCAGTAATATCTTGATTTTCCACTTTTACTGTAATTGATAATACTGAACCTCCTTTCTTAGTTTTCTTTGTAAAAGTCAAACTTCCACCACCAGTTGGAACAGATACAAAGCTGGAAAAACTATTTGTTGCTGCATCAATACAATCTATTTTCATCTTGTATGGTATTTGAAGTGTGTCTTGTACTAAATATGAATTATTTAATGAAGTAACTACCACTTTCCATGATTTGATATTTGATACAGCAGTAATTGTATCAGTTCCAACAGCCTCACTACCATCTCCAGTAATAGTAAGCTGAATAGTATTTGACTGTGGAGTAAGATTAAGATACTGATTCACAGTACCAGTAATAACAATATTTTCTGTAGTGTTTGAAAATACTATAAATGGATATAAAATAAATAACAAAACACAGACTAACTTTTTCATATAAACTCCTTATAATCTACTTATTTTTGTTAAATAAATTTACAACATCAGTAAGTGCTTTAGAAAAAGAACCTAAACAATATGCAAGATAACTTCCTAATATTTTTGATACTTCTTTACCATCAGCATTATTACAAAGTTCAGGAACATCCTTAAATATTACTTCTGTTAAATCCTCTTCTAATTTATTTGTTGCTTCTTCATCATTATTAAAATTTACATTGTTCTTATTTGTTTTCATTAGAACCTCCTTTCATATCTAATATTCTAAATTCAGTCTCTTTATTTTCTATAATTTGTTTCATAATTCTATGCTCTCTCAATTCATCTAGCATAAAACAAATAATTATCACACCATCAGTAAATAAGTTAATAGCTATAAACATATAGCACAAATAATTAAATTTGTCAATACTCGATTTACTTAAATAAGCAAAGAAATAAGCCACAATTAACAATAAAATACTCAAAAATTTTTTACACATTTATTTCTCCCTTATATAATTTTTCAAAGCTATCCCACGACATTACTACAATAACATCAGAAATGCTTTTCGTTCTTATTACTACCATCCAATCTGTACCCTCCTTTTGATTGCTTTTAGCCTGCTGTATAAAATCTCTTAAATTTATGGATTCTGTACTTTTACATTCTATTGAAAATGGAAATTTTTTTAATGCTTCATCTCTAAGAATAACATCAACACCAGACTGACCCATTTCCCTACT
>JAKQTP010000059.1 GCA_029563035.1 archaeon | reverse complement strand
CAGATGTGGGTGTGGTAGATGGACAAGATAACTTAACACCAAAAGAAAATGCTAAAATTTATGTAATGCGTAATTTAAATAGTTCTGCTTTACTAACTGATACAGCGGGCGAATTTGGTATCACAATAGGCGGTACAAAGTATGTATATACAGATGATGCATTAAAAGGTATAGAATATATCGCTTTAGTAATCGTTGGAACAAAAGCTGGTATTTTTGAAGTACCTTACTACAGTACAACATCAGTAAATACAATAGGCTGGCTAGTTACTATTGCAGGCTTCTTAACTGATGCCGAATGTGCTGATTTAGCAGACAACCACATAATTCATACTGGTTACTTAAATGTTCCTAACTTGGGAACAATAACAGTATCATATGAAATGACAGCATTAAAAATTAAAAAGACTATGAAAATAGTAAACAGATATACTCCAGTTCTATTCTTGGATACTCTAAAGGTTTCTACACTAGAACAAACAGCTGAAAGTGTTTCTGCTACAGGTGGTTTAGGTAACTCTTCACTAATTACTTGGGACTTTGGTAAAGAAATTACTCTTGACTTACAAGATGCCCTATATTCACCAGCATCAATGGCTCTACAAATGGGTTCTGATGAAAATGGAGATTTGACAAACGCTGTTAAAGAATTAAAATCAGTAGACAGAATGGAAAAAATTAAAGCCACAAAAGCTTTCATTATACCAGCAGGTAATAGTTTGGGCAAACCAACAGAGGCTGAAAAAGATGCTACTGCAACAGTTTACTTTAATCCTAATACAATGAAACCATTTGATGATGGTACACCAATTGCAGAAGGCGAAGTATTCTTAAAATGGACACGTTCAGTAGCAGTTGACGGAACATCACTTGGCGGAAAAATCGAAATATCACAGGATGCATTCCCTGGCACTTACAAAATAACAATGACTACATACACAAGGTCTCAAGAAACTCAAAAAGACAAGAGAATGTCTATTGTTATTCCACAAGCTAAAATGCTAACAGAACAAACAATAACACTAGAGGCAGAAGGTGACCCTACTGTATTCTCAATGCCAGTAAAAGTTTTAAAACCAGAAGATGGCAAATCAGTAATTATAGAAACTTATGACATAGAAGAAGTTGGTCTAGCAGGTGAAGGCGGAACAGTAGTAGTAAACTCACTACCAACAATAACACCAGATAGTGCAAAAATGTATAAAACTGTATAGGAGGAGTAATCCATGTTCGGAATAAAAGAGGTCAATGACATCTTGATTTCCGCTATTACAGTAGACAATAATGGGAACGTTTCATACGTTCCCTATTTGTTTATAGAAACAGCGAAGGCAAGTGAAAGTGTTGTTAGTAGCAATACCGTAATTGCACAAGGTGGAAAGAAACAAAAAAATTTAATAGCATGGAGTGGTGAAAGTAAAACCACTTTAAACTTTCAGGACGCATTAATTAGTAATAAGTCAATAGAATTTTTAATAAAAGGTACAACTAATTTAAAAAACTCAATTAAAACATTGAGAAAAAAAGTTGCTTATGGTAAGACTACTGTAAGTGAATTAATAAAAAAAGATAATAACTTATCAGGAAGTTATTTTGAAAAATATTACGACCCTTTCTCACAAGAGGATAGACAAAGACAAATTTTATTTTCTACAACAAACTCAATAATAGAAGAAAAGCCAACTTATTTTGATAAAGAGTTGGTTTTTAGAAAAATGAAAGAAAGACAATATGATAGCAAATTTGATGGCATTCATGTTGGAAAAATGTTTAACCATGAACTACAAGGAAATACAATCGTGTTTTATTGTAATACCTTAGAAAAAAATGTAGAAAATAGTATAAAAATTGACGCAATATTTTATAAAGATGAATTAAGTGATTTAATTTTTATGAAATATGATATAGAAGAAAATAGATATGTTGTACAAAAAACATATTCAAGAGATACGGATTTTTATAGTTTCTTTAATATAAAAATCACACAATTCTCTAACTTAAACGAATTAATATATGAAATATTAACAAAATATCAAAATGTAGATATTAATAATTTTTTCTGTGTATTAAATAAAGAAACTCTTTTGCCTTTAAATGATAATGATATAATTTATGAGGGCGAAAAATATCTTATATTTGGCGTATTTGAAGAGAATATACAAGAAATAGAAGAGATAGATAATAACCTCTTTTACTCAGTAAAATGTATTGGCGTAAAAAGAGATAAATCAACAGGAAAAGATACTTTTTATGAAATTGAATATCCCAAAGTTTTCTTTGAAAAGAAAATTTCTTTATCGCCAACTTCTGATGGAGAACCTATTGTTATGGATTTTTCGGCTTTAGTTCTAGCAGAACCTTCTAAAAGCGAATATAAAATAAGCTTGCAGGAGGGATAAAATGAAAAACTTTGAAAAATATGGATTAAATGAGATGGCGGACATTCTTATAGAAAGAATAGAATTTGATGATTATGGCAATAAAATATATTTGCCGTTCTTATTTTTGGACACTCTTAAAATGTATTCCCATTCAATGACTGCCGAAAATGTAAAAATAAATGGTGGAAATAATCATTCTAACATGATTAGTTATTCATTTAATAGAAATGTAAATGTAAAAGTACAAGATGCTTTAGTTTCCAATAATTCTTACGCACTATTGCAAGGTTCAAAGTTTACGGAAACTTTCAATTCAATTTTAGAATATGTAAAAAAATATCTAAATGTTCAAGATGATAGTTGTTTATTAACAGAAAAATTATATAGAAAGATTAGCTTTCCTTATACAAAATTTTCTGAAAATGATAAAATGGCAATACAAATTTTTTCTGAGTATCAAATGGAAAAATTATTATTACAAGCAGATTATTTAGATTGTATTCAAAAAATAATTGATAATGTAAATTTAAGTTTTAAAAATGATGAAGGTGATATAGATTATATCGGTATGGCGGAATTATTTCCTCAAGATTTATTAAAAACTGAAAGTGCAAAAAAGCTAAAAAAGATTGAGGTTATAAACAAGTGTATTGCCAAAAAAATATTTGCTATAGATACGGAAATAAACAAAAAACACTATTTACTAAAAAACAATCCAGATTACTTAGAAAAAAATATAGTAACTTATTTAAACCCAGATACTATGCAACCATATAATCATAATGTAAAAAGTTGGAAAGATAAGCAAGGATATTTTAAAACTTTCTATAAGGGTGAAGAATATTTTAAATTTGAAAGAAAAATTGCTGATGAATTTACTGATTATGGTGGACAAATTACAATTGATGCTAAACTATCAAGTGGAGAATATAGGTTAACTGGTGTTACAAAAAAAAGAAATCTAAACGGAAAAGATGAATTTTATCAAATATGCTTTCCAAAAGTCTCTTTAAATTTCGGGCAAAACTTTGAAATAAATGAAAATTCTCCAGTAGTGTTTGATTTTGATTTTGATGTTTTAGAAAGTGAAGATGGAAATTATATGACAATAAATACTTTTAATGGAAATATAAATGAAAATGGCTCTTTTGAGGTTGTAGAAAACAGAGATTTCTTTTATAATGAAAACAAACAAGGTGAAGTTTTTACGTCAAAAAGAGTTGGTTTAAATATTTATGTTTCATTAAATGAACCCAAAGATAAACAAATAGCCGAAGGAAGTGTTTGGTTAAAAAGAAATGCAACTCATGATATGATATATATATTAGATAGAATAGATACAGACGAGGATTATGATAATACAATTGTTGTTTTTACAAGAGATGGACTAGAAGAAGCTAATCTTTATAGTGGAATAGGTTTTACAACTCTATTATCAATTAGACAAATTCAGTATATAAATGGTGACTTGGTTCAAATCCTTCCATATTGGATATATAGGGGCGGTCAGTGGTTTAGCAATTCTAATACTCTAACACAAGGAGTTAAAGTAAAAATAAAAAATAAAACATTAAACTTGGAGAGTGTTGATAATTTAATTTTAGATGATATCATACAAACCTATCAGCTAAACTATGGAACTGTTGATGAAGAAAATTTATCAGAAATTTTAAATATGTCTTTGGAGAATTTAGATGATTTTACATTAGCGGCAACAAATGAAAATATTATAATTTAGGAAGTGAAATAATGCAAGGAAAAAGTATAATACAAATGATAAATCCTTTTACTCAAAAAGTAGAAGAGCAATTTGAAAACAAAAACTTAATAACAAATGCTATATCAAATGCTTTTAAAACAAGTGTTTTATATAAAAATAAATTCCACACAGAGACAACAATAAATAACTATATAAAAGAATTAACTCCCTTATCTACAAAAGGATTGGGTGGAATTTTATTATGGGATAACACACTTACAGAAGATATAGATTTAGTTGATGCTCCTATGACTGTAAATAATATCGGTAGAGCAGGCGGAGGTTACAGTGGCAGCAACGCATATAGAGGGACTCTTAACGCTCCTGAAAGCGGAGTAATTACAAACGGATATAGAAATGTTTGGGATTTCGACACAGCAAGATGCAATGGACAAACAATAAAAGCTTTAACTTTAACACATAGAAACACAGGCAATAATGGTTGGATGAGTTTAAGTGGGCAAAATGAAAAAGAAAGCCCTTGTTTTTTTCAACAGGCTTCACCCTGCTTTGATTTGGAAGACTCTGATTCTTATTTTGTCACAATGTTAAGCGATACAAAAGCCTTGTATGCAAGAAAAGGAACTAACACCACATGGATTTTAAACGAATTAGAAATACCAAATACTGCTGAAGGATACAAACTCACAGATTTAGAAATAGGAGCGACAAAAAAAGGTGATGATATAACAGTTACTTTTGCAGGAACGCAAAGCAATAGAATACCTTATGTTGGAAGTAGAGTTGGAAATATTGTACATTTTATATGTGTATTAGGAACAACTAGTTTTTCACACGTTGAATTAGATTTAACAAATTACACCGTAACAGAAACATTAAAAAATACTGGAGCAACACTTTCTACTATATCTACTTATGCAAGAAACTGTATATATTTTGACGGTTTTTATTATTTGTGTGATAGTACATATAACATTACAAAAAGAAATTTAGATGGAAGCCTAAACGCCAATCTAAATTTAAAAATAGGTGTTAATTATGATGTTGGAATTTACAATAATAAAATAATTTGGGGACATTATGCTGATTCAGCAAGACCTATAAACACTTTTATTATTTGCGATGGAACAAATATTAAATTTATGTCAGATGGAAAAAGTTGCTACTTAGGGACAATAATAACGCCTTATTCAACTAAAATAAAACACCCTATGTTGTGGTCTAAAAGACACTATCAGGGGGATAGTGGGTTAACTTTAATGGGAACAAATTATTATTTGGGAACAATTAATAATTTATCGTCCCCAATAGTTAAAACCTCAGACTTTAATATGAAAATAATTTATGAATTAACAAACGAGTAGGTGATATAATGTATAATTTAAAAAATTTATACAATATAACACTTTCACAAAAACAATTAATAGGGGATAAAATATTTTTTATCCCTTATCTACACTTAGACCATTTAAAAGTAACTGATTTAAAAAAAGTTTCAACAAAAAAAGTCTATTCTGGTAGTTATAATAACACAAAAATAGGGAGTCAAGTTTTTGGCGAAAATTATCAATTAACTTTTGAGGAGGGCTTATTGTCAGATGAAAGTTTTTTATTTTATAACTCTCAAAATAAAAAAAATTTAATATCAACACATTTATCACTATACATAAAGTGTCTTACCGCAAATGAATATGGCGAAAAAAATTATACAACCAAAGCAAAACCTTCACCAAAATTAACTCAAGATGAAATATCTATATTATTTCAAAAGGCGGAACAGGTATATGAGGAAAATTATTTTCTAGGTGACTATTCAAAAGAAAATTCTCGAACACTATTAAAAAGATATTACAATAGACCAGAAACATTAGTAAATTTTAATGTTCAATATTCCGCAATAGAAAGCGAATTATTGCAAGCTTTAGAGCCACTTTCAAATAAGCTTTTTGAAACAACCAGTCAAAAAGTGGAAAAAAAATATTTAGAATTAATAGAACAAAACTTTTCAAATAACGAAATAATAATAAAAAATTCTGAACAAAACGAGAACTTTTTAATTTCACAACAAATGGAAGATTTAGAATATACTTTATATTTAGATAAAAATTTTAATATATATTCATCTGATGAAGAAAATATAATAGTTCCAAAAGGGCAAAAATATTATATAAAGAAAAGAATATATCAACCTGTTCCATTTGAAAAACTGGCAGATGAGTATACTTTTACAATTCAACCAAACAACGAAATTTATTCTTTAATTGGAACTGGTGAAACAACAGATGGGCGACAATTTCAAGTTATTTTCCCTGAAATGAAAATATACGCCGAGAACTCTCCTTTTAGTAATAAAGAGCCTGCTTTATTTTCTTTTACAGCAGAGCCAATTTTGGCAAATAACACGCCTTTATATAAAATAGTATTTTATGAACAGAAAGATAACGTAATAAAAACCAAACTTATAGAGAATTACAACACATTCTCTACTCTAAATGTAGAATTAGAAGAGAACTTAGAGTTGTAAAACTAAACCCACCATTTATCTAATGGTGGGCATTTTTATAGGAGGGTATTATAGTTATGTTTACTTTTAAAGAAATATATAATATACATTTATTATCTTATCAAAAAACAGATAAATATGAAAAAGGAGAACCTGTTCTATTTTTAGAAAAAGCTGATTTTTCAAGTCTTACACCAAATTTTCAAAACTTGGAAACGACTAATAGTAACGGTGGAAACGTATATTGGGATTTTACCAAAGATACCACTTTTAGAATAAATAAGGGAATTGTAAGTACAAAAGAATTACAAATATTCCATCAAAATCTAAATGTACAAGACAATATAGAAAAAATTCCAGTTGCAAAAAGAGAAGTTCTAAAAACAAATGAGCTTTTTCAAATTACACTAAAAGAAACGCCTTTAGGAGATATAGGTGATTTATATATAGGTAATGATGATAAAACAATAACAAAAAAAATAGAAAAGAATTTTTATCAAAATGTTTTTTGCTATGATTTAGATATGAATAGATTATCACCAATTAGTCAAGATGGAAAAGTTATAACATTTGAAACAGCAAATTTAGATGTAATAGTTTATTATTCTTTTGAAAAAGATGTTAAGAAAACTCTTTATACGCTATCAAAAGGTGATACTATGTTTTTTAAAATTTTGGGGGAAATTGTTTATATAGATGAACAAACCAAACTTAAATCATCTTGTGTTATTGAATTTCCAAAAGCAATAATTCGTCCTAGTTTGAGTTATCAACTTGGTGCAGATAATAATTTTACAAGTTATGATTTTGAGTTTACTGCATTGGCTGATGAAAATGATAATAAAAAATATTCTAATAAATTAACTTTTTTGGTAGGTGATACTATTGAACCTTATGTCTAAAGAGTTAATAATAGCAAATAGTTGGGATAAAAATTGTGGCTGGAGAGAATACCGAAGATTTCTATTTGATAAATACCCTGATGGTAGTTATGGAGTAAAGAAAAAACTGGCTTTACCTGAAACTTATGTACATAGACAATTTGAAAGGCATTTTAAAGAGAATGATATTTCATATCAAAGCAAATTATCAAATAAATTCTCAAAATCTGGATTTATGGCAACTGTACAAGGTCAAAAGCAAAAAGAGCAAAGAAAAATAATTCCATTGGCAAAAAAAGTTGCTAAAATATTAAAGACAGAAGAGCCACAAACACTTGAAGAGTCTTGCCGTTTTTTATCAAATTATTTAAAAGTTGGAAGTACAATAGATAAAGAGGAAGAAACTCTCTTTGAACAAACACTTTTAAAAGGAATAGAAGATATATTTAATCAAGTTTTTTTAAATGAGAATTTTTCTTTTAATAGCATATCTTTAATAGCTATGTTAAATATTTTAAAAACGAACCCTGAGGATTTAGAACTTATTATACAAGGATTAACAAAAGTTTTATCTCAAATACAAAGTCAAGTAGGTTCTGCAAACGCAGAAATTGAACAAACATTATTAAAAACATATATAAAACGTTTATCAGGTGCTATAACTTACTTAGCACAGACTAACAAAGGTCAATATAATGCTAAATCAAAAATTGAAAAGGAAATAAAAAATTCTTTTAATGAAATAGGAATAATTTTTAAAGAACGTAAACTATTTAAAGATAAATATTTAGATAGTGGATTGGTTAACTTATTTGACTTCAAAGCTTCTAAGGAGGGCTTATCATCAAAAGAAAAAGGTGATGCTTACGAACAACAACTTGGTGATAATTTAGCAGATAATTTATCTTATGAGTTAACAAAAGCACTTGAGAAAGGAACTTCAAGTAGTAGTTTAAAGATAAAAGGTAAAACTATTGGAACAAAAAGAATAAGGGGTAAGCAACAAAAGATTGACTTTGTTTGGGACTATTCTTTTGGTACAGGAAAAAACAAAGTGCAAAAGCAAATAAACTTTTCGGCAAAAAATTATACAACAACAAATTTAGAATTTCATAAAGGTGGGTTTTCCGCATTAACCAATAAAGACTGGTTAGGAAAACAAAGTGGTTCGGCAAATTTTGCTAAGTATCTACAATCACCTGCATTTAAATATTGGTATTCAAATACCGTTTTTCAAATGATTTCATCTAATGAAAGCTTTTTAGAAATGGAAGCTTTTTTAGAAGATTTAAAAAGAATGTCGGCATTATTTTTAGGTGGACGTTCAAAACAGGATGAAGTAGACTTTCTATTTGTACAAGATAAAATAGTTCCTTTATCATTAATATTAGAAAGATATCAAAATGCCATTGTAATAAATAATAGAAATAACTTTTCCAATAATCTTTTAAAGGCAAATCGAACACAACAGTTAAATGATAGACTATTCCCAGAAGGTATCAATATTGGTAAAACAATTTATAAAAAGGCTAACTTTTCTTTTAGAACCGCTCAGGCGGCGATGAATAAAATCTTAAGTCTAGTTTAGGGAGGTAAATATGAAGAAAAAAGTACAACAGATAAGTTTAGAAGGAAAATTTGATGTCAAAGACATACTAAAAAGTCTTGACCTTATAAAAAACGCCCTAAAAGGACAAGATATAAAAGATGGTTTTGCTCAAAAATTTAGACGTGAAATGGAACGTGTAGAAAGAAGTGCTGAAACCATTGAAAAAAGTATCTCAAAAGGCTTCAAAAGTTCAGAAGATACAGCAAGATTTAATGCGGAAATAAAAAGCTTATTAAATAATTTTAATAATTTAACTGAAAGTATAAAAAGAACAAAAGTTAATTTAGAAGATATTGAAGTTTCTGATATTGGCAAAAGAGCAGGTTTAGACGGACTAACAAGACAAATAGAAGATGCTAATAAAGAAATAGATAAACTTAGAAATAAAGATGTATTAAAAAGTAGAATTATTGATACAGGTGGGACAAAATTAAATGTATCTAAATCAATGGCATCAGAATTGGCAAGGTCTTTATTTGACCCTACAGTTTATGCAGTAAAATTAAAGGAAATGATAAAAACTATTCCAGTTTCTAAGGAATTTAGTGATTTGGGGCAAAGACTCAATATAGATATTGATACCCCAGAAGGGCTATTAAAAGCTAAACAGGAATTTGAAAAAATAAAAAAACTAACTGAAGAAATTGCTCAAATTCAAAATTCTGGAATGGCTGGCTGGAAAAATAAAGCTGGTAAATTAATACAGCAATACGAAAGGGAAAATACAGGTGCTTTACCATCTAATATATTAAGTGGTGGAGATTTAACAACAAGAGTTGGTAATTTACAAAGTTTCGTTGGTTCTTTTACAAACATGGAAGGACAATTAGAAGCTTTTCAAAGGATAGTTAATTTGCCAAATACCATTACAGAAGAAATTCAGCAACAAGAAGTTGCGATAAATAACAATAGACAAGCTTTCCAAGATATGGCTGATACAATGACTGGGGCGACTCATAGTCAAATAGTTAGTTCGGTTGATATTGCTACTGGTTCTTTTGAGTCTTTAACTAGAGAATTAAATTCGCAGACCAAAGCGGCGGATGAACATATTAAAAAGACTGAAAGAATGAATGCGGTATTTAATGATTTAGGTAACAGGCTAAAAACATTTGCTTCTGTTTTTACACTTTGGACTTTTGGTAGAAAACAAATTGAAGAAACATGGGAAACTATTAAAAAACTTGATGAAGGTTTTGCAAGTATAGCAATGGTTACTTCAAGAAGTCTTGAAAGTATGTGGCAACAGTATTCAGAATATGCGGAAATGTCTAAAAAATATGGTGCATCCACTCTATCTGTAATAGAAAGTTCTGCTTTATTCTATCAGCAAGGCTTAGACACGAATGAGGTTATGGAAGTAACAGCCGAGACTATGAAATTGGCAACATTATCAGGTTTAGGTTTCCAACAAACAACTGACTTGATGACAGGGGCAATTCGTGGATTTAAGCTAGAAATGGCGGATGCAGGAAGAGTAACAGACGTTTATTCAGAACTTGCCGCAAAAGCAGCTGCTGACGTAAGAGAAATTTCTTATGCTATGTCAAAAACAGCCTCAATTGCTAAAGAAAGTGGAATGGAATTTGAAACAACATCTGCATTCTTAACGCAAATGATAGAAACAACTAGAGAGTCGCCTGAAAACTTAGGTTCAGCTATGAAAGCCGTTATAGCACGTTTTCAAGAAGTTTCAAAAGACCCATCAATAACTGTTGATTCAGAGGGTGAGGCTATATCTATAAATAGAATAGAAGATGCTTTAAAATCGGCAAATGTTGCATTAAGGAATGCAAATGGTGAGTTTAGAGATTTAGATGATGTATTTATTGAATTATCCTCAAAATGGGGTAATTTAGACATTATGACCAAACGTTATATTGCAACAATAGCGGCAGGTAGTAGACAACAAAGTAGATTTTTAGCATTACTATCAAATCATGAAAGATTAACACAGTTAATTGGTGCAGCGTATTCCTCAGCAGGAAAAGCTAGTTATCAGTTTGACAAATATCAAGACACCTTATATTTTAAGATAAATAGATTAAATACATCTTGGGAAGAATTTAAGATGAACTTGCCAATTAAACAAGTTGCTGGTTTTTCTTTAGATTTTATGTCAGATATTTTAGATAAAATAACAAAACTTTCTATGCCACAAATGGCGGTATTAGCTTTCTTTGGAATTAGTGTTGGAAAAAGATTAGTTTTAAGTATAGTTGAAGGTATAAGAGCAAGCTCAAATGGACTTAGAACTATTGGTTTTAATTTAGCAGAAAAGATAAAAGAAGGGTTTAAATCTAATGTGGGTACTGGTGCTCAATACACCGCAATATTACAAAATATGATTAATACAATGGGAACTGGGTTAAATGTTACGCCTTTCTCAGTTGCCTTTTCTAATGATGTATCAAAAGCATTAAGAACTAGTGCAAATAGAACTGATTTTATTCAACAATATATAAATGAGTTAAA
Source organism: archaeon (assembly GCA_029563035.1). Next base: position 2,161 of record JAKQTP010000059.1, on the reverse strand, counting down.
TAAAAAACAAGGAAATATTTCTACAATTAATTCAGGTATTCAACAACGTTTAACAAATGCATTTTTACCACGAGGAACTCAAATAGACAATACTCAAATGAGTCAAATTTTTAATACATTTTCAGACAGTGTTTTAACCAGCGCTGACTCAGCGAACAGAGCACTATTAAACAGTCCGTTTAAAAACACACTAAAACAATTTACAGCAAGTACCCTGCAAGAATTTGTAAATCTAAGAGCACAATTTCAAGGGAATGCAAATCTTGGTACAACAATTACGCAACAATTAACATCGGCACAAAGGGCACTTCAAATGCAGGGTCAAACTTTAGCAATGACATTAAAAACAATTGGAAGTTCTCTTGGTACTGCTATGGTTACAGGAATTGTTACAGCAGTTGGTGGTGGGGAAGTAAGTTCCGTATTAAAAACTGTTGGAATTACACTCTTAACTTCACTTGTTTCTCAAGTTGGAACGTTGATAAATGCAGCGGCAACTACAATGGGAACTACTGCAGGGGTAAGTTTTCTAAAGGCTTTTATTACAGGTAGTGGTGGTATTGGATTAATTATAGCAGCAGTTACTGCAGCGCTTGCCGCTTTAACATTAGTAATATCCAAGCATATAAAAAGCCTAGAAAAGAGTAGAGAAACAAATAAGTTATTGGTTGACTCATATGCTAAAGTTAAGAATATTGTAGAAAAATATGGTGAAACATTAAAAAAAGTAAATAATGAAGTTGTAGCAGCAAGTGATGCAGCAGATAAACAAGTGGAGTCTTATAATAAGATAACTTCTTTAGCAAAAGAGTATGAAGAATTGGCTGGAAAAATAGTTAAATCGGCTGATGAAAATGAAAGACTAAAAGAAATTTCTACTGAACTGTCAAAAATATTACCAGAATTAGTTGGAGCATATGATGATTTGGGTAATCCAATATTAAAAACAGGTGATGCTTGGGATGAAGTTTTAAAAACTGCAAAAGAATATACAAATGAGTTGAGACGGCAAGAAATTTATCAAAAAGCACAATCCGATTTATTATCTTTACAAATAGCACAAGCCAGTGCAAAAAGGGTAAATAGAGAAGACTCATTATTCAAAGCAGCCTCTACGGAAAGTAATATTGCACAATTCTTAGAAAGGAAAAAAATTTCTCCACCAAAATCAATGAAAAATTCTATATATAATGGTAGATTTATTGAAGATATGTTCTATGAGTCTGAAATGGAAACAATTTCTAATGAAATGTTGGCAGTTGTGAAGGAAAATTTTAATTGGGCGACCGAAGTTAAAACATTTGAAGAATTAAAAACAGCAATAAATGATGCAGGAACAAAAAAAGAAGTAGAAAAAAGATATCAAGAAGTGGTTGAAATTATCAAAAAAGACTTTTCTAAAGGACCTTCGGAGGGGGAAATTTCAAAAAGTCAAAAAGAGCTTTTTAAGGAAGAAAGTAAAGCAGAAGGTAATTTTATTTCAGCACTAGAAAGCTACGTAAAGCAAGATGATGATTTCTTAGATATGTCAGAAAATTTAAGACTTTTATTAGGTTCTTACGCAAAATCAAAAGATGAATTTAATAAAACGCTAAGCAAATTTAAAAGCTTAAACCCTTCTTATTTTGGAGCAGATGGATTTATTTTACCAAATATTGACGAAACAAAGGTTGCCGAGGAGTGGGCAAAATTTCAAGAGCTGGAGCTTCGTGATTTTGCTAATTCATATGTTCAAGTTTTTAGTGGTCTATCAACTCAACAAAGTAACTTAATAGATGAAATTTTTTCAGGAATTACAAAACGCTCATTACAAGCAACAAAAGATTTAATAAGTAATGGTAATTTTTCTAGAGATGTTGAAAACTCTTTAAATCAACAATTTTCTGAAGCATTTGAAGGTTCTAGTGAAAAAATTCAACAATTAGATAGTCTAATATCTAAAAATGCAATGGGAAAAGCCTTTGGAAATAATATAAAAAGAGTGTTTAGAAATTTAGGTTTAGGAGTGCAAGATGTGTTTTGGGACTCACTTTCTACAGTAAAACCAGAACAACAAATGAACTTTTTAGAGGGGCTAAATGGCTTTATAAACAATATAGACTTAAACGAACAATCTTTGGCGGCTTTATTATCTTTAGATTTTTCTGATGGGGTTGACACA
>JAKQTP010000045.1 GCA_029563035.1 archaeon | reverse complement strand
TATTCAATTTTTAATATATAGTGAGATTGTAATACTAAATTTAGTAAAAATTTTTGTTTTTGTAATTTCTATCCCATTTGTACTGAAATGAGTCTGATAAATAGCATCCAAATAGATGTTTTGTACCATTTCGAGAGACACCATAAAAATGTCAAAAATAATGAAAGTTAAAAAATCACCCCAAACCGATATTAAAAAATGCCCCAGATTGCAAAATTTGGTACCGCCATTCAATTTTGTAGAGGGGGTACGCGGTTTCTATCGAGGAGGGGGGAGAAAATCGATTCTAGGTACCAAATTTTCAAATTTCGGTTTTTTGAAATTTTTGAAAAATCAAAAGTTCAATTTTAGAGTGGAAGTAAGAAGTACCAATAAAGCAATTTTTAGGTCATTTTATAGGGTTTACATTTTTGTATATTTATGCATTTTGTTCTAGAAGTAAAAATTTATATTTTTCTACTTTACAGATTAGAATAGTGATTATATACTACTAAACAAGGAGTTAAAATGAAAAAGAATAAATCCCCTAGAAATAAAACTTTAACTATTACTGATTATGAAAGAGAACAGTATAAAAAAAGCATAGTCTATCCTTCACAAGAAATAATATTGGATTCTATTATAAATAAAACAATTTGTTCTGATCTATATAAAATAATAGATAAATTTCCTCCAGCTTTTGTTGATCTTTTAATTATTGATCCTCCATATAATCTTGATAAAGATTTTAATGGAATAAAATTTTATAAAAGTAATGATGATAAATACTTGCAATATCTTGAAAATTGGTTTTCTGTATTGATTAATACTGTTAAGCCTGATGGTTCAGTATATATTTGTGGTGATTGGAGAAACACTTCTTGTCTATATGAGATAATGAAGAAATATACTATTGTAAGGAATAGAATTACTTGGCAACGGGAAAAAGGTAGAGGTGCAAAAAAGAATTGGAAGAACACCACAGAAGATATTTGGTTTGGAACTATTAGCGACGAATACTATTTTGATGTTGATGCAGTTAAGCAAAAGCGGAGGGTTATTGCTCCATATAAAGAAAATGGCCAACCGAAAGATTGGGAAGAAACTGAAGATGGCAACTTTCGCTTGACTTATCCAAGTAATTTCTGGGATGATATTTCAATACCTTATTGGTCAATGTCAGAAAACACAGATCATCCAACTCAAAAACCAGAAAAATTGATTGCAAAGCTTATTCTTGCCAGTTGCCCTGTAAATGGACTTATTCTTGATCCTTTTCTTGGTTCTGGAACAACTTCAGTTGTGGCAAAAAAACTTAATAGAAAATATATTGGAATTGAAATTAATGAAGAGTATTGCATTTGGGCTGAAAAACGATTGGCTCAAGCAGATATTAATAAAACAATTCAAGGATATTCCAATGGTGTTTTTTGGGAAAGGAATACATTAAATCTTCAAATGGCAGAACAAAAGAAAAACAATAAATAATATTATCATTTTTAATATGAAGGGGGTTTATTTTATATGAAATTAATTGAGTCAAAAAAAATATCTAAGAACACTATAATTGAACCTGTTTCAGAAATCCTAAAATC
>JAKQTP010000034.1 GCA_029563035.1 archaeon | reverse complement strand
CCTTATGGAATTCCATATGCATATGTTCCAAACATAATTCACCAATATATATTAATACTTAGAAAGACAATGTGATAGTATGGTAAATGAATCTGAAGTATGTTGCGGAATAGTAAATTGGCTAATAAAAAAACAAGAGCAATATAATCGTGAAAGTTTAAAAAAACAGATTGGTTTTTTTGTTGGTGTAGAATCTGCAAAAAAGATTGGTGAATGGCTTTTAGAAAATCGAGTCAAAGGTAACAATATTATGGAAAAATTATCTAATTATTACAATTTAGATGACGCGCTTTTAGAACAATGCTTTATTGATATTGTTGATATCAAAATCCCCTATATAAAAGCGGAAGATAAAGAAATGTATCCTGATTTTATGGTACATGTTTTCGATTATTCAGAAAACTCAAGTGAAATTTGGGCAATAGAAGCAAAGGGTGATTCAATTGATAGTATAAAACGTGGGTTGTATCAAGTTGTTACACATGGTTATGCCTGCCATAAATCCTTTTTGGCAATTCCAGAAGAAATGAATAAATTTGTTGAGCCATTTACTGATAAAAATTATGGAATATTGTCATATTCCAATACATCCAATTTAATCCAAGAATTAAATCCAAATATACTTACACAATCAAAAACATCGATTCTTAATTATATAACACAATATTTACGAAACTACCATTTAACTAAAAATGCAAAGGACTCTGAAAAAAAGACACTTAAAATAAGTACAATTGCTTTTGGTGGCAAAGAGTCAACTTTTGTTCTGGCTTTGCGTTATTATTACGGCTTGCCAGTTTCAGCAAGTTATGGTCGACTGGGTGCAAAAATAAATGACTTAATTGAAATTGGATTAATTAACAAAGATAAAAAAGCAACACACCAATTTTTACCATTTTTTAAAATAATTGATAGTTTGCTTGACGGAAATACCTCGGCAGATAAAGTAGATGATTTTATAGAAAAAATGCCTGAGAAGTCAAAAATTGGGAAGTCAAAAGCGTTGTATGAGATGGGAGAATTTCCAATGCTTGTATCTAACTTGTTAAATCTTTGTTTAAAGCAAAATCAAAATGTGGGAAAAATAATTGATTGGATAAGAATTGCACAAAGTGAGGCAAAGAGAAAAGAAGTGACTTTAGCACATGTATTTACAGTTGGATTTAAGAATGACCCTTTTATTGCAGAAGCGATGTGGCTAATTGATAAAAATAGAACAACTCCGCCAATATTTGTTTTTGACAGTTCAAGAACAAGAAAAAATGTTTGCTACAAATGTCGACATGCAAAAAGTTGTTTTGGGAGTGATGTTAATATTACAAGTCGTGAATCATTTAGTAAAAAACAGAAACAGTTTTTTGAAGATTGGAAACTACACAGCCCATGGGAATTTTTTAATGACAAAAAGCTTTTAGACGAATATCTAATTGATTATAAGTATCCATCTGGGGAAACTGTAAAAATTATTAAGCCAGGATTCTTAAAAGCTTTAGCTCATGAAAATATAAATAAAACCAATGGAATGTTAAGACACGCTGGTATAATCGAAAAAGATTGCCCAAGTGGTATTAAATCTGAACTTTGTGTTAGGAATAATCCAGAAGATAAATTCAATGGGTATTTTTATGTGAGGGATTAGATGGTGTCTACTCTTGAGATTGGTAATAGAAGATATTATGGAAATAAGACAAAGCTCTTACCATTTCTTGATAAGGTAATATCTAAAGAAGTACCAAAATGGACTACTTTTGTTGATATATTTTCTGGAACAGGCTCTGTTGCTAATTATTTTAATCAAGACGATAAACAAATAATTGCAAATGACATTCTTTTTCATAATTTTTGTGCACTAAACACATGGATTAGTGCAACAAAGATACGTTCTAATAGTATGGAAAAAATAATTACACGTTTGAATAATTTGAAAGGGAAAAAAGGGTATGTTTTCAAAAACTTTAGTAACACTTTTATTACTGAACAAAACGCTATGAAAATAGATTCAATACGTGAAAAGATTGAACAACTAAAAAATTCCAAAATAATAAATAAGGATGAATATTATTTCTTATTAACCTCTTTATTTTATGCAGTAGACAAATGTTCTAATATTATTACACAATATGAGGCATACTTAAAAGAATTTAACCCAAATCTTTACGATTCACAAGGTAGACAAGTAACATACCACGGGGCACTTAAAGAAATTGAGTTAAGAATGCCAAAATTATCTAACAAAAATAATTCTTTAAATAAGGTTTATCAAACCGATGCAAATAAATTAATAAAAAAATTAAATGATATTGACATTCTTTATTTAGACCCGCCATATACTTGTCGCCAATATTGTAATAATTACCATTTTCTTGAAAATATTGTTGAATGGAAAAAACCCAAAGTATTTGGAAAAGCAAAAAAAGCAGATTTCACAAATAAGAAAAGTAAATATTCCTCACGTTCTAATGCAAGAGAAGTATTTGAAGACTTAATTGGCAATACGAACGCAAAAACAATAATAATGAGTTATAATAATCACGGGATATTAAAACCAAATGAAATTCTTGAAGTTTTAAATGGCTACGGAAAAACAAAACTCTACTCCAAGGATTATAATGGCGCCCATGTCTGCACGTCAAAAATAAATGGTAACAAAGAACTATTGTTTGTTTCTAAATTACTTGCTTAATTTGACTTCAACGTACTTTTCTGGTCGAGTTATTAATTTAATTTCGTGTTTGTCCATTAATTCCTGAAACTTTGGCATAAACTCATTTAGTTCATTAAAAAATACGTGGTCATGCTTAACTCCTCGTGATTTGTTTGCAACAATGTGTATTGCTCCTGCTCCCCAAGCAGTTCTATTGTTTGTTCCTTTTGGTAGATTATTAGTCCAAAATTGGACTGTAAACTTTATCATTTTAGAACCCCATATGTCAAAGTAATAATTTCCCATATTTAAACACCTTGTCAATTTTTTATATATACATATATAAACACCTTGTCAATTTTTAACTCTTTCTGTACTACATAATAATATGGCTGACATACCCAAACAACGGAGATGACTCTGATGAAGAACTATGGCTATGATTCAATGGGTTTTCCAAAAACCAGACGAACAGACAAAGACGGATTCACATGGCAACACATAAATATATAAACAAGATAAGATATAATAGTTATAGCATTTGAAAAGTGCTAGAAATGTTTTCCCAGAAGGAAAACAAAAAATACTGGAGAAGTGAGAAAAACATGGAAATAGATTTAAACAAAAAACTAAACTTAATACAAGGAGATTGCCTAGAAGTTTTAAAACAACTACCTGATAATTGTGTGGATGTTGTTATAACAGATCCACCTTATGGGGTTAGAAAAGAAGAAGAATGGGATGATAAAGAACACTTTTTAGAAAACTTAAATGAATGGTTAAATCAATGTTTAAGGGTAACAAAAACAGGGGTGGTTTGGTTTTGTGCAAGTTCAATGCTCCCAAAAATTTTAGAAAAATACCCATTAAATTATCAAAGATTATTAATTTGGAATAAACCTGCTGGAAGTCAATACGCAGGATCTCAACACAATAATATTTGGTATTCAAGTGAGATGATTTTAATATTCAAAAAATCTGATGAATTTGTAAAAAAAGGTAAAGATTCAAAGATGGGTTATTCTGTATTAAACCACAGAACAATAGCACACAAAGAATACAACCACCCAACAACTAAACCTTTAGAACTAATGGAAGAACTTATTTTACATTATTCTGACAAAGGTGATTTAATTTTAGATCCATTTATGGGTTCAGGAACAACTGGAGAAGCTTCTTTAAAACATGAAAGAAGATTTATTGGAATAGAATTAGATGAAAACCATTTTAAAACTTGTAATTTACGAGCAGAAAAATGGAAAGCTCAAACGAGGTTGTTTTAGTATGGAGAAAAAATACTTAATCCAAGTTTTAACTTTAGACGAAAATATACTAAAATACAAAGTAAACGAATACACTTTAGAAGAAGGAATGGTAAAATTTATAGATCCAAAAAATGGTTTAATAAAATCATTCCCAACCAGCAGAACAACAATAGACGAGGTGGAAGAATGATTGATGAAATGAAAAAAGCAATATTTTCAAGATATAATAAACATGGAATAAAATTTGACACTTGGGAAGAACTAAAACAAAAAACTGGATTAACTGATGAACAAGAATTACTTTGTTATTATTGTGGAGATAAATTACTTGCAACAGATATTTATCCTTATAGAAAAGTTGTAAGCTTAGATCACAAAGTACCAAAATGCAAAGGAGGCAATAACTCAATAGAAAACACTTGTTTATGTTGTACTGAATGCAATATAATAAAAGGCACAATGGAAGATTTTGTTTTCCTTACATTTTTAGAAATAATGAATCATTACCCAATAGAAAAGAAACTTATATTTGATGAAATGTTTTGGGGTAAAAGAAAAAACAAAATAGAACGACAAAAGAAAGAAACAAAACAATTATGGGAGTTGGTTTAAAATGCAACTTCCAATTCAACTCCAAAACCCCAACTTTAGATTTACAAGAGTAATGCAAGATTCAAAACAACCATTAGACAAAGCGTGGGGAAAAACAGGTAACTGGAAATTTGATGATAAAGAATATCAAGAACATAAAGGAAACACAGGAATACTTTTAGGAAAAACTTATGGAGTAATATCAATAGACTTAGACAAAAAAGGAGATAATCCTTTTTATGAAGAAACAGTAAGATTAGTGGAAGCAATGCTACCAAAAACATTTGCTTATGAAACTCCAAGTGGGGGTAGACAATACTTATTTGTAAATGATGAACTTGAAAAAATAATTGACTTAACAAAAGATGGAAAACATTGTGGAGAACTTAGAGGTAATGGACAATCAATGATCCCACCAAGTAAAATAAATAATAAAGAATACAAAGTAATAAATGATTTACCTTTAAACAAAACCACTATTGAAGAAATAAGTTATGCTCTTGCTGGTTTTTTAGAAATTAAAAACGAAGAAGTACAACAAAACATTATCCAAGATGGAGAAAGAATACAAATAGACATTAGTAAAGTAATGGACTTAAAAAGTTTGACTAATTGTGGTTCTGGTAAATACAGGGGAGAACATCCAACTCATGGTTCAAGTACAGGACAAAACTTTGAAATAGATACTGTTAAAGGATTTTGGTTTTGTTTCAGACATCATGTAGGAGGGGATGCCTTATCTTTAATTGCAATGATTAGAGGATTCTGCGATTGTGAAGAAGCAGGAAAACCATTGAAAGGAGAAAACTTTAAAAAGGTTTTAAAAATTGCTATTGAAGAATTTGGAGCAGTCGTTCCTGAAAGAATAAGAAAACGAGAAGAAAGTAAAGAAAAGATAATTGATAACTTATCAAGAAGTTTAAAAGACAGAACTGATGTTGCAGAATTTACTAAAATGATTGTTAAAGAACAAGGAATATATTTTGACAAAAATAATTTATGGTGGATTTGGTGTGAAGAAAACTTTTGTTGGAAAATAGTTGATGATGTAGACATAATGAATGCTGTTGATAAAAGTCTTGATTATGGATCAGGAACTCTTGATGCAAAAATGAAGTCAATGATTTTGGAAGGGTTAAGACGAGAAGGTAGAAAGTTTTCTCCAAAGCCTTTGCCTTCTGAGGCAGTTCAGTTTAAAGATAAAATTGTTAACATTTCTACTAAAGAAATTTTTCCAGCTACTAAAGAATATTTTGCTGTTAACCCAATTCCTTTCACTATTGGTGAATCTGATGATACTCCTGTAATGGATAAACTATTTTCAGAGTGGGTTGGTGAAGATAAAAAAGAATTACTTTATGAAATACTTTCTTATTCTTTATCCAATGAATATTTTATTCACAGAATATTTTGTTTGATAGGTTCAGGGAGTAATGGTAAAAGTAAATTTATTAACTTGTTGAAAAAGTTTGTGGGAGATTCAAATTATTGCTCTACTGATTTAGATGCTTTAATGTCGTCAAGATTTGAATCATCAAAGTTGCATAAAAAACTTTTGTGTTTAATGGGAGAAACTAATTTTGCTACAATAAGTAAAACAGAAAAACTGAAAAGACTTTGTGGACAAGATCCAGTTGGATTTGAATATAAAGGGAAGAATGGTTTTGATGATGTTAATTATGCAAAAATTGTTATTGCAACAAATGCTTTACCACAAACAAATGATAGAACTAAAGGGTTTTATCGTAGATGGTTAATTATTGATTTTCCAAACGAGTTTAAAGAGAATGGTGATGTTTTGAAAACAATTCCTGAAATTGAATATTCAAATCTTGCTAGGAAGTCTATTAAGTATTTAGCAAGGCTTGTAAAAGAAAATAAGTTTAGTCATGAAGGAAGTGTTGAAGATAGACAAAAAGATTATGAAAAACATTCTAATCCTTTAAAACAATTTATTGAAGATGTTTTTGTTAAGGATGTTAATGGTAAAGTTCCTTTCTTTGAATTGTTTGACGAGTTTAGTTTGTATCTTCAAGGAAAAGGTTTGAGAGGTATGAGTAAGCGTGAGATTAGTGATCAGTTAGAGAATCTTGGGTTTACTACTGAAAAGCGACATCCTCCTCATAATCAGAACACTACTTGGGTTTATGTTATTGGGTTATCAAGACCTAGTGGGGTTATGACTGCTGGTTCTGGGTTTAAAGATACCAAAGATACCGAAGATACCTCAATACCCACTCAGTCGCCTATATGTAAGAAACTAAGTGAAGTTAAGGTATCTTTGGTATCTTCGGTATCTAAAGCTGATCTTGTTTTGGTTGATGGTGATTTGTTTGTTGGTCGTTGTTCTGGTTGTGGTGGTAGGTGTGATATTGTTGCTATTAATAAAGATAAGAGGGTTGCTTATTGTGAGTCTTGTTATGATGGATTGGATTAAACGATATGTTTATATATAAGTTAATGTATTATATTGTAAGAGGTGTTATGTTACGGTATATAGTAATTGGGTTAAAGAAAACAAATGTAAAAGAGTTCAAGAGGTCGCAGAACCTAATAAACTGTTCAAAGGATCAAGGAGGTTATTTGAATGAAACAAGAAGTTAGACAAATTTATATAACTAAAGAAGCAAAGGATTTACTAAAATCAGTTGATACTAAAAAGCCTGAATATCTTTTAGCTTCAGAATTAATTATTAATGGAATAAACAATAGGAGATAATTATTATGGAAGGGAAATGTAATAATTGTGGAGAAACAAAAACTGTTGTTAAACATCATGTGTCTTATTTTCCAGAATTAATAATTCAACTTTGCAAAAGTTGTCATAGGGCTGAACATTGTAGAACTCATAATTTTTTAAAAGATGATAAAAAATTGTTTTATAGAAAACCAGTAGAGGGAATGAGATCTATTCAGGTTAGTGATGATGCTTGGGTTGTTTTAAAGTCTAGGCAGGTTGAATTAATGAAAGCTACTGGTAAAGTTCAAACAATTGGAACAGTTGCTTCAAGTATTATTGTTAAATCAAACCAAGAGGTGTAATTGAAATGAGTGAGTTTAAATTTAAGAATAATTTTGTAAAGTTTTTACAAACAAGTTTGGATACTTGGGGTTCTGAAAAGAATTTGGAAATTGTTATGAATAAAGAAACAATTCAAGGATTATTGAAGGAGTTGCAAGGGG
>JAKQTP010000265.1 GCA_029563035.1 archaeon | reverse complement strand
GTGGCAATTTGCCACTTGAGTTTTTTCCCGGCCACAGCTTTTATCCTTTTATTAAAAAATAATTACAAAAAAATTTGGTATTCTCATAAAAAGTTTTTATCTTTATATCATAATCAAAAACAATAAAATTATGGCAAGATTTAACATTATTTGGGATATTGAGAATATTGAAGCCAAAAGCCCATACGATGCTGCACAACGAGTGCAGAATTGGCTCAGAAAAGATGATTGGATGTTTTATGTTCAGAATGTTGAAACTGGTGAAATATTTAGTGTTGATCTTCAGGAAGAAGAAGTAGATGCTGTGTTACCAGTTCGGAAATTTGAATCAGTAATAAAAAATAAATAATCATGGGATGGACAAGTTTTTCAATGCGTAAGCCAGTAAGAGAATGGTTTAAAGAAGAATGGGAAAGTGGAGGTAATTATGAGGTACTCGATTCAGCTCTGGTCAAACGTTCAACGCTTTATGGGGCGATAAAAAACAAGAAAACAAATGAAATATTTTGTGCTGTATTTCTTGTAAGATGGAGCAAAGGATACTACAACTTTTCTTATAAGGATATGACTGAATTTGCCGGACCAAATGAATGTGAATGCCCCCAAAGGATATTGGATATTTTAACACCATTGAACGATAAGAACGACCCAAATGGTTGGGCAAGACAATGGAGAAAAAATTGTGAGGATGTTCACAAAAAACGTGAAATAGTCAAAAAAGCCAAAGATTCAATATTCAAATTGAATAATCCGGTTCAATTCACAAATGGTTTCACAACCCAGTATTTTAAAAAGATTGGACGTATCTTATGGGGTGGTAATATGAATAATGACACTTTCATACCGGTATGCCGTGTACGGATGAATATCACAAAGTATGATTTTGAACTCGTATGACAACAATGCCACGAAAATAAGATTTTACGAAATTTAATGGTGAGAATTTTTCTCACCTTTTTTTATGCCAAATTTTAGCGTTCCAGGCGATAGCAACAACTCATGCAGCAAATCATATTTTTTATGCCAAATTTTTGCGTTCCAGGTTCCAGGCACCGGCAACAACTCATGTGGCAAATTGCCACATGAGTTTTAACATCCGGAGTCACAATCCTTTTTTTAAAAAATAATCACAAAAAAATTTGGTGTTCTCATAAAAAGTTTTTATCTTTATACTATTAAAACAAGAACAGAACATGGAATTTACAACAAAAGCACAAGCCATTCGAGATACCGGATTAACTTATTTGGGTTCTGTCAGTGAAACCGTTAAACACAAAAAATCAATTAAATATGGTGAATTAACCTATAGTTTATATTTATCACCAGCCAAAACATCTGGTTATGAGGTTTGTCCGGGTCGTACAGTAGAATGTACCAAATTTTGTTTGCATGAAAGTGGTCAAAATCGTATGGTGGAAAAAAAACGGGGTGAGGTTATCACTAATTCCAGAATTAAGAAAACTAAATTGTTTTTTGAAGAAAAGGAATTTTTTATGAAATGGTTGATTTTTGAAATTAAATCAGCCAGATCCCGAGCTAGACGTAATCGTATGACACTGAGTGTAAGACTTAACAACACCAGTGACATTAGCCCGTTGGATTTTGAATTATATGGTGTTAATATATTGGAAATTTTCCCGGACGTGCAATTTTATGATTATACAAAAGTACCGGACCGGGTTGAATTAATGAAGCGTTATAAGAATTATGATGTTACATTTTCTTATAATGGTTATAATATAGAAACCTGCAAGAAAATGCTAAGCCATAATGTGAGAGTTGCAATGGTATTTGACAAATACATTCCAGATCAATATATGGGTTATAAAGTTATTAACGGTGATGATTACGATATGAGATATCGTGATGAGCCATGTATTGTCGGGCTTAAATATAAAGAAGTAAGAACCAAATTAAATACTAACATTAAATTTGTAATACAATGAAGAAAAAATCAGACAATTGGAAATGGATGTGTGATGTAGTTCAAACACACGTCATTGACTTTATTAATTCAAAAATCATCAATGATATTAGAGAAATGATCATTGATCGTGAAGATAGTTGTGTTGATTTTACCGAGACAAGGGGAATTCCGTTCCTTGTGACTGAAATCATTGATGACCAATTATCAGAAACCATTGACTATGTCTATGTGAAAGATAATGAGGTTTATGCAAGAGCAAGTGCTTGGGATAAAACACATGATTACAATCTCAATACGTTTGATATGAAATTTTTAATTGCTATTCTTGAAAGCATTGAAAAACATATCGAGCAAGAAGAAATGGCATAATCATTTCGTATGACATAATTTAAAAGGTGGGATTTTATCTCACCTTTTTATTTTTAGCCCAATATTTGTCCATGCGTACACAACTCATGCGGCAAATTGCCACATGACTTTTTGATTCAGGATCTCCACAGCTTTTGTAATACTTGCCACTTGAGTTATTCCCAATATTCTGGTGCCGGATACCAGTAAAAGTGCCGATTTTTTTATTGCCATTGCCGATACTGCCGAAAAACTGCCGATTTTCTTGAAAAAATACCGATTTTATTTGGAAATCTCATATAATGTTTATATCTTTACATCCGAATAATAACCGATAAAATTAAATATTATGGAATTTGACATGTATGCAAAAAAAGCTCGCCGAAATATCAAAGATGTGTATTACACCTCATGGTGGTAATATGGTGGGTGTTATCCCCACCTTTTTTTTTCTGCAGCAATTTAATTCGTAATACAATGAAAATAAAAATAGGGAAATTACATATAGAAATCAATGCATCTGTATCTTGGGATAAACCTTATATGAAAAAAGTAATACAAGCAATCCGTAAAGATAAGTTTTTAGAAGCAGTAAAAATCTATAAAAATGCAACCGGCAAAAATCTTAAAGAATCAAAGGAAGACGTAAGATTGATTTGGAAAATGTATTCATAATATATAATTTTTTTTGATATGCCAAAGATTAATAAAATTACAGACCGAGCATTCGCAGATATTGTGAAATCACCAATCCATGATGATTCTACCACGAATTTCTTATCTATAGATAAAGAACTTGGTCTGGACGAATGCGAATTGCTCAAATCATTGAAAGACCAGTATAAAAAACTGGTTGATGATGTATATGAACCAATATCCGTGCTCGCTCATATTGAGGAAATTATCATTCAAATACGAGCCAAACAAGTTATCGATAAAGATTTAAGATTATCTTTGTCCAGAAATTATATCTATGCCAGATCTACTTTCTATCGCAGAGATAACCAAATTAACGATATCAGAGTACTAATCGGAAAAACCTCTGACTTTGGCGATGACCTGGATTTGCTGTTGAATGATGATATATTCAGACTCATATGCAAAAAGAAATTAACCGAAGCAATGGATAGGGAAATTAAAAACAACGTTGAAAAACTTTCACTGATAATTAACGAATATAAAACAGCATGAATTTAAATATACTTTCAGTATTTGACGGTATTGGCTGTGGATATTATGCAGCCAAACTAGCAGGATTTAATGTCACAAAATATCTCGCATCCGAAATTGATAAATACCCAATTAAAATCGCCAAGAAACATATTCCAAATTATAAGGAAATAGGTGATGTTAGAAAATTACGTGGAATCGACTTTGTTAACGTAGATATTATAATAGGCGGTAGCCCCTGCCAAGGATTCTCAATCGCAGGAAAACGAAAAGGAATGATAATGAAAAATATCGTCGTAACCAGCCTAGACCAATATTTAAATCTAATAAAAGATGGTTATGAATTCGATATCTCTAAGAGTAAAAACCAATCCGTCCTGTTCTGGGAATTCGTCCGATTAATAAAAGAAATTAACGAGGCTAAAGCTGCACTGGGCAAACCCCCGGTATTCTTCCTCCTTGAAAATGTCAAAACGTATGACAAAGACTGGATCCGTATTATTAGCGAAGCCCTTGGATATAAACCCGTAAAAATTAATAGCAAACTATTATTACCCCAAAATCGGGAAAGATTTTATTGGGCAAACTTCCCAATAACCATCCCAGAAGACCTCAAACCAACCTTGAGTATGTATATACCCGGTGCGGTGACCGGAGCCGGCTGGCGTGGAAGAAAACTCAAAGGTGACAGTTTTTACACACTACTATTAACCATAAGAAAAGACTTTATCGCCAATTGTATTACCACATGGCCATCGACCAATAAAATCAAAGGTACTAATTTTTATACAAATATCAAAGATGAAATTGTCCCATTTACAATGGAAGATCTTGAAGTATTACAAGGTTATCCCAAAGGTTTTACTGAAGGAATCCCTGATAATGAAAGAAGAAAAGCTATCGGCAATGGATGGACAATTCCCGTAATACAACATATTTTTGAATGTCTGAAAAAAGAAATTGAAACCAAACAAGGGATTTTACTTAATAATGTTCAGACTAGGTTATAACCAAATATTTTTAACTGTAAGTAATATATAAAATAATCTTAAAAATTTATAAAATGATGTTAACAACAAATCCATTTTTAGTTATTTTATCAGCAATTGTTGTATTACTGATTGTAATTGGATTTAATGTTTTAATAAATTGTTGGATGGAAAAAAAAAGATAAGTCATACATTCGTCTGATTGTGAATGGGGTGATGGAGAAATCTATCCCCCATTCTTCGTATGACACCAAATATAAAGATAAAAATATGATATAAAAGATACAAAATAATAAAAAAGTAACCCCGTGAATAAAAAGCATCTACAGCGACAACTCAAGTGGCAAACAACATTTTCTGGTCTTTTATTTGATAATGAAGATATTTATATTGCAAAACAATCTAACACATTATGGATAAAGAATTGGTCTATTTATTCCTTTACAACTCGATGATATACCAAAATGGTTGGACTACACAGAGCGTACACAAAACAAGAAAAAGTGCCGAGAAAGCAATGGAAGAACATAAGTCCGAGGCAAAACTTAAATGGGAACATGACTTCATTACTAATGAAGAAAGAATACAACACCCATTCGGAAAATATGAAGACTGGCGAATTAGCGCAATGGTACTAGAACCATAGTCTGAAATTATTTTCGAAAAAAAGTAACCAAAAATTTGGTATTCTGATCTTTTTTATATATATTTTATTTTGACAATAAAATATATCATGAAATCTTTATCTTCTCGTATGACAAAAAAAACCAAACCGGAGAGCGGAAAAAAAAGAGCTCCGGCTAATCGGGCTCCTAGGAGAATGTTTGCCCTGTCATATATCCCTATTGCCCACCATGTGTATTACACTGGGTACTCTTTCCGCACCCGTGTCGCCATAGATGGTAAAACACATTCGTGGAATACGTCAGACAAAAAGAAAGCAATAGAGTACAGGGACTTCCTCCTACTAACAAGAGAATGAGTACTTATCTTGTTTGAGCCCCCTGGGAAGGGACCGGTAATACGGTCCCTTTTTTTTTGCCCGATTTGCCACTTGACTTTTCGTATGACACCAGATTAGCTTCGTATGACAATTGCCACTTGAGTTGTATGACAATGAGGGGGGTAGGTAATAATAGTCGTATTATTCTGGCCGGGCTGGTCTGGGGTTATAACATATTGATTATCAGTGTTGTTATTTTCCTATAATAGGTATTATGTTAAGTAGAATACCGTAACTCATGTGACTTATATCATCATCTAAAAATCTAAAACGTATTTTCCTAAAATCTAAAAAAATGAGAGGACTTCACACGGGGGACAATCCCAGACAGGACCCCCGCCAGAGGGCCAAAAATATATTGTCCTGATAACCATAGATTTTAAATGTCTGGTGATTAAATCCTTATACAGATTTGATTCACGACAACTTATAGTGGTGTTAAGTGGGTGAAAGTGGTGTAATGTGGGTTTATTATGCAATGACGAGAATATAGTCCATTGATGACCATCCGCCACGGGCTTGGGCTTCAATAATGATTCTCTCCATTAATTCTTCAGGTAAATCAGATATTAGTTTATCTTTGTTATATTCGCAATTAGGTTGGTCTGGGAATGGGTCATTATAACAATCAATACTGATACGTCCCCATTCATTTCTAGTTAGGACTTCATCAATAAAATGTTTCACAGTATAGACATGGTCCATTTCCACGGCATATTTGGCTGTGCAATCGCCGAATGTTTCTGAAATTTGTATTAACTTAATCATGATGATAAATTTATTTTATAATATTAATTTTTTTTAAGAAATTAACGGTGTTATTTTGTATTTGTTTTTGCATAGAAGATTTTGGTATAAAATTCGGATCTGGTATTCCTTTTAGATTGATATGAACTGGCCCCCTCGTAATTAATATAAGTTAGATCCCGATAACAATGATGAATTTTCTTATCATTACATCGGACAAACCCAATAAGAAGATTATTTTCAAATTTGACTGCGGTATAAATGTATTTGTTTTGTATGGAATTTAAATATGCGTTCATATATATTTTATGTGGCATATTATCAACTTTTTCAAAATCTGAAGGAATAAGATCATTGGTTGAGACGTTACCATTAAAATCAATAAAAATTATACTATCCCAAGTTATTGCGAGGGTGGAAATAGGTGAGATAAGGCCAAAATTCATAATTGACAAAAATTTATGTTTGTTATCAGTAATAACATTATAAGTTTTTGCTCTTGTTTTGGGATCGACAACATGTAATAATTGATGTATATCATTTTCAGTTATCAAATCATTATTATAATATTTAAATAAAATTGGAAGAGGTATATTTCTATTATCTTTTTCTTTTAAAAATTTAAAAAAGTTATTTATATGTTGTTTTCTATTCATAATTTTTTATATCATTTAAAAATTCGATAGTATTCATCAATACACGTTCTTGAAATTTATTCAATGGATTAAATCCGGGGTCGGGATATCCAAATTTATTAACATTAATTGGTTTATGACATGTTAATAATTGTTTTTCACAGGCGTATGATATAAAGAGATTGGAAAAGAAATAAATTGTATAATATATAAAATCATTTTGTATTGTATTCATATATGGGGCGATATATCTATCATATTGAAAATTAGTTAATTTTTGTAAATCGGTGCCGGCAGTAGATTTTTTTCCATTAATATCGATGAATATTGGTCCGTCCACGGTAGTATTGGCAAATGCGATATAATCTGAAATGGTGCCGAAATTATAAACCGATATAAAGTGTGGTTTATTAAATGTAGGAAAAAGTTTTTTATATGTTGGTTATTCATTATCATTTTGTTCCGATAAAAAAGTTTCAATTTTAGATAAAAATTCGGTTGTATTATTTTTTAAAGCTTGTTCAAATCCGGTTTTTGGTTTAAAGATTATTCGTAAGTTTCCATTTAAATCGACGCATATCGGATTACAATATTCTATTACTTTTTTTTCATTTTTATTATTGGTAAATATATAATTGGTTATATGTGAAAAAAGGTTATTATTAGAATCATATAAGACATTATTAAACATAAAATTATTCTGTATAGTATTAAGATATGCGGCAGTAGGTTTATCTGTTATGCTTTTTCTTTCACAGGTTAAAGTATTAAAATTGTCAATACATTTTTCTCCGTTTAGATTGATAAAGACTTGTCCCATATTACTATAAGCGAGAGCGATATTTGGTGAGTAATCGCCGAATTTTCCAACTAGATGAAATTTAAAAGGATGGTTTGTTATATGATTTAATATATTTGCTCTTTCAACTATATTAATATTATATTTAAAATTTTCAATATCCATATTTGTTATATAATCCGGAAGATAGATAAATTTTATTGAAATGGGTATTTCTTTATTATCTTTTTCTTTTAAATGTAGAAAAAAGTTTTTTATATATTGATCATCGTTTTTCAGCATTTTTCTTTTTATCTTCAATTTTATTTAAATAATCAATTGTATAATTCAGTATTCTTTCTTGTTCTTCATTTTTTGGTACAAAATAAGGATTAGGATAACCTATTTCATTAACACATATGGGACAATAAAAGGATACTGGCCTTGGGTCATTATCAATTTTACATTTAGTCTTGTAGGAGATAATGAGATCATCAACGATATCAATATCAAAATAAGTATATTCACTTTGTATTGTATTAAAATATGGCATTAATGTTTCCTCATATGGTGTAACTTTATTCATAAATGACATTTTGATAAGATTAAGTAAATCCGAAAAATTTGCACCTTTGACACTTTTATTTCCATCAATATCAATAAACACAGTATAATAACCCGCGCCATTTTTATTAAAAATATATGCAACAGCAAGAGATGGTACAATCGTATCAAATTCTTGAACCATAAAGAATAAATCATTTTCTTTGATTAGTGTATTAAACACATTGGATCTATGTATGGGATTAATTTTGTATTTTATAAATTTAAAATCATTATCGGTCATTTTATCGGGAAACAAAATGAATTTTATGGTTGCCGGCAAATTTCTTTTATCTTTTTCTTTTAGATGTAAGAAAAAGTTTTTTATGTGTTGGTTATTATCTTGTTTAAGAAAACATTTCATATTTTGTTGTTGGGTTTTATATTTGTTGAAGGTTTTTTTTGTTTTTCATGGCTTCTAATAAAAAAGAAGTGTTTTCATATATAAATTTTTCCGAATCAATTCTTGGTATGAAATTTAAATCTGGATAGCCATTTAAATTGATATTTATTACTTTAAAATACGTAATAGATTTATTTTGGTTGGTAGCATTTATCACAGTTTCGGGTGTGAGAAAAAGTCCATCCATATTATAAAGGTATTTGTAAGAGAAAACGGTTTGTATAGTATTGATATATGCTGTTAATTCTTGAAGTTGTGAGATGCAGCCACTTTTGTTTAATTTTGTGTAGTCAATTCCATCGATGCTTTTATTACCATTAATATCAATAAACATAGGCCCATTATAAAATGTTTGTGCAAGGGCGACTGTTGGGGAATATTCACCAAATTTAAAAACATTTCGGAAGAAAACATTTTTAATTTTTTTATTAAATATATTTGCTCTTTCACTGGGACTAATAGTATATTTAAATAAATTGAAATCTTTATTTGTCATTTCATCATCAAACATAACACATTTTACTATAAGAGGTATTTTTTTATCCTCTTTGTTTTCCATGAATTTAAAAAAGTTTTTGATGTGTTGGTTATTATTTATTATCATAACATCCATATTTGTTTACTTCGTTCAAAAATTCGATAGTATTTTTTTGTATATTTTTTTCTATAACATTTTTCGGTTTAAAGTCTGGTTCTGGTTGTCCATTTAAATTAATATTTATCAATTTAGGGTAAGTAAACACTCTTTTATAATAGTTAAAAGGTGATACTATAAGATTACCAACAAAATGAATATCATTATATGAAAAAATTTTTTGTATTGAATTTAAATAAGTGTTCAAAGCTTTAAGATAACAACCATTTGTAGTTTCTTTAAAAACGGAAAAATCAATATCTTTGACGCTTATATTTCCCTCAATATCAATGAATAACCAACCTATATTGGAATAAGCAAGGGCTAATGATGGTGAGACCATACCAAATGTTTGAACAACAATAAAACGTTCTTCACGTTTTTTTATTCTATTAAAAATATTTGCTCTTATGAATGGATCGAAATCATATTTTAATATTTCCACATCCTTATTTGTTATCATATGGGGAAATGTGGTAAATTTCACCTCAAACGGTATGTTTTTGTCATCTTTTTCTTTTAAAAAATTAAAAAAATTTTTTATATGTTGGTTATTATTATTTTGCATAAAAAATACCTTATATCAACCGCAAATATAATATGTTTTAGTTGATAAAGGTATGTATTTATTTTCTTTTTTCCAAATAAAAATGTTATTTTCCGGCTAATTTATTTCTTAATTGTATTTCATATAAAAAAGCAACAGTATTATGATGTACAATTTTTTGAAAGTCAGTTTCGATATTAAAATCCGGATCGGGATAACCGTTTTTATTAATATTTATTCTCCGGTGAAAAATCATGTCGGCCGTGTGATGAATTCGATCATGTCCTTTAAATAGTGTAATATTTGCAATAAGAAGGTTACCATGTGTTTCAAGGCCATGATAGGAGAAAGTATCTTGTATTGAATTAATATATGCGTTATATTCATGCAGATCTGATATATTTCCGGTCTTTTTTATTTTTGATAAATCAATTCCTTCGACAGTTTTATTACCATTAATGTCAATAAACATTGGACCCTCACGACTGTATGCTAGTGTAACTGATGGTGAATAACGGCTAAAATCCATAACAGCATTAAAAAAATACTTTTTCTTAATTTTTTTGTTAAATAAATCTGCTCTTGTTTGTGAATCAAGTCCATATTTAAAGATTCCGATTTCTTGTTTTGTCAATTCATCATCAAATAAGGTGAATTTTATTGAGAAAGGAATATTTCTTTTTTCTTTTTTTTCTATGAATTTAAAAAAGCTTTTTATATGTTGTTCATTTTTCATTATCAATCAATTCTTTGGTGTTTGAAATGTCTACCTCATATTTATTTTTAATATTATCTGGAATCAAGTCAATACCATTTAAACTTGGAAGTCCTTTTTCATTAATAAATATCGGTTGATGTTCGCCGGGATAGCATTTATATACTCGGAATAAATTGGTTGGAAGTCCTATCATATCTGGACGATCAATGTATTCATATTCGTATTTATTTTGTATTGTGTTAAAATAACTTAATAAATAATTAAGACTGAGTTGGCGATTATAGACTTTTCTATAAATGTCGGTTTTAAAATTAATACCAGTAAGATCTGGCTCACCATTGAGATTAATAAATCTTAATATTGGTCTCTCACTATATAGCGCTAATGCGATATTTTTAGCTACAACACCATAGTTTGAAATATTGTAAAATAAGGGTTTTTTTATAAAAATATTAAGGAAAGTTGCTCTTTTTTGTGGTGTAGTATCTGGATTAAGTAAAATTTTTTTTAGTTTATTAGGATCGAGATCAATGTCTGTTATTGTACCGTTTTTATCAACAAACGTCAATTTCATATTTTCTAAATTTGGCGTTTTTTCCAAATCAATGATAATTGTTTCTGCTAGATTGGGAAATATGACTCCAAATGAATCTGTATTATAAAACACTTCTTTTTTCTTCAAAGAATTGAGATATGCGTCTCTATCTTTTCTATTTATAAGTTTGTTAATATCTATATTCCCAACATCAAATTCACCTTTTTTATTAATAAAATATGATATATGAAATTGGTTTTTTGACAAAATTGCAAATGCAATATTTTTATCGTATTTACCAAATTGGTTAACGTGATAAAAATTGTTGCTCGTTATATTGTTAAAATATTTTGTTCTGATAACACTATAGTATGGGTTAGAATTATAAAAAAGTTCATCAAAATCTTCTTTTGTTAATATATTAGGAAAAAATAAGACTTTATATAAAATTGGGATTTCTCGATTTTCACGTTTATTCAAGTATTGAAAGAAATTTTTTATGTGTTGATTAATATTATTCATTTTTTTTAATTGGTAAATTATGTGGATTATATTTTTTTATTTCATTTAAAAAAGTATTGGTGTATTTTTGTATCATTTTCTGTTTTTCATTTTTTGGAACAAAATTTGGATCTGGCCAGCCCTTTGTGTTTACATTAATTGGTTGTAAGGAAAGAAAGGAACGGTGGCCATCCTTTCTTTTAAAAGATGAATTATTATTTGTGTTAGTTGAAATAATAAGCCCATCTCTATATTCCAATAATTGATACGTAAAATCATCTTGGATTGAATTATAATATGCGGTCAAAAATCTAAGATTACCTTGTTTGTTGTTTATTTTTGAAAAATCAATACCCTCAACACTTTTTTCCACATTAAAATTAATAAAAATATAACTCCAAGGAGTTACCGCAAAAGCAACCGATGGTGAAACAATACCAAATTCTTTAACTGTCCAGAATAAATTATCATGAATTTTTTTATTAAATAATTTAGCTCTTGCTGACGCATGCATATCATATTTAATCATATTAATTTCATCTTCTGTTAATTCATTATTAAACAGAGAAAATTTCATTGAAAGAGGTATTTTTCGCCCGTCTTTTTCTTCTATGAAATTAAAAAAGTTTTTTATATGTTGTTTATTGTTGCCCATGATTTTTATTTTGAATAAAATCTACGGTGTTATCATAAACATTTTGATAAAAATCATCGAGAGATTCTCTATCAAGTCCGGATACATCATATTGACCATGTATATTTATAAAAACCGGTGTATCAAATGATATATTTGGTTTTGCAACAAATTTGTTTATATGTTTATCAAATGAATAAACAAGTTTAAAAACATCATCATGAAGTAAAATATTAAAATATTCCGTGTGGTGTGACATTAGTTTTCTTGGATCCAGACCAGAAACATCTTCTTCACCTTTTAAATTTAAAATGACATTTTTATAATTGGAACTTCGTCCCACATCATCTTCTATACTTGCAACTGCAATATAAAATGGATTTGTTTGTATTATTTGAGTTAGACGTGGATGATCAATATATTTTTGACTATTAGTTAGACTGTTCATACAGGCAATTAATAGTGTATGATTCATATTTAGTGTTGGCTGCATTTTGACAACATTTCCATTTATATCAATGATTGTTGGTATACTCAAACCATCACTCGTTTTACTTCCAATATAAAGTTCTGATGTTTCGGGCAATCTGAAATACTCATCTATTTTAGAAACATAGTCATATTTAAAATTTTTTGTTTTGGTATTAATATATGCGGCTTTTTCTTTATTATTTAAATTATCAATATTTAGATTTTTTATACTTAAATCACCTTTATTATTAATAAAGAAACATGTAAATGGTTTGTCATCAAAGGAAACGAGTATTGGAAAATCATTTTTTAATTTACTTTGAAGTTGTTTTGTATCATAATAAATTCTAACTTTTTTTCCGAATTTTTCATATAAAAATTTTAAAAAATTTGATCGTTTGGTTTGAAAATCATATGTTGTTTTTTCAAAAGAAATTGGCCTATCTTGTCTTTCGGCATAAGAATCAATGATAACAACATTATCTGTTATAGATTTAAATTTGAACAATACGCCCTGACAAGTTTCTGATGAATGTATAAAACCGCCACAAATATCGTCAACAAACCCATTAATCCCTATTTTTCTACATAAAATGTTAAAAAATGTAAGTGGAAACGTGAAATATTGTTTTTTATTTATACTTAAAAGATTTGCCAATTCAAAAATAAAAATCCACAATAAATTAACCACGTTATTTACATTAACACGATAATCTCGATTATGCGGTTCTGTGATTGATGGGTCTTTTTTTAAGTATTTCTCATATAGCTTGGTTACTTTTGGATTATTTTTATACATGTCGTATAATTTTTTAGCATACATATGACATTTTTCCTCATCTGACGATGATGTGTATAAAATACCATCTTTATCTTTAATGGTAAACAATGTCACATATGGTCTATCATAACCAAAGGGAAAATGACGAATGAAACTTGTCCAACTATTGAGATTTAATTCGTCTTTAAATGATTTAAGTGGATAAAAATAATAACCGGTCGGTGTATTAAATTGATTTCTTTTGTTTATATCACTTGTGTGGATACTATCTCTGAATGATATACATACATTATCAATACCATGCTGTTCAATATAATCTTTTAATACATCCAGTGCCGGTCTACCCTGATAGTTTTTACTACGGAGCTCCTTTAATTCTGCCTCTTTAAGTATTGAAAATTGTTGTTCCGTTATTAGGATTTTCATTCTCATTCCACACCATATATTTTTTTCAATTGGTTTATTTGTTTTGGATAAAAATACATATTAATAACATAATTATCCCAGTTTTTGATATAATATTCAATAAATTCACTGTAGTCGTAATCTCTTTCGCTAAGGTAGTTTTTAAATTTGATAATATCAAAATTATCATCGGGCATGAATATTTTATTTTGTCTTTTAAATAACTCCTCATCATTTTTGAAGTATTCTTCATTATAATATTTCTTGAGGAATTCTTTTCTTGACAATCTTATCCATTCACCACCGGTGCGTCGATCAGTAATAAGTCTTTCATTTACCCAGAAAGCTCTTATCATATTTGGATTAAGGTTACCGATAAAGAGTGCTTGTGATTCGGGATCTTTGTATAGTGACCAGGCCAGTTCTGGTCGGTCTGATTGATTTATAGCCGGATGTGGGCTATTTTTATATTTTTCTCTATTTTTAACTCTTTGTTCTTCTCTTTCTTTGTCGTCTTTGAATGATTGGGTAAATTCTCCTTGCACGTAATATGAACGTCCGCCGGGCCATACTGGGGCTTCGAGATTACGGATTTTGGTTGCAAATTCCATAATAATTCCGGACTTTGCGAATTCTTTTTTTGCAACATTAAAATTTATTGTAACAAAGAGACCATTGGGGTTGTTATTATATTCATAACTGTAAATTCTATTTGCTCTTTCTTGTCCGCTGAGCCCATATTTTGCAATAAGTAACGCTTGTTTAAAACTATAAGATGAGAAACCATGGTATACGATAATTGTATCATCATCTTGCATTTTCTTGACATCATTATGTATATCAATAAATCTGGTTTCAGATAGTTCAGATGCTAGTTTTTTAACTTGATTTTCGGTTATGATAATTTTCATAACTATAAATATGTGTGTGACCGGATTTTGTCAAGTTGTGTATACCTGGTTTTTTATGATCAACAATTTGGATGAGAAGTTGGACAAGAAGTTGGACATAGTGTCCAAGTAGTTGTGTAGTTGTGTGTACCCAGTTTTTTGTTATTACCCACAGCAGATGGTGATGAACAGCATTCGAAATTATGTTGTGTGTACCTAGTTTTTTGTTACTATCTCCAACTATATCTCCAGGATTTAACAAATGTTTTTCTGTTGTGTATACCCAGATTTTTGTTATCATCCCCAACAAAAATTTCTTGCACCTTACATTTTGGAAAGTTGTGTATACCCAGATTTTTGTTATCATCCCCAACAAAAGTTAATTCGATCTAACTTCAAATGTCGTTGTGTATACCCAGATTTTTGTTATCATCCCCAACACCATTTTCCCAAGTAGCAGGAAATATGAAGTTGTGTATACCCAGATTTTTGTTATCATCCCCAACGAAGTGAAAATAAAATAGCAATTAGAATAAGTTGTGTATACCCAGATTTTTGTTATCATCCCCAACTTTAAAAGTACTGGAAATTAATGATATACCGTTGTGTATACCCAGATTTTTGTTATCATCCCCAACTGACCGATAAAATTGAAGAAAATTCTTTCAGTTGTGTATACCCAGATTTTTGTTATCATCCCCAACGTCATGGCAATGTCCTAATATTATTTGAAAGTTGTGTATACCCAGATTTTTGTTATCATCCCCAACGTGATGAAATTTGTGAAAAATTTGTAGTGTGTTGTGTATACCCAGATTTTTGTTATCATCCCCAACAGAGAGCGGAATGATCTATCCCGGAAGCGGGTTGTGTATACCCAGATTTTTGTTATCATCCCCAACATAGTTGTTGATAATATCAGCAACGCTAAAGTTGTGTATACCCAGATTTTTGTTATCATCCCCAACTTAACTGATAAAAATGAAATAACGTCAGAAGTTGTGTATACCCAGATTTTTGTTATCATCCCCAACTCTCGGTTAGTTTACCATGATTTCAAATTGAATCCATTATACATAACCCACATGCAGCATGGGATACTACATATTAAGCAACATACGCCTGCAAAGGTACTTGCCAAAATAGTCTCTGGTGCAAGTAATAGCATAATACC
>JAKQTP010000240.1 GCA_029563035.1 archaeon | reverse complement strand
CATAAAATTACAATAGCGGATTTAATTGCAGAAATCCAAAGTGATTTTGCGCCGGAAAAATGCTTAACGGTTGACGATGATAAAGATTTAGAGCAAAAACAAATTTTACTTAATTCATTGGAAGATCAAGATAATGAAATCCGTGCTATTTTTGCGACAGAAAAATTAAATGAAGGTTGGGATGTTTTAAATCTTTTTGATATTGTTCGGCTTTATAATAGCCGTGATGCTAAAAGTAACAAACCGGGTAAAACAACTGTACAAGAGGCGCAACTTATTGGACGAGGTGCGAGGTATTATCCTTTTACTCTCGGCGAGTTTACGGACGTATATAGACGAAAATTTGATACTGATATACAAAACGAACTGCGGATTCTAGAACAGCTTTATTATCACAGTGTAACGAATTCACGCTATATCCAAGAATTGGAAAATGTTTTGGTTCGTGAAGGTATTATGTCGTCACGTACAGTGCAAAAAGAGATTAAGATCAAAAGCAATTTTAAAAACAGTGATTTTTGGAAGAAAGGTTATATTTTTTTAAATTCTCGCAAGGAAAACTTAGGAAAAGATGTTTTTGCGCTCTCGGATGCCAAAGCGGAATTTGACCACAATGCCGAAATAAACATCTTTCAGCTACCAACGCGAGAAGCGATAGAAAAAGATCTGTTTGTTGCTGGTGCTGGCGCCGGAGTAAAAGCAAAAATAGAAATTAGGGATTATAAAATTGCTGATTTAGGAACGCATATTGTGCGCACTGCTTTGGCAAAAATACCCGCCGGAAGATTTGACGAATTAAAAAAAGTATTCGGCAATATAGAATCCGTAAAAGATTTTATTTTAAATGAAAAATATCTTGGCGGAATAAAAATTAAGGTTAAAGGCACAAGCGAGCAAGTTGAAAATCTTTTGCAGATTGAAAAATTGAATATTGTCGGATTTGTGATTAATAAAGTATTGGAGGTTGCCGGCAAAGAGAAAAAAGAATACTACGGAACAAAGGAATTTAAAGCTCACCTAATTCAAAAAATCTTTGAAAATGACAAGGTATTACAATTAGATAGCGAAAGTCCGCGCGCGCAAGATATGAGAGATTTTGATTTTTCTTCTCGGGACTGGTTTGCTCAAAACGAAATTTGGGGAACGAGCGAGGAAGAATCCTTTTTACGTTTTATTGACGAGACAATAATAAAACTAAAGAAAAAATATCAAGATATTGCATTACTTCGCAATGAACAATTTTTCAAAATTTACAGTTTTGAAAACGGCGAGCCATTTTATCCAGATTTTGTTTTGTTTTTAACCGAGAAGAGGACAAAACAAGAAGTTATGTATCAGATTTTTATTGAACCAAAAGGTGATCAATTTTTGGACGCGAAAAATACTTTTGAGCAATCAAAAGAAGGCTGGAAACAACAACTATTGATTGAAATTGAAAAAAGCCATACAGTTGATTTGAAGATAGAAAATAAGGATTTTCGTTTGATTGGTTTACCTTTCTTTAACGAAGGAAAAGTTAATAATTCTTTGAGTGAAAAATTTGAAGAAACATTTGATAAAAAACTTTTAAAATAATTTTAAAAGTTGATTCTATTATCGTCCGTAAACCTGGAAGCAAATAATTTAATACTTTTAATATTATTAATGAATAAAAAAATTATTACAATTGGATATGAAGTACCTGGTCAGTCAGATAATTATATTGGTTTTGATTCAAGAAAATCTCTCATGGACGCTGATATTCTAATAATTTCCCCAGAATTTTTTACACCAGATAATTATGGCTACGTTTCTTTTAACGCAGGGGGTGGTTGTTATAACCCCACAACATCAAGTGATTATGAAAACAAAATTTTACGCCTAAACAAGGAGCTTATTGATTATTTACACTCTGGAAAAACAGTCTTTTTAATATTAGCTGAAAAAAAAGATTTTTATCTTTCGAATGGAACGAACAGTCCAAGAAAAGGGCAAACAAATTATAATACATATAAAAAAAGTAATTATAGCTTTTTACCTATTAATTTAGGAGTATTAACGTCTGCGTCAGGAAAAGCAATTGAATTTTCAGGAAATTCAATGTTTAGTAATTTTTATAGAGAATTTAAAGAAAATTTGGAATACCAATTATATATAGAAAACAAAAATGATTTACAGATAATTTTTACCGGGAAAGATAAGACAAAAATTTTAGGAGCAGTTTATAAAATAGGTATTGGTCATGTTGTTGCTCTACCTTGTTTAGAATATGATGAAGATAAATTTATTAAGTACGATGAAAAAGGAGACAAACAGTTTTGGACCGAAGATGCAATAAAATTTGGATACAGATTAAGAGATTGTTTAATAGCGATTGATCAGAAATTAACTTCTGATTCTGAAAAGACTCCAACTCCAAAATGGGCTAATAAAAAAGATTTTTTGTTAAAAAATGCATCTATAATAGAAAAAATAATAGAAAAAAATTTAAAAAAAGTTAATGAAATAAATTTAAAAAATGAACAATTAGAAAAAGAATTTGTTGATAAAAATTCCCTAAAAGATTTACTTTTTGAACAAGGCAAGTCATTAGAGAAGGCTGTAATAAAAGCTTTAATAATTTTGGGTTATCATGCAGAAAATTATAACGACGGAATACTAGAAATCGATCAAGTTATAACCAGTCCTGAAAATCATAGATATATTGGTGAGTGCGAAGGAAAGGATGATAAGGATATTAATATTACAAAATTTAGACAATTACTTGAATCTTTAAATGCAGATTTTGAAAGAGAAGATGTTTCTGAAAAAGCTTATGGTATTTTGTTTGGAAATCCACAGAGATTAATTGAGCCGAACAAGAGAAATTTAGATTTTACTAAAAAATGCAAGGTAGGTGCTAATAGAGAAAAAATTGCATTGATAAAAACAGTTGACTTATTTTTTGTAGCTCAATACTTAAGCGAGAATAAAAACGAAAAATTCAAAAAAGATTGTAGAGATGCTATTTATAAGGGGCTTGGTGAAATAGTAAAATTTCCTCAAATTCCAAAGGAGTAAATATATAAAAATAATTTTTATAATATTATTTTGGTTCGAACATCGTCCGCGACCCCGAGCGTTGATTAAATCGTGTAAAGTAACTCAGAAACCGAGCATTTTAGGGTTCGATTCCTAGATAGGTGCTAACACCTTTATGGGAATAGAAAATTAGCCAAATTAGCAGGTTTTTAGCTAGAGTGCCCTTGTTTTGATTTACAAATGGCTAAATTATTGGTAAAATAAAGATAAGATTTTACTGGATAAAATATGAAATTTGAACAAATTAAAAAAGAAAATAAAATTGAATATTGGCAAAACATTGATAAAGAGCTTGGCTTATCAGCGGAGATTTTTAGTCATTATTTTAAAAAAATCGGTCAAGAGAAAAAAGCGGAGGATATTATCCAGGAATGGTTGCAGGAATTAATGGATTGGCGATCAAATAATGGAATTAGTCCAATTCAATCTATTGAAAAAGATATAATTGATTTAAAAAATATTTTAACCGCTAAGGCAGAAGCTGATTTATTAAGTGAAGATGCCACAGCAGATAGTTGTTATTATAATCATTTATTATTATTAAGTTTTAAAACCTCAGAACTTCATAAAAATCCAGAACTTCAATATAAGAAAGAGCAGGACGTAGATCATGAGGACATACTTGATGTTGCGGTTAACAATGGTCAAAAGGAAGCTTTTTATAAGGCGGCTAAAAATTATTTATCCAATAAAAATGAATATAATAGAAATAAAGGTTCTAATAAATACAATCTTGAAAAAAGAGATCTTGATTCTGATGCTTTGTTGGTTCTAAATGAACTTGGGGTTTTAGACAGTTTTTATAGAGATCGTGATTATTATAGTTTTAAAACTTTGCCGTCTTTTGTCGCTGATAGGATGATTGAAAATAAACAGCAGTCTGATCTATATTATTCCCAAATTTTCCCTAAATTTGAATCGTTCAGTAATTTAGTGGCTAAAGATATTTTTAATAATGGAGCCGATGAAGTGATAGATAAATTTTTACATAATTTTGATCGTTTTCCTGAAACTAATCCTCTTTGGGCTTTAGATAAAATTTTAAAGTGCTTTAATTTAGATACAAGAGAAGACCTAGTATTAGATTTTATTGATAAACATATTAAGAGTTCATCAGAATTAAAAAAGGCCTATGCGTTAATTATTTATTATGGAATAACAGTTGCAGATGATGAAATTAATAATAGTTTGTCAGAAGAAGATAAGCAAGAATATCGAGATACTAGAGATAAGTTTATTGCTGATATAACTTTGGTATTGGGTGATAATTACAACAATCGCAACCACGCAAACGTTAAAGATTTAGAAAAATTTTATGAAATGGCTGAAAATGGTTATGCCCCAGTCCTTTTAGAAAGAACTGCGTATTGTGACGCTGGTTTTGATAAAAAAATATTAATTGAAAAATTAAAGAAAAATAGGCAAAGTTCTTATATTTTAAGAAGATATGACCTTAAAGAAGGGATTGCCACGGATAGTTTAATTGCAAATATTATAAATGAAGGTGATATGGATGTTTTGGCGGCAAAAATAAACAGGATAGATAATATTGGAGAAGAAAATATTATTAAATTATGGGAAAATGGTTATGCGGGGGCTATCAAAAAAAATATAAAAAACTTCTCTCATTTATCTGATAAAGTTTTGCAATTATTTATTGATGCCGGCGAAGAATATATTATCTTCTCAAATTTTAACAGTTTTAAACCAAGCTCGGAGACTCTAAAGGGCTTAATTGATAATTTTGGAGATAGATTTGCGGATAGCAGTATTGATTTAAAATATTTTGAAGATTGCGGTCTTTTCGATTATTTTTTAGAGAAAGTTAATAGTGCTGATTCTTTAAAGAAGTTGTTGGATAAAGGTTTTATCAGCCTAACAGCTGATAATAAAAACAAGTTTGTTGAAAAAATAGGCAGAACTGAAGCTTTTGAAGATTTTTTGATTTATGCTATTAAAAATAATTCTTTGTCGGATTTAGATTTCCAGATTTCGGGCGATTATCTTGATAAGTTTATTGAAAAAAATATTGGTGAAAAGGTTGTTTCATTCTTTTCAATTATAAAGAGTATTAAAAATAAACCAGAAGATTCTTTTTATATAAAAAATATAGATTTATTTACGAACGACGATAACCAGACTTTAACTTATTTTTTTATTAAATTATCAAATAAAAATATTTTATCTCGTTCTCAGGAATACTTAGATTTATGTTTCGCGGCTGATAAAGATTTGGCCAATAGATTGATTGAGGCAGGTAATATTAATTTATTAATTGATAATTTGGAAAAATTTAAAAAATTAGATCAGGAAATAGCCTTGAAGTTAGTTGAGACAAAAGCCGTTGACTCTTTAGTTAATAATATAGAAAAATTTGAGAATCTTAATCGGGATTTTGGCAATGAATTAATAAATTCGCTTCAGGAATTTCCTAAAATTGTAAAAATTAATGAATATTTTAATCCCCCTTTAGATAAGTTGGTCGCTAAAACCTCGGAAATATTTGGAGCTTTTGCTAGTGCTGATAATTATAATATGATTAAGGGTATTAGTGGTGATGACAAAGAAATTATAAAAAAATTAAAATTGAAAAAGGGCGGTAATGACGGCTTGAGAGAATTACAGGAGAGATTTACTGAATTTAAAAAAGAAATTATTTCGGAAGATTTTAACCCCGAAGTTTTATTGCAGGGAGATAATAGTTCTTCGTATTTGCCATATTTTCAATCATATATCAGACTGCAAGAGGCTAGGTGGGGGACAAAGGATGACGAGAGTTTTAAAAATATTATTATTAATTATGTTAATCATAAGAATGCTGGTGAAATAAAAGGGCTTAATCGTAATTTTAGACCTAGCTCAGAATTGTTAATCGCCAAATCCGATACTAGCGGCAGAGAGAATCATCAATTTAATGAGCATTTTTTAAATAGATTTTCCGTGTTAGTTGACTCCATTAAAGCCGCTAAAAACTTGTATCAAGAAAAATTTCCTCTTAGTAAATTAGTGGAAGAAATAGAGAAAAAGAGATTAGAATTGATTAAAGAATTAAAAGAAAAAGTTAATAATATGCCCAATCCTATGGCCAGGGAGGGGATTAATCAAAAAATAAACTTACTCGAATCTATTAATATAAGAGATTTGAAAGATTTTCAAAATAATTTTTCAATTTTAGCTAGAAATAATGAATTTAATGAATTATTAAGGCAGTCAGTTTTTTTAATGAGTTTTGCTAGAAACAAACAAAGCTTAAATTTCGATTTGGATAATATTGATTTAGATAAGCCAAATATTAGTGATATGTCTTGGGTTCTTGATTTTATTGATCATATTACTAATCAAGAGACTATGTCCAAATATTTTACTGATAAGAAAGCGAAAAGAATGTTCAATGAAATAATTTCAGCCCAAGCTATTAGTGAAGAGATGGCTTTATTACAAGGTGTCGGTGGCCAATCTAAAGATGTTTCTAAAATTCAATTAATTCCGACCAGGGGGGTATTAACTGAATTTTCTGGACATATAGCTGATGCTTGCTGGGCTTCAAAGTATAGTAGTATTTTGAAAGAATTCCCTAATTTTACCTCGGTTATTATTAGACAAAATCCAGAAACAAAATATGAGAGATTAGCCGGAGCTTTTATGTTGATTGAAACAGAATCAAAAAATGGAGAGCCGTTGTTAGTTATTAGAGGTTTTAATCCTATAGAAAATTTAATTAATTCATTATCGGTTAAAGACTTTTATGATAAGGTTATAGGTTATGTAAAAAGTTTGGCCGAAAAAGAAAATCGCAAAACGGCTATTGTAATTGATGATCATTCAGGCGGTTCGGCGAGTAATAGGCCGGTGCTCTTTAAATATCTAAGTGAATTATCAAAAACCTTAGAGGCTGTTGATTTAAAGTCGGAGGATGACACTAAGTTTAATGGATATAATATTGTTAGACAGACTTATTTGGTGGATTAATTTACTAAATAAGTTGATTTAATAATAATTTCAGTTCTAACACGG
>JAKQTP010000221.1 GCA_029563035.1 archaeon | reverse complement strand
ATACTAATTTTAGTTAAAATAAATATACTAATTTTAGTTAAAAATATCTTGACATTAGGAATTACAATGGTTAAGGTTAGGAATGTTTAATAAAAGGAGTTAAAAAACATGGAACAAGACGAATTAATAATGTATTTCAATTTAAGAAATAAGTTTTTGCTCACAACAATTTGTGAAAAAGAGCTTAAAAAATGCTGTTTAGATTTTGTTAACGATTTAGAAGTTGATTGTTCTGAATTAGAAAGTGAACCAACTTATGTACCTTATGGCAACACAATGGTTGTTGCTTATGAAGATTATGATGATAATGAAGTTTTTGAACTCAAAAAAGAAAAAGCTTTGGATTATCTAAAATCTGATAACATATATGATTATAAAGAATTTGAAGAATTTTTAAAGGATTTTGACAGTCGAGCAGATAACTTTGATGAAGTTATTGAAGAATTAAACAAAAAAGCAATTAAAATTATTGAGGAGTTCTAAAATGAAATATGAAATTAAAAATAGGTTTTCGGGAGAGATTCAATTTATTGCAGAAATAGATTGTGATGAAAATACAGAAAAATCAATTAAAATTGGATTAGCTGTTAAATGGGCTATTGAAAATAAGGCTAATTTGAGTGAGGCTAATTTGTATAAGGCTGATTTGTATAAGGCTAATTTGTATAAGGCTGATTTGCGTTTGGCTGATTTGTATAAGGCTGATTTGAGTAAGGCTAATTTGAGTGAGGCTAATTTGTATAAGGCTAATTTGAGTGAGGCTAATTTGCGTTTGGCTGATTTGTATAAGGCTGATTTGTATAAGGCTAATTTGTATAAGGCTGATTTGTATAAGGCTAATTTGAGTGAGGCTGATTTGCGTTTGGCTAATTTGAGTGAGGCTGATTTGAGTGAGGCTAATTTGAGTGAGGCTAATTTGTATAAGGCTAATTTGAGTGAGGCTGATTTGAGTGAGGCTAATTTGAGTGAGGCTAATTTAGATTATTCTTGCCTGCCTTTATCTTGCAAATCGTTAAAAGCGGGATTTGACGATAAACAGATAAAACAATTACTATATCATGTTTTATCAGTAGTTAAAAATTCTAATAATGTTAGCGATAAAATGAAAAAAAACTTAATGACTAAAAAACTGCTTAAAATAGCTAATGAAAGCCATTTGATTTATAAACACGATTGTGAGGAGTTGAAATAATATGAGCTTAAATCATAAATGGAATACTTTGCATAATGATGTTGAAAACAGAAAAAGACTTCATAAAAAATACAAACACAAAGAAAGACAATTAAAAATGGTTGTTAGGGATATTTTAGAAGAAGAAATAAACACAAAAAATCTTGCTGTTTCAAACGCTATATATCATAATTATTCTATTTTAAAACCAAAAAAAGAACCTTTGTTTAATAGTGGTGAAATTGCTTTATTATCAGGTTTATTTATTAGTTTAATTTATTTGCTATGGAGTTTAATATAATGGACGTAACAGAGTTATTTTGCGGTAAAAATGGAAACGCTGGCAAATATTATGATGAGTTGCCAAAATGTAAAGATTTAATGCCTAAACAAAACACAAAAACAAGATATAATATCAATTACAAAATAACAAAATCTCTTGAGATTTCAGAACAAGAACGCAAAGAGATTATCGAAGTTTTACTTGATAATTATAAAAACATAAAAGATTTTTGTAAACAAACAGGAATACCTTCAAACAAAACCTATCAAGTTTTTAATGGCACGCAAAAAGGTCATATTATTACAAGAAATTTTATTAATAACATCAAAAGAAATTTAGGAATGTTAGATGAAAAAATTTAATTATAGAGCCATAATAGGTTTAACAGGTGTGTTTGCAGGAATGTTTAACGGCAAAACAACTTGGCTTGTGAACCATCAGAAAAAATACTTTCCTAAAAATTCTATTATGTATAGACCAGCCATTGACACAAGAGAGTTAAAAACGCACGACGGCTTAAAATACAAGTGCAAATCTGTTAATCATATATCAGATATTGGTGAAGCTTTTAACCCTAAAATAAAAGCAGTTTATTTTGATGAAGTGCAATTTTTTGATAAAATACCAGATTTTGATTTAATCGAACAAATCAAACATTTGACAAGTATAGGTAAGCAGGTTTTTGTAGCAGGTCTTGATTATGATTTTAGATTGCAACCGTTTGTTTTAAGCGAACAGCTAAAAAATCTATGCAATGATGTTTTAGAATTAAAGACATATTGCATTAAATGCGGTAAATTATCAAAAACTTATAGCTTCAGAAAAACAAACGATAATGATGTTATAGTTATTGGCGGTGAGGAAGAATATGAACCACGTTGCGAAGAATGCTTTTTCAAGGATTAAATATGATGTTAAACCAATTAAAAAGACTGATACTACATATTCAAGTAAAAATAATTCTCCGCAGTATAGCAAAAAAGCAAGCAAAAGCGGAGATACAACGTTTAAAACGATTATCGAAAAGGAGTTAAAGAAATGACTAATAGATTTGAAGAATTAAAAAACGACTTACTGCC
>JAKQTP010000166.1 GCA_029563035.1 archaeon | reverse complement strand
CCTGTTAGGCACTGGGCATTTTATTCTTTATCTATTGGTTCCTCAAGTGTATCCCAAACCATTGAATGCATTTTATAATCAAACCATTCTTTGAATAATTTGAAGCTTCTGTTCTGTACCCACATTGTTTCATCGGAGTACCAACCATTCATTTGATCACAAAAAAATGCATCATAATTCTCTTTTAGCCACATTTCAAATTCCTCATTATCAAGAAATTCTGGTATTAAATATACATCTAGGTCTTCTTCTAGATCTACATCTTTATCTTGAGGATCGTATTTTATGAGCCAATCCAGAAATGGTTTCTTGGGTTTAAGAATTAGTGCAGCTCGGTCTGTTAGTTCAAAAAATTCTGTTAGAGGGCTCATGGCTTTTTATTTCAAAGATAATAACTTTATTATTCAGCCTTGTGCCTAACGGTTTGCGGTATAAGATCGTGGTGGTTTACGGGGCGATAACTTATCCCGGTACACCAACTTTTGATGCGAGCGGCAACCTTTGCGCCCGGAAAACCCCACCATGACTTATAACGCGGGTTAGCGGTAGTTTTTATTTATTATTATCCTTTTATCCACATTATCTATATCGTGCTTTATTATGTAATTTACTGTAAAATCTTTAGTCCTAAACTTTTCTGCATCTTCGATAATATCTTTCATTTTTAAGTCAAAATAGATATTATAAATTTTCAATGTATCCGTTTTTTTATCAGAGTTCTCCGCAACTGAATAAATATTTTTGCACTGATATGCATAATTTTGATTATAAACCTTAACAAATAAAGTATCTGAAATCTTATTAATATCTAATGAGTCAATGTATCTAAGCGAATCTACTGGAACTAATTCAATATTTTCATCAATTTGTTTCCAGTGTCTTTGGGTGGGAAAATATCCGATTACTCCTAAATCCATATTAGTAAATTCTAACAGTCCATAATGACGAATGTCTTTGTAATTTGTACTAATTATCTCAGCTTGTTTGTCTTTATTGGTCAATGCTGAAATGGTAATAATTGTGATTAGCATTATTAATCCTAAAAATCCAATAGTTTTTATATTTTTCATTTTGGTCAATTTTATAGTTTCGTTTTTAAGTTAATTACAAGAATATGGATTCGCGCACGAAATTACCGCTAACGGTTGACGGTATGGGGCGTGGCGGCTAAATGGCAGTTTCCTGTCGAGGTATACAA
>JAKQTP010000086.1 GCA_029563035.1 archaeon | reverse complement strand
CCATCGCTTAATGAGGGACTCAAATTGGCAAGAGGAAAATATATAGCCAGAATGGACGCTGATGATGTCGCTACCCCTTGGCGTTTAGAAAAACAGGTTGAATTTCTTGATTCTAACCCCGAAATTGGTCTTTGTGGTAGTTGGGCTATTATTATAAACGAAGAGGGTGAAAAAATCGGAGAGTATAAACTACCAACAACAAAGAAGAGGTTGAAACGAGTTATGTTTTGGCACAATCCATTCATTCACCCGTCTATAATGTTTAGAAAAGAAATAATTCAATTGGTCGGTTTTTATAATGAAAAAATAAAATACGCCCAGGATTATGAATATTGGTCCAGAATAATCAGAATATTCCCGGGAGCCAATCTGCCGGAATTTCTGATGAAATATCGGATAGTTAAAAAAAGTATGACTAGAAAATCTAATTTGCCTATGCGTTGGGAAGGAGTAAAAATAAGAATGAAATACTTATTTAATTTATAATTTGAAATTTTTAATTTTTAAAAAGATTAAAAAAATAAATTATGACAGAGAACAAGTATGATCTAGAAGAGAGGACTTTAAAATTCAGTAATGATATCATTGAACTTGTCAAAAATATCGGAAAAAATGCTGTCAATTCACCCTTAATATCTCAATTAATCAGATCTTCCACGAGTATAGGAGCCAACTACAGAGAAGCTAATGGAGCGTCATCAAAAAAAGATTTCAGAAACAAGATTTTTATCTGTAAAAAAGAGGCTAAAGAAACTTTATATTGGCTTGAATTAATCAAAAAGATAGACTTTAAAAAGGATAATATTTTATATTTACAAAAAGAATGTCTAGAATTAACGAAAATATTTTCTAAAATATGTTCTTCTATTAAAGATTAGTGTTTTATATTATTTTTTCAAATTAAAAATTCTAAATTATCCATCGTATCTTCATTTCAAATTTCAAATTAAAAATTATAAATTATCTCTATGATTCTCTGTTCCCCTCAATACGGTCTTAAACCAAATTCCAATGCCGGAGGTGAAGTTTACGACGAAAAAATACTCAAAGGATTAGCTGATAAAGGAGTTGAAATAGAAATCATTCTTCCTTATAAAAGACTTTATGATACAAGTCAAAAAAATTGGTGCGTTCATTACCTACCAATTCCTTTTATCCACCGCTCTTATTTATTTAACTTTGCTATTATTCCCCAACTAATTTCCATCTATAAAAAGACTCACTTTGATATATTGCGCATTCACTCCCCTTATTATGTGGGGATTGGGGCTTGGTTATTTAAAAAATTATTTGCTCCTAAAGTGAAGCTGGTAGCAAGCTATCTTCATTTTGAAGAAAAATTTTTATTTAATTTAATTGATTATTTTTTTATAAAAAGTTGGGATCATATTTTAACTATTTCCCAATCAACTAAGCGCGTTTTAACCGATCGATATAAAATATCCGAAAATAAAATAACAATAACTTCCCCGGGTATTTCTGATGAATATTTTTCAAAATGCAAAAAAAGTTTTGATAATCCAATCCCTTCTTTGGTTTTTTGTGGGTTTCTTAATCCCCGAAAAAACGTCAGATTTTTAATAGAAATACTTAATGACTTAACCGATCAAAATTCCAAGCTAACTATTATTGGAGATGGACCCCAAAAAACAGAACTCAAAAAAATAGCCGCCGATCTAAAAGTTTCCCATAGAATTATCTTTACAGGCTATTTGAGTATGGAAGAAAAATTAAAATTAATTAACAAAGCGGATGTTTTTCTTTTCCCTTCTTTAATGGAGGGTTTTGGAATGTCCCCAGTTGAAGCTATGGCCTGTGGGATTCCAACGATCGTCAGTGATCGAGGAGCTCTTCCCGAAGTGGTTGGCGATGGAGCAATGGCTCTGCCTTTGGATAAAAATGTTTGGATTAAAGCGATTAATCACCTTATTGTCGATAAAGAACTTAGAAAATCTTGGTCTCAAAAAGCCATTTCAAGAGCTAATAAATTTAAATGGCAAAATGGGATTGATGAGACTTATAAATTAATCTTCAATCTTTAAAAAAAATCCAAATTATTTTCCCTGATTACTGATTACTATTATCTTTTTTACTATTTATATGAAAATTAATATTTACTTCCCGATGAAAGAAGGTCCTTGGGGCGGAGGCAATCAATTTCTTAAGGCTTTAAAATTACAATTGGAGAAAATGGGTATTTATGAAGAAAATCCCAAAAAATCTGATGCTATAATTTTTAACAGTTTTGAAAATTCTCAGGAAGTTTTAGGGTTAAAAAGGGATATTCCTAAGATACCTTTTATTCATAGAGTAGACGGACCAATTTCGCTAGTTAGAGGACAAGATAAAATTTTAGACCGTCTTATATTTTCAATTAATCATTCAATAGCTGATGGAACAATATTCCAATCAAAATGGTGCAAAGACCAATCCTTTCTTTTGGGTATGAAAAAAAATAAATTTGAAACAATAATTTATAATGCTCCCGATGAGTCAATTTTTAACGAAATCGGAAAATCAGAATTTAATCCCACTAAAAAGATAAAATTAATATCCGTCAGTTGGTCAAATAACTGGAATAAAGGGTTTAATTTTTATCAATTTCTTGATAAAAATTTAGATTGGAATAGATACGAAATGACCTTTATTGGGCGTTCCCCTTTAAAGTTTGATAATATAAAAATGTTAGGTATTCTCAATTCAAGAGATATTGCGAAGCAATTAAAACAAAGTGATATTTTTATTACAGCCAGCAAAGATGAGCCTTGTTCCAATGCTCTTATTGAGGCCCTTTCTTGCGGTTTACCATCTCTAGCTCTATCAAGTGGCGGCAGCCCTGAATTAATCGAAATGGGTGGAGAGTTATTTTTAAAAGAAGAGGAAATGATAGATAAATTGGATATATTGGTAAAAAATTACTCCAAATATAAAAACAATCTTCCTAAATTTTCTATTGAACAAGCTACTCAAAAATATTTGAATTTTATTCAATTAATAAAAGAAGGATTGAGTGATGGTTCTTATTCGGTTAAAAGGGTGGGATTAGATGGATTTATAAGATCCAAATTTATATTTGTTCTTTGGTTTATTAAAAGAATTTTAAATAAATTGTTTTAATTAAAATGAATCTTGCTATTTTTCTATCATTTAAAGAAAGTATGGGTATTATGAGGAAAGTCGGCCAGGACAGCCGGTTTATTGAATATTATCTTAAACCCTACTCCCAAAATTTTGAAAAAATTTATGTTTTTAGTTGGGCCAATGAAATTTTTGAATTTCCAGTAAAAAATATTGAACTAATACCGAATAACAAGAATATAAATCCCTATCTTTACAATTTGCTAATGCCATTTA
Organism: archaeon; assembly: GCA_029563035.1. The sequence goes on along the minus strand of JAKQTP010000086.1, from coordinate 1,391 downwards.
TTCATCGTCAAATATTGAAAAAATGTTCGGTTATTCGTTTGATGCAATTTACCTCAATAATTCCGGCCATTATCTCAAAATTATTTTTTTCCAATAAAATTATCGCTACTTACGGATTTCCTTATTTTAGATCATTGAAAATTAATGGGAAAAAGATCTTTTCATACTTATGGAAGATTTTAGAAAAAATATCAATTAATTTTGTTGATAAATTTATAGTAACTTATCGGAATAATTTTGATTACTTGGTTGGTTTGGGTGTTAATTTAAAAAAAATAATTATTTTGCCCAACGGAGTTGATATAAGTGTATTTAAGCCGTTAATAACCGGCATTAGTAATAATGATAAAATAAGAATACTGTTTATAGGCCGGTTTACTAGAGAAAAAAATATTTTAAATCTTTCAAAAGCTCTGAGGGAGGTAGGTAATGATAAAAATATCTTTTTCACCTTAGTTGGTAGTGGGGATTTAGAAAATAACATCGTTAATTTGTTGGAAAATACCGAAGTTAATTATAAAATAATTCATTCATTACCTCACAATCAATTGGTTCCTCAATACCAAAATTCCGACATATTTTTACTTCCTTCTCTAACAGAGGGTTACCCAAAAGTTATTATTGAAGCTATGGCCTGCGGTCTCCCCTGTATTATTGGCGCTTATCCAGGACACGAACAAATAATAACCAATGGAGAAAATGGCTTGGTTTGCGGATTTACCCCAAAGGAAATAGCCGAAAAAATAAATGAACTTATAAAAAATTCAAAATTAAGAAATAAGTTATCCAAAAACGCCAGAGAATTTGTCATTAAAAACAACGATATAAAAAAAATAGTTTCTAACGAAATAGAGTTGATTAAAAGCTTGTAAAATGTTTTCAAATTTAAAATTAAAAATTAAAAATTCTCGCTTTATTATTATTTTTAAGAAAATAATCATACTATTGATAAAGCAAATTAACTGGCTTGGTTCCGGGCTCTCTATCCGATTGGTTAAATGGACTGGAAAGTCTTCTCAATTTATCCATCCAAAACATTTAATAGACCAATCCCCTGATTGGCTCAAGTTTTTTTCCAAAAATGATGTTGTTTTGGATATCGGATGCCATAACGGCCAAAGAGATTTTAAACTGGCTCCGAAAGTCCAAAAAATAATAGCTTTTGATTATGATCCAAAATTTTTAAATCAGGCAATTGATTGGCAATCAAAAGAAAAAATTGATAATATAGATTTTTTAAAGATTTCAGCCGAAGAAATTTTGCCTTTTTCTAATAATTCTTTTGATAAAATTTTGTTTTTGGACGTTTTGGAACATCTTTATAATCGCGATCAAATTCTTAGGGAATGTTATCGGATTTTAAAACCCGGGGGAAAAATGATTTTAGCCAT
>JAKQTP010000278.1 GCA_029563035.1 archaeon | reverse complement strand
AGTGCAAAAGAATGTGTCTTTTTTCTCCTGTCAACATATCTTGTGAGTATTGGTAATTCTATCCATAGTGCTGGGTATGTTTCACTGGACTTGCTTGTTGCTACATCGAATGTGTTTCCACACTGTGCTGCTACCAATTGTTTGTGTTGCAATGCGAGTGTCTGAATTTCGCTAATTAATTCATAAATAGTCATAATATTGCTTTTCAATATAACTACCCACATAAAAAAAGTGTGGGGTGCGATTGCCCCACACACAGAAAAACTAAATAACAAAAATGGCTTTTTCGATAAATAAACTACTGAATCATATATATAACTACTTAGTGTCTATTTTTTGCTTCTTCAATCGCAATCCTTTCCAAATCTCTTTCCATGTCTTCTTTGGCTTTTTTGAGTGCTGCGAATTGTAAGACTTCTCCCACTGGCGCATGTAAAAGCGCAGCCAATGCTTCGAAACGAAAATCCACAATCTGATTAGCAAATTGCCACCACGCTGCGCTTTCAATTTGCTTTGTATATTCTTTAACTCGTTTAATTTGTCTTCCACTAAGAGTGCTTGTACTTGGGGAGAAGAAAATACTGTAATTAGATTCAATGCTTTTTTGCTCTTTAAAAAAAAAGCAGACACCCTCGTTAATGTCTCTATATCTACGTCTTCAAAATACTTTGCTCTTTCTTCAATGTCATAGTCATCAAGTGTTTCTCCTTGTTTCTTTGCCATGATTGCAATGATATATGATAGCTGTTTCCAATTATCATCTTTATACATTTGTGCAACTGTTTGCAATGATACATAATCTTGAAACTGATTTTTTGTCATGCTTTCCAGTATATTATATTTTTCTCCTTTATATTCAAACTCAAATAATGGCTCGTCACTTATTGGAGTGTTAATAAATGCAAGATGTTTCATTGTTTCCATCAACAATGGCTTTTCTGCCCTTTTTAAGTCCTCTACAGGGATTTGTGTATATGCACTAAGCACACCTATTGCTTTCACATATTTTTCATTCTGGCTTAAATTATGTGCCAAAATTTGAGTTTTTAGAGAGATGTCTTTCCAACTCTCTGGACATTGGTATTCTTTACCTTTAAATTCTATTCTTTTCATCCCATTTTATATTTCATTGTTGTTTGTTTATTTAACATCTGGTTTGTAATATAATAACTACAATCCACTAATCCATCTTTGCTACTGTTGGGGAATGCACATAACTGCTGCAATGCTTGCTCATAACCACTGTCAATTAAAAACTTCATTCTTTGTGCTTCCCAGAAATTCGTAACATTTCTCACTCTTATTTCTTTACTATCCTTTGGTGTTTCTGTCTTAACTACATTTAATGTTGTGCTATGCTTCAGTGTTTGTATAAGTGACAACCCATTCGCCTTTGGCTCAATTCTGATGATGCCATTGCTTGGCATTTCTGCTGCATGTACTTCCTGTATTCTACGCACCAATTGTGGGAATTCCAAATACCAGATATATGCTTTTTTAATTAAAATATCATTGCCAAATTTTGCACCTATTAAGCATGCAGTCTCATCCTGTTTCTCATTGCTTGTATATGCAGTGTCAAGGTACATTTCCCATTTTAAATTTTTATATTCTGCTTCTGGTATTAATTCTCTTTTTATTATTGGAAACCAACTCCTTTTAATTAAACTACTATCGAGTGCTAAAGGATTTTGGAGATACTGTGCAGAATAAAAAAATGCATTTTTGTCATATTGATGCAACCAATCTAACGAAAATCTGTCAGTCCATAATAAACCATCAACATAATACTGCGCCATATCCATTGGACTTACATCTTTTGTCAACTGTGCTGGAAAACATATGTGCTCATAACTATCTGTGTCAGTGGTTAATAGGTGTCCACTGATGTCTCGCTCATGTGTCCTCTGGCATATCAGAATACGATATCCCACCAAAGGATTGTTAAGCCTGTTATGTATTGTGTCACGATAAACTGAGATTACATTATCCAATTGTGTATCGCTGACTTCATTTGGCTTATTTAAATCGTCACAGATGATGATATCTGCTCCACTACCAGTCACGCTACCTGTACAGCCAAAGGCTTCACGAGTGCCTTGTTTGTCGTTTGAAAACGCAGTCTTCCTGTTGTCATCTTTGCTTATCTGGAATACATCTCCAAAGTATGTTTGATACCACTCACTTTGTATAAGCAAGCGTGTCTTATATGAAAATTTTGCAGACAAATTATCAGCATATGATATTGTCATAAATTTTATGTGTGGAAATCTCGTCCATGTCCAAGCATTAAGCAGTACACTAAATAGCAACGACTTCATGCTTCTTGGTGGCACATTGATGATTAAGTCCTTTTCTTTTGGTATGCCAGCATTAACATCTTCTATCATTTGCTGTGCCCTTTTGCAAAGGTATTCTATGTGCCAATTAAATACAAAAGTAGTTGATGGCTCTATGATAGTGACTGCTTTTTTTACAAATTCGTAAAAGTCCAGTTGATACAATCTTTTTTCAAGTGCAAATTTAAGTTGTAGTTTGTCTACATCAGTGGCAATATTCATAATATCTTTTCAATGCTTTTTCATAAGTGCGCTCTTTGGTTATTTGGTAGCACACCCTATCTCTAATTTCTAATAAACAATATTCATTTATTACTTCACCAGTCCCATCTAATCTCTGCACTAAGCAATGTGTATCACATAAATATAATACTTTTCCTATAAAACTTTTATTACCAGCAAAATATTCAACACAATCCCTTCCATCTGTTGCTTCAAATTTATCATCATCTTCACAATCCTTTTCTCTTATCTCATACATTCCTGTTTGTATATTATAATATAAAAAGCAATTAATATCTTCAGCAATATTCTTTGCAAATGATATTAACAATTCGAGATTTTCTTTAATCTCATTCCACTTCTTTGGCGTGATTTCCATACAATATTTCTTTTATTTCTTCCACAGACAAATTAACATTTATAACATTCTGTTGTAAAGGTGGTATTGCAACCTCGCCTTTTTTATTTAAAATTCCCAATATTTCTGCTTCAAGTTTTATTGCCATAATCTCTGCTTTTACATCATATCCATCAATTGCCCTATCTCTTGCATCTCTTAGTTTGTTAAGCAAATTAATCTTATGCTCTTCTAAGTCTTTACCATATTCAATCTTCCACGCAGCATATATAGCAGTCTTGTCTGCTTGAAATGTCTTTTCACTATTTCCATACTTGTTGGAATACCACGTCCATTCATGCTGATAGCCTTTACCCAATCTCATAACGTCTGCCAATTCCTGTCGTCTGGTAAGCTGTACTGATTTACTTTCTCTTCCCATATTTTCTATTCTCTCTTATTTTCCATAATAAATACAAAAAAATTATTTATTACATAATTCCAACACTTTTTTTGCTTTTGATTTATGATAATATTCTCTCGAATATGCAAGTTTTTTTTCTCTATTCTTCTCATAGTGTTTTCTTACTGACTCAGCATATTTTTCTTTGTTTGCTTCACGCCATCTTCTATTTTTAGCGTTTACTTTTTCTTTATTTTCGCTCTGGTATTTCTGTGAGTATTTAGCACATTTTTCTTTGTTTGCTTCACGCCATTTCTTATTATACTCTTTAAAGTATTCAAGATGTGCTTCTCTGTACTTTCTATTGTACTCTCTTTTATATGCTGCATTATCGAGTATTATCTCTTTTCTTTCCATTTTTTAATTCATTTATTCTTTCATTAATAAAATAATCCCATATGCTTGGTTTTAGCATTTCAAGTTGTTGTATAGTTAAACTGCCAATATATAAATCACGCCAACTCTTTGGTGGATTCTTCATTGGTGGTGGATAATGATTCATCAGTTGTTTGTACATTTCCATAAATTATATTATTCACTTTTTCAAGCATTCTTTCTTTTGCGACATCATCCATTTCCAATAATTCCTTTATTAAGCCATTCATATCTCTTTCTGACAATATAAAACCTCTTACAGAAAATACCTGCTGGTTTTCATCACTCATTACAGTCGTTGGTATTGTCTTGGCTGCACCTTGAAGAAATTCTTGGTATAGTTTATATTGGACTTGTTGTTTGAAATCCTCTGGTTTTATATTTAAAAGTATCTTCTCAACTTCTTCTTTTGTAAACTTTGCTTGTATTACAATTAACTTCTTATCTAAACTTATAATGTACATATTACTTTTTCTTGTTTGCATTTGGCTTTCTGCCACGCTTTGGCTTTTCAACTAATTCTTTTGGTACTTCTTCACTACAACATTCTTTTTCTATTACCATTTCAATATCTTCATCACCAATCTTCCAAATAGTTTTTTCATCTTCTAATTCATCTTCTCCAAGATAAATGTCTGAATAATCTTCTGAATGTGACTGTCCTTCATTATCAACACTAACTGTTTGTGTTTCAGACTCCCCACTTTTGGGAAGTGCTGTTTCAGTCACATCAATTAATTTTTTATATTGTGTATTCATAAATGTTATTATTTCAAGTTGTTTACGAATATAGGCAATCATATTAAGATTTTTAGCTTCTGGATGGATGAGTGTATATATTTCATCTATCTTGTTTGGTAAGATGATTTGCTGCAATATTACCTTTTCGTAGAAGTCTTTTATTTTTTTTAATTCTTCCTGTGTCATAATTATTTTATTTTATTTATCTTTAATGTATATGGTAAGCCAATTAAACAGAAACTTACATGAGCAATTATTACAGCTTCCATTATACTTTTTACCACTTGCTTTTTCATAAAGCTCTTTGTATATTTTCACATTATTACAATCTCTTCCTGTACTCATCACTGCTTTTATTTCATCAGCAATTGTTGTTTCATTATCTAACATAACCCAAATTATTATTTAAATCTTTCTTTATTGTTTGTATTATGTTGCAGCATTTTGAGATTGAATACCCACATAATTTGCTTAATTCAGCATATGTTATTTTTTTATTATGTGTATCGTAGAGATAATAAGTGACAAAAACATATTCCCACTCTTGTGGAAAATTTCTTTTTATATACTCAAAAATTATTCTACTCTTATCTCTCAATTCTGTTTGTCTTTCCAATTCACTTATTTCATTATTATTTTGCACTTGTAACTTATATTCCAATTCGTTTACACATTCATTTGGCTCAATCTTTTTCTTTTTCAATCTTTCCTTTTCTTTCCAGTCATTCCATAATCCAGTCTTGGTGTATATTATCAATTGTGTTTCCAGTGCAGTTGTTGTTTGTGCAGTGAATACTATTTTTTTCAGTCTTTCTCTAACTCCAATATATGTGTCATGCAGTCTATCTTCTTCATTATTACAAAATTTCAGTAGCTGTTTGTAATTCCTTGTAAAAACTTTATCATATGTTTCAGTATTTGCACTTACCACCATATCTATCTTTGCAATTTCTCAATAATATATACGCCAATTATGGCAAGTGGTGCAAAAATTATACAGTAAATTAAGTTATTTTCAGTAAAAAAATACAATAAAAATCCAAATATCCATGTGCTTGTACAGTATCTACAATCTAATAACTCTGAAAGAAAGCGATGGAAGCGAAATGAGAGTGCTAAAATAATGAAAAATGGCAAAAGTACATAATAGGCAGTCCCAACTATTCGCTTCCACACTGAGAGTTTACATAATAAGTCCAACTTTTTATTGTATGGTTGAAGTAAAAAAAGATGTTGTTTGACTTTTAATGCTAAACTGCTTTCCCCAGCAATCTGCACTCCAAGCACAGACGCTGTAAATAACAAAAGAAAGAATAATAAACCTACTTCAACCATAGTATTTAATAATGCACCACGAATTTAGTACTTTATTATGATAAATACAAGGAAATTATTAAAAATACCTATATAAATCTATTTCTGGGTGATTTTTTTTTGTTGTATTTTCTCTACCTCTTTTGGCATGTATTGATTCGTTTGGTGGTGTATCATCTTGAATATAGCTTGTACGATTATTGCGTCTTAAATCTACTTTCCAGTCAATGTCATTGTTTCCTTCAAGATTAATACCAACATTTATATTCATGCCAAATGTTTGTCTGAAGTAATAAGCAATA
>JAKQTP010000064.1 GCA_029563035.1 archaeon | reverse complement strand
CCTATAGCATAATTTTCATACTGTTTACAGTGTTCAAAGTCATCGCCCAGAAAATAATTAGAATCAATCTGAGAATAATTATTTTTATAGAATTCACAAGCAGTTTTGGCATTAATCATAAAACTTTTTGAATTTGGCATTATCTTTTCTTGTTTGAGGCTTTCTTGAAATTTCTGCAAGTTTTCAGGGTCTTTAAGCTTAAAATAGGGAAGCATTAAAACACCACCAACTTTAGTAGATGGAGATGCATTTTTGATTAATTTGCTGATAACTGGATATCCTGAAGCTCCAGTACCTCCAAATAACGATGCAAAAATAAAAACTCTGGAAGCAGTATCTTCTTCCAATCTACCTTTTAATTCTGTCCAGAAAGCTTGATTTTGAATATCGGTCATTAAGATAGAGCCAATAGAAGGAATACCTCTATATCCAGCACTCATATCCATATTTAATTCTTCTTTACTGAATAAAAGGTCAGCCAGGAATTTATATTCTGTCCCCTGAAGTTTCGTTTCATATTCAATAAAATGGGAAAGTTTATTTTGTGAAGGGTCTAAACCAGAGTTGGGGTTATATAAATTAGGAATTATAACTTTAGTATCAGGTACATTTTCTTCATCACAATATATAATCTCTGTATTGAATAAATAATCTTTGGATGGTCTTGGTAAATGTTCTCTAATGAGTTTATATTTTTGAATTAGACTTAAGGTTCTGGTGATATTTCCATTACTCTGGTCAGGATCAACAAATATAGGAAATAGAGGCTGGTCTAAATGAATTCCCATAGCACATAAATAAATGAGTGATTCCAGGCATCTTGCTCCTGTTCCTCCAATAGAAAATACATAGTAAGGCACTATTCCTCCTATTTAGCTTTGAGTATATATTCATGAAGTCTACAAAAATATTTTTTAGCTCTAAGAGCAGGACTTGCCAGATAAAACAGTAAAAAGTCCCACACTGCCATAGCAATCATAAAATTGAGGATATAGATAAACCTGTAACTATCCGTCACCATCTCACCATCTATCTTAATTGCAGTAAATATGATATATATTAGATTAATAACCATAGAGACTATAAAGGTCATCCAGAATCTGTGGCTTTCTTTTTCTCTACGGTAATGCAAAGCAGTATAGATAGCGATAAAAATTATATTAACCATTAACCCAATAACAATGCTTTTTGCCATTTCATTACGCCAATTCTCAATGTAAATTGAAGGCCAGAAGAACCAAAAAAATAAGATATTAAGTAACATTTATTTCCTCTCTATTTGTAGATAATAACGAGTAGTAGTTAAAAATTTATAGTCCTCAAAGTTATCCAGAATAAATTGCATCCAATTAGCAAGATGATAGGTTTTAGTTTGTAGTTCAGGCTTAGAATCATCATCAGTGCTCCACTCTTTTATCCAGGAGGGTAAGGTTTTACGAAAAGATAAGAGAATGCGATAGGTACCTGATTTATCTTCTTCAAAAGGAATTTTAAAAGTTATTTTATCTGTTCCTGCAAACTTATTTGCTTTAACAGTTCCTCTTTTATCTTGCAATTCAATGAAATTAGGGTTCTTTTTCGCTTGATAGGCAACTGCATAATCTATGGTAGTACCGAATCTATCTTCATAACCTTTTAAATTAAATTTCAGATATTGAAAATGACCCTTTCCTAAATTAAAATATGCCACCGGCAGTTTTTCATCATTACTTATA
>JAKQTP010000277.1 GCA_029563035.1 archaeon | reverse complement strand
TTCTTCCCGTTTTTGGTTAATCGGGTGTGAACATGCATACCACTACCGGCTTTCCCAACAGTAATCTTTGGAGCAAAGCTAAGTGTAGCACCATATTTATACGCAATCATTTTTAAAATCCATTTCGCAATAATGAGTTGATCGGCTGCATCTTCTACATTGGTAGGTAAGAATTCGATTTCATTTTGTTCATATAATGTGTTTCCTAAAACAAAATTACCTACTTCAGAATGTCCATATTTAATTAACCCTCCTGTTTTAGCAATTGTGTGCATGGCTTCAGTTCTAAGTCTTTCCCATTTAGCAAAAGGAACCGATTCGTGATATCCTTTTTGATCAATAGCAGGGTATAATTCTTGATTATTACTAATAACATAATATTCTAGCTCTCCCATGGTCTCAAACGTAAATCCGGTTTGTTTTATAAGCGTTTCTTGTGCTTTCCGTAAAACATATTCCGGAGAAGAAATTAAGGGTAATCCGTCTTTATTGAAATAGGAACATAAAATATCAAGTGTTGGAATTTCAGAAAAAGGATTTATAAATGCAGTCCGAAAACGCGGAACAACATATAAATCGCTAGAACCGGCTTCAATATATGAAAATAAACTAGAACCGTCTGCTCTTTCTCCGGATGATAAAAAACCATCAAGTTGTTTTTTACTATTAATAACAAAATTTAATGTTTTTAATCTTCCATCACCCGCAACATATCTAAAATTAACCATTTCAATTCCGTTGTTTTCAATAAAACGGATAATGTCAGATTTTGTAAAATCAAGTGATGGTTTATCTAAATAAACAACAAGGGGGTTTGGGTTTAATAATGTTTCGAAATCTTTCATATCTGTATAAATTTTAATAAAAAATATTTTTCATTTGTAAAGGTATAAATAAAATTTAGTAACTATTCAGCAATATTATAAAAATATTTTTAAAAAGTAAAAAATCGAACACGATATTAACAAATGTTGAATAGTAATTAACAACATTGTCGGTATTTTTAGAAGTATTTGCAGAAGATTAATCACCTTTGTCAAAAAA
>JAKQTP010000021.1 GCA_029563035.1 archaeon | reverse complement strand
CTTGCCATTCCCTCATTTCTAATTTTTATTTTCATCAGGAACGTAAACGGAAAGGAAGGCTCTTTTTCTTTGCTTATCAATGTAATAATAAGGAAAGATGTTGACCAAAATTTCTATAGACGCTCCGACTTTACCGTAATTTTTTTCTAGGGGCACTCCGACCTTTATCGGATAAATGCTTCCTGCCGGTTCGATAAACAAAGATCGCTTAACGCCAGGTATGCCGTCTTTGCGAGTAAAATTTTCATTTTTATCTTCTTTGATTATGCCTTTTAGAATAAACATAGTTTTTGTATTATCGTTTTTTATTATTCTGCCCCCGACCTTTATCCGGCAGTTTACGTTCATATAATATATAATTAGCTTTCACAAAAATTACGGGGAACATTTTTGTGTATAACAAAAAAGCCCCATTTTATGGGACTTTAGATATATTTATTTTTGTGAATTTAGAGGTATTTTTTTCTTATTCTAACCTTGCCTTTGCTTCCGGTGTTATAAATTAAAAAATCAATTATTGAATTATTGCTTTGCTCTCTTATCTTATCATTAATATATTGGCAGGCTCTATTATATTTTTTCCAATTATTAATTCTTTCTTTGTATTCCAATTCGCCAAATTCGTCTTCGGCAATTTCTGAATAAAAGAAGTCATCGCTTAGATTATTTTTGTTGTCTATAAATATGTATTTTAATATCTTGTGAGCATTAGTTGTTTTTTCTTGTTTATTGATATAAATCTTTTGTCCTTTGATATATAAAATACTCTTATCATCGTCAAACCAAGTTTTTTTATCTTCTTTTTCTTTGCATAAGAAACATTTTTGATCAAGTTGGTCAAAAACATTGCTATTTATAACCTTAAAAGATAATTCTAACATTTCATTAGAATATGGCTTAGAATAAAGCCGACATAAATTTTCAAATTTCTTTTTATCACATATTTGGCATTCTCTCATTTTTTTCATTTTGCCATATATTATTTCCAGGTTGGAATAATATGTCCAGAAATCATTTGTATAAAGAACCTCGCCTTTAACATCCAAAAATTCTTCTTCATCAACACAATCGTTATAATCTTTTCCGCCTATTTTGGCGGTGTCGTCAAACATCTTTTGCAGTATCTCTTGAGTTAGTGGGTCTTTGTTTAATAAGCGAATATATTTATAAACAATGACGAATTTTTGAAAAATATTCCTCTCTATACAAAAAAGCCTGGTTAGTTCCAGCATTTTTTGTTTTACTTTTTGAGAGGATAATCTCATATGCCCGATTTATTTTTGTGTTTATAAGTATGGGGAAGTA
>JAKQTP010000007.1 GCA_029563035.1 archaeon | reverse complement strand
CGCTCTAAAACAAAGCCGATTTGCTAACACGTGTTTGGAGCAATGCGGGGTTTGGTCTTTAATTTTAAGTTCAGGCATATTTGTAATGTTTAGTTTTTAATCGAAAAATGGTGCATTTTTAGCCCGCACTGCACCAAGCACGGGAACGTTGTACGCTATTTTAAGACGGCCCATTCCGAAAGTTGAACGTTTACAATTTCTTTTAACTTTTCTACTTTTGAAATTGGACACCGAAAAGCAACCGTTTTAGTTTCTTCATTATATTTCAACTTTTGACCGCTTCCAGTTCGTTTTCCACCACGTTTTGACTTTTCTTTTTTCTTTGCCATTAGTTCCTGTTTTTTCTTAACCACATCCCTAAATAAAAACGCTTTTTTTCTTTTTCATTAAGTAAGTCAGTTAATTTAAACCCATTTCTAAAATCTAAAGAAAGTGAGTATTTGTAAATTGAAAAATTCCAAATTTTGCCACTCCAATATCTCCTAAAGGATGGCTTATAACAAGCCTTACTCCAATTCATTTTATTTAATGTTATTTTCATAATCTTCTATTTGTTGTAAAATTTTCATTTTTTCTACTGCGTAATAATCCCATTTCCGCATTTTTTTAGCATAACGCTTTGTTTGCCATCCATCCTCTAAAACAGAGCCTCTACACTTAGAAAGCTCTGTTTCAATTTTGTTTAGTTTAGTACGCAACTTCTGTAATTCTAAGTCCATTTGTTACTTGGTTTATTCTGTTGATTATTATACTTGGAACTTTACGACCCTTTAATTTTACATCAGAAAAAACTTTTTTCAATTCAACTACAATATCTTTTTGATTATTTACATCATTTGTAAATGTAATTTCTAAGCCTTCATTTGTAAAAAAAACTTGTGTGGTTTTTGCTATTTGCTCTGCTACCTTTTTTGCTTCGTTATTTGATTTAAAATTTGTCATTTTGTTTTTGTTTTAATTTTTTTTGCCTTATTGACATTACAAAGATAATACTTTATTTTGATTTTGCAAACTTTTTCAAATAAAAAGTGAAAATATTTTTTACGACCCAAAAAACAGTGTACAACAAAGTATTGGCAAAAGGCAAGCATAAGTAATAAATTGAGCAGTTGTACTACTATTCAGCATTGTGCAAATGTTGAACATCTGTACTACTATTCTTGCCCTTCGCCAATACCAATCGTTATACGCAAGCGGTTTGTGGTCATTGATACACACTACCATTTTGCCCTACATCGTTTGAGTTTGTGCATTCGTAATTATGGTCTGATGCGTGTGGGCATCTTTTATTCCCACAAATAGGGCAAACATTAAACCTCAAATTAGGAAATACATTTGGATAACATTTCAAGCATCCACAAGGCAACGAACCGCTAATATCGGTTTTGCGTAATGCCTGCTTCTGTGCTTTATTCAACTTTTGTCCTTCCATTTTGCTTTTGTTTTTAAATTAAATTTTGTGCTGTTATCTATTAGGATTTTCCATTACAGATAAGTTTTCCACCTTATCTGAAATAAAACTCGTTATTTTGTACAGTTTTTCGCCTTTCAAAAAGGTTAAACAGTCGTATGTGTGAATAGCTTCATCACCGCTTTGCTCATGCTCCATTTGCGCTTGAAACCATTTAAAACCACTTACAAATGAATGATAAACGTATAATTTGCCCTTTTCAATTTCGACTTTAAATTCAAATTCAATGTCGTTTGCAATTTCAAACTGTTCATGTGAAAAGGCTTCTACCAATCCATCAACGTACATTTGCCATTCTTTTTCGGTTTTATCCAAAAATAGTTCTTTTGGCTCTAAATTGTACTTTTGGTGGAGGGTTGCCTTGATAAGTGCTTTTGCTTCCTCTTCTTTGCCTTTTGGCACTTTGCTTGATACGTTTACGCTTTCATAATTTTTAAAAGCTGGGTAACGTCCTGCCTTATTTCTAACTTCGCTTGCTATCTTAAATAGCTTAATACTTTTCTTTTCCATGTTGTAATTTTTTTACAAAGATAAATTTTTTTTTATAAAAATATCTTTTTTGTTTTTTTTATTTA
>JAKQTP010000285.1 GCA_029563035.1 archaeon | reverse complement strand
CAATTTGAAGGATTTGGAATACCTATCGTAGAAGCTATGAAAGCAGGTATCCCAGTGATAACATCTAATATTAGCTCTATGCCAGAAATAGCTGGTAATGCAGCCCTGCTTGTAGATCCTTTTAATCCTGATTCTATTGCTGAAGCAATGATATTATTAACAAACTCTCAAACATTATATGATGATTTGAAAATCAAAGCATTGCAAAGAGTTAAAAATTTCTCTTGGGAACAATCTGCTGCAAAAATGTGGGAAGAAATAAAAATTACTCTTGACAAATTTAAGAATTGAAATATGAAGGATAAGGTAATGGAGAAATCATAGCACACGGTTTAAACCGTGTGCTATGAATATTAACGAATAATAAAAACGTTTCACCGATTAAAAAAAGGTAATATCATGCCCCATTCATTTAATAAAATTTGGATTCATGCCATTTGGGCAACCAAAGAAAGGATGTCTCTGATTCATCAAAATGTTGAACAAACGATATATCAATTTATATCAGAACAATTGCGAGAACTAGGTTGCCCGGTAAGAATCATTCATGGAATGCCCGACCATATCCATTGTTTATTTCTGCTAAGTCCTCAAAAATCAATTGCTGAAGTTATTAAGCAAATCAAAGGGAGTAGTTCTCATTTTATAAATCAGAACAATTTAATTGCAGAAAAATTTGCTTGGCAAAGGGGTTATGCAGCATATTCTGTTTCTGAATCAATTGTTGGGAAAGTATTTGAATACATAAAAAATCAGAAATCGCATCATCAAAAGAAAACTTTTCAGAAAGAATACGATGAGTTTATAAAACTATATGGTATTGAAATTAAATGACAATTTTAAAAATCAAATTAACCAATTAATCATAGCACACGGTTTAAACCGTGTGCTATGATTATTAACGAATAACAAAACCGTTGGTGGCAATTAAGACGAACAAAATGAACGACTTATTTTACTCTATACCGACAATCATTTTATGTGCGATAGGATATTATTTCTCATGGCGACATTATTCGAAGAACAACTTTAAAATTGCTGTTCTTCTACTAATGATTTGTGGACTTGCACTTCGCATCTACACTTCCTCTGACTTTTTTCTGCACCCTTGGGATGAACGTTATCATGCTCTTGTTGCTAAAAATCTTATTAATCATCCTTTAAGACCGACACTTTACGACAATTCGATTTTACCTTATGATTACAAGAACTGGACAGGAAATCATATTTGGGTTCATAAACAACCATTACCGCTTTGGACAATGGCTGCAAGTATGTGGCTTTTTGGAGTAAATGAAATTGCATTGCGACTTCCTTCAATCATTCTAACAACAATCGGAATTTGGCTTTCATTTTTTATCGGTAGTTATTTCTTCAATAAAAAAATAGGCTACCTGACAGCTTTCTTCTTTTCCATCAATGGATTGATAATAGAATTAACTGCTGGCAGAGTAGCAACAGACCACATTGATATTTTCTTTTTGTTCTTCATTGAGTTAGCGGTTGTATTTAGTATCTTATTCGCACAGAAACGAAAAACTATTTTCAATATTCTTGCTGGAGTTAGCATGGGTGCTGCAATTTTATCCAAATGGCTACCAGCATTAATCGTTTTACCAATCTGGCTTTTGATTGTATTGGACTCAGAAAAATTTAAGCCAAAAGAAATTTTTTTACAATTCATCATTTTACTGACAACCAGCATTGTTATTTTTCTTCCCTGGCAACTTTACATTTTCAAAGAATTTCCTCTTGAGGCATCGTGGGAAGCAAGTTTTAATTTCAAACACATCACTGAAGTTCTTGATGAAAGAACAGGCCCCTTTTATTATTATATCGACAGAATTAGAATAAACTATGGAGAGTTGATTTATCTGCCATTAATTTGGTTTCTATGGAAGTCATTCAAGAATCTTCATGATAAGAAGCGATTAGCAGTTTCAATCTGGGCTGTAATTCCGCTTATATTTTTTTCAATTGCAAAAACAAAAATGCAAGCATACATTCTTTTCATTTCACCTGCTTTATTTCTAATGACTGCTGATTTTTTCTATATGCTCAATGATTACAAAAAGAAGCACAAACCTAAATGGCTTTTCAATTTGGTTTTGTTTTTACTCATAGCTTTACCTGTTCGCTATATGATTGAAAGAGTAAAACCATTTGAGCAGAACAATAGAAATCCAGATTGGGCAATTGAACTACGAAAACTCAATGACAAAGAAATTGCTAAAGGAGTATTGTTTAATTATGATAAGCCTATTGAAGCAATGTTTTACACTAACTTAACAGCTTATCCGTATATTCCCGACAAAAATAAAATCACTGACTTGATAGCAGACGGATATACAATAATAATTAATGATGATGGAAAATTACCTGATGACTTCAAAACAATTAAAGGAATTACCATTGAAAAACTTAACAGCCCCTAACAAAGGCTATATGCAATAATAGGTTCAGTAGTAATTTGCAAGGTCAGTTCCCGCAGGCAAGGTCAGTAGCGGAGTATAAGTTCGCAGCCACACAATCCAGCACTGCGTATAGTATAGCCACCAGCTCTTATGTGAAATTATAAAACCTTCCTCTTATGAAAAGGAAATCGTAAATTTTAAACAAAATCCTTGCATATTTAAAAATAAAATTGTATATTTGTAACAAAATAATATTCATAGCACACGGTTTAAACCGTGTGCTATGAATATTAACGAATAATAAAAACTAAGAATTTATTAACCCACAAAAATTTTAAAAAAATGAAAAAAATAATTTTTAGTTTATTAGGTATAGCAGTTATCGTTATTATTGCAATTACTTCTTGCCAAAAAACAGATGAAGTAATAAATTCTAATCTTAAAAAAATGAGTTTTGAATCATTTGAAAAGTATGGCAAAATTCACAATGATTTTTTAAGTCATTTTAAAAATGAATTTGTTATAAATCCTGACATTACAGCATCAAGAGAGGGAATTGATTACATCATTCAATTAAATATTAATTTTGCTATAGAATTAGATATTGGTATTGACGAAAAAAATACTCTTATTAAATCACTAGAAAACCATAAAAGATTTTTGTATACACCCGATTTATATAATGAACTTTTGGTTTCAGAGGAATCCACTGGTTTATACTTTGAATCAATCAAACAAGCGCATAAACTGGGAATAATTGATGATTTTGAGTTTAATAGAATAAATTTAATTGGGCAAAAGGCTAAAGATAATCATGACGGTTTAATAAGCTATGAGGAAAACACAGATGCTTTTGGAGATATTCAAAAAAGCACAAAAGCATTACCAGTATGTGCAGCATCAGACATTGCTGGTGCTGGTTATAGTGCTGTTGTTGCAAAAATGGATTTAAAAACAATCTTAATAAGTATTTTAATAGGAATTATTGGTGGGGGTTTGGCAGAGCTGACGGTAAAATGGTTTTATAAGAACAAGAAAAAAATAACCGATAAATTGGCCAAGTTTGGCCTAAGAAGAAATAAAAATTATTGAAAATGGTTAAAACAATTGACAAAATATTATTGCATAATCATAGCACACGGTTTAAACCGTGTGCTATGATTATTAACGAATAATAAAAACGTTTCACCGATTAAAAAACACGTTATATCATGCCCCATTCATTCAACAAAATTTTATATTTGTAACATAATAATATTCATAGGTTTAAACCGTGTGCTATGAATATTAACGAATAACCAAACCTTGACACAAAATACATCAATTTATTTTATTTCCACTTCCATCGTTACTGTAACGGAGCAATTTTTTATTATGTCTGAAGTATTCAATACACCACCCCATGTATAGTCTTCATTAGAATAAATGCCAGTAACCTGAAAAGGTGCAATATACGCAGATTTTATTTTACCAATTTTTTGATTATT
>JAKQTP010000276.1 GCA_029563035.1 archaeon | reverse complement strand
CCTTTTAATATTTGCAAATAAACTAACTTTTTGGCTTCAATTTCATCTATATAGGTTAATCCCCTAAACTCTTTAATTTCCTTAAAGTATTCATCTAATTCCCCTGTTTTTTGTTTGTAATAATCAAAATAAAGACCGCCTATTTGTTTTAAATCCTTATCCTTTGAAATTACCACGTATTGTTCGCCTTTTTGTTTTATCTTATTTGCTCTGTCAAATATAAGGTCATCGGCTTCCCATTCAAAATCATAAATTACCTCAAAATTTGGCTCTTGGATTATGTAATTTCTTAACATATTCGCCCATTTATTCCTTTTTCTGTGAGCTTTGTAAGTCGGTTCTATTTGGTTTCTTTTATTTGCCAAACAGTAAGTCAAATAATACTCAATTTTTGTTATTTCAGTTGTGGATTGCTCTACCTCGTATAATAATTTAGTTAACATTTGCTCCATTCTATTGTATGCCATCTCTACAACGCAATTTCTAGCCTTTTTTTTTCCATATTCTGAAATAAAATCTTTCATTTGGCTAATTGATGCAACTCGATACAATGCATCATAAACAAGGCTATCTAAGTCAAACAATGCTATCATTTTAGTTTATTTTTTTTTCCACTAAATAAACCCATTATTTTGGTATCAGCTTCAATAACAGCTTTATTTTCTTTAAATAAATTAGTTAAATCCTCAATGGTTTCAATTTTTGCTAATAAATCAATCCACTTTTTATACTTTTTTTCATCTTGGATTAATGGTGCGTCACTATCTTTTGAATCGTCAATAAGAAATAATCCATTGAGCGCATATTTTCTGGCATAAGAAGATACACTTCCTGTAACCTGCGCTTTATCCATTCCTTTCTTGTCCTCATCTTCTCTAGCAAATGCTGTACAAGATTTTTCATTTTCTCCATCTGAAATAGTTGCAGTAGCTTTGACATAAAATCGTGTGCCAATTAACACAATATCATCGGTTAAAATCAAAGTACAATCATTCTCCTTTAAATGAGGTTTTAAGGCATTCATTATATCCTCTGCGCTTCGGTAATTGTAATTTCCAAAAGCATTTCTACGAACTTTTGGACAGTTTAAATTAGTTTGAATTTTGATTAATTTCTTCATAGTTGTTGTTTTTTAAAATAATAAATCGTCTTTTTCTGCTTTTTTTTCTAATGGTTTAAAGTCATCTACTGAAAATGATACACCTTTATCTCCGCTGGTAATTTGCAATAC
>JAKQTP010000270.1 GCA_029563035.1 archaeon | reverse complement strand
TATTAAGTTGATTGAAAAACAACAGCGAGTTTATTTGAATAATATGAAATTAAATAAAAATAAAAGAGAGTCGGATTGGTTGTCTGGTTGTTTTTCTGCTTGTACTGAAATTATTAGACAAATAAAAGAGAAGGAATAATTTATGATTGGTTTGTTTTCTAGTTTTGTTCGGAGTAATCTGCTCACAAATCTAAAAAAATATTGTATATATACAATAGTTAGCCCTTTAAAAGCACAAACAACACTAATATAACTAATGGAGGGAAAACCAAATGGATTACAAAAAAGACGGAATGGTTGATGTAGGAAGTGTATACCAATTAGTTGTAGCTGGTGTATTACTAGGTGCATTAATGCTAGTTCTAATATTCGTACCAGTATTAGGTGGTGCAGTTTATGAACAAACAGAAGCACAAATCACAGCCATTACTGACGAAAATATAGAAGCATCTGTTAAAGCAACAGCATTAAGTGGTTTCTCTACACTTGAAACATTCTCTGATTATACAGGATTGTTCGTGTTAGGAATCATAATCGTTGCTCTGTTATCTCTAATAATCGGTGGATTAATTGGAAGAACAGGAATGGGAGCTTCAAGTGGCGGAGTTCTTTAATTAGATCTCTGAAGAACTATCATTTTTAGGGTAACGGATTAAAAACCGTTACCTTTAAATAGTTCAAAAATTATAATATAAAGTGATATTTTATATGAGTGATGTAGGTTTAGGATTTCCAGGTTTGATGCAACCAAATAAACCAAAGCGTTTAACCTTACAAGAATTACAAGAAGAAAGAAAAAGACTAACTGAAATTACTAAAATTCAACAACTTCGTGCCAAACAAAGAGAATCTGATCTTAAAGTTAAAGCAATTTATGATAAAGAACGGCAAGAGAGAATTAATGCTTTAAATAATGTTGGTGGAGAAGCAATAAAAATTGTAAAAGCCAGTCATTCTAAAATTAGTGATTTTAAAAAATCAAGAATAAGAGGAAAACCTTTAATTCAAAGTCCTTTTAAAAAGAAAAGTATTTATGATTAAGGTTTAAGTATTCCTGCTTCTATTAGTTTTCCTTTTGCTAAAGGTTTGTTAAAAATTTGAAGTCTTACTGGGATAATTATTTCTGTTTCTTCATCATAAAGAGTTTTTTCGATTATTTCCTTTATTCTTGGCATATTTTTATCACAAGTGCTTATTATTTTTCTTAAAGCTATTGCTGGAACTCCATTACTTTGAACAATATTGATGTTCATGTCCATTACTTCATCTAAACTTATATTTATTTTGTTTGATTTTTTCATAATATAATCACTCACTTATGTTATTTGATTGTGTTATTGCTGTGTAATATTCGTTTGATTTCATTAATAACTGGTTTCCAGTACCTGTAATAAATAATTTGTTTAAATCTTCAATATAGCATTCAACTGTTTCGTAATTTGGTATTGGTTCTGTTATTATTTTCTTATAGTTTTCTTTTAATCTTTCTTCTGTTTTTTTATTTTTTAGATCAGGAAATGCTTCTTGTAATGCTTTTAGTTTTGTGTTTATTCTTACTGTTGAATATCTTATTTCTTTTGTTATGTCTATTAAGTCATTTGCTTCATTTTCATCTAATTCTGTTATAATATTTTTATTATTTTCTAATGCTTTGTATTTCTGTTTTATTGGTTGAGTTATATTTAAATATAATGCTAAACAATGGTTTAATTGTTCTAAGTCTTGAAAGAATAAAGTTATATAAGCTTCAGCATTACTCATTAATATATTTATTGTAGATACTATTTAAAAACCTAATGTTTTATATAATAAGTATGACAATAGTTGATTTGAACGAACAAACACATAAAAAACTAATTCAAGTAAAACAAAAAATGAGAAAAAAGAATCCAACAATTTATAAAATAAATAACAATACAACTATTAATCATGCTTTAACACGAATTGAGGAGAATGAAGATTATGAAGTCAAACCAACTAACTAAAAACCAAGCAGCTATAATAATTATTCAAGAACTAAAAATGAACGAACCTTATATAAACTCTATTTTATTGTCCTTAATTATTGGATCAATTTTTGTTTTGTTACTCAAAGATTTGTCAATAATTATAGCATTATTAACATTTATTATTCAAGGACTAATGTTATTACTAATTTATAAAAACAATAAAGATTTGTCAAAAAGATTGACAGAAAAATACTTGGGTGGGCAATAAATGGAACAAGATTACCAACTGCCAGAATCACAAGAAACAACAATAAGTCCAAATATACACCCACAAGCACTATATAGGAAAGATTCAGAAAAAGCAAGAACTGATAAACTTTTAGCAAAAGATGATATTAAAGCAATAGAAGAAATAATAAGAAAAGACAGATTAGAATTAAAAGATTTAAGAAATCTAGTATATTTACTTGCAGGAGCGGAAATTAAATTAGTTAATCTAGGAAAAGAAGATAGAGTATTAATGGGAAAATTTTTAACTTGGATAAGAGACTTAATAGCAATCTATGAAGTTAGAATAAAAAACAATGCAATAATACTACAAAACCCAAATACTACGTATGAAACAATTTTGGCATCAAAAACAATAAGCCAATTACTTGATGAATATATAAAATATTTAGCAGCACTTTATTTATATGGAACAAGATCAAGTTTATCTCTTGGAGCAACAGCATTTAGTTCTCTTAACACTGAAAAGTTTGAGTATGAGTACAATACAAGAGCAACTAATGTTAATCAAGAATTATCACAAAAAAAGAAATTCTTGGGGGTTTTCTAAATGAATTTTAAAACAAAACAAACAATCAGTTTATTGATTTCTTCAGCCATTCCAATAACAATGTTTGTTGGAGGATTATTTGGGACAATGAATTTATTCATTGGTGTAGGGTGTGGAGTACTTGGTATACTTCCTGCAATTCTAATAGGTAAAGGTGTTTTAAAAACTCCAATGGATGCTTTGCTTAATGGACAACCAGTAGCTTTTGATTTGAACTCATCAGGAATGCTTCAAGCTTATGAGATAAAACTTGATTTACCATTAATGAGTGTTAAATTACCTAATAAGACTATTGAAACTAAGTTTGATAGAAAACTTGCTATTCCTTTTAATATGTTGATTAAAAAGAAACTTGTTACTTTTAATGAAAAAGATGAAATTGTTTTTAGAAATGAAAAAATTGATGATTTAATGACAAAACAATTTATTTTAAACAAAAACGCTACTATTTTCTTAATTAATTCTCAAACTGGAAGTTTTATTACTAAAGATCAGTTAGCTAAAATGGAGAATACCCTTGCTACTGAAAATCTTACTCTTTACGAGTTGGATTTAATAAAAAACATGACTAGAGATATTAGAGCTTTAGGTAAAACCTTTGTTTCTAATCTTGGAGGACAACAATTTTTTGAATTGTTAAAAAATCCACTGGTTCAAGGTATAATTATTGCAGCAGTTATTCTGTTAATTGTTATTCTTGTTGGGCCAATGGTTTTAGATGCTTTAAATATTGGTGCTGGTACTGTTCAAGGTGCTGGACAAACTATTGCCAATGTTCCTGTGAATAGGGTGTGATGTTAGTGAGTTTTTTAAGTTTTTTTAAAGGTAAGAAAGTTGAAAAGGAGCAGAAGAGTGTTCCTTTTCATTTTGAGGTTCATGGAGACTCTTTTTTTATTGTTTTGGAGTCTGTTATTGATAAAAGTAGTGTTTTTGATTTGTTTTTTAAAGGTGTTAAAAGGTTAAGACAAAAGACTAGTGCTAGTGTTGATAGTATGCCTGATTCTTTTATTGCTGATTCTAAACAGTTAAAAGCATTAGAAAGTCTTGTTATTAACAAGCATTTTATTGAAGATATTATAAAACAAGTAAGAAAAGACATACCTTCTTTTAAGATTTTGTCATCAAATCTTTCTGAATTGTCTTGGAATACAATAAGTATAGGCAAATACAAACAAAAAATAAAGATTAATGGAATTTGTTATTATGAGGAATAAAAATGATTAATGAATACGCAATAACATTCACTTTACTAACAATCTATACAATATTCCTACATTTATGGAGTGATTTACGAGAACTAAAAGTAGATTCAAGAAGAAACTATATGATGATAGGAGCAGTTCTAGTAATAGGGTTAATTTCGCATCAAATAGAAACATTAATAATAACAGGAATATTAACCATTATCCTAACATTAATTCTTAACTATTTTGAAAAAAAACAAGGAAAAGTAGTATTTGGTGACGGAGATAAAGAAATTCTTAACTGGAGTGTTCCAGGAATAGCTTTATCTTTTGGTCATTATTATTCATCTTTATTTATTGCTTTATTAATGATTAGTTTTTTTAGTCTTGCTCTTTTAAAGAAAACTAACAATATAACCTTAAATAAACTTCCAGGACTTATTTTTATAGCATTATCTTATTTAGTAGTGCTTGTTTTTGGATGGTTCTTATGAATTTAACAAAAAAAGATATCTTCTATGTAACAATTATAGTTATATTAATGATTGGTTGGACTTTTACAACAATCACCCAACAGAACTCTATAAACAAATTAAAAGAAGTATATAACCATCTAGTTCATGAGTGCAATACAATAATAGATGTGCAAGACAAAAAAGACTTTTGCATAACTCTCCCAAATGGATCAACTACTTGTAATCAAAATGACTTAAACATTTTAATTCAATCTTTAGGATAATACTTCTTTCTTTTTCTAGCTTCAACAACATCATATTTAACATAAGCCAATGTAGAATATTCTGTTTTACCAAGTTTAGCCATTCTTATTTCATCATTACTAGCACCAAGTTTCTTCATTTTAGTATAACGATTATGTCTTAAATAATAAGGGGGGATACCAAAACGACTGGTAAAAAAATAAGTTAGATTATGTGCAGGGTTAGGGTAATCACCAATAACTTGCTCTGGAACAATAACTATTTTTCCATTATCCATAACTTTATGAAACTTTTTATATTTTGGTTTGTTCCTAGACTTGCTCCTAAAATAATAAAAAATATAAGTTCCAGGAATTATTTTTTTTGAGTAATCATAAAATTCTTTAGTTAGTCTTGTTGAAGGAATTATTATTTGTCCTTCTAAACCTTTTTTTGCTGCTTTTAGAAATATTGATATGTCCTGCCCATTCTTTTTTATTGATTCAGGTTTTAAGTTTATTATTTCTATTGGTCTTAACCCAGTATAAAATATAGCTATTGCTAATGCTCTTGCTTGTTGGGTTTTATCAGGGTTCTCAAATTGTACTTTGTTTAATTTTGTTTCAAATTCTTCTATTGTAAATTCATCAAAATCTTGACTTGGATCTCTAAACTGTAGGTATCTTGGGTTTTTTATTTTTGGCATTTTTGTATCACCTGTGTTATTTTATCAGTGATCAGTTTTGCTCCTATTATTGGTGCTGTTAGGGGTATACTAAACATGTAATATTTGTCTTTTTTTTCTATGGATATTTTTAGATCTGTTTGTAATCCTAAACAGAATAGGATTATGTAAAGTATTATTAATAGTTCAATCATTTTGACGCCCATCTTTTTGGTTTATTTTTTAGTTCTAATTGTTTTAATCTAGCATCTATTTGGTTTAATTTGGTGTGTACTGCTAGAGCTAACACAATTACTAACATTGCTACTATTAATAGCATACTATATACTAATGCTATTGCTTCCATTTGTTTTTCACACTTCGTTTTATGCAAACAAAAATACTCGTTTGCTTAAATACATATTTAAGCGAAACATTTATAAAAGGATAGTTTTTTAACAACATCTCTTTTATTAATACTATTAGACACTATAAAAAGTATAGTTACTTTAAAAATGTAAAGAAGGAATAACAAATGGGATTTAATCCACACGATTTTATGGTTGAATGGCAAGGAACAATCCAAAAAACCACAGCAAGAATATTCTACCACTTATTCGTAAAAAAAATAAAAGCAGATATGCCATGTGTAATACTAATAACAGGAAAATCAGGAAGAGGTAAATCCAGTGTAGCCCTACACCTAGCAGACATATTATTCCAAGAAGAAGGATTAGACTTTGCACAATATGTAGACAAAGCAGTAGTAGGAAGTATAAAAGATTTCGGACCAAAAACAAAAGCAATACTGCAATTAAAAGAACTTAAAGATTGTTTTGTTTTAATAATAGATGAAGCAAGAGCAACAGTAAATTCAAGCGATTGGGCTTCACTAATAAATAGAACTGTTGCAATGGTTAATGCACTAAGTAGAGCAGTAAAACCCTTAATGATTATTATAGTAGCCCAATCATTAAAAGATGTAGATAGAGCAACAAGAGACACTATTGATTATTATATTAAAGTAACAAGAACTTATGGACACCCTGCTAAAATAAAAATTTATGAGTTTTATGTTGATGATAAAGATGTTGATAAACCTAAAACTAAAAAGAAACTTGTAAGAGGATTAATTACTGATGGTGCAAAGAAAGACACTATTGAATTAACTAAAATTGCTTTTCCAAGAGTTCGTGATGAAGTTTGGATTCCTTATAAAAAGGCAATGATTGAATCTAAGAATGAATTGTTAGAGGCAGAGTTTGATAAACTTTCACAAGCTTTAATTGATAAAAATGAAGATGGGCATAAAGAAAGAGTTAATAATTTAGTTAATTTCTTATGGTCTAATAAATATATTCTAAATAATTTTGCAAAATTCACTAGGGGTAAATGGAATCTTAAAGCGGATTTTGTTCAAAATTTTATGGTTAATGATTCTGAAAAAAAAGAAATAGAAAAATTGTTAAAAGGTAAAGTTAATGAAGAAAAAGAAGAATTAGATTTTAAACCGTTAGTGGAGGATGATTTAAATGAAGGCGTACAAGAATAAAGGTATTGGGGATTATATTATTTATGATAGAGGTAATCCTTTAAAGTATTTATATGATTCTCTTGACTCTTATTTTCAAGTGTCTAAAAATATTGCTTTCGAGAATGTGAATATTAATGATATTATGGCTATGCGAATTTGGGCTGCTAATGATGTTGTTAATGTTGCTTTTGGTGTTGGACTAATCAACAAAGAGAAATTTAACGAAGAATTAAAAACATTATTAGAGGACAATAAGGATCAAGTTGTTAGTGGTATTTCTAAACTCGATACTCTTAGTAATGAAATTAAAAATTCAGCTGTTAAAATTCAAATAATTATTAAATACTTAAATGAGAAAACAGATAAGAAAACAGAATTACAAGCTTGATTAAATTAATGTACAATACATATTGTTTTATATATAGGTATTGTATATTATTATTGTTATGACTAATCTTAGTATTTTATCACAATTTTTTAATGAACGAATCAAAGTTGTTGATGGGAATACAAAACCTTTGTTACAGAAGTTAAAAAATATTTGTGAGAGAAGGGCTACTAATCAAATTAGTGAACAAAAAGCTTTGATTGAATTAGATAAACTTAGTGGTAATGGTTTTAAACCTGTTATTAATGGTTTGAATATTAGTAGTTTTTCTAAACCGATTAAACCGATTAATTTATTAGCTGGTACTAAATCTTTAATAGGTAAGAAATCTAAAGGAGTTATTGATTTTAATAATGTTGCTAAGCGTAAGCAATTTCCTGTTTTTGGTTTAAGACCTGTTGCTTCTAATTCTAA
>JAKQTP010000261.1 GCA_029563035.1 archaeon | reverse complement strand
CACTAACTCTAACCATTGTTTCCACCATATTATTGGCCGACCTTACTAAAGCTGAATAAACGACATCCTTAATAGAAAGCTCGTCCCCTCCATTTAAAGTTATTCTAGCAACCTGCCACTTATTAAAATATTGATAATTATATTCTTCGTCTTGTAATTTGTATTTTACTATTTCTTCTAGTCTGCTTTCATTTTCTTCTATAGAAAAAAAAGTTAAGGTTGATAACAATTTTGATAAACTAGCCACTGACATTTTTCGATCGGCGTTTTTTTCAAAAACAGTCTCCCAGTTTTTTTCTTTAATTAAAATTGCCGACACTGAATCTATCTGAGGTTGATTGTTAACTCCTAAACCAACATTTAACACTCTACCAAAACTATCCTTCGGTATTGATAAGGGCTCAATAAAAACATCTATAACTCCCTCTCCTTTATTGGCAATTTTTTTAAAAGCCTCATAATCTAAATCTAAAACTCTATCGGGGAATTTATCTCTTTCTGGACCAAAATCATTAACAACAACATCAACATATTTTTTATTGGCCTCGTTATAAACTCTTAGGACAGAGCCTTTAGGATAAACAGTAGAGGCCGTAAAATCACCATTTTTAAATTTATACCAACTAGCTTTTCCAGAAATCTCAGTTTTAGGATAAGAAAAAATTGCCAAACGAGCATAGGGCAAGTGAATCAATGATCGAACAAACCTCTCTTCGGGAAAATCTTTGGTCGGTAGTGGTCGCCATAAATTTTGTCCTTTATCATAGAAAAATACTTGCTTATAATCTGAATCTTGCTCATCGTAATTAAGCTGAATATAAAATGGTTTGTGATTGTCATAAGCCTTTTTATTTACAAACTCAAATTGAACAACTGAACTTATTTTTTTAAGCATCCAAGGAAATGTCATTTCAGTGTCAGAAATTTTTTCAATTAAAACTTCGGTATCATTGTCCAAAATTCCGGGAACCAAAGAAAGCTTTAGATAATTATCAAAAGCACCAACAGTATAACCTTTTAAAATAGTATTTTTATCTAAATAAATACTGGAAATATTTCTAACATTAATGTCATCTTTCTGATTGTCAACACTTTCATTTTCAGTATTTTCTACTTCGGCTTGATTTTTTATTTGATTGCTGTCAAAAACTACCTCTGCTTCAACATTTTGA
>JAKQTP010000255.1 GCA_029563035.1 archaeon | reverse complement strand
CGAAAGAGGGATGTGCCGGTCCGGCCGCCGCTGGTTCCCGGAAAGCCGGTAGCCCATTTTCAGCCTCGTCGGCACGGGATGAGGATCGCCTTTCCCTCGCAAAGTTCGCGGCCGTGAAAGGCGCTTTCCAATTCCCGGTTGGTATCATAACTCGCAACGCTGTGGTATGCCGGTCGCGTCCATGAAACAGTCCGCCCGGGAAAACTGAGACGTGGCGCATTCGGCACAACGTCGCCGTGCCCGTCGGGAAGGTGGCATGAAGCGGGAGGCCCGTTTTGGAGCTTATAGCACTTCACTCAAACGGCGGAACCTTGTCTCAAATGAGGCAGCAATTTGTGTCACCGAGTACCGGTAGCCAGAGGGATGCCGAACCCATGAACGTCATTGCAATCGTCCTGGGCACGGCTCCGTGTAACAGCGGGTACGCGGCTACGCTCCCTGTCGGTCGCTTCGCCCAAATTTGCCGCATTTTTGGTAGAAAAAGGCTTTGAGTAACGCGGATACGGGTTTATTGTTGAAGCTGTCCGCCGCTGTGACGCGGCAAACTTCGCGTACCCGCGGAACGTTGTGCGAAAGACTTTGCCCCCCCCTCTTTTGTGAGAGGCGCCGGCCGTCCGTAGCCGGCTTGTGTCTATTATTTATTCATTGACTTACATGAAACATAATTTTATGAATAGTATAAATTTATAATTCAATTATGGATTAACTATGAGCAATATAACTGTAAATCTTGATGGAATCCCCACTGAAATCAAAAGATTAAAAATACCTATCATAAAATTGAAGCTTGATATCGAGAATCCCCGTATACAATATTTTCTTGATACACGCCTCAATAATGAAATAAGCCAAGAAAAGATAAAATTCGCTTTATCAGAAGGAAATGATCAATATGAGAAATTAAAAGAGCATATTGAAATCAATAAAGGTATATATGATCCGATTTGGATAATACCAGATGGTGATTTTTTCATTGTTATAGAAGGCAATACGAGAGCATTTATTTATGAAGAACTTTCTGAAAAATATGAAAATGATTCTAATTGGAAAAATATTGATTCAATTATATTACCTCATAAAATAGATAGAAAGCAAATTAATTTTATTCGTCTTGAGAAGCATTTATTTGGCCAGACTCCCTGGTCTGCTTATGAAAAAGCTCGTGAATTATATCGATTACACGAGAAGGAAGATTATTCATTAAAACGTTTAGAGCAACTCACAAAATTGAGAGCATCTGATATTCAAAATAACATCCAAGCTTACCAGGATATGGAGGACCAATATTTACAAAAATACAATAAACCTACTGAAAGGTTGAAGTTTAGTTACTTTGTTGAATTTCGCAAGAATAGAGAACTGAAAAAATTAGTGAAAAAAGGATTATTATCATTATCTGAATTTTGCGAATGGGTTGGTGAAGGAAAATTTAGAAGAGGTGAGGATATTCGGCGGCTTCCTTTAGTAATAAAGGATGAACAAGCACGACAAGAGTTGATTAAAGATAATTTCCAAGCTGCATTAGATCAACTTGAACAAATAAATCCAGCGGCCAAATCTAAATTATTCGAAAGAATAGAAGATGTTATATATGGAATTGAAAAAATTCAATGGAAAGAATTAGATGAGATTAAAAGTGGCATGCAGCCCGGAAAAGTTGAGTCATTAGTTCGGCTATATAATTCAGTTGAAAAAATATTAAAAGATATTGGGACAATCAAATAGTGGCTAGCAAAAAACACCAATTTATTCTTGGGTTAATTGTTAAAAAAATACGTGAGGAGGGTTTCACTATTGTTTCGATTGATGGAAAATCTTCTGGTTCATTTGGCATAAAAACCGAATTACCGCCAAAAATATTGAGACATCGACCTGATGTTATCGCAGTTAATGAGGACGGACAAATTTGTATTGGTGAGGCAAAAACAAACAATGACATCAAGAATACTAGAACTTCCGAAGAAATAACTGATTATACAAGTATTGAATTAAATGGAAAAGCATGTTATGTAATCATTGGAATACCTCAAGAATCAATAACAGAATTAAATAAACTATTAAAAAGAATTGGAATTCGTAATTTTAATAATATTTGTATTATACAAGTTCCGAATGAGATAATCAATGAATAATAAGTCTCAAAACTTTAATAGTAAAACATCAGCATTACCTCACCAAATCGAGGCCATCAGCTATATCTATAAAAATAATATTATTGCTTTATTTGATGAGCAAGGCTTAGGTAAGACTAAAATTGTAATTGAAGCATTGTGCTGGGAAATGAAACAGGGGAATATTGAGGGAGTACTCGTCATTGCCCCAATGTCTCTTTTATACAATTGGGAACAAGAGGTATGTAAGCATTCCTTTTTAATTCCAATAGTGCTTCAAGGTACCGAACGTGAGAAACGATATAAATTTTTAACCGGAGCAAATTTCTATATAACAAATTATGAAGCTGTTATTGCTGAAACTCAAAGAATTAAACGTTTTTGCAAAAGTCGCTCTGTCGCTATTGTTTTAGATGAATCCGCACGGATTAAAGACCCCAAATCTAAAACTGCACAAGCTATTTTTCAATTGGCACAGTATTCAAAAAAACGCATTATTATATCAGGTACCCCAGTAGCAAACAAACCATATGATTTATGGGCACAATATTATTTTCTCGATAATGGAAAACTATTTGGTATAGACTTTAAGAGATTTAAAGCAAAGTATAATTATAAAAATTCCGATTATGAAGTCAATTTAACTGAATTAAAAGAAATAATTAATGCAAACTCAATCCGTAGATTAAAAAACAATGTTCTTGAACTACCAGAAAAGCAATATAATAATTTTTTGGTTAAAATCACAGGTAAACAATTTGAGCTGTATGATCAACTGCGAAAAGAATTAATCATTGAGATAACAAATATTCATGGGGAAATAATTATCGATGAATCAAGTAGCATTTTAAAAAAATTATTACGACTGACTCAAATTGCAAGCAATCCACACCTAATTGATAAAAGCTATGATGAAACACCAGCCAAATTCACAAAATTAGACCAAATCTTAAATACCATCATATCTAAAAATGAGAAAGCTATTATATGGACCTGCTTCGTTGAAAATGTTATTACGCTCAAAATTAGATATAAATCTTATTACCCTCTTGTTATTTATGGAGATGTTCCAATTAAAGAAAGATTTGAATATGTACAAGAATTCCAAAATTCAGAAAAAAATAAAATCATGATTTTGAATCCATCTGCAGCAAGAGAAGGTATAACTCTTACAAGAGCAAATAACGCTATATATTTAGATAGGAATTTCAATCTTGTTGACTACTTGCAATCTCAAGATCGCATTCATAGAATTTCTCAAATAAAAGAATGTAAAATATATAAACTAATTGCTAGGCAAACCGTTGATGAATACATAGAGAATCTCGTTGATGTAAAAAAGGATATCGCTGGATTTATTCAGGGCGATAATAAATTAATTAAAGATGAAACATTCGATTTTTTAACAAATAAGTCAGAACTTTTGAGCATGCTCGGAGGATAATGTGTCTATAAAAAATATAACTGTCCTTGGCCGACAGATTTCTTATGAAATTAACAATATGGATATTTATTCAATTGAATACTATCCTGCAAATCCACGAATAAACTACATTATTAGTAAATTTCCTCAAGATAAAATAAATCAGGATTTAATTGAACAAGAGTTGTTGAAACTCGAATCGACGAAAGAGCGGATAAAAGATCTTGAAGAGAATAAAGGTCTAATAGATGAAGTTTATGTTTTAAAAAATAAAGTCGTCGAAGGTAATACTAGACTCTGTGCATACCGACGACTATGTAAAAAATATCCTGAAGATAAACGATGGAGAACAATTAAGGCAAGAATTCTTCAAGAAGATGTTACCGAAGAAGAACTTTTTTACATTTTAGGGATATTTCATATAAAAGGTAAAACAGAATGGGATGCTTATGAAAAAGCAGCATATATTCATAAAATGATAAGTATTCTTAATAAAAGTCCAGAGGAAATATGCAAGCAATTGAGAATGCAAAAGAAAACACTTGAAGCAACATTGCATGCTTATGATGTGATGTCAAAAAAGTATTTATCTTCAACGAATACCGATAATAATTCAGTTAATAATTCTAAAGATGATTTAAAAAAATTCAGCTATTTTGATGCTTTTTTTCACCAAAAAGATTTGGTAAAGCGCAAAGAGGAAACCCCTGAATTTTTAGATAGCTTTGTTTCATGGGTTAGAGAGGATAGATTTAAAAATGCTCAATCCGTAAGAGAACTTCCCAAAATATTAAGCAATAAAAAAGCGTGCAGAGTTTTTTGTGAGTCTGAACCAGAAGATGCTTTTGAAGATGCAAAACAAATATTGTATGAAACCAAACCTGGAAAAGTCGATAGATTTTACAAAAAAGTAGATGAATTTACTGAACTTATTGAAAAAGCGGAGGTTAATAAAGTCAAAGAAGAAATTGAAAAAAATAAAAACAAGAAATATGCCTTACAACAATGTTATAAGCATTTAAAAAAATTTTGTAAGGAAGTTGGAATAGAAGGATAGTATTATGAGTAATAACGACTTTTCGGATTTTTTATTAAAAGAATATGAGAATATTGCAAAAGCATATTTCAGCGCACATGAATTAACTGCAAAATGGTTTAAATTCTACTTATTAATACTGGCCTCTCCATTCAGCATTATCGTTTTAATATATCATAATACTAGCGCTGAATTTGATCTATTCAATCTTTCCAGTACAATCTCGCTTTTAATTTTTGTAATCGGCATCTTAAGCATGTTCATATCATTTATCATTATTAATTCGAGACTTGATGCAAGTTTATATGCAAGAACTGTAAATGGAGTAAGAAAATATTTTACCGATCAACTCAAAAATGAATCAAGCAAATTCAAACATAAAGTAGATATCGATGAATACCTTGTTTTACCTATCGACATTAAAAAGCCAAAGTTTCTAAAATATGAGGGCGATTTATTTATTCTTGTTATTATAATGACAATAACAAATGCATTATATATTGCCTTTGGTATAACACAATTCTTTAAAACATACCGATGCGCTAATATCCTATCTTTTTTCATTTTTTCTCTTTTTGTTATACTTCATGCCCTTTACTATTTATTCTTTTCGAAAAAGAAAGAAAAAACATATTCTCAAGAAAGTGCGATTGAAAAATGAAAGTGCTACTAATAGAACCGGCTTATAAATGCAAATATCCACCTCTTGGGTTGATGAAAATTTCGGCCTTTCATAAAAAAAGAGGTGATGAAGTACATTTTATCAAAGGTATAAACTCTGAACATAGAAAAGTAATATGGGATCGTATTTATATTTCTACCCTCTTCAGTTTTTATTGGGATCAAACAATTAATACCATTACTTATTATGAGTTTAGTGTCAAAGACCCGCAAAATTTATTTATCGGAGGGCCAATGGCCACCGTCATGGCTTCTGATATTGAAAAAGAGACTGGATTTAAGCCAATCCGTGGATTACTGAATGAAAAAGGAAAATTACAGATAAAAGGTGATCATTTAATTGATGGTATGGTTCCTGATTATGATATGCTAAGTAATATTTCATATAGATACTTTTCAGATGACGCATATTATTCATATACTACTCGCGGTTGCATTAGAAAATGTCCTTTTTGTGCCGTACCAAAAATTGAACCTGTTTATCAGAACTATATACCATTAAAAAAACAAATAGCAATTATCAAAAAAGAATATGGTGAAAAAAAGGATCTCCTTTTACTAGATAACAATATATTAGCATCCTCACGCTTTAATCAAATTATTGACGAAATAAAAGCTGTTGGATTTTTTAGAGGAGCAAAATTTAATGGGAAAAATAGATATGTTGATTTTAATCAAGGTGTTGATCTTCGACTTCTCACAAAAGAAAAGATAAAAATTCTTTCAGAAATTGCTATAAAGCCGTTACGGATAGCATTTGATAATATTAAATATAAAAACGAATATATCAAAAAAATTGAATGGGCATCAAAATATAATCTATTAAACCTATCTAATTATATCTTATATAATTATAATGATACTCCTGAAGATTTCTATGATAGATTAAAGATTAATACCGAATTGAATGAAAAATTAGGAACAAAAATATTTTCTTTCCCAATGAAATATATCCCAATAAATAATAAAGATAGAAAATATGTCAGTAAAAATTGGAATTCCCGGTATTTAAGAGGAATTCAATGCATTTTAAATGCTACACATGGAGTTGTTAGTCCAAAAAAAGAATTTTTTGAAGCAGCATTTGGTAAAAATCATGTTGAATTTAAAAAGCTGTTATTAATGCCAGATCATTATATTATCTACAGAGAAGATCATAAGAATAATGGTGCAAAGAATTGGAATAAGTTATTTCATTCTCTGTCTGAAAAAGAAGCTCACGAATTTCTAAATGCAATTCATAATAATGAATATGAATATCATTCTAAATATAGGAGAATTAATAAAATAATAAGTCACTATAAAAAATATCGAAAAGAGTATATTTCTGATGATATGTAAT
This sequence comes from archaeon, assembly GCA_029563035.1. The sequence goes on along the minus strand of JAKQTP010000255.1, from coordinate 344 downwards.
ATTTTCCTGTGCGTAATGCCTCGGCCGTCCATGGCCTCGGCATCTGGTTGCTATCAGGGGGGGGCAAAGTCCTTCGCACAACACGGCGTCATGCGCTTCGTCGCTGCGCTCCTCGGCCTCCGCGCCCAAGATATGAAGACGGGCGCTCCGGCACATTTTCACCTCCGCTGCGCTACGGTGAAAACGTCGCATACGCCGGGAACGAACGTTACACGGCATTGTGCCGGCTTAAGTGTTCGCGAAGGGAAAGACGAAAGAGGGATGTGCCGGTCCGGCCGCCGCTGGTTCCCGGAAAGCCGGTAGCCCATTTTCAGCCTCGTCGGCACGGGATGAGGATCGCCTTT
>JAKQTP010000245.1 GCA_029563035.1 archaeon | reverse complement strand
CGCCAAATTCTTGACAATTTTTTTTGGTGATTGACTTTTTTCCTGCGTTATACAGTTTCATCACCTCTCTAATATGAATTAGGTAAAACTCATTCTGATTTTCTGGGATGTTGAACATTATTCCAACATAGGCATCTCCATGATAACATATTCCATCACAAGGTTTCAAGCCCAAACTAGCATCAGTTAATTTAAAATGTTTTCCTACGGTGTATGCTTGATATAAACTTGGAAGTTGCTGGTCTTGAAAGCACTTAAAGTTTACTGTATTGCCATGAGATATTTTAAGTTCATACATACAAGGTAATTTTTCTTTCTCCATCCATTGTGTAAATTTTGATTGAAAATGTTTTTCTAATTTTATCATAGTATGTTTTTTAATATATGTTTAACCACTTCGCAATTAAATCCATTACCCAATGCTTTATATCTTTGAGTCATCGCTACTCCACTTGTATAATTATCTGGTAAACTCATTAATCTTTCGCATTCTATTTCTGTTAACTTTCTATAAATTCCATTTTTAATTATTACTGGAATATTCCCACCACCTGTTCCCATAGCGGCAGTTAATGTCGGACATTTAATTTTACCAAACTTCTGATTTATTCTACTTGGATAAGTCATTTTTTCAACAAGACTAAAACATTCATCAAGATTAATCGTCTTTCCTTTACTGCCAAAATTTCTATTTATTGTCTTAATATTGCTTTCTGTTAGATAATATTTTTTATCAACTTCTTCTTGTAAAATATCTGTTAAATATATCTCCCTATCTTCTGGTTGTTTTATTTCTACTTGTTCATAATTGCCATTAATTAGTTTCCCAACCCAAAATAATCTTTCCCTTGATTGCCCAGATACTAGAGAGCTATTTATCATAACTGGTTGTATTTCAAATAAATAATTACTCATAATATCTTTGTTTTCCTTAGTCATTGAATTTACATTTTCAAGAATAAAATATTTTGGTTTAATTTCCTTTACTAATCTAACAAATTCAAAAAACAATTTTGATTTTTCTCCTTCTAATCCTTTTCTATTACCAGCCATACTTAAATTTTGACAAGGGCTACCACCAATTATTAAATCAAATTCCTGTAATCCATAATCTTTTCTGTTATAAAAACTACTGTCTATCTTTGTTATATCTCCTAACTGAATTGTATTGGGAAAATTCTTTTGAGTAATATTAATAGCATACTTATCAATCTCGGAGGCGAAATAGCTTTCTACTGGTATTCCTAATTCTTTTAGTGCTTGTTGTGCGATGGATATTCCATCAAATAAACTTAATACTTTCATATAGTTTTAATTAATATATATAATTTGATTATTACTCTCTATTACTTTGTAAGTAAGGAATATACTATGAAATGGCGATCCACCAACCTTCTCACCTCTCAAACTTTTAGGTGTTAAATAATTTATTCTCTTCTCTGGTATAACTATTTTTATATCTTTATTTTTTAACAATTCACAAGCCTCAACCCCACCCAAGTGTTCTAAGCGAATAAGAAATATAAAAGGTTTACCTAATTCTATTGCTCTTCTAATAAATTTTTTATTACCATTAAAAGGTGGGTTTGTTATCCAGATATCCCAATGTTCTTTTGGCTCATCTATTAAGCAGTCAATATCTTTATGCCCAACCACATCATAACTAAGTCTCCTTAGTTCATCTGCCATGTGTCCCATACCATAACAAGCCTCCCAATAAACTTTATCTTTAGGCATAAATGGTGTTATGTATTTCATGGCCTCTGGTGGTGTGTACATTTCGTTAAAATTATTTAGTTTTGGATATGTCATAAAATTAGTAAGTTTTTCTTTCCCAACTTAATAAATTATT
>JAKQTP010000224.1 GCA_029563035.1 archaeon | reverse complement strand
GTTTCTCTTGATAACGCTGAATTGTTAGTGTTTGATGAAAAAGAAGACGATACATTTTAACCCCACCAATTTAGAGTGGGTATAATATAAAATAATATGAGTGATTTTTTTGAATATGTAATACTTCTTGTTATATTTATACTGTTTATTCTTTTTTTACATTTTTATTTTTTAGATAAAGCAAGTTGTTTAAATGGTTATTCAGATTACAATCCAGAATATTCATTTATTACAGGATATAGAATTGATTATAATGGAAAATTAACACCAATTAATATGATTAAAAATATAAATTTAGATTAACTATCTCTAGTATTCACCTATAAAGGTGAATACAATGAGGGAGTTAAGGCGAGCTAGATATTAGATTAATAATTGCGTTCACTTGAAACATTAGTGAAGAAAATATCTTTGCTCGCCACTCCCAAAATGTAGTGATAAAAATATAGAAATGATTTAGTTGGAGATGAGTGTGGCTAAATCAGTAGCTAATGAATAGCATTTTGGAAACACATATTCATTGATACATATAACTAGTTGAAAGTATCAGAAAATTGCCTATCACTACATTTTAGGGGGAAATAACTTAATTAATAATTAATTTAAAATGTATGGAAAAATTTATTTGCCAAGCAGATGAATATTGCGAGAATTGTGGAGAGGAAATGCCAAAAGGTTATTCATCTTTTATAAGCGAGGAAGGAGATTTGTTATGCCAAGACTGTGGCGAAGAAAGTATAGATGAGAATAGTGGAATAACATTTAGAGAACACTTAGAAGATATTAAGAGAGATTAATAATTAATAATATGAAAAAATGTATAGTTGAAGATAAGCACGAAGAAATGGGGAAAAATTGTAGTCATTGTTTTTATTGTGGAAAGAAAATAGGAAAAAAATATAAAGAAAAATGTAAGGAGGAAGCTTCTTTAATTCCTATTGAAAAAAAACAAATTCTTTTAGATGAATTACATAATGGTAAAAGTATAGGTGAAGCAAAAGAAATAGCTGGTATTGATAATTTAGGTATAGTTTGTGAAATTATTACTCAAAATATTGGTGTTATTAATTATT
>JAKQTP010000215.1 GCA_029563035.1 archaeon | reverse complement strand
AAACTTTAGAATTTTTAGATGAAATGGATGTTAATTATAATTTCAATCCATATTTGATTAAAGACTTGGGTTCATATAACGATTTAATATTTGAGGTTTGGCCAGTAGATAAAAGCGGGGAATTAAATAATAAAATATCTCTTGGCAGAGGTGGAAGATATGATAATTTATTTAACAATTTGACTGGAAGAGATCTGCCTTTCTTGAGCTTTAATGGTGGTATCGAAAGAATGCTTATTAAATCCAGAGAAAACAATCAGTTGGTTGAAGAAAACAGAAACGATGTTATCTTTTTGGCTCAAATAGATGGACAATCAAAAATTAAAGCCATGTTTTTATTCAAAGATCTTCTAAAAAGAGGTTTTAATGTTTTTCAAGCTTTTCACCTGGATGATTTAAAGGGCCAAATGGAAGAAGCAAAGAATTATAAAGCTAATATTGTTCTGATATTAGGCAAAAAAGAGCTGGCCGATGAAACAATTCTTTTTAGAGATACTGATTCTGGGGTTCAAGAAATAATTGCTCAAAAGGATCTTATTTCTAGACTTGAAAAAAATATTAAGTAGTGTTATAATTAATTCACTAATAAAATTAATAAAATAGAAGGGGGGTATTATATGGCTGATTTAAAAAGAAAAAAGGGAGAAAGTTTTGAGGCTTTTTTAAGACGTTTTAAGAGCGGTTTAAAAAATAATAAAAGATTAGAAACTTTTAGAGGCAAACAAACTTTTGCTAAGAAAAAAACAAAAATTCAATTAAAAAAATCTGCTTTAGCCAAAATTGGTTTAGGCAAGAAATACGAGATTTTAAGAAAAACAGGTAAATTAGAGGAAGGTAAAAAAATCAAATAAAAAAAGAGGGCCGGTTGGCCTTCTTTTTTTTATTTTTTAAATATGTTTTTAAACTTATATAATGGGCTGGATTGTGAATATTGTTTGATCCTATCTCGAGCGTGTCTAGTTTTGGCGAAGTCCAACCATTGAATATTTGGTCCTTTTCTATTTTTTTCAGTTATAATTTCAACTACATCACCATTTTTTAATTCTTGGCTTAAAATACTAATTTTCTCATTTATTAAAACGCCAGAAGCTTTGTTTCCGATATCGGTATGAATAGCGTAGGCAAAATCTATCGGGGTCGATTTTTCTGGTAATTCAATGACATCTCCCTTGGGAGAAAAAACAAAAATTCTATCTTGAAATATATTGGTTTTTATTTCCTGAATAAATTTTTCAGTATCTTGATTTTCTTTTTGTATCTCTAATATTTCTTTTATCCAATTGGGCTTGCTATAATCTCGGTTTTCGCTTTTATAGCTCCAGTGAGAAGCAATTCCATATAAAGATTCTTCGTGCATTTCTTTGGTTTTGATTTGAAATTCAGTAGCCTTGCCATCTGGGCCGATGATGGTGGTGTGTAAACTTCTATAACCGTTAGGTTTCGGTATGGCGATATAATCTTTAAATCTTCTTGATATTGGTTTCCAAATAGAATGAATTATCCCTAAGATTTTGTAACAATCTTCAATATTATTAACTACCACCCTTAAGGCGAATACATCGTAAATTTCATCAAATTTTCTGTCTTTTCTTTGCATTTTTTGCCATATACTATAAAGGTGTTTGAAGCGAGCGGTTATTTCATACTCAATGTTGAGTTTTTTTAAATCCTCTTCTAAACGATTTTTAACTCTATTAAAAAACTGATTTCTTTCAGCTTTTTTTTCTATTTCGTATTTATACTCTATTTTTTTATATTCGTTGGGGTAAAGATATTTAAAACAAATATCTTCCATTTGCCATTTTAAACGCCAGATACCAAGTAGTCCGGCTATAGGCGCGTATATCTCTAGTGTTTCTTTGGCTATTCTTTG
>JAKQTP010000206.1 GCA_029563035.1 archaeon | reverse complement strand
TAAGGGAATTTGAAATAAAGCTTTAAAGTAATTATATTTGACCGAGATACAGTAATAGTCAATTATGTCAAAAATTAATGCTAAAGAACTGATTATTAATTCAGCAACAAAGTATTTTTCAAAATTCGGTTTCCATAAAACCACTATGGACGAGATTGCCAAGCATATCCATAAGGCAAAAGGGGTATTATATTACTATTTTAAGGGCAAAGAAGAACTTTTTAATGAAGTGCTAAAACAGGAGTTAAATGCAGTTAAAATTGAACTAAAGAAGATTGTTGATGCAAATAATGATTCGCTTATTACACTAAAAGAATACACCCTTACAAGGTTAAAGTTGCTGCATAGAGCAGTAAACTATCATGAAACGCTTAAAGCTGATTTCTTTGAAAAATATCTGTTTGTAAAAGATGTACGGGAAGATTTTGCTTCATTTGAAAGAGACCAATTGACAATAATACTTGAGAGAGGGAAAAAAGAAGGTTTTCTTGATTTTACGAATATAAGTTCAACTATAAATATTTTCATGATGGTCATCAATGGGATTGAAATACCATTATTTCTTCAGGAAAAGTATGCAGAATACGAGAGTACAATTGATGAACTATCATCTATGATTGTCAACAGTTTAAGAACACAAAAAAAATAAACACTCTTTTTTTAATCAAATTATGAATACAAAACACTTTTGGTTAAAATCTATTTATAATTTTGAACTGACCGCAAAACAGTAATAGTCAATATTTATTATATGGAACAATTTACCTGGAAAATCCTCAAAAACAGATGGATTATTATCGCAAGCGTAATAGTACTTACATTATTCTTCGGTTATCAAGCCAGTTTTTTAAAAATTAATTCAGATATAATTAGTTCCCTGCCTGATGACGACCCGGCGGCATCGCTTTTTAAAAATATAGGCAATGATTTTGGGGGCAATGAAATGGGTATGATTGTTCTTGAATCTGATAATGTATTTAAAAATGATTTGCTCAAACATGTAAAACAAATTACTGACAGTCTGAAAATTACACATGGTGTCTCTACCGTGACAAGTCTGACAAATATCCTCGACATAAAAAGCACTGAAGAAGGTATTGAAATCGGAAAACTTGTTGACGATTATAATCTTCCGGAAAGTCAATCACAGTTAGACAGTCTTAAATCCTATGTTTT
>JAKQTP010000197.1 GCA_029563035.1 archaeon | reverse complement strand
CACTATCATTCTCTTTTTGCATCCATACATTTCTTGAAGCTACAGAAAATTTCTTTTTGTACCAAATAAAAGTACCACTTGTTCCATCCATCTTAATAGTAATGTAAATTGGAACATCTTTATATGTTTCCAAAAATTCATCCCCTAATGACTGTAACCTTGGTTCATCAGTTTGTGGCACTAAATGCTTAGGAAATTCTCTTGACACTTTCTTTTTATATAAAAATGGAAATGCTTTTTCAAACCAACTTTTCTTATGTGTTACTTTTTCTGCAACTTCTGGTGGTTCATATTTTTTTATTCCAAGAATATTGGTAACATCTTCTCCTTCTTTATATGTACCTGTTAAACCAACATCAGCTAAAGGCATTATTAAACCCTGCGATAAAGTACCACGAAGTTTTATTGTTTTTACATGAAACTTTCTATCTCGCATAAATTCAAAGCAAGGTTTATCTGGAACAATGGAATCTATTTCTATATAAACACATAAATCATTTGGCTTAAATTGACCTTTTTTCACTACTACTTGCCAACCTAATACTTTTGCCAATTCAATTCTATCAGCTCCTTCAATCGGAATAATTTCGGATACTCTTTGTATACTTGCTAATGTCCTAGCCATTATTTTTCTCCTTTTCCATTTATTTTTTCAAAAAATGGGCATTCTTCTATTTTAGCATTTATCCAATCTTTTGTTTTATTTTCTATATTTACATCTCTTACTAAATGAGCACATTTTTGACAAATTGCTGTATTAGGTCTTTTAGTTTTAATTCCCATACAATATTTTTCATTCATACTACTTCCTTTATTGATTCTATTGAAAAGAATACTGGAATGCCTAATACCTTCTTTGCAATAAGAAATTCCCAAATAGCTCCTTCTGAATCAGTCCAATTATCTAACATTAAAATACCATCGCAATCACACAGTTTGCTTATATCATCACGCATAAAAACACTTGTTTCTGGCTTTTTATTAAAATAAGAAAAAGTTTGAATAAGAATATCAGAAATAGTACAAGGATTTACT
>JAKQTP010000174.1 GCA_029563035.1 archaeon | reverse complement strand
CGTAATGATTCTCTTTTAAGATATTTTACAGGAGAAGGTTATTCTTGGGGTTGGAGAGAAAATGAAAATAAGTCAGTACCAACAGTTACAATACCAAAAGATTCAATTCTTACAGTAGACAGAATTTATATTCGTAAAGGTTCAAGCGATTATAGCTCAATAACATTTAGAGTTGTTCTTAATGGTAAAAGTTATAGATTTTGGGCAAAGCTTGAAGATTGTAATAAAATAGAATTTCAAGTAGAAGGCACTACTAAAGTTTTAAAATTAGTATTTGAAGAATTACCAACCGTGAAAAGTGTAGATTACTTCTCTTATGACTTTAAAGGTGAAAGTGAATTACCAGAAAAGGTTATCTATGAAGGTAAATGTGTAAATGTAATTCAAAGAAAGAGAATACCTTTAGCAAAAACAAAAGTTACCTTTGATGTATCTTGGTCAAAAGAAGAATCAAAAAATTCAATGTTTAGAAATATAGAAGGTACATATTGGTATGGTAAAGTATCAAAACCTATTTATAATGCTTATACATTAGAAGATGTAGAATTAGGTAGTTATACCTCTGCGGAAACTATGAAAAAAGAAGTTAAAGAATATGTAATTAAAAACATGGAAAATGTTAACAGCATTTAAAGACTGGTGTCAAACATTTTTCTTTAGTAGATGTCCAGAGTGTAAAAAAGGAAAATTACAAGAAGTACGTAATCCTAATAAGCTTAAATTGACGTATGTACCAATGGCTTTAGAATGTGACCATTGTGGTAAAAAATATAATCACGTTTAAAAAATAAAACAAATGACTAAAAAAGAATTCGCATTAGCGCAAATAGTACCTTACTAAATTAGCTGGTTCTACAATTTTGAAATACTATCCTGATTTTGATAAAACAAAATTTCCTGAAACGTTTGAAATGTTTAATCTTAATTTTGCTTCTCATTATGAAAGATTAAAATGGTTTTATCAACATACAGAAAAAGAAATTGTTGAAAATTTTGTTAAATTAGCTTAATTATTATGAAAGTCAAAGATATAAAAACAGGCAAAATTGAAACAGTAATTGAACGTACCAGTAATTCATTTAGAGTAACTAGAACAAAATTAACTAAAGAAGGTGTAAATTGTACTAATTGGTTTACTCAACAAGAATTTGAAAAATCTTTTAAAATCATAGAAGAATAAACCTTTTCTTTTGTTAATAACTTTTCTTAAATAAATTTCCAAGTCTGGAAAAAATTGTTTATATTTACATTATACAAATAAACAATAAATGAAAAATACAACATCTTTATCTTTATCTCAACAAAGAGAAAACCTTTTCGTTTCTTTAAACATAGCAAAAAAACTTAAAAAAGCAGGTTTTAAAGATAGATGTTTAGATAGCTTCTATAGAGGTAAATTAGAACATTCTGGATTTGTTGATTATTCTAATATTGTTGAAAAGTACCAAAAACTTCATTTCCTTGCACCAACAATATCTCAAGCATTAGATTTTATTAGAGAAAAAGGTTCTCAAATTTCTGTAGAACGTAATAGAGACATATGGAATATTAGTATTACAAAAGGAGCTTGTACCGGAATAATTTCAATCAAATGTTCTTCATCTAAAGAAGCTTATGAATTTGCAATGAATAAAATTTTAAACTCACTTATTAAAAAATAATGAAACTGTTTAAAAAACTTCCAACTACTGTAGGTATTGAATATACATTTATTATAGATCCTGCACAAGAATTTGTAGATCATCACAAAGTTTATAACACCTTTCAAAAAAGAGCAACATCTAATTGGATTAAACGTAAAGCTCATCTCGATGGAAGTGATTCAGGAAAAGCATTAGAAGTACCTTCACCAGTAGCTAAAAGTTATCGAGACATCAAATGTTATCATGATGAATTAATGCAACATGCTTCTAAATTCCCTTTACTTAGATGGCATGCAACTGAATCATTAGGTGGAGGTCATATTCATTTGGGATTACAAAAACAATTTAAAGATAGAAAAGTAAAAGAAATTTTTCTTAAAAACCTCTACACAGAAATTACTAATCATCCAGAATTACAATGGGCAGTAAATTGTCCATTAGATAATATTAATGCAAACTCTCTTTTAGATCGTAAATCTAAAGTTTGTTTAGATGATTATCCAGAATATTCAACATCATGGATGTGGTCAGAATTACGATACTTAAGGATTCAATATACTGGAGGTCACAATCAACAATATCAAAATACAAAAAATTGCCGTGAAAGAGAAATACTAAAGCATATTGCTAAAGAAAAGGGTATAACTAATTTAACTGAAAGAGAAAAAATTGAAGTTAATGCATATGAAAGAGTTTATCATCAATCTGGATTTTATAGTTTAGGTAAAAATGTAAGTGTACAATATAGAGAATTAACTCAAACTGTAGAATTTAGAATGTTTGATTCTGCAAGAGACTGGACAGAGCAAGAACTTTATTTAGATATAGCTTTAGCAATTTTTATGAAATGTAAAAAAGATGCAGAAGCCGGTATTCTTTATCCATTTTCTAAAATGACTTTAGAAAAGATGTCTAAAATGTCTCTAGAAACTTCTTGGAAAAACTTTGTAGCCCATATGAAATCTTTAGGTATCAACAAAAGCCGTATTACTAATCAAAGATCAAACATGGAAGTACGGTTTTCAGAAAATTTTGGTAAAGCTTATTTAAAATAAACCTCAACAATTTTTCTTAACAACAATTTTGTTTATATTTAATTAATAGGATTGTTAATAACTATCTAAAATAAATTTTAGAGTGTCAATTCTTTTGTTTATATTTACATTATACAAATAAACAAATACAATGGAAAATTTCAATTTCGTAAACTTAATCAAAGAAGCTTTAGTAGGTAAAAAAGTAAAACTGAAAATTGGTAGTAAAAAAGAATCAATTGAAGATTTTGACACCATTAAGGATGTAACTATCGGGGATTTTACAAGTAACGATGAAGATTGTTTAAAAGTTACAACCGAAAAAGATTATACAGTTTTACTTTATATTTCTTGTGAACTTAAAGCCGTAGAAGATTACTATGATTTAACAAATTATTTTTCTTTCATTTAACTTGTTACTTTGCTAATAAAACAATTGATAATATTTAATCTAAATGAATAACATTAAAGATTTAGTAGAAAAATTAAAAAGTTCGATATCTGTGGAAGGATCTCTTTTGATTAAGAGTAATAAATTCACACAGGA
>JAKQTP010000161.1 GCA_029563035.1 archaeon | reverse complement strand
TAGATTAATTGGTATAAGAGTTAGAAATTTAGACGCTGATGCTCATGCAAAATATTGTCCTTTTATTATAGGTGATAAAAAGTTCAATCATCCTTTAAGACTAAATTTATACGGTTTAAACTTTAATAAGGAAGATATTTCAAAGACTGGTACGGTTTTTGTTTTTGAGGCAGAAAAAAGCGTTATGAAGATGGGTTCTTTTTTTAATTTTAATAATTCAGTTGCCACTTGTAATAATCAATTGGGAGAATGGCAATTAAATTTACTATTAAAAATTCCAAATTTAAGAGAAATAGTTCTTTGTTTCGATAGAGATTATGAAAATAACGACTATAAAAAACAAAATAAACTATTTGAAAAATACGAAAAAGAAGCAAGAAAAGCGGGCAAATTCGTTAAAACAAGTTTTATTTGGGATAGCCAAAATCTTTTAGAAAATAAAGATGCACCAATTGATAAAGGGGCAGAAACATTTAAAAAATTATATAGTAAACGTATTGACTTTTCATAATAAATATGCTATAATATAAATATAATAAAAATTGAAAGGAATTATAAAAATGAATATTAAATTAAAAGAAGAAGCCAAGAATATTAGGCAATTCAAGAACTATTTTAAAGAGTTAGTTCTTGCTAGAGGAATTACAAACGAGGAAAATTGGGATAAATACTACAATCCAACAGAAAGCAATGAACATAGCTCAATCTTACTAAATAACATAGAAAAAGCATATCAAATATTAAAAAATAATTTAGATAAAAAGATTGGCTTTTTAGTTGATAGTGATGCTGATGGCTTTTGTTCGGCATCAATATTATTAAATTATCTTTTAAAAATAAACAAAGATTTAAACTATGTATTCTTTGTTCACGAAGGAAAAGAGCATGGACTTAAAGATAGTGTAAACTTTTTTATAAAAAACTATTGCAATTTGGTAATAGTTCCAGACGCAGGAACAAATGATATAGAAGAACAGGAAAAACTCTATAACAATTCTATAGACTTAATAATACTAGACCATCATGAAAGTGAAAAAGAATTGGAAGATAATGATTGTATTGCTATTGTAAATCCTCAATTAGATGATTATCCAAATAAAGCCCTTTCTGGAGGGGGTGTTGTTTTAAAATTTGTACAATACTTAGATACAAAATTTAATGTAAATTATAGTAATTTCTATTATGATTTGGCGGCAACTTCTATTGTAAGTGATATATTGGATATTACAACTTTAGAAAATAGATGGATAATTACAAAAGGATTAAAAGAGTTTAACAACCCCTTTTTAAAATCAGCTATATTAAAACAATCATGTTTAGTTGGCGAAGATGTGAACCCTCAAGGAATATCTTTTTATATTGCTCCACTTATCAATAGTTTAATAAGATTTGGAACAAAGGAACAAAAAGAAAAGCTGTTTACTTCAATGCTTGAAAATGAAGGAACAAAAATAGTTAACACTAGATATCAAACCTTAGCTGAAGAAATGGTTGAAGAAACCATTAAAACAAAAAATGTTCAAGATAGAGCGGTGAAAAGATGTTTTACTAAGGCATTAAAAGAAATAGAAAAAGAAGGTCAAGATAAAAATGAAATAATTATCTGCCAAAAAGTTCTAAAAGATGAAGATGAAAAAGCAGTTAATGGTTTAATTGCTATGAACCTCACTGCACACTTTAAAAAGCCTGTTCTATATTTAGTAAAAACAAAGAATGGACTACAAGGTTCGGCAAGAAATTGTGAAGGTCACCCTATAGAAAATTTAAAAGATTATTTAAACGAAAGTGGTCTTGTTAATTATGCACAAGGGCATGGAAGTGCCTTTGGAGTCTCTATAAATGAAGAAAATATTTCTATATTAATAGAAAAAATAAATAATGATATGGTAGAATTAAAGAATAATACTGTTTATTATGTTGATTTTATAAGAGGTAATGAAGATGAAGATATAGATATTCTTATAGAAAATTTAGGGGCAAATGATGATATGTATGGAAAGGGCAACCCAAAACCAGAAATTGCTATAGAATTAAATATAAATGCCAGAGATATAAGGATAAAAGGTTCAAAAAAAGATACATCAGAAATTACTTTTGATTATTTTTCAGTGTTAAAATTTATGGATAAGGATTTCGCTGACTTAATTGATACTTGTAAAGTTGGCAAATTAACGGCAATTTGTGAACCGTCCATTAATTTTTGGAACAATAAAATTAAAAAACAACTGAATATAAAGCAATATGAATTGCAAATAATTGAGAAAAAGCCTTCAGAGGAAGAATTTTTTATCATTTGACAAATTAACAGAAATGTGTTATAATTACTATATTAAATAAAGAAAGAAGGTATATAATGAGATTTGAAACACACACACATACCGAATTTTCCAATAAACGTTTATTGGATAGTACAAATAAAATAGACAAACTGCTATTAAAAGCAAATGAGATGGGTTTATCTGGTTTAGCAATAACAGACCATGAAAGCCTAGCCAGTGCTCCGAGATTATTTAGATTAGAGAAAGAATTAAAAGAGAAGGGCGAATTGCCTAAGGAATTTAAAGTTGCTTTAGGTAATGAGATTTATTTAGTTGAGGACAGAGAAAATATTGAAAAATATTTTCATTTTATTCTTATAGCAAAAAGTTTAAGAGGTTATCACGCACTTTCTATACTATCCAGTCTTGCTAATCTACAAGGTTGGAAAACAGGCAAAATGGAACGTGTACCTACAACCATAAAAGAATTGCAAGGAGTAATGGAAGATTATAAGGGTGAAGTGATAGCTTGTACCGCCTGTTTAGGGGGTTATATGCAAAACAGAGCTTTGTCTTTATCCAAGGTATCAAAAACGAAAGACAAAGAATTGGAAAGCAAAGTAAAACAAGAAATGATAGCTTTTACTGATGAAATGGTTTCTATCTTTGGTGATGATTTTTATATAGAGTTATCGCCAGCAGAAACAGAGGAACAAACCGTAGTAAATCAAATCCTTTTAAACTTTGCCGACTTTAAAGGTTTAAAATGTGTTGTTGGCTCTGACGCCCATTATCTCAGACCAGAGAATAGGCGTGCACATTCAGCTTTTCTTAACTCTAACAAAGGTAAGGATAGAGAAACCGATAAATTTTATCGCTATGCTTATTTACAGACAGATAACGAAATAAAACAAAACTTATTTAATGTTTGTAATGAAGATAGAGTTGAAGAGTTTTTTAGAAACTCTTTATCACTTGCCGAAAAAATTGGAGAATATAGTATTTTTAAAGCCCCAATTATTCCAGAGTTCAATGACATAAAAATATTTGATATTGGCAATTACCCTAGTGTTCAACAAAAAACTTTAAGAAAATATTTAGATAGTGACAATATTCAAAAAAGGTACTGGGTTAATAGTTGCCTAGATAGTTTATACGAAAAAAAATTAGAAAGTGATGTTACATTAGATAGGTTAGAAACAGAAGCCGATATATTAGAATATTTATCTGAAAAAAGTGATGTAACAATTGCTAGTTACTTTAATACTTTTAAAGAGGTAGTGGATATCTTTTGGGATGCAGAAAGTATAATGCCTCCTGGCAGAGGTTCAGCATCTGGCTTTTTATCTTGTTATTTGTTAGATATTGTACAAGTCAACCCCTTACAATATAACTTACAACATTGGAGATTAACTTAATTTATAGTTTAAAAGTCTCCCTTTTATAGTAATATAGAAGAAAACAACTTTGTGAACTTGTGGTCTAAGGTGTTGATTTAACGCTTAGGATTTGTAGGAAATGACAAATAGTAAATCAGCTAACAGGGGAATCTTTTAATGCCGAAAATGTTAAAGACAACCCTGTGCCAAGCTACTTCCATATTGGAGAAACAATATGGGAGTTGAAGGTGCATCGACTATCGAAAGGATAATAGCAATAGTAATATTGTTATGAATAACTAAGTAGAGTAGGGTGGAGATGACCGCCATCCGAAGTGCAAAGACTCTCATAGTAGACTATTATTTAAACAATTAAAGAGGTGTTTATTATGGGATACATTTATAAAATTACAAATAAAATTAATGGAAAAGTCTATGTTGGACAGACAATTAAGAATTATGAAGAAAGGTTTCGTCAGCATCGGCTAAATTATAATAAAGAGTATTTCTCTCAAATCGTTTTATATAAAGCTTTTAAAAAATATGGTATCGAAAATTTTTCTTTTGAAATGATAGAAGAAGTAGAAAAGGAAAAATTAGATGAAAGAGAAAAATATTGGATTGAATATTATAATAGTTATTTTGACGGCTATAACTCCACTTTGGGTGGAAGATTAGTAGAATTATATAACTGGGATGAAGAATATATTATTCAAAAATATTATGATTTAAAGTCAGCAAGAAAAGTGGCAAAAATTATAGGATGTGATCATAGTTCTATTGATAAGATTTTAAATCGTCACAATATTAAGAGATTTACTTTATCTGAGTCTGTAGCAACTACTAATATAATAATTGAAAAAGATGATTTTAAAAAAATTTTTTCAAATACAAGAGATTGTGGAAAATGGCTTATTGATAATAACTATACTAGATCAAAAGATATCAATAATGTTACACATTATTTGAGAGAATGTTTAAAAAAAAATAAAGTCTATTGTAATTTTAAAGTGTATTATGAGAGTAAGATATAGTCAGCCCCACTGGTGACAGTGGACTAAGGTGTTTTAAATAAAGAGAGGGTTGAATTGCCTAAACAAATATTGGGCAAGTAAAAATGGGTGAACGCATCCAGCGGTGTGCTTAATATCTTATTATTAAGTGCTAACGGTAGAAGTTGAATAAGGTAGAAATACACGAAGACGCTTCAGAAGAGAACCTACGGTCTAGAAATAGATAGCAGGAGATACCGTGCTGAGTCAAAAATTCTATTAAAAAAAATAACATCTATATCTTCACGAAGGTGAGAATATGGAAAAAGAAATTAAAGATTTTCCAGATTATAGAGTAACAGATGACGGTAAAATAATTAGCTTAAAATATAAAAAACCAAAAGTAATGAAAACATGGCTACAAAAAAGCGGTTATGAAAATATTATTTTAAGCAAAAATGGAGAGAGATTTCACTTTCTAGTACACCGTCTTGTTGCAAGTGCTTTTATTGAAAATAAACTTGATTTACCTGAAGTAAATCATAAAAACAAAATTAGAAATGATAATCGTGTTGAAAATTTAGAATGGTGTACAAGAATGGAAAATTTAAAAGATAGTTATGAGACTTTAAGTCCAACTAGAAATTTTAGATGTTGTTTTTTAATAAATCAATACTCAAAAGAAAAGATAGGATATTTTAATTCAATTCGTGAAGCCGCTATATTTGCCAAAACAAATTTTGGCTGTAGTGAGAGTGGAATGAAAAGAAATTACCAGTCTAAAGGGTATGAAATAATTTTTGAAAAGTGTAACGACTAAATTAAAAATATTTATATTTTTAGAGAGGAATAGAGATGGATACTATTCCGTAGTGCCCATGAAGGAGTTTAACTCTGGAATGAGATAGTCTAATCCCCTAATAAATATCGGGAAACCGAGGGTATAAATGGATATTGACTGCGACTTAGACCCCCAGCAAAAAGAAGAAATTTTTAAAAGAATAAGGTTACGCCTTTATAAAGAAGGTGAAAAATTCTACACAAAAGAATATTTAAAACCTTTCTTGAAGATAGGGCAATTTGCACAGGTTGCCACTTATGGAACTGCCGCATTAAAGGCTGCAATTCAAATGGCAGGAAGAGCATGGATTGATGAAGAGCACCCTGATGGACTTATACAAGAGGGACAATACCTAAGTTCTCTAATAACTACAAAAAGGGGAGCAAATGCTGATTTAAAAAAGACATTATTAGGTGATGAAGATAGTGGAGATAAGCCTAATTATACCTTCATAAAAGAAGTAGAAAAATATGAAGGGCTATTACAAAACATAAAAGAATTGGAAGGGCTTATTAAGCAAAAGGGTGTTCATGCAGGTGGCGTTATTATGTTTACACGCCCATTTTGGGAAATATCGCCACTTATGAAAAGTAATGTAGGAGGTGTAGTCACCCAATACGACCTACATGACATTGAAACAACAGGTGGATTAAAATTCGACTTCCTAAGTACAAAAGTTCCTACAAAATTAAGATACGCTATAAAATTAGCACAAAAAGATGGTTTGATAGATAAAGAGTTATCACTTAGAGAAGCTTATAACAAGTATTTACATCCATCTAACGCCGATTTTAAAGACGAAACATTATATAATGAAATAGGTAAAGGCGAAATATTTGATTTGTTTCAGTTTAGTGGTAGTGTTGGTGTACAAGCAACAAAACTTACTAAACCTAGAACTGTAGAAGAACTTACCGCTGCATCAGCACTTATGAGATTAACGGCAGATAGGGGTGAAGAAAATCAATTATCACGTTTCGCTAGGTTTAAAAATAATTTAAATCTTTGGTATGAAGAAATGGAAAGAGTCGGACTTACTAAAGAGGAACAAGGAGTATTAGAAAAATATTACTTCTGTGGTTTAGCACCTTATCAAGAAACATTTATGCGTATTCTTATGGATGAAAATGTTTCTAACTTTACTTTAGGTGAGGCAAATAACGCTCGAAAAATTATAGCAAAAAAACAAATAAGTAAAATACCAGAATTAACTGAACTATTTTATTCAAGAGTTAAAAACAAAATTTTTGCCGATTATATTTATAAAACGGCTATCAAACCAAGTTTAGGGTACGCTTTTTCAATTAATCACTCTCTACCATATTCTATGATAGCAGTACAAGAAGCTATTATATACTGTAAATTCGGCAGAACTTATTGGAATACTGCATCACTTATTACAGAAAGTAATGTTGTTGAGGACGATGAAACTGACGAATTAGAAGAAACTGAAGAAGAATTATTTGAAGTAGAAGAAAGTAAGTCTAGTTTAGACATTGGAAAAATTTCTAAAGCAATACTTAAAATGAAAGATTGGGGAATCAAGATATTACCACCTGATATTAATAAATCAGAAGTCGGTTTCACGCCCAACGCAAAAGATGATATTATTTATTGCGGATTATCTAATATATCAGGAATAAACAAAGATGATATAAATGAAATTATTCAAAAAAGACCATTTAAAAATTTAGAACATTTCATGCAAGAATTTAGTGGCAATATTACCAAGAAATTGAACTGTGTTAGAGCAGGTTTATTTGGTGATTATGAACAAAATTTAAGAACACTTTTAAGTGAAAAAAGCCCCGAAAAATTAAACTTGGATATGAAAAATGCACAAGCCTTAATAACAAAAGGATTGTTTCCAAAAGACTTGGAAAAAGAAACAAAAGCCTTTATGATGGCAAAAAGTGTAAAGAAAAATAAAATAAATAAAGAACAATGCTTTGCTAATCCATCACAAGTAGAAGAGTTTTTAGAATTATTTGGCGAAGACTCAGTGGAAGAATATAGGGTAAATGATATCGGCGATACTGAGATTGTTATAAATATTAAACTTATGGATAATATTCTTAAAAAATTCAAAGCAAGTTTAAAAAATTGGTTGACAGCTAATAAAGAAGAAATTTTAAAAAGGTTTAATGAAAGTTCAATAAATGAAGTTCTTTCAAAATATTACTTAACTGAAGAAAGAGCATCTTTAAAGGTACTTGGTTATTACCAAAAAGAGCATGAATTTGAAAAAATAAATGAATTTGACAGATATGGTTTTGCCAACTTTTTCAAACTAGCCGAAGAACCATCTGTTGCAAGCTATTTTAATTCTAAAGAAAATTATAAAATCCCCTTATACAAAATAGAAAAGATTGCGGGAACTGTTATCGCAAAAGATGACCTAAAAAAAATTGTAACTCTTTTAACAGTAGATGGTGTAGTTGATGTAAAAATACCAGCAGTTGAAGTATACTCCAAATATAAGAAAACAATATCTCAATTTTGTGAGACTGAGAATAAAAATAAAAAAGTTGAGGGTTCATGGTTTGAAAGAGGAACTTTCTTAATTATCTATGGTTTTAGGCGTGGCGAGGAATTTGTGGCAAAAACTTACAGAAATACAGGACAACACGTTGTAAATAAATTTGATATAATTGATGGAACAATTCAATTATGTTCACGAAAGTTAAGGGACGCTTAACCCTTGACTTTTTCGTGAAAACGTGTTATAATATATACATAATAAAAATAAAGGAGATTTAACTATGACACAAATGAAAAAATCAGTACAAGAATTTGTAATAGACACGGAAGATGAGGTAAAAAGCTTTTTAGAAAAACAAAAAGCAATTACTGATAGTGAACTAACCGCTTACACTTCTCAATTAAAAGAAGTGAAGTCAAAAGGAGAAGTTGTTGACACTTATTATTTAGTTAAAATAACAAGAAAATATGAGGTAGAATAATGGTCGTAGAGGTTATTTGTGGAGATGTTCTTTCTAAAAAACCTTTAAAATTTCCTTCTCTTGCCGCAATGAAAGTTGCGGGAAGAATAAAGGAACAAAATAACAAGCCAAGGTTATTACTAGATATTGGAGATTAGAAGTTAGTTTTAATATGTGCGTTTCGCCATAGATTGCTTTAGCAATTTTACAAAACTAACGAAATAGTCCCTTCATACCGTGAGGTATGTCGAGAACCCTTTGAATTGCTGGAAAGTCTTGTTAGACTAATAAACTACAACATAGAAAGAAATTTCAAGTGTGAATGTTTGAGAATTATTAGGTAGAGATAATCAGCAGCTAAGACTCTAAGGTTTTTAAAAAACTATGAGTAAAGTCCGACGGTCATGTATCCTAGTAGTCTAGGTAGCGGAGGGGATCTTGGAAGAAGTGCCAAGATTATGATATGACCTATGCTTAGCCGAGAGGTTAAGAAAGAACTTTCACCTATTGACTTTTAATTAATTTTATGGTATAATTAATTAAAAGGAGGTGATATAAATGAAGATAGGATTTAAAGTCAGAATCTATCCAAACAAAGAACAAGAAGAAAAATTATTTTATTACTGCAAAGCAAGTCATGAAATGTGGAACTGCGTTGTTGCCAAGTTTAAAGATGAAAAAGTTATATGTCAATTACATTCTATAAAAGGATTTAGTGCAAAAGAATTAATTAATGAATACAAAAAAGAAAATATTCACAATAGAATTGCGGTTGATGTATTAACAAGATACTCTCAAGCTTGGAAAAGAGTTTACAACACGATCGGGAGACCACCAAAATTCCATAAATATAATCCCAATAAACAATCATTCTGTATTAAAAGTCAGACAATAAAAATATCTGATAAGAATACAATAATGCTACCTATTCCGACTGGTGTTAAGTTTAAAGGTAGACAAATACCAATTGATATGACGTTTTTAAAAAAGTATAATATTAAAACAATAACAGAGCCAAGATTTATTCGTTTATATAATAAATGGTATGTTAGTGGTTCATGTGAAGTTGAAATAAAAAGCTTAGAAAAAACAGAAAAACAATTAGGTCTTGATTGGGGAATAAAGAATTTTATGACATCATCAAAGGGTGATATAATAAATTATCCGAAAACTGTTCTTAGACAATTTTATAGAATTAACAGTTTAAAGTCTAAATTAAGTAAAAAGGTTAAAAACTCAAATAATCACAAAAAGTTATCTGAAAAACTTGATAAAGCTTGGACTAGATTTGAAAACTTGAAAAAGAATTTTATAGAACAAACAACTACTCAATTAGCAAAAGAGAGTAGTATTGCTATCGAAGACTTAACAAATAATAAAATCAAAGAATCTCGAAAGAATTTTCGTAGAAGAAAATTAATTGCTCCATTAGACAGGTTTATAACAGCATTAGAGTGGAAATGTAAGAAATTTAATAGGGATTTTATTAAAGTTAATCCAGCATATACTTCAATGGATTGCTCAAGATGTGGAAAGAGAAATCTTGAATTAAGATTGAAAGATAGGGAATATAAATGTAGTTGTGGTTTGGAATTGGATCGAGATATTAATGCGGCTTGTAATATAGTCGCAAGAGGATTCTGTTAACCTTTATAGCTTATTAAATAAGCAGTTCCTTTTAATGTTTAACGAACATTAAAAGTAATATAACAGGAAGAATATGACGAG
>JAKQTP010000047.1 GCA_029563035.1 archaeon | reverse complement strand
AAGGCGAGTGGGGTGTTATTGGAAACGGAACACCTATTGAAACGGAATTTTTTGATATTCCTATTGAATTTGCAGCAACTCCAACTGCAATGACTTTGGATGTTCAAGGTGTACCGACCGATGTACTTAATTTCGCAAATGATGAAATTTCAATTGTCAATCTCTTTGGGGATTTTGATTTGACAATGAAAGCTACAATTCCTCAAACAACTCCTTATACCACAATTACATGGGGTTTTACAAAAGAGGTTGCAGGTCAATTAGTTGATTGTGATGATACCGCAGTTACGTTCACTCCAAACCAGTTGGATGAAACCGAATGTACATTTGATATAGGCACAATTCAAGATGAAGCGTGTACTTTGAAAATTCAAGCAGTTATTGAGGATAGTTTGGGAATTGTAGGAATAAGTAAGATGATTTCCGTAAAATTTTCAGATGTTCCAAAAATTACTATTGCACCCGAAAGTTTAATGTTTGGTGGCGAAGATATTTTAGACTATGATGCAGAAACAAAAACGATTACAGTTTTGGACAAACTTGGAGTTTTTACATTAGATTTGGAAATGACACCATTAGAAGGGGTTGATTTTGATACTCTTGATTGGAGTTATGCAAAGGTTGCAGTAGGAGAATTGGCTAATTGCGATGACACAACAGTTACTTTTACTAAAGATTCAGTTGAACCATTGAAAAAAGTTGCATTTACTATTACTACAATAGCAAATGTGGCTTGTTCGGTTGTTATTGATGCTACAATTTCAAAAACTGGAACGATTATTGAAACAAGTCATTCTATTAAGATTGAATTTAAAGAAACACCAGCACCGCAAGAACCATAATAATAACATTTTAAAATATAAAAAAAATGAAAGTAGTTAAAAAAATCGTTACTCTAAAAAAGGGGAAAGACGAAAAAAGAGTTAAAGAAAACACGTTTGCATTTTTTCATTTGTTAGGACTTGGCTATTTAGTTGTAAAATCAATTCCACAAGAGACTAAAGATGCAAAAGTAAAAAAGGTTGTAAAAAAAGAGGTTGAAGAAGAAAAACAAATTGAAGTAAAAGAATAAATATTATGTCGTTATTATCCGTTACTGATTTTGTTGGGAAATATGCTATTGGGCAATTTCAGTTAAATGAAAATTTGCTTAAATGGTATATTGATAATGAAGAACCTTTATTTTTTGCAGAATTTTTTACTCCATTAACGTATTATTCCGATTTATCTGCAAGATTAGAAAGTGTTGATATTGATATAAAAGCAGTTGCGGAAGCTGAATTTGCAAAAATAAAAACTCCGCTAATTGCTTGGGTGTGGTTACAATATACAACCAACGAGCAAGAGAGATTAACAGGTTCGGGAATAACAATTGAAGCCGAAAATAATGCAAGAACAGTTAACATGGATATAAAATGTTTGCGTGTTTGGAATGACATGATAAAACATTTAAAAATTTACGAAAATGAAATTACTAATATAATAAAAACAAAATTACGTTATAGAAATTTTTTAGGTTTATGATTATAGTTTATGATTGGTGGATTAATTTAGGGCAAGTGTATAACACGAGATTTCCGAATGAAAAGGCAACTTTTTATTATGATAATATTGTGAATATTGGCTTATCTCTAAATGCCGCAGACAGAACTGCAACTGAGAGAATAAATAAATATCCAGCAATTATAATGTTGTCATCTTTAAAAGAACAACACAGAATTGATGGCTCTATTCTCATAAAACCTCAAATTCTAATAGTTACTAATAGTAAGAGGGATTATTTATTGGATGAGCGGCAAAACAATGTCTATAAGCCTATTTTGTACCCTATTATGAATAATTTAATACTATTATTACAACAATATAATTTCAAAGATTTTACAAAATATGATAGAGATAGGATTTCTGGAGCGTTAAGAGAAGCAAGTATTGATGCGGGAATTGCAAATTTGTTCAATGATAGTTTGGATGGAATAGAATTAAGAGATGGTAATATTTTAATAAAAAAAACGTGTTAAAAGATAAAATTATGTTAGAAAATATAATAACTCTTATTTCCGCAATCGGTGGCTTTGCTACAATACAAT
This sequence comes from archaeon, assembly GCA_029563035.1. The sequence continues at coordinate 583 of JAKQTP010000047.1, read as the reverse complement.
GGATTTTCAACAGAAAATTTGAAAAAAGAACTTTGCATTTAATTAATGTTAAAATGGAGAATGAATTAAAAGGTCAAGCAACCGAAACTAATAATGCTCAATTTGAACTGTTTGAAAAAATGAACAACTACCTTGTAAATCAATTTGAAAAATTTGAAAACCAAGACAAAAGGCATAGTGAAGAACATAAAAAAATAAATTTAACGATAGAAAAGATATTAAAAACACAAAACGATGTTATATGCGATTTAAAAAGTGTTAAGCAACAACAATTGAGATTGCAAATAACGAATAAAAAACAAGCTAAAAAATAATGGCAACTATAAGTATCAGAAACTTTTTTAACAAATTCAGAAGGCAAAATTCATATTGGTATTTTGCGAATAAGGACTTTGATGTTTGTGAAAAATTCGATGAAAATTTCTCAATACTTTGGGGAAGGGGTTTTTATGAAATTTTCAACCCTATTGATATTTGTGCCGACAAAGTTTGTAACCTTAAATATATAAAAGTTGATGACAACGGAAAAATTATTGAATTTAATAATTTTGAAAAGGTTTTTATGCGAAAAGTGAATGATATT
>JAKQTP010000131.1 GCA_029563035.1 archaeon | reverse complement strand
AACAGCAACCTTATTTCTGTTCTTAGGGACTTTTTTCAATCCCTTGGGATACGATGCTTTACTCAAATGGCTAATGGATACAACAGGCAGTTATTGGTTTTCAATTTCTATTTTTTACCTTGTTTCAGCCTCATGCTTTATTTCATACTTCTTGTTGGCTAAAGTAAATCCATTTGCTTGGTTGAAAAATAAAAGGAAAAAGAGTGAATAATTTCACTCTTTTTTCATATCTTTGTAATCTATGCACCCGTAGCTCATTTGGATAGAGCATCGGTCTTCTAAACCGAGGGTGGTGAGTTCGAATCTCACCGGGTGTACAAAAACACACAAAATGAAAACAGTTATTTGTCCAAAATGTGGAAAAGTAATTGCAGTGCCGGAAGGAAAAGATTTTGTAATTTGCTGCGATGAAGTAATTTATGTGATTAATGAAGTTCACGATTGAAAACATGCCACCACTTATAGTGCTGGATGAAAAAGGTAAAGAAGTAAAATTAAATGGTTATGCTTTCATGGATGAATGCAAGCATTGTATAATAATTGTTTATGGAGAGGGAAGTAGAGATGCAATGGCAAAGTATTTAACTGAAGAAGGCGACCCATTAGGAATTAAATACCACTATGTTAATATGCTCCCATCGTCCAACGGATAGGGTGAAGGTTTCCTAAACCTTAGATGCAGGTTCGATTCCTGCTGGGAGTACAAAAAATAAACGCCCTTGTAGTTCAATGGATAGAATGCTTGGTTTCGACCCAAGAGGTTTGCGGGTTCGAGTCCTGCCAAGGGTACAAATGCATCTGTGGCGCAATTGGATTAGCGCATTGGTCTACGAAACCAAAGGTTGTGAGTTCGAATCTCACCAGATGTACCAAAGTATTTATGGTAAAAGATTAATATGTGTCTAAAACCAAAAGTAAAAAAAATGAACGGCTTCGTGAGTTTTATCACGTTTGGCTTTGCAGCAGGAATTACATTAGCACCATTCGGTATTTACATCAAAGAAAAATATTTGACGTTAAAACGAATGGTAAACCACGAAAAAATTCATTGGCAACAGCAATTAGAAATGCTGATAATCTTTTTCTACATTTGGTATTTTGTTGAATGGTTGATTAAATTATTTTTTTATGGAAGTAAAGCATATTATAATCTTTCATTTGAACGTGAAGCCAATGAATATGAAAATGATTTCGAGTATTTGAAAAAAAGAAAACATTTTGCTTGGATTAAAAGAATTTTTAAGTAATTTTGCATACATGAAGAAAACAAACACATCGTAGTTTATCCGCTTGCTGATAAATTGCGATTAAAATGTTGTTTAGAGAAACAAAGAAGCAAGAAAAGCCAGAAGTCGTAAAAGACGATTCTTTCTACAGAAAGAATCCGAAAATTGCAAGACTCTGGCTCGTGGAAATTACCTCTACGGATGGTGAAATCCACAATTTTTACGTTAATGCCTTAACACAGTTCGATGCTTATGAAAAAGCGGACGGTTATGTTTACTGGCTTGAAAACGAAAAACTAAGGAATATACTGAAAACTTTTCGGTTGATGCCTTAACAAAAAAAGTGAGTTGTATGCATGGAGTGTGAAGTCTGCCCCGGTAACTTAAAACTGCGGTAACGTGCAGAGACCGATGGTGCTCCACACAACTTATTTTAAAATGCGAGATTAGCTCAGTGGTAGAGCACGACTTTGCCAAAGTCGGGGTCGTGGGTTCAAATCCCATATCTCGCTCAATTTTGTAACATTTTTAAATTTTTATTCGTATAATGAGAAAAACTTAATATGAATTACAAGGGTAAGAAATATAAAAAGGTGAATTTGTTCTGGAAACAACATCTAAACCCAATTAAAAAAGGTGATTTAGTTGTTGTACATTGCAAACCCAGCAGTGATTATTTCAAATATAATGGAATATATACTATTGTAGATGATTGGAGAGGTATTGATATTGAAAATTATGATGGCGAAGGTCATACGCTCTGTTTGAAACTTGGATATAATATCAGTTACAGAGATTTTTCTAAATTGGTTGAAGTCGAAAGAAAGAAAAATCTTCCAATGCCACTAAAAGAAAAACAAGAATATTAGTGTGGTTATACAAAAATCGACTACCCCGCCACACAAAAAAATAACACAGAGGATTCATCGCTTATAGGACATTTTATAGGACAAAGTGTCTCATAAGAGGAACTTCAGAACATCGCTTTTATTAAAAATCATTGTATTTATAATAAAAAACTATGGCAAAATATTATCATAAGTGTTCAATATGCAATAAAAGAGTAAAAAGAAAAAAACCAAATTTTAATGGTAAAATAATTTGTAATCCTTGTAAGAAAAATGAAAATACTGTAAAATGTTTATGTTGTGGAAAATATTTTAAAAAAAGAGTTTCTAAACGTAAATTTTGTTCACGAGCATGTTCTGGAAAATATCTTGGTGAGCATACATTAAAAGGTAGAAAACTTTCAACAATTACAAAAGAAAAACTTTCAAAAATTGCATCTGGAAATAACAACGGAATCATAAAAACCAAATATTATAAAATATTTTCACCACATATGAATAAATTTGTTGCCGTTCAGGGAACATATGAATTGAAATATGCTAAATATCTTAATGAAAATAATGTTGATTGGATAAGGTCAAAAGAAATTTCAATGCAATATAAAAAAGCCGATAATGTGACAAGAAATTATTTTCCAGATTTTTATCTTCCAAATACAGATGAGTATATTGAAATTAAAGGATATTTTTTTCCTAAAGATAAAGAAAAAATGAAATTGGTTCAAAAACAAAATAACAATAAAAACATTCGGATTTTATTTAAAGAAGACTTGGAAAAACTAAACATTATTTTATAGATATTCATTATAAGTGAGTAGTAGCGTGTATTTTACATGAGAAAACTCCGAACACCGTTGCTGGACGCAGGAGACCTAAACAGTCGTTAATACTGCGGAGTGGTGCAAGCCAAATAGACTTAGAGGGAAAGCAACTCAGTGATAGTCGGGTTGGTGCATTAGATAAATTACTACATAAAGCAGAATTCGGGTTACGGCTGTAATGAATATTTATAAAATTCTGGGTACGCTCACGTTATTTTTATTTTTTTTGTAACATATTCAAATTTATTTCGTATATTTGCCGAATGGAAAATGAATTATGGGAAATATTAGTCCCTGCGTCAAACAATAAAGACCAGAAATTCAGCTTTGAACACCACAAAGCATGGGATGCTTTTGTAAAAAAGACAACTGGTGGTGTTACAATAATGAAAACAGCCAAAGGTCAGTGGGTTAGTCCTACTGGAAAACTTTATATTGACAGAATGATACCCTGCAGAATTGTTTGTACTGAAGAACAGATGTCAGAGATTATTGACTTTACACTGGAACACTATAATCAGGAAGCAGTTCTGGCTTACAGGATTTCAACGAATGTAATTTTACGTTATAAAAATAAATAATCATGAAACTTTATCATTTTAATCACAATGGCTATGGTGAAGAATTTTATGTAATGGCAGAAAATAAAATTGATGCACATAAATATCTTCTTAAATATCTACAAGAAAAAATTGATGACCCAAGAAATCATGTCTATAAAAGCATGTATAAACAAGACCTAAATGATTGGATAAATGTGAATCCAGAAGACCCAGATACTTTTCCAAGTTCGTTTACTTTAGACGAATATGAGGAAGGTTTTGTTATTCAATCAGAAGTGGCTTGATTATTGGAGAGTTGGGTGAGTGGCTTAAACCAGCAGTTTGCTAAACTGCCGTATGTAACAGTACCGAGAGTTCGAATCTCTCACTCTCCGCAAACATAATTTTTCGTATTTATATTAAACGAATGTTATGTGGGAATATAAAATGGTTTACGTCAAATATAAATTATTTCAAGAATTAAATGATAAATTAAACGAATTTGGCGCAGATAATTGGGAAGTAATTTATTATCAAGAAAATAAACCCAAAGAATGGGGTAGTGAGCACGAAGCAAAAATATTATTTAAGAAACAAAAAAATTAATCCAGCATGTACACACCGAGAAAAGCAATAACTATTAATAGTGATGGCGATAGCGCATTGACGTTAGTTAAGCCATTTTCAAATGAACATCCCGATGATTTGTTTGTAATATATGAAGACGCATATGGCGAAATGTATGGGATATTAACACCAATCAGTATCGTCAGAGAAAAATTCAATGGAACTGATGAAGAATTCAGTGAAATCTTAGAACGGCTATGAATGTAACTGCAACAAACATACCTGATGTATTAATAATAACACCGCACATTTATCGTGATGAAAGAGGATATTTTTTTGAGACATTCAATCACGAAAAACTTGAAAATTACATAGGTGAGTTCAATGTAGTTCAAGAAAATCAATCCAAATCATATCGTGGCGTTGTAAGAGGATTTCATTTTCAAAAACCACCATATAATCAAGCTAAAATAGTGTCAGTGGTTAAAGGAATGGTATTGGATGTTGTGGTAGATATACGTGTCGATTCTCCGACATTTGGTGAGTGGGTATCGATTATTTTGGATGGTACAAATAAATTAAGCTTATTTATTCCGAGAGGATTTGCACACGGCTTTATCACATTATCCAAAGACGCAATATTTCAATATAAGGTGGATAATAAATATTCACCCACTCACGAAACTGGCATTAAATATGATGATAAAGTATTAAATGTTGATTGGAAAATGAAGGCAAGATTGATGGTCAGCCAAAAAGATAAAATGTTGCCAATCTTTAATCAATGTGAATTTTATAAGAAAGGAGAATATCATGAAAATCCTAAATGATGTTGAGCAAATATTTGCCAAGTACGATTTGAAGCCAATCAAACTTCCCGATGGCATTAAAAATCTTTATCGTTATAAAGATAAGAATCCTGACGATGCGACATACTATTATAATATTGAAAAAACCGATGGATATTTCTTAAAAAAGTATGCGGATTATGTTCCACACGGATGGTATGGGTTTAGCATCGGCACTCCGATTGTTCCAGAATGGTTGGATATTCTGGATGAAATTCTTGAACTCTGCACAGAACTCGACCAAGATTTCGAAATACATCAAATTAAATTAAAATTTGGTGGCATTCGCTTTTATGTTTATAGTCAAATTATTGAAGATATTCATGAAGTTGAAATCTTCATTGAAAATAAATTGTTTGACGAAGCATTAATTTATTAGTGCTTTTTGTAACATTTTTAAATCCTTTTCGTATAAGTATCAAAATGGAAAAGAAAATGAAAGTTGAAATTACCGAAATATTCATGGCGAAAGCTGACTGGAACAGGTGTTTTCACGGCATAATCAAAAGAGAAAAGGACGAAAACGGTGTTCCGGTACTGAGCAGCAAGATATATGTCAAAAATGACAAATTTGACGAAGTAATCTTTGCCAAAGTGTCAGATGCTGACAAAACTCAGGAAGAACTGCAAGACCAGTTGGGTGAACAGCTTGACGAAATGGTTATAATGATACTGGACGGTGGACTCACCCAAATGAAACCAGTTACCGAAAAGGTTGGTGAACTCGATTATTTCATCAATTAGATGCCAAAAGATTTTGAACTCCTGAAAAGAACATACCCGGTCTCAGAATTTGATAGATTTTGTGACGGGTATGATTATATAATGCAAAATAGTACACCTGAAGAAAGGGAAGAATGGGGAATTAATGAAAATGAATTGCAGAGAGTAATTAAAGAAGGTGAAAAATACATATATCAAGTAGCGAAAGAGGGAAAAGAATTTAAAATAATGACATTATGTTTTGCGAACTATGCCATTATCAGAAAAAAAATATTTAAATTTGAAGATGATTAATGTACATCATATTTTTCATAAAACTTAATCCATTTTCTAATCGAATTGTCACTAACACCATACTTTTTACCAGTTGCAACATATCCTAATTCAATAATATCTTTTTGAAGTTTCTCACGCACTGGACGTTCTTTGAGCCTACTGTTAATAGATTGAAGTTTTTTATTTAAAAATTTTTCTTCTTTTGTTTTTAGTTGTAATATTTTTTTATTTCTCTTACTATTTCTACCACAATGCGTAGGAAGTGCTGCATTACAATTAGGACAAAGAATTCTTAAATTTTCTGGTCGATTATCATCATGAATACCATTGATGTGGTCAAGAATCATACTTATATGTTTTCCACGCCAATGTTCATCTTGCCCACATTCTTCACATATTGGCTGTTTTATATCTTCTTTATATAGCCTATTTTTAAGATTTGTTGTGTTTTGATATGTTGAACCAGATGTTAGTATTTTTTCGAGCGGTATTTTCTTCGATGATAATATCAAATCTCTTGTTCTCATATATTGCTGACTTTTTGTTTCAAAATGTGAGATGTCGATATTGTTATTTTTGATGTATCTATTTAATTTACGATAACCATATGTTTTTGTATCCCAGCCAATTTTTTTCAAAACTTCAAGTCTATTTCTCGAATTTTTTATTATATTTGCAATTGTTTCCATATCGAACAGAGTTTATTATAAATACTCGATATGTATAAAGAATGCAATGTATTGTTGAAATAAATGTATATGAACTCGATTCTGTGGCAGAGTGGTTATCGCACAAGTCTCTAAAACTTGCAAAATCGTGGGTTCGAATCCCACCAGAATCACAAAATAAATTCATATTAATAACAAAATGACTGAAGCTAATCTCAAAAAAGCGATAGATAACATTAAGTTGATTATTTTAAAATTAAAGTATCATGTTGACTTTTATGATGAAATTATTTCATTATCCGAAGAAGAATTAAATTTGATACAAGGATATAGAGACATTCAATTATTATATGAAGACTTCTATCAATTAATTATTGTCGATATTCATAAAATTTATCCACGTGCAAGAAGGAGTGGTAATGACAAATATTGTATGAGAAAAATATATGATTATATCATTGATAATTATGATGAATTATATGCTTTAGCCACACATCCATTACCAAAAAAATCAAAGCAAGAATTTGTATTTTTATTAAATGAAATAACACAATTTATAAATAGTGATGAAATTGATACGATTATTAAATATAGAAATAATATTTCGGCACACATTAATGTCGAATTTAGGAATCTGCGTTTAAATCCAATTAACATTAACACAATAAAAAATATTACCGAAAAAACGATTAAATTTATCGATGAAGTTACATTATTTATTGATGGTTCTTCCACTCACTATATGGGAGAAAATAATCGCAACATAATATCAAATAGAATAAAAATACATAAAATTTGGTTATTATTACGTGAATCTAACATCAATCAAACTAATGTTGATACGGAAAAACTTTTAAAAATACTTCGAAATTAAATTGGTAGAATAAAATTTTTGTGTATATTTGTAACATTAAACAAAATTTTGGTTATGAAAAACATCGTGGTATTATTGACAATATTATTTATCACTCTTAATTCATTTGGACAATCACCAATTAAATTTGTGGCAAATGAAAAGTCATCAATTATATTGGGAGACACTTGGGATTACGAATTCACTTCATTAAAAACTCCAATTAGTGTAAATTTCGATGGTAAAGTTTTGAAATTAACATACACTGATGGTAAAGAATGGGGAAGTTACGATATAATAAGTTTCGAAAAAAAAGAAAATACAAGTGACGGAGAAGTAGATAAGGAAACATATATTTTACTCACAAAGTACAGAAATTATTATCAATATATTATCATTGAAAAAGATTTTAAGATACGTAAGCTTGATAATGGCATAATATATACAATAAAGATACCATTTTTATCTAAAATCAGCGAAACAATTAGTTATGAAATATTTCGACAATTCTAAGTATTTATTAAAAAACAAAGTACAATGAAGTAGGTAAAATTAGTAACCGTAACTCGCAAAGATATCTCTCCGGGATATCAACTCGTCCAGTCAGGGCATGCAATTGCTGAATTTGCACAGCAATTTCCTGACAAATTTGCTGAATGGAAAGAGCAATCCAATTATTTAATATCGTTATCAACCGATAACGAAGAATCCCTCAAAGACCTTTATAATAAATTGCAGTACTATGGTGCTGACGTTATTGCTTTTTATGAGCCTGACGTTCAGAACCAGATGACTGCTTTTTGTTTTTATGGTACGCCTGAAATGCAATTGCATACAAAAAAATTAGATTTAGCACTTCAATAATTCGCAAATGAGGTATTTTTATTTGCAATTCAAGTATTTATTATTAAATTTATAATTATGATAAATAAATTAAATTTAAAAGAAGGTTCGTACTACATGGGTACTTGCAGAAATACCAGTATAGCCAAATGGTATAAAGGTAAATTCATTTTCATTAATTTTGAATTTGGTAATCCATATGTTGAGACTGTCGATTATTATGGAGATGTTAAAAATCAATCAACAGATGGTTTTATCCCAATAAGTGAAATAAATGTTGATATTGATAATATTGTTAAAGAAAAAAATGCACAAGATTATAAAAATAGTGCTCGCAAAATTTATCAAAATTTAAATACCAGCAATTTAAAAGACGAAATTTGGAAATCAATACCCAACTATGAAGGATTATATTATGTGTCAAATATGGGTCGTATAAAAAAACATGGATATCCCAATACAGATAAAATAATGCGTCAAAATTTTATTCGTGATTATCTTGTTGTAAGATTAACTGATTATGAACACAATGCAAAAACACATAGGGTGCATAGATTGGTTGCAATTACATTTAAAAATAATGATAATAAAAATCTTATTGTTAATCATATTAACGGCATTAAAACCGATAATCGTGAAACTAATTTGGAATGGATTGAACATGCAGAAAATTCAAAACATATATATACATCAGGAATTTTCTCAAAAAAATTAACACCAAACATCGTATTGGAAATTAAAAAAGCACTACAAATTGGTGTGATGCAAAAAGAAATTGCTAAAAAATATAATATAAGTTGTAGTACCGTATGTGAAATAAACAAAGGTAAAAAATGGAAAAATATTAATGTTATGAAAGATACATAGGTAAATATCAGACCACCATAATAATTTGAATTCCGTAAAATACGTAACGTAAATTACGTAACGCAAAATGTGAAATGCATAATGCGAATTTCATAAAATACGTAACGTAAACTACGTAATAAACAAAATTGTTTACACAAAAAAATTAATTTAAATTTAAAATCATATTATTATGGAAACTTTAGTTAAAATAAACATAGCAGAAATGAAAGACGGTATAAAAAAAGCAGCCGAAATTCAGAAATTTTACAAAAATCAGAGAAAAACCGTTCACATTAAAGGTGACAGGTTAATGACAGCAAAAGAAGCCACATGGCAGCATCAATTGAATCGTCATAAGTTACGTATCATGTACGCAGCGTATGGTATTGCCAGAGGCAAAAGCCTTTCACAAATTGAAGCACGATGGTCTGAAGAAAACCATCCACTCAAGAAATATCAATATGATATTGATAAATTATTGAAACAGTATGCTGTTAAAGATGCTGAATAAAAAAAAGAAGGGGGTTCGCCCCCTTTTTTCTTGCATCTAATTCAAATATTACTTATTTTTACGTCAAAATAATTTTTATTTTAACCATATTAATATGTCAGAAAACAATGAAGGTGTAATCAATACACCGAAAATTGAAGAAGAAGGAAGAGTCGATGAATTTCCGCAACTAATCACAGAAGAAATTGAAAATGAGGTTCAAGAAGAACTAAAAAATGAGGGAGCAACTGACGGAGCTATTGAGGGTGCTATTGACGGAGCTACCCAAAAATACATAAAAATATCTCCAACATTTCATGTATTATTTTTAAGTGGAAATAGTGAACAGGAAATATACCGGGTTTTCAATCCACAGACCGGAACGGTAGAAGAAAGAGAATTAACTGACAATGAAAAACACGAAATTGTTGTTAAAGAACTCAAAGAATCAAAAATAAGATTCCGTCCTACAAAGTTTGCTGTTAAAACAACAGACATTATTGAAGTTCCAAGAAAATTCGGTGGTACACGTAAAGAAAAAATTAAAACTGTTTTAACAAACGTTACTGTAAATCAGTTTGGTTCTGATTATCGCAAAGAACGCAGACGTAAAAACAGAGCACAGAGAGCATCACGTAAAGCAAATCGTTAATCAAATGACAGGTGCAAATTATATGCAGGTTATTCCAGATAGTCATTTCTGGACTGATTTGAATCAAATGTTGAATGCAATTAAACTTCATCCTGAAGAATTAACACCAGATTATTTAAAAATTGGTTTAAGTAATTCAAAAAAGAACGGGTATGAATTAAAATTAATAAACAAACCGAACATAAAATATCCTAACATTAGTTGGACATTTTATGGTGAAATTAATGTTGATGAAATTATTAAATTCATTGATTCAAACGAATTTGATTTATTTAAATTAAATAATATGCTCACTAATTACAGTGATGCTGGTTATAACTTAACAAACGGAATAAAAATGGAAAGAAAAGAAATTTACAACCGTCTTGATGGTGAAAGAGACTACCAAGATGCAAATTGGGGTTCACGCAGACAAATGGATGGAACTCCTGACGAAGAAAAGCCAGTGGCTGAATGGATAAATTACATTGAGTATCACGTAAGTAAGGCAAAAGAAAGAGTATATCATCTTGATACTGTCGGTGCAACACATGAACTTCGTAAGGTTGCTGCACTTGCAGTAAGAGCAATGGAAATTCACGGTTGCCCGGAAAGAATTGTAGTTACTGGTACTGACGAATCAGTATGCACATGCTCTGACTGTGAATGCAAAAAGGACGGCAAGCCATTGAATTAAAATGGAAAATATTGACCTTAATAATACTTATTGGGATAGACTCAGAGGTTTTATCAGCGAATTACGTGTAGATGCACGTTGGATTTTGCGTGAGAATGGAACGACTAAACCTCTGGGTTCTCTCCGTATTGTGTCACATCCTGATTTACCACCCGGTCATCTTCGTGCAATTTTTATGTTTGTGACATCAATTCGTAAAAAATCAAAACAAGAAAAAATTAGAACAACAGAAGATTTTGAAATGGATGAGGCTGAATTGGAAGTCTATTCTGTTGATGATGATATCAAAACAGATATGATGAAATACGAAGCACCATTTAAAGAACTTCAAGACATTTTTGGTGTAAAAATATTCGAATAAAATGGAAAAAGATAATTTAGTTAAACAAGTAATAATGGAAAAACAGGAAGAAAATAAAAAAGAAAAGGATTTCAGCGATGCTCTTACAGGCAAAGGTGGCGGATTTCGACTCAATAAAGGAAAGTTGAGATATGATTTAGTTGAACCACACGCATATAGAGACTTTGTTGAGGTTTTAACTGATGGTGCAAATAAATATTTTGACCGTAATTGGGAAAATGGTTTGTCTTGGACATCTGTATTGGCTTCTCTCAAAAGACATATTCAAGCTATTGAACTTGGAGAAGATTATGACCCGGAAAGTGGACGTTTACATATTGCACACGCAGCATGCAACGTTCATTTCTTAAATGCATTTTATTATACCTTTCCGCAAGGTGATGATAGACCGAAAAGATATTTGAAGCTTCCAAAAATCGGACTTGATATTGATGGTGTTCTTGCTGATTGGACAACGGCATGGAGTGAATTATATCCTGATGTGTTGTCTGAACCAAATTCTTGGTACTTGGATAGGAAGGTTGGTAAAAGATTTAAGCAGATGTTAGAAAATAACACGCTTAGTGATTTTTACATCAACAATGTTAAGCCACTAATAATGCCCGTAGATTTGCCATTCATTCCGCATTGCTACATCACATCAAGACCAGTTCCTGTTGAAACAACAGAAGCATGGCTTGATAAATATCATTTTCCTGCCAGACGTGTATATAGTATAGCCGAAGCAACAAGTAAAATTGACATTGCAAAAGAAGCAGGTGTCCAAATTTTCATTGACGATTCATATGATAATTTTGTGGAACTCAACAATGCTGGCATATGTACTTATCTATATACTGCACCTTGGAATGTTAGACATAATGTTGGTCATCTGCGACTTAATTCATTGAAAGATTTGCCGTTACTTAAATAACATTTTTTTAATAATTCTGCATCGACTTATAACCGTCCATAAGGTATTTATAGACGGTAAATAATACGTAAAATTATGAGTAACATATTGGTGGATATTGTTGATGACGTTCAATTAAAGCCTTCAAAAATGAAACTTTTATTGAAATGGGTCATTGGTGTTGCAAGCACAGCAGTGATTGTGTCATTCACATTTGGACAAATAAACGCAAATCGTTTAAATAAAATAAAAAGCTTTGAAAATTTATTGAATGAGAACACTGCTGCAATGGTTGATTTAAGAGCAGAAATGAAAGCGGGGTTTGATGAGGTCAATGCAAGAATAAATAAAGTGTATGATGATAATTATAATGCACTTGCTGATTTTCAAATATTCAATAATAAACAACTTGGCTTAATTATTGATTATAGTAAAACAAATAAAAATTTGTTGAAGAATGTGCTTGAATTAAATTCAATGCAGCAAATAAAACAATTAGAAAGTGGAATTGAACAAGCAAAACAATCATCATACACACCGTCAATAATGGTAAGACCAGTTAGCAGAGATACTGTAAAAATTATTAAATAATTATGACAGACATTAAGCCAAAAAAATATACGAAACAAGAGTTTCTCAAATATCTCGAAAAAAATAATGTTGGTGATGAAATAATTGAAAAATTCTCCGAACTCCCAGAAAAAATACAACGAAGTGGTGATACATTTATGCTCGATGTAAATGTTATTTGGTACGGTGATGGAAACACACATTATGAATTCGAATTGAATTATTATTCTGAGAATTTAATTGAATACCTTTTCAGTTCAAAGGTTTTTAAAAATATCGAGATTTGTATTAATAATTTAACTTGCGAATTAGTTAACGCAAAATACGTTAAGAAGAACGGCAAAAATGGTAAGCAGTGTAAATAATGAAACTTTGCATCATATCTGATACACACAATAAACATAAGCGTCTGGCAAATTTACCGGACGCAGATGTTATTATCCATGCTGGTGACTTCACATCTGTTGGTCGTAGTCATGAGATTGTGAATTTTATGCAGTGGTATTCCAAATTGCCATATAAATATAAAATCGTTATCGCAGGAAATCATGATTGGCTTTTTGAAACTCATCGTCTTTTAGCACTTGAAAAAGTTCCAGAAGGCGTAATTTATTTGGAAGATTCTGGTGTTGAGTTGGATGGGGTTAAATTCTGGGGAACGCCAGTTCAATTGCCTTTTATGAATTGGGCATTCAATAAACCAGAACATAAATTAGTTCCTCATTGGCAAGCAATTCCTGATGATACGGATGTATTAATCACACACTGCCCACCATATACAATCTTAGATTGGAGCATATATGATTTAAAACATACTGGTTCACCTTCACTATATTTTGAAGTGATACAAAGAATTAAACCAAAGGTTCACATCTTCGGTCACATTCATGGTAGTTATGGTAAAAAAATTATTGAGAGCACTACATTTATTAACGCTTCTAATTTGGATGAAGATTATATGTGCGTGAATCCACCAATGATTTTTGAGGTTAATGCTTAAAGCCGGATATTTTCCGGCTTTTTTTGTATTTATAAAAAAGGATTGCACTGTGAATAAACTCAATAAAATCATTAAAGAAGAACTTAGTAAATTTATTCGTGAATATAACGATGATGATACTGATTGGGATTTATATGATAAACTTGACCAAGTAAAAACAGATATTTTAACTGGTTTTCTTGAACACAAAAAACGTGGAATAAAAGAACAGCCTTGGAGATTAATACCATTTCCAAGATTAAGAAAAATTTGGGAAGATTTCATGAGAATGGGTATTGTCAGAGATACTATTGGTTTGGAAATGATTGAAGATATTATTACTGAAAACATTTTAAAATTATATGTTAATACTGAATTATCTGGGCATACACCAGTAGACCCCGATGATGACTTTGAGGAATATGGCTACACCGAACAAGATAAGGAAGATTTCTGGGACTACGTTAAAGAAATTAGTGATTATGGATTTAGTGATTTTGGTGGCAGTAGACCCGGCTTAACAACATTGTTGGCACGAGTGAGAAAAGCCAGAACTCCTGAAGAAAAGCTTCCACTTCTCGACCAAATATTAAATGTTGTCCACCAACGTTCAGATTTGGCTGCATTATTTGTTGAAGG
>JAKQTP010000106.1 GCA_029563035.1 archaeon | reverse complement strand
AATACCTTTCTTCTCTCCGCTATCAATTTTCTTTTCTATAGCCTTGGTAGCAAAAAATTGAGGATATCTCATCACATGTTTTTGTAAGCCATCAAATTCTTTTACATAAGCTATGCCATATCGCAAAAACATTGCTAACCTGTCTTTGCTAAATATTGAAGTTATTATTCTATTTGTAGGAGATTGCGGATCTTTATTAATTATAAACTCTGGGCTGTGTTTAATTACATTTAAATTATTGTCCGCCAAAATAATATTTTCTATATTTTCATTCAATTCTTCTAATATTTTATCAGTATCTAAAATTTCAACACTTTTATCCTCCCTAAAAGCATTAAAAATAGCCTTTTTAGTAGAGGTGCTGGAATAATAAGCCCCTTCGACTTGATCAATTGATTCCTCATCATAATTCATATTATTGGAAAAAACCAATAACTGAGTTATGTTAATAAACTTTCGGAATTTACTATTTTGAAACCTAGTATTAATCCTATTTCTTTCTGCTAAAATGCCCTCTTTATTATTTGGCTTTTTAACTTCAATAAAAGCCAGTGGCATTCCATTAATTAAAAGAGTGATATCTGGCCTAAACTCATCATCTCCATTCTTGTAAGTTAATTCCGTCACAACATGGAAAGAATTATTGCTAAAATTATCAAAATCAATAATTTTAATACTATTTGAAAGCATCATTTCATAAAACTGCTTTCCTAAATCTTCATTATCCAAAGAAAGACTTATCTTATCATACAGCCTTTTTATATCCTCATTATCAACGTCGGTATTAATTTTTTTAATGCTTTCATTAAAAATATCAACAAAAATATTTGTTTCTATATCCCATTTTGCCTGTTTTAGAGATATATATTTATACCCCAACCTACATAAATGTAGTATTGCTGGTATTTTTACTCTTGTATTTTCGTTAAATGCCATATTATTTATTATTTTTATTACTAGTTTCCTCCAAAAATAGGTGTACATCAGACTCCCTAATTCTCCAAACACCTATCTTAGAAGCTTTTAATTTTCCAGATTCTATATATCTAACAATAGTTCTTGTACTCACCCTTAAAATATCAGCTACTTCCTCTATGGTTAGAAGTTTTTCTATTCGGTCGCTCATATATAGTTTAGATTTTATTTATCTTTTCTTTATATAAATTTTAACATATTTTATCAAAATGTCAAAAAATGACATAAGTTGTCAAATAACTTATTCTAAGGGAAAATGGCTCTTTTCCAACTAAAAACAGAGCTTCAAAAAAAGCTCTGTTTTAAACTACCTCGTGCTAGCACGATGTTGCGGAGAGATAGGGATTTGAACCCTAGAGAGCTTGCGCCCAAACGGTGTTCGAGACCGTCGCCTTAAACCACTCGGCCATCTCTCCTTGTTTTTTTATAATTTTTTTAAAACTTCGACTTCTTCTTTGCTCAGATTTT
>JAKQTP010000102.1 GCA_029563035.1 archaeon | reverse complement strand
TATAACCCACCAAGTGGAGGTTCAAGTATAAATGTAAGTGATAGTGCATGGTTATTGAATGGTAATTCCAATACAATAAATGGGACTAATTTTATTGGCACTACAGATGCAATAAATTTAAGTATAGGCACAAATAGTGTTATTAGGCAAACAATAACATCTAATGGGAATGTAGGCATTGGAACGCCATCCCCGACATCTAAATTTCAGATAGTTGGAAGTCAGGCGGTATCTTTTATTTCTATTTCAGCTACCACCACACTAAATGAAACACATCATAAAGTATTAGTAAGTAACGGAGCTACAAATATAACTATAACGCTTCCAAATGCATTAACTTGTATTGGTAGGGAATATATATTTAGTAGAAGCGCAGGAAGCACTGGAAAAATTGCCATTGTTGGAGGTGCAGGAAATCAAATACAGGCATTAAATGGTACAATTGGAGCAACAACTTCAATAAGCGTACACACAGCAACAGGCGGAGGGTTGAATATACGTTTTACAGCCATCAATATTGGTGGAGTAGGCACATGGATAAGATTGTAAAATTATAAATTATGTTTGAGATAATAGATGGAAAGGTAGTAAAAAGAACTGAAGTGTTAACAGAGGTTTTTTCAGTTGATATTGAGTATCAAATTAAGTCAATAGATGAAGCGATTGAAAGCATGCAAATAGCCAAAGAGGTTTATTTAAAAGACTTAGGAATAATTTTGGAACTTGAAAAACAAATTAATGAAAAAGGTAATAGAAAAAAATAAAAGCCTATTGATTTTAAACTGCTTATTTGCGGTTTTGGTAGTGGCGCAAGAAACTCATTTAATAGATGTGTTCCCTATTGATGAACAATGGAAAACACCTATTAAAGCAATTATTTTGTTTTCAATTGCGGGATTTAATGCGGTAAAATTAACCATTCAAAACCTTAGCGATAAGTGAGAATGGAAAATTTAGAAACATACCTTGGACAAAACCCTATTTTAGCCATAGTAAGCGGAATATCCAGCTTTGTAATTGGCTTATTTGATTTTTTAAATCCTATTTTGCAAACACTTACATTAATAGGAAGTTTGTTTATAATTATTTTAACAATTGAATCTAAATTAAAAGAAAGAAATGAAAAAGGCAAAAAGCGAAATTGAATTTAACGACTTGTTAGAAAAGTTGTTTGACAAATTAAAGGCAAAAAGTTTGGAATTTATTGAAGATATTGACTTTGATAAATTAGAAAAGTTTATGGAAAAGCAAATTAACAAATGCAAAGACCGTAGAAATGCTAGAAAAGCTAAATAGTGCAATTGTAAAATTACAAGGTTTCGCATTAAGTCAAGAGCAAGCGACTAATATAGAAATTATCTATAATACTTGTTTAGAGCTTGGAATTAAGCGAAAAA
>JAKQTP010000093.1 GCA_029563035.1 archaeon | reverse complement strand
CATATTGCAGCAAATACCTAGACTCGCCAAGGAAGGTGGAGAAGAACACCAATATGCTGCATACCCACCCTGACGCCTGCGAGTAGATACTTTTGTACGTCTGTACAAAGTTAGAAGAAAGATTGATTAAGTAATACATGTTTATTTTTTTTATGTTATTATTTGTTTGCTGAAATACCTTATAAATTATTTCTTGATATTTTGAAGGCTTCATTTATTCTTTTTATTGCTATTTGAAAATAATTTTTATCCAATTCTATACCAATGAATTTTCTATTAGTGTTTACACACGCAACTCCTGTACTGCCAGAACCCATACAGTTATCCAATACTGTTTCACCTTCATTGGTGTAGGTTTTTATTAGGTATTCTAGTAGGGCTACTGGCTTTTGGGTGGGATGAAAGCCTATTTGCTCCCGATTGAATTTTCTAACTGACATTGGATATTTATATTCACCCATTGTATTTTGAATTATTCGCTTTTGCCCAGTATGTTTAAATATTCCTAATTCTTTTTCTACTTGACTTCGTTTATCTTTTTCTAACCGTAACTCCATTTGTGGATTGAACGTGCATTGATTTTTATAAAACAACAAAATATTTTCGTGGTTTTTTAATGTTTGTTTTTTAGCTAACATTGGATTTGACGGGTTTGGTTTTTCCCAAATCAACTCATACTTAAACCATTTAGGATTACTCATTACCAGTGCACTTGTAAACGGCTGCGAACCAAACAACACTATCGCCCCATTATCTTTAATTATTCGCTTGTATTGCGCCCAAAGTGGCTCAAAAGGAATTACGTTATCCCATTTGCAAGCGGTAGTGCCATACGGCAAATCACAAAGTATCATATCCATACTTTTGTCTGGAATATCTTTCATTTCTACAAGGCAATCGCCTAATATTAATTTTATTCTATTCATATTAATTACAATTTCTTTATACCATTCGGAGCACTCCATTTATACCATGGGTTGTTTTTCCTGAACCCGCGACAGCTGAAATGTTTATGTCTTTATTTGTTTGCTTTAACAAATATACAGCTTTTATAAGATATTTATAAAAGGCAAGAAAATATAGTGTTTGACTAAATATCCTGCGCTCTCCGCGATTGTAAATTGAATTAACAACCGACGTGCACAAAAATCGCTGTTTTTTGTGCACATCACATTCGACGTGCACAAAAATTGAGCGACAATCTTTTTCGGGTTGCCGCTCTTTTCT
>JAKQTP010000264.1 GCA_029563035.1 archaeon | reverse complement strand
AAGAGTAGCCTTTGAGCATGGTTTTAACCCATATGCAGAGTATTTGACCAGCTCGGTATACTCTTTCTTCATTTTTGAATAAGCTCCATAATGGCTCTTAGCCGCTTCGATAATCTCGTTCATACTTGGAAGCGACCCTTTTATTATAAATTTTTGCATAGCCTCACCCAGCAATCTTTTCAATTTTTTTCATAGCACCTGAACATATTTTAAAAACCGCAACTTGGCTTATGTTTAATCGTTTCCCGATGTTACGATAACTTTCACCGTATCCATCTTCAATATCAATGTACCTGTAAAAAATGACTTGACGCTCCTTTTTCAATAACGGTAAAAACCATGAATGAACAGTTTTATAAATAACCATTGCATCAACAAGTTTTTTATCAGCTCCGCTTTTCAACAACATATTGAAGTCTTTGACATGTTTTGTTTTGATATTTTCTAAATTTATAATGCTGTTTGTGCATGAAGCGCATTCATAGTCTATTTCATAATCTTTATTCAAAAAAACATGAACTTTTTGGTTATTCATCAAAACAGATAAACTTTGTTTGTAATAACCAAAAATTTTTATTATATCATTTGTATAGACCATAAATCCTCCTTTGCCCCGCTATAAACATTTAGTTTTTATTCAGCTCGTTTAATAAATCAAATTCTGGCATATCGGCCGAAAGTATATCGTCATCTATACTTTCAATCTTTTTTGTCTGGTCATCATCATTGGTTATTTCTGCAGAATCATTTTTTTTCTTGCTTTCCATGAATTTAACTGAAATTGCCCAGATTTCAGCTATTTCATGTTGCATGTCATTTTTATCTTTATATTTGTTTATTCGGAGGCTTCCTTCAACAAGAACAAGCCTTCCTTTTTTGAAATATGTTGTGACAAATTCTGCTAGAGCATTAAACCCAACAATTCTAAAAAAATCCGTGTTAACATATTCACTGTTTTCGTTTTTACGGTATCCTCTATCTACGGCGATATTGAAAGAAGTAACTTTTGTTCCGTTTGGAGTCATCTTAAGCTCAGGATCTCTTGTAAGCCTACCGATCAGAATTACTTTGTTAAACGTTATGCTCATGCTTCACCTCCAGTTTTTTTAATCCATATCCCGGTATTTTGCATAGTTGCTTGTAAGTAATCCAGTCAAATCCATTTGGATTAATTTCGTTCTCTGCAACCTCTATCAGATAAAGAACAATAAACAAATCTTTATTTATGCCTCTCATAGGATTTATTAAAGCTATAATTTTGTCCTCTTTCAAGTCGTAACTGAATTGTTTTTTAAGCATTCTTTTTAAGCTTTTCCTGATCGCAGCGTATCTATTACCGTTATTATCCTCAAATTCAATATGTGCCGTTGGTAGTATCTGTTCTTCAGCACATAGATATTTGTCTCCACTTTTTATTAGCGCTACTGAAACAATCTCTCTGTATTCAGAGGAAAGTTCTGTTTTAAATTTGCTAAATTTCGAAATTACCGCTTTAAGAGTGTTGATATTTGTTATTTTATTTGTAAGTTTTTTCTCTAATACAAGCATTTATTTCATCTCCCTCATTGAGTGTTTTAAGATTGTTTTTTATCTGAACAAGTTTGTTTTCAAGCAGAAATAAACTTTCATTCTTATCTGCTTCTCTTGAAATATCCACACAAGCAAAAATAAAAAATCCTATCCATACTCCTGCCAGTAATCCACTAATAAACATCATTTTAAAGCCTCCTTATCACTTTGCTTGTTTTTAAATACCCAGCATGCACTTGGAAAATACTTTTGCATGTATTTTATAAAATCTGGTGTTGCTTTCATGATTATTCCGTCATAATCGCTTTCTGTCATTGATATCCCTCCTTTATGCAGTTAATGAATCTTTATTTTGACATCATTTAGTTTTTTAAGAATCTCTGCTGATGTTTTGTGTATTCTTTCTAACAATGGTTTTAATTCTTTTACATCTTTTTCTTTTGACCATCCAGCAATATAATTAAATGAATATTCTGATGAATCAATACCAATGTTATTGCACACAACAAAAGCAACACTTTCAGCTTCTAATTCTTTTTCTGTTCTATCCAAAGTTGAATTTTTATGCATTATTGAGTGAGCCATTTCGTGTACAACAGTTTTAATCTTTTGTTCAAGTGGAATATCTTTTCGCACACAAATAATATTGTTTGCGAAATCACAATATCCAAAAGCATTAGAGCCTTTAATTTCATCAAAAATTATCGGTGTTTCTGATATCTTTTCTAATTTTTCTAATTTTTCTAATAATTCCTGATTATTTCCTTTTAATATTTTAGGTTTGAACTCATCAAGAACATTTGTTATATCGTTTTTTCCGTTTATAACTTCTGTTTGAGAAATATCAAATACATTGCCTATTTTAAAAAATATGTTTGTTTTATTTTTGTCATCTTCATCGTCTTTATTTTTGTTATATTTTATAGGACATAATATTTTTATACCTTTTTCTCCTTTTTTTACATATCTTCCCAACTTTTTCCAAGTTTGAAATCCAGCAACATTGGTTGCTTGAGGATTCTGATGAAGTATAAGTATTGCGTTGTTTAGACTGTAATTATTAAATGTTGACAAAATAGAAAGAAACTTTTTGAACGTATCTTTTTCAAAAATATTTGCTAGGTTTTTTTCAAGAGATTTAATAGTCTGATGAACATCGTTTGTTATTTCCATGCTTTTCCCTCCTACGCTGTTCAACATCTCATAAGGACCAAGACATGTATTTATCTCTTTCAAATTTCCTATAACTGCCAGCATCAAATAACACCGGCAGGGACCTTTCGGCAAGTCTGTCTATTAATCTATCCCCTAATATTTCTTTTAGTTGTTCGAGCCTAACATTCGTTGTTATAATTAAACCTTTTTTTGCTTCATAACGGTAATTTAAAAAACCATAAAGTTCTTGTATTACTATCCTATTGTTTGTTTCATTGCTTAAGTCGTCTATAACAACTAAATCAAAATCTTTAATAGTGTCAAATTTTTCCTGAATTGCTTGGATAGTACCAAAAAAGAAAGACGATTGGAAAAAAGCTGCCGTACCTGAAATCATAGCTTCGCGAATAGCAGCAACAGCAAGATGTGTTTTTCCGCAGCCGTATCCGCCTATAAGCAACAAAGAACTGCCTTCTAGATATGCCCTCTTTAAGACATATTTTTTCACTATGTCATATTGTGACTGTGCTTTAGATTGATCAAAATTTGCAAAACTTTTATCATAAAGCTGTTTTGGTACATTTACTTTGATTTTTTCTTTGTATGCCAGCATATTGTTATACCGTGCTTTTTCAGGGCAAAAGAAAGTTTTGACGTAATTTTCTTCAACAAAATAAAGCCAGCCAGAACATTTTTTTGGATCACATGTTTTTTTACAAGTTTCAAGGGCTTCCGTTTTGTTGGGTGGTAAAGAATTCTGTGACTTCGGCTCCTGATCCGGCTGGATTTTTAAATTTTTCAACCCAAGAAGAATTTTGTTTATTTCCTCCATTCCTACCGCCTCCTT
>JAKQTP010000058.1 GCA_029563035.1 archaeon | reverse complement strand
GAAAGAGGAAATGTTCATTATAATCTTGAAAGTGGTTTATCGGGGGGTATAGAGTATGAGACAATACAAACTATAGATACCACAATATTATTAGAAGTTAAAAACTCGGATAATATTTATAGCAGTTTAAGAATAGAACCTAACTCATTTGAGCTTAGAACAAAATCAAATCAGAACACTCCAACATCAACACCTGGGCAAGTATTAACTCTTATAGATGAGTACACAGGTGAATGTGATTGGGCAGATGCTACGGGGGGTACTGGAATAAATATATATAATAGTGATGGCACTTTAAGCACTGATAGAAATATTTATGGAGCTGATAATAGTTTATACATTAATTCTTTAGTAGACCTAACCATGCAAGGTAATGGGGCTTTTAATATAATAAATAATAATACTGACCAAAGTTCAGCTCCAGCTATAAATATTGAAGGTAACTCCTTCTCAAGTGGGGGTAATGCCGAAGGTGTGAGAATAAGTGGTTCTTCTGATAATAGCCTAGCAGTAAATATAATAGGTAACAGCTCAACAACGACAGATATCCAGATATTACCCCAAAATGGTAGATTGGTTATAGATAATCTATCAATAGATAATACAGCAGACCAATTAATGGGCAAAGATGCAAGTGGTTATAGTGTCTGGGTAGATAAGAGTTCTATAAGTGGCTCTAGCACTATAGATACTATAATACTCCAAGGTTCTATAGATACTTTAGTATTAAATAGTGCTGTAGATACTGTTTCTGTAACATATACACAATTTTACAACACAATTACAAATAATAATTTGCAAATTGGAAAAACCTATATTATAATGGATTTCCAAACAGTTTACGACCAAATGGACTTTGATGCAGGCGGTTCGTTAAAACCTACATTGGTAACTAAAACAGGCAGTATAGAGCAAATTTGGGTTTTGGCATTAGCACCTAATCAGATAGCAAGTCAAGCATATAGTGCAACATATCCAAACGACCAAATAAAGTATGATTGGACTTATAATGTTACTCCCCAGGGAGCAGCAGCTAAAGGACGAATTAGTGAAAGAGTAGACGAAAATAATAATCGTACAGATTATGACCATAGAGAGATAAAGTTTATAAGATATGATGATGGTGTAGGAAATTTTATTCAAATAAGAGATAGTGGTAGAGCAAGTGGAGAATTTTTAACTTTTGTACAAAATTTTACGGGCGGAAATGTTAAAGAGAATTGGTTAGGAGATTTTTATTCAATAGGCGTATCAGTTGGACAAGAATATCCTAATAACATTTTTAAGGGCGGTCAAATATGGTCAAATACTTCATCTGCGGTATTTTACAACAACACATTTAGTAGTGTTGTTTACTCCAATACATTTAAGGGAGATGTTTACTCCAATACATTTAAGGGAGATGTTTACCACAACACATTTAGGGGTGCTATTTACAAAAACACATTTAGTAATTATGTTACTATGAACACATTTGATATTATTGTTGCCAACAACCTATTTAATGACGAAGTTTTTAGGAACAAATTTAGTAGCAGTATTGCCAACAACAAATTTACATATACAGGAAGTTTACAAAATACTACAATAGAAGGTGTTTTAATAAATAAAACAATAACCAATGTAACCTACCCATTTTTGTTCAATACTGATTACAAAAAAGAGATTTTAAAAGCATCAAATGGCAACACTTACATACGTTATTTTGATGGAACAGCAGACGTAAATACTTTAATACCTTAAATAAAATAATATTTTTTAAACTATTTAAAAGAAAATAAATATAATGTACGGAAGAGAAAAAAATATAAATAATTCGCCAGCAATGGCTGATTTTTCAGCACAATCTAATAATGGAGTAAGTTTTAAATTTGTAAACAGTTCTTGGTATGAGCCAACCAGCTATACTTGGGTAATAAGCAATGGTGATACATCTACAGATAAAGATTTAACATATACATTTCCTGAGGATGGTACTTTTACAGTAACCTTAACAGCAGAAAATCAATTTGGAATAGGTAATCCAAAAGTTATGGAGATAAAAGTTGAAGGTTCTGGAAATAGATTATTCAAAGATAATGGTGAACAATTCTTATTTAACCAAGATGTTGTAACTGTTTCAGGAAATTATGGTTCAGGTTTAGGAGTAGATAATATTTAATAAATGAAAATAAGCGAAGCGATAAAATTAATAGAAAATAAGACTGGTAAGAAGATTATCTTAAAAGAAGATAATCAATTAAATAAGCCTATTGGTGAAATAATTACTAGATTTGATGAGATAAATAAAAAAAATTTTTATTGTATTTATGAGCCAGGAATGAATAATTGGCTTCCAAATTTTAAGCTAAATGGATTTAAGAAAGATAAAATTGTTTTTAAGAGCACAGAACAATTTGATGATATGACTTTTGAATTCAATATTTCTGATTTTTTTGAAATAATTTTGTATAAAGATATAAGAAAACAATTAACAGAATTTAATAAATAATTTATGATAGCAATATATTCTCTATATGAGGATTATGGTAAAAAAGTAAACGGTGGTTTTAAATCTAAAAAAGATTTAGCCACCGTTCTTACTTTATCAGTTTTAGAATCGAAGAAACAATTTAAGGAGGTTAATTTTTACACCAATAAATTTGGTAAAGAATTAGTAGATTATTATGAGATACCTTTTGATAATGTATTTCAAGTATTAGATAAATTTGATAATGTCTTACATCCAAATCTTTGGGCTTATATAAAAATTTATGTTTACAATTTACAAACAGAGCCTTTTATACATATAGATAATGATGTCATCTTATGGGATAAGATACCTGATTATTATAATCAATATGATTTATTTTTTCAAAATAAAGAGCATCTAACTACACATAGAGGTTATATTAATTTATTAGATAAAGCATCTAGATTTCCTATTATAGATAAAGACATAATTGATTCTAAACCAAGTTTTGCATATAATTGCGGAATTGTCGCAGGTAAGAATTTAGATGTAATTAAGAAGTGGCATACACTTGTTGAAGATTTTATTTTCAACCCTCTTAATAAAGAATCTTGGGAGCAAACAAAAGATAAACATTCTATGAATCATTTATTTGAGCAGTATTTTATTTCTTGTTTAATAAGTTTAGATAAATCATTATTTATAGGTACGTTGCTTAAAGATGATTTTTATAAGAGTGCTCTAAGAGATTTTAAGATGACACATCTTTGGGGTGAAGCAAAGAGAGAACAAAATGTTATTAATAAAGTTTCTGATAGGTTAAAGAAAGATTATTTAGATTTTTATAACAAAGTAAATAAAGAACAAAATCACTCTATAATATTTGATGATATATATAGAAATGAAATTTGGGGTAAAGGACAAGGCTCAGGCGGTGGTTCATCTCCAGAAATAACACAAAAATATAGAGTATTCTTACAAAATAAAATTAAAGAATTAAATATTAATAGTGTCGTAGATTTAGGTTGTGGAGATTGGCAATTTAGTAAATTAATTAATTGGTCAAATATAAATTATCTAGGATTAGATTGTGTACAGAAATTAATTGAAAAGAATAATGAGTTATATAAACAAGAAAACATTTCTTTTCAATATAATGATTCTACAATGGATTTTAATTATAAGGCAGATTTATTAATTATTAAAGATGTTTTTATACATTGGAATAATAAACAGATAAAAGATTTCTTAGATAAAATATTAAAAGATAAAAATTTCAAATATCTTTTAATAACAAATCAATGCGCTAAAGATAATTTATTAAACAAAGATATACAAACAGGAGAATTCCATAATTTAGATTTTAATAAAGAGCCTTTTAATTTTAATTTTCCTGAATCTTTTATTTGGGATAACGATTTTAAAATAACTTATTTGGTTAATATAAAATAAATTTATAAATTTGTTTTATGATAGACAAAAATAAGGTTATAGAATATTTTGACACAATAGAAGAATCAAAAGAATTTATAGAAATATTAAAAGAAAAAGTTTCTATTTTTTTAGATAAATCAGAAGTTGACTACCTATGCGGCAAAAGAAAATCTATATTATTTACAAATGATGAATTAGAATCTATTTTTAAAGAATCAGATGAAGAATTAACAAATATCTCTATACAAGGATTAATAGAAAAAGGTTTGTTAAATTTTACACAAACTAAAGATGGAGATGTTGTTTTGGCTTTATCTGCAAAAGGTTATGAGGTAGGTAAATTAATTTTTGAGAATAATGAATAGAGATTTTGAGATAGAGGAATTAGATGAGAAGATAAAATTTTTGTTTACATTAAACTTAACAGGTAGGGCAATATTAACCCATTGTATGAAACATGAGTTTTGTTCTAAAGATGTAATAAAAGAAAGAGTAAAAATTTATAAAGAAAAACAAAAGTATAAAAATGGCAAACCTATTCGATAATATTAGTTCTTATGATAAGTTTATATCACAACTAGAATTTTCTATTAAAACCATAGAGACATTTAAAGAAAAAATTGATTACAAAACAATTGTGCATCAAACAAATGTTTTCATGGAATCATTAAAAAAGAAAAAATTAATAAAAACATTTCTTATTCAAAAAGATAAGAAAGATATGTGTAATTTAAATAATGGGGTTCTTAAAATTATTGAAGTAAAAATAGATGGAGATTACAAAATAAAAGAATCAGAAATAAAAGAATTATACAAATTGTATAATTTAGATTATAAGTATGCTTATTATGTTAGCAATTCAAGAATTCTTATTATAAGTTTTGAATTTGAAAAATGGCTAAGAGATAGTTTCAAAGATTAATAATATCTACAATAATGACATTTATTGTTTGCCTTTGCCCTTCTCTTTAAGCATCGTTGGCACCATTCTAAATTTCCTTTTCGTAGTTTCAAATCTTCTAAATTTAATTTAACATTTAGGTTTTGTTTTCTATCGGTTATCTTATTATACTTTGGTTTATGTAAAGTAATTAATTCAAATTCTTTATCTAACATTTCATCAGCATTTGTATATTGATAAAGAACAGTAAATTTAAAATCTTTGCCATTTACTTTATGCCATCTAAATCTATCAGAAGGTTTTTGAATCGTGGTTCCTATATAAACAATTAAATTGTCTTCTTCACCTTTATAAACGGTAAAATATTTTTCATTAATTTTTATATTTCTCATTAAATTATCTTTTAAACAATTCAGTTATTTTCTTTTCTACCTTTCTAACCTCATCATAATTAATTTCTTCACAATAAAATCTTCCATAACCAAATTTTTCTTTTATTTGAGTATAATAAAACCCAGGAACTTTTATATATTCTTGAAATTTCTCATCTAACCATTTTGTGAAATCTGGCTCATCTATATCTAAGCCATAATGACCTTTAGCAAGGTATTTCTTATATTTTTTATTAAATTCTTCTGCTGTCATATTATTTCTTTTTAAATTGTGTTAACCATTTATTTTGTTCTTCGCTTGTTATTTCAATATTTTTCTTCATATCAAAATCATTAGTAAATTTAAAAATTATATTTCTAACTTCTTCTTCACTATACGTTCTTTCTTGTGAAGCATTATAAGCATCTCTTGCTTCTTCTTCAGTTTCAAAAGTACCTAAGTATTTGACACTACCATTCTCTCTAAATTGAGCTAACCATTTATTACTTTGTTTATGCCAAGATACACCTGTATATTTAGAAGTTTTATTTTTTCTATCTTTACTTGTGTTTTTCTTGTTTGTAATCAATTGAAGATTAGTAGTCATATTATTTAGTTTATTTCCATCAACGTGGTCTATAACTAATCCTTTATGCTTATCAGGAGTGTGATTTAAAAAAGCTACAGCAACTAACTGATGTACTCTAAATGTTTTTTGCTTTTTATAGTCTGATAAATTTACATAAAGATAACCTACAGAATCTTATCTTTAGTTACATAAGTAATATTACCTTTTGTAATTGTTCTTGATAGACTTTTTACATTACCACTCTCATTTACTTGATACAAACCTTCATATCCAAGTATGTCTTTCCAATTTTCTTTCATAATTTATATTTATTAGAATACAAATATACAATATATTTCTTAATTGCCATTTAACGTATTAATATATTTTTGTTTAATTGTCATACAAGCAGTTAAGTACCCAGATATTGCTTCTTCTGACCATCCATCAAATGATTCATCTTCTAATTTATTTATAAATTTAACACAATCATTTTTTTGCCATTTAGCACCTTCAATAAACATATTATAGATTAATCTATCTTGTGGAGACCATTTATATTTTTGCCCTTTTAGATGTTTGGGTATATCAGCTAATCTTTCAGCAGCTTCTTCAAGTGTCTCTTGTTTAGGTTCTTCAACGATATCTTCATATCTATCATTATTAATCCAATTACCAACTTCATCACACTTAGCTAAATCATTAGAAAAATAAGCACTTACCCTATCTTCTTCACCATAAGGTTTAAAATATAGTTGATTATCTTCTTTTTTATAGATTATTTGCACACCATCTTTTTGAACATCAACATAATCACCTTCTGATAATAGTTGGTTATATTTATCATAACATTTAATTTGTTTATGCTCTTCTTTTGGAATGATTATTTTTTCAAAATGTTCAGGTAAATAATTTATAAAGTAAATACCTCCTGGAAACCCAGGACCTCCATTTTCAACCTCAACCTCTTCGCAATTAGGGTTTTTAACAAACCATTCTAAGAACTCATCATCAATCCTCTGTACACCATCTTTGATTAAATCTTCATCTGTTGTTAGGATGATTTTTCGGGTTATTAACAATAAGGCGCCTTCACCAAAATACTTAAAAGGTTGTTTGTATTTATCATCATAGCACCAATCTCCATCTTTAATTTCTTCATCAGAAGTAATAAATATGTTTCGACTATTTATAGTATTTTTATTGAAATTCAAGTCACATAAAACTAAACCTGAATTTCCTAAATGTAACCTACTTAGTTTATCTGTTGGTATTATGTGTATGTTTTTCATATTTTATTATTTTACTAAATATCTATAATGAGGTCTTTGAATTTCTCCTTCTGCAACAATTGTCCAAGCTCTAACATTAATTAAACCATCGGTTAATGTCATTTCTAAATTTAAACCAATTCTTGATTTAATTATTTCAAGTTTGGATATATTTAGTTTTTTTGATTCAACTCTGTTTGCTAATTTTGAAATACTATTCTCATAGTGTAAGTTAGCATATTTTTTTGCATCTGATATATTTTTATTTAAACCTAAAGAAATAAAAGATTTACATTTATTTATTTTTTCTTTTGTTTTTCTATATAAGTCTGCATTTCCTTCGGTATGTAAAATTGAGATATATTTCAAAATGCCTTTGACTTCATATTTAATACCAAATTTATCTAAAAATTCTTTTTGTTCTGTAGGTATTTTTGAAAGAAATATTTCTGTTTCTTTAAATTCTTTAATTGCATATTCTTCACATTTTTTTATGTAATCATTTTTTAAATCTTCAGTGTGCAATTTTAAGATTCCTATTAAATTGTCATCGTCTTTCTCTATGCTTAAAATAGCATTATGAATAAAATTAGAATCTACAATTTCTTGAGCTAATTTTTTAGCCTGATAACGTTCTGAAAAACTTGTACCATATTTAGCATCAATTAATGATATACTAACTTTTCCATCATTTTTTAATGTAACAGAACCGTAAATTGAGATTCTCTTTCCTGTAAACTTAAAATTTGCCTTTGTCATTGTTGTTATTAATTATATACAAATATAGTAATTACAATTGATAAAAACAAACCTATAACTTATTGACAATTAAAGTTTTATTTTTTCTTAAAATTTTTATAATTGTCATTGTTTATATTTTATTTGTTTTTAAGCTCAAAGTTTCTAATATTTTGTCTTACTTTCTTACCTAATGTTTTTAATAAACCTTCATCTATTTTATAAACATAAGCAATCCAATGACCATTATTTATTTTATCTTTTTTATAAGACATAAATTTTACATCATTAATTGTTTTATATATGGCTTTTTTCGTTTGGCTAGATTTGCTTCGGATTTTTTGAAGATTATAAACATAAAATGTTTTATTTTTATAATCATATAAACCATTACCCAAGTTACAAAAAGTATATGTTAAAGAACGATTTATATTTCTTATTTTAGAAATAATCTCATTTTTAGTTCTTGCTTCTAATTTTGCCGGTTTTAAATTTATTGTAAATTTCATTTGTTATTTTTTTATATTTGAAATGTTGGTATGATTAAATAAGTACCCTTTTTATATTTGTATTCTTCTTTTGTATCTATTTTTAAACTTTCTAAATATTCAACACATTCTTCAACTTTATCATAAGATGCAATTAGAACCAAATTATTAATATCATCAAATGATACATCATTGTTACGGGCATAATAATCTTCGGATTTTACCGCAACATCTTTCTTTTCTAATTTATAAATATTTTGTATTATTGAGATGTTATATTAATTTGTATTTTAAATAATTTTCACGAGCAATTTTTGTAAAAATTGGGTCATTTTTTAATTCCAACTTAACACCTGTATCTGAAAAATAAATCCATCTTGTATTAGGGTCAAATTCAGGCCCGGTAGAATATTGAAAATTAAATAACATTGATTTACCTGTTTTAGGATTTGTTATATTAAAACTTGTGGCAAATTTTACATCTTTCTCAGACATTGTAAATGTATTATTTTCAAATGTGTATTTGCCTTTTTGAAGTGTTATATCTAAGTGCATATAGTTGTTATTAATTATATACAAATATACATATAATAACTAAAAGAAACAAACCTATAAATTATTGTAAAACAAAGTGTTATATAATAAATTATGATTTATAAACTAAAAATACTATTTTTGTTGTATGGATATAGATAAAATTAAATTCAGGTTAAAAAATCTAGGTGAACCAAAACAAAGGTTCAATCAATTAAAATATAATTGTCCTATATGTGAAGCAAAGGGTAGTTCTATTGATAAATACAATCTTGAGGTAAATATAAATACATTACAATTTAATTGTTGGGCTTGTAATTATCATGGACA
>JAKQTP010000055.1 GCA_029563035.1 archaeon | reverse complement strand
AAAGCAGATTCAGTTGTAAGTATAGCTAATGAAGCTAACACTAAAGCAGATAATGCTGTAAGTGTAGCTAATGAAGCTAATACTAAAGTAGATGATGCCTTAGATATAGCTGATAAAGCTAATACTAAAGCAGATAATGCTATAAATACTGCTAATAGTGCCAGTGATAAAGCTGGTGATGCATATAATTTAGCAGAAACGAATCTTACAGTAGCAAAAAATTATACTGATGTTGAAGTATCTGCAGCTTTGACTTCGGCAAATGGATATACGGATACTAAAGCATCTGAAACTCTAACTTCAGCAAATAATTATACTGATACTAAGTCGTCTGAAACTTTAACTTCAGCAAATAGTTATACTGATACTAAAGCATCTGAAACTATGAATAAAGCAGATTATCTTTATTCCTATGGCGTAGAATGGGATGTTACTGTTGCATCACCAGACCTAAAAAGAATAGGAAGCTATGATCTTCATAGATTACTTCCTATACAAAGTAAAATGAAAGGTTGTCTTCTTGATGATAATGGAAGAGTTACAGAATATTTAAATCCTAATGACTGGTCTGCAAATGATTTATCTGGAGCTTCTGGACAGGTAATGGTCGAAATTCCGCAACATTATAGAAAATTTAATACATTGGGAAATATTAGACAATGTTTATTATCTGAATATCCTTTAAATGGTTATCATCTAGTTAAAAAACAATATATATCAGCTTTTGAAGCTTCAATTCAAAGAAGTACAGGAAAACTTTGTTCTGTGAAAAATACAGATGTAGATTATAGAGGTGGTTATAATCAAATAGCTTGGGATGGTACATATAGATCTCAACTTGGTATGCCAGTTACTAGTATTAATAGAACTGATCTTCGTATAGCCGCAAGAAAACGGAATAATTCTACAACTGCTGAATGGAATTGTATGGATTATAATATGTATAAAAATGTTGCATGGCTTTTTATTGTAGAATATGCTACATTAAATTCTCAAAAAACATTTAATGCACAAAAAGAAGCAAATGGTTTTTCACAAGGAGGATTAGGAGATGGTGTTACAAATATTAATAGTACAAAATGGAACGACTTTAACAGTTATTATCCTTTTATACCTTGTGGATATACAGCAAGTTCTGGAAATAATACTGCAATAAAATTATTTACTATGCCATTTGAATATGACGCTGGTAAGAAAACACCTTATTTAGGTCAATTTAGTCTTACAACACAATATCATGTAAATGATTGGGTTTCTTCTGAAAATGATTTATATAAATGTATTAAAGATTCTTTAGGAAATGAAATAACAAATACAGAATATTTTACTAAAATTGATCAAACTTTAGAAAATTATCAAGGCATATTTAGTCTTGATATACAATATTATGTGAATAATTATACCTCTTCTGGGAATGATCTATACAAATGTATTAAAGATTCTTTAGGAAATAATATAACAAATACAGAATATTTTACTAAAATTACACGAACAACTACTAATATACCTACATATAGAGGAATAGAAAATCTATTTGGTCATATCTGGAAAATCACAGATGGAATAAATATTGATATAAAGACAGATATCGACGGTGGTACTTCTAAAGTTTATGTAGCTAATGATCCTTCAATTTACAATGATAATAATTATAATGGATATGAGTTAAGAGGATTGGAGTCACGTGTAAGTGGATTTACTAAAGAAATGATTATTGGAGAATTTGGTGATATTATACCTATTTTATGTGGTACAGCAGATTCTGGTTCTTCTTCTTTTTGGTGTGATTATCATTATACTTCTCTTTCTTCGAGTTCTCTTCGCATGGTTCTTTTTGGGGGTAATGCGCCTAATGGCTCTGCTGCGGGTTTCGGCTATGCTTGTTCTGATTCTGTTCCTTCTCATTCTTCTGCTGTTATCGGCTCTCGCCTTTGTTTTATTCCTGATACAATTTAAATTTAAAGCAATGAAACAGGTTGATCATCTTTATTTTTGTAAAAGAGTTATTTTGATAAATAAATTAAATGATATTTCTGATAAAGATTATAAACAAAATATTTGTAGTTGGCTTGGATGGACTAAATATAGTAATTCGAGGCATTTATTAAAAACAATAATTAAACCAAAATATTATGGAAGCATTTTATGATGTTGAACCTCAAAAATTAAGCAATGTAAATAATGGTAGTTATTTTTATAGAATGAATATTCAAAAAATAGAAATACCTGCATTAAATGAAAATGAAACAATTACACAATGGAGATGTGATGAATTTGTGATATGGGGAATTATTACAAGTAATAAAATAACTGATGCTGTAATAAATTCTTTATGGAATAAAGATTATGAGCAAAAACTTATTAATGATTATAACTCTGCTAAAGAAGGAATTTTTGATGAACAAAAAGCAAATGAAAGTGTAGAACGTTATTTGCAGTTTTTAACAAGTAGAAAAATAATTAAAGAACAGATAGATAATGATTGTATAGAATTAAATATTTTATAAATTAAAATAATAAATAAAATGAATATATTAATAATAGTTTTAATAATAATTTCTGGTTTATGTAGAGGATTACGTGAGATTATACAATTTAGATATAATAATTTTAAACAAATTTTTCCTAAAATAAATGATTTTTGGTGGAATCCTGCCCTAAGCTGGAAAAATAAATATAAAGATGAAGATCCTACTAAAGGAGAAAAGTTTTTATTTTCTACAACATTATTTGTATTTGTTACAGATGCTTTTCATTTTTTAGCATTTTTAGAACATTTATTTATTTTCACCTCAATGGGTTTGATAATATTAATACTGTTAAATAATGCAATAGGCATTATAATTGGATATTTATTATGGATGATATTTTCTTTAAGTAATCATATAATAATGAAAATTTTTAATTTGTAATATCATGAATGAATTCAATGAAAGATTAATTTATACTACTATACGTAATCTAAATAAAAATCCTGATCTGATAATAGAAGAAACCATAGACAATGTTGAATATATTTATCTTTGTTATGCTTCACCAAATAACTCTAGCTTAGATGTTAGTACTTGGAGTATATGTAGAATAGAATCTTATGAATCTGATGGTGTAAAATTTACAATATATAAATGGCCTGATGGTGTAGATAAATATAATTATTCTGTTACAAATAGGCATGATTATAATTATTTAATGAGGAAATTTGTGATATGAAAAAATTCTTAAGATTTATTAAAGATTGGAATGAGGTATTATCTATTCCAGTAGCATTAATACTATGGTTTACATTTCCATATATCATAAGATTATTTGATGCTACGGCTGCATTTTATGATTCTGGAGTATTACAACAAATAATATATGCTATAATAGCTGTATTGATATTTCATGGATTAGCTTGGTTATTAATAAAACTAACTTTTCCTAAGTTATATAATTATCTAGATAATGAGTTTGAAGATTTATTTACTAATTTATTTAGCTCTGAATGGGAAAAAACAAAAACATCTTTATTTGTGTTTGCTTTATATTTCTTAGCTTTTATTCTAACGCTCAAAACAATTGCTTGATATATCAAGCTAATAAATATGTTGGTGTTAGAGAAAAAACTGGAAATAATGATGGTTATGAAGTAGAGTTATTCTTAGCTTCAACTAATTTAAATGCTGGATATCCTTGGTGTGCAGCGTTTATAACTTATATTCATAAACAATGTAACTTAGATATACCAGAAAGTCCTGCTTGGAGTCCATCATGGTTTCCTAAAAATAAACTAGTAAATAAATATGAAGCTAATTCCGGAGATGTTTTTGGAATATATTTTAATAATAAAAAACGTATAGCACATGTAGGATTATGTGAAAAAATTGATGATGTATATATGATAACTATTGAAGGAAATACTAATAAAGCTGGTAGTCGTGAAGGAGATGGTGTATATAAAAAACGAAGACCACTTAGAACGATATATAAAGTAGCACAATGGTACGAATAATAAAAATAGGTTTGTTGTTTATTTTAGTTGTTATACTTAATTCTTGTTATACTAAGAAACAGTGTAATAGATTTTGCGATAATAAAACGGAAATCATTATAAAAGATTCTATAATTACTAAAATAAAAGATACAATAATATATGTAAAAATCAAACCGGATACATTATTTAATGTTGACACAATAATTATTATAAATAATAAAGTAATAAACACACCAAAATCTATATTACAAAATGAGTTTTCTATTTCTGAAGCTTGGATAAACAATAATAAATTAAAGCATAACCTAGTAAGTAAAGATACCACATTATTATTCAGATTAGATAATGCTTTAAAAGAAACAGAATATTATAAAAATGTTGTAGTTAAAACCTCACAAGAAGAAATCTATGCATTAAGATATAAAATAAAACATAAAAATAAAATAATACTAATATTATCTATATCTTTGTTAATAATGATTGAATTAAAATTTAAGTTTATTTCTAAATTTTTAAAATAATATAATTATGGCTACATTAAGAGAATTAAGTTATAATGTATATCAGTTACTACGTGCAAATGGATTTGATGATGATGATATAGATATACGCACATGTATGTTTTGGATAAATAATGAACGTGCTATGTTTTTAAAACAATATCTTAATAAAGTAAGAGCTAATGGTAATTTAACCGTACCAGAAGAGTTTTATCAAGATTTAGGAATATATGAGTTAGAACTTATAGAAGCAGATCATTTAAAAACATCTTTAAATAGAACTAAAAATCCTATACCAGAGATAATGTTTAATGGGAATAAACCATTAATAAAAATATATAACTTAGATTTAAGAACATCTTTAATCAAAGTATTAGATAATTATAATATAAACGGTGTTGGTGGAGGATTATTTAATAGACATATGTTATATGCATTTTTAGATAATACCAATAAAGTATGTATAACAGGTTATGATAATAATACTTATGCAAATAGAATAAAAAATATAAATATAAAAGCTGTATTAAAAGATCCAATGGACGCATCCAATTTTACTTTAGATTCAAATTATCCAATTGATTTATCTTACGTACCATATCTAGAAGATGCTATAGCTAAAACTTATATAGCACATTTATTAGGTATACGTAATGATCCAGTAAATAACGCAAAAAATGATTTAAACTAATGAAAGCAACATTTAACAATACACAAATAGCCCAGTTTTATAAAAAAGAAAATAAAACAAACTTAAG
Source organism: archaeon (assembly GCA_029563035.1). Next base: position 1,581 of record JAKQTP010000055.1, on the reverse strand, counting down.
TACAAAAATTATTAGGGATATTATATATTCCTATTTTGATTTAATTGCTAATGATATAGCTGCAGGTAAACGAGTAACTTTAGCCTATTTAGGAGATATAGTAGTTAAGAAAAAGAAATTAAATTATGACAGAACAGATAGATTACCAATAGATTTTTATAGAACAAAAAAATTACGTAAAGAAGATGCCGAGTTTAGAAAAAATAAAGGTGTAGTACGTTTATTAAATGAACATAGTGATGGTTATGTAGCACATTGTTATTGGATAAAATTATATAGTCCATTAGAAAATTCTCAGTTTTTTAATTTTACACCATTTTACACATTAAAAAAGAAAATATATAAACAAACTATTGATAATATTTATGTATACGAAGATTATATAAAAGGATTACCATGAGTTATTTTAGTATTGGTTATATTAGAGAACAACTTGTATCTTTAGGATTTGATACTGCCGATTTATATGATAATGATCTTATAGAATGGATAGGTTCTGCATTAATGATATTAGAAAATGATTGTGTATATGAAAAAGTAGTAACTAATGGTGAAGATGGTAATCCTTCTCCAATACAAATAATTAATCATAATGGTGATTTTCCAGACGATTTAGTAAAATTAGACCTTGTAGTAAACAAAGCTACTGGATTAGCTTTAGTTGAAGAATTATCTGTTGTACCAGCTATGTATTCTGATAATTTTTTTAAAAATGATCCAAATTTAGTAGATACATTTAGTATATTATATCTTGGTAAGTCTAAAAAAATACAGGTATCTTTTGATAATGGAGAAGTTATATTGACATATAGAAGATTTATACTTGACGAAAATGGAAATGTAATGATTCCAGATGATCAATATATATACAGATATGTTTTATACCATTGTGCTTCGATGTTAGCAACACGTTATTATATACAAGGTAAAGTAGATTATAGAATGTTAGATTATTTAAACTCAAATTATTTATTTTACACTGCAGCTGTAGGTAGTAAATCTAAAAACTTAACTAGAAGTAAAATGGAAGCTTTAAGACTTAAAAGAGGTGTTATAAGAAGTACGTTTAGATATCCAACGAAAAAACACTAATTTATGCAGAACTTAAAACTAATACCAAGACATTTAAATCAAGATTCTCAAAAAGATGGATATAGTCAATCTTTTTATTATGATGCGTTAAATATAAAATTAATTACAGACGAAAAAAATGGATATTGTACAGTATCTCCAGAAAGAAGTTCTAAACTGATATATACAATAGCAGATCATATTAATTTTAATGGTTATATATATATTCCAAAAAAGATATTAGGTATAGTAGAATACGGTAATATAGATAATACATCTTTTCCATCGTTATTAGTATTTATAGCTGCTGAAAAAAATTATCATGAACTTAATCCCAACGGTAACTATTATGGAGTATTACAAGCTTTGCATTTTTATCCAGATGGTGAGTTTGCTACTTCAGATATATTATTTGCAGGAGATTTAAATTTTGAGATAAATCATGATATAAAAGCTTATTCTTTAAAAAAGAAAAATTATTATAAAGTATATTTTTCTGATGGATATAAT
>JAKQTP010000030.1 GCA_029563035.1 archaeon | reverse complement strand
ATAAGTGAAAATTTTTATTGATAAATTATAAAACGTACAATTTTCACCTATCCAAAATCCAAAATCTACTTGCAAATAATCATATATATTACTGTTTTTTTACATATCCCATAACTTTTGCAAGACTTATAAAATTATTTTCATGTTCTTTTAGTTTGCTTTTTAGTCTTTTATTCTCGTCTAATAGTAAGAGTATACCTAAAAATAATATACCCCCTACTATTAATAACATGATACAAATGTCATTCATACAAAAAAACCTACTTTCATAATTGTGAGTTACCCACTGTCTAAAGCTAGTGGATATCTGACTAGATTGTTTAAATTTCCCCACATTCTTCTGTTCTATGAAATTTATTTGCCACTGCTTTTAATTCATCTGTTAATAAAAGCGATTTTAATTCATCACTCATGTTAGATGAATATTTAGCAATTGACAATAAATGATATAACAATTGTATTACCACTCTATCATCAAAATTAGCTTTTAAACTACCGCACCAAAGTGGTAGACATGAATAATCAAAATCTACACCTCTTAGGTCTGTATCGCTTAAGTTTGCATCTTTTAGGCTTGCATATTTTAAATCAGCACCTTCTAAGTTTGTACGTCTTAGGTCTGCACATCTTAAATCTGCACCTTCTAAGTTTGTACGTCTTAGGTCTGCACTTCTCAAGTCCGCACCTCTTAAATCTGCACCTCTTAAATCTGCACCTTCTAAGTTTGTACGCCTTAGGTCTGCACTTCTCAAGTCCGCACCTCTTAAATTTTCACCTTTTAGGTCTGCTCTAACTCCACCATCTTCACCATTTAACCACATTTTATGTAGCTTTAGTCTTTTGTTTATCTCTTCTTGTGTTAATTTAACCATAATATCTTCCTTTTCTCTGTTTGAAAAAGTTTATCAGCTCTTTTTACTATAATAATATTATATCATATTTTTAACTAAAAGTCAACTATAACTCAGTCCAAGACAATTCTCTCAATTCTTCTTGCAATTCCTGAAAACCCTCATCTCCAACTGATAAAAATTCTAATTTCTTTTGAATTTGCTGATATAATTCTGTTGCATCAAAAACACTCAATTCTTTAGTTATAATTTTTTCGCCACAAAAAGGGCAATACTCCATTTTATAATAGAAAGTCTCATAATCAGATACATAAAGCCCGATATCAATTCCATTATCATTTTCTTCAATGGAAAAACCTTTGCCGATTTTATTGATAATATCATCACAACATTTCTCGACATGGTCAAGCTTATAAACCCTATTATCATGAATTACATTTGTATAGTATT